>NZ_JADNRN010000010.1 GCF_015595035.1 Marinibium conchae | reverse complement strand
ACGCCTTCAGGAAGCTCTACTGCACCTGTTACGTCAGTTGTACGGAAGTAGAACTGTGGACGGTAACCTTTAAAGAAAGGAGTATGACGGCCACCTTCGTCTTTGCTTAGTACATATACTTCAGCTTCAAACTTAGTGTGTGGGTTGATTGAGCCAGGCTTAGCCAATACTTGACCACGCTCTACGTCTTCACGCTTAGTACCACGTAGAAGAACACCAACGTTCTCACCAGCACGACCTTCGTCTAGTAGCTTACGGAACATTTCAACACCAGTACAAGTCGTTTTAGTCGTATCTTTGATACCAACGATTTCTACTTCTTCACCTACTTTAACAATACCTTGCTCAACACGACCCGTTACAACTGTACCACGGCCTGAAATTGAGAATACATCTTCGATTGGAAGAATGAATGGCTTGTCGATGTCACGCTCAGGCTCTGGAATGTATGAATCCAATGCTTCGCCCAACTCGATGATTTTTGCTTCCCACTTCTCTTCGCCTTCTAGCGCTTTAAGTGCAGAACCTTGAATTACTGGCAAGTCGTCACCTGGGAATTCATATTCTGTAAGTAGCTCACGAACTTCCATTTCTACTAGTTCTAGTAGCTCTTCGTCGTCAACCATGTCACATTTGTTCATGAATACGATCATGTAAGGAATACCAACTTGGCGACCTAGCAAGATGTGCTCACGTGTTTGTGGCATAGGGCCGTCAGTTGCCGCAACAACCAAGATACCGCCGTCCATTTGAGCAGCACCAGTGATCATGTTCTTAACATAATCGGCGTGTCCTGGACAATCTACGTGTGCGTAGTGACGAGTTGGTGTGTCGTACTCTACGTGTGAAGTAGAGATGGTGATACCGCGCTCACGCTCTTCTGGAGCGTTGTCGATTTGATCAAATGCTTGAGCGTCACCGCCGTAAGTCTTTGCTAATACCGACGTGATTGCCGCTGTAAGAGTTGTTTTACCGTGGTCAACGTGGCCGATAGTACCAACGTTTACGTGTGGTTTATTACGTTCAAACTT
>NZ_JADNRN010000001.1 GCF_015595035.1 Marinibium conchae | reverse complement strand
GTAGCCAAATCAAATAAAAGTCAAAGAGTAGCGATACTCGGACGTTAAATATAAGCACGTCATTACCATATAAGCACGTCATTACCGCGAAAGCGGTAATCTCAAGCATACACCTCGGTGTATAAAAGGAGATACCGGCCTACGCCGGCATGACGGTAGACGAGACACATCGTCATTGCAGCGCAGGCTGCAAACTCCAGCATACACTTCGGTGTATAAAAGGAGATACCGGCGTACGCCGGCATGACGGTAGATTATCAGTTTTCTGAATATGTTAAAAACAACAGTTTTTGCCTGACGGCAATAGCGATACGGTACCACCTGACTCCATTTCGAACTCAGAAGTGAAACGTATTAGCGGCGATGGTAGTGTGAGGTTTCCTCATGCGAGAGTAGCACACCGTCAGGCTCCCATTCACTGCGCAAGCAGGTAGAGAAGCCCGTCCTTGAGACGGGTTTTTTTATGCCTGAAGAAAAGAGATACCGGCCTACGCCGGCATGACGCTACATTAGGCACACCGTCATTGCAGCGCAGTCGGTAGATTCCACACACCGTCATTACCGCGAAGGCGGTAGAGTCGACACACTGTCATTACCGCGAAGGCGGTAATCTCACGCACACACCTCGGTGTATAAAAGAGATACCGGCCTAAGCCGGTATGACGGTAGATTCCACACACTGTCATTACCGCGCAGGCGGTAATCTCACGCACACCTCGGTGTATAAAAGCAGATACCGGCTTTCGCCGGCATGACGGTTCGGTGTGATACCAGCCCACGCCGATATGACGGGGGATCAGACATTTCATCATTGATTTTAAGCGTCGTAGTCAAAAAGTAACACCGTAAATTCTTATATATATCAATAATATAGCCATCATGATGCTGATCTTTGTATTCGCGTGTTGCTATACAGTATCAGTTTAGGCGTTGAGTAAATCCTAATATTGTTTGTTTATAGTATAAGTAATTGAAAAGAATAGAAAATGTAAAGTTGGCACAAGAAGTGTAATGACCTAACTGAGAACAACATTTTCTCATTTTTTTAATTAGGAGATTTACCATGTTAAATTCAAAACGGAATATACTTTTATCACTAGGTGCTTTTGCTTTCACATTGGCACTAACTTCAACATCTGCTTTTTCTTCAGAGAATCTTTTCTCTAAGCTAGATACTAACACCGACGGAATGATCTCTAAAACTGAAGCAGAAGCACATCAAGTTTTAAATGAATTATTTGATTCACTTGACCTTGATGATGACGGTTTCATTAGCCCTGACGAGTTTAGCGCTGCGAAACTTGGTGAGTAAGTAAGAAGTTTAAGATTTGCCTCAAGGATGAGGCTTTCCTAGTCATATAAGCCCCTCAGTACTAATATTCCCTCCGTGTTAATAGATTAAATTCTTCTAGGCTCTAAGTGATCAAATCCTGTTTTTTTTGACCTCGATCAAGTAATATTCACCACTCTTAAATTACTGTCAACAAACAAGGTAATTCCCATGAGTGATAACACTGAATTTAAAGAAGTTTTCAATGGCTGGTACTTTCTTGGTATGCTTGCAGCCTTAGTTGCGTTCCCGCTCATGCATATTATTGCTGGTTGGTATGTATTCTTTTTCAGCAATTAACCTAAATTAGGTATCTAAGTGTCAATAGAATTAATTAAATCTGCGATCAAAACTATTCCTGATTACCCAAAGAAAGGCATTATGTTTCGGGACGTTACAAGCCTTCTGCAAGATCACGAGGCATTCACGGCTTGTATAACAAAGTTGAAGGAACAATTTGCTGGGCAAAGTTTTGACAAAGTCGTGGGAACTGAAGCGCGAGGCTTTCTGTTTGGTGCACCTTTAGCGTTAGAGATGGGTATCGGTTTTGTTCCTGTGCGCAAACCAGGAAAACTTCCCCGTGAGGTCATTTCTGAGTCTTACGATTTAGAGTATGGAACTGATATACTTGAGATTCACAAGGAAGACATTCTTGCGGGCGAAAATGTTTTGATGATCGATGATTTACTTGCGACAGGCGGTACGATGGTTGCTACGGCTAACCTTATCCGACGTTTAGGTGGTAAAGCTGATCATGCAGGTTTTGTTATTTCACTCCCTGATATAGGTGGTGAGAAAAAAATGAAAGAACACGGTGTAAGCACCTTTAGCTTAATTGAATTTGAAGGCGAATAGTTAATCAAATGAGTTATCAAGTATTAGCAAGGAAATGGCGACCGCAAAAGTTTGCTGAGCTGGTAGGTCAAGAGCACGTGGTTAGTGCGATTTCTAATGCCCTTGATAATGACAAATTACACCATGCCTATTTGTTTACGGGTACTCGCGGTGTTGGGAAAACAACCATCGCCAGAATTTTTTCTAAAAGTCTAAATTGTGAAAGCGGTCAAAGTGCCAACCCTTGCGGAACTTGCAATGCCTGTACCGATATCGACGAGGGTAGATTTGTTGATTTACTCGAGATTGATGCAGCGTCAAGAACTAAGGTAGAAGATACTAGGGAGCTGCTCGATAACGTTCAGTATAAGCCGACTCGCGGTCGTTTTAAGGTGTACTTAATAGACGAAGTTCATATGTTGTCGAAGCATAGTTTTAATGCATTACTTAAGACTTTGGAAGAACCGCCCCCTCACGTTAAGTTTTTGCTAGCGACTACCGATCCACAGAAGCTTCCCGTGACTATTTTGTCGCGCTGTCTGCAGTTCAGTTTAAAAGCACTTACTCGCGAACAAATACAACAACAACTCGCACATATTCTGCAAGCAGAAAATATTCCGGGTGATAGCGCTGCACTTTCTCACTTAGCAAGAGCTGCCCAAGGAAGTATGCGCGATGCACTTAGTCTAACTGATCAGGCTATTGCACAAGGAAACAACCAAGTCTCCACTGCGATTGTTACTGAAATGCTAGGTTTACTCGATAAAAATCAAGTGCTGCGGTTAATAAAAGCAGTTATCGAAAAAGATGGTAACGCTGCGATGAAGCAACTCGATGAAATTTGTGTTCACGCACCAGACTATAGCCAAGTATTGGCGGAGTTATTAGCCTTGCTGCATCAAATTTCACTAACGCAAATCGTGCCAGATATTTGTAAGATTGAGACCGTAAGTGCGAAAGCAATTTATCAGTTATCTAAGTCGGTCACTGCGGAACATATTCAATTGTTGTATCAAATAGTGCTGCAGGGAAAAAAGGATCTACCATACGCGCCTGATGCTTTCACTGGTTTACAGATGACTCTGCTTCGCTTACTTGCATTCAGCCCGTCACAAAGCCTAGACCTTGATTTAGAGGAAGAGCACAAGCTCGCCTTAGCGGAAAAAAAAACAGTTGAGTTAGCTCAACCTCAACCCGAAATAATACTAGACACAGAATTTGATTCGTCAAATCATGCTGTTGAACAAGCCGAACAAGCCGAACAAGCCGAACAAGCCGAACAAGCCGAACAAGCCGAACAAGCCGAACAAGTTGAACTCACCTCCACTATCGATTCCCTCGATGAAGACATGCTGTCTATGTCCTTTGTTGATGACGAAGCAGCACCACAGATGTTTGAGGAATTACAAGAGCTGTCTAATGAAGCTGATAGTCAACGACAAGTGGCTTCCGAACTGCTTCAAGCTACACACTCTCCAAATCTGCCAGAAGAGCACTCATCAGCTAACATGAATGCGGACACTACAGATGTGTCTGTGCCAAAAGCAGAAGAAGTAGAGCAAAATAACCTGTCTACCACTGCTGACTTGTTGGCGCTTCATGCGCAACTAGAAAATGAAGAGCCTGACGAGGATGAAGATGATAATGAAACAGCAGAAGAAAGCGGTACGTCGTCTTTATTTGATAGGCTTATGGAACAAGGTAACTCGGTATTTAACGGTGATGCCGATTTACCAAGTAAAAATGCTAAGAGCAACATAGGTACTGAGAGTGACAAGCCATTTAGAAACCCACTTGAGCCAGAAACATCACCACCTTGGGATGAATTAGAAACTTCAGTGGCAAATCCCCTTTCACCCCTAACAACTGCCGATGACGTTGATAACTTTCAGTCCAGTGGTGTTGTTGATAATCTAAGTGACAGCGAACAAATAGGCTCACACTTTCAACATGATGATACTTATCAATCATACGACGAGGATGCACCTTTCGAAAGCTCGATCTCCACACCAATAAGTTCTGATGTGGTTCATGAGCAAGCAGAGACTACTGCTGAGCCCACAACAGAGCCTGCACCAGAGTCTTCAACAGAGCTTGTACCAGAGCTGACAATCGACTCTACGCAAGTGTCTACTCACGAGCCTCCGTCAGAGCCGTATGCTGCTCCTAAAGAACAACACGACCCTGCAATGGAAATTGCAGCGATGTTTGAACATGAGTTCTATGATCTTAGCAACGTGACTGTCACCCATCCTAAGGTAGCGCCTTATTTAGAGGGCGGGGAGAAACTAACGAAAGCAAAACAGATCAACAAGTGGAGTGACTTTATCGAAGAGCTTGGCGTGGGCGGTTTAAACAAACAACTCTTACTGCAGTCAAATCTTATCGAGCATGGCGACCGATTCGTTATTAGGATTGCTGAAAAAAATAAACATCTGGATGAAGAACAACACCGTACTACTATTTCCGACGCCTTAAAGGCTTTTTATCAGAAGCCAATACAGTTTGAAGTTGAGTACGGTGAGGTAAAAGAAACACCATTTCAAATACAACAACAAATATCATTGGTTCGGCAACAGCATGCTAACACTGTTGTAAATACTAATGAATCGATACAAGAATTAATAAAAGCTTTCGATGGGCAAATCGTCGAAGGTTCGGTTAAACCAAGATAGTTAGCATTTACACTTAATCAGCCTATATGGTCATGTTTTGCAATCAATTTTACAACATGGGCACATTAAAGCTGAACTACACAATGGGAGAAGATTATGTTTAAAGGTGGCATGGGCAATATGATGAAACAAGCCCAGCAGATGCAAGAGCGAATGAAAAAGGCACAAGATGAACTCGCAACGATGGAAGTAGTGGGGGAAGCAGGTGCTGGTATGGTGAAAGTTGTCATGACCTGTAACCATAATGTTCGTCGAGTTGATATCGATGAGTCACTGATGGACGATGATAAAGATATGATTGAAGACTTAGTTGCTGCTGCAATCAATGACGGTGTTCGACGAGTAGCTGAAACAAGCCAAGAAAAAATGGCTTCCGTTACTGGCGGTATGAATCTACCACCAGGCATGAAGATGCCTTTCTAGGCATCCAGTTAACAATAGTCTCCCTTTGTGTGAGATAAGGTTCGAAAAGTAGCGTTTATTAATAAAATCGTTTTTGCGAATAAAACCAGTCTTTTTCTAATAACCAAACAAAGGGATAATTAAGTGAAACGAGTTTTTGTTTAAGCTCGTCATCTTGGTATTTTGGATTGTTAAGCAGGTTTACTTTGTGTTGAAGCAGCATTATGCCAGGCATTTCTCTCGCAAGGGGACCAATCTTTGCGAGTTCATCTTCAACCATATTGATCAACATTTCCGCATTGTCACTTTCCCCAAGTCGCTGGTAGCAAGCTGCCATAAATAGAGTTGGAGAATGCCCCTCTGCCCACTCAGAAAAACCTGTGTATGAGCGCCTTGCATCGTTTGAAAAAGCATACTCATAGTAATCTATTGACGCTCTGCAGTCTCCCACAGAATATGCTAAGTACCCAAGCCCTCTAATTTGTTTTTGATTGACTTTTTTGGCCTCAATTCTACTATCAAGCTCAGGCTTCACTTGTTTATAGTAGTTTTCGTTCTCGCCTTTAGACCATTTTAAAGTAACGTAGCTGTCGGGCTCGTAGATATCAATACCAAGTTCATCATGTAAACCTTCATAGAATGCCGAATAGGTCTCAGTATCGTTGGTCCATTTGGCATGAAAGGCAATATTCAGTCTTAAGTTGTAATTGATGTTTTCTTTTTTTCTATCAAGCACGGTTTGAAAAGTAGCCTCGGCCTTTTCTGCATGGCCTTGCAGGCGCTGCAGATAAGCAAGCTCAAGATGACAAGAGTCGCTCATTACCTCAAAGCTAATACAATATTCAAGTTGCTCAAGCGATTCTTTTAATTGCCCTAGTTGAAAATGCATTCTAGCAATGCTTTGAACTACCGTTGGAGAAATTGGTGAGAGTTGTTTAGCTATTTTGTAGTGCTTCAATGCATCTTCCCAAAAACCGCGATTGCGGTACAAGTAAGCTAGGTTTACTCTTGCCACATATAGATTCGGATCCCGATCTAGCGCCTCTAAAAAGTAGTCGCGAGCAAGGGTATTTTGATTGTTATGCAAGGCGTAAATCCCTTTTGCTGCGATAGCACTTGGCATTTCAGGGTTCAAAGTCAAAGCACGTTCAAGTAAGGGTTTGGCAGCGGCATTAGCATCCTCTAGGCTGATGTGTTTTTGACTAACGAGCAGCATATAGGCAATCGACAAATCAACCATGGCCATTGTATAGTCTGGGTCGAGCGCCAAGGCCATTTTAAAGTGGTCAAGTGCCTTTAAGTGTGCGTCGAGTGTGGCGTATTGATTTTGCTGTCTTCCCTTAAGTAATTGCATATACGCTAAGGTGTTATCGGTATCGCCATAGTCAACAGCTACTTTGGCTGTGTCATCCCCGATGGCTTGAATAATTGTGCTAGCTATTTGATTTTGAACGTCGATGATGTTGTTATCATTGATAAGGTTTTGCCCTGATTGGATGGTAGTGCCAAGCTCGTTAAAAAGTGACCATGAAACGATGTATTCTTCTGCGCTGTCGCCTTGTTTTACGCTACCGTCAAACACAAAACTTACTTTCAATTGGTCGGCAACCGACTTCACATCGCGTTGGGTTTTTGCCAAATCGAAGGAGCTCCTTCTGTCGCGCACATCAAAGGATTGCTGTTCTGACACCATTTTTATAAGCTCGCCAGGTAAGCCAAAGGCAATGTAGGCTATGTCGTTGTTGTTTTTGTCGAAGTCAAAAGGAAGCACAGCTAATGACTTGGGTAAAGGGGCTTCTTGTAGTTGAGCATTCAAGTTAGCTTTGCTCATGTAAAAGGAAACTAGCACAATGACGGCAAAAAGAGCAAAGTAAAACCATTTGTTCGATATTAAAGCGAGGGTATTGCCATGCTGTATTGTTGCTGTTTCGAGGTTCGAAGGAGCCTGAGTTGCGGTACTATTTTGTTTTTCTGCCTCAGATACAATAGATGAGGGGATAATGGCAGCAACAATTTGATAGCCACGTTTAGGACGTGTAACGATGTATGACTCTCTATCTTCCGGATTGAGATACTTGCGCAAGGAAGCAATGGTGCTGTTAAGGGCATAATCAGTAACAAAGCGACCGCCCCAAACCGAGGTCATTAACTTAGAGCGATCGACAAGCTCCCCGTTTGCCTCAACAAGTACTCTAAGAAGCTCCATCGCCTTAGGTTCAACATGAACTTCATGACCTTGCTCGTCAAATAGAGTGTTGGTGGAGAAATTGGCGAACCATTTCCCGATTTTGTAGTTATAACTTTGCATATCACTTGCTCACAATAATTATAATATAATTATTACTGTCCATTTTTTCGTCAATTGGTAAGGTTAAATAATTTTCTTTGTCATAGTCAAGTGAAAATGGCTCGCGCGCACTCAGTAATATGAGTGCCCATCAATTACTGAGTGAGTTCTTCGTACTATCATGAAAAAGAACTATCCTAGCATCTGCTAGCGCATTAAAATGTTGTTTTTTGTATTCATTTGTTCAACTGCGGTGTACCCTCTAGAGACTATACCATCGGAGAAATATGCCAGTGTTAAAGTCTTGGCTAGCAATCATTCCTATCAGCTTGATTTATTGCCTTAGTTGGGTGCCATTTGACATTTTACGACGAATAGGTCGATTTATTGGCCCAGCTATTTTAAAGCGTGATAAAAGAACAGTGGCCTCGGTTAACCGTAACATCGAATTGTGTTTGCCTGAGCTATCTGAACAGCAGCGAGCAAGTTTAGTTGTAGATAGATATCGGCAATTGTGTCAGACCATATTCGAAATGAGTCACGTTTGGCTAAAGTCAGAGTCGACCTTAAGTGATTACTTTATCGACGAATTTGATAACGCTTCTTTTGAGGCTCTCATGCAAGGAGATGAAAGTGTTATCGTACTGGTGCCACATATTGGCAACTGGGAGATGGCAAGTGTCTATTTAAATAAGCATCGTCGCTTCACTGCCATGTTTCAAACAATCAAAAATCCACGCCTGAACAGCTTCATTTTGAAAGTAAGACAGCGCTTCGGCGCAACCTTAGTTGAGGCCTCGAGTCGCGGAGTAGCAAAGTTAAAGGTGGCTCTTAAAAAGCCCAAAGGTCTTGTGGTGATACTCCCAGACCAAGTTCCAGGCATAGGAGCTGGCGGCGTATTTGCCCCTTTTTTTCACACCCCAGCACTAACGATGACCTTAGCACACAAACTAGCCTTAAAAACCGGCGTTAAAGTGTTTACATGTGCTGTTTTTCAACGCGAGCAAGGCTTCGCAGTATGTGCACGCCCCATCAATGAAAGCTTCTATTCGATAAATCCTGAAATTTCAGCCAGTGCATTAAACAATGATATAGAGGAACTGGTGCGCATGGACCCTGTGCAATATCAGTGGGAGTACAAGCGCTTCAGAGAACAACCCCCTGGAGTACTCTCTCCCTACATCACGGGAAAATACGCATTTCGATCTAGGAGAGATCCGGAAGGGTAGGGTTTTAAGCTGTGTAATGAAGCTAATTGTGTACCCCTCCCCTAAAATCAAAAGTTCCGATCCTTAATACTTTAGCTCAAATAGCAGCTTGCACATGCAACCGCTGGGGGGGCGTGTCAACATTGAGAGGTGGGAAGTTTGGTCATGGATTCTTTAGTGCTGGAATTACAAAAGGCTTAACACCATATTTTGACGGTATAGGCGGAAGTGATTTTGAAGTGAATGGATATAACATTGCCGAAGCTGCTATTGCAGGAATTTTGGGGGGTACTATTTCAGAGGCTACTGGTGGCAAGTTTGCCAATGGTGCAATCACTGCGGCTATGGGGAATTTGTTTAATAATCAATCTAAGAAAGAAGATACTTCGGAAGATGAACCATTGATTGATGATGAAACTGCACGTGCACTTGCAGAGCATGGGATTACAGTAGTGCAAAATAGCCTTTATGGGGCAGATGGGACGCGTTTAGGAAGTACTACGACTGAAGCTGGAGGTGCGATTATAAGCGTAGGTATTTCGCTTTTGGATGCTGAAATTGCAAGTCGATTTATACAAATACAGACTCATCGAAACATCAAGGATACATTTGGTTTGTATCATCCAAAGATGATGCCAGAATTGCAAGAAATGAACCGCAATGGTAATTATTTCGGAGTAATTGTTAAGATGGCTGAATACGGTTATGAATATAAAGGTGCAGCACGATTGCTAGAATTAGGGAATCGCTAATTCTATGTGCGTTGATGTTAATTAATAAATAGGCCTGATTATGAAGACAATCACATTACTAATTTTTATCCTTGCACAAATAAGCACTGTGTCTCAAAGCTTCAGTAACACTGATGCGTCAGAATCAGAGGACTACAGAAAAGATTCAAAGGATGTCAATCTGAGGTATCTCCAATTAAGTACAGCTATTGAGAGTGATTCAATGAAACTAGCGATAGAGCTACTTTCTCAGGGCATATCAGCTAATGAGACTCTTTACTCAGTATCAATTATAAATGAAACTGTAGTCGGTGATTGTAAACTCCCTTTTCTAGAACTTTTATTAAAAAATGGAGCCAATGTGAATGTAAAAAATAATATTGATGGGACACACCCTATACATTAGGCTGCTTTAAATGAAGACTTAAGTTGCTTTTACAAATTGATAGATGCAGGCGCAAAAATAGATGTTGTTGACATAACAAATCGAAATCTTATGTTTTATGCAATAGATTCAGGTCATTCTGAGTTGGTGAATTACCTATATAGAAATAACATCGATATACATGCTGAAGATTCTTTAGGATGGACAGCTTTAGAATGGGCAGTGATAAATGATAAAAGCCATTTGTTTAAAGATCTACTAATTAAAGAACATACCATTCCCAACCCGTAATGACTAGATAAGCGAATCGGGCTATAAAAAATTTTTGTTGTCGGTAAAATACATAATCTAGCCATTCCCAAATTACTGTAGTGAGCGGCTGTCATTCTATAAATTGACCACTTTGTCCAACCACCGAGGCTAATTTGCCTTATTCGCCTCTAAGTTTAGCAATCTCAGATATTTCCTATATTCAAACAATTTCAGCTCGCGTATCATTCGGTAACGCTATAAATTTGAGAATTAATAATGTCTTTCAGCCCTTTAATCAATGAACTCGTTACCGCGTTTAAGTGTTTGCCCGGTGTTGGCGCAAAAAGCGCACAACGTATGGCATTCACCCTTCTTGAGCGCAATCGTGAAGGGGCTATGCACTTGAGCAAAGCTTTGCACGATGCTATGGAGCATGTAACGCATTGTGAGCAGTGTAGGACTTTTACCGAATCTCGTTTATGTAAAATCTGTGAAAACCCCTCACGTAGCGAATCAGGGCAGTTATGCATAGTTGAGTCGCCGCAAGATGTCCTCGCTATTGAACAAACAGGTGAGTTCAAGGGCAAATACTTCGTGCTAATGGGGCATCTGTCACCAATTGATGGAATTGGCCCAAGCGAAATTGGTTTACATGAGCTTGCTACTTTACTCTCGAAAGAGTCGGTACAAGAGGTAATATTAGCCACAAACCCTACGGTTGAGGGCGAAGCGACAGCGCATTACATTGGGCAGATGTGCCAAGAACGAGATATTCGAGCAACGCGAATAGCTCATGGTGTGCCGGTTGGTGGTGAATTGGAGTTTGTCGATGGTAATACTCTCAGTCATGCTTTTTCTGGCCGCAGGCAATTCTGATTAGCCGTTGCTCTTTAGTCACAATGCTAAAGCTACTTCAACGTTTTCCTTACAAAAAGTAAAACAATTAACGCTTTAGACTTGAATTCACTTTGTTAGACCTTACATCCTCTTCACGTAAAGAATTCTGCGCTTGTTTTGCCTGCTTAACGCTGCAAATAAGCGCTGTTATCACAACTCAATGATATTGAAGTAGGAGAAGCTTGGTCATGGCTGAAACAGTCCAACAAGAAACCCACGGATTCCAAACCGAAGTAAAACAATTACTTCAACTAATGATCCACTCGTTGTATTCCAATAAAGAAATCTTCTTAAGAGAGCTTGTTTCTAATGCAGCGGACGCTGCTGATAAGCTTCGTTTTAGAGCGCTGTCAGACGACAGTCTTTTTGAGGGTGACGCCGATCTCCACGTTAAACTTAGCGTAAACAAAGAAGCTGGCACCTTGACCATTTCCGACAACGGTATTGGAATGTCAAAAGAAGACGCTATCGCTCACTTAGGTACCATTGCTAAGTCTGGCACAGCCGACTTCTTCAGTCAGCTATCAGGCGATCAAACCAAAGACTCGCAGTTAATTGGTCAGTTTGGTGTGGGTTTTTACTCTGCCTTCATCGTTGCTGATAAGGTGGTAGTGAAAAGCCGCGCGGCAGGTGCAGATAAGTCTGAAGGGGTTCGTTGGGAGTCAGCAGGTGAAGGTGAGTTCAGTACCGCTACTATCGAGAAAGCCGACCGCGGAACTGAAATTACCTTGCACATTCGTGAAGACGATAAAGAGTTCTTAGATGATTGGAAAGTACGCTCAATCATCACTAAATACTCTGATCACATCAGTATTCCAGTTCAAATGTACAAGGAAGAAGTGCCAGAAAGTGAAGGACCAGACGGTGAGAAAATTCCTGCTGAGCCTGGCAAGTGGGAGTCAATCAACAAAGCTACCGCCCTATGGACACGCGAAAAAGCAGACATCAGCGATGATGAATACAATGAGTTTTATAAGCACGTATCACATGACTTCGCCGACCCATTAACTTGGTCACACAATCGCGTTGAGGGTAAAACTGAATACACAAGCCTACTTTACATACCATCGAAAGCGCCTTTCGATATGTGGAATCGTGAGCAAACTCACGGCTTGAAACTCTACGTACAACGCGTGTTTATTATGGACGATGCTGAACAGTTCATGCCTAATTATCTGCGTTTTGTTAAAGGCTTATTAGATTCAAATGACTTACCGTTGAACGTATCTCGTGAAATTTTGCAAGACAACAAAATCACCCAGGCTATTCGTCAGGGTTGCACCAAACGTGTTCTGCAAATGCTTGAGAAAATGGCGAAGAAGGATGCTGAGAAGTATCAGTCATTTTGGTCTGAGTTTGGTAACGTGATCAAAGAAGGCCCAGCTGAGGACTTTGCGAATAAAGAAAAGATTGCCGCACTCATGCGTTTTGCCTCTACGCACGACGAGACTGGCGCTCAGTCTGTATCGCTTGAAGATTATATTGGCCGAATGAAAGAAGGTCAGGAAAAAATATATTATGTGACCGCTGATAGTTACCAAGCAGCAAAAACCAGCCCGCATTTGGAAATCTTCCGTAAGAAGGGGATTGAAGTATTGCTAATGGGCGAGCGAATCGATGAATGGCTGATGTCACATCTTACTGAGTTCAACGAAAAGCAATTCCAGTCGATAGCGCGAGCTGATCTCGACCTAAGCGACCTTGACGACGAAGAATCTAAAAAAGCCAAGGAAAGCGCCGAGAAGGAAGTTGAGGGTTTACTTGAGCGAGTAAAAACAGCCTTGGGTGATAAAGTAGAGGAAGTGAAGTTTACGCATCGTCTCACCGATTCACCTGCATGTATTGTCGCAGATGAGAATGGCATGACAACACAAATGGCTAAGCTGATGGCTTCTGCGGGCCAAGCAGTTCCCGATCCCAAGTATCACTTTGAACTGAACCCAGAGCATCACTTGGTGAAATTAATGTCTGACGTGCAAGATGAAGAGCAGTTCAAGCAGTGGTCGGAAGTATTGTTTGATCAGGCTGCGCTTTCAGAACAGGGCAGTCTAAAAGATCCATCAACTTTTGTGCAAAACTTAAACAAATTGCTTGCAAGTTTGGTGAAGTAAATAAAAGCCTCAATAAAGAAAAGCGAGCAATATTGCTCGCTTTTTTTATATTTATCCGAAGGCTCTGTCATAAATATTGGCTATTAGTCGTAAGTTCTTATTTTTCGCTACATTTTGACTTGTTTACTCTGGTCGCAAGTTGTAAAGTTTGCCAATTAAATTTTTAACCACTTTCTTGGAGGACGCTTAATGCGCATTATACTTCTTGGCGCACCCGGTGCAGGTAAGGGAACACAAGCTCAATTTCTAATGAAGAAATTTGGCATACCACAAATTTCGACGGGCGATATGCTGCGTGCTGCAATCAAAGCAGGAACTGAAATGGGTTTAGCAGCCAAAAAAGTCATGGACGCTGGGAAGTTGGTTTCCGACGATATCATTATTGGTCTGGTTAAAGAGCGAATTGCCCAAGAAGACTGCGCTAACGGTTTCTTACTCGATGGCTTTCCGAGAACTATCCCACAAGCTGATGCGATGAAAGATGCGGGTGTTAAGGTTGATCATTGTATCGAGTTTGATGTGCCCGACGATGTGATTGTTGAGCGCATGAGCGGTCGTCGAGTTCACCCAGCTTCAGGGCGTGTTTACCACCTTGTTTATAATCCGCCTAAGACTGAAGGTAAAGATGATGATACCGGTGAAGACTTAGTTGTTCGAGAAGACGACAAAGAAGCCACTGTTCGCGACCGTCTTGCGGTTTATCATAAGCAAACAAAACCTTTAGTGAATTATTATGAGTCTGCTGCCTCTGAAGGCTTATGCGCCTATCACAAGTTAGACGGTACTAAGTCGGTTGATGTCGTAAGCGCTGAGCTAGAGCAAATTGTTGGCTAGTAGTAACTGTTAGCAATGAGCCGTTAAATATGAAAGGTATTTAACGGCTTTTTTGATTCTACAAATACTATATATTCAGACTTTGCATGATCATATCAGCGGCTTTCTCAGCAATCATGATGGTTGGAGCATTTGTATTTCCGCCGATGATATTAGGCATTACCGACGCATCTACCACCATCAAGTTGCTGATACCGCGCAGATTCAGCTTGGCATCCACAACTGCCATATCATCAGAGTCGATACCCATTTTGCAGGTCCCTACTGGGTGATAAACTGTCTCAGCGTTCTTGCGAAGGTAGTCTTTGATTTCCTCATCGCTTTGCACTTCCTTTCCCGGTATCCACTCAATGGCGTTGTCACCGAGAGGAGGACTGTTACTGATTTTTCTACACCACTTGAAGCCGGCTACTAAAGGCGCAATATCATCGTCGTGGTCTAAGTAATTGGGGCGTATATCAGCTACAAATTTACCCTCTATTTTCTTAAGTCGAATCTCTCCTCGACTTTTCGGGTAAAGGTTACAAAAATGGATAGTAAAGCCATGGCCCAGGGGTTTCTTTCTACCGTGATCAACTAGTAGCGCAGGTAAAAAGTGAAGTTGAACATCGGGTAATGCTTGGCTCTCAGATGACTTAAAGAATGCGCCACCTTCGGCAATATTCGATGTAAGCATGCCTTCTCTTTTCATGAAGTAAGACAGGGGGGCAAAGGTGTTTTTGACTATTCCGGGGATAGAAATACCATAAGACTTTCTGTCACTGGTTTTAAACAAAATAGTACCATCCAGGTGATCTTGGAGGTTTTTACCCACCCCCGGTAGGTGCTTAACAGGTTGTATACCATAGCTCTCGAGTTCTTGTGTATCGCCCACGCCAGACTGCATAAGGATTTGTGGTGAGCCGATAGCACCAGCGCTCAAAATAACTCGTTTTTTAGCGAAAAGCTGCTGTCTTGTATTGTTGGAAATGATGCGCAAACCAGTAGCTACTGAGTTGTTAATATCAACTTTCTCAACATGCACACCGCTCATAATATGTAAATTTGGCCGAGCTTGTATTTCCTTGCTCAAAAAGCCCTTTGCCGTGCTGCAACGTGAGCCGTTTTGATGGGTAACTTGATAAGTACCTACACCTTCTTGCTTTTCACCGTTGAAATCGGTGTTTTCGGCTAAACCACACGCAACAGAAGAGTTGACAAAATCATGGCTCAAGGGATTGGTGTATCTTAAGTCACTCACACCCTGAAAGCCGCCAATTCCATGGTAGTCAGACTCGCCACGAGAATTGTCTTCACTTTTCATGAAGTAGGGAAGAACATCTTTCCATGACCAGCCATTAAGACCGTCTTTAGCCCAATCATCGTAATTTTGCGCAGCGCCTCGTATGTAGCACATCGCATTGATTGAGCTAGAGCCACCCATAGTTTTACCTCTAGGCCAATATAGCTGACGCCCATCCAAATTTTCTTCAGGATGCGTTGAGAATGCCCAATTGACAGACTTCATGTCTGCGAGAAAAGCAAGTCCAAAAGGGATATGTATTGCAGGGCTAGCGTCTTTTCCGCCTGCCTCTATAAGACAAACGCTGAGGGTAGGGTTGCTTGACAAACGATTAGCTAGCACTGATCCTGCAGAGCCAGCGCCCACTATTATGATGTCGAACTCAGTCATAGGCTTCCTACTGTTGATTTATCATTATAATTTCTTCACTAAGCATCGCTAAATGATTAGCGTTAATCAATATTAACAGTATTTTCACATCTGACCAGTGATAAAAAAGCCTAGCGCCACTCCAGCTCAATAACCAAAGATTCGTCACTACTTTTTAAGCCGCACATCTCTTCATAAGGGGTGTTTTGTTTTAACCAAATTTTGTCAAACTCTTGGCCTTCAACTTGCTGTTTTATGCTGTTGATGCATTGAAAGGATAGTGAGTTGCTATGCTTGTCGCGTAGGTAGGTATCGGCATTTGTCTCGCCGATTCCTGCAATGTAGGTGCCGCCTTCAATTGACTCTATAAACAAATTCATCTTGGTAATCCTCGTTGAATGTTAGTTTCCACTAGGTGGATAAAGTAGGTTCTGGCTGCGTATTTTATGTTTTCATCACTAGTAGTATCTGCAGCTAGCTGAACCCTTATGAGTAAAATTTAAACGCGTAGCAGTGGGATAAGATCAGATTAATCACTACTCAGTAGCGGCGGCCTGCAACATTGATATTGTTCAAAGCAAGGCTATAGATGTTTGTTTATGTCGATTAATGTCGATTAATGTCGATTAATGTCGCTATTTCCACCAATGCTCACGACAAATCGGAAAACCTAAGGATTCGAGTTTTTCTCTAAGCACAGCCATATCATCGGCGTTCAAGAAGGTGCCTAATTGTATTTTTGATGAGCCGTTCTTCAGTGTGATTTTGGGAGTGGTCCAATTTCGATCAGTTTCACTGTAGTATATGTCGGTACCTTGGCGAAGGAGTGTTTCGTGCCTCATTACCTTATTGATACCTGTTTTAACGCTAATATGGTTTTCGTCAAAACGCACGATTTGTTGCAGATAGGTAAAGCGAGTTACTTTGTACATTAAGAAGGCGAATAAACCCACCTCAAGCCCAGCAAATGGCAGTACAACCCAAGCCCCCACGAAAGTCCATGCCAGCGCGATGATCATCACTACCGACACCATTATTAAGATAATCCACTTAGCTTGTTGCCACGTAAGAGACCTATTAGGCGTTAACGTGATGACCGCTTCGCGGTGCTCGTTGTATTCAAGTTTTACCATTTATTTTCGCAAATTGGATGTAATCAGTGTCGTTATCTGGCAAAGTCGCGCTCGTATTTATTAATTTAAGAGCAAGCAGTACCTCAGTATGACAGCATTTATTAAAAAACGGCCAGTATTGAGCGCGCTATTTTGTGTGTGGCTGTTACTAATTCTTAGCATAGATAACAACATTCAGATCATTCTTGATTACGCTGCTTTCTTTTTTGTGGGTATTACTGGGGCGATATTTGCAAACTCAACAGGTGCTGGTGGCGGCGTTGTTTTTGTTCCCTTTTTTAACCAATTAAACATCGATAACACGACGATTGTTGCAACAAGTTTTGCTATTCAATGTTGTGGCATGACTGCTGGTGCCTTGGCTTGGTATAAGTATAAAAAGCAACTGACCAATAATAACGATTCCAGTGCGGCAGATTGGGCTTACTTGCCCACGGGCTTGTTAGCTTGCACATTTTCATCTATTGCCGGTATCTTATGTGCTCAGTTCTTATTAAATGATTACACTAGCGCCGCACAAAATGGACTGCATTTAGGTTTCGGCATTTTTTCTATACTGTTAGCACTCGCAATATATGCATCAATTCCGCTGTTAAATAGAGAAGTCACGTCAATAAAGCTGTTACTGATAGACATCTTGCTGCTCAATATTATTTCTTTTATTGGCGGTATCATAACCGCTTGGTTGTCGGTAGGGGTGGGAGAACTCGTTGCTGTCTATTTGATACTACGCGGTTTTAACATTACCTCAGCAATTGCGCTAGCTGTTATTCTCAGTGCCTTTACTGTCTGGTCTGCCATCGGTTATCACCTTTTTGTATCGAAGGCCATTTATTGGGAGTTACTATTATTTGCCGGAGCAGGGGCAATTGTGGGTGGTACCGTTGCCAAGCATGTGGTGTTGTACTTCTCGGTTGTTAAACTGAAGATATTCTTCGCAAGCTGGGTGCTGATAATGGGTGTTGCGGGCCTAATCACTTAGTCGAGCTTGTAAGCCGCTTTCAAATCGTCGAAAAAAGCAATCGTCAAAAAAAGCAATCGTATTCATAAAAATCATTGTATTTTTTCAAATGGTAAACGCTAATATTGTAAACATACATAGTGTTAGTGTTGCCTTGCGCCTCTCTAGCATTTTATTAGCTTTATTAGAGGCCTATATGCCACTCCCTATTATTCCTTACGTAAAACACAATTCACCCCTTTGGGCTCGGAATGCAAGCATCTACCAAGTGAATACTCGTCAGTTCAGCTCGTCGGGTGACTTTTCTGGCGTCACGCAGGAGCTTCCAAGAATTAAAGCGCTCGGTGTTGATATCATTTGGTTGATGCCTATCCACAAAATAGGAGAGCTCAATAGAAAGGGTAGTTTAGGGAGTCCTTACGCAGTTAAAGACTTTTATTCGATTAACCCCGAGTTTGGAACAGCCGACGACCTACATGCTTTGGTAAAGCGCGCACATGAACTTGATTTAAAGCTGATTCTTGATTGGGTTCCTAATCATAGCGCTTGGGATAACCATCTTGTAAATCAACACCCTAACTGGTACGCACGTGATTATAAAGGTGATTTTAGGCCATGCCCATGGTGGGATTGGGATGACATTATCGAGTTTGATTACAACAGTAGCGAGCTTCGTTCGTACATGGTGAAGGCCATGTCATATTGGGTTGAAAAATTCGACATCGACGGCTTTCGCTGTGACGTGGCAGGCTATGTGCCCAATGACTTTTGGCGTCAGGCACGTGAGGCCCTAGATGCCATAAAGCCAGTGTTTATGCTTGCCGAATGGGAAAACCGAGACATGCATGAACATGCGTTTGATATGACTTATGCGTGGTCGTGGAATGAAGTGTTGTACGATATCGTACAGAAAAAACAAGCCTTAGATAAATTAAGAAAGTACTACTCGTGGAATGAAAGAGCGTGGCCGAAACAAGCAATGCGCATGACCTTTATAAGTAACCACGATGAAAATGCATGGGAAGGAACCCCAGATGAAAAGTTTGGTGATGCTCAGCAAGCCTGTATTGTTCTGTCTTGCCTAGGCGAGGGCATGCCGCTCATTCATAATGGGCAAGAAGCTGGTGAAACAAAGCGATTAGCCTTTTTTGAAAAAGATCCGATTGACTGGCAAGCTCATGAAATAGGTGATCTGTATACTAAGTTGTTGCGACTCAGAAAACGTTATACAGCGCTATGGAACGCTGAGCACGGAGCTACAATGATTCAGGTTCCTAATACTGAGCAAGCATCCATTTTTAGTTTTGTTAGGCAGGATACTGAAAGCAAGTGGTTCATGGTGTTTAATTTCACTGACGAGTGTGTGAAGGTTAGCTTCAAAGAAAGCTTATTTATTGATGGTTACCATGATGCTCTTCAAGACGCTAAGGAAAGCATAGAATTTGTTAAGGATACTCAGCTAACACTATTGCCGTGGCAATATCGAGTCTTTTACCGAGAGCATTAAGGAGCCAGGGCGCAATTGCCACCCTCTCTTTTTGCCTTATATAAACAAAGGTCGGCAGCTTTTATCAAGTCGTCAGCCTTGTATGGCTGAGCTTGTGGCACCGTCGCGCAACTCACCCCAATACTCGTTGTGACTTTCTTGAAATCCGACTTCGCGTGTTCAATATTAAGTGAACTAACTGCTCTAACTAGTTTGTTTGCTACTGCTTGAGCACCGGAATAGCCTGTGTTGGGGAGAATCACCGCAAATTCTTCACCGCCGTATCGAGCAAAATAGTCTCCAGGGCGTCGTAAACTCAATGACATTAATTGTGCGACTTTTTGCAAGCACTCGTCACCGGCTACGTGGCCATAGTGGTCATTGAAGGGTTTGAATTTGTCTATATCTATAATCAGTAGTGCTAACTCTGTTTTATCTCTGTGTGAACGTAAAAGCTCTTCTTCTAAGCGCAGGTTAAAGCCTCGACGGTTTGAAACCCCAGTGAGCTCATCCGTTAAGCCTTTTTGCTCTAACTGCATGGTCTTGGCTTTAAGCGAGGTGTGAGTATTTATCCTTGCACGAACGACTTCTGCAACCAGAGGTTTGGTAATAAAATCAATTGCCCCCATTTCAAAACACTTTTGCTCTGTGTCGCTACCCACTGCTCGAGTAATAAAGATTACTGGAATATCACTGGTATCAGGGTTTGATTTTACCTGTCTACACACTTCATAACCGTCAACGCCGGGCATATTAATATCAAGCAGAATAAGGTCGGGCCTAAGCGTTGTTAATTTCTTTAAAGCTTCCTCGCCACCTTTTGCTAGGGTGATCCTGTATGTTTCACTCAACAAGGCCAACACAACGGTAAGATTAGTCATATCGTCGTCGACAACTAACAAGTGCGGCTTGTTCGTTGGTTTTGAGGTTTGAAGAGAGCGCATTTCCTGTTCGAAGTCGCCTTCAATGTTGATCGCCAACCTAGCAATAGTATTGGCCGCTTCCGCAAATTTATACATGCGTAGTTGCGAGATAAGTAGCGACACTAATTCTGCCGCATTAGTCGCTCTAAGTTTGTATTCAAGCCCCAACGCATAATCAATGGCGTTTGCATTCATTGTCACCACTGCTTCGGTAAGATATCGTATATTATCTTTTAATGGCATTGCTTTAATGGTGTTGAGCTGCTCATTTACTGATAAGCCCTCGGCCTGTTCAGTGTCGTTAGATGACACTTTCATTATTTCAGCAATGTCGGCAATCACATTTTCAAGTTCTTGTGAGATCATTGCTACTCTCTCTATCACTGCGCTGTTTGATAGGGACGACATTTCTACTTCCAGATCGTGACAAACCTTTTCAAGGGTGTTCGCACCTATAAACTTGGCAACGCCAGCAATACTGTGAACTTTACTAAGAACAAGTGCAATATCATCCTCTGTGAGTTCTATGGTGTCGGCGAGCTTAGAAAATGTCGACATATCGGCTTTGTGAGTTGCATTAAATACCCGACAAATATCGATATATTTTTCGCTGCTGTTGCCCATGGCTTTAATGCCATCAAATGTTGATAGAGAGAGAGTGGCAACGCCTAAAAACTCTGCATTGTATTTTTCTGCTTGCTCATTAGCGGTCGAGCGACTTGTTGGCAACTGAGAGCTCTGCTTACTATGCTCAGCTTCGGATGAAGGTAAAAACTCTGATAAGAGCGCGTAAAATTCGTCTGTGGATAATGGTTTTGATAAGTGCGCGTTCATCCCCGCATCAAAACAGGCTTGTTTATGCACCATCATGCTGTTTGCGCTCATTGCAACGATAGGAAGAGTACGATAGTTCTCGTTCTTTCTTATTATTGTTGTTGCTTCGATACCGCTCATTATGGGCATTTGAATGTCGCATAATAAAAGGTCAAAGTCGCCTTCCATAAGCGCTTCAATAGCTTGCTTACCGTTTTCAACAACTTTGTATTGTGCATGCACCTTATCAAGAAGTTCACAGGTAATTTGTTGATTTATTGGGTTGTCGTCGGCAACTAGCACATTCGCATTAGCGAAATTAAGATTGTTACCTAGTTCCCACTCAGTCTTACTTTCCCGGTTGGCTTGCTCGAAGCCCATGACTTCGCCAATACCAATCAGTAAATCATGCTCAAATAAGGGTTTGTTAATAGTAACTGTGTTGGCCCTATTGTTTAACGACACCTTTGGCTCATTTGATTTATTGCGATGACTCGCTCTTCTTTCTGCCAGTCCGCTTTGAAGGATAATTGTCGGAATGCAGTTTTTAGGATTATTGCGTACATCAGCTTGTAGCATACTGACAAGAGAGTCATGGGGTGAAAGGTAGTCGCCATCTACTACCAGCAGATTGACATTTTTTTTATTATCCGCTCGTAAGATTGATATTGCTTTTTCAGCGTTATCTACTTCCACTGTCCTAAGACCAGCATCGACAAATATCTTTTTGAGTATCGCCATGGTTTTGTAATGCGTAGTCATTAACAGGGCAGTTTTGCCTTTTAACTTTTCCAAGTAGTCATAGGTGCTAGTTAAACTAGGAAGCTCATTGTCAATGAATGGTAGAGAAAGTGAAAAAGCAACAATGCTTCCTTCGCCTTTCTTGCTGCTTAGTTGTATATTGCCGCCCATCAGCTCTACCAGATTTTTGCTAATTGATAAGCCTAGACCAGAGCCTCCATATTTTCGTGTTGTAGATATGTCAGCTTGCGAAAATGATTGAAACAGTGTTTTCTGTTTGTCGGCGCTTATACCTATGCCACTGTCGCACACCGCGATATTGAGAAGAGCGGTAGAGCGGGAGCTGTGTTCTTGTTCAAGACTACTTTGCAAGCTAATGACCACCTCGCCACGGTCAGTAAATTTAACAGCGTTACCAACCAAATTGATAAGTATCTGTTTTATGCGTGTGGGGTCGCCTTTGTATGTGCGTTTACCATCTTGCAAATCGAAAACTAATTCTAGTCCTTTTTCTGCTGCTCTATGCTGATTCACCGTAGCGACATGGCGCATAACACTGTCGAAAGTAAACTCGGTTTCTTCAAGTTCAAGCATGCCAGACTCAATTTTCGAAAAGTCTAAGATGTCATTGATAATGGTAAGCAGGCCTTTGCCTGAAGAGTAAATTTTGCCAAGGTAATCACGTTGTTGAGGGTTTAAATCTGTTGCTAAACAGAGCCTAGAAAGGCCGAGAACTGCATTCATGGGAGTGCGGATTTCATGACTCATATTGGCAAGAAACGCGCTTTTTGCTTCATTGGCTTCTTCCGCGAGCAACTGTGCTTCCGCCATCTTCTGTTCCGCATTTGCTCTTTTTTCTGACAGCAAATTAATCGCGTTTGCGAGCACATCGTCGTTGCTTCTGGGGGGCATTTTTACGTCGAAATTACCTTGTGCAATCTCGTGGCAAGCCCGCTTTGCGTCGTCATAATAGCAAATGACGTTGTTAAAAGCCTCGCCGAGTGCTGCAACTTCGTCTTTGTGTTTGTCTTGGAGTAAACTCAAGTCAGGTAGCTTACCATCTGCCAATTGTTCTGCAGCTTGCACGACTTTTGTAACCCGTCCCGTAGTTGACTTTAGCGACCAGCGAATAAACACCGCCGCGGTAATTAGCACGCCCAATGCTAATAATAAGAGTTGTCCAATGTAGGCATAAACACTTGCTAAAACACTGCTCTCAGACTTACCGATAATCAGTGTCCAGTTGGCACTTTCAATCTTTTGTGAGGCGAAGAAGAAATGCTCATTTTTGTGCTCAAGTTTTGAGTTAACGAAAGTGTCAGAAGCGCTGTTCAGCATGTCGGAAAAAGTGGAAGCATAGTCCGACTCACTTACCTTCTTTGACAGGAGCTCAATGTCGCTATTTGCGGTGATCGCAATGTAGCGGCCTTCTTGAGAAATTAAATAAGCCTCAATGCCATATTCTTCTATTTCGTCTTCTAAGAGGGCGTTTATGTCGGTTAGTGCTTTATCAACCGCTACCACACCTTTGAATTCGCCATCAATAATGATAGGGAAAACATATTCAACAATATATTTTCCAATCGTTTCATTAGGGTGCGTATTATAGGGTTCGCCAATAAATATTTCGGCTCGTCTGCTGGTGCTGTAGCGTTTTTTAGGACCTTGATAATAAGCGCGTTTATCCGGTTCTATGCTAGCTCTAATGGCCAGCTCGTTCCTATTTTCATTCGTACGAAACCAATAGGGAAGAAAGCGGCCACTAGGACTTAAACCGAGCTTATCGTCGTCATTAGATAGAGAGTTAATATACGCTTGGTCATTGGTGTCGGCATTGCTCTCATAGCAAATAGCAACACCTGTGAAGTTCTGATTTTGTTTCACTAGTTCTTTAATATAACTTTTGCTGCTCTCTCGCATTCCGAACATGCCATTGACTTGAGCGCTTGCAGCGCTTTGTGCAAGTTTTGACGCTTGTTTGTTTTGTTCGTCAATGAGCTCTGATAGTGAATGCGTGAGTAGCTTCAACTTGCTCTTATTTGCTGCTAATTCTTGTGCTGAGTAGGTGGTGTATTGCCATACAATTACACAAAGAACCATTATCAATATAGGCACAAAACCTTTGGTTAGGATTTGCTTTGATAATGGCTGAGCAATCAGTTTTGCCATAGTGAAATCTACATAAACTGCGTAGCGAAGGCTAATACCACTAATACAACAAAACCTAAAGCCATTCTAAGAGTCATTGTGGCCGCATTTGCATCACTTCCTCTTTTCATTGTTGGAATAGTGTTAGATAGGTAGACAAGTACGGAAAAACAGGATGCTTTAGTGCTACTGGCAAGGCGATACACTGCGTTGCCAGAGCTAGGTAGGAGCTTACGATATATCCATTCAAAGTCCAGATTCACCGACTTTAGCTCGGGCGGATATAGACCACGTTGATTTAACCAAACAAAGGCTAAAGCCGAGAAGAATAGCAACTGTAATTGAGTCAGAGTATGCGTTATGTCGTAGGCCACATAGTCATTTTCCCAAGGCAATAATGAATATAGTAGGGCAGGATAGGTACCAACTAAAATACAAATTGCGGAAGCAATACCCATTGCGATAAGCATATTGGTGGGGGCTTCTTTGGGTCGTAAACCTGAGTCATGTGCGAAGAAGGCAAAGAATGGTATCTTGATGCCAGCATGGTGGAAGACACCCGCCGAGGCAAACAATAGCATTAGCCATAAATAATCATGACCCGCTTCGATCATTGCAGCCATTACCATGCTTTTGCTCACAAACCCACTAAATAGTGGGAATGCCGATATAGAAGCAGCACCGACTATACAAAATAGTGTGGTTTTCGGCATTGTCTTGTATAAACCGCCCAGATTCGAACCATTCACGTGTCCAACGCGAGTAAGCACAGCGCCCATGGTCATAAATAACAGGCCTTTGAATATAACATCGTTGAAAGCGTGTGCGACTGTACCATTTAGCGCCAGCGCCGTTCCAATGCCGATACCGCATACCATAAAGCCAAGTTGATTAATCAAGCTGTAGGCGAGTACTTTGCGTAAGTCATTTTCAATAACTGCGTAAAAAATCGGGAAGCAGGTCATTGCTGCCCCGATGTATACCAGTAGATCTTCCCCCGGGAAGGTACGAGCTAACATGTAGATAGCAACTTTTGTTGTAAATGCTGAGAGGAACACCGTCCCAACAGGCGTTGCTTCTGGATAGGCATCGGTTAGCCAAGTATGCATAAACGGGAATGCTGCTTTTATTCCAAAAGCAATGAGGAAGAACCACGACGCCACAGAGCCCAAGCCAATATAGCCTATGTCGGTTGTGCCTGTTTGTTGAAAGTAACTGATAGCACCAATAAGCAGCAAAACCCCAGACAAGATCTGAATAATGAGGTAACGAATACCGGCTGTTTTCGCTGCTTTTGTTCTGCGTGCGAACACTAAAAAGGCAGAAGTAAGCGCAAGTAATTCCCAAAAAATAAATAGAGTAATAAAGTCGCCAGCGAAAACCGCACCAATTGCGCTTCCTGCATAAAGTAGGCCCGCAACCAATTGCACTTTGTCCTTGATATGCATGGCGTAAATTAAACAGATAAAACACGCTAGGTGAAACAGATAAGCAAACAACAGAGAGAGCTTGGCGTCTTGCTCATTAACTGCCGCACCTACGTCCATAATTTGTAGCGTGAAAGTGTGTAACTGAATACTGATGGGCTCGAGAGAGTCTGCGTTTACATAAAGCAAGATACCGTTAACTAACGGCACTAGTATTAGTAGATAGCGAAACCTAACGGGCGCGATTGCCGCAAACAGGGCGGCTAGGAAGAATGGAAGAAAAACCGGAATAGCATAACTCATTGCTGTTCATCCTTAGCAGTAGTTGTGCTGCTTCTTTGCTCTGAGTCGATGACTTCAGGAGATTCAGATTCATCATGTCTGTCGTCGTAGTAGTTTTCTGAACGCATCACGAGTTTGCGCATCTCTTTGGCAATTACTACCAACACGACACAAGCAATAAAGCCATAAATGGCATAAAAGGCTGGAATTTCCTCAAAGGATACATAAATATGACGATGTACAATAAAATCCGCAATCACTAGCAAAACACAAAGAGCATAGAAAACTCTCAGTATCCATTTAACGTTTTCAGGATTATCAAAGAAGGGAACTTTTTCTTCAGAGTTTTTCATTCTACACCTTAGAACTGATTCAACGTTGCAGCTAGACGATAGAAAAGCTGAGGGTCAAAAAATAAATATACCGTAATGCAAGTGGGTATAGCCATACCGATAAGGCAGGCCACTGGCGCCTCTTTTATGCCACTAGCATGTTGACTAGCGTTCGAGGAGTCGTTATCAGCTTTATTGAAAAATGCTGTCATTGGAATACTCAGCAAATAGTAAGTATTTAGGATGGAGCTGATTGCAAGCCCCGTTAAAATAGCCCAATATGTGAATTCAGGCCCTTGAAAGCTGAGAGATCCCGACAATAGATACCATTTACTCCACATTCCACCAAAAAAGGGTAAGCCGATAATACTTAGTGTGCCGATGGTGAAGACGGTGAAGGTAAACGGCATTGTTCGACCTAATCCCGACAACTGACTCACATATTTTTTATGCGTTGCTACCAAAATAGCGCCTGCAGCGAAAAACAGTGATATTTTAGCAAAGGCATGCATCGCAATATGCATTGTGCCACCAAGAATACCTGCTTCGTTGGCCAATAAGGCGCCAAGAATGATGTAGCTGAGTTGACTCACCGTGGAATAGGCTAAGCGCTCCTTGAGGTTATCTTTGCGTAGCGCTATAAACGAGGCGACAACTATAGTGATGAGTGGAAGCCATATAAGCCAATGGTTTGCATTGCTTTCGGTAATAAAATCGGTTCCAAAAATAAATACAACAATTTTCATCACTGAGAAAACCCCAGCTTTAACTACCGCAACCGCATGCAATAATGCACTGACAGGCGTTGGCGCCACCATTGCCGATGGCAACCATTTATGCAAAGGCATAAGACCTGCTTTACTAATTCCAAATAAAAATAGAGCTAGTAAAGGAGCCGCCCAGATGGCATCGAGGTTACCCGCTAAGATGCCGCCCTCTTGAAAACTCAGCGTGCCAGAGACAAACCAGACGATGATCATAGCTGGTAAGAAAAATAGTATTGATGAGCCCATCAATATTAGTATATATGTTTTACCGCCTTTTCTTGCCTCCCTGTTTCCAGAGTGGGTGACTAAAGGATAGGTTGAAACAGTTAAAATCTCATAAAACAAGAACAGGGTGAATAGGTTGTCGGAGTAAGCAACAGCCATCACACCTGCAATGGCAATAGCAAACAGAACATAAAATCGAGTTTGATGTTTTTCGTGATGCCCTCGCATATAGCCAATCGCATAGATTGATGTTGCAATCCAAAGCCCACTTGCGATTATTGCGAATAAGCTACCAAAAGCGGTAGCAGAAAAGGCAATAGCCAAACCCTCTATAGGTTCAGCAAACACGAAGCGCGATGAAGCTACAGCGTTTTCATGACTCAAGTCTAAGTTGACATAAATGAGCAAGTTAATAACAAACAGGGCAAGCGCAGTGATGAGCGTGGCTGCTTCTCGAATATTAATGTGTTTACCCAAGCGAGAAACAATAATACCGCCAACAACCGGAACAATAATTGAGAGAATGATAAGCAATGTCATATCAAGTTGATTCATAATGGCCCCTATCGCTCAAGTAATGCAGTAGCGGCAGATGATGCAGCTTGGAAAGACAATTCAGTGTTTAAGCCGAATATAATGCACATAATTGCTCCAATCCAAAGTGCCATAGTCATGGTTTTAGGTGCCTTTGCAACGCCATCATCGCCGCTCGAGACGTCATGAATATGTATTTTTCGCTTGCTTCTAAAGTAGAGGTTTTCAACGATTTTCCAAACATAAGCGATGGCCAAAACAGAGCCCACAACAATGGTTGCAACAACAATCCATAGGCCTTTTTCAACGGCTGCTTCCAAAAGATACCATTTGGTAACGAAGCCGACAGTGCCAGGCACACCAATGAGGCTCAAACCAGCAAGTGCAATTGCCGCGAAAGTCCATGGCATATCTTTACCCAAACCACGCAGACTTTTGAGTTGGGTTGTGTTAGCCCGATATAAGAGAATACCTGCACCAATGAACAAAGTTGCTTTGATCACGGCATGATTAAACAGGTGAATAATAGACGCGATTAGGCCCAGTTCATTTAACATTGATAGACCAATAACCATATAGCCAATTTGGGCAACGCTTGAAAATGCCAATAAGCGCTTCATCTCAACCTGTTGCCACGCTCGGTATGAGCCATAAATAACCGCCGCGCAGCCCAGTGAAAGCATGATTTGCGGTAATAACATGTCAACCCAGTATTCAACAGGGTAAAGGTCGAATAGGATACGAAGCAGCACATAGATACTGACTTTCGTTGCGGTTGCCGACAAAAATACACTCACGGCGGAAGGTGCTTGCCCGTATGCGTTCGGTAGCCAACTGTGTAAGGGGAATATAGCCGCTTTGAGGGCAATACCCATAACCATGAATATGAGGGCAGTTTCAACTAATTGCATATCTTCAAAAGAAGAGAATCTTGAGGCGATATCAGCGGTGTTTAAGCTTCCTGAGGCTGCAAACAAAAAGCCGACACCAATTAAGAAAAAGGTTGCGCCAATAGTACCTAAAATAAGATAAGAAAAGGCCGCAGTAAGGGCTTTTCTATGTTTGCCCATGCTTATCAGAGCATAGGTGGCAAGTGATGATATTTCTAAAAACACAAAGAGGTTAAAAATATCGCCAGTTAATGAAATTCCTAACAGGCCTAACAGACAAAGCTGAAAAGCGGCATAAAATAAGGGGATTGTTTTCTTATCAATCTCACTCGGCACGCTTCTGTAAGCAAATAAGCAGGCGAGGGCGCTAATACCGCTAACAATTACGGCAACAAAGGCATTTAAAGAATCGATTTTATATTCTATACCCCATGGTGGACGCCAGCCTCCCAGCTCGTAGATAACGTGTTTGCCATCAATCACTTCATATAAAATATAAAACGAAATGGCTAAACTAATTAGCGATACGATAAGGGTGAGCGCCCAGGTGATTTTTTCAGAGGGAATAAGCGCCGTGATGGGTGCACACATCAACGGAATCACTATCAATAGTATGGTGAGCTGTTCCATTAATCTTGTTCATCCATTTTATTTATTTCGCTTTCTTCGACGCTGTCATAGGCTTCCTTAATGCGTATAACTAAGGCAAAGCCAAGTGCCGTGGTGGCAACACCAACAACGATTGCAGTTAACATCAGAACTTGCGGTAAAGGATTAGAATACAAGGTGTATTTTTCATCCATAATAGGAACGGTTCCGCCTGTTACCTTTCCTAAACTCACGTAAAACAAAATTACCGCTGTTTGGAAGATGGCTAAACCTGCTAGTTTCTTTATTAAGTTTGAGCGACTCATCAAGGTATATAAGCCAACCATCATGACCGCGACTATCAACCAGTAGTTAATGTGCCCTAATACAAAATCCATCATTCCGGCGCCACCCTACGAGCAAATGTGAAAAACAACAACACCATTACTGAGGCTACTGTAAGGCCAACACCTAACTCAATCACTATAATGCCAATATGTTGACCAGCGATGGGAGTGCTTGCTAACACACTATAGTTTAGAAAGTTTCCACCAAGTATCATGGAAGCAACTCCAACGCCGCCATAAATTAGCACACCTAAACTTGCTCCAATTCGCAATGCCATTTCAGGGATAAGTTGCAAGGCAGCGTCTAATCCGTAGGTAAGTGCATATAGTAATATCGCCGAGCTGAAGATTACGCCAGCTTGGAAGCCACCACCTGGACTATAATCACCGTGGAACTGCACATATAATGCAAATAATATGATAATCGGCGATAACCATTTGGTGATCACACGCAATATAAGGTCATTTGCCATTAGCAAGCTCCTTCACACGTAGCTTTTTACGATTTCCCAATAACATTAGCACACCAATTCCTGCGGTAAGCACCACGGTGACCTCACCCAATGTATCAAAGCCTCGATAACTTGCCAAAACCGCAGTAACTAAGTTAGGCACACCGGTTTCTTCTTGGCCTTTTTCAATATAACGGGCCGCGACTTCTTGGTGAGGAGCGCTAGATGCATCGCCAAGCTCAGCCAAGTCGTGGGTTCCGTAAATGAGCAAAGCGCCCATAACAACGCATATTATTAGTGGTGCTGCGCGAGATTTTTCACTTGATACTAGCTCGTGACCACTTTTTGTTGATGCCAGCGTAACCAACATGAGTACGGTCGATATTCCTGTGCCCACTGCGGCTTCAGTGAAAGCCACGTCTGGTGCGTCTAGCACAACAAACAAACCGGCAACAAGCAGACTATAGAGTCCGAAGAGCATGGCCATTGCGAAAAGGTGGCGAGTTTTCAGCACGGCCAACGCCATAACCAATAAAAATACTAATAATAATAGATTAACCGCTAAACTCATTTGTTGTCCTCCCTATTGAGCAGGTGCTCTTTGGTTGCAACATGGATTTTTTGATTATGTACCAAACCCCAGCGCCAAGCATTGTTTGCCAAGGCGTAAGAAGATACTGGGCTGGTAAAAAGTAAAAACAAAAAAATAAGGATGAGTTTTGCAACTACATTCACTGAATCGGCATGACAAGATAGACCGCTTAGTATGAGAAAGGAGCACAATGTATCAGTAATTCCTACCGCATGCAGTCGCGCATACATATCAGGTAAACGAATGATACCAATAGCGCCGACAACACCTAAAAAGCAACCCAGTCCAATCAGAATGAAACCAACTATTTCAAGCATCTGTTTTTTCTCCTGTGGTCTTTTGCGAAGCATCTTTTGGCAGCGGGCTCGGGGGATTTGAAGCTGAACTGGCTTGCTTACTATCTGCAAAAAATTTACCGCGTTCTACTAATCTAAGTGCCGCTATAACGGCTACAAAATTAAGTAATGAATATAGCAAGGCAATATCAAGTAAGTCGTGGCGCTCCGAGAAAAAAGCGTAAATCGCCACTAACAATACAGCTTTAGTGCCAAATAAATTAACCGCAAGGATGCGATCAAAAACTGTTGGCCCAAGTAGGGCTCGGCACACGCCCAGTGCCATTGCGATCAGAATCGCAAAGGCAGCAACTAAGTAGTATTCAATCATTGTTTGCCTCTACAGTCTTTACTTCATATTGTGCCGGCATAATATTGAGTATGTCGCCTTCAATTAAATCTTGAGCGCCTTGTTCGCTGATGGTGTGAACCAATAAAGTGTGGTCAGACAGTGCGATGCTCGCCGAGCCAGGCGTTAAGGTTATTGCATTTGCGTATAGTACCTTTGCAACGTCGTTGTCGTAAGGCATGTTGAGCGTGACAAAAGTAGACTGAACTGGACGGATACCCAACACACGCAGGGTAACGTCGATATTAGAGAGGACGATTTTATAAAACAGCGTAGCGAGAAATTTGATCAAGCTGATGGTTACAAAAAAGGTATATTGTTCTTGGTCAATTCGAAGCATTCGCTTCGTTAACCATAGAGAAATGATTACTGAGATAAGGCCAAACGATAGCATAAGTGGCTCATATATACCTGATAAAAGCAGCCAAACAATTACCAGAATAACACCTAGTCGAAACAAATGACTCAATGGAAAACTCCCCTATCTAAGCGTTAATTTTAAATTAAAAATAATTAATTTTACTCTTACAAATCTAAAGCTAACACAAAAAATATGGGTAAGTCCTTACTTTATTTAATTTTGTTTGTGAATTGATGATGCTTGATGCATCATGTCAAACAACATAAATCTATAAAAAAATCCTCTATGAACTTAATTATTACTGGTCTCTACGCTAGCTTACTTGGCTTATTATTTCTGCTGTTGTCGATTTATGTCATTAAGCAAAGGCGCGCAAATGTCGTGAGTTTAGGCGATGGCGACATTGATCAACTTCAAAAGGCAACACGGGCACATGGGAATTTTTCAGAATACGTCCCTATTTGCCTTATTTTATTAGCGGTCGCTGAAATGACGTCTCAGGCAGATATCTTCTTGCATGCTTGTGGTATTTTATTAGTTTATGGAAGAAGTGCCCACGCATATGGTCTAGTAACTAAAAGTGGCCCAAGCTGGGGAAGGGTGAGCGGCATGCTTGCTACCTTTGCTTGTTTGTTAGGCCTATCGCTGTGGAATCTATTTGTGGTACTTACTAAGCTTTTTTAGTGGCGTAAAAAAGCCACTGCTGTGCAGTGGCTCAAATCACACAAAAATAAACCTTATAGCTAGAAGCTCAGATTAGGGAGATCTGAGCGCGTTAAGACGCTACTTATTTTCTATAAGTTGGCTGCCAATCTCGATACGCTTTGGTTTCTTTGACTCTGGAACCACTCGTTCCAAATCAATGTGCAACAGGCCATTGTTGAGATCCGCTGCAAGCACTTTGACATTGTCACCAAGCTGGAATTTTCGTTCAAAGTTTCTTTCAGATATTCCTTTGTGAAGGAACTGGCGTTGTTGCTCAGTGTCTGAAGTTTCTTTTTTGCCACTCACTAGCAATGTATTTTCTTGAACTTCGATAATTACATCATCTTTAGAAAAACCAGCAACTGCCATGGTGATTCTATATTTGTCTTCCTCAAGAAGCTCGATGTTATACGGAGGATAAGTATTTTGTTTTTCGTTCCTTGCCGCTGCATCAATCATAGATGCTAGGTGGTCTGAACCAATGAAAGAACGGTAAAGTGGAGATAGATCGATAGTACGCATAGTCATATCCTTTTTATATATAAGCAATATGTTTAAATTAATATGTCCCGATTATTCGGCGACGGTTTTGTGGCCCCTTTCGGCTGCCACAAGTAATATATGCGTACGGTTTTTATTATTTCAATAGTTATTCAAGAAAATATTTAACAATATTTTTCGGCTTTATTTGTGACGCTCTCGCAGAACGTCAATGGCATCATTGAGCGACAAGTTGCTGGCTTGTAGCAGAACGATCAAGTGATAGAGTAAGTCGGCCGACTCGTTTTTAAGTTCGTCTAAATCTTGTACAGTGGCCGCAAGGGCGGTTTCGACGCCTTCTTCCCCTACTTTTTGAGCAATTCGTTTTATGCCTTTTGCGTAAAGCTGAGCTGTATAACTCGTTGACGGGTCGGCATCTTTGCGTTCTGCTAATATCCTCTCCAACTCAGCAACAAAAGTCATGCTTGGTGCTTCACTATTGAACCAGCAAGTGCTTGCACCCGTGTGACAAGTAGGGCCGTTGGGTTTCGCTAACACAAGAATAGAGTCTTGGTCGCAGTCGGCTGAAATATCAACTAAGTCTAGTGTATTCCCTGAGCTTTCGCCCTTCATCCATAAGCGTTGCTTAGAGCGACTAAAGAAGGTGACTTTTCCGCTTGTCAGGGTCTTCTCTAAGGCTTCCGGATTCATGTAGCCTTGCATTAATACGCGGCCAGACTGTGCATCTTGAACAATTGCAGGAAGCAGGTTATCCATTTTTTCCCAAGCAAGTTTGCTGGTGTTATCGTTTGTAAGCTTCATCAAAGTTCCTGTATTTATTCTTTATCTTTTTGTTCACTGCTACTGTGAGCATTATTTTTTTGCGCTTCGCATTTCTATGCCCTGCTCTGAAAGCCAAAGCTTAAGCTCGGGAATGTCAATAATCGATTTATGAAATACTGAAGCTGCCAACGCGCCATCTACGTCAGCTTGTTTAAAGACATCGCTGAAATGACTCATTTCGCCAGCACCACCAGAGGCAATCAACGGCACATTGCAAACTTCGCGAACCGCTGCCAACTGTTTAATATCGTAGCCTTTACGAACGCCATCTTGGTTCATGCAATTGAGCACGATTTCGCCGGCTCCTTTGCGCTGTACCTCTTTAACCCAGTCGAGAGTTTGCCATGTGGTTTTTTGTGTGCGACTCTCGTCACCGGTGAATTGATAAACTTCATATTGACCGGTTTCTTCGTTAAAAAAACTATCGACACCGATTACTACACATTGTTGACCATAGGTGTCGTGAAGATCTTTTATTAGTTCGGGATTGCTTAGGGCGGGGCTGTTGATAGATATTTTATCAGCGCCCATTTCTAGTATCTTGCCGGCATCCTCAACGGTTTTGATACCGCCAGCGACACAAAAGGGAATATCAATCACTTGTGCAATTTTAGATACCCAACTTTTATCAACCACACGTTGATCGCTCGACGCAGTAATGTCATAAAATACAAGTTCATCTGCGCCAGCCTCAGCATAGCGTTTAGCTAATGGAACAATATCACCAATAATCTCGTGGTTTCGAAATTTAACACCTTTTACAACAACGCCATCGCGTACGTCTAAACAAGGAATAATTCTTCTCGCAAGCATAGTCTTCTTCTATTTAGTTAACTTTCACTAGCCAATTATGTTTATCAGGCGCTTTGCCCCATTGAATGTCATTTAATGCTTGGCGAAGCTTCATGGTCGTTGGGCCAGCTTCACCACTACCGACGGTGTGTTCTTTATCGTTATGAATAAAAGTACCAACGGGTGTGAGCACAGCTGCCGTACCTGATAACGCTGCTTCAACACCGGGCTTGCTTGCACGTTCTAGCAATTCGTCAACGCTAATATTGCGTTCACTGATGGTCATGCCTAAATCTGCGGCCAAAGTTAAAATGGAGCCGCGTGTTACACCGTGTAAAAAGCTCGAATCTAGGGCTTTTGTGATGATTTCGTTGCCGTCGATCAGAATGAAATTAGCAGCACCGGTTTCTTGCACATCACCATTAGGACAGAATAGGATTTGATCGGCCTGCACACTTGCTCTTGCTTCTAAAATTGGGCCCAAAGCACTTGCATAATTACCGCCACTTTTGATCATTCCCATGTGCGGTGAACATCGCATACCAGTTTCATCAAGCAATAAACGCAGTGGTTTGGCACCACTAGAGAAGTAGTCTCCAACAGGAGATAGCAGCACATACAACAATGAAGTAAGTGATGGGGCTGCCGCTTTACCTATAGACGCTTCTGTTCCGACATGTGTTGGGCGAATATACATAGAGCCTGGAGGCTCAGGTACATCATTAGCATATTTGCCAACCACATCGAGTATCATCTTTTCGACCTGAGCTTTGTCAATTTCAGGTAGGTTTAATAGTCGACTGCTTTGTTCAAAACGATTCAGGTTTTGGTCCATTCTAAACACGTAGATGCCGCCGTCCTGATGCCTAAAGGCTTTTAGACCTTCGAAGCAAGTACTAGAGTAATGCAAAACGTGCGCACCCGGGTGCATTTGAATGCTGTCAGACGACACAAATTGACTGTCGCTCCAACTATCATTTTCGAAGCGGGTGAGTGCCATTTCAGGCATAAAAACGGTTCCGAACACTGCCATTACTCTTTCCTAATATGTTATGTAGGCTTTCGCCTATTTTCTGCTATCACTTTAGCGATGAATGAGGTCGCTAGATGTTGTCGCCAGGTTTTTAATCGCGATAGTTTACGTTAAAAGCTAAAGTCGCGAAATGTGGAAATTACTATTTGCTGAGCTATTTGCATTCTTTTGTCACAATCTCTTGCTGACATACGTCGCATATAACTCTATATGCTTACTTATCAGCCCAACGTTCAATGGCTTCTTTTACCGTGAATTTTCCTTCTAACAATGCTCGACCCAAAATCACACCGGCAACCTTTGTTGGTTTCAGTATTTCAATGTCATTTAGACTGCCGATACCGCCAGAGGCTTGCCATTGGATCTTTGGAAAGCTCTTGGCAACTTCAGCATAAAGTTTTTCATTTGCGCCCTGTAAGGTCCCATCACGGCTAATGTCAGTGCATAGTACATGTTGTAAACCGACCTTCGAATAGCGCTCAATCAAGCTTTCAATCGATACGCCAGAATCTTTTTGCCAGCCATGTGTCGCAACAAATTTATTGCCAGCCTCGTCGATATTAATATCGAGGGCTAATACAATATGCTCTGGACCAAATTCAGTCATCCATTGCTCAACAATTTCAGGCTGAGTAACAGCAAGTGAACCAATCACCACGCGCTCTACACCAGCATTGAGTAAGCCTTGCACGTCCGCTTTACTTCGCACACCGCCGCCACTTTGGAAGCGCATGCGCTTGGTCGCGACCATGTCGGCAATGAGTTTGAGTTGCCGCTTGCTGGTATCTTTGGCGCCAGTTAGGTCGACAATGTGTAACCATTGAGCACCGTCATCGGCATATTGATTCACCACATCGATAGGGTCAACGCTGTACTGCGTTGTTTGTTCGTAGTCGCCTTGGTAGAGGCGCACAACCTTGCCGTCGATGAGGTCAATTGCGGGTATGATCATGATGTATCCTTACAACTGAATAAAGTTCTGAAGAAGATGTGCGCCAGCATCGCTAGAGCGTTCAGGATGAAATTGCACACCAAAAAAATTGTTTTTATGAATGGCTGCAGAGAAGCTATTTTCTTGCTCAATGGCGTTGTTACCGTATTCACAAGTGGCTAGTGTATGCTCATACTCGTTAACTGCGAAACTGTGCACGAAATAAAAGTGCTCACCATCGCCAATACCTTTAAATAGGGGGTTGTCGTACTTACTGCTTACTTTGTTCCAGCCCATATGAGGAAGACGCTGATTGCCTACTTGCATGCGGTGAACTCGACCCGGCATAAGCCCCAAGCAATCGGTCAATTCGGTTTTACCAAATTCACCCTCTTGTGAGTCATTCACCATTAGTTGCATGCCTAAACATACCCCTAAAGTAGGTTGCGTAAGTGAGCGTAAACAGTCCACCAGTTGCTTTTTACGAATACTCTTCATTGCGGCTGGCGCAGAGCCTACCCCTGGAAGGAGTACCCGCTGAGCTTTTGATATAATAGTTACATCGTCACTTACTTCAACGCTACTGCCAAGACGTTCAAAGGCAAACTTCACCGACGAAATGTTAGCGCAACCGGTATTCACGATGACTAAAGAGTTGGCCATTACAGGGCTCCTTTGGTACTCGGCAGGGCATCGCCTTGCTTTGTAATAGCTTGTCGCAGCGCTCTACCAAACACTTTAAATAGGCTCTCTACTTGGTGGTGAGCGTTTCCTTCCGTTGTTGACAGGTGTAAGCTCAAGCCCATTGTTTGCGCAATAGAGTAGAAAAAGTGAGGCACCATTTCCGTCGCCATATCACCAACAGCATCGCGTGAAAATTCTGCATCAAACTTCAAATGTGGACGATTTGAAATATCCATAATACATTCTGCTCTGCATTCATCCATTGGTAGTGCGAAACCAAAACGCGCAATTCCGCGCTTGTCGCCTAAGGCTTTCTTCAAGCACTCCCCTAGAGCAAGAGCGGTATCTTCAACACTATGGTGGTCGTCGATGTGCAAATCACCATCAACACTCACCTTAAGGTAAAAGCCGCCATGGGTTGCTATCTGGTCGAGCATGTGGTCAAAAAAGCCTAATCCAGTGTGTATTTCCGGCTTCTGTGAGCTGTCAAGATTTACGGTCACTTTTATATCGGTTTCGCTGGTGGTGCGAACCACTTCGGCTATGCGCTCATTAACGGTTAACTGCCGCGTGATTGATGGCCAATTATTGTTTTCAGGGTGATATTTTATGCCTTTAATGCCCATATTTTCGGCAAGTTGTACATCGGTATCACGATCACCAATAACGAATGACCGAGTAAAGTCTATTTTACCTTGCTGCAAGTAGTCTTTTACTAAGCCGAGTTTTGGCTTGCGGCAACTACAATTGTCGGCATCAAAGTGAGGACAAATAAGCACATCATCAAAATGCACTCCTTGGCTTTCAAATACCGCCATCATGGCATTGTGTGGTGCATCGAAATCGGCGCGAGGAAAGGAATCTGTTCCTAAACCGTCTTGATTAGATACCATCACTAGACGGAAGCCCGCGTTTTGTAATTTAAGTAGCTCAGGGATCACTAAAGGCTCGAAGACTAGCTTTTCAAGGCTATCTAATTGCTTGTCTACCGCAGGCTCTTCTACCAAAGTACCGTCGCGGTCGATAAATAGAATAGGTTGTTGACTCATCTTACTTAGCCTCTTGGGCGAAAAACGCCGTTATTAATTCAATCAATTTTTTGTTTTGTTCTTTGCTACCGACACTAGCACGCAGGCAGTGTTGCAAATTCACTTGTTTTGATTGGTCGCGAATGAGTACTTTATTCGCAACCAAATAATCCATCAGAGCTTGTTTTTGTTGGCTTCGAAAGAGTACAAAGTTGGCGTTGATATCGCCAATGCACTCTATATCACCTAGTTGACTCAAGGCTTCCCTCAGATCATCAAGCTCATTTTTAAGCAGAGCGACAAGCCCTTTGGTTTTTTCCAAGCCTTCATTGCTCAATGCAACACTTGCGATTTGTGCAACTGGCGCTGGGATTGGGTAGGGCGCAATCACCTTTAGCAAGGTAGTGATAATCTCAGCAGATGCTAAGGTGAAACCACAACGTAAGCCTGCTAAACCGAAGGCTTTTGACAAGGTGCGAAGAATAACCAAGTTACTGTGTTGTGCAAGTAAGTCTGCTTGGGAATTGCTAATATCAAACTCGATATATGCTTCGTCAACCACAACAATTGCAGTACCTTTATAAGCATCTAGCACGTTAACGATGTCTTCTCGTTTCACACTTGTTCCGGTGGGGTTGTTAGGTGAACATATGAATACCACTTTAACTTGACCAACCTTCGAAAGGACATCGCTGAGATTCAGGCTAAAATCGGCATTTAATGTTGCCGACTCCACTCCCACATTGAAGGTCTGCGCGCTGATAGCATACATACCGTAGGTAGGAGGGCAAATTAAGATGCTGTCTTTACCTGGCTCACAAAAGGCGCGAATGGTTAATTCAATACCCTCGTCGGCCCCGCGAGTAACCAGTGTTTGCTCAGCGTTAAGCCCAGCATAGCTTGAGTAAGCGCTGATTACAGTATCGGGTTGGCAGTCGGGATAGCGGTTGAACACGGAAGCATCAATGCCGTATTCTTCGGCGAAAGGTGATTCATTTGCGTTCATCCATACTTGTTCAGCATCTGCGCCCGAGCCAGCGAATAAGCGCCTAGCCGATTCATAGGGCTTCAGCTCATTTACATAATCAACAGTGAGTTCAGTTAGCCAATTACTCATGACTTCGCTTCCATTTCGTTACTGACGACAGCGCTAGCACTTGAGCTCGCATCATCCTGAAGTGGGTCGGTACTCAGACCAGAAAGTCGCACTTTTACTGCGTTTCTGTGGGCATCCAGTCCTTCTGCATCGGCTAAGTCCATAATAGCATCGCCGATGTTTTCCAAGCCTGCTTTACTGAGTTCCTGCACCGTGTATCTGCGCATGAAGTCTAACAAACCTAAGCTTGAGTAATTTCGGGCGTAACCATAAGTGGGTAAAACATGATTCGTCCCACTGGCGTAATCGCCTGCTGACTCGGGTGAGTAGGCACCTACAAAAATACTGCCTGCATGTTTCAAACTTGCTAAGAGGCTTCGCGCATTTTCAGTTTGCACAATAAGGTGTTCGGGCGCATAGGCGTTACTCACCTCCACCGATTGCTCGATACTGTCGGTTAAAATGTAACGGCTGTGGTTAACTGCTTGCCCAGCAATATCACGGCGCGAAAGTTGTGCGAGTTGCAGTAACACTTGTTGTTGTACTTTTTCGATAAGCGCTTCGCTGTTGCAGACCAATACCGCTTGCGAGTCTGCACCGTGTTCGGCTTGCGAAAGTAAGTCTGCTGCCACGAATGCTGGGTTTGCCTGGGCGTCAGCGATAACCAACACCTCGGACGGCCCGGCAGGCATATCAATGGCGGCACCACCAAGTGCTTGGCTCACTTGCTGCTTCGCCTCAGTAACAAAACTATTGCCGGGGCCAAATATTTTATCAACCTTAGGTATCGTTTCAGTACCAAAGGCCATTGCTGTGACAGCTTGAGCACCACCACAAAGATAAATGTGCCTAATACCGCATAATTTGGCGGCATATCTTATTTCGGCAGCGATTTTCCCTTGTGGAGATGGAGGTGTGCAAAGTATAGGTAGTTCACAACCGGCTACTTGAGCAGACACCCCTAACATGAGCACGGTAGACGGCAAAGGTGCACTTCCGCCTGGAATGTATAAGCCTACCTTTTCAAGGGCCGCATGCTTTTGTTCACAAATAACACCAGGCGCTGTTTCTATGCGAATGTCCTGTGGCCGTTGCGCTTCGTGAAAGGTTTTAATATTGTGATAGGCGGTGTCGATAGCGCTTTTCACCTTTGGTGATATTTCACTTTCCGCGCTATCAATGAGTGAGCAATCGGCTCGAAGACTGGTTAGAGAAGCACCGTCAAATTCTCTGGTGTAATCGAGAACAGCTGCATCTTTTTTTTCGCGAACTTGGCTAAGTATTTTTGTTACCGTGTCGCGTAAAAGTTCGCTATTTTTCATAGCAGGTCGAGATAAAGCGTCCTCTCTCTGCTCAGAATTTAGCTTGTTCCATTCAATAATTGATTGCGACGACATTTGCTACCCCATCATTTTTTCGATTGGCATAACTAGGATTGAACTACATCCTAGAGCTTTCAGTTTTTCCATCGTTTCCCAGAACAAGGTTTCAGTGCTAACAACATGAATAGCAACTGTTTCGTTGTTGCCCGCCAAAGGAAGAACCGTTGGGTTTTCTGCCCCTGGAAGCAGACTTTTTACTTGTTCCAGGTAGGCTTTCGGGGCATGTAGCATAATGTATTTGCTTTCTTTGGCTAGCATTACACCATCGATTCTTGGCAATAGTCGATTCACCAATGATTGCTTTTCATCGCTTAATGGCTGTGCTTTTTGAATAAGCACTGCTTTTGATTTAAAAATGACTTCTTGCTCTTTTAACCCATTTGCTTCTAGTGTTGCGCCGGTGGAAACTAAATCGCAAATGGCATCAGCTACGCCAGCTCGAGGAGCTACCTCAACGGAGCCTGTTAGCATTACCGCTTGGGCATTAATGTTATTTTCACTGAAATAACGCTCAAGTAGATAAGGGTAGGTGGTCGCTACTTTGATATTATTTAGAGATCCCTTACCTTCGTATTTCATTTCATTTGGAATGGCGATGGAAAGTCTGCAACCTCCGTAGTCCAAACGACGAAGTGTGGTAAATTCAGCTGGACGTTCAGAAGCTTGTCGCTCTAGCATCTTTTCTTCTAGTTCGTTTTCGCCTATAAAGCCCATATCGGCAACGCCATCCATAACAAGGCCTGGGATATCATCGTCACGAACTAACAGCAAATCAATAGGTTGATTGGTGGAATGAGCAATTAGAAGTCGATCTCTTATTTGAAGCTTGATACCAATTGCCTTTAACAAAGAAATACTCTCATCGCTCAAACGACCTTTCTTCTGTATCGCTATTTTCAGTCTTTTGCTATCGCTCATTACTTATCCTTTTTGCGTAAATACTTAATATTTGTATGTTTACTTACTACTTCCTTTGTTTGTCGCTAAGGTGTTTAGCTCAAACGCCATATCAATACGGCAGGCAGCGATTTTTTGTTGTATTGCATTTCCAAAGCAAGCTTGAAAGCAAACAAAAAACCCCCGAAAGTTTCCTTCCGAGGGCTTCAAATTTCTTCATTGCCATGGAAAGGAAACAATACCCTTCCAGCACGAACCTGAAAGGTTATGCGTTTACGTGATGATGATGGCAGAAATTTGTAATAGTCATTTTCAATTCAATTTTTCGAAGTGGTGGAATGGTATCCAATAAAGAGGCTAATATCAACAACTACTAGCCCAATAAATGCTTGGTATTCATTTGATTCATACGCTTTGTTTTTCTAAGCCATACCAAAAATGCATATAGCCTTAAAAAACGCTTATCCTTCCCATGATTTTCTTTGCTTTAGTCTTGAATAGATCTCATTAATGTTTTCTTCAGCCTTTTGCGAAGAGGAGCTTGTATGTTCAGCGCTGCGAAGAAAATGAATGTCTTTTTGCAATGCCATACGAAAAGCCTTCACTTCATCCCATAAGGCGAAGAAACGTTCTTGATTCGCCTTTGCATTTGGGCCTTTAGTTGTACTCTCAGCTAAAAGAGGGCCAAGCATTGCATAGCCTTGTTGAAGTCTGGCGCTTTGCTCTTTCTCTAATCTTTGTGCGTACTCAGAAGTATTACTAAGTGCCATTGGCGTCGAACTGGGGTTGTTGGCTGTAGCGGAACTCATGCTCCATTTTGAAAACTGCCTGTAAAAGGTATCAAGTTCCACACTCGCTGCATTTTGCCAAATATTTAAAGTATCAATGTTTACTAAGGTTTTTGTGTTCGGGTCGACAATCAACACGGTTGGCGTGGCGAAGTAGGTGGGGTAGCCTAAATATTCAGTAATAATTCTACGGTCCTCTAAAAAGCCGACATCAATAAATTGTGTTTGGTATTGAGTTTGTAATATCGACTGCATCTTTGCGTCGGAAAAACTCGCTGCTAAGCCACGACTGTCGTGACACCACTGTGCACCGAGCACAATCAATGCATATTTGTTTTCTGCAGATGCTTTTTGAAGAGTCAGTTTTGCTTGTGCCAATGGCTCATCGGAGGGTGTAAAAATGTATTGCTCTAAAACCTTAGGATTGCCATCTGCAGCTTTTGCCGGCGAGGCAAACGTGATAATAAGTGTAAGCCATATAGCAACAAATATTGCCGCTCGAAAGCGTGTTAGTTTGTGATTTACCAATATACTTTGAAGCATTGAATCGCCTAAAAATGAACCGAGATTGCAAAATATAGCATGGTTTTTCTGACAGTTCATTGTTCATCAAGCTGTTAAATATTCAGGGCTACCGAAGACTCGTATTGAATATGTTTCGAGTGACACATTTCGAAACTAAGCTTTGCAGATATTCTCGTAAAAGCAGGTATAATAGATGAAATAGTTAAGGGGAAGTCGTGAATCCAATTTCAAAAGTAAATGCAAAGTTTAAAGATGCCATACGTGAAAAAGCGATAAAACGCTCCAATACAAGAATTGTGTTGGCGCAAAAGAGTCCAGAAGACTTCAGCGAAGAGCAGCTCGAGGTGATTGTTCAAGAAGAAGAACAAAAAATTTACTCTGCCATAAAAGAGAAAGGCGTGTTAGCTGTGCTTGCCGTATTAGGTATTGGAATTTTTGGTTAATTTATGAATAAGATTATCAATATCATTTTGTCAGGCTTGCTGTGGAGGAAGTATAAGTTTTTCATTCTTAGCTTGATTCTACTCATTGCTTTTATTTTTGTGGTGGGTCAAGTTCACCTTGATTACTTGCGCTTTAACGATAGGCAGGAAACTCCTGGCAACGTCGGGCTATCCTTCGCGGTGAAATGGGCTGTTTGGGCCTTGAGTATCGTTGTTTTCTTGATGGCGAATCACTTTTTCAATAAACATAAAAAGCATCAAAAAGAGCTAGAATCAGAACAATCCAACTCTGCTCTGAAGAAAATACTGCAATGGAAGTCATCGTTATCCTCAAGCGAAAACAGTGAGGAGCGCAAAGCGCAAAAGTTGCCTAACGAAGAATTAGGGGAAGCTACCGAAAGCTCGTCCGACCCCTTTGCGGCAATTAGGAAGAAAGACAAACTTCGTAGTTATGCTGACGTGATTATTGAGCAGAAGCCAACTAAGAAGAATTAGTTGATGCAAAAGTTGCTCAGGAGTTGGAGCTAGTACAAGTTAGCTTTGTTTCTTTATCACCAAGGATTCAAGAGTATCTAAAATCGAATTACCAGTTTCCTTTAGCTTGAGTTCGCTTGGATTTTCTTTTATTCCATCTAAGTCAAATTTCAAGGATTCTTGAATACCAGCAAAAGCCATTGCCCACTCAGTGAATATTCTTCCCTCGCAAGCTTCATAATTTAGGATGGTGACATCAGAATGGCGAGGGTCCATTTGTATTGTTTCGTACAACTCCTCAATATTGTCTTCTTCACCTTCTATCACTTGGCAAAAATAACCACCAGAATATAGAAGAGCGCCAGTGATCCCGAGTTCGGGATTGTTTTTTGTTGCAGAAGACAGTATTGATTCAATCTGTGCCTTCACACTTTCCTTGTCTCCTGCTACCTCGCTTTTACTTATATAGGTAATACGATACATATCTTGCATGTTATTTTCTCACTAAGCTTTAAAGTTTTTTACAAATTGAGCAACATCCTGTTCTTTCAATGGTTTTGAATAGTAAAAACCCTGTATAAGGTCGGCATTAAGTTTATTTGCAATGTCTAGTTGTTGTCTAGTCTCAACGCCTTCGGTGATCACGCTTACATTTAGTGCTTGTGCCAAACTGTATATGGCAGCGGCGATCCGTTTTGATACCGCCGCGGTTTTCTTTTTATTCGAATCTAATTGCTTGATGAAAGAACGATCAATTTTTACATAATCTAATGGCATGTGAGTTAGATGTGCGATCGACGAATAGCCTGTCCCAAAGTCGTCCAACGTAATACTGCAACCCAAGGCTTTAAGTTCATGCAAAACGGCAGGCATCACATTCGCAAGTTGAGCAGATTCTCTTATTTCTAATCGAAGTTGTCCTTTTTGAAGCATGTTTTCATTAAGCGCTATTTTTACTGTATTGATTAGTGCATCACTATCTAAAAACTGTCTTGAGCTAATGTTAACGCTCACGCCAATATCCTTAGGGGTGATCTTATTATCAATCATTTTGCGAAGATCGTGACATGCTTTCTTGATCACCCAATTGCCAAGCAACGGCATTGTGCCGATTTCTTCTGCAGTCTCGATGAAAATGTCAGGCATCATTAACCCTTTTTCTGGGTGTTGCCAACGAAGAAGTGCCTCAAAGGCCACGAGCTTCTTTTTCACGGAAGAAACTATTGGTTGATAAACTAGGTAAAATTCATTATTGGCCTGTCCGGCATAAAGCTCACTGGAATTATTTAAGCTTGATACTCTAAGATCGTTGCCTACCTCATGTTTTATTCTCGCTTGGCCTACCATCGAAGCTTGGTAATAAGTGATTTGATCATAACTTTGCTTGCTTTTATGCAAGGCTAGTTCTGCGGCATATATTAATTCGTCAGCACTTTCAAAATCGGGTGAATTTTCTGCTACACCCACTTTAAGGGTCAAAATAACAACATGCCCTTGCACTGCGAAAGGCCGGCGCACAAAATCAAGCAGTCGCTCGAGCTCGAATGCGATATCGGTTGAGCGTTCAAATAGCAAACAGAATTGGTCACCGTGCGAGCGAAAGAAGCAAAGAACATGAGGGAAAAGTTTATTGAAGCGTTTAGCGGTTAGTTTTAGTATTTTGTCGGCTAACTGATGGCCCATGCTATCGTTGATTTGTCCAAATTGACTTAATTCAACGATCATCGCTCCTACATTATCTATTCCCACTTTTTTACATACTACGTTTGCTTGCTTTGAACCAAAGCTTCTATTCGGTAAGCCTGTGAGTGGGTCGAGTGAGTTTTCAACCTCAGTGTTGTCAGCTTGATCTATTAGCATTTAATGATTTCCTGAGCATGAGGGAGAAGTAACAAATTGGTGCCTGTTCAATGTTAACGTTATCGACACTAAAAAGGTTTTTCTTAGCTCTAATTTCGGCTTATCAAATTAAACGATGAGTTCTTTTTCATTTTTGCAATGACCTTCGATGAGAATGAAAAAGAACAGAGAGCTCCCGAAAATGGCCGGTCTTTTGGAGGTCTAAAAGTAAAACCAGTGAAGCATTAATATTACGATGGTGGAGTATAGCAATGAAATTGGGGTTCCAATTTTGACAAAATCTTTAAAGCGATAATTGGTCGCAGAAAAAACCAGAAGGTTAGTTTGGTAACCATATGGCGAAATAAAGCTTGCACTAGCAGCAAAAGCCACAGCTAAGGCAAAAGGCATGAGCGGTAGGTTCATAGATACAACTAAGCCATAAGCGAACGGGAACATAAGGGCCGCGGCAGCATTATTTGTTACAAACTCTGTGAGTAAGAGCGTCATCAAATAAACACAAGCAAGGGCAAATAGTGGCGACATATCATCAACTAAAGGCTTTAAAGCTTCGGTGGTTAAGGCAATAACACCACTATTTTCTAGCGCAGTCGCTAAACTTAATGCACCAACGATTACAAGTATTAAGTTTACTGGAAGATGACGTTTAATTTCACTAATCGACGACACTTTAATGAGCGATAGGCTTGCAGCAAAAAACACAAGGCCCGTGGCTAGGGGAAGTAGTGATGTTGCTGCGAGTGCTATCGTTATAAGGAAGCCAATAAGAGTAAAGGCCTCCTGCCATGGCTTTAATTTGCGCATGATTTTTTGTTCAGACACCACAAAGAAATTTTTGGTGATATTGTCACGCCGTTGAAAGTCTGCGCCGGTGGCAAGTAACAGGAAGTCTCCGGCCTGAAGCTTTAACTCGCCCAACTTCCCAGAAATTTGAGCGCCGTCGCGACGTATAGCCACCACCGCCGAATCAAATAGCGCTCTAAAACCCAGTTCCTTTAGTGTTTTATTGATAATTGGGGCGCGATTGGACACGATCACCTCGGTTAGGTTATCACTCAGTAAACCGTCTGTTTCTGCAAACATTGTGAGGCCCTTGATATGACCAATATTATCAATTTTTTGAACGTTACCAGAAAAAATAAGTTTATCGTTTTCCTCAATTACCATATCAGGTGTGACCGGAGACATTACTACGTTCTTACGAACAATTTCTATGAGAAAGAGTTCAGGTAGGTTACGCAAATGATTATCTTCAACACTTTTCCCTATCAGTTCAGAATTAGCCTCAACGTCGGCTTCCAACAAATAGCGTTGATAGTTATTTTCATTGCTAGCAATATTAGGTAACAAGGGCGTTAGCATAAATAACAAGAATGCACAGGCAAAACCCGCACTTAGGCCGAAGAGGGTAAAGTCGAAGAAGGCAAACCCAGGGTGCCCGTGTTCTATCAGGAAACTATCAACGATTAAGTTTGTTGACGTACCGATAAGAGTTACCGTACCGCCTAAAATTGCTGCATACGATAGTGGAATGAGCAGGCGGGAAGGGGCATGCAACTGGTTTTGCTTAATTGGCCCAATCAGACTAGCCACAATTGCGGTGTTATTGAGAAGTGCTGAAGAGCTAAAGCTGATCGCAAACATCCGCCAAAAACTTTGAGTGAAAGACTTACGCACAATAGCGCGACCCAAACGCTTAATAAAGGCCGTTTTATCAATAGAGTGACTGACCAACAACAACAAAACCAACGTTACAAGACCTGTATTGGTCAGGTTTTCTAGTATTTCGTCGAGCTTAAGTTGTTGTACTAGTACAAGAAGCAGCATACACGCAGAGAAAACACTGGAGGGACGCATTTTGGTTGCGGCCAAGCTAACGATAGTAGCGGCAAAAATGAGAAGAACCGCAATTTGCTCAAAGGTCATTGGATACTGCTATGTAGATTGCTGCTATGAATTCCGTTATCACTTTCGTTTCCAGTAATGCTGCCGCTAATGTTAGATTGAGTGCGTTCTTATCAACGCGAATTTCAGCATAGCGTATTTTCCCAGATAATAAAAAAGCTTGTTTAGTCTGATTGTATATTTGATAGCAAATATACGACTAAACAAGCTAGTACCTGCGTTGATGCCACTTAAACCAAGCGGCTCAACCTTATCTTACTTACTTATATCTTGAGCATTCCAGTGAGGGAAGTGCTTTCTAACCAGTGCATTAAACTCTAGTTCAAACTCACTATATTCGTGCGAAGAGGCAGAGGACTCAGTTTCTTTGATGATCATTCCTGCGCCAACGGTACTGTTGCTAAGGCGGTCTATAATAATAAAAGCACCTGTTTTTCGATTAGCGATGTAGGGATCACAGGCAACATCCTGAGTCAGTTTGATGTTAGCAACCCCTATTTCATTCAAATTCAAATGCAGAGCATCCGTTTTTTCAAGGGAGTTCACATCTATCTGATAGTCGATGCTAGCAACACTGCCCGGTACCATCTTGGTTGCAAATTTGAAGCTATATTGTTTGTTGGGTATGAGCGCATCTTCCGACATCCAAACCATGTGTGTTTTGTAAGCATTGCTATGCAAAGGCAGGGAGTCGCTTTTAACTATCATGTCGCCACGAGAAATGTCTATTTCATCGTTGAGCGTGAGGGTCACTGCGTTGGGCGCAAAACCTTCTTCCAAGTCACCGTCAAAGGTGTTTACTGCTTTGATAGTTGATGTTTTTCCTGAAGGCAAGGCGGTTACAGCATCCCCTGGCTTGATTGACCCTGACACAATAGTGCCAGCAAAGCCTCTAAAATTTAGATTTGGCCTATTTACATATTGCACAGGAAAGCGAAAATCGTCATGTTGTTGCTGCGTAATTTCCATACTCTCTAGCAATTCCATCAGTAATTCACCACTAAACCAAGGCGTTTTATCTGAGCGATTGACGACATTGTCACCCTCGAGCGCAGATATGGGCACGAAACGAATGTCAGGGATTGTTAATTGCTTGGAAAATTCCATATAGTCTTTTTGGATTTGCTCATATACGTCTTGGCTGTAGTCCATCAAGTCCATTTTGTTGATAGCAACGATAACGTGTTTTATACCGAGTAGGGATACTAAAAATGAGTGTCGGCGAGTTTGTGTTTTCACACCTTCGCGCGCATCCACCAGAATAATGGCTAGGTCGCAAGTTGATGCACCGGTTACCATGTTACGGGTGTATTGCTCGTGTCCTGGTGTATCAGCAATAATAAACTTACGCTTTTCAGTACTAAAGTAACGATAAGCAACATCAATGGTAATACCTTGCTCTCGCTCAGATTGAAGGCCGTCAACGAGCAATGCCAAATCGACCTTTTCGCCGGTGGTGCCGACTTTTTTGCTGTCTTTGGTAATAGCGGCAAGTTGGTCTTCATAAATCATTTTTGAATCATGAAGTAAGCGACCAATCAGTGTGCTTTTACCGTCATCAACACTGCCACAGGTTAAAAAGCGTAGCAGGTCTTTTTTCTCATGTTGTTCTAAATACGACAAGATGTCGGTTTGTAATAATTCGTTTTCGTTATTCATTTTAAAAACTTACCAAAAAATATGGGTTTAATACGGAATCTTTTTGATTATATTTAAGCGGCGAGGCATCGGGATCCATGGGGTTTTCTGGGTCTAATACGGTCACTTTAGCACCTGCAGCTAATGCCACTGCATGAGCAGCGCCAGTATCCCATTCGCTGGTTGGCCCAACACGCGGATACAAATGGGCTTCTCCGCTGGCCACTAAGCACAACTTTAGAGAGCTTCCCATGGCGAGCAATTCGCTTTCACCACCTAATTCATTCAAGATCTTGTTGATTTCAGGGCTTTGGTGCGAACGGCTCCCAACCACCTTCCACGTTTCACCCGCTTGATGTTTTTTAGCGCTAATGTCGCGACTAACACCATGATCTTCGCAATAGGCGCCAATTCCAACCTGACCTACATAGGTCTTCGATATTGCGGGGGCATGCACAACGCCAAAACTTGGCTCGCCATACTCAATTAAGGCGATGTTCACGGTAAATTCGCCATTCTTTTTAATGAACTCTTTAGTTCCATCAAGAGGGTCGACCAACCAATATCTCGACCACTTTTTACGTTCTTCCCAAGCTATATCAGCAGATTCTTCAGAAAGAATAGGTAACTCAGATATTTTTGTTAGTTCATCGACAATATGATGATGAGCAGCAAGATCAGCTTCAGTTAGAGGGCTAGCATCAGACTTATCATAAATAGCAAAGTCTTTTGCGTATATCTCCATGATTTTAGCCCCAGCTTCAATAGCAATGCTTTTGACCCTAGACGCTAGTTCTGCGTCGAATTCAAAGGCCGTCATCTATACAAGTCCTTTGGCATGAAGCAAATCGAAAAGCCTTTCTGCGGTTGCTTCGGCGCTTTCGTCTTGATATTCAAGGTGTATCTCTGGAGACAGAGGTACTTCGTAAGCTGAGTCGATTCCAGTGAAGTTACTAATGTCACCACTTCTGGCTTTTTTATACAGGCCTTTCGGGTCACGTTTTTCACATACTTCTATGGGAGTGTCGACGAAGACTTCTACAAATTCATTTTCACCTAATAACGAGCGACAAAATGCACGGTCGGCATTAAAAGGTGAAATAAAAGCGGTTATCACTATCGTGCCTGAGTCGACGAAAAGTTTTGCCACCTCACTGATGCGTCGAATGTTTTCAACGCGGTCTTTATCATCAAAACCAAGGTCGCCACATAGGCCGTGTCGAATATTATCACCATCGAGTAAATAGGTTTTTTTCTGCTCGGAGAACAGCTTTTTCTCAAGTAAATTTGCAATGGTTGATTTGCCAGAACCAGACAAACCTGTGAGCCAAATCACTGCTGGTTTCTGACCAAGTGCTGCTGCACGTGAAGTCTTGGTAACGGCATGCTCGTGCCATACTATGTTGGTTGACATTAGAAATAACCCTCCATTTTCTTCTTCTCCATTGAGCCAGAGGAATCATGGTCAATGACACGTCCTTGGCGCTCAGATGTTTTGGTGAGGAGCATTTCTTGAATAACCTCTGGCAAAGTGTCGGCTTCTGACTCAACCGCGCCAGTGAGCGGATAGCAACCCAGTGTTCGGAATCTTACTGAACGCATTTCTGGTGTTTCGCCTTCTTCAAGCGGCATTCTATCGTCGTCAACCATAAAGTAGGTGCCGTCGCGCTTAACAACGGGGCGAGGTTTTGCAAGATAAAGTGAGGGAATTTCTATACCTTCAAGGTAGATATACTGCCAAATATCTAGCTCAGTCCAGTTAGACATTGGGAATACACGTATGCTTTCGCCTTTGTTGATTTGACTGTTATAGATATTCCAGAGCTCTGGGCGCTGATTTTTGGGATCCCAGCGATGATTTTCATCTCTGAATGAATATACACGTTCTTTCGCGCGTGACTTCTCTTCATCTCGACGAGCACCACCGAAGGCAGCATCAAACTTATACTTGTCAAGTGCTTGCTTCAAAGCAACCGTTTTCATTATGTCGGTGTGCTTAGCACTGCCGTGACTGAAAGGACCTACACCCTGTTTTACGCCTTCTTGGTTAGTATGAACAAGCAAATTCAAATTGTGTTTTTTGGCTATCTCATCACGAAATTGGATCATTTCTTTAAACTTCCATGTGGTATCCACATGAAGCAATGGAAAGGGGATAGTTCCGGGCGCAAAAGCCTTTCTGGCGAGATGCAGCAACACAGATGAGTCTTTGCCTACACTGTAAAGCATAACGGGATTATCGAACTCTGCGGCAACTTCTCTGAATATGTGAATACTCTCAGCTTCTAACTGCTTTAAGTGAGTAATCGAAGGAATTGAGCTGGTCATTGCGAACTGACTCCAAGTTAAAGTTAATATGCAAAAAATATATATGCATAGAACAATAGCATATTTGCTAATTAAACAAATATGATAAAAAGCTATTTCTAATAGCTAATTGATAACTAAAAGTTTGGGTATGTTGCAATTTTGTTATATGTCTATTGCTTATAGGAAAAATGCAAGGTTTTTGCTTTATTTACGACGAGTGTAATGGAGTATTACACGAGAGATCAGATAAGTTGGCCGACTTTTTCTTCAGCCCATTGTCCTGCTTTTTCATACTCGTCTAAAATTTCTTGGTAGGGAATGTTGAGAATCTCACAACTCTTTTCCATTTTCTCCCAATCACCTACCTCAAAATATTTGCAGAGCTTTAAACAGTGTGAAAGCCAGCCTTTGTCTTGAAGTAAGGCATCCTTTATATCGCTACTTAGAGGAAGATCCGAGACGACGGTTTTAAGGTCGGCATCTAGCAAAGCATCAATCAACGACATCATACCCATTAAAAATGCCGACGAGGCGTCATTTTTATGCGCGCAGTAAGGAGCAAGTAATTCACAGAATTTGGCTCTTTGTATGGATAGTCGAATAAGCTCTTGCGGTTTGGTGTCGCTAAACTGTGCTGCGAATATCAAACCTACAAAACGTTCAAGTTCATTCTTACCCAACACCAGCACTGCCTGCTTAATGGTTTTAATTGGATTTTGACGTTTAAACATGGCAGTTTGAGTGTAGCGTAGCAACTTGAAAGACAAGGTTACGTCGAGCTCAAATAACTGACTAATTTTATTAAAGTTAGGCTCTGAAGCAGACAGCTCATTGAGTAGGCTTGCAATTGACGTTTGGCCCGGTGTGAGGGCAACGCTTCGAATTACTTCTGGACGGCTGAAAAAGTAACCTTGGAAATAATCGAAGCCAAGTCTGACCGCACGCGTGAACTCTTCATTTGTTTCTACTTTTTCTGCAAGTAGTTTAATCTGTGGATATTTTTTAAACTGTTCGAGTGTTGCTGAAAGATCTTCTTCAGAAATGTCTCTGAAGTCTATCTTAACGATGTCGATTAATTTATAAAAAGGTTTCCAAGCATCATCATGAACGAAATCATCAAGCGCTAGGAGGTAGCCTTTTTGGCGAAGCTTTTTAAGCGCCCCGTACACCGAGTTGGTGGGTTTCACGGTTTCAAGTATTTCAACCACGACCTTCTCATGCGGCAATAATTCGGGGTAGCCGCTTATTAGACTTTGCTCGGTGAAATTTATGAAGGCCAGTTTACCCTCGGAGATTTTGTCAAGGCCGAGGTCAAACTGCAGACCTTCAATCATTTTTGAGGTGGCTTTTTCTTGATCCACATCTGGGAATACATTCTCTAGACTCAATCGAAAAAGAAGCTCATAGCCATAGAGCGCTTTTTCATTATCAAGTATTGGCTGCCTGGCAGCGAAAAAACCCATAGATCAGTAACACACCTTCAAAAACTTATATTTTACTTTTTTCTTGTTGGTACTTATCGGCAAAGACGGAGAAAAGCGTGATAACTTTCTCATTTTTCTCAGGAGCTAACTTAGACACCACGATAATAAACAAGCTGGATACAATAAAGCCGGGGATAATTGCATATAAACTGTCGTTGAGTGAAGCGCCATTTTCAGCTAATGGTGCATAAATCCATACCAAAGTAGTGACTGCACCACTTACGATACCCGCGATAGCAGCGATTCTGCTCATATTTTTCCACATCAGGGAAAACAAGACCAAAGGCCCGAAGGCGGCTCCGAATCCAGCCCAAGCATTACTGACTAACGAGAGTATGCTGCTGTTTCTATCATAGGCTAGGGCTATTGCGACCATCGCGACGAGTGCAACACATATACGACCGATAACCACTTGCTTCTTTTCACTGCAGTCTTTCTCTATGAATGCAGCGTAAACATCTCGGGTAAGCGAGCTAGACGTTACCAGTAACTGCGAGGATATCGTACTCATTATCGCCGCTAAAATTGCGGCCAATAAAAAGCCACCGATCAGAGGATTGAATAAAATTTGTGATAGCGTGATGAATATCGTTTCCGGGTCGTCCAATGATTGGCCTATAGAGGTCATGTAAGCCAAGCCGAAAAGGCCTGTAGATGCTGCGCCAAATAGAGAAACTATCATCCACGACATGCCAATGCGGCGTGCTGCAGGCATTTGTTTAATACTCGAAATTGCCATGAAACGCACAATAATATGTGGTTGCCCAAAGTAACCAAGACCCCACGACATTAATGAGATCACGCCAATCAGCGTTACTGTTGCACCAGTGCCCGCATCGGTAAATAGTGATACTAAATTAGGGTTAATTTCGGAAAGACTCGATATAGTGTTATTAATGCCACCTAGCTCAAATATAACCACTGTTGGCACTAAAATGAGTGCGATAAACATGATGATGCCTTGCACGAAATCGGTCAGACTCACCGCCATAAAGCCACCGAAAAGTGTGTAGCACACTACAACACCTGCAGTAATATACAGTCCGGCCTCGTAATTAAAGCCAAAAGATGATTCAAACAATTTACCTCCAGCAGCAATGCCAGAGCTGGTGTATAAAGTGAAAAATATGATTATCACAACCGACGCGATGATTCGTAAAGCGCGGGTGTCATCGAAAAAGCGGTTCTCAAAATAGTCAGGAAGGGTAATAGCATCGCTAGCGACTTCGGTAAATACGCGTAGGCGTGGTGCAACAAAAATGTAATTAAGCCAAGCACCCAAGACCAAGCCAAACGCGATCCATAGTGACGACGCTCCCGATACATACATTGCACCTGGCACGCCTAGAAGCATCCAGCCACTCATATCCGAGGCGCCAGCAGAAAGCGCTGTTACTGGGGCACTTAATTTGCGGCCGCCTAGTAAGTAACCTGATGATGTTTCTTCATTACTCCGAAAGGCAAACACACCTATTCCTATCATCGCGATAAAGTAAATGCTAAGTGATATTAGAGTGCCAGTTTCCATGAAGACCTCAGTTATTTTTATTTTAATAACAAAAGCATAACAGATTTACTGATGATTCTAAACTTTGTGGCAGTTTTGCAAAGTGAGGCATAAAAAAACCGCAGCATTGAGGCTGCGGTTCGGAAAGGGTGTTTCATTGCTTAGAAAGTAAAAGCTACTTTCGCGGTTTTGCTTAACTGCGAGACTTCTGCAGCGTTTTCACCAACAACAATGATTTTCGCAGACTCAAGTAGGAAGGAATTACCAGTAAGTTCGTCATTACTAAAATCTTCTTTTAAGTCTTTGCTTTCACTATCTGGCACTACGAACAAGGAGATTAAGCCTTTCTCGCCTTTGATGATCATGTGTAAGCTTTTGATTTTATCCAAGTAACAATAATTTGCCGATACGATGTTGCCTATTTCATCGCTAAGTTGACCATTAAAAGTGGCCATCTTCTTGTTGATGCTCTCTGTGCTCACATTACCAGAAGACATCATTATTTCTTTGTTCACATATTCATGACTAACGTGCGCAAACACATCATTAGCCAAGCCGTTATCGCCAGCAAGTAAGGTCATGTAACCGATGCTTACTACCATGGCTACCGATGCGGCCATGGCGACATACCATGGACGCTTTTTACGATGTTGACTGAATTCATCCATGCCTTGGCGTAAAATCAGCTTCTCAGCGAAGTTGTCGGGAACGGGTATGCTTGCTGCTGCGATCATTTGAGCATCCAATGCCTTTATATCATCCCAAAACGCTTGTTTCGAAGGATCATCTTTTGCTGCTTTTACCACATCAGGATCTGTTGTGTTTGGGTCAGCATAAATGGTGCGACGGAAAGTTAATTCATCCATTTACCTGTGCTCCTGTAGTTTGCTCGCCAGTTAAGGCTTCTCTAATTTGGTTACGCGCTCTAAAAAGGCGAGTCATAACGGTATTTTTGTTTAAATTGAGTTGTTCAGCAATTTCGTCGCCGCTAAAGCCCATCAGTATCTGCATCATTAGGGGTTCTCGGTACTCTTCACTTAAACCTGACATAATTCGTCTAAGTTCTCGGTGCTCCAGTGTTACATCACCAAAATCCTTAGGATCAGGTACGGCAACATCATCAATGTCAACTAAATCAAACTGCTTACGTTCGAAGCGCCGCGCATTTTCTCTGCGCAAAATCGTGATTAACCAAGACTTAGCGGCAGCCTCATCCTTCAGTGAATCAAGTGATTTCCAAGCGCGCAAAAATGTTTCCTGCACTACGTCTTCGGCAATTGCTTTGTCTTTGATCAACCACATCGCATAGCGAAAAATATCCGCATGGAGTGCCTTCACAAGAGCTTCATATCGTTTTTGTTTTTTCATCATGTCAGTAGAGACCGATGAGCTTGCTTTTTTATTTCGCGAAAACATGAAATTTCTTCTTTTTTGTTTCTTAGGCACAGAATAGAACATTTACAGGTGATCTTCGAATATCATTTGTTGATTGCATTTGAGATGGGTTAACAAGCACAAAAAAAGGTCGTGAATTGCGAGCATTTCACGACCTTGCATGTAAGCGGCATTTATTTGTTGGCTGCTATCCAGCTTTTCACATTTTTTTCAAGAAGCGTCAGTGGCACGGGCCCATCTTTTAAGATTGTGTCGTGGAAACCTCGGTAATCGAACTTATCGCCCATTTCTGATTTTGCTAGGTCGCGTAGCTCCATAATCTTTAATTTACCAATCATGTAGGCAGTCGCTTGACCCGGCATAGCAATATAGCGCTCTATCGCCTTGATCGAATCGGCTTCTGGGTTTGGTGTATTGTCAATTAAGTAATTAATGGCTTTGTCGCGACTCCATTTCATTTCATGAATGCCAGTGTCGACAACTAAACGACATGCGCGCCATAACTCCATAGCAAGACGACCAAAGTCAGAGTACGGGTCGGTGTAAAAGCCCATGTCTTTACCTAGTTCTTCTGTATAAAGCCCCCAACCTTCAGTGTAGGCTGTGAATGACACATACTTCTGAAATTCTGGAATACCATCAAGCTCTTGCGCAATCGCACGTTGCATGTGGTGTCCAGGAATACCTTCATGGTAAGCAAGAGCTTCCATCTGATAAGTTGGCATGCTACGCATATCAAACAAGTTCGCATAATAAGTGCCAGGGCGAGAACCATCTTTCGATGGGCTTTGGTAGAATGCTTTACCAGCAGACTGTTCTCTGAACGCTTCAACACGTTTCACAACCATTCTAGCTTGTGGTTTGAGACCAAAATAATCATCGAGTTTTGCTTCCATGGCATCAATGTAATCTTTTGCCTCGGTCATGTAACGTTGTCGACCTTCGTCGGTGTTCTCATAATAAAAGCGGTCATCGTTGCGCATGAATAAGAAAAACTCTTGCATTGTGCCGTCGAAATTTACTTGTTTCATAATGTCGCGCATTTGATTATGTATGCGTTCCACATTTTCTAAGCCAATCTTGTGGACTTCCTCGGCATTGAGTTCGGTAGTGGTGAACCAATTTAAACGATTTTGATACCACTCACTGCCATTTGGTAGTCGCCATACGCCATCGCCTTCAGGTGTAAGTAAACGTTGAGTGCTAAGTGCTTGCATCAATTTTTCGTAAGCTGGTTTAACTGAGGTAAGCAATGCTTCATTTGCTTCGGCAAGTAAACCTGCTTGTTCTGCATTTGATAAACCGATTGCTTTGAGTTTTTCTTTGAAGTCTTTGAGTATTGTTGAATCAGCAGGGCTCTCATTAAAGGGATTTCCTTTAATGACGTTGGCCGATGCTTGTATCATTTGGTCATAAGCCCACTTAGGTGGATATACGCCAAGGTCTTGTCTGATTTTTAATTGTTCAATCACTTGGTCGAAGAGGGCGTCCACTTTTTGAAGCCTAGCGATGTAAGCTTCAGCATCAGATACATCAGAAATGCGGTGAATATTTATCAGGAAACTTGGCACCGTAGTGTGCCATGCTCTGAATTGATGCATGATGTAGGTGTGGTGGCGAAACTCGTCATTCGCGAGTTTACGCTCAAGATCGATCTTATAAATTTCTAGGCTTAATTTTTCAGATTCTGAAAGCTCGGAAGTGTTAAACTTGTTTGCATCCGTTAAACGTTTTTCCATCAACGCTCGAGTTTCATCAGCTGCGGCTTCGGAAAAATCGCCCCATTTGTCGTAGTCGGTTTTGATGCCTTGATAGCTTTGTGCCATTGGAGAGCGAGCAAGATCTGTTTCGTAACTCTGTTTAAAAAACAGCGCTAAGCGCTCTGACTCGTTTGCAGGTGCTACTACTTTTTGTTCTGCCTCGGTTTGTAGCGATTGACCTTCCTGTGTCACTTTTTCTTCATCTGAAGGGCTACAAGCACCTAGCGCGAACGCAAGGCTAGAAATTGCGAATACTTTTGCTGTTGTCGTTATTATTGATTTTTGTTTCATCTTTGTGAACTCACCGTCTATTCCATTACTGATGACCATTAGTATAGGAGCATTCTATTCGCCCCGTCCACTAGTGATAAAATTACTTTGTATACTTTTTGTTACCATGCCGACTTTTTGAGTTCGTATGGCTCCTTGCATTGTTTTGCACGAACTAGCTGCTCGGGTAAAGCTGTATATTAGTTTGTTTCTCTCGCAGCGAAGCTAGAGCCTGATTGCGATAGTCTTCTAGCGCACTAATCAATACTTGTTGTGCACTGTCTTGTTGCCCGCCGCCTTGTTGCACACTACCTTTATGTGCAAGGCCATTTTCACCATAAAAACTATTAACCCATTGATTAAAGGCTGCAGCCGCCTTGTCTGCTTTCATTGCAGACAAGGCTTGATTAATTGATTGAACTTTGTGCCCACCTAATATGCCTAGCCATTCTTTTAATAGTTGGTTTGTATGCTGATGATTACCTAAGGAAATGGATTTTCTGACTTGTAACCAGAGTTTCTGTTCGTTGGTTTCAGGGGTAGGGTTTATTTGTTTTTGAGGTCTAGCAGACTTGTCCTTAAATAGAACGAGCGCAAATACCACTACAGTCGCTAACCAAAGTAAGGCGAGTGTGATGTGTAGCCAGTCTAAACCCTTTACTTGCGTCGGCGAAGTTGTATTTTTGATGGGTATGGTGTCGACGCTGCTGGGTTTAATATTGCTATCGGAAATGGCTGTTGTACTATCTTGGCTGTTGCCGTCTGCTGCTTTGACGGTAACACTTCTAGCAGGTAATACGGCATATTCTGTTTGTTTGGTGACGACATTAAACCAAGCTACTTTCGTTTCGCCAATAACAAAGGTGCCTGGCCTATTTGGGATGATTGCTTCACTTTGCACTTTTTGAGCGAATAACATGCCATTTCTGTCTACTGTTACAGTCTTGGCTTGATCTGGGTAAGTTTTAAAGTCGGGCGGATAGACACTTTGCAATTCAGGGAGCTGCTCTTCTACTAAGCCCGCTGCCGTGAGGGTAATGGTGCGGGTGATAGGCTGACCGACGATAAATTCGCTAGGTTGTTTTTGCCATTCTTCACTCAACTCTACAAACTCACTCGGAAGCCAATGAGCTTGGTAATCTTCAGGTATAGGCAGCACCGTTAGCGCTATGTTAGGTGAAATACGATTTATTGGCTTAGTTCTGCTGATAAAACCAAAGGACTGTCTTGAGTCGGTTACTACTTCGCCTTGGAAAACAACGCCATCAATAGTAAATGCGCCGCTTTGTTGTGGGATGATTGCAAAAGTGCGCTCAATAACTCTGTATCTTACGCCATCTTTAAGGTCTTCATACTCTTTGTCTTCGCCAACCTGTTTTATGATCGCATCGGCTAACTCTGGTGCCTGTATACTGCCTCTTTGAATGTTCTGGCGCATAAAAAGCTTGGCTGTATATTTTATTTGTTGTTGTAGATATACCTCGTCCATGTCAACTTCGGCGGTAATGAAAAAATCCCGCGGCGCAGCACCTTGAGCGGCACTCACAGGTAGCACACGTAGTCTGATAGGATCGCTTGTTTTACCATCTACGGTCAGTGACGGTATGGTGAAAGTGCCTGTTGTTTTCGGAAATAATTGCGTTACCCACGTTGTTGTTTTTGTGGTTTGAAAATTAATTGAGCGACTAGCCTGACTCACCGAGGTACTTGATAATCTAAAGTCTTTTTCAAGCATACTTAAATCAAGCTGATTGGATGATGGCGAACCTTGAGCAGTGACTATTAATTGCACTGCTTCATCAATTAGCATGGGGTTTTTATCGACAGAAACACGTAAGTCGGTAACTTGAGCGTGTATGCTTGGCGACATAACAAGCGTAAAAAAAGCAACTAAGCTGCCAAGCAGTCTTATGTTGTATTTCATTTTTACCAATCCTTCTTGTTGGGGCGACTAATTCTTTCGCGACGGCGCTTTTGTGATTCCAGAAGCATTTTTTGTTTTAATAAAAAAGCGGGGTCATCTGGTACTTTATTCATCAGCATTTGCATGCGTTGAGCTTGTTCTCGTTGTTCTGGTGTCATGTCTTCTTCAGCCAGTTTCTGAACCGCAGACAATTGCTCCTTAGTTTCGTCGGTTTGCTCCTTATCTGGACTTTGTTGAGGATCTTGAGCCGATGACTGTTGTTCGTCATTGCGATTCGGCGCATCCTGCTCGTCCGCCTCAGTGTTTTTGCTTACTTCTTGCTGCTGCGATTCAGCTTCTTCCCGTTGCCCGCTGTTTTCAGCGTTTTGACTATCGCTTTGTTCGCTGCCCTCAGACTCTGGCTGTTGCTCGTTAGCGCTGGCATTATTGTTTCCAGATTGTTCAGATGATTCGCTGTTCTCGCTGTTCTCGCTGTTCTCGCTCTTTTCGCCATTTTCTCCGTTTTGGCTCTGGCTGTCTTGTGAGTCTTGAGACTCACCTGAATCGCCCTGATCTTGTTCTTGACTATCAGACTGATTCTCCTGCTCTTGCTGTTGTTTCAGCAAATCTTCTATTATTTTCTTATTTTTTATTGCGTTCGCATGTCCGGCATGAAGTGTTAACGCGGCATCATACTTGTCGATTGCTTCTTGCAACTTACCTAGTTGCGCAAGCGTATTGCCTTGGTTATAAAGAGACTCTGCGCCAGGCACCTTTTCAAATTCTTGCAATGCAGCCTCATAGTCTTGGTTTTTATAAAGTGCAGAGCCTTTCCACATTGGGTCTTCAAACTCAGTAGCGGCTTTACGGTAGTTTTTCTCCTCAAAAAATTGTAAACCTTTTTGGTTGGCATTTTTAAATATACGTGAATACCAAGAAGCGCTCTCGCTCTCGTTCGCCACCACTTCTGTTTCGCTAGTTTGCTCGCTATTTGCGTATGCGGGTTCTTGTGGAACGATGAATATGGCCGCAACTAACACCACGAGTACGCCGCGGCGGAAAGCATAGGCTGCAAATGGAAGTAGCAATAGCACCAAATAGATGCCCATATCTTGCCACTGATCGCCTTGACCTAATACTTCGTCATTAACTTGATTCTGGTCGAGTAACAAGGGGTCGAATATCATGTTTTTGATATCACTATCGTCACTTTGAATCGGTGTATAGCGTCCCACTGTTGTGCCCAGTACCTGTTCGATAAGGTCGCTTCGCAATGAGGGCAACACGATGTTTCCTTGCGTGTCCTTTAAAAAACTACCGTCTTCTAACTTTATAGGTGCGCCTGTTTTGGAGCCGACACCTAGCACCGAATAACGGTATGATGATTTACTTACAAAATCTCGTAATTCTTCTACATCTTCTGGCTCTATACCATCTGTTATCCAATAAATTTCGCCTTTAGCGTAGCCTGCAGCAGTCAACAAACGCTCTGCTTCTTCGAAAGCAAAATACGGGTCACTTCCCGGAAGTGGCATAATTTCTGGCCTCAATGAAGGAACCAAGGTCGTAATATTATTAGCATCAGAGGTTAATGGACTAACCGTAAACGCGTCGCCAGCATAAACAACGAGTCCTACCTCTCCATCTTCAATACTGTTCAGTAAATCGATAGTCTTAAACTTGGCTCTACTGAGTCGGTTGGGTTGTAAATCAGTTGCCCGCATCGACATGGACATGTCTAAGACAATGACTTTCCCCGTGTCGACCTGATAGACAGGTTGCGGAAGCTTTTGCCAAGTAGGCCCGGCCAACGCGAGGGCAGCAACAGTGAGAGAGAATGCCAATATGTAGAAGGGCGCAGTACTCGCTTTTTTGTCGTTTGAAATAACTAAACGTTGATACAAGTGGCTAGATACAATGTTTTGCCAGCCACTTCGCCTAGCGTTTACTTTTAACAACACTAACACGCAAAGCAGGGCAAATGGGATTAACCATAGCCACTCGGGTCGTATGAAGTGAAAAGCTTGCCAATCAATCACGATAGTGTTTCCTCTTGAGCTGCTTTGGACCTGCTGTAAGAGCCAAGTGATTGTTTGAATAGATAAATCACTATGTGCAGAAACACCAAAGCGACCGCTAGCATCAAAGGTAAATAGAATAAGGCTGTGAGAGGTCGAAGAGTTTGCCCCTCGCCTTGAATCGGTTCGAGCTGATCAAGCATTTCATAAATGGTTTGCATTTCTTGAGCATCGCGAGCCCGAAAGTACTGGCCTCCGGTACTCTTTGCTAGATCAGTTAACAACTTTTCGTCGAGGTCTTGAGAGGGATTGTAAGTACGCCTTCCAAATAAGCTGTTCATTACGATCTCTTCGGCGCCCACACCAATCGTATAAATAGTTACGTTTTTATCAACTGCTAACTCTTTTGCCAATTCTGGACGCAGATTGCCCGCGGTATTTTGACCATCGGTGAGCAAGATAAGTACCCGATTCGACGTTTCTTTATCGTCAAAGCGTTTTACTGCTAACCCTATAGCATCTCCAATGGCTGTTTTTTCGCCGACTAGGCCGATAACTGCCTCATTTAGCAAAGTCCCCACGGTGTCACGGTCGAACGTTAGCGGAGCCTGCAAATAAGCAGTGTCAGCAAACAATATTAAACCTAGGCGGTCGCCCACGCGACGCTCGATGAAATCTGCCAGCACATATTTGGTCATGCTGAGCCTATCGACAGCTCTGCCATTTATTTGCATGTCGTCAAGCTTCATTGAACCGGATAGGTCGACGGCAATCATAAGGTCTCTTCCTTCGCTGGGAATAGAAACTGGCTCGCCAAGCCATTGCGGTCGAGCGGCAGCGCTCACTAAAAGAGCCCAAATCAAGCTAGCCACCAATAGTTTTGTTTTTCCGTTGGACTGCGATTGACTGCTAGCATCACCAATGTCGAGGTAGCTTGGCACTAGCAAGGCCGCAGATTCACCTTGCTGTTTGCTCGGTAGCAAAAAATAAAATAACAAGGGTAGTGGCAAAATAAGAAATAAGTAAGGCCAAGCAAATTCAAACATGTCTTTCTCCCTTCGGAGGTAAGGCTGCTTTTATCCAGGCTTCAACCGCCTTGATGTTTTTCCTACTAGCGGCATCACCGCTAGTGCGATATAAGTCTTTTTCCAAAGTGACAATATCCGATACCACAGCTTGAGTTGCCACTTGGCTGGATAAAAATTGTGCCCATTTTTCACCATACAGGCTAGCAACATTATGCTCAGGAAAATACTGAATGCATGCCCAACGCAATATTCCATGCAACTCTTTTGCCGTGCTCTGTATCTCCGGAACCAATTTGCTAATTGCTTTTAGCGCAAGGCGTTTTACTCGTCGACGTGCAACATAGCGTTGTAGCTGCCAGGCTGAAATAATGAAAACACTAACGGCAATAGCAATAAGCAACCACCACCCCCAGGCGAGAGGCCACAACGATACGCTTTGACCAGTTGAAATATCTGCAAGTTGAGACAACGGGTTCTGAGCGGCTTGCATTACAAAGCTTCCCCCATATCACGGTTTGTTAATTGTAATTCGAGCGGCATTCCTGCGCTCACGACTCTAAGTGGTATAGCGTATTTGTCAAAGGCATCTTTTATTGCGCCTAAATGTTTTGCCTGTTTGCTCGCATAATCTATATTCGTTTTAGTTTCACCTAAGTTTACCAACTGTCTTTTGATGCCGTTGGTGATGCTAAGCTTCTGTTTGCTATTCGATTCTGGCAAAGTCGTTTCCATGGGGTCATTAACCAACATAGCTTTGACCTCACAGTACCTATTTATTTGGCCGATAGTAGCCATTGCACTGGGTGACAAGGCATTGAAGTCGCTAATCAAATATACCAAAGCTCCGGGTTTGGCGATATGTCTGAGTCGAGCGATAGCGCTATCGAAAATACGCTCCGAATCAACCTGGGTGACTTTAAAAGTTGGTGAGTGCGTATCGACTAAGGCTTGCATAAACTTCAATGCGCTTTTCATTTGGGCTTTAGGTTTAAGCTCCATATCACTGTCATTATTGAAAATGAGACCGCCAACTTTGTCGCCACGTTGAATTGCATTCCATGTGATTAGCGAACTCAAGTGTGCCGCTTGAACGGATTTACACAAAAATGTCGTTCCAAAGTACATGGATTGACTAAAGTCAGTGAACACGAATACTGGGCGCTCGCGTTCTTCTCGAAATACCTTGGTATGAGTTTTACCCGTGCGCGCTGTCACGCGCCAGTCTATGCTTCGTATATCATCGCCAGGTTGATAATGGCGGGCCTCGTCAAATTCCATGCCTCGGCCTTTGATTTTAGGACGTTCGCCACCAGACAACGCGCCAGCAATGTCTCTGCTTGGGCTCAGGTTTAACAGGCTCGATAGACCTCGGTAAAACATGAGTTCATGCAGTGATAAATCGACACCATTAGTTTGATACTTTGTAAGCCAAGTTGGGATGTTCGTGTTCATAGGCTGCTTAGCTTATAATTATCCAACGGGAACAAGCTTCAATATGTCGTCCAGAACGGTATTGGCGTTAATGCCCTCTGCTTGAGCTTGGTAACTCAAAATGATGCGGTGCCGAAGTACATTGTGTGCAACTGCTTGAACGTCATCAGGGCCAACAAAATTTCGACCGTTTAGCCATGCGTGTGCTCGGGCGCAGCGCTCCAAGGCGATAGTGGCTCTTGGGCTCGCTCCGATATCAATCCATTTAGCAAGCTCTGCGCTGTAATTTGCCGGCTGTCGTGTTGCCATAATGAGTTGCACTATGTAGTGCTCAAGTGCTTCGGCCACGTGCATATTCATAATGTCTGCACGAGCACTTGCGATATCCTGCTGACTGAGTTTGTTGACTATGGCTGGCGCCGCCTTGATCGCTTCTCCTCGTGTTAAGCGAAGAATCTCAAGTTCGGTCTCTGCACCAGGATAATCAATTTCTACATGCATCAGAAAACGATCGAGCTGTGCTTCTGGCAGAGGGTAGGTACCTTCCTGTTCCAGCGGGTTCTGCGTTGCCATCACAAGAAAGAGTTCAGATAGAGGGTAGGTGGTATTTCCTACTGTGATTTGGCGCTCGGCCATTGCCTCTAAAAGTGCAGACTGAACTTTGGCTGGAGCACGGTTTATTTCGTCGGCCAGCACCAAGTTATGAAACAGAGGTCCTTTCTGAAATATAAACTCGCCGGTTTCTGGACGATAGATGTCGGTGCCTGTCAGATCTGCCGGTAATAAATCTGGCGTAAATTGTACACGGTGAAAGTCGGCGTCAATGCCGTCAGAAAGAGCGTTAACAGCTCTTGTCTTAGCAAGACCCGGCGGACCTTCAACTAGCAAATGGCCGTCGGCCAACAATGCGATTAAAATGCTAAGTGTGAGCGAGGGCTGGCCAAGAACTTGGGTGTTTAAATGCGCTTGTAATTGCGTAAACTCTGCTACTGCCATGTTTTAGTAAGCCTTGTATTTAATAAATATTTAAGCTTATTTATTTTGCTTAAACATAGGTTGTTATGAATCTGTGCTAGTCTTATATGCGGATAGTATTTCAATTTTCAACTTACGACAGGAAAAAAGCGAATTGGTTCTGCTTCTTACTTGTCTATTTGACTGTTCGATATTCAATAAAATCAAGAGTATGCCCAAAAATGACCTTCAAAGTTTGAAACTTCGGTGATTTTTTGGCAAACTACTGGTTTGAGGTCAGACCAGATCGCCTTCATCAGCAAATGTGCGATGAGGATCGCGATTGTATAAATGTATTTCCATCAGTGGCTACAGGATAAAATATGTCAAACAAACAAGTTTTGAAAACCCAAAAGGGTGATCGTATTGCAATAGTAGCGGGGCTTAGAACTCCGTTTGCAAAAATGGCAACAAACTTTCACGGCGTGCCAGCTGTTGACCTCGCGAAAATGGTCGTTAACGAACTGATGTTGAAAAATGACATTGACCCTTCAATTATCGATCAGGTTGTATACGGGCAAGTCGTGCAGATGCCAGAAGCGCCAAATATTGCCCGTGAAGTTGTCTTAGGCACCGGAATGGGTGTACAAACAGACGCTTACTCAGTATCTCGCGCTTGTGCAACAAGCTTTCAGTCTACAGTGAATATTGCCGAATCAATGCTAGTTGGTAATATCGATGTGGGAATTGCAGGCGGAGCGGATTCAACTTCAGTGTCACCCATCGGAGTATCAAAGAAGCTCGCACGCGCCTTGGTTGATTTACAAAAGACGAAGACCGTTGGACAAAAACTATCTGTATTAAGAAAGCTTGGCATGAAGGATTTATTGCCAGTGCCTCCGGCAGTGGCCGAATACTCCACAGGCTTAAGTATGGGCCAAACAGCTGAACAGATGGCCAAGACTCATAGCATAAGCCGTGCCGCTCAAGACGAATTAGCACACCGCTCGCATACTTTAGCAGCGCAAAACTGGGAAGCTGGCAATCTTGATGACGAAGTGATGACGGCATATCCAGAACCATTTAAAGCTGCTTTTTCGAAAGACAATAATGTGCGATTTAATTCTTCACTCGAGGGCTATGCAAAACTTCGCCCGGTATTCGATAAAAAGCATGGCTCAGTAACTGCTGCCAATGCAACGCCTCTCACCGACGGTGCGTCGGCAGTGGTGATGATGACCGAAAGCAAGGCCAAAGCATTAGGTTATCAACCTATTGGCTATCTAAAAAGCTATTCTTTTGCGGCAATAGACGTGTGGGAAGATATGCTGATGGGTCCGTCTTACGCAACTCCGATAGCCCTTGATCGCGCAGGCATGACCTTAAATGACTTAACCTTGATTGAAATGCACGAAGCTTTCGCAGCACAGACCTTGTCGAATGTTAAAATGTTCAACAGCGACAAATTTGCCCAAGAAAAGCTGGGTAGAGATAAAGCAATTGGCGAAATTGATATGGATAAGTTTAATGTGATGGGTAGCTCATTGGCTTATGGCCATCCTTTCGCTGCAACAGGCACACGAATGATTACGCAAATGTTGAATGAATTAAATCGTCGTGGAGGAGGTACAGGCTTGCTAACTGCTTGTGCCGCAGGTGGTTTAGGCGCTGCGATGATAGTGGAGACAGAATAATGAGTGCATTTACTTTAACAAAACGTGACGACGGCATTGCTATCTTAACAATGGATGTTCCTGGCGATAGCATGAATACACTAAAAGCTGATTTTGGTGATGAAATAACAAGCATACTGGACCAGATTGAAAGCGACAGCGATATTAACGGTGTTGTTGTCGCCAGTGGTAAAAAAGATTCTTTTGTTGCCGGAGCCGATGTGAGTATGTTGGCTGCTTGTAACTCAGCCGATGAGGCAGAAGAGCTATCAATAGCTGGTCAGAAATTGTTTGATCGTATCGAAAACATGAAAAAGACCTTTGTGGCTGCAATTCATGGCCCTGCATTGGGTGGCGGCCTTGAGCTAGCATTAGCCTGTCATTATCGCGTTTGTTCCGATAGCCCTAAAACACAAGTAGGTTTACCTGAAGTACAACTGGGTTTACTTCCAGGAAGTGGCGGTACGCAACGTCTACCAGCGCTTGTTGGCGTTCAACAAGCAATGAAAATGATGTTGACTGGCGCGCCAGTGAGAGCTAAACAAGCTAAGAAATATGGCATAGTTGACGACATGGTACCTGAATCAGTGCTGCTTGATGTTGCTGCTGAATTTGCGACTAAGAAAATTAAAAAGCGTACCAATAAAAAAGCACTAAGCAACAAAGTATTAGAAGATACCTCGTTCGGTAGAAACTTTTTATTTAAAAAAGCGCGTGAACAAACCCTTAGTAAAACCTTAGGCAATTATCCCGCACCGATGTATATCATCGACTGTATCGAGACGGGTCTACAAGATTCTCGTAAAGGCTATGCTACTGAAGCTCGTTTGTTTGGACAGCTAGTAATGACTCCTGAATCAAAGCAACTTCGGGGTATTTTCTTTGCAACCACTGATATGAAAAAAGAATCAGGTGTTGAAGGCGTAGCGCCGACTAAAGTGAAAAAAGTAGGCGTGTTAGGCGGTGGCTTAATGGGGGGCGGTATCGCCTTTGTGACTGCCACAAAAGCTAAGGTGCCAGCGCGCATTAAAGATATCAACCCAGACGGTATTGCAGGCGCCTTGCGTTACACCTACGATATCTTAAACAAGAAAGTGAAAAAGAAGTTCATTCGCAAAACCGAAATGCAGAATGAAATGTCTCGCCTTAGTGGTTGTTTAGACTATAGCGGCTACAAAGCTAACGATATGGTGATAGAGGCCGTATTTGAAGACTTAGGGCTTAAGCAAAAAATGGTCGCAGACATTGAAGAGCACTGTAATGAGGCAACTATCTTTGCTTCAAACACGTCTTCAATTCCCATTGCAGATATTGCAGCGAAGGCAACTCGCCCAGAGAACGTGGTCGGTTTACACTATTTCTCGCCGGTGGACAAAATGCCTTTGGCAGAGGTCATTCCGCACGAAGCTACGTCTGAACAAACCATTTCTACTACGGTTGAATTTGCCAAGCGCCAAGGTAAAACCCCAATTGTAGTGAAAGATGGTGCTGGTTTTTATGTGAACCGTATTCTCGCGCCATATATGAGCGAAGCTGGTTTTGTTGCCCTAGAAGGCCAACCTTTATCTGATATAGATAAGGCTCTTACCAAGTTCGGCTTCCCAGTTGGTGCCTTTAAACTGCTGGATGAAGTAGGAATTGACGTTGGTACAAAAATTATTCCTATCCTTAAAGGCCAGTTTGGTGAACGTTTTACAGCACCTGAAGCTTTTGACAAACTTCTGGAAAACGACCGCAAAGGCAAAAAGAACAAGTCCGGTTTCTATGACTATAAGGGTAAAAAGCCAGGTAAAGATATTGATGAATCCGTTTATAACTTACTTGGGGTTACGCCAGAGAAGAAGTTGTCGGATGATATCGTGGTTGAACGTTGCTTATTGTTGATGTTAAACGAAGCCGCAATGTGTTTGGAAGAGGGTGTTATCAGGAATGCAAGAGATGGCGACATAGGTGCTATATTCGGTATTGGCTTCCCACCTTTCCTGGGCGGTCCATTTAATTACATGGATACATTGGGCATCAATCATGTGGTATCGCGCCTAGAGCATTACGCTAGCACGTACTCGGAAAAATACACGCCAGCAAAAATTTTGCTTAGCATGCGTGATGAGGGAAAAACCTTTTATTCTTAGTTGAGCACTAAGTGCATAAGCGGTGAATTTCGCAATCATGCCTTAGTCTTAGATAAAAACCGAGCAAAAGCTCGGTTTTTTATCGTCAGTTTTTGGTCTTAATATACCGACATAGCCGACATTCAGCTAATGAATGCTCATGCTTGATATACTCTGGTATGAGTTCTCGACTGTTAGTTGCAAGTATTTGTGCCTACTATTAGGAAGGCAAAATCAGCCGAGTTTGGCATTTTAAGAATCAATAATTAGGGGAGCAAACATCATGTTAGTCACAGTTTTGGTAATGATCAGCTTCCTTGTTAGTAGTCTCTATTTCTACGTTGAAGCGGTTAAAAATGCAATGGGCAAAAAAAGGTGGTTAGTGGGTGGCATGCTCATGGGGCCAATGTTAATTCCGATGTTTTCTATTTCGAAGAAAGTACATCATCGCAAGACAGTTGGTTTTAACTCTTGTTATCTTCAGTCTTAAGCACTTCCCTCTTCAGAAAGCACTAAGACATTTTTGCTATTTTCGCTTATCAACCCAGTCTTTAAAGGACTGGGTCTTTCGCATCTGATTTAACGCCTAAAATGTCAAACATGTCTTTACCAACACTCAACATTTGGCCGAACTTGCTCGCATTAATTGGTTTACTAAACAAATAGCCTTGTAGCATTTCGCATTCATATTGCTTGAGTATATCCAATTGCTGCTCGTGCTCAACACCTTCAGCAACCACCTTTAAACCGAGGTTATGAGCGATGTTAATAATCGATTCGGTTAAGTGCTTATCTACCGAGCTGCTAGTGATATCGTCGATAAAAGCTTTATCTATTTTCAAGGTATGAATTGGGAATTTCTTCAAGTAGGCAAGAGAGGAGTAACCCGTACCAAAATCATCCAAAGCTAGGTGAATTCCACGTTCGCGCAAGCGCTGCATCATGTTAAGTGCTTGCTCAGGGTTTTCCATAAGCGTGCCTTCGGTGATTTCACACTCTAGGTGAAGTGGCGACAAACCTACTTGCTTGAGTATTTGCTGAATGCGCTCGTCAAGGTCAGGTAGCTCAAATTGTTTGGCTGAAATATTAACTGCCACTCTGCCTGTGAACAAACCAGCATCTACCCAGCGTTTGGTGTCAATGCATGCTCTTCTGAGTACCCGCTCACCGATTTCTAATATTTGCCCGGTTTGCTCAGCGAGTGGAATGAACTGACCAGGGCTTACGATGCCTTTTTGAGGATGCTCAAAGCGAACGAGCGCTTCCATGCTTACTAAACGACCAGAACTAATGTCTATTTTGGGTTGATAATAAACGCTGAAAAGATCTTCTTTAAGACCAAAGCGGATGAGATTTTCTATTTGAAGCTGGCGCACCGCATTTTGATTCATTTCACCACTGAAGAATTGGTAGTTGCTACCACCACTATTTTTAGCAAAGTACATCGCGGTGTCGGCGTTTTTTAGTAACTCTTGATGTGATGTCCCGTCTTCAGGATAAGTCGCAATACCGATACTGACACCCAGCACAAACTCTTGTTTATTTAGATAGAAGGGGCACGAGAGAATAGTTAGTATATCTTGTGCAATGTGCGAGATACGATGCACACTTGTTGTTTCTTCCAACAACATACTAAATGCGTCTCCACCTAAGCGATAGGTGGTTGAGCTTGAGGTAGTGATTTTCTCAAGCCGCCTCGCAATCTGCTTAATCAAGAGGTCACCAGTTTGATGTCCTAATGAATCGTTGATGCGCTTAAAATTGTCCATATCGAGACAAATCAAAGCATGCGACACTTCCTTACGCACTAAATTTTCATGATTTGCTTGGAAAAATGAGCGATTAGGTAAGTTTGTAAGTTGGTCGGAGTTAGCTAATTTTAGCAGTTGTTCTTCGGCTCGCTTTAAATGACTAATGTTTTGCAGCGTACCCATCATACGAATTGCGTTTTGTTGTGCGTCGTGCTCTACCACTTTGCCACGATCTAACACCCATACCCAGTCGCCATTAAAGGTTTTGACTCGATAGGCAAGTTCAAAGAATTCGGTCTTTCCTTCAATATGCTTTTGCAGTTCAATGGTGACGCGCTCTGCATCGTTTTCGTGTATGTTGTTTTGATTATCGGTTTGACCGCGCAAGCTATCTTTTGGGAAGTCGATGGTTTTCCAGATGTTTTGGCGGTAGATTTTGCCACTCGCAATATCCCAATCCCACAGTTCGTCGCCGCTTGATGAAAGGCTCAGTGTGAGCCTTTCTACGTCATCACTGAGCGTTTGGTGACGTTTATTGCGATGCACCCTCTTATAAATTTGATAAGTAGCTAAACACACAATTAAGAGCATATAAAATATCAGTGCTCGGTTATGTAACCAGAAAGGCTTCTCTACTGTTATTGCCAGTTCTCTTGATTGCGACCATTCACCACCATTGGTGCGCGCCTGTACTTTGAAGTTGTAGTTACCGAAGGTCAAATAGCTATAGGAAGCGAGTCGTGCGTGAGCGTTATATGTCCAGTCATCGTCAAGTCCGTCAAGGATATAGCGATACTCTGTAGCACTCGAATTTATGCTGTTTACGACGCCGAACTCGATATTGATCCTACTCTGAGAATGTGGCATTTCAAATCTATCGAGCATGAAGGCTGACCTTGTTGAGTCATTTTGTGAGCCGAGCTCAGGTACTGAAACGCTAAGAAGCTGTGGTACTTTGGGGCTATCAAATACTTCAAATTGTTTGTTGGTTTCAATATAGTGCACACCAACTGACCCACCAACAAGTAGGTTTTGCTCACTGGTGGCTATCATCGCGCTTCGATGTAGTTCACTAAAATTTATTGCGGCTTTCGAACGCTGTTTTACAACACTCGCTGTGGCAAGGTCGATACTGAATACGCCTTTTCGGCTCCCGTACCAGATTTTGTTCTCGATACCAACGGCAGCTCTTATGCCCTTCGTTGCGTTATCATCTAAACTTTCGATCTTAGCCTGTAGACCAAGAGTGGCTTTGTTGAGTGCGAATATTCCTTGGTTACGACTCACAAGCCAGTATGCATCTTGATGCTCATATACCGTCACAACATCGACTCGCCCATAGTCAGTCAAGCCTGAAGGACGAAAATACTGATTGCTTGTTAAATCGCTAATGAGTATACCTAGGTTAGTTTGCAGCCATAATCTATCGCGTTCATCAGAAAATATCGCTGTTGCTTTAGTTACCTCACTTGGTAAAGCTAACAGTGTTTCCTCATAGCTTTCAGGGTCGATATGCAATAGGCCTTTTCCGCTATGCCACGCCCATACTTTACCCTTAAAAATACTGGTCTTATTAAAGATATCGTTTGCGTGAATTTGATTATCAAAAACAAGTGTTGAGTCGCTAATTTGATAGATCTGTAAGCCCTCGCTCGTCGCCATCCAGATTTTGTCGAACGAGTCAATTTCAATATCGTTAATGAAGGCGTCGGTATTTACCGCATGTTGGGTAAAATAATTAAACTCTTGATTAAATCGGTTAAGACCATTTAGTTTTGTCGCTGCCCAAATATCGCCATTAGCAGAGCTGGCAAAAGCGACAACCTCACGTCCCGACAAGCTGTTGTTGTTGTCAGCTGTGGCTTGGAATAATTTCACTGGGTGTAGTGCTGGATGAAATTTATGCAAACCAGCGGTAGCCGTTCCAATCCAAGCTGTAGAATTTTCTGATAAAAATATACTGGTGACATTGCTATCTTGCAAACCATTGGACAAGGCATTGTCTTGATTGACAAGTGTGTGGATGCTCAGATCATCTCGAGTAATTACCAAGCCTCGATTGGTTGCAACCCACAAGTTTTCACCGTCAAAACGAATATCGTTTATCGTATTGGAGGGCAGGTAAGGCGTGTTTGACTTTGTTATTGTCTGCTGTTGCTCAGTGCTTTCATCTAGTGTTATCAGCCCATTCGCGGTAGCGATCCAATACTTTTCGCCAATAACTTCAATTTTGTTTATTGCGATTTTGGGAAGCGTAAAATGCCAAGGGTTTGGCTTTGAAAGGTCATGCAATTGGCCAGTTTCTTTGTCGAACATGAAGCTACCATCATAGCGAGAGCTTATCCAAACGCGAGACTTCTCATCTTTTATGTAGTCAATATTTGTCGGAAGAGGAGTATTAGTAATAACTAAAGTCACTTTCTGACTTTTCGCATTAATTCGATATAGTGCATCCTTCGCCGTTACATATATTTCTTCGCCAAAAGCGCTAGAGAGGGTATCGATTTTACTGTGTTTTAAGTTGCTATTATTGCTATCAATGATCTTGAAATTGTTCGTAGCATAGTTGTAGAGCGCTAAACCTCGGTCGGAAGCCACCCAGAGCCTGCCTTGGGCGTCAACTAATATGCTAGTTATATTATTGCTTGGAATAGAGCGAGGCTTGGAGGCGTCGAAAATATATCTGGTGTTGTGGTAGCCATCATATTTGCTTAGCCCGTTGTTCGATACAATCCATATAAAACCGTATTTATCTTCAAGGCTCTGGCGAACGCTACTTTGTGAAAAACCGTCTTCGTTGGATAGATGTTCGAAGCTGAGATTAGTTGATGTTCGTGCATCCACAGGAAACAAAATTTGTGTGCCGAAAAGCACCGCTAAGATAAGCCATGTCTTGAAAAAGGCATGCATCACTAGTAAACCACCTACATTTATTTTTATTATTGTTATATAGGCTTGGAGGATGCCTTTTTAGATCTTGTATCTCAAGTGATTATTAGCCTTACACGCTTGTTTGCCTAAATTGTAAACTATAAAAAGATAATGTGACTAAAAAGTGATCAAAGGGCGGTTTTCAGAAATACAGTTGTTGCGTCTTAAGGGGTGGAAACGAAATGTAAATCAGGTTTGATATCATGCGTAGAGCTTAATTGAATAGCGTTAGATTTATCAGTTTGAATTATATTAATCGCTTCTGTACTGAGCGTAACAGAACCATTTTGTTGTTTAATAAAGAGTTTTTCGAACTCATCATTAAACTCCTCGAAAGAAAGTGCTTCGATAGCAAGAGAAGTAGCCGTTTCGAGCTCTTCTTGCTCTTGAATTGGCTTATCAAATTCTACCCATAATCGCTGTGCGTATTGAGAGGTATTGGCATCGTCACTTGTAAACTGTTTTGCTAGGGAGTTTTTGAAGTTGTCAAAAATCAGCGCGAGTTCCTCAAGGTCATGTTTGAAAGTGATCAATGCATCTTGTATTGCTTGATTCAAATGGTCACATTTGACGTTAGGAGACTGCACGTATATCGCAATACCAGGGCGCTTATTCATGGGCATGTAGCCGCAGCCAACTAAGTAGCCCAAGTTACGTTTATTCCTCAGCTCGTCAAAGATAAAGGGTGACAATAGCTTTTCGAAAGCGATAAAAATGCAGCGTTGTTTTATTGTGTTTTCGGCTGCTTGAAAATAGCAAACGATTGCGTGTTCTCGCTCGTTTTGTTTGCCTCTTGTCGTAGTATTTTCTGAGTTTACCACTAGCGATATTTGCTGGCCTTTTATGTCAGCAATGCGTCTTTGGGTTTTGAATTGAGCACTGCAATTGCTGAGCTTTTGCTCAATGTTATTTACGCACTGTTTTGCATCGTTCAGTGTCCAATTTCCTACGATCAAACCCTCAATATGCAAAGCGTTAAACGAGCTGTCCATGTGTGATTGTAGCTCAGGTAGGTAAACCATCTTGAGTTCGTTGAGTATGGACTCATTCGAGAAGGCATTTTCTTGGAATAGAATATTGAGTTCACTAAATAATTGGTTGATGGGTTTGTTTAGCAGGTTATTCTTAAGTGTCGTGCTAAGCTTTTCTTTCATGCTCAAAAACACCGCAGGCTTTATTTTTAGCTTTTTCAAGCCGGTGACTATCTCTTCACATAACAGCAATTGCGTGTGTGAAAAGCCGCTAGTATGGATACTTAAGCCGCCTTGATGCGCGTAAACCCTAAAGTTGATACCGGCCATCTCTGCGCCGCTGTAATCTTCAGAAAGTTGCTCGCTGATGCATTCAATCCACAAGCGCTTTATTGCCATGTTTCTCGCTGAACCCACCATATAGGGGCTTTCAATTGAGAAATAACAATCGCCTCTAGGGGTTTCAAATTGTAGGTTTTGAGCAAATCTCACTCGTATATTACCAGTTTTGAATTCGTGAGTTACTCCCGGAGCCAAGTCGGGCTTGACTAGGCTGAAGTTATCACTCATGTAGTGATTTCGAGCAGGTAATTTAAATGCGATTTTTGCAATGTTTGGATTTTCCACAGGCATCAGGTCTTGCAGTCTTTTCACGCTGAACGGTGCGGAGTACTGCTCGGTAACTTGATCTGTGACTGCGTCGTTATGAATGCAAAATACACGAAGGTTTTGAAGCTTGAAAGCGCTTAAAAAATAGCTGAAAAAGTCGGCATCATAAGTATCCATGCAACTGTCGATATTGAGCGCCTCATCTAGCTTATGTTTATGAAGGCGGGTTGATAATAAGGTACATTCGTCGATGGCTGATGAAGCATTTGAATGTGTTACTTGAAGTTGAAGCTGCTGTGCTTTTTCTTCAAATCGCCATTTCTCTATACCAACACTACGCAAGAAATCGAACCATTGATTTACGACTTGAATAATTACTGCAATGTTATCGAGTCCTTTTTCAGTTAGTCTCAAGTTGATATTGATATCTTGGTTGCGCTCATCTTCAATACCACCGCTGGCACTGAGGTCAACGATGTAGGCTTCATTTTTCAAATACCATTGAAGTCCATCTTTGTTGGAGTCTTCTAGCAAATGAGTTAGCAGCAAAATAGGTTTTGAGCGATAGTGCTCAGTCACATTGTCGAGGCAATAAGTGAGCATCAGTGTTTGCGTCGATTTGTAAGGCTTTACATTGATCACACAGGCTTTTTGTTGGTGAGTGTATAGCGCAGGTAACTTCTGCTTTTCGACGCGAGGCGCAGTGTTTGCTAAGCCAGAAAAATGGTCTTTAACTTTTTGTTGCACTCCAGTCGCTATTTGCGTACTTGCCGTGAATGCACAAATTTTCATGTTATGCGCTGAGAAGTACTTTGCGTGATGTTCAACTAACTTGCTTTTAAGTTCACTTAACGAGAAACGCTCAAATATACTTCTATTACCCACACTGAATTTTGTAAATGGATGTTTGGGGTTAGCCGTTTTTTTGTGAACATCGTACAAACGTCTAACATCATCATGTCGACGAAGACTAAACTCTGCCTCTATAGCTGCAATTTCCTGTGCGATACCGTCTTCAGTAAAAAGTGGGTGCAGAAGCATGTCAAATAATACGTCACAGCCATTGAGAAGAAGCTCGTGCGCAGAGTCAAAATGAAAGTTACAGTTTTGGGCAGAGGTCCATGCATTCAAAAAACCACCGTCTTTGTGTAGGAAATCGTGTAAATGATTCCCGTCTGGATAGTTTTCACTACCAGTGAAAAGCATGTGTTCGAGCAGGTGGGACAAGCCTGGACAATCATCAGGATCACAAAAGTGTCCCACTCCAATTGAGACAGAAATAGCTGATTTTTGTGCGTCAGGGCATGTAATAACAACTAACTCAAGACTATTGTCCAAAATATGTTTCAGGTAGTCTCTGTTAGCTTGTCGAGTTTGTAGCAATATCGTTCCTTTCAGAGTATAAAACTAATAAAACCTTTAAATTGTATAGTTGTAAAGGTTTTTCAACATAGGTCGTTAAAAATATTAGAAACAATACTTGTTTATTCGCCATATAAGCGTTAGCGTCACTTTGCGGAAAAACTTCACCACAAAAGAAGAAATAAATGATCATATTCGTGATGCGCCACGGAGAAGCTGAGCCATATAAGCAGGATGATATGTCACGTCATCTCACCAGTTTTGGCCGAACCCAGGCCGAACATGCGGCAAAGTGGATGCAAAACGGTATTCTGAAAAACACGACTTTGTCGGGCGTTGATTTGGCCCTCATAAGCCCCTATGTGCGAACACAGGAAACGGCAGCTAGCGTGTCAAAATTTCTTGAGATTACTAGTAGTGTATCTTCTCCAATGCTTACGCCAAATCAAGAGGCCGGCTCTACACATGATTGGATTGATGGTCATTTAATTGAGCAGGACAATATCTCATCATTACTCATCATAAGTCACATGCCACTGGTAAGTTTGTTATCCGATTCCTTGTGTCATGGCTTTAATGCACGCATTTTTGATACAGCAGACGTATTGATGATCGACTACGACAAAGCCAAACATAGCGGCAGACAGCTCTCTTTCTATCAAAGTTTAACGTAAATATTATTCAGGAAAGCCCGCAGTGTCCGATACCATAATAGGTATTAATGCAAAACAATGGGCACAACGCAGAAAATGAGCAAGAAGTCTCTTCCTTTCACTCTCTATAAGACACTCGAGAACCATGCTCGGGATTCTGATATTGAGGACGATGATGAGCTTCAGGACATCATGCAAAAGCTTGACGACTTGAATCGCAAAGTAGAAGCTTTCAAAGAAAAAGCGAGACAAAAGCGTATTGGAAAAGCAAATAATGTTGTTTCGATTAAACACGCAAATAGCAAATAGCCTGATGTATGCACATTTTCATAGCACAAGACAAGCGCGTAACTAGTTACCGCGGCCTAGCTAGTGCTGTCGTCTGTTTCAATACTCTTGTAGTAATGGGGAATAATTCGAATGGTTTTTATCATATTACCACTAATTTCCACAATTTCGAGAGGGTAGCCAGCAAGGCGCAAGCTTATATTATTTTCAGGTATATCCTCTAGGTACTCTATTATGAGGCCATTCATTGTTTTCGGACCTTCGGTAGGAAAGCTCCAATCCATTTCTTTGTTCAATTCGCGAACGTTTGCACTGCCATCCACCAGATAGCTACCATCCTGTTGCTCTATCGCTTCTTTACTGTAATCGGGAAGCATTGAGGTGGTGAAGTCACCTATGATCTCTTCTAAAATATCTTCTAGTGTGACCAAACCTTGAATATCGCCGTATTCATCTACCACGAGCCCAATTCGCTCGCGCTCTGCTTGGAACTTATACATAAGGGTATGCAGCGGGGTTGAGTCGGGCGTGTAATAAATTTCTTTTACCGCACGCAGCATTGTAGCTTTGGTAAATTGGTCTTTAGACAAAAGTCGCAAAGCATCTCGCACATGCACAAAGCCAACAGCGTCGTCGATACTATCACGATAAAGCAGCACTCTGGTGTGTTGCGAGTGGGTAAGTTGTTTTTGTATGAGCTTCCAATCATCATTTATATCAATGGCATAAATATCACTTCGCGGCACCATAATGTCTTCGGCGGTAACCTTCTCAAGATCGAGAATACTCACTAGCATATCTTGGTGCTTTTTCGGGATCATTGTGCCAGCCTCGTACACGACTGTTCTCAATTCTTCAGAGCTGAGCGAGTCGCCATCAGCGCCCGCCGGATTGATACGCAATACTGCTAAAAAGCCGTTAGTAAAACCATTAACTAGCATGACGAATGGTGTGAGCAGCACCAGCAGTGGTAGTAAAATGATTGAACTAGGGAAGGCAATTTTTTCAGGATAAAGGGCAGCTAGCGTTTTTGGTGTGACTTCGGCAAACACTAACATAATAAAAGTGAGACCTAAGGAGGTCGCTATGAATGCGCCAAACTCACCGAAGTAACGAGAGGCTATTTCCCCCGCGACTAACGCGGCTGCAATGTTGACTAAATTGTTACCAATCAGTATTAGGCCAATCAATCGGTCGGGGCGACTTAGCAATTGTTGAACTCGAAGCGCTCTGCTATCCCCTTCGTTTGCCAAATGTTTCAGCTTATAACGATTAATAGTCATCATGCCTGTTTCGGAACTTGAAAAGTAGGCAGATAAGAGAATGAGTACAGCGAGAGCTATAAAGAGATGACCGGTAGAAATTACGTCCAACTAAGTGACCTTATTTTGTATTCTATTTTTAAATAGTTAGTTTACAGCAGTATTTCTTTCACAAAACGACTACCAAAGTAAGCCAGTGTTAATAAAGCAACACCAAACAAATTAAATGTAACTAATGTGCGAGCTTTGAGCCCAGCGACATGTTGCAAAGCTAGTGCCACAATATACAGCAAAAATGCCGTGCTGGAGAGTATGGTTTTGTGTGCATAACCATCGGCGAACATATTTGGGATGAAAACAAAGCCTGAAAAAAGGGCGATGGCTAATAAAATAGTGCCGAAAATCATAAGCTTAATTAAGATGTGCTCAACCGACATTAGGGGCGGTAAGGCTGAATTCATCAAGGATATTTGTTTGTGCTTCAACTGATAGTTTATATAGGCGAGTTGCAAGGCATATAAAAAGCTGATGCTTAACACCCCAAATGCAAACAGACTTAGCACGATGTGGCTGATCATACCTGCGCTCATGTTGATACTAATAGTTGATGCCTGAGGTACGAATTCTTGTAAACTGATAAATAGCGCCGAAAACAAACTCACCACCGGCAAAAACACTAAATTTTTAATGTAAGTATTGGTTATTAACATGGTGACAGTGACTAGCCAAGCTAGAAGAGCTGCAACCTGAGTGATACTAAGGTGTTCGGCACTGTTAGTAGTGTTTGAATTAACAATTAATGCTAGGTGGCCAATGCTTGCCGCAACCAGAAGCAGGATCGGCAATTTCGACGTGTTCTCTTTGTGTGAGAAAAAAGCCTTTGATAAACCTATCCCAGCCCATATATATAGGCAAAGAGTGGGTAGATATAATGCTAAGGACAAGTCCATTAATTTACCTTAATAAAAGATGAAATCAGTTTATAACAAATCAGAGTCGATATACGCAACATAAGTATTGTATACTCTCGACCAATTATAGCGAAATCAAATTATTACTATGTTTCAGAATTTATCAGACAGATTAGGCCAAACCCTTAAAAATATCAGTGGCAAAGGGCGTATTACCGAAGACAACGTTAAGGAAACTTTGCGTGAAGTACGCATGGCCTTGCTTGAGGCTGATGTTGCCTTACCAGTAGTAAAAGACTTTGTCGCTAAAGTAAAAGAGCGTGCTGTAGGAATCGAAGTATCAAAAAGCCTTAATCCTGGCCAGATGCTTATCAAAATCGTACAAAGCGAACTAGAAGCGGTCATGGGCTCTGCCAATGAAGGTTTGAATTTGGCCGCCACACCGCCTGCCGTTGTTATGATGGCTGGTTTGCAGGGTGCAGGTAAAACCACCAGTGTTGGTAAGCTCTCTAAATATCTAAAAGAACGCGACAAGAAAAAAGTGATGGTTGTGAGTGCCGACGTTTATCGTCCGGCAGCAATAAAACAACTGCAAACCCTTGCCGAAGAAGTTGATGTGGAATTTTTCCCGTCATCTAGCTTACAGAAGCCGATCGATATTGTTGAAGGCGCGATTGCTCAGGCAAAACTACAATTTATTGATGTCCTTATTGTTGACACCGCAGGTCGTTTGGCGGTTGATACTGAAATGATGAATGAAATCAAGCAACTGCATGCAGCGGTAACGCCAGTAGAAACTTTATTCGTTGTTGATGCGATGACCGGTCAGGATGCCGCGAATACTGCTAAAGCTTTCAACGAAGCTCTGCCACTTACAGGGGTAATTCTTACCAAAGCCGACGGTGATGCGAGAGGTGGTGCTGCGCTATCGGTCAAGCATATCACTGGTAAGCCAATCAAGTTTATGGGCATGGGTGAAAAGCTCGACGCTTTAGAGCCTTTCCATCCCGAGCGAATTGCTAGTCGTATTTTGGGTATGGGCGATGTGCTTAGCTTAATTGAAGAAGTAGAGCGCAAAGTTGATAAGGACAAAGCGCAGAAGCTGGCCCAAAAAGTGAAGAAAGGGAAGGGCTTTGATCTTCAGGATTTCAAGGAGCAACTTGAGCAAATGCGCAACATGGGTGGCATGATGTCTCTTATGGATAAAATGCCGGGCATGGGTAATATGACGGCCAAGATTAAAGATCAGGCTAATGACAAACAGTTTACTCAAATGGAAGCTATCATCAATTCTATGACACCAGGTGAGCGTGAGCGACCCGACGTGATCAAAGGTTCACGTAAGCGTCGAATTGCAGCAGGTTCCGGTACTCAAATTCAAGATGTCAACAAACTGCTTAAACAGTTCACCCAAATGCAAAAAATGATGAAGAAGATGTCGGGTGGCGGCATGAAGAAAATGATGCGCGGTATGGGCGGGATGATGCCTCCCGGTGGAATGGGTGGTATGGGTGGAGGTTTCGGCCCACGTAAATAGTGTAGAAAGAAATTAATCGGGCTGAGTTATCTTGTAGTAAGGTAACTCAGCTTTTTTTGCTGTGTTTTATTGTTCAACAATTACCTTGCTCAAGAATGCTTTATCTTCCGGCTTGATCACTTTGGTAGCCCCTTTCACCTGAAAGCTATCACTTAAGCGAATGTCGCTAGACGAACTGCCTAGCATCAACTGAATCTCACCAGCATCAACAACATAGTTCATATTCATATCGTAATAAGCGAGTAAGTTTATGGGTAACTCGAAGATGACTCTTTTACTTTCTCCAGCTTCTAAGCTTACACGTTTGAAGCCCTTGAGTTCTTTCACTGGGCGGGTAGTGGAGGCATTTGTGTCTCTGATATAAAGTTGTACGACTTCATCCCCTGCATGTTTGCCCGTGTTAGTGAGCTTCATTGATATTACTGCTTTGCCATTTGCTTCTGCTTTTGAAGCGTCAATTTTCAGGTCATTGTAATCGAAAGTTGTATAACTTAAACCATGTCCGAAAGCGTATTGTGGGCTCACTTCGGAAAAAGCATATCCGCGTTTAGCTGAGGGCTTATGATTATAATAATAGGGTACTTGCCCAACATTCCTTGGAAAGGTTAATGGTAACTTTCCGCCTGGGTTAACGTCACCAAAGAGTACATTGGCAATAGCCGTTCCTGTTTCTTGACCAAGATACCATGCCTCAAGAATGGCCGGCGCATCATTATTAATCTTGTCGCCAAGGGTTAGTGGCCGACCATTATATAGAATGATGACAGTCGGTTTGCCTAAGGCAATAATTTCCTCTGCTAGAGCTTGCTGCTCGCCAAGCAAGTTCAGAGATGAACGATCGCCAAGGTGCTTATCAGACCAAGCCTCACGCGACGATCCCTCATTAGAACCAAGCACAAGAATTGATATATCGCTTTCTTTCGCCAGTGCAACAGCTTCTTCTTTTAGGCCGGCATAACTCTCTGGTGTTGCTAAAGCCATTTGGTCTTGATTCCAGCGTTGTTGTGATAAGGTTTTAGCCGCTATTGAAGCATCAGAAGGCTCATTAACGTCCTGTGTTATGAGCGCTCCCCGAGAAAATTTAACTTGAGCTTTACCTTCTAATTTAGCGCGAATGCCATCCAAGATAGGCACGGTTCGTTTGGGTACTCCACTGTAGCCCCCTAGTAGTGTTTCGTCTGCATGAGGTCCAATAACAGCAACTTTGTTATAGCCATTAATGTCAAGCGGTAATATGCCGTCGTTTTTCATCAACACGATCGCTTTCTCAGCGGTCTTTAATGCCAACGCTTGATGTTCACTACTATTGATAATGGCTATGCCAGCTTCGTCGGTGAAGGGCCTTTCAAACAGCCCTAGCGCAAACTTGTGCTGTAAGACCCGGCGAACCGACTCATCGATTTTCGATTCTTCCACACGGCCAGCTTTCACCAGGTCGACTAGTAAAGGAAAGGCTATGCGATCTGGCATTTCAATATCTACACCCGCATTAAGCGAAACAATCGCTGCCTCCTGCATATCTTCAACCACTGAGTGTCTTGTTTTAAGGTCGCGTATTGCGTCGTAATCACTGACTAAAGTGCCAGTAAAACCCCATTCATCTCTCAATATATCGGTTAAGAGAAGTTTGTTTGCATGGCTTGGCACGCCATCTATTTCATTATACGAGGCCATCACACTTCTGGCATTCGCAACTTTTATCGCAGCCTCGAAGGGGGGAAGAAAAATCTCGCGTAAGGCTCTTTCGCCCATTGGAGCCGGTGCTATGTTAATGCCGCTGTTGGGCTGGCCGTGACCAGTGAGGTGTTTTAAGGTTGCTAAAACTCGGTCTTCCGCCAAACGCTGGTATGGCCCTGATGGCTCACCTTGGAAACCTCGAATAGCAGCCACACCTAATTCAGTAACAAGGTAGGGGTCTTCTCCCATTGTTTCTTCGATACGGCCCCAACGGGGATCTCGCGCAATATCGAGAATCGGTGTTAGAGCTTGATTACCGCCACGTGCTCGCACTTCTCGTGCGGAGGCTTTGTACATCTCGTATACTAAATCTGCGTCCCACATACTGGCGAGCGCTATAGCTTGGGGAAAGCTAGTCGATTCGGTAGCCGCATGGCCGTGAAGAGCCTCTTCATGAAAGATTGCGGGGATACCTAATCGTGTTTCATTTATTAACCACTTCTGAATAGCATTAGCATAACGAAGCGTTTCAATTGGCGACATGCCTTCACTTGGCCTAGCAAAGTGACCAATACCCAAAGGCATTATCTCTTTTGCTTTCTCGGGAAGGAACTCCTTATCCTCGTTTTTGAGCTGTTTACCTTCTTGCCATATAGTTTCCAGCTGGGCTACTTTTTCTTCTAGCGTCATGCGCTGCAATAAGTCTTCAACACGTTCACTGAGGGGTAAATTTGGGTCCATGTACGCCCTCTCTTGGGACTGAGAACTAAACGACAAAGTACAAATAAGTATCAATAGTGCTGCACTTGCCTTTGGAAGGAAATAAGGCTGCATGGCTTACCTTTAACAGTTAATTAACATTAAGTAACTGATACTAGCTGTAATTAACTTCGTCGTCATTGATAGATTTTGTATTGTTATTATTATTTTTATTGAATTTTGATCTAGGAACGAGCGCAAACAAAGAAGCTTGAATGAGTTTTAAGCTGCAAATGCGACGCAAGCCCCTTTTTAGCTTCTTTTTAGCAGCTTTTAAGCCACAAAGCCCTTGCAAATTAAGCTACTCAGCGTATAATTCGCGCACCTTTTTTCCAGCGTAGCGGGAATCTAGGTATGTTAACGGTAACGCTACAACGAGTTTGAGGCATATATGGTTACTATTCGTTTACAGCGTGGTGGCGCCAAAAAGCGTCCATTTTATCAAGTAGTTGTTGCAGACAGTCGTCGTGCACGCAACGGTAAGTTCATTGAAAACTTGGGTTTCTTCAATCCAACTGCACAAGGTCAAGCTGAACGTTTACGTTTAGACCTAGAGCGTGTTGAGTATTGGGTTAGCGTAGGTGCAAGTGTTTCTGACCGTGTATCACGCTTGGTAAAAGATGCAAAAGTTGCTGCTTAGTAGCGCTTTTGTATCAGTGATTTGAGGTAAAAATGAGTTCAGCGTCTGACACTATTATTATTGGCAAAATCGGTGCTCCTTATGGAGTTAAAGGTTGGGTCAAGATAAACAGTTTTACCCAGGTTACGACAGATATATTCGGTTACACCCCTTGGCAGTTAAATGGCAATGGTTGTGATAACCAAGAGATAAAAATTGACCAGTGGCGACAGCAAGGTAAAAACCTCGTTGCTAAGTTGGTAGGAGTTGAGAGTCGAGACGATGCTGAGCTAATTAAAAATGCTGAGATATCTGTTCCAACGTCAGTTCTTCCTGAGTTAGACGACGATTTTTACTGGAAAGACTTAATTGGCATGGAAGTGGTTACCGACAAAGGTTACAACTTAGGTGTGGTTAAGGATATGTTCGAAACAGGTGCCAACGATGTGATGCTTGTAAAAGCAAAGAACAACGATGCATTTGGTCAAAAAGAACGTTTGTTACCATTTTTACACGACCAAGTTGTGTTGAGTGTTGATAAACAGGCAAAGACGATTACAGTCGACTGGGACCCAGGTTTTTAATGCAACCTACCCAACGTTTCGGAGTAATAACTTTATTTCCTGAAATGTTCGAACCCTTCTTGAATCAAGGTGTGTTTGGCAGAGCAGTAAAAAAAGGCATATTACAGGTGAGTATGTTTAATCCCCGCGATTACACCACCGACAAACACCGAACTGTTGACGACCGCCCTTATGGCGGTGGCCCTGGAATGCTGATGATGGTTCAGCCATTAACAGACGCAATAGCCGATGCTAAAAAAGCATTGGGCGACAATAGCGTGGTAGTTTATTTATCACCGCAAGGTAAAACCTTGAACCAAACTGAGGTTCAATCTTTAACCCAAATACCAAACTTAATTTTGGTTGCTGGGCGATACGAAGGCATTGATGAGCGTGTTATTAATTCACTTGTCGATCAGGAATGGTCTATTGGCGATTACGTCTTAAGTGGCGGAGAGCTGCCAGCAATGGTGTTAATGGATTCAGTATCGAGATTGTTGCCGGATGTATTGGGGCATACACAATCCGCAGTGGAAGATTCTTTCACTAATGGATTGCTAGAATGTCCTCATTACACCAGGCCTGAAGTATTAAATGGTGAGGCTGTACCGAGTGTGTTGTTAAGTGGCAACCATGAAAAAATTAGGCAGTGGCGAATGGCTGAGTCATTAAAAAGAACTTTAGACCGTCGCCCTGATTTATTAAATGAGCTAGCTCTGACTGAGGAGCAACACAAAATACTGGCAAAGATTAAATCTGGACAGTAGTTGCGGCATTATGACAGTTATCTAGCATGAGAGGATCTGATGAGTAAAGTAAGTCAAGATATCATCAAGAAAATTGAGCAAGCACAGCTCAAAACTGATGTTCCGGAATTTGGTCCGGGTGACACTGTAGTTGTTAAAGTAAGAGTAAAAGAAGGCGAGAAAGAGCGTCTTCAGGCATACGAAGGCGTAGTAATCGCTAAGCGTAACCGTGGTCTACACTCTGCTTTCACTGTACGTAAGATTTCTAGTGGTGAAGGCGTAGAGCGTGTGTTCCAAACTCACAGCCCAGCAATCTCTTCTATTGAAGTGAAACGTCGCGGTGCTGTTCGTCGTGCTAAGTTGTACTACTTGCGTGAGCGTTCAGGTAAATCTGCACGTATTAAAGAAAAACTTAACTAATTTTAATTTGTGTTATCGTTAACATTCAAAAGCCCGCATCTATGCGGGCTTTTTGTATCTGTAGCAACATAATTATATGGACTGGAGACTGCGTTTTCTCAACAACTTAGTCAGTTCCTCTAGCAAGAACAAGCATGCTTAATGAAAGTAGCGTTAGTGAACTTGCTTGTTAACAGTCATCAAGCTCAATTTCTATGAGAGGTTGCTCGCCTACAGCGATGGCTTGAGAGTATCTCACTTCACATTCGTTAGCTTCGTAGTCGTCGTCGGGTCTTATCCTGAGCCCACTGCGGCCCGCGATGCTAAAACTTGTTATTTCAAAATCACCGCCATTGGTGGTGTCTGTAATATTTATCATGCGAGCTATGCCTGCATTGGTGTGCCGAGGATAACCAAATGCTAAGATGATTGCCTCACCCTGAATTAGGATACTATTGCCCAAACCATTGCCTGTTGCTGGCCCTGCACTTAGGTCGCAAAGCTCAGTGACTATGCATTTTGAATGTACGAGATCTGCGGCACTATTTATAGCACCAACAACGCCTTCCATCGTACTGCGATTAGCATCACCTCTTAGGTCAATAAATCGGGGTAGGGCGCTAATTGCCAAAATGCCCAGAATAACAATAACAATGATCAGCTCTACAAGTGTAAAACCCTGACGACGAATGTGTTTCATACAAGTACTTCTTTCTCGTCATATGATGTGTTTATTGCCATAAGAATAAATGAGCAACAACATATATGCAATTTTAAACGTTATTGCTAGCATAGACATGAGAATAAGTGCTTTAGGCCGCAAAAGTGGCTTGTTCTTCCTTTTTATACGCAATTTTGGAACCAATGACCTTGAAGGCTTTTAAATACTTCGCTCCGCGCTGGTAACATACACTTTCTATTACGTCCCCGCTTTCATTCAATAGGTAAGTAGCAAATCTAACCCCATTTTTATAGGGTAAATAGAAACGATGCAGCGTAAAACGGTCATTGTGATCAGCAGCAGATAAAACTAAAAACATACAGGGTGGCAGATTCATAAAATCAAGGCGTTGATCCTGACCGTAAAGCACTAGCGACTTTTGAAATGCGTTATCACTTAACTTAGTTTTGTCGTCACTAAGCACAATGCTATGTTTTGCTACCAACAGGTCGATGCCTTTAATACCAGTAGAGCTTGCAATACCAGCAGACTTTGCACTTTCGAAGTTGCCCACCTTTTGATTAGCGACTGTTTTGAGTTTTGCTATTTTGCGCTTGTTGGTATTTTCCGCTTCTACTTGCCTGCCATCTTGCTCACTGTGACTTTTAAAGCTCTGAGCATTTGTGTTTAGGTCTCTGTGTATCGCAAAAAAAGTAGATGCATTCATTTTAATCACCTCAATATGATTACTCATGTTTATGTGTACAGTATATTGCTGGATGATAAATAGTCAAATATTTTTTTTCGAACAAGCAGAATTAGTCCTTAAGTACAGGTAAACTATGTAAAAACAATCTATACGCAGTAAAAATGACTGAACTAGAAAAAATGCTCAGCGAGCAATATTACTTCGCTACCGACAAACAATTGAGTCAGATGCGTATGCAAGCTAAACAACGCTGCTTTGAGTTTAATCAACTGTGCCCTTCTAAAATTAAACAGAAAAAATCACTGCTTGCTACTTTACTGCCAAACGTAAAGTCTGCTTGGATTGAACATGGCTTTCAATGTGATTACGGTGTGCACATTCATGCTGAGCATGGCTTATTTTTAAATCACAACGTCATCATTCTTGATGGCGCTCAGGTTACTTTTGGCAAGAATGTGCTAGTAGGGCCCAATACGGTTATTGCTGCTACCTCGCATCACATGGATGCTGTTGACCGCCAGAGGGGTTTATGTAGGTCGAAAGCTATTCATATCGGTGACGCAGTCTGGTTGGGGGCGAATGTAACGGTACTTCCTGGTGTGACTATTGGCGCCAACAGTGTTGTTGGTGCCTCGGTAGTCGTGTCGTCTTCTTTGCCGGCAAACACAGTACTGCAACAAAGTAACTAGTTTTTCATACCTTTTAGTCGTCTTTGAATTCTTCTCCGTTTATAGGCGATGATTAAGAATCTGCGTAAAACCGCTTTTATTCTTAGCTACTTATACATCGGATTTAAAGTGTTCATATACTTTTGCATTATATGACTTATTGTGACCACGATTTCGGTGTTTACTTATGGTTTTTTACGCCAAAGCCATCTACACTCAAACATTGATTAATTACAAGGTCTTAGCCTTGCAATTATACGACAGCTTACATCACACAAAAAATTAGAATAATAAAAACGGAGACACCTATGCAACAGGCCCAATCGACCTGGGTAACTCGTTCGCTCGATAAAGTAGAGCGAGTGGGAAACAAATTACCCGATCCCGCCATTATATTTTTTATCTGTTTAGTCATCATTTGGGTATGTTCAGCCATATTTTCTCAAATGAGCTTTGATGCCATCGACCCTAGAACTGGCAATGCAATAGAAGTTAAAAATCTACTCACTGGTGCTGCGATGGCCGACTTCTTGAGTCGTATGGTTGGCATCTTCACTGGCTTCGCGCCCCTTGGTGTTGTCTTGGTTGCTATGCTGGGTGTGGGCGTGGCAGAACATTCTGGTTTTATCAGTGCCGGATTGAAAAGAATGCTTGATCGCACGCCAAAAACACTGCTTACTCCTATGGTTGTACTTGTCGCAATAGTCAGCCATACAGCTACAGATGCTGGTTATGTTTTAGTGATACCGCTTGCTGGCGTTATATTTTATGCAATGGGAAGACATCCCCTCGCTGGTATTGCTGCGGCGTTTGCAGGCGTAAGTGGTGGCTTCTGTGCTAACTTTATTCCGTCTGCAATTGACCCTCTTCTTCAGTCTTTTACGCAAAGTGCTGCGCAAATTATTGATCCCGATATTCAAGTTAATCCTCTGAATAACTGGTTCTTTAATTCTGCATCCACGCTACTAATCGTTGCTATAGCTTGGTACTTAACCGATAAAGTCATCGAACCGCGCCTGAAGGATGTCGAAGTAGATGGCGATCCGAATGACATCCCTAAGTTTGAAGAGTTGACGCTTAAGCAAACAAAAGCATTGAGAGTTGCTGGATTGACAATGTTAGTCGGCATAGGCGTGCTAGTGGCGGTGCTCATTCCTGATTCATCGCCAATGCGTGACGCCGACGGAGCTCTAACCACATTTCAGGCGCCAGTGATGCAATCTATTGTGCCTTTAATCTTTTTGCTTTTCCTTCTACCTGGTGTTGTTTATGGCTATATGTCGGGCACTTACAGCAGCACTAAAGATATGATTGATAGCATGACAAAGGCGATGCAAGGTATGAGTTACTACATAGTAATGGCTTTCTTCTGCGCTTTGTTCATCGACGCTTTTGGTAAGTCTAATTTAGGCGCACTCATGGCCATAAATGGGGCTGAGTTTCTAAAAGCCTTGTCATTGCCTGCCATGGTAACGATAGTTGGTATTATTCTTCTCACTGCGTTTGTGAACCTATTTGTAGGCTCTTCATCTGCCAAGTGGGCCTTGCTTGGACCTATTTTCGTGCCGATGTTAATGCAACTAGGAATCTCACCAGATTTAACGCAGGCCGCTTATCGCTTGGGTGATTCATCGTCAAATATTATTACGCCATTAATGCCATACTTCCCACTTGTGGTGGTTTACTGTCAACGCTATGTTAAGTCTACCGGTATTGGTACTTTGCTATCGCTAATGCTGCCATTCAGTATTACGATTTTGGTTGCTTGGACAATATTTCTCCTTATTTATTGGGCGATTGGCATTCCACTAGGTATACAAGCGAGTTACGTTTATCCGGCAGGCTAACGCTTAGTATTTAATCAGTAAATTAGACGGTTGCAGCGATTCCAAGGTTGCAACCGTTTTTTATGAGTGTTTTAGTATGTTTTCCTTGATTCGAAGTTGTTAGTTTGTTAAAAAGTCAATCAGTTGTTATTTATAGATATTTGTTAGTGTAAACATAAATTTACGTTTTGATTGCTTTGTTCATTTCTCGCCTTCTCACGTTGTTATCGTCTCACCGCAAAATTTCATTTTCATGCCTGTTCGTTACTTTTATATAAGGCATTACAAGTCAATAGAGTGCAAAAAATGCAAAAAGATACAGTTAATAATATTCATATCAGTTCTGAAGAAGTGATGGTAACGCCAAGTGAATTATCACAGGAGCTACCTGTAAGTGATAAGGCACTCGAGGGTGTGATTGAGTCGCGTAAAGTTATTTCTGAAATTATTCATGGTAAAGACCATCGTCTGCTTGTGGTTTGTGGGCCTTGTTCAATACACGACATTGAGGCTGCAAAAGAGTATGCGCTGAAACTGAAAGAGTTGCATGAGTCGACCAAAGATACTTTATATATAGTAATGCGAGTGTATTTTGAGAAGCCAAGAACAACCACGGGTTGGAAAGGCCTGATCAACGACCCGCATCTGAACGACACCTTTGATATTGAAAACGGCCTAAGAAAAGCACGCGAATTGCTGATATGGCTTGCTGATTTAGGTTTGCCTGTCGCGACGGAAGCATTGGACCCCATCAGTCCGCAATATTTAGCTGAATTATTCAGTTGGGCGGCTATTGGTGCGCGTACTTCTGAATCACAAACACACCGTGAAATGGCAAGTGGTTTGTCGATGCCTGTTGGCTTTAAAAACGGTACAGACGGTTCATTGGGAATCGCCATCAATGCACTCCAATCAGCTGCGTCGGGTCATCGTTTTATGGGGATTAATAAGGATGGTCAAGTGAGCATCATCAAAACCCAAGGTAACCCCGATGGTCATATTATTTTGCGCGGTGGCAAGCAACCAAATTATGACTCAGTATGTGTTGCTGATTGCGAGGCAGAGCTCAATAATGCGGGTATTAACAGCAGCCTAGTGGTTGATTGTAGCCATGCTAATAGTGCTAAAGACTACCGTCGCCAACCCTTAGTTGCGCAAAATGTGGTGAATCAGATACTTGAAGGTAACCAATCTATTATTGGTGTTATGCTTGAGAGCCACTTAAATGCGGGTAATCAGAGTTCTACGGGTAAAACCCTTGCTGATTTAGAGTATGGTGTGTCGATCACCGACGGATGCATAGACTGGCAACAAACTCATGATCTCATTTTGCAAACTCGTGATAGACTTATCACAGTATTACCAATGCGTTTAACAAAACGACAATCTGTGTAAGGCAACATTACTCAGACACTATAAAAGAAGAAGGCATGTCAGATCCCGATAACATACTTGGCGAATTGCGCACTAATATTGACAAGCTCGACGAAGAGTTAATCGAGCTTCTCAAAAAACGCAATGCATTAACCAGCAAAGTAGGTGAGGTTAAATCTACCACGGGCATGCCTATCTATGTGCCAAGCCGCGAAGCGGAGATGATCAAAGCTCGGCGCGCAAAAGCCGAAGGCTTGGGCTTATCTCCTGATTTAGTTGAAGACGTTTTACGACGTATCATCCGAGAATCCTACAAAACCCAACATGCCAATTACTTGTGTGTTAACCCCGCTGTCAATAAAGTCGTTATTATTGGCGGTGCAGGTGCGCTGGGTAAAGTATTCGTAAAGCTTTTCACGCAAAGCGATTATGCTGTCGAAATCATTGAAAAAGATGATTGGGCAAGTGCCGATGACATTTTTGCACAAGCTAGCCTAGTGATTGTTGCTGTGCCGATAAAGCTAACCACGGCAGTAATCGCAAAACTCACTAGCTTACCGGAACACTGTATCCTTGCTGATATTACTAGTGTTAAAGATGAGCCGCTGCAAGCTATGATGAAAGCCCATAAAGGCCCGGTCGTGGGTTTGCACCCTATGTTTGGTCCCGACGTGCCTGGCATGATCAAGCAAGTTGTTGTGGTGTGTCATGGTCGCCATCAGCCTGCTTACGACTGGCTGCTTGAGCAAATGCGAGTTTGGGGTGCAGTATTACATGAGTCAACAAGTAATGAGCACGATAGTGCTATGGCCTTTATTCAAGTAATGCGTCACTTCTCTACCTTTGTTTATGGACAGCATTTGAAAGAAGAAGATCCTAGTCTACAATCTTTACTCATGTTTAGTTCTCCTATCTATCGCCTTGAGTTGGCCATGGTAGGTCGACTTTTTGCTCAAGAGCCTGTTTTATATGCCGATATCATATTTAATAAAAAAGAAGGTTTGGAATTATTAAAACGCTTTCATCAACGATTTGGCGAAGCGCTAACCCTCGTCGAACTCAATGATAAACAGGCTTTTATCAATCAATTCGAAGACACCAAGCGTTGGTTTGGCGATTATGCCAAGCAATGTTTAATGGACAGCAAGCACTTATTGCTCTCGGCTGATGATAGCCAATTGTTACGGAAAACATCGTAGGCTCACCACCTTTATTGGGTGCGCTAGATATTTGCTGATAATTAGTTGGATGTGCTATGTCGTTAAAATTACGGTTTCTGCTCACTATTTTAAGCCTAGTGATTGGCTCTCTACTCGTGCTGTCTATCGCCGCTATAAGTGTTAGTTCAAGCGTATCGAACGAGGCGCTGACGATAGCAGCCAAAGAAAAGTTAGTATCGCAGGCGGTGAATACCAAGCAAGCCGTTACTACGTACTTCAGCACACTTGAATCACAGGTGAGAATAAAATCACAAGAAAGCCCAATCATCGAGGCAAGCGCTGAGTTTATCAACGCATTTTTGAGCTACTCTAATCAGCGTGCGGCTCTTAGCAGTGCTGAAGAGAGAGCACTTCAGTCATATTACGAAAATGATTTTGCTCAGCTGTACGAAGAACGCAACGGCGAAGCACTGGCTAAGCCTTTATCACTGGTCAATATTCTATCTGACACGTCTAAACGCCTTCAGTATGATTTTATCGCGGGCTCAAGTTTCAATATTGGTCAAAAGGATCGTCTTATCCGTCTCGCCAATACCTCAAAATATGCCGAGATTCATCAAAATAATCACCCAGATATCAAGCGCTTTTTGGAAGAATATGGTTATTATGATATTTTTATCGTTGATACATCGGGTAATGTAGTTTACAGCGTTTTTAAAGAACTAGATTTTGCTACGAACCTGCAAAATGGCCCGTATTCACAAAGCGGAATCGCGGAGGCTTTTAACAAAGCGGCAATGGCCAAAAAGCCAGGTGAAGTATTCCATTCGAGCATATCTTCTTATTTACCTTCCTATGATGCATACGCAGGTTTTTTGTCGTCCCCTATTTTTCGTAAAGGGCAGGTAATCGGTGTACTGATTTTTCAAATTCCACTCGATCGTATCAACAATGTACTCACGCGAGATCGCCAGTGGGTACAACAAGGTTATGGTTTAAGTGGTGAAACCTATTTATCGAATAGTGATGGTGTATTACTCACGGAAAGTCGCTTCTTTATTGAGGATGAAAAAGCTTATTTGGATATTATTGCTAGCAACTCGCCGAATGAAGCCGCCGCTATAAAGCGCAGCGCAACCTCGGTGGGTAATCAAAGCGTTAATACTATATCATCTAAAGCAGCGCTAGCTGGAAATCAAGGTTTTAACAAAATTGTAGACTATCGCGATGTAGAAGTGTTCTCCGCCTATGTGCCCTTGAATTTTGGCGATGAAACGATTGCACTGATGGCTGAAATTGATGTTGCAGAGGCATTAGCACCCGCAACCACGATAAGAAATAACTTATTTACAGCAGTTGTGGTTGTCTTGCTCATTGTGATTGTTATTTCATCAGTCGCGGCTTATATACTCACTCAGAAAACGACGCGGCCATTAGATGATGTGGGTCGGATGTGTGAAGATCTAACCTCAGGTGATGGCGATTTAACCATCAGGTTGAAGAAGTGCGGTATTACTGAAATAGATGATTTACTGATGGCTTTCAATGTGTTTATTGAACAGGTACACGGGATTATTTGCAGCGTACGGGAAGATAGCGTTGCGTTGTCTTCTGCCGCAGAACAATTGTCAGCAACGACTAGCGAAGGCCAAAAAATCACAGAAGAACAACGAGACCGAACACATTCTGTTGCTTCGGCTGTTGAAGAACTGTCTGCGTCGATAGCAGAAATTGCGCAAACGGTTGTAGTAAATCGCGAACAAAGCGAGCATGCGAAAGAAGGCCTAAGAAATAACTTAGGCAAAACCGACATTGCAGCTCAAAACATTCGCCATCTGGTGTCTTTAATAAACGAGTCGAGTGGGGTAATAACATCACTCAAAGCTGAAGTCATGGAAGTGACGACCTTTCTTGAAGTGATTACTAGTCTTGCTGACCAAACCAATTTGTTAGCACTTAATGCGGCGATCGAGGCCGCGCGCGCCGGAGAAGCAGGACGAGGCTTTTCCGTGGTCGCCGATGAAGTGCGAACTTTGGCTACCCGCTCACAACAAAGCACCGAGTCGATTTCAAAAATAGTGGACAAAATGACGACCTCATCAGATCAAAGTGTGCAATCTATGAGTGTCGCGGTAAGTGCTGCCGATAAGGGAATTGATTTAGTTGATACCGTTACTGGCGCGCTCACTGAGCTTGCAAGTGCATTAGAGGAATTCCAGAAACTCGCTGAGATTGTAGCAAGTGCGACGGAAGAGCAGACCGCCGCATCGAACTTAGTAAGCAAGAGCATAAATGAAATAAGTGAAATGGCTCATGACATACAAAATGGCGCAAGCCAAAGCAGTGCTGCTGCAGAGGAGCTAGCAAAAATAGCCGATAAAGCTAATACGATGGTGAGCCGTTTTAAACTCTAGTTTGTGTCGTACAAGTAAAGCCAGCTCGTCGTTAACCTACTCCATAAGGGCGTTAACGGCGGCAACTTTGGTTGGACTGACTTCTTCAACAGGGTAACAACCAAGTACTTTAAAATAGCGTGTCATTCCACGTAGTTTTTCCATTGCTTTTTGCATAGGACCATCTTCGATATTGCCCTCTACGTCTAGGTAAAACATTTCTTCCCAAGGGTTCCCAGTAATTGGTCTCGATTCCAGCTTGCTCATATTTATTTGGTTCTCTTTCAGCACAATCAGCGCTTCAACTAAGGCTCCTGGTTTCTGAACGGTCGACATGATCAAGGTTGTTTTCGCAGGCACTTGCAACGGCACTTTAACTGAGTCGCTAGCGACGACAATAAAGCGACTGTGATTTTCTTTTTGATTAGCCAAATTCGACTTGATTGCTTTCAGGCCATATAAAGCTCCGCCAGCTTCACTGCCAATAGCAGCCACGCTGCTTGAGTTAAGTTCATTCACTTTCATCATCGCAGCCGAAGTGCTGTCGCAGGGTTTCACCTCTACATTGCCTAGCTCTGCTAAAAAGTGACTGCACTGAGCAAACACTTGTGGGTGGGCATAGAGCGTTTTAATTTTACTCAGGTCGGTATCGGTAGCAACCAGCATGGCGTGTTTAATTGGGTGTGTAAGCTCGCCAACAATACTTAGCCGAGTATGTTGTAATTGGTCGTAGACCTCATTAATACTGCCAGAAGAAGTATTTTCAATAGGCAAAACGGCATAGTCAGCTTCACCAGATTCAACCTTCCCAATAATTTCCGAAAAGCTTTGGCAGCCTATCTCTAACAGTTCGCCAGCTCGTCGAGAAAAGTATTTCTGTGTTGCTAAATAGCTATAGGAGCCCTTATCGCCCAAAAAGGCGACTCGATTGAGGGGCTTCTCACTTGAGGGATTAGCCCAACGCGCGAGCATGGCTTGTTGATTAAGTACCGAGTCTTCTATAATCACATGAAAGAGTTGCGTAACGTAATGAGGATCGAGACCGACTTCTTGGCCTTTCTTTATAAGGCGCACCAACAGCTGCTCTTCTCTGGTCTGGTCTCTTACCGGAATGTGGTTTTTAATTTTTGTTTCGGCGACTTGGTTAGTCAGTGCTTGACGCTCTGCTAACAAGGTGAGTAATTGGGAGTCTAAATCGGTAATTTTTACTCGGATTTCTTCTAATTCTTGTTTCGGCACTACAGCTCCTTTGAGAAAACGAATCTAGCCAAATGTTAATCTGTGTTTACTCACGAAAGCTATTTGGTACTTGAGGAATACGCGCAAAAAAGCGCTTAGTGAAATGTATGTAAGAGAGGGGGCAGTGTCAACGTTTTAAGCAATAAATTCCCTCAAAATAGCACTGTTTTTTAAAATTTATCCTAATTTCCTAGTTTTTTGCCTAGGAATCTAACAGGCGCACTAACATCGCTTTTACTTCGTCGGATTCGAAAGGTTTGTCGCAAAGCGCATTTACCCCTGTTTGTTGAATGTTTGCCATATGCGCACTGTCGGCAGATTCTGAGGTAACCATAATGATTGGAATATGGGTTGTTGCTGGGTTAAATCGAATAAACTCAGAGAGTTCTCGACCATCCATTTCGGGCATGTTGTAGTCGGTTACAACCAAATCGAATTCGTGATCTTTCAATAAGGTTAGCGCATGAGCACCATTTTCAGCCTCTTGCAATTTATTTAAGCCCATACCTTCGAGTACTCGGCGAATATGATTTCTAGCCAGTCTTGAGTCGTCTACGACTAATACTCTTACATCTTGAACATCAAAATGACTGAGGCTGAGTTCATCGGTATTAATCAATTGTAAACTCGCGTTTAAGCCTCGTGACAAATGGATGGGCTCGAAGGGTTTAGGAAGAATTGCGGCAACACCAGCCTGTTTGAATTCGTCGAGCTTCGACATACTGTTTTCGCTACTCACTAGCATGAAGGGGATGGAAGCGGTTGTATCGTTCTGTTTGATGAACTTTAGGATGTCGAGACCACTTCCATCTGACAAATACATGGTACTTACTACAATATCTGCACCATGAGTTTGAATAGCTGCTTTTGCATCACTAACCGTTTTAACCACATCAACTGCTTGCACATCCTCTCTTAACAGCAATGTTTTAATGATTTTACTTTGCGTGTCTGAAGGCTCTACCAAAATAATGTGTAAATCGGATATTGAAATTGTGTGCATTACTAATTGATCTCGCTTTAGGTTAATTTACCTAGCCGCCTGCTAATTTTACTTGCATTCCTTTAGCCTCTAATAGTTGCTTCAGTTTGTCTCTAACGTCGCCTTGAATCTCAATTTTTCCATCTTTTACCGAACCGCCACATCCACATTGTTTCTTTAGCTGAGTGCATAGCGCCTTGAGTTCAGCATCGTTCATGGCCAAACCGTCGATAATACTCATGCCTTTGCCTTTACGGCCTTTAGTTTCTTTTCGAATACGAATGATGCCATCGCCTTTCGAGATAGGTCCTTGAGTACTTTTTTGTTCTTTTATCCTACCTGTATCGGTCGAATAAACTAATTTTGAATCATTCATTTGAAAAAAAATGTCAATATAGTCTAGTTTTTAATGATTTGAGTATATCCTAAGGCGAATATCTTTACTAATTTTGCAGGTTTACACATCCTTTCACACTTAGCATCGGTAAACTGAGACAATGATTGCAATTGAGAACAATTATCAATTACAATTGGAGATAGGTTTTTATTAACAATAAAGAATGAGGTCGCGACGCTTTTGTTTGCGCGCACCTCAGCATCAGGAGTGGTACATTTATGCTTAAAACAAAACGCGTGGGGTCAATAAGATCTTATGTGGCCATCGCAGTATTATCGCTTTTCAGCGCACAGAGCTTAGCGGCAGAAGTAAACGTCTATTCCGCCCGCAAAGAGGCCTTAATCAAACCAATACTCGATGACTTTTCCGAGCAAACCGGTATTAAGGTTAACTTGATTACAGGTAAAGCCGACGCATTAATATCAAGAATGAAGTCTGAGGGGCAATTTAGCCCAGCAGACGTAATTGTGACCACAGATGTAGGTCGCTTAGTGCGTGCAAAAAAACTTGGTGTTACTCAAGCGAATAACGACGATTTGATTAACAGTACCGTGCCCGAATACCTACGTGATGAAGATGCACATTGGACTGCTTTAACCTTGCGTGCTCGTCCAATTATGTATTCAAAAGACAGGGTGAAACCTGAGAGCCTATCAACGATGGCTGCACTGACCGACGCGCAGTGGAAGGGGCGTATTTGCATCCGTTCTTCAAGTAATATTTATAATCAGTCTATGCTTGCCGCGATGATGGAACTTCAGGGCAGTAAAGAAACGCTCGAGTGGGCAAAAGGGCTGGTAGCAAATTTTGCACGCAGTCCGAAAGGTGGCGATCGCGATCAAATCAAAGCTGTTGTGGCAGGGGAGTGTGATATCGCTATTGCTAACACCTATTACCTTGCTGGCATGTTGAACTCAGACGATGATGCAACACGTAAAACAGCGCAACAGGTAGCTGTGTTTTGGCCTGACCAAGATACCCAAGGTGCGCACGTTAACATCTCTGGCGTTGGCGTAGCGAAATATGCAAAAAATATCGACCAAGCAAAGCAGCTCATTCGCTTTATGTTAAGTGATGAAGCTCAAGCCTGGTATGCAGAAACCAATCACGAATATCCCATTAAGAAGGGTATCGCTTGGAGCGATACGCTGAAAAACATGGGCGAATTCAAAGCACAGGAAGTATCATTGAGTACAGTCGGTGAAAATAATGCCAAAGCGCTTATGTTGATGGACAGTGCAGGTTGGCGTTAGAGGTTTGAGTGTACTGAGGGCAGAAAACAAAGGTTTTTCGCTATTCACGCTATTGGCAGGTCTTATCATAGGCTTGCCAATCTTTGTGTTGTGCTTTAGTTTTTTATCTGTTGATACAGAAGTTTGGATGCACTTAGCGTCGACAGTGTTGAGTGCTTATATCATTAATTCACTTGTGTTGGCGCTGGGCGTTGGTTTAGGCGCCACCTTGCTGGGCACCTACCTAGCCTATTGCGTAGTGCATTATGATTTTGCTGGCAAAAAAGTATTGCAAGCTCTAATACTCCTTCCTCTTGCAATGCCTGCCTACATTATCGCGTACACCTATACTGGTTTACTCGATTTTGCAGGGCCACTACAAAGCTATATAAGAGAGAGTTTTGAACTCAGTGGCCAACAATATTATTTTCCAGAAGTCAGAAGTCTCGGTGGCGCTATTGTTATGATGTCGCTGGTACTTTACCCCTATGTCTATATTCTTGCCAGAACAGCATTCAGTGAGCAGTCACAAAAATTTAAAGAGGTAAGTGAACTCGCGGGTATAAGCGCTTTTGAACATTTCATAAAGGTATCACTTCCGCTTGCACGTCCCGCCATATTAACTGGGGCAGCTTTGGCCATGATGGAAGCCCTTGCGGATTTTGGTACGGTTGAGTACTTCGGAGTTAGCACCTTCACGACAGGCATTTACCGAACATGGTTTGGCATGGGCGACATTAACGCCGCCTCACAATTGTCGGGCTTGTTGTGCTTATTTGTTTTTGTTTTGCTCATACTCGAAAAGAGCAGCAGGAAAAGCGCCCAAAGCTATTCATCAAGACAAGGCCAAGGCAGTATGGCCAAATCCTTGTCTATGCCCAAAGGAATATTGGTATTATTACTTTGTTCTTTGCCGCTCATTTTTGGTTTTGTTATTCCCTTCACTCAACTCGGCATTTGGGCTTGGTCATTTTCTGACGCGAGTAGTTTTAGTGATTATGCGAGCAATGCGTTTAATTCTGCCACGGTTGCCCTGATTGGCACGGTGCTCATTGTTCTGCTCGCCCTATTGTTTTCTTATGCGAAGCGTTTACAGCCTACAAAAGCAAATCGCTTTGTAGTGCAGTTTGTATCGCTGGGCTATGCCATGCCAGGTACTGTTATCGCTATCGGTGTTTTAGTGCCATTGGGTTGGCTAGATATCAAGTTGAATCTCTTTACTTCCACGTTTTTTGGTTTTCAACCCGGTTTGGTTCTTTCCGGCACTATCGCTGCTCTGATTTTTGCTTATATTGTGCGTTTTATGAGTGTTGCCTTGCACAATACTGAGGCCGGTATTCAGCGCATTAAACCAAGCATGGACGAGGCCTCTCGGGCATTGGGTGATAGCAAATTACAAACACTAACACGGGTGCATTTACCGCTACTGTCTGCAAGTCTATTGAGTGCTTGTTTACTTGTGTTCGTTGATATTTTAAAGGAGCTTCCTGCTACTTTGGTTCTGCGCCCATTTAATTTTAACACCTTGGCTGTTAAAGCCTTTGAACTTGCTTCCGACGAGCGTTTGATTGAGGCTGCACTGCCGTCGATCACGATTGTGCTTGTTGGTATTCTTCCCGTTATTTTACTCACCGCTACGCTAAACAAAATAGAGAAAAGCCATGCTTGACGTACAACAATTACAGCTCAGCTATAACAATACCCAAGTACTTGATAAGGTATCTTTGCGTCTTGCGCAGGGTGAGATTGGCTGTGTGTTGGGCCCCTCTGGTTGTGGCAAAACATCGCTCTTACGTGCGATTGCAGGCTTTAAGAATATCGATTCCGGCAGTATTAGCATTGCTCAAGAAATAGTTAGCGATGTGATTAAAAATGTGCCCGTGTCGCAGCGTAAAGTGGGTGTCATTTTTCAAGACTTCGCGTTGTTCCCGCACTTGAGTGTATTTAAAAATGTGGCTTACGGATTAGCAAAGGAGAATAAAGAAACGGCTTTGTCGTTAGCAAACGAGGCGATTTCTTTGGTGGGTCTTAAGGGATATGAGAATAAATACCCGCACGAACTTTCTGGTGGTCAGCAACAACGTGTTGCGATAGCACGAGCGCTTGCACCAAAACCGAAACTACTATTACTAGACGAACCCTTTTCAAGTTTAGATCCTGAACTGCGAGAACGCTTGTCACAAGAAATAAGAGCCCTGCTCAAACAGCAAAACATCACTGCCTTACTAATTACTCACGATCAAAGCGAAGCATTTGCGATGGCCGACAAAATTGGTGTATTGCACGATCAACGTTGTCAACAATGGGGAAGTGCATACCAGTTATATCACCAACCGGCCACCGAGTTTGTCGCAAACTTCATTGGTGAGGGCACCTTTATTAAGGGAACAGTTCACAAGTATAACAACAAAGGTATTGTGGATGATGACTTGGCAGCAAACACTAAATGGCTCATTAGCACTAAATTAGGTGACTTTGTATTCGAGCAGGGAAGCACTCAAGCGCCTTTCTCTGAAGGTGCCGAAGCGAAGCTGCTGGTGCGCCCAGACGATCTGAGGCATCAAGACGAGAGTGTTCTCAAAGCAGACGTAGTAGGTCGCTCTTTTCGCGGCTCACATATTTTATATCGTTTGCAGTTGGCAAATTCAGATGAGTTGCTACTTTGCTTGGCGCCAAGCCATCATGATCATGCAATAGGAGAGTCGTTTGGCATTCACTTAGAAGTAGAGCACGTAATATGCTTCCCAGCATGAACTCTAGCCTTGCGTTGTGGTCAAAATTCGACCATAGTGCTGGAAGCATAATAACCTTATGAAGTAGCCTATATTCCATGTTGATATAACGCTAAGTTAATTCATCGCATCAAATGCAAAAGGGAGGTAAGCTTTGTTTAAAAGTATTCAGTCTTCTTTGATTGCTATTGTGGTGTTCGTTGTTTGTGTCTCTTCCTTATCTGTTTTAGCGGTAGCCTTAAGTGAAAGCGAAGACAGCTTTACCACCAACGCAAAAAACGGCGCGTTAGGGGTTACCCGCAGTATTGCTAAAACCTTAAATAAAGTAGAAGTGAATGCTGAGCAACTCAACGACGTTTTATCGTATTTTGAGTTGTATCCAAACGTCGTAATAGCGAAACTCTATGCCGACAGTCAAAATGCTAAAAAGCTCTCATCGCTGCCATTACTAGCCGCTTACCGAAGTCAATTTCCTGTGGCTGATATCGAAATGGCAGAACAAACCCTGCAAGAACTCGCTGCTAACCCCAACCTAGGCGTATTTGAAACACATAATGAATTGGTGAGCATTACTAAGGTAGAGCTTGCAGATGGAAGCATGGCGATACTTACCGTGGTAAGTGATATTAATCGACAACTATTGCAAACGCGTGAAGAATTGCTCGCAAAGCTTGCCCCGTTGGTGTTATCGGTTATGTTGTTATCGCTGTTTATTACTATTTGGCTAATAAATCGCATTACTTTGCCAGTCGTACAACTCACAAGCTTTACCAAACGAGTACGAGAGGAAAATAATTACAGCCTGCGCACTGCGCCAACAGGTACTGCCGAGATCATCACTCTGAAAAAAAACATCAACGCAATGATGGACACCATCAGTGAAGAGCTCGATAAAAACCAAGTCACTACCGACCAGCTTATCGAGCAACAAAAGATGATGTCGAAATTAGCCAATTTCGATTCTCTTACGGGTCTACCGAACCGACAATTTGTATTGGACAATTTGCGACTTGAATTGTCCAGAGCAAAACGTGCTAATCAAGATTTGGCGCTCTTGTTTTTTGACTTGGACGGTTTCAAAAATGTGAATGATTCACTCGGACATGAGATGGGGGATAGTTTGCTAGTTGCCGTTGCGGAGCGTATCAAAGAAGTGCTGCGCGAAGGTGATTTGTTTGCTCGCCTTGGTGGAGATGAATTTTTGATAGTACCTGCTCGTGATGATAGTAGCGCTAATCCTTCGCAGTTGGCTGAACGCTTACTTAGCGCTATGGCTTTGCCAATAAAGCTGGATGATATTGAACTGCAAATGAGCATCAGTATTGGTGTTGCAATGGCAACTGACGTTGATTTTGATTTATCACAGTTGGTAGGTAATGCTGATATAGCGATGTATCGCTCAAAAGCAGAAGGACGTGGCACATACACCATGTTCACTAACGATATGAATGAGGGAAATAAACGAAGGCTGGAGATTGCCAATAGTATCATTTTTGGCCTTGAGAATAATGAATTCAAGGTGTGCTACCAGCCCAGAGTCGACATAAGGGGCAATATTGTCGGATATGAGGCATTAATACGTTGGGAAAATGCGCATTTGGGCCAAGTTTCTCCTGCTGAATTTATTCCAATTGCTGAACAAAGCGGCAAAGTACGCGCGATCACTGCGTGGATGTTAAACCAAGTGTGCAGTGAACTGGGAGAGATACGCAGGTTAAAATCTGATGATATTCGAGTATCTATTAATCTTTCGGCGCACGACCTTCACGATAAAAACCTTTATTCATACTTAGTAGAAACACTCAAAAAATACGCAGTAAACCCAAAAAATATTGAATTGGAAGTTACCGAGTCGGCTTTTCTTGAAAGCTTTAAGGTGAGTAATCAGTTTTTCAATAAAGTGCATCAACTCGGCTGTTTAATTGCGCTGGATGACTTTGGAACGGGTTATTCTTCGCTCAGTTATTTAACACAGATAAGCGTTGATACCTTGAAGATTGATCGGGAATTTATTAAAGAACTCGACTCTTCAACACGCAGTCGCCTTGTTACACAGAGCATTATTGATTTGGCAAAGCGCCTCAAGCTCGGAGTATGCGCAGAAGGTGTTGAGAATCAATTTCAACAAGACTATCTAACCCTAAATGAATGTAATCAATTTCAGGGCTTTTATTATGAAAAACCATTGCCCTTGAGCCAACTTGCTAATACGCCCACAAATTATCATTCTTTTTTTGAAAAAGAGAAGGCTTGAAAGAGCAATACGGCCGCGCTTTTGTGCAAAGTTTCTTAAGTTTATTTTAAATTCAGTATAGTCGACGAAAAGCCCCACTTATTTGTGATTCAATCGTTTAGTATCCTCACGCTTTAGTTTATAATTCTCGCTTTCAAGCTCCCTTCGATAAATTGTTTATCAGCGCTGTTTTACAAATCAAAGCGTGTGAAGGTAGAGGCTCATTAACATCGTATCAGCAGATACACAAAATAAGTTTTACTGGGAAGTTTTTATGCGCACAGACTACTGTGGAAACATTGATGCAAGCTACGCTACAAAAGAAGTTACCTTATATGGCTGGGTTAATAAGAGACGCGATTTAGGCGGTGTTATCTTTATCGACCTTCGTGATCGTGAGGGTATCGTTCAGGTGGTCATCGACCCAGATACGGCAGATACTTTCGCTTTAGCTTCAAGCTTGCGAGCAGAGTTTTGCGTCGAGATTACGGGGTTGGTTCGCTTGCGTCCGGAATCTCAGGTTAATGCTGATATGAAAACCGGTGAAATTGAAGTGCTTGGTAAGTCTCTATCAATCTTCAATAGTGCACCCGCACTACCGCTTGATTGGAATCAAGAAAATTCTGAAGAGCAGCGCTTAAAATATCGTTATTTAGATTTGCGCCGCCCAATGATGACGGAACGTTTGGTTTTTCGTTCTAAGGTGACAGCAGCGGTTCGCCGTTTTCTAGAGGATGCAGACTTCCTTGATATCGAAACGCCAATTTTAACAAAGGCTACGCCTGAAGGTGCGCGAGATTATTTGGTGCCAAGCCGCACTCACAAAGGTCAGTTCTTTGCGCTACCACAGTCGCCTCAGTTGTTTAAACAATTGTTGATGATGTCGGGCATGGATAAATACTATCAAATCGTCAAGTGCTTCCGTGACGAAGACCTACGTGCTGATCGTCAACCTGAATTTACTCAAATAGATATCGAAACAACCTTCCTCGACGCTCAGGGCGTAATGGACATTACCGAAAACATGATCCGCTCATTATTTTCGCAGTTGCTAAATGTTGAGTTGGGTGATTTCCCCACGATGAGCTATGCAGAAGCGATGCGACGCTTCGGTAGTGATAAACCTGATTTGCGTAATCCTCTGGAATTAGTAGATGTTGACGACATAGTAAAAAACATTGATTTAAAGGTGTTCAGTGGCCCAGCTAACGACGACAAAGGTAGAGTGGCCGCAATTCGAGTGCCTGGCGGTGCATCGTTGTCACGCAAGCAAATTGATGAGTATGGGAAGTTTGTAGGCATATACGGTGCTAAAGGCTTGGCTTGGATAAAAGTAAATGATTTGAGCGCTGGCCTTGATGGTTTGCAGGCGCCTATCTTGAAGTTTTTCAACCAAGAAGCTATCAGCGCTTTGCTTGAAAAAACCGGTGCACAAACAGGTGATATTTTGTTGTTTGGTGCCGACAGTGCCCCAATTGTGACCGATGCTATGGGTGCGTTGCGCTTGAAACTAGGTGAAGATTTCAACTTACTAGAAGGCGAATGGAAACCTTTATGGGTAGTCGATTTCCCTATGTTTGAAGAAGTTGACGGCAATTTATATGCCCTTCATCATCCCTTCACTGCTCCTCGCGATAGTAGCATTGAGGCATTGAAAGCAAATCCGGCAGCGGCTTTATCAAACGCTTACGATATGGTGCTAAATGGTGTTGAATTAGGTGGCGGTTCGGTTCGTATTCACAACATGGACATGCAAGCAGCAGTATTTGAGTTGTTAGGCATCAGCGACCAAGAAGCTAACGAGAAATTCGGTTTCTTACTAGAAGCTCTGCGCTATGGAACACCTCCTCATGCTGGTTTAGCTTTTGGTCTTGATAGAATGGTAATGCTGATGACTGGAGCGGAGTCGATTCGCGACGTTATGGCCTTCCCAAAAACAACCACTGCAGCGTGTCCATTAACCGATGCTCCAGGATTTGCGAATCCAGAACAGTTAAAAGAATTGTCGATTAAAACCGTCATTGAAGAAGCGAAAAGTGACGATGGGCAAGTGCAAGGTAATACATAAAAAATGAGCCCCGACACGCCGTTAAAGCGTCCTGAATCGGTACTTGTGGTTATTCGAAATGATGACCAGCAAGTACTGATCATGCAGCGCGATGACGACGCAGACTTTTGGCAATCAGTGACAGGTACGATTGAAGAGGGTGAAAGCCCCATTCATGCCGCTTACCGAGAGTTGTCTGAGGAAACAGGCATTGCTTTACCTAAGTCAACTCATCCTATTGTAGATTGTAGAAGGGTAAATCAATACCGTATTCGTTCTTCGTGGTTGTATCGTTATCCCAAGGGCACTGAATTTAATAACGAATATGTATTTAGCATACAAGTGCCTAGTCACATTGATATCGTCTTAAGTGAACATACGGCTTATGCTTGGGTTAGCAAAGCTGAAGCTATGGCCCGTGTGTGGTCGAAAACCAATCGCGATGCTATTCTCGATTTTGTGCCGGAGTCTTAATGTCAATCATACTCGGCATTGATCCAGGCTCGCGAATAACCGGTTACGGTGTCATTAAAATTGTTGGTGCAAAACCTGAATACCTTGGCAGCGGTTGCATTAGAGTTGCGCACGACGAATTATCAATTCGCTTGAAGCGCATTTTTGATAGTGTAAGTGAAATCATCCAGCAGTTTTCACCAAGTGAGTTTGCAATTGAGCAGGTGTTTATGGCGAAGAATCCGGATTCTGCCTTAAAGCTTGGCCAAGCTCGCGGTGCTGCGATTGTTGCAGCGACGAATTATGATTTGCCAGTGGCCGAATATTCTGCACGACAGATTAAACAATCGGTAGTGGGAACCGGTGGTGCCGATAAAGCGCAGGTGCAGCATATGGTCATGAACCTGTTGAAGCTCAGCGCAACACCACAGGCTGATGCAGCCGACGCACTTGCAGTTGCTTTGTGTCACATACACACTCGCCAGAGTCTTATAAAGATGTCGGGCAGGGCGTCTAAAACAGTTCGCGGTCGCTTACGAAAATAACAAATTCACTACAAGGATAAGTCATGATAGGAAGAATTCGCGGTACGCTTATTGCCAAAATCCCCCCAGAAGTATTGGTTGATGTAAACGGTGTAGGTTACGAAATTCAACTTCCGATGACGAGTTTCTATCAACTTCCCAACGTTGGTGATGAAGCTATTATTTACACGCATTTTGTTGTAAGAGAAGATGCGCAACTCTTATTTGGTTTTTCAGATACATCCGAAAGGGCCTTGTTTCGAGAGTTGATAAAAGCCAATGGTGTTGGCCCTAAATTGGCTTGTACAATATTGTCGGGCATGTCGGCGCAAGACTTCGTGCATTGCGTGCTAAATGAAGACATCACTAATTTAGTAAAACTGCCTGGTGTGGGTAAAAAAACGGCTGAGCGCTTGGTGGTTGAATTAAAAGACAAACTTGAGAAGCTGTCGAAAGCTGACGCCAATTTTGATGCTGGCGCTGCACCAACTATGGTAGACATTAAAAAGCCCTTACTTCATGGTGCTGCACATGCCAAAGACGAGGCGCTTAGTGCATTACTCGCGTTAGGTTACAAGCCAGCGCAGGCTGAAAAAGTCATAAAGCAAGTGTATAAAGAAGATATGACAAGCGAACAAGTTATTCGTGAGTCATTGAAGTCGATGGTCTAAGAGAGAAAAACTATGATTGAAGCTGACCGTTTGGTTCAAGCCGGTGCAGACCGAGAAGACGAAGTTATTGACCGCGCAATACGGCCTAAAATGCTCAGTGATTACACCGGGCAAGACCATGTGTGTGAGCAGATGGAAATATTCATTGAAGCGGCACGTAAAAGAGAAGATGCGCTTGATCACTTGTTGATTTTTGGCCCACCTGGTTTGGGTAAAACAACGCTGGCAAATATCGTAGCGAATGAAATGGGGGTGAATATCAAAACCACCTCGGGGCCTGTTCTTGAAAAAGCCGGAGACCTAGCAGCTCTACTCACCAACCTCGAAGAAAATGATGTTTTATTCATTGATGAAATCCATCGCTTAAGTCCAGTTGTTGAAGAGGTGCTTTACCCAGCAATGGAAGATTACCAGCTGGATATAATGATAGGTGAGGGCCCTGCAGCACGAAGCATTAAACTCGACCTTCCTCCGTTTACACTCATTGGCGCAACAACGCGTGCAGGCTCACTCACATCACCCTTGCGCGATCGTTTCGGTATTGTTCAACGATTAGAGTTCTACAATGTGACCGACCTTACCGATATCATTCAGCGCAGTGCGTCTTACCTTAATTTGAATATGGAAAAAGAAGGGGCCTTCGAGGTGGCGAAACGCAGTCGAGGCACGCCTCGGATTGCCAACCGTTTACTTCGCAGAGTACGTGATTATGCTGAAATCAAAGCCGACGGTAATATTAATTCTGACGTTGCCGGTGCGGCATTGAATATGTTGGATGTTGATAAGCAAGGTTTTGATTTTATGGATCGCAAACTACTGCTTGCGATTATAGAAAAATTTATGGGTGGTCCGGTAGGCTTAGATAATATTGCCGCCGCGATTGGAGAGGAAAAAGAAACCATTGAAGACGTTATTGAACCCTATTTAATTCAGCAGGGTTTTTTGCAAAGAACGCCGCGTGGACGTATTGCTACCCAGCACGCCTACTTACACTTTGGTTTAACACTGCCAAATAGCGATTAATGGTAACGACCTTTATAAATAATAGATAAAAAAAAGCCCGCACAGTGTGCGGGCAAACAACAAGTAAAACGGAAGGAAAACCGTTATTTGGGAACATAAATCAAAACTACAACTAACTGGTTGCGACTGTTTGATGGCGTGCATTTTAGACAGATCCGATCAGATATCAAACTAGAATTTTTTCAAATAAGGATTAGAAAAACTAATCTTAAAATGATTTGTGTTTTTCAGTGATTGTTATTTTGCGTACTGCTTGCCTATTTGAGGTGAGTCAACAAACGACAGCGATATTATTAGGTGATATTTCCCCAAGGTTTTTACCCTACAAAAACTAAAGGTGAAAAAGGAGTTTTTTGTTGAATACAATTGAATTTTCTATGCCGATCCGAGTCTATTATGAAGATACAGATGCCGGTGGGATTGTGTATCATACAAATTATTTGAAGTTCATGGAGAGATGTCGCACGGAGTGGTTGCGAAATTTAGGCATAGAACAGCAAAGTTTATTGGAACAATCTGTGGGTTTTGTCGTCAAAGACCTCGCAATGAAGAATGCAAAAGCAGCAATATTTAATGATATGTTGAGTATTAGCTGTCAGGTAGTAGAATTGCGCAAAGCAAGTTTGCTGTTTTCTCAACATGTTTACCGAGAAACAGATCCAGCGTTGCGCAATAACGATACAAAACAAAATAATGATAATAAAAGCGACCAAGCCGAGTTGCTTGTTAGTGCTGAAATTAGAGTAGCATGTGTTGATTTACAGAAAATGAAACCCATCGCTATTCCTGATTTCATATTAAGGGAAATTAAACGTGCCATCTGAAATGTCTATTTTACACTTGTTCCTTGAAGCAAGTATTGTTGTTCAGTTTATCATGCTTTTACTGCTTACCGTATCGGTTGTGTCGTGGGCATTTATCTTTCAAAGAAATTCAGTATTAAAAGCCGCGGTAAATGAAGTGAAACACTTCGAAGATAAATTTTGGTCTGGTGCTGATCTGAACAAGCTCTATCAAGAAATGTCGGCACGATCACAACTTACTGGCTTATCGTTAATATTCTGCACGGGCTTTAAAGAGTACGTGCGCTTGCGAAAAACCTCTGGTGCCGTTAGTGAAGCAATTATGGATGGTACTTACCGCTCTATGCGCGTTTCCATGTCGAGAGAAGTTGACGAACTAGAAGCTCGCTTACCTTTTCTTGCTACTGTGGGCTCTATATCTCCTTATGTTGGTTTATTAGGCACAGTGTGGGGAATTATGAATTCCTTCATTGCATTAGGCCAAGTGAAGCAAGCTACATTAGCGATGGTTGCCCCGGGTATTGCTGAAGCTCTCATAGCGACGGCAATTGGTTTATTCGCAGCTATCCCAGCCGTAGTCGCATACAACCGTTTCAGTAACCGAGTTGAAAAACTTGAAAACGCTTATGGTAATTTTATGGAAGAGTTTTCGGCTATTTTGAATCGTCAAAATATGGCTTCGTCGGGTCAATAAACGATGTTTATTAGAAAACGCAGAAAGCCTGTCTCAGAAATCAATGTGGTGCCATACATCGACGTCATGCTAGTGCTTTTGGTGATATTCATGGCGACCGCACCGTTGATTACCCAAGGCGTTAAAGTCGACCTGCCCAAGGCAAACGCTAAAACCATAGAAACTGATGAAGACGATATGTTGATCGTGTCAATCGATGCAGCGGGTCAGTACTTTTTAAATGTTGGCGATGAGCCCAGTACCATATTGAGTGAGACCGATGTGGTTGGTCTGGTGCAAGCGAAGCTAGCACAAAGCCCCACGATACCAGTGGTGGTAAATGGGGATGGCAAAGTGCCCTATGAGAAAGTGGTTGAGCTGATGGTGATTTTGCAGCGCGCTGGCGCGCCGTCGGTAGGGTTGATGACAGATCCAAATGAAGCCTAGCGCGAACACCCGTAATAACCCAGGGCAAAGCAATCAACAAAAATCGCCCCTTAGCCTGAAACAGAAGTCATTTCTGATTTCAGGTGGCGCGCATTTGGCACTTGTTGCTTCGCTTTTGGTCAGCTTTGAATTCGCTGCTAAGCCCGTTGATTTAGCTACTGGTAAGCGAGATACCCAAGCACCAGTTATTATTGAAGCTAGGTTTATTGACAGCAATGTACTAGAACAAAATAAGCGCGAAAAACAGCAAGCTGAGGCAGCAGCAAAACGAAAACAGGAAGCTGAAGCGGCAAGAAAGCGTGAGCAGGCGCGTAAAGAACAACAACGAAAAGAAGAGGCTGAAAAAGCCAAGCGCAGAAAAGCCGCTGAAGACAAAAAACGAAAAGAAGATGCAGCACGAAAAGAGCGAGAGCTTCAAGAGAAGGCAAAACAAGCGGCAGAGCAAGCCAAACAAGACGAAGCCGAAAAAGCGCTTCAGGCCAAATTGAAAAAAGAGCAGGAAGCTCGCGAAAAAATGATGCAGCAGCAAATGGCGGCAGAGCAGGCTGAAAGAAATGAACGCAGACAACGTGAAATTCTTTCTGGCATGCAAATCGCAAACAGTAAAATACGCGCCAGAATTGAACAGAATCTAATTGAAACGGGCAATTTAAAGGGCCGGTCATGTCGATTGCAACTGAAAATAGCGGCTAATGGTTTAGTACTGGATGCATTTAGAGTCGATGGTGATGAAGCCTTGTGTTTGGCATTGAGAAGCGCTGCACTGAGAGCACGAACATTGCCAATGCCAGAAGACCCAGACATAAATAAACAAATAAGAAACAGCACATTGAGGTGGGATAACTAAATGACGGTACGCGCAGGTAAATTCTATAAAGTAGCCAGCAAGGCAGTGCTTGCATTAGCCTTCGTGTTTGCGGCGATGCAAGTAAGGGCAGCAACTAACGAAATCATTATTACTGGTGGAGTCGACTCAGCTCGCCCTATCGGAATTGTGCCTTTTAAATACAGCGGCACAGTGACCCTGCCAGAAAATCTCACCGAGGTAGTCGCGTCGGATTTGCAGCGTAGTGGGAAGTTTAACCCCGTGAAGCTTTCAAATATGCCGCAGTTTCCAACTACCGATGCCGAAATTAACTATCAGGCATGGGCGGATAAAGGCGTCGACATGGTTGTTGTGGGCAGTATTCAAGCAACAGGTATTGACCAATTTTCGGTAACATTTGAACTCGTTGATGTATTGCGCGCGCAGTCTACCGGTGGGCAGTCAAAAACCTTGGTCGACGGACGCTTGGTTATGACTAAAGATCACATTATTGAAAAGCGCAGTAAAACGATTCAAAGCCAAGACTTCAGGCAATATGCGCACATCATTTCTGATATCGTATACGAAAAGCTCACTGGTGAACGTGGCGCATTTTTAACACGCATTGCATATATCAAGGTAATGGATCGCAACACTAACCCCAAGCCCTTTAGATTAGTGATTGCCGACTACGATAACGAGAATCCAACTACCTTATTAAGCTCTCCAGAGCCACTTATGTCGCCAACATGGTCGCCAGATGGCAACAAAATTGCCTATGTGAGTTTTGAAAATAAGCGCCCACAAATATATCTTCAAGATATTTACACTACAAGCCGTACAAGGCTTACAGACTTCCCTGGCATAAATGGAGCACCGAGTTTTTCACCAGATGGCAAGAAGCTTGCTATGGTGCTGTCTAAGGACGGAAACCCTGAAATCTACGTAATGGAATTACAAACGCGCAAGCTCACTAGAATTACTCGAAATCGAGCGATTGATACCGAGCCTTCTTGGACGCCCGATGGAAAAAGCTTAATATTTACTTCTGAACGGGGTGGTAAACCGCAAATTTATCGAGTAAATTTAGCAAGTAAGCGCAAAAATAGGTTAACCTTTGAAGGCGAGATGAATTTGGGCGCTGCGGTAACACCGGATAATTCACAATTAGTGATCGTTAATCGAACACGTGGGAATTACCATATAGCGAAACAAGATTTAAGCAACGGTGATATGTTGGTGTTGACGAGTACCTATCTAGACGAGTCGCCCAGTATTTCTCCGAATGGAAGTATGATAATATACAGCGCGCTAGAGAATGGAGTACCTGCTTTGTCGTGGGTTTCACTCGATGGCCGCTTTTCGTTTAAAGAGCCAGTGGCTGATGGGGAAGTTAAATCTCCTAGTTGGTCGCCGTTTTTACTATAAATTGAATTTTATAAAATATAATAAGGAACTAGTATGTTGAACAAAAACACACTTAAAACGCTTATGGTAGTACTACCACTAGTAACATTAGCGGCATGTAAATCTGGCCCTACGCAAGAAGAACTAGATGCTGAAGCAAATCGTCAAGCAGCTATTGCTGAGCAGCAAGCTGCAGATGCACGTGCCGCTGCTGAAGCAGAAGCGAAGCGTGTTGAAATGGCTGCTGCCGCTGAGCTTCAGCGTGCAAAAGACATGATGGAAGCAGAAAAACAGAAGTTAGAAAGCACTAACGTTGTGTATTTCGATTTTGATCGTTCTTCTGTTAAATCTGATTTTAACGCTGTACTAGATACACACGCTGCTTTCCTAGTGAAAAACCCAGAGCAAACAATCGTTATCGAAGGTCACTGTGATAATCGTGGTACGCCTGAGTACAACATTGCACTAGGCGAGCGCAGAGCTAAATCTGTTGAAACTTACCTTCTTAATGCAGGTGTAAGTTCTTCACAAATCTCTGTTGTATCTTACGGTGAAGAAAAGCCAGCAGTTCAAGGCGCTTCTGAGTATGCATTCGCTCAAAACCGTCGTGGCGTATTGGTATATCAATAAGCACTTATGATAAAGCCAATTATTACAGTTGGTCTCATTAGTTTCACAGGCGCTTGGGCTTTTGCTCAAGCGCCTGTTGTCGATCTAAACGACCCAGAAGAAACGACAGAGACAAGAACAACAACGCCGAGCATAGCGCAAGCAACAAGGCCTGTGACTATCGCAAATCCAACAGACGTAGAAACGCGTTTGATGATCCTTGAGCGTAAAGATAAGAGCCGTGTTGAAGCGCAGCAGCGAGTTCAGCAGCAACTTGATACTTTGCAGTCTGAGGTGGATGAATTACGTGGTTCAATTGAGTTGCATAATCACCAACTCGAGCAAATTCTTCAGCGCCAGAGAGACTTATATCTGGAGCTTGATAAACGCTTTGCCAATATCGATGCGCAACCCGTCGGTAACTCTGGTGTTGCTGCTGGTGTAAACACCCAATCAAGTGGCTCGGCATCGCAAACAAACACGTCGATAGGGCAGTCTGAAGAGCAAGCTTATCAGTCGGCGGTGAATTTGATCCTAAAAGAGCGCGATTACGATGCAGCGGTTCCGGCATTTCAACGCTTTCTGGCCAGCTACCCGAACTCATCATATACCGATAACGCGCACTACTGGTTAGGGCAATTATTGTTTAATCAACAAAATTGGTCTGAAGCACGCGAGCAGTTTTCTGCGGTAGTGAATAAATTTGCAAACTCACCTAAACGTGCTGATGCAATATTGAAGCTAGGAATGGTCGCGAAGGCCGAGAATAGTCTATCTGAAGCAAGAACTTTGTTTGAACAGGTTATTTCTGAATACCCTGATTCTGCGCCAAGTCGACTTGCAACTGAGCAATTAAAGAGCTTGTAATTTTCGAATTACGAGCTTTTTGTTCACTTTACACTCATATTGACAAGAAAATGAAATAAAACGCATATAAAGGTTGCACAGCGTTTCGATTTGAGTATTATATGCCGCCGTTGAGGTAGATACGCAACACAACAGATGCAATTGGGTCGTTAGCTCAGCTGGTAGAGCAGTTGACTTTTAATCAATTGGTCGCTGGTTCGAATCCAGCACGACCCACCAATTATCTACATCAACTATCCTTTTGAAAGTGGGTCGTTAGCTCAGCTGGTAGAGCAGTTGACTTTTAATCAATTGGTCGCTGGTTCGAATCCAGCACGACCCACCACTTCAAATCTTTACTGCCCACAACTATGAACTTTTTGTTGCTCTGGGTTATACTAGTTAGACATCTTTACACACTACACACAGACTTATGACTAACGCGGTAAAAGCAGAACGCATTTCGTATCCATTTCCGGCAAAGCCAATTCCTATTAGCTCAGACTACGCGCAGCAACTAAAAGCGGAAATTCGCACCTTGCTGCAACAAAAGAATGCTGTGCTGGTTGCACATTATTACACCGACCCGGTCATCCAAGCATTAGCTGAAGAAACGGGTGGTTGCATTTCTGATTCGTTAGAAATGGCCCGTTTTGGCCGCGATGCAGAACAAAAAACACTGTTGGTCGCTGGTGTTAAGTTCATGGGCGAGACTGCCAAAATTCTTAGCCCTGAAAAAACGGTAATAATGCCGACATTAGAAGCAACTTGCTCTTTAGATTTAGGTTGCCCAGTAGAACAATTTTCTGCCTTCTGTGATGCTCACCCTGACCATACTGTAGTTGTGTATGCTAATACCTCTGCTGCCGTAAAAGCCAGAGCTGATTGGGTGGTTACCTCTAGCATTGCGCTTGAAATCGTTGAGCACCTCGATAGCCAAGGTAAAAAGATAATTTGGGGCCCGGATCGCCATCTCGGCGCCTATATTCAAAAAGAAACAGGCGCTGAAATGCTAATGTGGGATGGTGAATGTATAGTGCATGATGAGTTCAGTGCCAAAGCATTAGAAGATGCAAAGCACCTTCACCCAGACGCAGCCGTGCTTGTGCACCCAGAATCGCCCGCTAGTGTGGTTGAAATGGCTGACGCAGTAGGTTCTACTTCACAACTTATTAAAGCTGCTACAGAGCTTCCTAACAACAAATTCATAGTAGCTACCGACAAAGGCATTTTTTACAAAATGCAGCAATTAGCCCCAAATAAGGAATTTATTGAAGCACCAACAGCTGGCAATGGCGCTACCTGCAGAAGTTGCGCACATTGCCCGTGGATGGCAATGAACGGCCTCGAAGCGATGCGCGATGCCTTGCTCGACCACGATGGCCGTGAAATCTTTGTAGATGAGGATTTACGCCAACGCGCACTGCTACCACTTGATCGCATGCTAGGTTTTGCCGCTGAATTAAACATGCAATTAAAGGGTAATGCGTAAACAATTAGCGCGTAAAAGAAAATCAATGCTTGAAAGGCGCGGTGGTTTTCCCTACTATACGCGCCGCATTTGCTAATTCATAATTAGCAAACACAGTTTAGGAGAGGTGGCTGAGTGGCTGAAGGCGCACGCCTGGAAAGTGTGTTTAGGGTTAAACCTAACGAGGGTTCGAATCCCTCTCTCTCCGCCAGATAATATCGAAGCCCGCTGTTCTAGTCATAAGAGCCGCGGGCTTCGGCGTATATGAATATGCCGAAATACGAATTTTGCCACTACAAACCACAACAAGCTTACAACAAGCCATCATTAAGACGTAACCCTCTCATAAACTCAGAATGTGAATGAGCATGCAATATCAGTCATTGATGAACACAAATCAAACAAGTTTACTGCGCCGCTACAGCTAGAAGTTTTGTGAATTTAACAGTTTGAAACAAGCGTTTTACTCTGTGTTAACCCCTTGATAACCCTACATTAACTCCTCAAGCTTATGCATACCTATTCTTAGCTTTCTTAATGGAATATGCCATATAGGCGTGCTTTAATTTTGATATCACAGGTACTTAGCCTATACACCAGAAAATCATTAAGAAAACTCATGAACTTAATCTCGTATTTAACGTGTCTTTCTCTACCAATCATTATTTTGACGCCAGTGTCCTCTGCTTTAGCTGACACCGCTTACGCGGAAACGCTGCTCAGCGGCACACAAACCATTCAAACTCAATCAGTGACTATTAATGGTATCACGCGTTATAAACTGCACGGTGTTACGGCTGGTGGCGTCGAGTTTGAAACTCGATCTGGCGGAGCATTTGCCTACGGGCATTACGCTAATGGAGTCGAAATCTTTGATGGAAACAATGACAATTATTGGGATGAGATTATTGATAATAGCTCCTCATCACTTTTTCCAACGGCTGCCCTAGATGTGCATTGGGCCACTGAAAAAACGCTTAACTATTTTAGTGACGTGTTAGGTGTAAACAGTTACGACGGAATGGGCGGAGCCGTCACCGCAAATGCACATTCCTACAGGTTGGGCTCATGGGAATATCAGAATGGCATTTACTCGTTTTCGGATCGATCAACCGACTCCAATCAATTGCCATGGGTGTCAGTAGACTTAGTAGCACATGAAATTGCTCACTCGATGTTAGACAGTCTTTTAGCAAATGCACACATCACTTCTGTACCTAGTTTTCTTGCAGAAGGGTTTCCCGACGTCATTGGTATTGCGGTACGCCATTATGCGAAACCGACAACAGCAACTTTCGAATTTGCAGATGAGATTTATTTCTCTGGTGACGCTAGCTTACGAAGCTTATCCAATCCAAAGGTAGATACTTATCTAAGCAGTGACTGGTATAGTCACTCTGGTAGCTACAATCGAGGTGGGGTACTGGGGAAATGGTATTATTTGAGTGCTATTGGAGGGAGCGGTATCAATGCCAAGGGTTTCGCTTACCACGTAGAGGGTCTTGGAACAGATTTACCTGTTAATATTCTTTATAATGCTTTCGAGAATATATCAGGTAGTGTCAGTGTAGAGGATTTCGCAAACGCGACTATCATAAGTGCATTCAATATCAGTGAAACAGCAGGCAATTCGATAACAAATGCTTGGCGTGCTGTTGGCATAGAATCTCAGCAATCAAGTTGGCAGCGTACTGTTATTTTTATTTATGGCGAGACAGTTGATGGTCAAGATTTATTTGTACGCGGCGGTATTGATCATGCCTATGCTAACTCCATATTAGGGCGCTCCTGTTCAAATGAGAATGTTGAGTGTGCTATGCCTATTCAGCACAACAACCTGCTCAATCCAACAACAAGCACATGGAAATACAACGACACTTATCTTGATTGGTATGGTCCTCAACAAGGCCAGAGCTCTCAAGCAAATGGGACTCCGTTAGACTGGACTACCGATTATTGGCCTCTCGGTTGGGGACAGCAACGCAGCGTAGATATTGACGGGTTCGGTTACACGCCTTTGAATACCTATGGATCTCATTATTGGATGCTAGATGTGAATATGGATTGTAGTGCAGCAGTTGACGGTTGGTTTGAGCTCAAATCCTATGTTTCTAACGGAGATGGTTGGGAACCTGACATTCAACAATCAGACGCACCATACTCGACAGGAAACCATTTTGCACAATGCGGAAAAATAAACGTTTTTGTGCGAGGGCAAGACGACCCATTAATAATTCGAAGCTTTTAAATTAGGGAAATGTATAATTGCTAGATAAAGCTGGGGCAAGTTGACGGTGAATTTAATTCGTCAAGACTGCTCTGAGCATCACAGGAGTTATTGGGGCTTCACTGTCTACTACAAACTGAGGCGGATATCAGATGAAAATTTCTAGTAAAAAAAGCCATAAGGACGAGCCTCACACTATCACTATGTCTTATTTGGGTGATGGAAAAGGAAGAATAGATACATATTATTATGGTGACGCTGAAGCGCCGAATGCACCGATTAAAAACTATAGTCAGCTAAGGTTAACAAAAGGAGCGCCATTAGACGAAAAACTTGGGGACTTTACTTGGAAAGTAAGGCTCAAGAAATTAATCAAGAGTATGTGGTTTTAAAGAGATGGTGATTGGTAAGTAAGCTGATAGTATTGGTTAATCTACCTAGACTTCATCATCATTGTTATTAAGGACAATATCATCATGAAAAAATTCATCATCACCAAGTATGCTCTCTTGTTAATTGGAATAGCTTTACTGTTTGGTGCTTTTTTAATTTATCAAAACACCTTACGTTTTTTGGAAACAGCGGTAACTAGCGAAGGCACCGTAATAGAATTGATCCGCTCCACCTCAAATGACTCAAATACCTTTGCGCCTGTTGTTGAGTTTGAAACGCCAAATGGCCGCTCAATTGTCTTCAAATCAAACAGTTACAGGTATCCGCCGGCATACATGCCTGGCGAAAAAGTGGAAGTGTTGTTTGCCAAAAATGCCCCAAACGATGCACGAATTAATGGCTTTTTCTCATTGTGGGGCCCTGAAGCGATTCTAGGGCTGATTGGCGCGGGTTTTTTCCTATTTGGCTTTTCGATGATCGCTTTTGGTCTACTGAAGGGCAATAAAATTAAATACCTTCAAGAGCACGGTATTCCTATAGAAGCTACATTCGAAAGCGTACGCTTAAATTCATCATTTGAGGTGAACGGCCAAAGTCCTTACAACATCTTCGCTAAGTGGACCGACCCATCAACATCCCATTTGCACACTTTCAAGAGTGACAACATTTGGTTTGATCCAAGTTTTCAGCTAAATCAACAACTAGCAGGGCAGGTAAGTGAGCAAGTAGATAAAAGGTACCTTACCGTGCTCATAGAGAAAGGTAACCCGAAAAAGTACCACGTTGATATATCGTTTCTGACTGAATGAAGCACTTGCTCTGTGCTTTAACTCTCATGGCAATATTAGAATAATATCTATTAGGTGACTATCATTATGAAGGCAATAGTTAAGCCCCAATACCGCTCTCACAACTGTTCTGAATCGCAACGGGGGAGGGCTTCCGTAACTTATAATTACTGAAATGGCTATACGCCAATAATATCGACCCTAAGACTGTCAAAGCCACTTCACCAGCTTCTCCCAATACATCATGCGCGAAGGTTGCAGCCGCAACCAGCAATACCAAACCAAGGGCACCAGAAACAAAGACCATTAGGCGCTTATGTCGTTTATAGCCCAAAGCTATCGCAAATATACTTATTGGAATTACGGTAAAGACTAGCCACAAATGCACCTGTTCGTCGCTGAGTACCAACAACACAGAAATAGTAGGCAATACAACTAAGATTAGTGGTAGCGCAATACAATGCATTAGGCACAAAAATGACAAGAGAATGGCAACCTTGTCGCTAGTATTAATGAGTTTATTCACATGTTTCTCCTTTTGTATTGAGCCTTCATCATGGTCGTGTGTCAGGTCTATTCGTATTGTTCGCTTGTGAATGTTTCGAAAAACACACTTGCTATTTTGATACAATATAACATAGCATGAAAATTAGAAAGTACTTGATACAACAATTGTTGAGAAACCAAGTGAGAATATCGTCTAATTCGTAATCACCGACTGTAAGCTTGGCTGTTAAAGGCTCTTGAAGCGCTTCTGAGCGCTCTGTTGCCTAAGGAACTGGCTGTTACTGACCCTTTAAGTGATTCAAGAGATTCATAGGAAATGTATGCAAATTTTAAAAGCAGTCCCAACCAATATCATAACGGGATCGCTAGGAGCAGGAAAAACAACGCTCATCAAGCAACTATTGTCTGCAAAACCTGAGGATGAGAGGTGGGCGGTTTTGGTCAATGAATTCGGAGAGATAGGTATTGACGCAGCGCTGCTTAACAGTAGCTTCTCGAATCACAGCGCTGCGAGCGATGCCACTGTAAAGATATTCATGCGAGAGGTGCCTGGCGGTTGCATGTGTTGTGCATCAGGGTTGCCGATGCAAATTGCCCTGAATCAATTACTTGCTCAAGCAAAACCGCATAGGCTTTTGATTGAGCCTACGGGTTTAGGTCATCCAAAAGAATTGCTTGCCGTGCTTGGTAGCGAGTATTACAAAGATGTTATTAAACTAGATACAAGTTTCTGCCTTATTGATGCTCGTAATATCGCTAAGCCTAAATGGAGAGCTCATAAGACATTTCGCGATCAAGTTGAAATTGCCGACATGATCGTAGCTAGCAAAACAGAACTGTACTCCAATGACGAGTTCACTCAATTACATTCTTATCTTGAAGAAGTCACAGCAAGTTCGATTCCTTTAGTTAAGACCATAAAAGCTGAGATGAACCCCATTATCTTGAAGATGATCGCGGTTGAGAGTCATAAAGTTGCAAAGGTGCATAGCAATGCCCCGAAAATCATGCCAAATAGATCGAGAGATAAGCAGGCAGAAAACAAGACTTCAGACACCCAACAGCAACCTGAAAAGAAAACTAAAGCGCAGAATAACGGTGATGGATTTTATTCCTGTGGTTGGATCTGGCCGGCAGAACATTGGTTTGATTTCTCAGAGATGCTCGGAATAATAAAAACCTTAAATCTAATTCGTATCAAGGGTATTTTAATCACAGAAAAAGGGATTTTCTCTTTGAACGGTCAAATGCAAGAAATCGACATTACTGAGTATGATGAGGCTTTTGAATCTCGCCTAGAAATTATAACTGACTCGGAAATAGCCGCAGACCATGCAATAAGTGCAATAGAGGCTGCATCGCCAGTAATAACTTGATAGTGTTTCAGAGCGTCACATACAGGTGTTTGAGTGTCGATAGTTCATAATGACTGAGTAAAGCTAACTACTTGGGTTTGTTCATTATATTAAAGCCCAAGCGCTTATATTTTCATCACAACAACATCACAATTACCGAGCAATCGTGTGAAAAACGTGAACTTTGTCGCCTATCTTTTAGGCTAGAGTTAACAGTATATCTATTGCTACCTTCGGTATTACTTATGTTGCGTAAAATTATCGTTCTTGCTGCCTTGTTACTCTCATTTCAGTGTGTTGCTATCGACCTAGATATTAAATCGCTAAGAGTAACCTTGTCTAAACCTTCTACTAGCCATGTGCTTATTCACAACAGTGCACTAGGCGACGAGTCGAACATAAAGTCAGCCTTTAATATTCGCCCTCTAAATAACGAGCGACTTGGCTTTTTTCTCGATGTTAACGGCATTGAAATTGGATATGCGTCAGATGTATTCGCCGATGATGTTGAAACCAAAACACAAAATTTCTTATTTTCATACCGTAAGTGGCAACACTCAAAGATCACTTTGAATATTCAGAGTTTGGAAAATCTACATACCAATGTTCGAAACCTGAGCAGTGGTGAAGGTCTAGCAGACTCCGTTTTTAAAAATACCAAATCAACGAAAATTGAGTTGTTTGGCTTGCATAATCTATACACTTTTCATGATAAAGAATCGGTGTTTGAGCATTTCTTCTTGAATCAACCTCTATTAAGCAGTCAGTTTGATTGGTCGATAGGCGTGGTGGCAGGCTGGTCGCTAAAGAGCTTGAAACTTGAAAACCCCGACTCAATTGTGTTTACGCCTGATTTTCTAGACTCTGACATTGAAACTACAACAAAGCTCAGGTCAAGGTCGGTAAATGTAGATGTAGGGCCGTTTTTGTCGCTTAATTTACCCAACAACATCAATATGTTTGCAGAGTATAAAATTGGTCGCGGGTATATTAATAATAAACAGGTGTCGGAACAGCTAAAGCAATCAGGAGATGAAAAAGCGAGCGCTTTTGGTGCTGGAATATCATACACATCACAAGATAAAAAATTGCTTGTGCTTTTGCGAGGCTGGAAACAAAAAGGGCGACACGTATCTACCTCATTTGGTGACTTGTCAGTAGTGCGATATTTTTAACATCTACTTGAAAAAGCAAATTTTGTAACCATCTCTTGTTTGTAATACGCTATTATTGACAAGCGGTGACGAAGTTATATCGCCCAGTTAATAAAAGCCTCCATTGAATGGGTTATAAATGAACAAAATATTTCGTATTGCCATCACCATCATCGCTGTTGCTGTGGCACTTTATCTTATGGTTAGCCTATTTATGGTTTTCTTAGTGCTGCTTGGCTTGGGAATTGTTTACGTGTTTTTCATGCGTTTCTTTTCAAAGAAAGGTGGCAACATTAATCGCAGTGAAAATCAACAAGACGGCGTAATCATCGAACACGAACCTATTGATAAAAGGGACGACATCAATCGCTAGCCTTGCACTAGTTTGGCGCGCCGTGGTATGGCGCACAAATGATACCTTCCCTTCTGATAGATGAACGCAGCAACTTAAATGTTACAAGGTTTGTCATACTCTTGACGCATAGCGCCATCTCTCTACACTAGGGCGATATGGTGGTGGAGTTGCGAGCATATAACACCCGCTATTATCACGACTTATAAATATAAAAATAAACAACACACGACATAAAGGAATACTATGAAGAAGTCACTTATTGCCTTGGCCGTCGCTGGGGTATTTACTCTAAGCGCATGCAGTCAAGCACCAGAAGAAAGTAAAGTAGCAGTAGAAGCACCCGCTGCGGTTGAAGCCGCCAAGCCAGAACTAGGCGATTTTGGTATCGACATGAGCGCTCGAAACCTCAACGTGAAGCCGGGTGACGACTTCTTCATGTATACCAACGGAACATGGTACGACAACTATGTTATGCCAGCTGACAAAACTAGCTATGGCGCTTTTGCAGTATTGGCAGAGCGCAGTGAAGACCGCGTAAAAGCAATTATCGAAGACGTATCAGCTAAAACAGACTTGTCGTTTGAAGAGCAACTTATTTCTGCCTATTACAACTCTTATATGGACGTTGAGGCACTTAATACAAAAGGTATATCTCCGCTTAAGCCGATGCTTGATCAAATATCTGCCATTTCAAATACGACTGAATTAGCAAACGTATTCGGAAGTACTTGGCTAATGAATACTAATTCTCCTATTGGCGCTGGCCTTAGCATTAACCGTTTAGATCCCAATGCATACCAAATGTCGGTAGGCGTCGGCGGTTTGGGCTTACCAGATAGAGCCTATTACTTAGAAGATAACGAGCAGTTTAAAAATATTCTTGCTGAATATGAGAAGAACATTGCCACCATGCTTGGTTTCGCTGATATTGAGCAACCTGAAGTTGCGGCAAAGTTAATCATTGCGCTTGAAACTCAAATTGCTGAACTTCAGTGGCCTCGCGAAAAGCGTCGTAATCGTGATTTAACCCTAAATCAAATCGAACGTTCAGCGCTTAATAGTGAATATGATGGTTTTGATTGGGATGCATACTTCAAATCGTCGGGTTACAAAGTAAACGACCTAAACATTTCCCAGCCTGAACCACTTAAGAAAGCGATTCAGCTCATTAACAGCATTCCTTTAGATACGTGGAAGCTGTATTTGAAGTATCACTTGATTTCTAGCAACTCTGGTTTGCTATCTGAAGAGATTTACAACGCCAACTTCGATTTTTACGGTAAGAAGTTAAACGGCCAGCAGGAGCCTCGTCCTCGTTGGAAGCGCGCCGTAAACTCAATGGCTGGAACAAGCTCTTTAGGCTTCGCTATTGGCAAAGTATACGTCGAGCGTCATTTCCCTGAAAGTTCAAAAGAGCAAATGAATGAGTTGGTTGCTAACTTGCGAACTGCTCTGGATGAGCGCATAAGCGACCTTGATTGGATGGGCGAAGAAACTAAGAAAAATGCCAAAGAAAAACTCAGTACCTTCAATCCTAAAGTAGGCTACCCAGATGAGTGGTTGTCGTTTGAAGGCTTAGAAATGAGCTCTGACGACTTACTTGGTAACGTACAAGCAATGCGGAAGTTCTTCCAAGCGAAGAGTGTTGAGCAAGAGTTTGAAACCACTGATCGTGATGAGTGGTTCATGACCCCGCAACGCGTTAATGCTTACTACAATCCTTCGTTTAACGAAATTGTGTTCCCAGCCGCTATTTTACAAGCTCCGTTCTTCGATCCGAATGCCGACGCTGCGGTAAACTATGGTGGTATTGGTGCGGTTATTGGTCATGAAATTGGCCATGGCTTTGATGACCAAGGCTCTAAATCAGATGCAATGGGTGTGCAACGCAATTGGTGGACTGACGAAGACCGTGCTGCCTTTGAAGCTAAAACTCAAAAGCTAATAGACCAATATAACAAGTATGAAGCCCTAGAAGGTCAATTTGTAAACGGTGCTAACAGTTTGGGTGAGAACATCGGTGACGTAGGTGGTTTAGCAATGGCTTATCACGCTTATAAACTCAGCTTGAACGGTAAAGAAGCCCCAATCATTGACGGCACAACCGGCGACCAGCGCTTCTTTATGGCATGGGCTCAAGTGTGGCGAGTGAAATTTACCGAAGAAGCTTTGCTCAACCGTTTACGCGGTGGAACACATGCGCCTGGTCGATTCAGAGCGCTAGCACCAAGAAACCATGATGCATGGTATGAAGCCTTTGACGTCAAACCAGGTGATGCTCTGTACTTAGCTCCTGAAGATAGAGTACGTATTTGGTAATAGCTTATTTACAAGCCGCAGGGTGCTTCACTTTGCGGTTTTGTTGATATTGCAGAGCAAACAAAGAACGCAAAACGGGCCAAAGCATATTAATGTTTGGCCCGTTTTTTTATCCCAAAGCGATAGTGCTTTTTTATGCACCCATACTCACTTTACGACCTTAAAGCCATGCTGTGAAAAATACTATCGGCTTTGCTTAGATAAATGATATACCAAGTTTTATCGATCTTAAGAATTCAAGACCTAACTGTCATTCTCACTACAACGGCATTTATTTATTACAAGTAGCAACATATACTAGTGTTTTATTGCCTTCAAAATGTGGCCATGCTATGAAAACTATTAAGCTCTCATTCTTCACTGTTTTTTTGTCCTTTATTCTTATTGCTTGCGGCGGAGGTTCAGATGGCGACGACGATGAAAGTAGCCCAGTAGTAAGAGTTACGCTAAATGCCGCCAGTTTTGATGAAGGCACAGTTGTTAATGTTACGCCAACCGTGACGAATGAAGCCGAAGTAACCAGTTTTTCTTGGGCTCAAGATTCGGGCCCCAGTGTGAGCTTTGCCATTTCAAACAAAACACTTAGTTTTACAGCGCCTCTGGTTGACGAAGATACAAGCTTAAGCTTCACGCTGCGCACAAGCCTGCAAAACGGCTCCGTCCTGAGTAATCAGGTTGTGGTGACGATCAACAACTTGTTGCAAGCAACCGTTATATCGGCCTCCTACAATTCAGGCCTTCAATCTAGCTTTTTAGACCAAGCTACTATCGTTATGTTGGCTAATGGTAATGAATTCACAGCAAGTTCGGAGACAGACGGTATTTTTACCTTCGAGGCAGACTTACGGGCTTTACCTGCTAACACTGCTGTGCTGTTTGCGGTAAAAGAAGATGCGTCGAGTGAAGCGCAATTATTAAGTTTTGTTGGCACCAACGATGAAATCGTCGATAACTTAAATGCAGTGGCGTTCGAAGTGATTAACTATGAGGTAAATGCCTTCAGTGTTGCCGAAACAGCACTCACGTTAGGTGATAACTTCTCGCCATCATTTGCTGAAATTCGTGCAGCACGCTCTAATCTCAATATAAATGACGCTATTAATTTAGCCACGGGCGTACAGCGCTATTTCAATAATAGTGTCGATTTTACTATTGCAGATAACGCTACTCTATATGATGTTCTGGTAAGCTCAGCAAGTAGAAGTGACTTCAACGAACAGGCGCGAAGCATACTGGATGATTCCTTTAACGCTGCTCGCACAGCGTTACTTGCAGATTTATCGCAGAGCCAGATTACTGAAGCTAGACTGTATGGGGATCATTTCTTTATCGCTTTGGATGGATTATCTGGTTTGGGTAAACTCAGACTCGAAAGCGACAATACTGGCGTGATTACTTTCGCTGAAATTTCTTATTCAGGGTCATGGTTCACACAGGATGACGATATCATCTTCGATACCTTAAGCACTTATAGTCCAGCTACCGGAGAGTACGTCGAAAATGCCTTTGCCAATGATTTGGTATACACCATCGATTTGTTTAGCGCTTCGGCTTTTGTTGATTACACCAGAGTAACGTTGAGTCGTAAAAGCTCAAACGTTACTAACAGCGATGTGTATATAAAGAAAACCCCGTTGTCATTTACGCGCTCAGCCAATATTCCACGAGGCGAATACCTAATTACCTATTTCGACATTGATGCTAACCCGGTGATTAATGCAGGTAACATCGATCCGAGTGGCGACGGTCAATTTACTGAGGGTAGAGCAGCGACTGAGCTCGCGATACTAACAATTGATGACGCGGGTTATACACTCAGTGAGCCTGGCTTATTTACTGATAATGCCGAAGAACTGAGTTTTAGCGACAATACAGCGAGTGTTCAGGATGCTGATTTACTCAGTATAGATGCTCTGCACGGTCCATTTAGTTTAGGGTTTCACGATACTACCAATAGCCTAGCACTTGGCATCACTTATGAAGGCTTCACTCGCACCGTCATCAGGGATGGCAGTAGCAATGACGGGCAAAATACGCCGGTATATTTAGACAACATCTTGCCATCTGCAAACAGTGGTATCGCGATTAGAAAGGACAGTGAAAGCATTGATGCAAGCTTACGTGGCTTTTACGCCGCAGAAGTCTTTGCTGTACAAGGCAGTTTTGTGCTTACAACTAAGGTCTTTCAGTTTAACAGCGACGGAACCGCGGTGAGTGCTACTTGGCTCGACAGAAATGCTAACGGTGTTGTTGATGAAGGTGAGTGGTTAGGTGACGAATTTGGAAGTGTTACATGGAGCTACAGCGTTAACGGTAATCAAATAAAGCTAGTAGAGCGTCAATGTGACTTAGCTGCAAACAGCAGCCAAAGTACTTGTAATTCGTATATTTCGGAAACGTGGCGCTTATGGCAATCAAGCAGTGATGAAGGGCTAGACCGTATTAGCTATCTTCAAAACGCTAGGCTTATCCGCAAGAATGCAGATGCACAAACCTATTTCTCAGATGGTAGAAGCCGAGTAGGGACTTTACGAGAGCTGGCAACTGCCGAGTCATTTTAGTGCCAATTGAACTAAAATAATAAGTTAACTCAGTAGGTTAATATATTTCCTTGCGAGGAAAGTAACAGGAGACTTCTTGTCACTTTACAAGTTATTGCTGTCGGTAGAACAAAAAGGCGAGGTAAATTTCGATCGGTTAATCAAATTTTTACCTAAGGATCATGCCTGGAGTGATATCTTCAAAGTTAGTGCGCAGATAAGTCAAGGTCGCCATGCTGTCGAGATAATTGACTATGCACGTTTTGCAAAACTGAGAAATGATGCGATGCCTACTGATATTCGATCAGAGGCAGCGAGACGCGAAAATATGTCGAGCCACGACGTTGCATGTAATTCTGCATATATGCTTTGTTATCCCGTGACGTCCGAATTCGAATTAACGATAAAAAACAATAAAACGCCAACCGGTATCGCTCATCCGCCATATGAGAGAGCACTGTTGAACGTAGCGAGTGTTGCAGGAGTACCTCAAAAACCACTATTTACACCAGCGAGTTCAGCCATACTAATAGAAAACCAAGATTGTTTTTTCCGCTGGTCTGAGTTGGTCCAGCACTTTACGCTACCCATCCGCGAATGTGATATTTACTTTGCCGGTGGGAAAAGGATTTTGAATCCAAGCTTTGCGCCATTTCTATCTCGCTACGATGAGCTTTTCTGTTTGTTTGATTACGACTATGAAGGTCTGAAAATAGCCAAAGATCTTATCACCAAAGATTATGCGCGAACTTATTATGTGTCACCGACCTTACTTTCTGAAAAACGCCATTTATTCACTTTTGAGCCGAAATCCACCTCATCTTTGCTAGCAGCGGTGAGTTTATGTGAGGCGCTGGAGCAGGGTGAATTATTAGACACAATGCGTAAAGCCCGCGCTTTCATGGAACAAGAGGCTTTGCTTGATGGCCTTAAGCCGTCATAATACGGGCCAAACTTTCAAGGAGAATACATGAGCAATCTTTTTATCGGCGTTAAACGGATCATCGCCGTAGATTCAAGTGAATTTGCTTATGCAGAATTAGATGTTGACGCCCACAGCATGCTTGTTGCCGAGGGAAATGTTGGTAAGTCGAGTTTAATTAACGCAATACGCCTGTTTTTTCTGCCAGAATGCAGTATGGCAAAACAAGCAAAAAACTTCGGCTTCTCAGATAGCCATGGCGAGTTTTATCATTCTGAAGAGACCTTTAATCACTACTTTCCCAGTAAGTATTCTTTCTTGATCCTCGAATACGAGAAGCGTGTTTTCGACGGCCCGCATTGTTGCCAAATTATTTCTGCGTCGCAATCTGGTAGGCTTAGAATCGAACGCTTGTTTACGCAGTTGCCCTTTGCACAATTCCAGCATTTATTTTGGCAGCTAGGAGATGATCCTGATGGAATAGGCGAACGCGTTGATAAGCTCTCAAAGCAGGGTTTGTACGACTTTATTCAAAAGCATGATAGCACTTGTGTGCTTTCAAAAGAGACAAGCAAAACGGCAACTATTCTGTATGAAAGTGAGTTGCAATCAAGCCGATACACATTGTTCCCATTAAAAGAGCGTAGCACGCAAAGCGTGAATTCCTTACGAGCGCTGATCAAGCTTTTATTTGTTGCATCGGGTAAGAATAAAAAGCCGTTTACTGACGCTATTGCCAATATCATTGAAAGCAATAAGAAAAGCAGTCAAGACCAATTAGGTTTTGATGTTTCACAGTTTAAACAACAACACGAGAGCTTGAAGTTGCAAGAAGCTCAGCTCAATAAGATTATCAACCAAGAGACGCTTTATCACAAAGTACTTAAAGACCGCGATACTTTTGTAACTTACCTTGGCATGTTAGGGGATGTTAAGCCCGGTCTGTCTTGGCTGAAGGATGGTAAACAAAAGCTGCAAGCTGAGTTGAATGAGTTGTCAGATAAAAACGAAGTAGCTGACTTAGCCGCTAAGAAAGCATCTGCAGAACTGCGCGAACTAACTACCAAATTAGGTGTTGAAAAAGGCCTTCATAAAACAAAAGAGAAAGAAGCGAAGAGCCATCAGGCAATAGTAAACACAGTTGAGAGTGTTCGAAAGGAGTTTCCGGGCCAAGATATTGAGTTTATTGTTGAAGCACTAAATGAGGATCTTATCGAAGCGCAACGTATCGTGGACGTTGTTGAAGGAAGAGTTAAGCGTGATGAAGTTATAGCTGAGATTGAGATCAAGCAACAAGAACTTTGCCAACAGCGAGAGAAGCTGCGCTTTGCGATTGAAAAGTCTGAATATAGCCTGCATGAACAATTACCTAAAGAGCAGGTTGATTGGCTCTACAGCATTAATACAGCCTTACCCTCTGCAAATGTGGGGCGTGAGTTGAGCGACTCTGAAATACAGTCGTTTAAACGCTTTTATTCTCTATTTGAAAACAATGCCGCACACTTCAGTTTTTTTGATACTCAACTGGCCTACATCGCTTTTCGTGAGCCTAACTTGAGCCTGCAACTTGCAAAAGTCGAGCAAGAAATAGAGAGCGGCGACAAGCAAAAGAAACAAATATCAGGAAATGGCGAGCATCAATTACAACAGTCACATTCATTGGGCGAACTGAAAAAGCGTATTAACGTAAATGAGAAAGACCTCAATGCGCTCAAAAACTATGATTATGCCAAGCGCCGCTTACAAGATCTCGCTGTAGAGCTTGAAGATTCTGCGCTTGCCATTGAATCCTTGCAGCACTTGATTGAAGCCACTAGTAAAAAGCAAGAGAATGCTGGCCTTGTTCGCGAAAAAGCAAAGGCCGCTTATCATCAATGCCGGCAGAATATTGAAGAACATTCAGCACTGCTTAAGCAAGTAGAGGCTTTTGCTACTCGTCACCACAAGTGGTTGGCACTTGTACCCGAGGACACCTTCACCGGCTACATTAATGGCGACTCTCTCGCCTTGTTTGAAAGCAGTGCAACGAATCTTGAACGCCTTCAATACAGTTTGCTAACGCAACTCCGAAGCTTTATTGAAGAACAAGTTGTTGAGGACAAACACGGCGTGAAGGGCGATGCCCCTTTTTGGCAAGAAATAACAGCCTGCATCGACGATATTTCAGAAGTGTACGGCAACCTTGATACTCAGCGCTCATTGCTCGGTAGACAAATTGAAGAGCACAATCAAACCATTGGCACGAAGAAAGAAATTATTGTGCAAAACTACCGTTTGATTAAAGCTTTTGAAAAAGAAATTAATCATGCTTTCGAGGGCATCACCATTAACAATGTCGAGTCGGTTGAGTTTGAAGTTGGGATCAACAAACAGTTTACGTCGCTAGTGAATGAATTTGCTGAAACCAATTTATATAGCGACCAAATGCAGTCTGAGGATTTTTATCAGCGTTTAGTGGCTTTTGCTGAAAAGTTCTTCAATAAAGATGATAGCTTCACCTTAACAATGGATCGCGTTATTGAGTCCTTCGAACCGCGGGTTCAACTGCGCAACAAAAGCGGCAAGGAAGACAAAAAGCAAAGTAATTCAACCAATGCACTGATTAAGATCAAGCTTGTGCAGTTGTTGCTAAAACGGCTTATGGCCCATGAGTGTGAAACCTCTTTACCGATCGTACACGATGAAATCGCAAATATTGATATAGGGCAGTTTGATTGGTGGCTTAATGACCTAGCTAAAGCAGGCTTTAAACTGATGGCCGCAGGCACGCATTCAACAAGCCCTGAATTGCAAGCAAAGATAGGGCGTAGGCATGTTATGGATGCTCTTACAACGGCATTGCCTTACCACCCTGAACGCAATAGAGTGTATTGGAATGGTGCAGAAAGCTTTAGCACCATTGAGCTAGCTGAGCAGTCGGAGCTTTTATAAAATGCGCGCTGAGCAGCAAACTGAACAAAAGCAACTGGGCACCTTAGAAACACTGAGCGTTATTCTTGAACATCGCACGGTACTGTCGGATTGTATCAAAGAGATGGATAAAAACGCCGTCAATTACATCAGCGAACAAACCATATTTCAGCGTTTACGCGCCTACACTGAGCTTCTCAAACCTGATGTGCGAAAGCGGGTTAATATTGCTTACTCAACACGCAATCTAGCGCAAGCTCACATCGTGATGGATATAGACGCAAGCCAAGGTGAGCATCGCCTGTACTTTCAATCATCGGTGTTAGATGTGGTGCGTTTGTGCGACGTTTCACTGTACAAAAAGTTAACCGATGTTCAGCTCAAAACCCATCTTACTTTTTTGAATCAGGCTTTTGAGAGTCTGTCGTCAGGGGCTTTATCTTTTATTGACGACGATGACGACTTTACTGAGTTTGTCGACAATTTGTTTATGCATATCGGGCGTTTGTTAAGCGACATGCGTCAAAATGTAGTGAAGATGCAATCGATGGGAAAAGAGCTGGAAAAGCTCACATCACAAAGCGTCAAATCATCGCTTAGCTCAGAAGATTACGTAAATGCTAAACAGTCTTGGCTAGATCAAATCGTGAAGCTGTATGAGCGCCATATTCTGCCGGTACTCGCTTTCTTAAATCCGGATAGCACCTACGCAGAACTAGATGGTTTACACACTATCCTAACGAAGATCAGCATGCGCTTGCAAAGCCATCAGCAAGAAAAGCTGGCCAACAGCTGTCAGGCCTATGCATTGAGTTTTCTTAACTTCTATCAACCCATAGAATCAACGGCGAATGCGGTTAACCGCTTTATCCATAAGCAACGAGATAGCATTAAGCGTTTCAACGCCATTGAGTATTTTTACCAGTCAAAAATTCTACCAGAGCTCAAGAATACGCAAAGCGCCAATTTAAATAAGAAACTTTTGGCAGACAGCGCGATTGTACTGCCTGAGTTTTCAGCCAACATTAAAGCTTTTCAACGTCCTATTGGTTATGCTTTCAATAATTCGCCAGCCTATTTCCGAAATATGTTTAATGAACTTGAGGCCAGAACAAAAGATGCCTTGAATCTTGGTGACTTGAGTAAGGTGTTTTCACATGCCAGCGCTAGCGACGAAGCCGAGCAGCGGCTACTACGTTTTTATGCCTTACAAAAAGTATTGGAAAAGGTGAGCTTGCGCGAGACAACAGACCTTGGCGCCATGTTGCACGATAGGCTTAAAACAGAGTTCCCTGAATATCACCTCTACGATTTGATATCAGCAGTGAATGCCATGTCGAAAAAATCGAGCTTAGGTAGCAATGATTTTAGCTTGATCACCACCAATTATTTTGCGGAAGCCGAATTTGAACAACAACGATATCGTTACCGGAAGATCCGATGTAGCAAGCTGACGCTAAATGGAGTAGAAGAATGAACAACGATGATAAAAGTGTAACTGATGCTAAGCGTGAGGCTAGCGCGAGTGATTCTTCAAATAGCAGTTTGCAAGAAGCAAGGTCGGTGAGTCACGTTGAAGCAAGCTTAAGTGACTTTTCTAGCTTAAATCGTCAAATATCTACGCGTATTTACCAGCGTTTCACACAAGGTCGAATCATATCAAAACAACGCTATGACAAAATGTCGGCGAGCTTGAAAGATGACAAAGACTACACTTATTTGTTTCGCTATCTTAATGAATTCACACTGTTGTATAGCTTGATTGGTAAACAGCTTGAGCATAATGTTCGTGGTGAGTTCTTTTACATCAATAGCACTACCGACTCGGACGTGGATGAAGCAGATGAACATGCACTGAAAACACAATCCATATTGATGGTGCTAGCGCGTCATTTTGAAATGTCGGGCAGGAGTATTGATAATCTTGGCAATCACAGCTTGGGCTTTGGCGCAAAAGACATTGCTGAAATAGCAAGTAATGATGAATACAAGGCAATCTGCAGAGCTTTACGTTTCGCAAATTGGCAAAAAGCCGTTGATTACTTGGTAAATAGGGGCTTCGCCTTTGAAAGCGCCAACGAGCACTACTTTTTATCCAGTGCAGGCAAGGCTTTCTGTGAGCAGGTAGTAGAGGCCTACGATAATAAGTAAGCGCTGCTTTATTCGAATCTGACCTTGCATGTGCTAGCTTTGGCTAGTTTGTGTTTTTGATAAGGTATTAATCCTGCAAACCCACTAAATAAGCAGCGATTTTATCGAAACGAGGATCTTCTGGATTGGATTCCATTGTGCGCCCCAATATTTTACCCTGCGGAGAAATAAACAGGGTAGTGGGAGTGCCAAATACCTGAAATGCATCTTCTGCAATATCGTCACCTTCTACTAAAGTGAGAAAGTGAATGCCATTCTTGGTCAGAAAGTCTTGCGGCTTTGCACCATCTTGTTCATTAACGCTAATGCCTAAAACAACTAAGCCTTGTTCCTCGTATTTCGCACGGACTTTTTCCAAGCCTGGATGTAGTTTTTTGCAGTACGGGCACCATGTACCCCAAAAGGTAATTATTACTGGCTTACCCGCATAATCACTAAAGCTTATCTGCTTGCCATCTTGGGTAGACAAGGTCCATTGCGGGGCGTCGGGGTGCTCGATTTTTGGTGCAGTGCTTTCTTTGCTTTCTTGTGCATGCAGCGCACAAGAAATTAAGGCGAATACCAGTGTTAGTGTTTTAATCAGTCGCATAAATATAGCTTGCCCGTTATTGAAAGTATTAACTTGACTCAATAGACAGGCAATAGGCATTTATTCTTTCATAATGATATTAGAGCTTGCTCGCTTGAATTGCTAAGCCTTCGCAAACAGAGTTGAAGGCATCGCCCTCAATTAAGGGCAAATCTGGCAGCATTAGGTCTTTAAGTTGCTTCTTAACAATAGGCGATAAACTCATGCCACCGGTAATGAATAGCATTTCTGGTGGCTCCGCACTGTTTTCTAAACACTCAGCTACTAAGCGTTTAACTCGGTCCATCCAAGGTTTCATTGAACGCTCTAGCTCACTAATAGAAATGGTAACCTTGTAGTCTGGTTCGATATAGCCCAAAGGTAAGGTGATTTCTGTTTTCGATGACAACATTTCTTTCGCCAAACGAGATGAGTTTACCAAGCGTGCAGATAGTTTTTCTTCCTGCACCGTAAGCAGGCGACTAAGAGGCTCCTTATCTTTTACGATCGACATCGTTTGCGCAATATCCAATCCATAATCGTCTGAGAAGAAGCGACTTAGCTTTGGAATGTCGTCTACGGCGCACATGTCGGTAAAGTAGGTTGGTGGCACGGGCAATCCACTTTGCATTTTAAGTCCAGCTCCCATACTAGGTGCAATCGCCTTAATGATAAGATTTTTGTCGCATTCCATGCCACCTAATCGCGCCCCAGTAACAGAGAGTACATCTTGCTGACGCTGCAAATTACTGAGCTTTTCTGGAGACAACTTGATGCAACAAATATCGGTCGTGCCACCCCCTATATCAACAACCAACACACGTGTTTCTTTATTGAGTTTACGTTCGATTTTGTATGCCGCGGCGATAGGCTCTTCTAAGAAGTCAATCTTCTCAAAACCAGCTTTTATCGCAGCTTCACGCATAATGTCGATAGCTTGGGAGTTACCATCTTCGCCTCGCGTGCCATGAAATCGAACCGGGCGGCCAATCACCGCAGTGCTAACCTTGGTGTTCATCTGGCTTTCAGCGCTTTGTTTAAAAAAAGCTAACTGTTTGGCAATCATGCCGACAAAAGCTTGCTTTTGTCCGGCTACTAGATTGGCGCCCAAGAAGTTTTTGGGTGAGTATATAAGGCGGCCTTTCTCCGGTGTCTTTAAATAACGCCGAAAACCTTCTTCACCAAAAGCAAACTCACCACTTTCTACTAATTGAAGCAGCGTTAAATCATCCACCTTCATATGTTTAAGCAAGAGTTGTATCGCTCGCCTTTGTAGCGCTGGTTTATTGTGAAATTCAGAACGAAGGTCACTTATTTTATCGCTAAAGACTTGCTGTTCGCGTGGGTCTTGTGCTTCATAATACTGCTGTTTTGCTTTATCTATTTGATCGCTGATTGCCCGTTGAATTTGTTTTACTTTAGCTTCAATCACACTCGCCGGTGGGGTGGGCAGTTCATCTTTGTAATAGATGAAAACAGATGAACGTATTTTGTTTGACTCATCCAGCGTTGGGTCAAGCTTTATGTATTGGTGTTTGCTACCGTCGAAGAACACAACTTCAGAGTTAGAAGTGCCGTAATCAATGCCAATGGCTGCCATTGTAGTCCTTATTTGTCTTTTAACTTTTTACGATTTAGATATTGTTTACTCATCCACACAAAAATAGTTTTGTTTGGCGTAAAATAAAGGTGGCGAATATTAGCTTGCATTGCTCACACTTGCTAGCAACTTAATCATGCATTTGTTACCTTTATGCTCTGGCTAATTCATACAAGCTTGTAAGCTGAGTATTAGCAAGATTAAAGCGTTTCTCAACTCCCAACATTGATAAAAATAGAATAATTAGCAGTTGAACATAGTCTCGACTGTCAACGACAGGGAAAACTCAATGCAAATCAGAAAGTCATTTGGCGCAGCGTTAGCGTTGCTTGTTATGTTAGGTGTGCAGGGTTGTAGTTCAACTAACTACAGCAATACTGCACAAGGTAAGAAAAATAGCAATGCTACAGAGGTGTCAGACACGACGCTTAGCATGGAAAATATCTATCAAAATAACTACTTCAAAAGTGAGAGAAGCCCTTATTTTCGATGGCTTGATGACGGTAGTGGCTACACCATACTTGAGCCTCGAACATCAACACCTGAAGGCGCAAGCGGTGATGGAGCTGCAGGGCAGTCGGTACACGAAGACGCCAACGAGGGTAGCATTGAAGGCAATGATATTGTTTTTTACAAGGTTGACGGTACTGGCAGAAAGGTCTTAGTCACTTTTGAAGAGCTTATTCCCGAAGGAAACAGCGCACCGATCGCTATCGACGACTACATTTGGTCAAACGACGGCAAGTGGGCATTGATTTATACAAATTCTCGAAAGGTGTGGCGCTCGCGCAGTCGTGGTGATTATTTTCTGTTAAATCTTGAAGATAAGAGTTTACGACAGCTTGGCCCAGAGTCAGTTTTAGAGGCATGGGCGGCAAAAGCAGCGAATGACGATGCAGAGGATCAAGCTGACGAAGCTAGGCTGATGTTCGCTAAGTTCTCACCAGATTCGAGCAAAGTTGCCTATGTATTTCGCAACAACATTTACTACCAGAATATTAATGAAGCCACTTCGCAACAAAAAGCTGGCTTGAGCAAAAATGTGATAGCCCTTACTAAAGACGGTAACGACATTATCATCAATGGTAATTTTGATTGGGTATATGAAGAAGAACTTGCGATCCGCGATGGGTTTCGATGGTCACCCGACAGTCAAAAAATAGGCTATTGGCAGCTAGACACTTCGGGTGTGAAAGATTTCATCATGATTAACAATACCGACTCTTTGTATCCTACCTTAACCAAATTTCCTTACCCAAAAGCGGGCGAAATGAACTCCGCTGTGAGAGTAGGTGTGGTGCATCTGGATAATCAAAATACGCAATGGCTAGCGCTTGAGGGCGACAACCGTGACCGCTATATTCCACGTATCAATTGGGCAAACGGAAACGAGTTGCTTGTACAAGACGTGAATCGTCCGCAACAACTTAATCGTTTATGGCTGTTTAACCTCGAAAAAAATGAGTTCGAGCAAGTATATACAGACGGTGATGAGGCTTTTATTGGCTGGTATTACGAAGCAGAGTTTATTAATGGCGGGAACGACTTCCTTTGGCATAGTGAAAAAGACGGCTGGCGCCACCTTTATCGTGTGTCAAAAGATGGAAAAACGGAGATTGATCTTACACCTGGCGATTTTGATGTGATTTCCACCCTCGCATTTAATGAAGACAAAAATGTCGTTTACTTTATGGCCTCTCCCGAGAACCAAGGTCAACGCTATCTTTACAGAGCATCTTTGGATGGCAGTAGCAAACCTGAAAGGGTGACTCCGCGTGAGTTTGATGGCAACAACCGCTACACCATGTCGAAAGATACCTCAAACGCCATGCATTCACATAGCGATTTCACGACGCCAACGACGTCACGCACAATCAATGTGGCTGATCACAGCACCATCAAGGTTCTTACCGAAAACCTTGAATTGAAAGAGAAGTTAAGCAATGCCAATTTGCCAAACCATGAGTTTGTTCAGGTGAGCGCTCAAGACGGCACGGTGCTAGATGCTTATATTATGACGCCCAAAAATCTGGATAAAAACAAAAAGTACCCGACTATTTTTTATGTATACGGAGAGCCAGCAGGCTCTACTGTGCAAGATTCTTATGGCGGCGCAGGCTTCCTGCTAAGGTCCTTGCTAGTGCAAGAGGGTTTTATTGTGGTTTCGGTCGATAACCGGGGTACTCGCTCTCCAAAAGGGCGCGACTGGCGGAAGTCAATTTATAAGAAGATTGGTGGTATAACAGTGCAAGATCAAGCTGATGCGCTTGACGAGCTTGCCTCACGTTATGCTTTTATTGATACAGCGCGTATTGGCGTTTACGGTCACTCTGGTGGCGGAAGCTCTACCTTAAACATGCTATTTAAGCATGGCGACAAATTTCACGCAGGCGTGGCTATTGCACCTGTTCCCGACATTGCGTTGTACGACACCATCTATCAAGAACGTTATTCAGGCAACCCAAATACCGATCCTGAAAGCTATTTCAATACCTCATCGGTCAATTTTGTTGAGGGTTTCGTGGGTAAATTATTGCTTATTCATGGCACCGGTGATGACAACGTACACTACCAAGGCTCCGAGCGTTTGATCAATGAATTAGTAAAACACAATAAACCGTTTGAGTTTATGGCTTACCCGAATCGTGCTCACGGTATAAGAGCAGGGAAGAACACGCTAATCCATAGACAGTCTATGTTAGTTGAGTTCTTTAAGCGTCATCTTGAGGTCAATAAGTGATGTGTCCTTAGCGAGTCACTATTAACATACAAAAAAGGCTCACTTCATGAAATGGAAGTGTGCCTTTTTTATGGCTTGCGCGATGACGTATAATTAGGCCTGACTTGCCGCCAAGGCTTGTTCAATATCTGCGATGATGTCATCAATATGTTCTATACCGACCGATATTCTCACCATTTCTTCTGATACACCCACTGCAGCTAATTCTTCAGGATTGAGTTGTCTATGTGTGGTGCTCGCTGGGTGGCAGGCCAATGATTTAGCATCGCCAATATTCACCAAACGCAATATCAATTGCAGTGCATCGATGAATTTAGAACCCGCCTCAATCCCGCCTTTAATGCCAAAGCTGATAATGCCCGCAGCCTTACCACCGCATATGCGTTGGCAGGTTTCATAATATTCGCTCGACGGTAGAGCTGCGTAATTTACCCAACTTACCGCGTCGCTATTGAGTAGGTACTTCGCTACTTTTTCTGCGTTCTCACAGTGACGCTCCATGCGTAATGAAAGCGTCTCTAAGCCCTGCATAATTTGAAATGCACTGTTCGGCGCTAAGGCAGCGCCAGTATTGCGAAGAGGAACTACTCGGCACCGTCCGATGTAAGCGGCTTCCCCTAATGCTTCAGTATAGACAACGCCATGGTAGGAAGGGTCGGGTGTCGTCATCATCGGGAAGCGCTCAGCATTTGCAGCCCAATCAAATTTACCAGAGTCGACGATGATACCGCCTATGGTAGTGCCATGCCCGCCGATATATTTAGTGAGAGAGTGAATAACAATGTCGGCACCAAAATCAAACACACGACACAGCACAGGAGTGGCAACCGTATTATCAACAATAAGAGGTACACCAGCCGCATGAGCAATTTCTGCCCAACGCTGAATATCGACCACATTACCCGCGGGGTTACCAATAGACTCACAATAAAGCGCTTTGGTATTTTCATCAATAAGTGCGGCAATAGCGTCAAAATCGTCACCCTTGGCAAAACGAGTCTCTATGCCTTGACGCGGAAAAGTATGCGCAAACAAATTGTAAGTACCACCATACAATTGGCTCGAACTAACAATATTAGAGCCTACATCTGCAATGGCCTCAATAGCATAACGAATAGCAGCCATGCCAGAACCTACCGAAAGCGCTCCAATGCCACCTTCAAGCTCAGCAACTCGTTGCTCGAGAACCGCGTTAGTTGGATTCATGATGCGACTATAGATGTTCCCAGGAACAGCCAAGTTGAATAGATCTGCACCGTGCTGAGTATCGTCGAAAGTAAATGAGGTAGTTTGATAAATTGGCGTTGTTGCAGCCTTCGTTGTTGGGTCGCTTTTGTAGCCAGCGTGCAGTGCAATCGTTTCTGGTTTCATACTTGTTCCTTATTAGTTATCTTGCATTGCTCATAGTTTAATCACTTGTAAGCCAATATTTAAATGCTGAGGTTAGACCAAAATGCTATGTGATATAGAACTTAATTTGCAAACAAACCTTAGGTTGACTTGCCTCGTAAAACACGCGCCATATCAAATTGGCTACTTCTCTTCAATGTGGTGCTTACGTCAAGCTGGTAATTATTACACGCCGCTTTGACTGCTCCGGAGGCCAAGCTTTGCCTTCGCTGTGCTAGCGCATCTTAGAGTTTTTGCAGTGTTTCATCCAACAACGCGATAATCTTGTTAACCTTCGCTTTAGGGTTTGCTGCAACGCTGCGCACCCAAATCTGTTCATTAAGTTCGCAGGTCGAGAAGACGCCGCTGGGCAGTGACGACACGAAGCGCTTGCAAAGTTGATTTTGCTCAGTCGAGGTCATATTTGTTTTGGTAGGACGAAATAAGCTTACAGCGCTCACTGGTTGGGTAAATAATTCAAAACTCACTTCATCGCCAGTGCTGCATGTAATTGGGCTGTGATTTTTTATGTAGTTTGCTAAATGCTCTGCCATGTTCATATTGGATTCAATATGAGTACTCAAGCCTTTCTGACCCCATGCTAGCAGAGTTGCTAATAGCGAAACCGCGGCGGCAGATCGTGAACCCTGAACCCCTACGTTCGGCGTGCTTAAATAGCTTGAACCTTCGCTAATTGCTGGGTTTGCGCTGGCCGTGTCTTTAAAGAAAATCAGTGCGGAATCCTTGGGTTGATATAGCCATTTGTGGGCTGAAACAGCGACAGAGTCTGCGTGTTCAATTCCACTTAGTAAATGCTTATATTTTTTACTTAATAGCAAAGGACCAGCCCAAGCCGCATCAACGTGTAACCATTTTATGCTGTCAAATAGCGTGTTGTGTGCATCGACCTTGTTGTTGGGTAATGGATCGATCGCACCCGCGGAGGTAGTTCCAGCAGTTAAAACAAGGCAGGATTTAGCTAATATATCTGCATGGGGCAAATGCGCTAAATCCACTTCACCTTTTTCGTTGCATGCTAGTGCTATAAAATCTAAGCCTAGAATATTGGCAGCTTTCTTAATACTGATATGCGCAGCGTTTGATGCAATCACGCTTGATACGCCTTTCAAGTTTCTTGCTGCCCAAAGTGCGCTTAAGTTTGCAACTGTTGAACCGCTGCACATGTGTCCACCGTCCATACCAAAGAAGGGGGATAGCCAGTCAACTACATATTTCTCAGCCTCCTTCGCAAAAGGTGAAGTAGCTGGATGTAGCAGGTTCTGATTAAGGCGCGCATTCCAAGCTTGAGTTACCCAAGTTATCCATGGGGTTGGTGGGTCCATGTGCGCAAGTGCACAAGACTCATCTAAATAAGCAGCTTGCCCCAACACTAGGGGCGCTAGCAGTTCAAGGCTTTGTTCTTCTCCTAAGCCTTCTTCAGGCAAGTTATCGACTGTCAACTGCATGAGTGCCTGCACATCTGCACTCGAAGTGTTGCAAACAGGTCTATCTTTGAGTTTAGCGATAGCCGTTAACAGATAGTCGTTATATTCAAAACTAGTGCTTACAGGTGATGAATTATTGCCGTCAGATTTGCTCATGGAATGTCGGGCTAGCTGGGCATATTAGCAATGAATTTTAATATACTGCCGAAGGCTCGAGCTCCCCCTTTTTGAATTTGTTTATCGAAGTAAAAACGCCCCAATAATGGCGTTGTAATGCGGCCCTGGGATCGCCAAATCACATGGGTTTGCCCATCTCTTTCCTCGAGGGTGACTTCACCAAGAAAATGGTCGTAGGGCAAAGGGCTCGACTTAATGATTTTGTAGCCTAGTTTGAATGGCGGTTCAAAAGCGACAATTTCTTCATGCAGATTTGCGCCGCTAGCAATAATTTCGCGCACTGCGCCTAAGCCATTTTTATGCTCTGAGCCTTCAATAAGCAGCTTTGATGCATCGACACCTTTAAATTGTGCGTAGTTTGCGTGGTCACTGAGCACGGCAAATACCTCTTCTATCGGTTTGTTAATGGTTCGTTCAACATGAATTGAAAACATATTTCGCCTTTTGTGTGATGGATGAGAGCTAAGCTTGCGGGCTGAGTACTATTTATGTCCTAACTATAAGGGACTATTCGTTAAGCTCAAATAATCTATTTTTATATTCGACTATCGTACAGGCTTTGTTGACGCTTGAACACAAGGCTAGACAATTGTGACAACTCTGCTATTTTGCATGTGAACACACACAAATACGGAAATTATTAAATGCGACAAACATTTACCCAATTACTAATTGCCTCAAGCCTTGCCCTAAGCCTTGGCGCATGTAGTCACTTACCTGCGCCAAATAATGCAAAAACCACTAGCGCGGAAATACAAAATGCAAGCCCTGCTTTAGCACATGCTTTGAAGACAAAAGAAGCGAGTGAGCAGAGTGATCTTGCATACGAAATCGTTAAATCATTAACCGTTGAAGTCGGGCCAAGAATTCCTGGCTCCCAAGGCGATAAACGTGCAGTTGCTTGGGCGGAAGAAAAGTTTAACGAACTGGGCTTTGATAAGGTATACAAACAGCCTGTAAGAGTGCGTAATTGGGAACGTGGTTTTGCCGACGCACGAGTTAGTGCACCATTTCCTCAAGCTTTAGTTATTACGGCATTGGGGGGTTCAGTCGCAACGCCAGAAGAGGGCTTAGAAGAAAAAGTGGTGATGTTTGATTCTCTCGACAGTTTAACACAAGCATCAAAGGCCTCTGTTGAAGGCAATATTGTATTTTTGAATACTCGAATGGAGCGTGACCGAGCAGGGCGTTTCTACGGTAAGGTGGTACCTAATCGAGTTCGAGGTGCAGTAGAAGCGGCTAAGTTAGGCGCTAAAGCTGTGATAATTCGCTCTGTAGGAACCGATAACTCTCGTTTTGCACACACAGGTGTGATGCGTTATGAAGAAGGTGTTGAGAAGATACCTGCAGGGGCAATTTCTACTGCTGATGCTGACAACTTAGAGGCGATGTTTTCAAGTGATGAAGATGTGGTTTTGAGTATTAATATGCAAGCGAAAGATGCAGGTTGGCAAACATCTTACAACGTGATTGGTGAATTCACGGGTTCTGAAAAACCTGAGGAAGTTGTGCTTATTTCAGCCCATCTTGATTCATGGGATGAAGGAACCGGTGCGCTAGATGATGGTGCTGGCGTGGGTATTGTTAGTGCGGCGGCAAAGATCATAAAAGACACAATAGGGCAGCCAAAACGCACAATTCGCGTGGTTCTATATGCGGCTGAAGAAATTGGCTTAGTTGGTGCTTATCAATATGTACGCAGCAACCGTGACGACTTACAGAATATCATTTTTGCTGCCGAGTCAGACTTTGGGGCCGGTAAAATCTATCAGCTAGACACTCGCTTCGATGAAGCTGTTAGGAATAACCCTAAGGATCTTTACGCCATGCTTGCTAGCATGGGAGTGGAGCTGGGAAATAATACGACTAACGGTGGCCCAGATGTGTCGATGTTGCCAAACTACGGCGTGCCAGTGATCGCTTTAAAGCAAGATGGTACCTACTATTTCGACTACCATCACACCCCAAACGACACGCTTGATAAAATTGACCTAGATGATATTCGTCAGAATCAAACGGTATGGGCGGTAATCACCGCTTACATGGCGAACTCTGACTTTGATCCTCGCCCCGCGCCTAAGAAGCAATAGCAGCTAACAAAGAGCTGTTCGCCTGAGGGTTTTAAAGAGATGTTTACGCTTTAAAACCCTTGGCTACCAAATAAACTTCGCGTGAGCGTGGCCTAGAGGCCGCAGGTTTTCTCACAATCACCTTTGAAAAGGAAGTGCGCAGGTCTTTGACATAAGCATCGTAGCCAACTCCTTGGAAAACCTTTGCGCAAAAACTGCCGTTTGGTTTTAACACATTTCTTGCCATGTCCAGTGCTAACTCTACCAAATACATCGATGCATATTGATCGGTAGTGGCTACACCGCTCATATTTGGTGCCATATCAGAAATAACTGCATCAACAAGATCGTCGCCAAGTTTCGCGACAATTTGCTCATATACTTTTTCGTCGGTGAAATCACCTTGTATGAAACTTACACCAGGAATGCCGTCCATGGGCAAAATATCAGAAGCGATAACACGCCCTGAGTCGCCTACTATTGGCGCAACAATTTGCGACCAACCGCCAGGAGCCGATCCTAAGTCCATAACAACACTACCGTGACCAAATAGCTTATCTTTTTCATTTATTTCAATAAGTTTATAGCTTGCACGCGAACGATAGCCGTCTACTTGGGCCTTTTTTACGTAAATGTCGTTTACGTGTTCTTCCATCCATTTCTTATTGCTTTTTGCCTTGGCCATGTAATTTGTCTGCTTGTTGGTAGCGCTAAAACGGCACATATTGTAAGCTTGCAGGCCTAATTTGCAAACCGAATCGCAATTCTCACACACACGCATACACAACATAGCCGCTAAAAAAGCGAGTTGATGGCATAGGAACCTGAATGAAGTTTGATGATGTTAAAAAGCTACATCAAAAGAAATACCGCAACGAGTTTGAGCATTATTTAGTAGAGGGCGAGCACCTCGTGCTGGAATTGCATAAAGCAGTGCAGAATGCACACCCAAAGCTGAACATCAATATTACGCTTTATGTGAGTGAAGAACGTGAGGCTTGGGCGCAAGGCTTTAACCACTCATTTCAAACAGTGGTGTTGAATGACAAAAAGATCGCACAATTGAGCGATACTAAAACACCTCAGGGGATGGTTGCCTGCGTTCCTTTTTCCCTACATAAGGCAGTGGCTGAAGCAACAAAGTCTACCAAGTCAGCGTTGACTAAAGCGATCTATCTTTATGAGGTACAAGACCCAGGGAATCTTGGCACCATATTAAGAAGTCTAGCTTGGTTCGGTCGCTTTACCTTGTTGCTGAGTCCTAACAGTGTCGACCCGTTTAACCCTAAAGTGGTGCGTTCGGCAATGGGAGCTACCTTTCATCTACAAGTTGAAACAGAACTTAGCTTAAGTGCACTGGCTGAGCGTTACGCCAGTTTTGCCTACCTCGATATGCAAGGGAAGTCTGTTGAAAGTGACAGCTTCGCTGAGCATCAATGTTATTTGTTTGGTAATGAAGCGAGAGGCGTGCCAACAGATGCTTTACAGTCTATGCATGCGGAAGCTTTTACTATTGGCGGCTCTGGCGCTATCGATTCACTTAATTTGGCCAGCGCAGTCACAATCTGTGCGTATCAGCTTTCGCGATAGCCTGATTGAAAATTAGTCTTGCACGATGAACTCAAAAGGCCCGATGCGGGCTTTTTTCCATTTGCGTTCTTCAAGCGTGATTTTTTCACTATTCAAAATTATGCTGAGCTCAGCGTTGCGTGAATCACTACTCACATTCACATAATGCCGTTGCCAAAGATTCTCTGAGGCTTGTTCTTTACTTGCCTCATCTTGCTTTTTTTCAGCATCGTTGTCATCGGCCATTCTACTATATAAGGCTGCGCTTTCGCCCCAGTTATAAGCATGAACGACCAGATATTCATCACTACCATCCTCATCCATATCAATCGCAATGATATGTAAGCTAACAATAGATGAAGGGTAACTGTCGTTGAGTATGTTGCTAGCTTGAAGATAGTCCATAAACTCCGACGAAATACTGCTCTTTTCAGGAAAGAAGCTAACAATGGTTTCTACTTGTAAGTCGTCGAGTTCGCTACCGCCGCTATAGCGTGTTCGATTACTGTATTTCTTGTCGATAAGAGCGACTATATCAGGGTTGCTCTCGGCAATGTCGGCTTTCAATGCATCAAGGGCTTCTTTGCCTGGTGCATGAAGGGAGTAAACAAAGTAATCAAAGTCGAATTCTTCGAGACTCACTTTACCATCATCCAGTCGAGCCAATTGGCTCGATGCCGATAAACTATAAAAGTTGATAAATGGGGTGTTGATCAGCAAAAGTCCCACTGCTACCACAATGCCCATTCCCACATTTATTTTACTTTGGGCAGCCTGCCAACGTTCACCCAAACGAATGATGCCTAGCAAGTAGCCAAAAGCGAAGCATGCTAAGAGTGCACATACTACTGTGGCCCATGCTCTTGATACTGTTAAGCCATACTGATCGATTCTTAACCACAGACCATAAGCGCCGATGATGCTATAAATTGGTAACAATACCAAACCAAGCATAATGAGCCGATGCATCAGTGCTTTGTAAGGGCGATGAAGATTGCCCTCGTGATATACCGCATTGACAAAGAATAGGGTAAGGGCTTGTAACCACAGTACTAGGCTGGTTCCGCTGCCTGTATCCCAAAGCTTCTGTAAGCCGGTGAATGGTAATGTTGCTGCAAAGCCAAGAGAGATTATCACTAAAAATGGCAATAAAAATTTAAACAGCGTTTGTACGATTGATGCCGAGACGTCGACGGTATGCAATATACTTCGAAAGACATTAATGGCTAGCGCAACCGACAATGTCAAGGTTGGGACCCATACCCATTTGTCTGCTAGTAACTCACTGAAAATCGAGATACCCAGTACTTCAAAGAGCTCTGCGCCTAAGAACAATATAGTGAATAAGATAGCGCTAAAGAGCACTGTAGCTGTGGCTAAAATGAAGTAACGAAACGACAGATGAAACAAAGATGCATAAGAAAAAGGCGTGCCGTTGGCATAGTTCACCGTGTATAGCGTCACTTTGAAAGTGGATATCAGTGCACAGAGCGTGAAAACGAAGGTAAGTTGATCTGAGTAATGGTAAATAATAAGGCTACCAACGTAGGCGGCAATGGTTGCAAGTAGTAAGCAGTAGGGGAGTGTTACAAGCAGCGCTTTCTTCCAATTTTGGCGAGTGGACACCAATAAAAATAGAGTAGGAGTGAACAACAAGATGGTCGCGAAAGCATGGATGAAACTGAAGTGACCGAAGGGCCACAACTCAACTTCAAGACGATGATAAAGAAGAGCAAGTAATAAACCTTGAACCAGTGCTATAAGACTAATAAATACTTTTGATAGCTGTTGGTTTTCAAGCGTGGTGTTAGTGCTCATGGCGTCCCTTCCTTATAGATTTCACTTAAATAATTATAATATTTCGTAAACTACGCTACTTTATTTTCTTTTGTATACTTAAATCTACTTTACTGTTCATAAAGTTTCACACATTATGCTATAACTTACGCACTTGCAAAGCCCACCGGTTGTGTTGGGGTGATTTATTAGCGAAAAAAAACAAACAAATAATATTGATGCCGAAGAGTTATTGAGAATCGTACTTGATAACATTCCTATGCGTGTATTCTGGAAAGATACGCATTCTCGTTTTTTAGGCGGCAATAAGACCTTTCTCAAGGACTTGAATCTGAGTCGAGTCGAAGACCTAATGGGTAAGTCAGATTATGATTTTACCTTCGATAGTGAAGAGACGAAGGCATTTCGCCGAGATGACTTTGAGGTAATGTCTTCTAAACAAGCCAAGTTAGGCATTGAAGAGTCGCAAAGTATTGCTAACGCGCCAAACAGATGGTTGCGTACCAATAAGGTACCCATAATAAATGATGAAGGTGATGCAATTGGTCTTGTTGGTACTTATGAAGATATAAGCTCTGAAGTTGAATACCGACACCAAATTGAGAAACAAGCCTTACTTGATCCCTTAACCGGCTTAGCTAATCGGCGCAGCCTACAGCAGACTATCGACACTTTTACAGGCCACTTCGCGGGGCTTTTATTTATTGATCTTGATTACTTTAAAACTGTGAATGATTCACTTGGACATTTAGTTGGCGATATTTTACTTCAAGAGGTCGCTAAAAGGATCCAGAGCATTGTGCAAAACAGCGAATGCAAAATATGTCGTTTAGGGGGAGACGAGTTCAGTATTTTCGTTCCTCTTGAAAATGAAGCTCAGTACAAACATAGCATGAGCAAACTTGCGAAAAAAGTAATCCAAACACTCTCAGAAAACTTCTTTTTTGAAGACAACGTTATCAATATCGGTGCCAGCATTGGTTTGACCTTAATGAAAGGTGATACTTTTGAGTATACCGAAGCCTTTCGCCAAGCTGACATGGCAATGTATGTTGCCAAAGACAAAGGTAAGGGCGGTTTCGAGTTCTACGACGCGGATATGCATTTAGCTGGGGAGCGCAAAAACACATTGCGCAAAGAACTGGTGAAAGGGCTTGAGAACAACGAATTTCATTTAGTTTTTCAACCTCAAGTGAATGATGAAAATTGCGTGATAGGTGCAGAAGTTCTGTTGCGTTGGAATAGCAAAGTGCTAGGCATAATATCGCCTGTCGAATTCATTCCTGTCGCTGAGGAAACTGGCTTTATCTATTTACTCGGCAATTGGGTATTCACTAAGTCGCTTGAATATTTAGCTGAGATACAACGACATACCGTGATTTGTGATGAATTTAAGCTCGCCATCAATGTAAGTAGTAGGCAATTTAGAAACCCAACTATGCTTACATTCTTCGTCAATGAAGTTGCCAACAGAAAACTAAATGCTAAGAATATTCAGTTGGAGATTACTGAAAGCCTATTAATAGACCATCAGGATACAGCCGTAAAAACAATGCTAGGCTTGCAGAGTAAAGGTTTTAGTATTGCTATTGATGATTTTGGTACAGGCTATTCTTCGTTGGCTTATATTGCTAATTTACCGATCGATAAACTGAAAATAGACCGAAGCTTTGTGAGTAATTTGCACAAAAATGGAGTAAATAGAAAGCTAGTCGATACCATTATCAATATGTCACAGAATTTGCACATGGAAGTGATAGCTGAAGGTGTTGAAACGAAAGATGAGCGCGCAACCTTATTGGAGTTAGGTTGCACAGAATATCAAGGCTACTTATTTGGTCGACCAATGAGCTTTCAAGACTTTTTAAGTATGCTGAATAGCTAGAGTGAACTTCCTACAAATGGCTCAAGGTTTTTCTGAGCTATTGATACAAGGTTGTGTTTGATTGCGGCCTTTGCTTTTTGCTTCATACAAGTGATGGTCAGCTGAGTTAATTGCTTGATCAATATTTACCCCTGGCTCTATTTCGTTGAGCCCTGTGGAGATAGTCACCGAGATTTTCTTTCCCGCAAATTTAATATCGTAATTCATCACAGCTTCCCTGAGTTTTTCAGCTAAAACGTAGGCATCGTTAGCACTAGTATCGGGCAACAGAAAAAGGAATTCCTCTCCGCCCCAACGAGCAACTTTGTCTTGGCTCCTAATCGTCTCAATAAATAATTTTGCGAGCTCCTCAAGAACGTGATCGCCACCATCATGCAGATACTCATCATTAATTTTTTTAAACTTATCGATATCTACAAGTAGTAAGGAAAGTGGCGTGTTTGCTCGCCTCGAGCGGTTATACTCATGCTCTAAAAAGTGTCGCATACCGCGGCGATTTGATAAACCGGTAAGTGGGTCGTGCATCGCTTGCTTTTCGAATTTTTCACTCAGCTTACGTATGTCCTCAAAAGACTGCTGCCGCGCGTACTCATAAAAGCCAAATAAAAATGCAACGGTTAGAAAACTATAAAAGATGCGAGTTTTAAACTCGAGTGAATAGCTGGTGCTCAGCAATGCGTTGTCTGGATAAAAGAACATCAGTGAGAGTATAACTACAAATATCCCTAGTGTTATAAGCCCTTTTTTTAAGCCACTAAAGAAAAATGCTATCGGTGGTAAAATATAGATCCATAGCGGACCCGTGTTAGCATTACCTCCGTAGTACACAAGATATATTAATAAAGAGGTAACAGCCACAAACACGATGCGAGTTGAAATTTTTATTGTGTCGCCAAACATCGCAAAGCGATGTATGTGATGGCAAAATAAGAATACGAAGCTAGCTATAACCAGAACAATAGCGAGAACGAAGTCTTCTCGAACATACGAGCTGACGGCCAAAATGAGGGTGACTATGTAGCCTAAAAAAGAAAAAAGGTTCGATACGAACAACTGTTGATTGGTAGTGCGATCGAATCGCCTGTTAGTACCAATACTCAAATATCGTTTCAGCGCTTTGTTTAGCGAATGCAGCATTTGTCTTTTAGTCCTTGACCACTAATCACCACTAACTATCATCAGCTATGTTTAGGTGCTTATGTTTTTATACAAAAGTATAACAAATATAGGTAAGTAAAGTGTATTTGAATAGCATAAAAATAATACCTGCATATAAGAACGGCTTATTTTGTTTAAAATTTCCTCAGACTTCCTTCAATAAATTCATATTTATCATACATATTTCCGTTTTCGCTCGAAAATCGTACAATTTGAAAGTGCTTTTCAAAAAAAGATCACTAAATGTAATATTTCGTAAATGAATTGTTAAATTTTATTGACCTTGATTAACGAATCAATTAATTTGTATTAGCACTTTAGAGATTTTGCTTTTTTTTATCTCAATATGAAAGCGCTTACATTTTGTTTCAATAGTGGCTTCTGTTTGTAATCCGATTAGATGCTAACAAAGCGATATTTTTGAAACGGATATAATAATTACCTAAAAGGATTCCACTAGAGTGGAGCGGGAAATACTATGAACAAAACACCTTATAGATTTAGAAAAACCAAACTGGCCACTAGCTTGTCGCTCGCCATGGGCGCCCTGAGTTTCGCTGGCGGTGCTATTGCACAAGAGCCGAACAACGCATCTGCTGATCAACTTGTCGAAGTGATAGAGGTAAAAGGGATCAGAGCCAGTGTTCAAGAATCAATGGGGATCAAACGTGAGGCTAAAGGGGTTGTTGATGCTATTTCCGCCGAAGATATCGGTAAGTTTCCAGATACTAACCTAGCAGAATCATTACAACGTATCACCGGTGTTTCTATCGACCGTGTTAATGGCGAAGGAAGTAAGGTCACTGTGCGTGGTTTAGGGCCCGATTTCAACATGGTTACCTTAAATGGTAGAACGATGCCTGCGGCTTCACTACCTGCTGGTGGTGGAACACCAAACTCACGAGCCTTCGATTTTTCTGACATAGCATCGGAAGCAGTGCGAGCTGTAGAAGTATATAAAACGGGTAAAGCGCGAGTTGCTACCGGTGGTATAGGGGCAACAATTAATATTCGTACATCACGACCGATGGATGCTAGTGAGTCTGGTATTACAGGGTCAATTGGGGGCAAAGCACTTTCCGATACGACTAACCGTGTTGGCAGTGATGTTACGCCAGAAGTGTCAGGTTTTATTAATTACTTGGATGAAGACCGCGTGTTCGGCATTAATCTAAGTGCTAGTATCCAGAAGCGCGATAGCGGAGCAACACGGGCTTTCGTGAATCAATGGCGTGTAAACCCATATGAAGGCGTTATTCCGCAGTCTCCAGATGTTGTTGCTAACCCTGCTTCAGGCCCTGCGGTAGTGGTCAATAATGCGCCAGCATTGGGGCAGCTGTTTGCAATACCCTCTGATCTTCGTTATGCACAATCAGATCGTGAAAGAACGAGAACCAATGCCCAGTTAGCAATTCAATATTCGCCAAACGATGACCTAAAGGCGACTCTGGATTACACCTACTCTCGCCAAGACCTTTTCGAGGCACGCGCAGAGCAATCGATTTGGATGGACGACCGCTACTTTGCAGAGCTTACCTTTGACGATAATCCAAATGTAGCAGCGCCGGTTCTCATCAGGCAAGAGCGTCGCGATCTATTACCTCGTGATTTGGGACTAGCAGTTCAAGAGCTGAATCAAATAAATGAAAACAAGTCACTAGGCTTGAATCTTGAGTACCAAGTAAACGATGATTTTCAACTTGTTTTTGATTTCCATCATTCTACTGCAGAAGGCCGCCCTGATGCGCCATACGGCACTTGGGTTAATGCTGGTCTAGGTGCTAATGTTGTTCAGGCTCAGGGAGTTGACTTCCGTGGCGATTTCCCAATCATGATGGTCGACTTTAACGATAGTGCAAGAGGCAATCTATCACCTAACGGCTCGCTTGATGCAGGTGATATTGGTACCTCCATTCTCGACATGAATTTTAATCAGCAAGAAACAACGATTGATCAGTTTCGCGTTGATGGCAGCTATCAACTCGATAATGGTGCGATAAACTTTGGTATTGAGTCTCGCGCAATGGAGAGTACATCTCTGCAATCGCTCACTCGCAGAACAATGGGGAATTGGGGCGTAGAAAACCCAGGGGAGTTGCCAGCCGATTTCCTAAGCCCTATTGATTTCACTAGTCAATTTAGTGATTACAATACCAATGGCGTATTTAACCAAGGCATTACTGCAAGCGCTCGCGATATTGGTGAGTTTGCAGCGCAAGCCTATGGCTTTGCATTTGAGGCAGATAACCCATTTGCTACAAACCGAACGATTAAAGAAGATATTACCGCGATGTACGTAGAAGCTGAGTTGGAAGGTGAACTTGGCGAAATGCCTTGGAACATACTTGCTGGCTTACGCTATGAATCAACTGACGTTACTTCAATTGCCAATGTTTCGTTACCAAGTGGGATAGCTTGGGAAGGAAACAACGACTTCAATGTACGCTTTGGAAGCGACACTCAAGACTTCGCACTTGGCGCTGATTATGATCACATGCTGCCTTCAATTGATTTCGATATTGAAATTATCGACGATTTGATCGCAAGGGTGTCTTACAGTAAAACGATATCACGAGCGTCTTATAATAATTTAAGTGCGGCTTCAAGCGTCGGTGCACCGAGCGGACCAGCATTAACAGCTGGCACACCAACAGCGACTGCGAGCTCGGGTAACCCAAGCTTAGTTCCTCAGGAGTCTGATAATGTTGATATTTCATTAGAGTACTATTTTGCCGATACCAGTTACGTTTCAATCGGTTACTTCGAAAAACGCGTGAGTAACTTCATTGGTAATGCTCAGGTTGTTGAAAACGTGTACGGCTTGCGTGATGCGACAGCAGGACCACGCGCTCAAGCCGCATTGGCCGAATTAAATAGAATTGGTGCGTCAATTAACGATACGAATCTATTTAATATGGTGGTGGCGATGGAAAATGGTATTGCGTTTGACTCGTTAACTGACGAGCAATTCGAAGCACAATACGACGTATTACCAAATAGCGACGATCCTTTGCTTCAATTCACTAATGCTAAACCGGTTAATAATCAAGAAGAGAAAATTGAAGGCATCGAGCTTGCCGCACAACATTTCTTCTCGGATACGGGTTTCGGTCTACAGGCTAACTACACCGCTGTAAACAGTGGTGCTGAATTTGATTTATCTGCCGATCCATCGGTCACACAATTTGCGCTAGTGGGCTTAAGTGACACTGCTAACCTTGTGTTGATGTACGAAAATCATGGTATTCAGGCTCGCTTAGCATATAACTGGCGTGATAAGTTCTTAGATGGTGCGGCAGTGTATATTAATGAACCGGGCTTTACTGAAGCAACATCGCAAATTGATTTCAATGTGTCTTACGATGTTAATGAAGACTTAACGGTATTCTTCGAAGGTATTAATATTACTGAGGAAGATTTACGCAGGCATGGTCGCTCCGAACGCTTGTTGTGGAACTTAGATCAGCTGGGTGCCCGCTATGCTTTAGGCGCACGGTATAGCTTCTAAAAATTGAGCTCATAGTAAATGAGTTTTAGCAAAAGGTGATTAACAGCCCACATTCTTGTGGGTTGTTTGTTTACATAGTAGATTAAGACTGTTGGAAACAAGTCCTTGTTTAGTGCAAGGCTCAAAGGAAGAAAGTGTATAGATGAATAATATTGTAGTTGTGGGCGGTGGCACAGCTGGTTGGTTGTCTGCTGGCTATCTCGCTGCTAGGCATGATGTATCGGTCACATTGGTTGAATCACCTGATGTTGCCAGCTTAGGAGTGGGCGAGGGTACTTGGCCCTCAATGCGTCATACACTGCAAGTGATTGGCATTGATGAGCACACTTTTATTCAAGAGTGTAATGTGTCGTTAAAGCAAGGTTCTCTATTCAAAAAGTGGGTTCATGGTCGCGACGATGATGCCTACTATCACCCTTTCATAACCCCTCCAGCTTACGGTGAATATCATTTAGCTGATGCTTGGCACACACTTAGTGGATGCAAACAAGCCTTTGCCGACTTTGCCAGTGTGCAAGCGAGTATTTGCGATGCTGGTTTAGCACCTAAGCAAATTCAAACACCGGCGTATGCAGGCGTTGCTAACTATGGTTATCATCTTGATGCAGCTAAGTTTGCGGAACTATTAAAACGGCATTGCATTGGAACCTTAGGAGTAAGGCACATCAGTGATCATGTGCTAGGCGTAACGACTCATAACAACGGTGATATTGCTAGTTTATTAACTGCACAATCAGGTGATATAGATGGCTCGCTTTTCATTGACTGTACTGGTATGAACAGCCTTTTGCTTCATCAACATTACAAAGTTGCTTTTAAACAGCAAGATCATGTCTTGTTTAATAATCGAGCACTAGCGGTTCATGTGCCTTACAGCAGTGACAATCAAAATATTGCTTCTGCCACTATTTCAACGGCGCAAAGCAGCGGATGGATATGGAATATTGGTTTACAAAATAGGATGGGCGTTGGCTATACTTATTCCGATAAGTTTAACTCAGAGCTACAAGCACAAGATACTTTAATGCAATACATTGAAGAACTTGCCGGGAGGCAACAGGCTTCTCAGATTGAAAGTAGAGCTATTCGTTTCGAACCTGGCTATCGTGAAAAGTTTTGGGTTAATAATTGTGTTGCGGTGGGCATGTCCGCTGGCTTTTTTGAACCTTTGGAAGCTTCTGCAATCGCTATGATCGAATTATCTCTGACTATGATCAGCGAAAATTTGCCCAAAAACAGAGAGCACATGGATATTATTTCTACGCGCTTCAACAAACGTTTTACGTATCGTTGGGAAAGAATAGTCGACTTTTTAAAGCTTCACTATGTGCTGAGTCGCCGCAACGAAGATTACTGGTTAGCCAATAGAGAGGCGAGCTCTATTCCTGATTCTTTACAAGAGCTGTTAGAGCTGTGGAAATACCAATCACCGAATCGTCACGATCTTATTCAAAATGAGGAGGTATTTCCGTCGGCTAGTTATCAGTATGTGTTATATGGAATGGGTTACGGTCAATTTACCCATCAAGCTAATGCGAGCACAACAAGTACACACGCAAGCTCTGTGAGTGCCACAGAGTATAACTCTCACGCCAAGCTAGTGATGGCTGAAAAAGTAGCACAGCAAGTAACAGCCCAAAAACAGCAATACCTGGCTGCCTTGCCGTCAAATCGTGATTACATTAGCTATATACTTTCCCTTCAGCGTTCAGTGGCATAAGGAAGCAGCATGAACACATCAGAACAAATTTGCGATAAGCCAAAAGCGGTGTCTAAGGTCGTTATCGCCGGCGGCGGCACTGCAGGATGGATGACGGCCGCCTCGTTAACTAGGCTGTTAGGGAAATCGGTCACCGTCAGCCTTGTTGAGTCAGACAATATCAGTAGCGTTGGGGTTGGTGAGGCCACGATCCCACCCATACGCACCTTACACAAATTACTGGGTATTAACGAACAGGCCTTTATAAAGGCAACAAATGCAACCTTCAAGTTGGGCATTGAGTTTGCTAATTGGAGAGAAGAAGGGCATAGCTATATTCATTCCTTTGGTATTACCGGTAAAGAGTGCTGGGCAGGTGAGTTTCACCACTTTTGGTTACGAGGTTTAGAAAAGGGCATCAATGCAGACTTCGGCGACTATTGCTTTGAATTAAAAGCTGCCAAGGCTGGTAAGTTTGGGATGTCTCAGCAACAGCCTATTAACTTTGCTTATCATCTCGATGCAACGAAATACGCCGAGTTTTTACGAAATTTCAGTGAAAATTTAGGCGCGAAGCGCATTGAAGGAAAAATTGTTAAGGTAAACAAACTACCTAAAAACGGATTCATTAGTAGCCTAGAATTAGATAATGAAATAGTAATTGAAGGTGATTTATTTATTGATTGTACAGGTTTCAAAGGGCTATTAATCGAAGAAGCACTGCATACAGGTTACGATGACTGGTCACATTGGTTACCCTGTAATAAAGCAGTAACTGTTCAAACCGAAGCGCTTTTTGCACCCATACCTTACACTAAAAGCATTGCTCACAAGGCAGGGTGGCAGTGGCGCATCCCCTTGCAAAGCAGAGTAGGAAACGGATTAGTGTTTTGTAGTAAATATATGAGTGAGGATGAGGCCACCCAAACTTTATTAAATAATGTAGATGGGCAAATCATCAATGAGCCACGCATTATTAACTTTCTAACCGGGCGAAGAAGAAAAGGTTGGAATAAAAACTGTGTTGCGCTTGGACTATCATCAGGCTTCATAGAACCGCTCGAGTCAACCAGTATCCACCTGATCATGACTGGTATAGTGCGTCTAATGCGCTTATTCCCATTCCAAGGAGTCACTGACTCACTCGTGAACGAATACAATAATAAGCTCGATAGTGAATTAAACAGTATTCGCGATTTTATTATCATGCACTACAAAGTAAATAGCCGTGAACAAGGAGACTTTTGGGACTATCTTCGAAACATGGAAGTACCTGAAGCATTAGCACACAAACTCAGGTTATTCGAAGAAACAGGTCGGGTTTTCCTAGATGACGGAGACATATTTAGAGTGGATTCTTGGACGCAGGTTTTACTTGGTCAAGGCTTAATGCCTAAGCAATATCACGCTATCGCGGCAGAAATGTCGGATCAAGAGCTTAGCCGGTTTATGGCAGACATAAAAAGTCAGGTGGATAGAGCGGTTGCAAACCTGCCGACTCATGAGGAATTTATTCAGCAACACTGTAAAGCCTAGTCTATGTTTTATTTTTCTTGGTAACAGTGTTCTTTGGATTCGAGTGGAAGTTTAAAACCATCTTCCTTAAGCCAAGTGATTGCTTCCGCTTTCGTAGTGAATAAACGACGTTTGTAGCCCGACAGTGTAGGCGCTATTTCGTTGAGTATGTCGAGGTGAGGGCTATCGCCTCTTATTATGTATGCTGCATGTGAAGAGCCTGCTGCGACTAAACGATTTAACTCGGCTTTTGCTGCAAATAAAAATTGGTGATCACCGCCTTTCCATTGGCGCAGGTCGGTCATGCTTCCCCACTCTTGGCCTGCTAATCGAATTAAGCTTACTTTAACGTCAGATATAAAGGATTCGAACACGTCTATATCCCAGTAGTCGTAAAAAGTAGCTTCAAGTATGTGGCCATTTAGGCGAAGGTTGTAGTGCTTGATATTGTAGTCCCATTAACAGTGCTACTGCAGTGTACTGCGATGGTTTTTAACAATCAACAAGATTTACAAGCCGATAAGCTCATTTAAAACAGTTGAATTGCAGGCGGAGCATCATCCTCATTTTGGCTTGCTTTGCTGGAAGCTGCGTTGTTGTCGGCTCGGTTATGTGCATCCCTTTGATCTTGCATGACGTAATTCTCATGCAGTGATTTGGTGTCTAGTTCTAGTGGATAGTTATTGTCGCTAGGAGATGTAGCAACTTCATCAATTGACTGCAGCTGTGTCGCTATTAAAGCGTGTGCATCTTTGATTTGCTCCATTCTCTGGCGGGTAATATCTTGAAATTGTACGCTAGCAAAACTCTCAACAACGGTCGTCTTAGTGGCAACATTGGCCAGTGTCATACGTTCAAGCATACGCTCGTTGAGGTCTTCTAGGTTGTGATAGGTTTCAGAGAGCGATTCCAATTCCTTTGCAAAATTGGCAAGCTTTTCGTTCTCCATTTCCGAATTAGCTTGATCAAGAATGTGTTCCATTTGTTCCTGCACCATATTAATGGCTTTGTCGATGCCTTGGTCGATCAAATTAGCAGCGTTTTCTGACTGTCCGGAAAGCGTTCTGACTTCATCCGCTACAACGGCGAAACCCCTTCCGTGTTCGCCAGCTCGCGCGGCCTCTATTGCCGCATTGAGAGCGAGTAGATTGGTTTGCGCAGCAATGTTTTTGACTAAGCCAGTAAGCTCTGTAAGTTGTTGAATTTCGTCTAATACCTGATTTACTCGTGTCGAGTGTTTACCTTCCGAGCCAGCTCTTTCCGAAATATAGGCTTGCAGGTCGGCGATTTGTTCTTTCGCATCGAAGGCTCTGGAGGAGTTCGATTCTTTGAGTATCTCAGCTTCGATAACATATTTGTTGACATCTTCTAGTGAGGAATCAACAGCATTTTCAATTTCCGTTAGCTTTTCAATCAGCGACACCGATGCTTCTTCAGTGACCGACATCACACCTTCTAACTGTGCGTCTAATATACTGTTGATTTCACGTATTTTGCTGCTAGCATCAAATAGTGCATCGAGAGCTGCAACGATATGTTTCGGGGGCTGCTGCTCTAGGCTCTGAGTCATTGGGTTTACGCTCGATGAGCGCTGATCAACTTCTACATCAGCCGTAACGGCTCGCCGCAGTAAGGTACTAAAAATTATGATTGAAAGTAGGGTGAAACTAGCAACAAGCATGGCTTCGGCCAGGTTGTCTCCCCATGTACCAAAGATCGCAACAAAGACATAATGAACTGAGCTTCCAAGCAGCAAAGCAAGCGTAAAGGCTATGACAAATGCTAAAAGCGCAAAGTTACGAATCAGCGTCGACAGCTTCGCTTTATCGATATTGATAGTATCACTGTAATTCGCCAAACCAATTACCTCAATGTTGTTTTATAAAATTTAACGCCAAAAAACTTAGGCTTATCTTGCTTCTATCATGCGCCGGGAAGCACTTGTTTAACAACGGCGGTTAAGTCTGCTGGCTGCACGGGTTTGACTAACCACCCAGTTGCTCCTGCGGCTTTTGCTTCATCACGCTTGCTCTGTTGGGATTCGGTAGTGAGCATCAATATCGGTTTAAATCGCATGGCAGGCGTCTGTTTTACTTCCTTTATCAATGCGATGCCGTCCATGCCAGGCATATTGAGATCGGTGATCATTAGGTCGGGTTTGAAAGTGGGCACTGTTGCAAGAGCCGTTTTTCCATCAATGGCTGTTTTCACATCAAAGCCCGCACGTTTAAGAACGCCTTCCATACTCATTAACATCGTTTTTGAGTCGTCTACTAAAAGAATTTTTTTCATGTTTTCTCCAACTTTAAAAGTATTTCTAGATCTTCAGACATCAATTGATAGTCCATCGCGCCTTTGCTTTTCGGTGCAAACTCGCCTATTGGCTTTCCCGCCTCGAAAGCCTCGGCAAGCGCTACATTTTCTCGGATACCTCTGAGAAGCATTTTCTTGCCAAACTGAGTTGTGAGCGAAGCTATAACCCGTTTATGTAAATTTTTACGTAAATCCATCATTGTTGGTAATAAACCCAAAACCGAGATAGGTTTTTGATTACTACTCGCAATTTTTAAAAATAAGCTAGTAAGTTGTTTTACACCCACTTCCGCTAGAAAGTGGGGACAAAAAGGAACTACTATGCCGTCTGCAGCTCTGAATGCACTCACTAATAGGCTATCAAAAGTGGGTGGTGTATCGATGATCACGCGTTCTATTCTGTTTTTCCTACAATAAACGTGCAAAGCTTGCTCAAGCGCACTAGTGTCTATTTCATGATCGTTCTGATAAAAGTGCGTATCTGCCGCTGCAATGCTGATGTTTGCAAAGCTTGTTTCTTGAACGATTTCATCAAAGCTCACTACTTTCTTTCTAAATAAATCATGCACAAAGCCTGACGTAGCATGATGCTTAAAACCAACACTGGCATGCCCTTGAGTATCTAAGTCTACGACCAGCACTTTTTGCTTGTTCTTAGCCCACTGCCACGCCAAATTTACCACTGTGGTTGATTTGCCAGAGCCACCTTTGCGATTTGCTACCGCGAGAATAAAGGCTTCCCTCGGTTTTAAGCTATCAGTCACGATGTTGAGTGAGTATCAACATTCAAGAGCCACTGCATTTTTTCTCTGACAGCCTGTTCTTGTGGCCAAGCTGAGACCTCAGTGTTGCTCGCCATAATAACTTGCAATATCGCAGTGTGCATGTGGCTTAGGTTTTTTAAATTAACCTTAGCTTTAGGCTTTTCAATGAGCCAACTGAGCAGTTCTTCTGCTTCTTCAATGTCACAGTTGTCGTCCAGCACGGCTACGGTCTTTTTATAAGTTATTGGCATGCGATGAGCTCCGGAATGTTAAGAACCAACAATACTCTTCCATCACCTAATAGTGCCGTTCCAGAATAAAAAGAGTATCCCGCCATAACACCTTCCAATGGCTTTTGAATAATATCGATACCTTCATGAAATTCATCAATCACCAATCCTATTTCTTCATCACCATGGTGCATTACTAGCACCGCCAGTTCGTCGCTTTGTTCTGCGTCATCAACTTCTAACAGAGTGCGAAGATCAAATAATGGAATCAATCTATCGCGTAACACGATCGCTTTTTGTCGTTTTATACCTTGTACTTCGCTAATAGGAACTCGCACTGTTTCAACAATGTTATCCATCGATATACCATACAGTTGCTTGCTAACCTCCAACATCATCACGCGAGTTACAGCCATCGAAAGTGGTAAGGTCAAGCGCATAGTGCTGCCTTGTCCAACTTCGCTAAGCGCGACTACTGAGCCTCCAGATTGTTGAATAACCGTTCTTACAACGTCCATTCCAACCCCACGGCCAGATAAATCACTTACTTGTTCGGCTGTAGAAAAACCGGCTGCAAATATCAATTGCAATGCCTCATGGTCGCTTATACTTTCCAGTCTTTCTTCATCAATAACACCTTTTTCATAGGCTTTACGCTTAATAATATTCGGGTCTATGCCTTTACCATCGTCACAAACTTCAATGATTACTTGGTCATCTTTTGGTATAGCTCTCAGCGTAATCGTGCCTTGCTCACTCTTACCCAAGGCAACTCGCTCAGATGGCATTTCTAAGCCATGGTCTAAACTATTTCGAATAAGATGTATTAGCGGGTCTGCCAATTCCTCCACTACATTTTTATCGGCCTCAGTCTCTTCGCCCTCAAGCACTAATTTGATTTTTTTGTCTAATTTTCTAGCCAAATCTCTTACAAGCCTTGGAAAACGTTGGAAAACGGTAGACATTGGCACCATGCGGATTTGCATTACAGCAGCTTGCAATTCATCGGATAGGCGATTTATTGCAGCATATTGAGATTTTATTTCCTTCGCTAGGGGACGGACATCAAATTCTTCTTCGGCTTTTTTTGCAAGAAAGGGCAATGCGTTTTTAGCAACAATTAACTCACCCACGAGATCCATAAGCGTGTCAATTCGGTGTTGGTCAACGCGTAACACTTTGCTTGCTGCAGTCTTCTCATCTTTCGCCGATGAAATATCGCTGGCACTGACTTGTTGTTCTGTTGAGGAAGCTTCTTCGGAGCTAGCAGACGATGAGGGTAAAAGAGGGGGCGGGGCTACCTCAGGCGCATCTATGTCAATGCCACCATTGTGTAATTTTTCCAAGGCGCTTTGAATAATAGTGATAGTTTCCGCCTTGGAGCAAGCGACTAGCTTTTCAGAAAAACTGGCCTTAGCCACTAGTGATGTCTTAAGTGCTTGCGGTAATGCTGCATTCAGAATGCGCTGAACAGAGCTAAGACGAGTGTCTTGCGCATCTAAATCGCTAAGCGAAAGCATCTCTACTTGCGTCTCTAATAAGGCAGTTAAAAGCTCGTTATCAACCTTATCCGCATCAAGGTTATCGATTTGTTGATTGAGTGCTTCAGACTCATCCTCAGAGCCGTGTTCCTCTTTTGTATTCGGCTTTTCGGGCTTAATAGGAGGTTCGTCTAGCGCTAACTCTCCTGAGAGCATGCATCTAATCAAGGCAAGTTCCACAGTACCTAGGTCTTGAGCATGTGTTTGTTTATGCTTTATTAGGGCTTCTAACCAGTGTAATGCTTGGGTTTGATATAGCTCGTCGCCACTCATTGACAGTAGGGTAGAGATATTGCGAAGAAGTTCATCGGGCTTGCCGTTAACAACACTTAGCTCGGCTTGCTTGCAGAATTCTTCATAAAGACCCAAATCACCCATTTCGCCCTGTATGTTTATAAGACTAGACGGGCAAAGCATCGATATTTCAACTTGCTCTGGAATGTAACGTAAATGGTGTTGCAGTGTGTCATTGTCACTAGTGACTAAAATCTGGAAGTTGAGGTTCGCAGAAAATGGATCTAGCGCTAACAGATCAGGCCACGGGTTCAGCGAAGAAGCTGAAAACCATTGTAAGCCTGGCAGGTTGCTGACGAAATGAAGTGGGTCATCGCCCGAAAAAAAGCAAGCAGCGTCGGGCGTATAGTCGATAGAAAACAGCTGCGAATTTGTATCAAGAGCTAAATACGCCTTGAGTCTCTGGTCCTGGGGTAGTTTCGAAAACCAAGACGGAAGCTCACCGTAATAGCTTTGCGAGTTATCAATGGCTACATCATCAATGTTATTGGCATCGGTCGTTGAGCTAGGCAATTCAACAGGCATAATTTGGTTTAGCTTGGCGATAAGCTCTGCCGCAGTCTCTGATGCCGAGCTCGCTAGTGAGCCTTGATTTTCTAGTTCGTCTAGCCAAGCATTTACCTGATCAAAAGCATCGAGAAAGGTATCTATATGGCCAGAGTCTAAGACTAAGGCTCCCTCACGGGCATTGTCTAATATGTCCTCGGCAACATGCACAACCTGAGTAAAGGCGTGAATGTCAAATAAGCCTGAACTTCCTTTTATGGTGTGTACCGCTCGGAAAAGCTCGTCCATTATATCCTTATTATTAGGGGCATCCTCGAGAGCTAAAAAACATTTTCCAGCCGTTTCTAAGTTGTCTCGAGATTCACTCAAGAACGCTTCTAACATTGGATCCACGGCTTACTCCTCCACCATTAAATTGGCGATTTTCTGCATCAAATCTACCTTTGCTGGTTTGACGATATAATAATTAGCGCCAACTTTGTATGCGGCTAGTTTGTCTTTGAGTTGTTCTTCTGTACTCACCATGATCACGGGGCATGAGTGATTGTGTCCATCCTCGCGGATAGATGTGACGAAGCGGTATCCGTCCATTTTCGGCATGTTCACATCAACGATCATTAGGTCAAACTGAGAAAATGCTGATTTTTCCAAGCCTTCAATCCCATTTTCTGCTTCGCTAACTTCATAACCGAGTTGTTCCATGATTTCTCGATGGTACATTCGCACTGTTACTGCATCGTCAACTACTAGCACTTTAGTCATTTGTTTTCTCCAGTAAGAGGGCGCTGATAAACAATCGCTTTGGGATATTTTTTCACCTTAAACAGAGAGGAGATTCGGCTCATCGATTCAGAATGACCCAAAAAGATAAACCCACCCGGATTTAAGGCGTCGTAAAATACGTTAGCTGCTTCTTTTCGCGATTCGTCATCAAAATAAATGAGTAAATTTCGACAAAATATCAAATCAAAATTTCGATAGTGCTTGGTTTCGTTTATGTCACTCAAATTCACTTTGCTAAACTTCACAGCATCACGTATGTCTTTGTTTAATTGATAATTTCCCTGTGCGGTCTCACTAAAGTACTTTTTTAAGGTTCTTGCTGGCAAGTGTTTAACTGAACGCTCGTTATAGACACCCGCATGACAAGCCTGTAGCACTTTACTGTCAATATCTGAAGACACAATTTCAACATCTAGATGCTGAATTTGAGGCCAATATTCCAATAGATACAAAGCGATAGAGTAGGGTTCTTCACCAGTGCTGCTGGGGATCGACCATATCCTAATATCGCTCTTGTCTTTCTTATTAGCCGCAATCTCATTCATCACATTTTCAACCATCACCTCGAATTGGTATTCCTCGCGATAGAAATAGGTTTCATTCACCGTCATACAGTTAATGAGTTGTTGAACTTCTTCGCCACTGGCCTGAAAACGCATCTGCGTAAAATAGCTTCGGAAACTGTTGTTACCCGTCGCATATATTCTTTCAATTAGTCGTTTGTCGACAAAGTAGCGCTTGCTATTTTCAAATTTGATGCCGGTTTTACGATAGAAAAAATCTCGAAATCGCTCAAATTCAGGGTCGGTAATCTCGGTTAATCGACGTGTTGTTCCTATCTCTTTATCTGCCATCATGAATTGGCCTTTATTCTGCGAATGGCAGTGTTGCAAGCAAACATGAGGTATTCTTCGTCGCTAAATTTGGTTTTTACTTCTTCGATGTCCCGCACCATGCTAGCAGTGCCTACTTCAGCTAAGCGGTCAACTGCTGCTGCTACTACGTTCACGTGAGTCTCGTCCTTTAGCACTGATAATAGCCATTCAGGTGTTTTCGCATGTGCCAATACCTGTAGAATATCGATGGCAAAAATCCTGACGTCGGAGTCTTGATGATTGAGTAAACTGATAATATGGGTTTCAATTTGTTCCGGTATCATTTGAAGCACTTCAATCGTGCTATTTCGAAGCTCGGCATCCTCTTCTGACAAAAAGGGAATGAGTTGACATACAACATCTTGATTGCCGATTTTTTGCAGGCTCAGATAAATGGCATCGCGCACCACATGACTTTTTTCTTCAGTCAACTGTTTCACCAGTGGGCCAACTGCCTCATCAAAAGAGGCTAGGTCTCGAGCAGCCCAGCGCCGTTGATCTTCATCACCCTCATGTAGGCTATTTTTTAAGCCATTGAAATCGCGCTCACTGCGGCGCGGACTCAATTCGGTAACATTGTCATCATTTTGTTTTTTTAAAGCCATGGTCTCGCCCTAATCGTTTTTGCAGTTACCGAACGGCGCTTATCAGAGCCGCTGCAATTTTATGGTTGGGTAGAACCTTGTCTGCACCCTCAAGCTCAATAAGCTCTCTGGGCATACCAAAAACCACCGCTGTATCTTCCGACTCAGCAATGGTCTTTGCGCCCAGTACATTAGCTTTTTTCATCGCTTCAGAGCCATCATTACCCATACCGGTTAGCTGAATGCACAATAAATGCTTTGGCTCCACTATTTCTAGGGCCGACTCAACCAAACGTTGTACGCTAGGGTGCCAGAGGTGATTGTTATCACTCGGTACAGAGGTGACTAAGCGCTTGTTGCCACGATTAATAATTTTAACGTCGGCATCGCCTTTTGCCACGTAAGCAGTGCCAGGTTCAAGTACCATTGGTCGCGACACTTCAACCACTTTTATGTTGCACGCTAGGTTCAGCCGCTCTGAGAATACCTCAGTGAATCTTGCCGGCATGTGTTGTGCAATGACAATTGGTATCGGGAAGTCTTCAGGAAGCTCTGTGAGTATTTCCTGCAACGTTCCCGGCCCACCTGTCGACACCCCAACTAAAGCCAGTTCAATCTTAGACTTGCGAGTTTTGTTGAACGGTTTTAAGTTTGGCGATATCTGGTTCGCCTCTGCTTGTTCTCGTTGCAAGCGTAACTTTGATTTGAGGCTACTGGGCCCTCGTACTTTAGTTTTGGCAGCAGAACGCACTTTACTTAACAATATGTCAGCTGAATCAGCCATGTTGAGTGAAACGGTTCCGCCGGGTTTGGGGACGTAATCAACCGCACCAAGCTCTAATGCCTCAAAAGTTACCAATGCACCTTTCTCAGTAAGCGAAGACACCATGATCACTGGTTTTGGGCATTGATTCATGATTAAGCTCAAACACGTAATACCATCCATTACTGGCATGTTGATGTCGAGAGTGACAACATCAGGATCATATATCGGGATCTTATCGAGCGCTTCCTGTCCGTTTCGAGCGATATCGCAGTCAAATCCGCCATCTTCAAGAATACGGCGCAAATGTTTTCTCATAAGGGCACTGTCATCAACGATCAGTACTTTTGCCATATTTATGCAACCTTATTTTCTATTGCGTTGATTTCTTTTGTGCTTAGCAATTGGTCGGGTTCAAGTACCTGAATGATGCGCTTTTCATCTTTAAGGTTTACCACTTTGCCCATCACCCGAGTTTGTTCTTCTGACAAGTTAGGCGATGCCTCAATTTGCTCTCGCGGCAAACGAAGTACCTGCGCAACACTGTCAACGATGAAGCCGGTTGTTATCCCCGCAATTGTCAAAACGATAATGCGTTGACGCTCGCTCGCATCCATTTTGTCTAATTCAAAGCGGGTTCTCATATCAATTACTGGAAGCACTGTTCCTCTAAGATTTACAACGCCTTCGATAAACTTCGGTGTTTTGGGTACTCGATCCATCTTGTCTGGAATGCGCGTAATTTCTTGCACGTTGTCGATACTCACTGCATATTCTTGTTCACAAAGCATAAATACAACGAGTTGTGCCGTACCGTCATCATCCTCATCAACGAAATCTTGACTCTCATCGTGATCTTGCATTTGATTCTCCTGTACTCGACTATCGGTCATCGCATCGCGAAGCTCTTGATGCCCAAAAACATTTTCAGAATTTAGCACCGACACCAAACGTTTGCCTTTGTCTAAACGGCAAATCTTATCAATGTCTTCTTCAGTATTTTGCAGAATGCTAGGTACTGCTTGAAGTAGATCTTCGTTTACACGCAAAACTTCTCTGACTTGGTCTACGATGAAACCTGCAAATTCACGTTGACCATTGGCTAAAGTAATACTCACAATTACGATGCGATTGTTTTCACAAAGTTGCGCTTCGGCTAAGCCAAATAGAGTTCGTAAGGAAATTAGGGGTAATAAGCGATTTCTTAATTCAATTAAACCGACAACGTGGGCATCTGTTTTTGGCATGCTCGCGATATTGTCGGGTATGCGAACAATTTCTTCTACGTCCATAAGGTCGAAAGCGTACTCTTGTTCATCTAGCATAAAACTGACGAGTTGATTTGAAGTGTCGTCTTCATCATCCTCGTTATATTGCTCTACCGATAATGATGCAGAAGACTGGGCGTCAGAAATATGCTCTTGCACCATAGTCTGGAAGTCATTTTTGACCACTTCTGCCACATTAAGTAGTTGTATTACGGGCTCGCCGTCGCCCATTTTTATGACGCCGTCCAAGACCTTTTCGTCTAAATTTGATTGTATATTTGACGATGTATCGATCTGGCTTTTATCAACACTTTTTACCTGTAAAACACGATCAACGACTAAGCCAACCTTGCCACTTGCGGAGCCAGTATCTACCACAACAACACGAGAACTCTCATTGAAGTCTTCGGTAGGAAATTCTAGTAGTTTGCGCAAATCAATTATCGGAAGTACTCCACCACGTAAATTTGCTAAACCGATGAGCGTCGGTGGCGTTAGGGGTACTGCTACTGTTGTAGGAATTCGAATTATTTCCAATACACGCAACATAGGAAAGCTGAAAATTTCATCAGCAACCTGAAAGGTGACATATTGGTTGTTTGATGCTTCAAATTCGTCGGTTTGTATAGATTTTGTCATCACATACTGCCTTTAGTTAATTTGAAGATCTAAACGCTTTGTAATTCGTCAGCGATTGACGCTATTTCCTCAACTGCTGCGGCTAATTCCTCAGCACCTTGCGCTTGTTGTCGCGAAGCAGTCGCGGCTTCAGTCGAATTGTGACTTGCTTGCTCGTTGGCTGCTGCAATTTGTTCCATGCCTTTCTTAGCTTGTGAAACTGCCGTAACTATTTCCGAAATACCTTCGTTGATCTCTTTATTTCCCTCTACAAGGCTGTTCATTTCAGATTCAACAGCTTCGAGATCTTTCGTTGTTTTAAGTGCTCGGGCCGCCTCTTTCTCCGATGCTTTGGCAACGTCAGATAAATCTGTACGCACTTTAACGGCTTGGTTTTGAATGGCTTTGACTAAGTCTTTTATTTGTTCAACATTTTCTGCGGCGTCGTCTGCTAGATTTTGTATATCGTCCGATACAACCGCGAAGCCTTTACCGAACTCTCCAGCTCTGGCTGCTTCAACAGCGCCATTTACCGCTAGCATTGCTGTTTTCACTGATACAACACCTATGGCTTCGCTCACTTTATCAATTTCGCGTGCCAATTGGTCAACCTCATCGATTGCAACTAGATTACTCTCGCTGGCATGCAGGGTTGCATTTATAGCTGCTATCATTTCATCCACTTTTTGTTTGTTGTTGCCTAGCAGCTCTATCATCTGATCACCTAGTTCAACAGCTTCCGAAGCTCTGTTATCTGCCAATTCAGCGCCGCGCTCAATTTGACTAATACCAGCAACAGCTTGCTCAACTGCAGATGAGGCCTGTTCAGCACCTAATGAAATTTGACCGATAGCAGTCATGATCTCAGTAGAAGAGCGGTTTATTTCTTCAATCGATGCAGAAAGTTCTTCAGCCGCCGCAGCGGCTTCTTCACTCGATTTGGCTACATCAGTAGAGTTTTTGAGTTCATCTGTGATGATTTCTAAGCCCTGAGAGGCTTGTTCTGCGCCAGATAATGCTATTTCCTGTTGCTCTAAGCTCTTTAAGACTTGTTCAACCGCAGCCGACTGTTCTTCTGCAGCGGCCGCTATGGATTCGGAGCCCTTCTGGGCATCAAGTGACGCAGTGCTCATCTCTTCTGCACCATCGCCAATCGCAATAGCGCCTTGGTAAATCTTCTGCATATCGGCCTTGATTTTTTCCAACTCAGCGGTAATGAGCTTACCTTTTTCGGCCTCTTCTAATGCTGAGTTAGCACTTTCATTTACTGTTTGGCTAAGTGCGGTTGATTTTTCTCTAATGCTTTCGATCTGCGTTGCAATATCAGACGCATTTCTTTCGGATGTTTCGGCTAGGGTTCTGACCGTATCTGCAACAACTGCGAAACCTTTGCCATGTTTACCAGCACGTCCCGCCTCAATTGCTGCATTTAAGGCTAGAAGGTTAGTTTGGTCAGCGATCCGCATTACTTGTTTTACCGCTTCATCAATTCGAAGCGCTTGCTCACCCAGTTCATTCACCATGGCGACCGATTTGCTTTGTCTTTGAGATGATTCAACGATGCTGCCCACTAAGCCGTTAATGTCATTGCTCATTCCATCCACGCTGCCTTGAAGTGTGAGTGTTTTCGAGGTTGCCCCTTTAGCTATTTCCATTTGACGTTTTACGCGGCCTGCAATTTGTGTCATGGCTGCTAGACTTTCTTGACTAGCACCGCTTGATTGCTCAGCGCCAGCTGCAATTTCGTTGGTGGCAGTGGAAAGTTGATCTCTTGCTGTGGCTGCTTCAGTGACACCGCTTGCAAGCTGTACTGCTGCGCTAGCTATTTTTTCTGCCGCTTGCTGTTGTTTGGCGAGCGTTCTCGCCTTTCGGCGTTGTTCTTCTGCTTCGCGTTTAGCTCGGGCGTCGTTCTTGTTTGCTTGTGTTGAAGCTGCTTCTGAAGTTTGTATACTTTTTTTAAGGCCCATCGGGGATGTCTCCACTGCCTAGCAAAATAATTTGCTAGATTAAACGAATAACGCCGACGGAACTGAGTAACGTCGACACAATATGTGGTAACGCTGTGATAGGTTTTTGTAGGTGTGTTTAGATGGCTTGCGGCCACAAGAAACATACTTTGAAAAACTCAAATACACATTCCTTGTTACAGCAAGAGAGGTAGGGCGCTACGCCGCTTCCTCAAAAATACCCAATAAATATAGGATAGTTGAGTATGTGTTGTCCAATAGTTTTGCATTTACCGCCAGTAGGGAAAGGTATCGGCCTGACTACAAAAAAATGAAGATTTGGATTGTTGTATTTCGGTAAAAACATGCTTACAGAAAGAAATGTCAATTTTTATCGAATGATGAAGGGAGTGTCTTTTTTATTTCTAATGTTAACTTGATGATTTTTATTGTTTTATTTTAATGAATTTTCGAGATTATTTAACGCTTTTATCAGTCTAAATATTTTGACTAGTTTGCGTTTAAGCTGCAAGAAAGGCTCGCTATAACTGCTCGCTACTGTTGTTTCGATAAGCCGTATTTGGCTTGGAGCTCAGTGGTAACAAGGAAAAGCTTACTTATTTTGTAAGTTTATCCTTGTTTTATAGCAACATAGAGAAAATAGTCCACGCTTCTTTTTCTCAGTTTATTAATTGTCCGCTTTGTCGTATTTGTCGCTTAATTAATTGTGTTTGTTGAGACAACCGCGATGAGCATCACGCAGAGGCACACCAAAATGGCGTGCCTCTTTTTTTAGTATTGAGCGTTTCCAGGCGTTCTTGGGAAAGGAATTACGTCTCTAACGTTTTGCATGCCCGTAACGTAGGCCACAAGACGTTCAAAGCCTAAACCAAAACCTGCATGTGGCACGGTGCCGTAACGGCGTAAATCGCGATACCAAGCATAATCTTCTTGTTCTAAGCCCATTTCTGCCAAACGGCGATCGAATACCTCTAGTCGCTCTTCACGTTGTGAGCCACCAATAATTTCACCTATGCCAGGCGCAAGCACATCCATTGCGGCAACTGTCTTGTTGTCATCGTTGATGCGCATGTAAAAGGCTTTAATGTCTTTTGGATAATTTTGCATGATGATTGGTGCCCCAACATGCTCCTCAGCAAGATAGCGCTCGTGTTCTGACGACAAATCGACTCCCCATTCAACTGGGAATTCAAACTTTTTACCGCAATTTTTGAGTATTTCTATGGCGTCGGTGTAGTCCATTCTAACAAATTCAGAATCCACGACATTTTCAAGGCGTGTAATTGCCTCTTTATTCACACGTTGCGCAAAGAAAGCCATATCGTCGGGGCGCTCTTCTAGCACTGCTTTGAATACATATTTTAGCAAGTCTTCAGCAAGCTGAGCTACCGTTGAAAGATCCGCAAAAGCAACTTCCGGCTCTATCATCCAGAATTCGGCTAGGTGACGACTAGTATTAGAGTTTTCTGCCCGGAATGTAGGACCAAAAGTATAAACCTTAGACATTGCAGAGCAGTAAGTTTCAACGTTGAGTTGGCCGGAGACAGTCAGAAATGTTTCTTTGCCAAAAAAGTCTTCTTTGTAATCTACATTACCTTGCTCATCTTTGGGCAGGTTCATCATGTCGAGGGTAGACACGCGGAACATTTCACCAGCGCCCTCAGTATCCGACGCGGTAAGTATTGGTGTACTTATCCAGAAGTAGCCTTGCTCGTGAAAAAAGCGATGCACTGCTTGAGACAAACAGTTACGAACGCGGGTGACAGCGCCAATGATGTTGGTGCGCGGACGCAAATGAGCATGCTCTCGTAAATATTCGATACTGTGACGTTTTGCTGCCATAGGGTAGGTATCAGGATTCTCGACCCAACCAAGCACTTCTACCGAACTTGCCTCTATTTCAAGGGCTTGGCCCTTACCTTGAGAAGCTTTTACAGTGCCAACGATGGCCACAGAGCAACTGGTCGTGAGGCGAGTAACTTCTTCGTAATTCTCTAAGGTGTTAACGGCAACAACCTGAATCGGGTCGAAGCAGCTACCATCGTGTACGTTTATAAATGATAAACCTGCTTTAGAATCACGGCGGGTGCGCACCCAACCTTTGATAGTCACAGTGTCTTCGACACCATATTTGCCAGCCAATACGTCGGCGACTGGTGCATATGTCATATGTTTCTCCGTGGCATATAAAATAATTGTTTTTAAATGTTCAACTTAGGCGAAGCGATTGAACAATAAAACGATGTTGTAAACAACATCTTTATTGTGAGCTATGTTTATTATATGTTTGTACACATAATACTTCAGGCGCCAGTGGTTAAAATTAAGTAAGCTAGTAAGTATACTTAACTCTGCGCTGGATAACAGTAGGCAAAGGACGATATGCGCGATAAAAATAAAAAAATAGTTGCAGGACGAAGTGGTGGAGCTGAGCCGCTTGGCTTTGTCGATAGAAGACAAGTGCCATCGCAAAAAGAACCTTTGTATCGTGCTATGGTTATCCTTAATATTTGTGCTTGGATATCACTGCTAGTTGCCCTCGTGTTATTTCACTATGCGCGCCCTGAGTTTGTGAGTGGTGTGCAGAAGTTTTGGGGTGTTGAAGGACGAATATATTGGTCCGAAGCCCACGTTCAAGGCTTACTTACGACCTTACAAGTTTGCCTAGGACTAAGCTTTATTGCGGTTATCATGCGCTTTCGCCGTAACCGCAGAAAAACAGATAGCTTTGGCGTTAATCTATTTATCCTACTCACTATTGCTACGATTAGTTTGATTACCCTCTATACTACAATGGTCTAGCGCTTATTCTGCCACTACATATTGCGTCGGAGTTACCTTGTTGTCGTTTATTCGCTACACCCTTTCTTTTATGCTAAGTGATTGAAAATATAGTTTAATTTTTTATTTCCCTTATGTTTTTGCAAGTGCTCACATATCTAGTCTGTTATTTGCGACACATTTGCCGTCTGTTTTCTTCCTATATGTCATAAGTTAATGAAATATATGGCTATTTTTTGTTGGCGCGGAAACTGCATTGTCACCGTAGATGAAACAGTATCATCGTCGAGTGCCCAAAGCGTCACAAACAATTGCTTAATGCACTCAAAATATTAAAAAAATAAAAAAGTAGGGGTGCAAGATGGCTGAGTTTAAATTTTCCGATTTCAAAAAAATGATGACACTAGCGTTGTCCATTATGCTAGTTCAGGGCGTGTTGGCATTGCTAGTCGCAAATGCTGCAAACGCACAAGAGAGTCTGATGACCGCCTTGGATCATGATCAAGACGGGCTTATTTCACTTCGTGAGGCGGTAAGTGACAAAGACCTGCTGGAAAATTTTAACAAAATTGATACGAACGACGATGGTTTCTTGAGTCTAGACGAGCTGGATGCCCACATCGCGGCGCAAGCCAAGGACTAAATTATTTGTTTCTCTTTATGGCTCAATACACGGATGTGTGGGCCCTTCCTATTCCACTAAATATAACTTCATTTGTTGCTGAACTCGGTTGCCTGTGTAATGCTTGACCAAACCGTTTTCAAAGTAGCGTCAGTCGTGCAAATCCGTTCTCTTAAACAACTTATCTTAAGTAGCTTTTTAGTGGCGCTTATTCCTTTATTGGCGCTGTTGTGGCAAACCCAAAATGACCTTGCCAAACTCAACGATGCCATCGTTAAAGAAACGCAATTTTTTGTAAAAACAGCGGGTACAATGCGTAAACTTGAAGGCCAAGCATTGGACATAGAGAGGCTCATGCGCCAACACTTTGTGTTGCCAAACGCCACTCTGAAGCAACTAAACGACGATAGCCTTGCTCTTTTCAAAGATCAACTCGCGCCATTTTGCCAACAATTGGTTGATTCGGCAGCTTGTGGGCAACTTCATAAGCAACTGGTGCACTTAGGCAACTATGCATCGATGACCGATAAGCTTTTGCTTGATGCTCATTTGGCTTCATTTAAACAGGCTATTAGTGCTCTTACAGAAGACGTCAACATATCGGTAGACAATCGTGTTGCAGAGCAACAAAATTATATGACGGCACTGCGTCAAAAGCAGGCTTGGTCAACGGCTGCCTTAGCTTTATTGTCTTTATTGCTTATTTTGTTTGCGGCTAAGCTGATCACGAAGCCTGTCAACAAATTGAAAAATATTATTGCTGCAATTGCCGAGAACCAAAATGAACTTCCAGCTAAGTCATCTAACGGCCCAAGAGAGCTCATTGCGGTAGAAAAAGACCTATTTTTATTGCATAAAAGAATACAGCAGCTCGAAAAGGTTCGCACTGCTTTGCTCCGTCACGCATCCCACGAACTAAAAACGCCTTTAGCGAGTTTTAAAGAGGGTTGTGCTCTTCTTGCCGAAGAAATGGTGGGTGATCTGAATACCCAGCAGAAAGAAGTGGTTAACTTGCTTCAAATTTCAACGGTTAGACTGAACCTGCTGATAGAAAAGTTACTCGACTACAACGCACTTTTGCAACAAGCTGAACCCTCCTTTGAAAAACTCGACGTAAAGCAAATTGTAAATGAGTGTCTCACTCAAAATGGCTTGGCACTACAACAGTCAAAATGCGATATTAAGAGCACTATTAGTAATGATGTTCAACACATCGTATCTGATGCAGAGCTTTTCAGGCGTATTCTTGATAACTTAATTTCAAACGCCGTTGCTCATGGCACGCAAGGTACAAGCATTTACTTACACCTTTACGCGCAACATAATGATTACGTTCTCGATGTTGCCAATCATGGAAACGGGATCTCAGAAGATGATCGTAAAACTATTTTTGAGCCCTTCAAACGTGGCGAGTTTATGCGTAACGATAGAGTTATTGGGGCAGGATTAGGCCTTTCAATCGTCTCCGATTGTGCTCGTTTATTGGGGGGCACCGTAGCGATTGTTGAAGTTGATTACGCAAAGGTGTGTTTTAGAATTAAATTACCTCAAAGGGATGAACAATGAGAGTCTTATTCGTTTTGTTTGCGCTAATGTCTTTGTCGTCTTGCAAGCTCTTGCACGACTCATTGATAAATGCCGAAGCTGAACCAGAAGTTGTCGAATTGAAGACAACGGCATACTGTTCGTCTCCCGAGACCATGGAAGTGTTTCAAGAATATTGTAAATTGGATACTTGGGCCGAAAAAATAATTCAAGCCTCATCGATTGCTTGGCCAGCTCGAATCGAAATGATAGAGGCCTTGGGGGATGACCCAAAGTCGCTGCTTGAGAAAATATTGCTTATTCAAAGCGACGATACGCCTTATCGTAATCGTTTACGTGCACAAGGCTGGATAGAGGAGTTACAGACTTTTACCGATAAAGGTATGACTCAAATTCTTGAGGTCATTGTCTTTCAGCATAGCCAACAACTCTTAGAGTTGGAGTCGGCGATAACGATCCTTAGCCAAGTAAATAGCCGACAGGCGAAAACGATTGGCGCACAAGAAGTTCAAATTGAAGAAAAAAATAAACAAATAGAAACTCAGCGTAAACAGGTCGAGCAATTGTTAGATATTGAAGCCTCGATGGTTAATGAAAATAGGAGTGATAACAAATGACACAAGCGCAAATAATGGAAAGCACAGAGCAAAACAAGGTGTCGAATCAAAACCAACCAAAATTACTGTTGGTCGAAGATGATGAAAACTTATTACGTCTATTAACCATTCGACTCCAAGGCGAGGGCTATGACGTTACGTCATCAGAAAATGCGACTCAAGCACTTCGCCTTATGTTTAACAACAAATTTGACGTGGTATTGAGTGATATCCGCATGCCTGGCTTAGATGGCTTGAGCTTTTTCGACGAAATTCTGCATCGTTATAACGACCTTCCTGTTGTTCTAATGACGGCGCATGGCACCATCAAGGATGCCGTTACTGCCACTCAAAAAGGCGTCTTTGGCTTTTTAACCAAACCTATTGATCATGATGAACTTCGTAAAGTGCTTAAAAGAGCCACGCAGAAGAATCCGAGCTCTCAATTGGGTGATTGGTGCAAAGACATCGTAACGCGGGCACCTGAAATGACCAAGGTACTGCATCAAGCTCACCGTATTGCCGACAAAAATGTCAGCGTATTAATCAACGGGGCGAGCGGAACGGGTAAAGAGTTATTGGCTAAGGCGATCCATAAAGCCAGTGATAGGGCGAATAAACCCTTTGTTGCCATAAACTGCGGAGCACTGCCCGAAAACCTTCTAGAATCGGAGTTATTTGGTCACACTAAAGGTGCCTTTACAGGTGCAGTGCAATCGTCAACTGGCTTATTTCGTGAGGCCGACGGTGGCACTTTGTTTTTAGATGAGATTGGCGATATGCCAACCTCTTTGCAAGTAAAGCTACTGCGAGCGATACAAGAGCGAACGGTGAGACCAGTTGGAAGCGCAACCAATATCGACATAGATGTTCGCATCATATCGGCGACCCATAAAGATCTGCAAAAAGAGATGGAAGAGGATCGTTTTCGTGAGGATCTGTATTACCGCCTCAATGTGGTTAATTTACGTATTCCCTCTTTAAAAGAGCGTTTCGAGGATATTCCTCTACTCACTGATTATTTGTTAAAACAGAGTGCGCAGCGCCATGGTGTGCGCGTGACTCAGTTTGCGCCCGACGCACTCAAGAAATTAGTCACTAGCGATTGGCCGGGAAATGTGCGCCAACTTGTCAACGTTGTTGAGCAATGCGTTGCGTTAACACAAGCTCCCGTGATTTCCTTGAGTTTGGTAGAGCAAGCCTTATCAGAACTGTCACAAAATTGGCCAACATTAACAGAGGCTCGAGATTCTTTTGAATATCAATATTTATGTCGTTTGTTGCAGCTTGCCGATGGCAACGTTACCCGAGCGTCAGATCTCGCTGGAAGAAATCGAACCGACATGCATAAGCTTTTGAAAAAACATGGCTTAACTGCTGCAGATTTCAGAGGTCAAAAATAACATTGCTTTCAAGCTGACGCTTAGTTTGGATACAGCGTTTTAATACCATAAGCAATTGCATCAACGAGCTGCTTGAGTTCATTACTTTTGATGATGAAAGGCGGCATGATATAAATGAGCTTACCAAAGGGGCGTATCCACGCTCCTTTTTTCACAAAACAGGCTTGAATTTTGGCAACGTCAACAGCTTGTTTCATTTCTACCACACCAATTGCACCTAATACTCTGGTATCAGCCACACTGTTAAGCTCAGCCAGAGGAAGCAAGTCACTTTTAAGTTGTTTTTCAATCGCGATAACTTGCTTCTTCCAGTCTCCTTGCATTATGAGTGCTAGGCTTGCATTTGCTACTGCACATGCCAATGGATTTCCCATGTATGTAGGCCCATGCATGAAAACGCCAGGTTCGGAAGCGCAAATACCCTCGGCGACATCATCTGTGCAAAGGGTTGCAGCCATTGTTAAATACCCCCCAGTGAGCGCTTTACCTAAGCATAAAATATCGGGGCTAATCTCGGCATGTTCGCAAGCAAAAAGTTTTCCGGTGCGACCGAAACCTGTGGCAATCTCATCGCAAATGAGTAATACATTGAATTCATCACATAGCTTTCTGCATTCGCGCACATACTGCGGGTGATATAGGCGCATGCCTCCGGCGCCTTGCACAACAGGTTCGAGGATAAGCGCTGCAATTTCATGATGGTGCTGCTCAAGAATGTCTCTCACTGGCAGTATATCGTCAGGATTCCAGCTTTGATCGAAACGCGTTTGTGGTGCAGGTGCAAAATGGTGCTGTACTAAACTCTTTTGAAATAAGCTGTGCATGCCATTTACCGGGTCACAAACCGACATTGCAGCAAAAGTATCGCCGTGATAACCGTTTCGAGGCGCAAGCAGTTTCGACTTTTGCGCACGCCCTTGGCAAGCCCAATATTGCAACGCCATTTTGATTGCTACTTCAACGCCAACAGAACCTGAGTCAGCAAGAAATACTCGATTTAAACCGTCTGGACTTATGCCGATTAACTTTCGGCACAAGTCGACAGCAGGCTGATGAGTAATGCCACCAAACATGACATGAGAAAAGGCATTGATTTGTTCATGTGCTGCCTTGTTGAGTGATGGATGATTATAACCATGGATTGCTGCCCACCACGACGACATGCCGTCAACCAAGCGTTCTCCAGTCTCCAACGACAGATGTACGCCATCTGCGCCATTCACCTCATAGCAGGGAAGCGGATGGGTAGCTGAAGTGTAAGGGTGCCAAATATGACGTTTGTCGAATTCAATATTGTTCAAAAAATAACCTTTAGTGTACTTTGTGTGTTTGATAACATTGACAAGTTGGGCGTTGCGCATAGACTAGAGGACATTAAAATAATAGTAAAGCAAATCGCGTCGTAATCAGTTCTTAGGTTGGCATCTAATAGCAATATTTTGCCCTAGACCGAATTGACCTTCGCAATGAACTTACAAGCCAATTGGAAACGTTATGTTTGTTGACTCCTCAGCCGCTAAAACAACTTCATCACCTTCTTCTATCCTTCGTCATGACTGGACGATTGAAGAAGTTAATGCTCTTTATGAATTGCCCTTCAATGACCTGTTATTTAAGGCGCAGACAGTGCATCGTGAGCATTTTGACCCGAACTATGTGCAAGTAAGCACCTTGTTATCAATAAAAACCGGCGCTTGCCCAGAAGATTGCAAATACTGCCCACAAAGCGCTCGTTATGATACTGGTCTCGAAAAAGAACGCTTGATGGAAATCAACAAAGTGATTGAGCGAGCAAAAGAGGCAAAAGCTGCTGGCTCTACACGTTTTTGCATGGGCGCTGCATGGCGTAATCCAAAAGATCGGGATATGCCTTATGTGACTGAAATGGTTAAGGAAGTGAAAAAGCTAGGGCTTGAAACCTGTATGACGCTTGGGATGTTGTCGAGAGACCAAGCTTTAGCATTAAAGCAGGCTGGCTTGGACTATTATAATCATAATCTTGATACTTCTCCTGAATACTATGGCGACATCATAACGACGCGTACTTATCAAGACCGCCTTGATACCTTAGATAACGTTCGAGCGGCAGGTATGCACGTTTGCTCTGGTGGCATTGTAGGTATGGGCGAAACCGGCGACGATCGTTCTGGATTACTTGTTCAATTGGCAAACTTAGACCATCATCCGGAAAGTGTACCGATTAACATGTTGGTAAAAGTTGAAGGTACGCCCCTTGATTCAGTAAAAGATCTAGAGCCCTTTGAGTTTATTCGCACTATTGCAATCGCAAGGATTATGATGCCAAAGTCCTTTGTGCGCCTGTCAGCCGGACGTGAATCAATGAATGAGCAAATGCAAGCGCTGTGTTTCATGGCGGGCGCGAACTCTATCTTTTACGGTTGTAAACTATTGACGACGTCAAACCCTGAAACTCATGAAGACGTTATGCTGTTTAAGAAATTGGGTATCAACTCTAAACAAACAAAAGATTATTCGGATGAAGCCTTTGAAGCAGCGTTAACAGAAGAGATTGCACAAAAACAAAACGAGTCACTTTATGTGGATGCGGCGGCATCAACTTCATCTAAAGGAAAATCTACTGCTACCAGTGTTAACTAATGGCTTTTGAGTTCATGCAGTCTGCGCTGGATGCTCGTCATCAAGCGCAGTTACATCGCAAGCGAGTAAGCATAGATAGCAATCATCAAGCCGTGATTGAAGTTAATGGTGCTCATTACATCAATTTCTCAAGCAATGATTACCTCGGTTTGAGCCAACATCCCGATATTCTGCAAAGTTATGCAGAGGGATTAAGTCTTTACGGGGCAAGCAGTTCTGCATCTTCCGTGGTCACCGGATATTCAAAAGAACATCGCCTGCTTGAGGATGATATTTGCGAGCATACCAACAAAGAAGCGGCGCTTCTGTTTAGTAGTGGCTTTGCTGCCAATCAAGCAATCTGTACTGCCCTGTTTTCACACGATGTGGGAGCTGAACAGCAACACATTATTGCTGATAAGTTCATGCATGCTTCGTTTGTTGAAAGTGCTACATACACCAGCATGGCCAAAAAAACACTCAGTTTTAGTCGCTTCAAGCATAATGATATTGAACATCTAAGGGCAATACTGCATAAGCAGGAGGCGGCAGCAACAGAAACAGCAGACAAGACAATAATGCACCGCTTAATTGCTACCGAAGGTGTTTTCAGTATGGATGGCGATCAGGGTAGTCTTTCGTCAATTTGTGACCTTTTGCATCAAGCCAGTGATCAATCGCAACAAACGCCGTGGCTGTTAGTCGACGATGCACACGCACTTGGTGTCGTAGGAGAGCAGGGCATGGGAAGCTGTGATGTTAGTGCATCTAATGGGCATGCTACCGATGTAAACATCCTTATGGCTACTTTCGGTAAAGCAATCGGTACACAAGGAGCCTTTGTAGCTGGCACACAGACCTTGATCGATTATATGTTGAATTTTTCCAAGCATTATATTTACTCTACTGCCATTCCTGCAGCTGTAGCAAGAGCGACTCGTTGCAGTTTTGCCATTATGAGGATGGGCCGAGAGCGAGAAGTCTTAGCATCTAACATTGCACTCTTTAGGCGCTTGGCAGCTAACGCAGGCATAGTATTGCCTGACTCAGAAAGCCCGATACAAGTTATCATTATTGGCGAACCCGCTCGTGCCATGGCGTTATCAGATGCACTAAAAGAGCTTGGAATTTGGGTAAACGCAATAAGAACACCAACCGTCCCTAAACACAGTGATAGATTAAGAATTACTATCAGTGCTTTACACCAAGAAAAAGACATTACCGCGTTGGTTGATGCGTTATCTATATGCATGCAGCAGGGCAGCCAAGCATGAACGCCGTGCAACAAATAGCCGCTGCAACCCACGACTCTACTATTCGTAAAAAAGCGCGGCAAAGAATGGTTGATGACAATAAGCAGCTTATCGCGAACAATTTTGCCAAAGCCGCAAATCAATACAATGCGCATGCACGCGTTCAAAAGAGAGTTGCCCAGGCACTGTTTGATGAACTCGATCAGCAGCTAATTCTTGGGCGTGGCTCGCAAGGCAATGTGAATCAACCACAGTTTCCCAAAGCGATGGATTTAGGCTGCGCCACAGGTATAAACACAGCAACGCTAGCAAGCTATGCAGAAACAACAATAGGGCTAGATATATCGCTCGGAATGCTCGATATCGCAAGCGCTCAAGTTGAGCGCTTTAATCATAATAGATTGGTTTCAAGGTCATTACATTGGTTAGCGGCTGATGCTGAGCACTTGCCTTTAGCATCGCAAAGTATCGACCTTGTGTATTCTTCAATGGCAATGCAGTGGTGTGAGTCGCCAAGCGCTGCAATTGCAGAAATAAGGCGGGTATTAGCGCCAAAGGGAAAAGCGTTTTTAGCTATTATGCTTGGCTCGTCGATGATGGAGCTACACAAGGCATATCATGCACTTGGTATTCCATCTCGGGTAAATAGCTTCCATCTTGAACAAGATTGGCTTAACGCAGCAGCAGCTTGTACGCATCATACTAAGACCTTTGTCGATTACCATCCCGATGCCTTAGCAATGCTTAAGTCGCTTAAATCAGTTGGTGCTGCAACCAAGCAAAGTCCTAATAACGAAAGCATGTGCCAAGCCAGTATTACTCGACGAGAGTTGAAGGGCCTTGAGCAAGAAATGAGTCAGCATGCGCAAGGCTATCCGCTCAGTTATGATCTATTGTTTTTGAGCATAGGTGCATCAGCAACTTAAGCTGTCACAAAGAGAAAAATGATGAAAACAGTATTTATTACCGGTACCGATACTGATGCTGGCAAAACCTATGTAAGCGTATTGATATTGCAAATGCTCAATGCACAAGGCATCAGTACAGCTGGCTTCAAGCCTATTTCTGCAGGATGCCACAAGAACTCTGGCGAGTTACGCAATGACGATGCGTTGGCACTGCAAGCAGCAGCAAGTGTTAAATTGGAATATGAAACGATTAATCCAATTGCGTTTGAGCCGCCTATCGCCCCGCATATTGCGGCAAAGGAAGTTGGCTATGATCTCAGTGTAGCCAAACTTGACGCGCATTATGCTAGCGTTCGCGAGGGAAGCTACCAGTTTAGTTTGATTGAAGGGGCTGGTGGCTGGCGCTTGCCGCTGAATTTCGCAGATGAAAAGGGTAACGCTGCTTACTTATCTGATTTCGTTGTAAGTCATTCATTACCAACGATTTTAGTGGTCGGTATGAAATTGGGTTGTTTAAATCATGCCTTACTCACCTATGAGCAAATGAAGCGCGATGGTGCCAATATTGTTGGTTGGATAGCCAATCGGATTGATGAAGACATGATATATTATGATGATAACTTACTCAGTCTAAGAGCAGCTATAAGAGCACCACTGTTGGCTGAGCTGGCTTATAATGCTCAGGAATTTACGCGTCCACATCAACGCTTACTCGATCTTGCCGTTAGATAAAAGCAAATGAATCCTTATCAATAGCTGCAAACTAGACTCGTTCTTATTAGTGCTGCGCTTGATGCAAACGAAGCAGGCAAAAATAGTGAATAAACAATGGTAAAAATATAATGGCACTGAAGCCCACCATCTTTAAGTTTAATATAGCGCTGGCAGATTTGGATAATCATCACTATCCCAATCTTCAATTAACGCTAGCGCAGCATCCATCGGAAAGCCAAGAAAGGATGGTAGCGAGACTCTTAGCCTTTTGCATACATTCACACAAGGATAGCGATGAGCTAATGTGTTTCAGCAAAGGCCTCAGTGATGCAGACGAGCCAGCTATTTGGCGTAAGGGCTACGACGAGCAAATTCAAGAGTGGATTGATGTTGGTGAGCCAAGCTATGACAGATTGAAAAAAGCATGCCGGCAAGCCAACGAGACCTTTGTGTACAGTTTTAATACTAAATCAGATGTGTGGTTCAGACAAACTTCAGCGTTGTTTTCAGAGCTGGCACTGCACATACTTTCATTTGATTGGTTACAAATCAAAGCCCTAGCGAACGAACTAGAGCGAACGCCGTCGTGGTCAATTACCATCAGCGAGGGCACAATATCGGTGAGTACTGCCAGTGCCCAAATTGACTTAAGCGTAACAGCGCTGCAATAAATTTGAGTTTGATAGTGTTCGACAGTCTTATAAATACGCTGTCAAATCACTTGCTGAATCAATGCTCAGCTTGTTAGTACCGATGAAGATGGTGGCATCTAAATCACCCAGCAAGCTTAATTTTCCCTTGTCTCTTAGTAGCGCGGAACCTTCTTGAATACCTATCACTGGAACGTCGGGGTAAAGGGCACAGAACTCCGCAATACGTTGGTCTCTTGTTTCGCCATTATGACCTGGCGCCACATAATTGCTGTAATGAGGATTCAATTGCGCGTTGATGAAGCCGAGTGCTGAAAACGAAGCAGGTTCAATTATAGGCATATCATTTGTCGTTTTGATGCTGTTACCACAAATATTAGAGCCTGCACTCCAGCCGACATAAGGCAAGCCGTGCGATACTCTATCTTGAAGGGTTTTGAACACATCCCGACGATATAACTCATGCAAAAGGCGAAAAGTGTTTCCACCACCAACCATCACTGCCTCGGTGTTTTCTAAGGCTAGGTTTGGTTTATCGGCAGTGTGGATTCCTGTAATGTCGAACTGTGGCAATGCCTCTTGCACTTTACTTGTATATTCATCCCATGAAATGCTTACCCCAGCGTAGGGAATGAAGACGACTTTTTTCACCCCTTTGAGATGTGTAGCAATCATACTCTTGGCATGGCCTAGATAGGCCTCATCACCTTTTCGTGAACTGCTTAGCATAAGAACCTTGGCGAGCTGTAGCATTTTGATACTTTCCTTGTTGATACATGAGCATTTTTGCAATGAGTTTGTGCCGAGGATGGTATCAAGAGTTTATCCCTCGGGCTAGTGATGCGCCCATAATTAGCCAAATCTACTCGCTTCTGGCAATTGTTTACTGCAATTAAAGCTGATCTTAGGTATTATTTGCGCACGCTAAATAAAGCTCATACTTGTCGTTTTCAAAGGAATAGAAACAATGTCTTCACCCTCAGTTTTGTTTGTTTGCTTGGGCAATATTTGTCGTTCACCCACGGCTGAAGGTGTCTTCGCCCAAAAAGCCAAACAAAGAGGCTTAGCACTCTCTATCGATTCTGCTGGAACCGCTGGTTATCATCATGGGGCTGCTCCAGACAAGCGTTCACAAGAGGTTGCATTAAGCCGTGGATACGATCTGTCACGTCTTAAATGCCGAAAAGTGAAAGAGGATGATTTTAGTCAGTTTGATTACATTATCGCCATGGATAATGCCAATGTGAAAGATCTAAAGCGCAAATGTCCCAGAGAGTTGCAGCATAAAATTAAGCTTTTCCTCGACTATGCAAACAGCGACTTCGAAGAAGTACCCGACCCTTATTATGGCGGTAAACGTGGTTTTGAGTTGGTACTCGATCTGATCGAAGAGGCGAGCGATTGCTTGCTCGATAAATTGAATGAAGCAAAATAGCTATGTAAGCACCACTAAACCAATATTTATCGCCTTATTGTTGCTTGCAAGTGTTCTGCTAGTTTTCACCAGCCTAGACGGTTTTGCTTGGTTAGTGGATCCGCTCGAGCAACATATTTTTGTGCATATCAAGTTGCCCATTATGCTAACAGCTATTTTAGTCGGTGCATCAATCTCTCTCAGCTCAGCTGCCTTACAAGTGTTACTTAGAAACCCCTTGGCCGACCCTGGTATCATTGGCATAAGCGCTGGCGCAAGTTTGATGGCTGCCATTGTTTTACTCACAGGGGCACTGTCGGCTTCTGTATCTCACTTTCCTGCGCTGAGCTATTATCTGTTGCCAATTGCTTGTTTCATTGGTGCATTGATCAGTAGCTTTCTTATTTTTGCCTTAGCAAAAAAGTTAAGAGCTTCGATGGCTTCAGTGATTCTCGCAGGTATTGGAATATCTACTGTTTCGGGGGCATTGATCGGTTGGCTCTTTATTTATGCGCCACCTCAGTCGATAAAAAATCTCAGTTTTTGGCTGATGGGAAGCTTACATAATACAAATTTCGTTAGCTTAGCCTTTGCTGCGCCAGTGTTAATAGTAAGTGCAATTCTGTTACTAGCTCGAGCCAAGGCGCTGAATTGGCTTTATCTAGGGCAGGGGGCCGCTCAGTTAAAAGGGTTAAACCCAAAGCTATTTGAAAAACAGATATTAATTTTGGCCGCTTTGTTAGTAGGAACGAGTGTATCGATTGCGGGCAGCATTGCCTTTTTGGGCTTGCTTACGCCTCACTTCGTGAGGCAAATATGGGGGCACGACAATCGTTTAGTATTGCCGCTATCAGCAATCATAGGCGCCACAATCTTACTTGCTACCGGTGTGCTTAATGAGTTACTTTTCGACTTCGTCGTACCCATTTCAATGTTAACAGCAAGTATCGGCGGCCCACTTTTCATTTATAGCTTACTAAAGCAACGCACGGAATCTTAAGCGTCAGCAAAAGACAGGGTTGCATCAACGGCTTTTTGCCATCTTTTTAACAACTTTTCACGCAGGCTCTTATCAATCGCTGGGCTGAAGGTGCTTTCGATATGCTTCTGAGCCGCGATACTGTCTAGGTCTTTATATAGGCCTAACTGCAAGCCAGCAAGATAGGCTGCACCTATTGCGGTCGTTTCCATGTTGCTAGGACGTTGTATTTCAACCTGTAAGATATCTGATAAAAACTGACACAGCCAATCATTTGCCACCATGCCGCCATCTACCAGTACTTTCGACGAGGGCACTCCGTCACTTGCCATGGCTTGCTGTAAATCGTAAGTTTGATAACAAACAGCCTCTAATGCGGCTCTTGCGAAATGAGCTTGAGATGTTCCGCGCGTCATGCCGTACAAGCTAGCTCGGGCTTCAGGATTCCAATGCGGTGCGCCTAAACCTGCAAATCCAGGGACGAGCACCACACCATGATCGTAATCCAAAGATTCCGCAAGCGTTTGGCTTTCGGCTGCATCACTAATTACGCCAATGCCATCGCGTAGCCACTGAATGTTGGCACCTGCGGTGAAAATGCTGCCCTCTAAGGCGTAGGTTGTTGCACCATTAATACTATAGGCTACGGTAGTGAGAAGTTTATGCTGTGAACTAAGCGCTTTTTCCCCAGTATTCAATAGGGCAAAACAACCGGTACCATAGGTTGATTTCAAGTCGCCTTGATTAAAGCAACATTGACCAATTAATGCTGCTTGTTGATCTCCTGCTACACCAGCAATTGGCAGTGACTTCCCAAACAACTGTGTTTGTGTGCAACCAAAATCATCTGCACACTGCATCACTTTGGGTAATACCGACGGCGGAACATCAAACATTGAAAGTAGCTCGTCATCCCACTGTAGAGTATGAATATTGAATAGATTTGTGCGACTTGCATTGGTGGTATCTGTAAGGTGTTTTTCGCCGCCAGTTAAACGCCATATCAAAAAGGTGTCGATAGTACCGAAGGCAAGTTTTCCTGCTTCGGCAAGCTTTCTAGCTCCTTCTACTTCATCGAGGAGCCATTTTACTTTAGAGGCTGAAAAATAAGGGTCAAGAAGCAAACCTGTTTTCTCGCTAAGCATGGCTTCTCTGTCTTTTATGCTATTGCAGTAGGCTGCTGTGCGTCGATCTTGCCAGACAATGGCGTTATATATTGCCTTGCCAGTTGTGCGATCCCAAACCAGAGTCGTTTCACGTTGGTTGGTAATACCTATGCCTTCAACGCTTATGCCTTTTTCTTGTGCAATCTGAATTGCATCTTTGCAGGTTTCTAAGGTTGTTTTCCAAATCTCCTCGGGGTCATGCTCAACCCATCCATTGTTTGGATAGTATTGGCAAAATTCTTTTTGTGAGCTAGACACTTTTTTACCATCTACATCAAACACGATTGCACGAGTAGAAGTCGTACCTTGGTCGATCGAAAGTATTCCTTTTTTTGATGACATAAGCGAAGTCCTGTTTTGTTTATTTTGTCGTTTAAAAAGTGTTCAAGATATGTTGCCACTTTTAAGCTTGATAAAATACTATCAGTACTTGAAAGAATAATAAATCATATATATCATATTTAGACTGAGTTGAGAGTCAAACTATGTCTCGTACTAGCGAAACATCGGGCGCTAGCAATACATTTACCTAGAAAATGGATTAAACATGCTTTTAAGAGAAACTAACATTAATAAGCTATCAGAAGAAGTTTTTGATGTCTTAGTGTTGGGTGCAGGAATAAATGGCGCTGTATCGGCTGCTTCACTCTCTCGCAAAGGAGCGAGTGTTGCGATGATTGATAAAGGTGATTTTGCTGGGCAAACCTCGTCTAATTCGTCGAATCTTGCCTGGGGCGGTATTAAGTATCTTGAAAATCACGAGTACCTCTTAGTAAATAAGTTATGTAAAAGTCGCAATCACCTGATGCGCAGCTACCCATCAACAGTGCAAGAAATTCGTTTTCTCACCACGCTACAGAAAGGCTTTCGCTTCCCTGCTTGGTTCGTATTCATGGGCACTTGTTTATACTGGCTGATGGGACGATTTTTTACCCAAAGCCCACGATTTTTGTCTTCTCAGAAGATCAAGGCATTGGAGCCTGCTATCGATATATCGAACGCTCAGGGTGGCTTCGAGTACTCTGATGCGTTTCTACACGATAACGATGCTCGCTTTGTATTTAACTTTGTGCGAAGTGCAATGGATAATGGCGCAATAGTGACTAATTATGTAGGCGCAAACGCTAGTAAAAGAGTCGATGGGCTTTGGCATACGGAGGCAACAGACCAAGAAACGGGGAAGACTTTTACCATACGATCTACCTCCATTATCAACGCTTGTGGTCCGATGGTTGACCCATATAATGAATTAGTGGAGCAAAAAACCGAACACAAGCATTTGTTTTCCAAAGGCGTGCACCTCATTGTAAATAAGTTGACGAAAGTTGATAAGGTGCTGGCATTTTTTGCTTCTGATGGCAGACTGTTTTTTGTTATACCAATGGGGCAAAAAACATGTTTGGGAACCACCGACAACCAAGTAACTGACCCAAATACATCGGTAACAGAGGAAGATCGCGATTTCATTTTGGACAATGTGAATGCATTGCTTGATCTGGACAATAAGCTCACTCGTGCTGACATTATTTCTGAGCGCTGTGGCGTTCGCCCGTTGGCTGTTAAAGACGGAAAAGGCGACGCAGACTGGGTACAGCTATCGCGCAAGCATGCTATTGATGTCAATCATGCCGAGAATTATTTAAGTGTGTTTGGCGGCAAACTTACCGACTGCATAAACGTGGGTGAGGAAATTGCTGATATTGTCGCCGAACTCGGTATTGAACTGCCACACAAAGACGCGATATGGTACGGTGAGTCTGCGTCTAGCATTAAAAAAGAATTTGAATACCGGGCAGCGTTGATCGGACTCGACGATATGACCCCAAGTTATAGTTCTGAAAAACTCACTACTCGATTGTGGCGTCGTTATGATATTCATGCTTTGCAGATACTCGACGAAATTCAACGAGATCCGACGCAAGCCGAACAGTTAATGAAAAATGCAGAGTACCTTCGTGCAGAAGTTCACTATGCAGCGCGCAGAGAGATGATCACCCACCTCGAAGACTTTGTGCGTCGGCGTTCGAAGATTGAGATGGTGTTACGTAAGACTGAAATAGTCAATACACCTGGCATGATAGAGGCTTGTGAAATACTATTCGGAGACAAGGCTGAAGAAAAGCGTCAAGAGTATGTAAACAAAGTCCTTGCAGATCATCCTGGAACGCCTGTCGCCTCGGTCAAATAATAGAGACCAATAACGACCAATTAGAGGCAATCAAAGTCAAATAGAGCCAACAATGCAAAAAGAACTCAACAACGTCGTGTTTCGAAATGTATCACTCGACGACCGCTTGCACCAAGTCTCGGCTTTTTTTGCTGCCGGTGAGTGTTGGCATATTCTAGGGCAAAATGGTGCGGGAAAAAGTACATTATTCGACTTAATTGCAGGCTTGATTGCGCCCGCGCAAGGGCAGTTAAATGTCGGTGAGATGCAGGCCGATGATAATCTTCGCCTTGCAACATTTAGAACTTACCTTCAACAAGACTGTAGCTTAGCTTTTGATCTGAGCGCTATTGAACTGCTTCAGTTCTACGTTGATTGGCCCAAAGACTATTGGCAAAATCTCGATTCCTCTACTTCATGTTCAACCTTGCCCAAAGACATAGAACATGCATTTGATGTTGAGCGTTTACTTAACAAGCGCGTCAGCTGTTTGAGCGGTGGGGAGTTACAGCGCTTGCAAGTAACGCGTGCACTCTTGCAAATTTGGCCTGCGCTTATTCAGGGCTCTGGTATTGTTTTACTCGATGAGCCATTGCAAGCCTTGGACGTTGCTTTTCAGGCTGCTTGCCTTGAGTTTTTGCAGCGACTAGCAAAGCGCGGCAATACTATAATTTTAAGCGTACATGATGTTAATGTGCCATTGCAGTATGCAAGCCATGTTCTTATGCTTAAACAGGGAGAAGTATTCGCTAGCGGGCCATGTCGCCAACAAATGACGTCAGAGAATTTGAGTCGTTTGTACGATTACCCTTTCACCGAATTTAATGATGTAAATAATAGCGAAAAGTTATTTGTCAGAAGCCCCAACACTGAGCGCTTATGATACTCTATAGCGCGTCGCAAATTATCGTCGACTATGCAAGTTGTGCTTGCATCCAAACAGTACATTTAAAACATCATTAGAAAAGGAAATGCAGTGAGTCAATGGCAACCCGATAGTTGGAGATCGAAACCTATTCTTCAACAACCTACCTACCAAGATCAAGCTTTATTGAAGGACGTTGAGGCGAAACTAGGTAGTTATCCTCCACTGGTGTTTGCTGAAGAAACTCGTCAACTGTTTAAGCAACTCGGCGATGTGTGTGAAGGTAAAGGTTTTCTGTTACAAGGCGGAGACTGTGCTGAATCCTTTGACGAATTCAACGCGCCGAAAATCAGAGATACTTTTAAAGTTATTCTACAAATGGCAATTGTGCTTACCTTCGGCGGTAGATGCCCAGTGACCAAGGTGGCTAGAATGGCAGGGCAGTATGCCAAGCCACGCTCATCAGACAATGAAACCATCAATGGTGTGACGCTGCCGAGTTATCGTGGTGATATTATAAATGGGTTCGAGTTTACAGAAGCCAGCAGACAACCCGATCCTAATCGCTTGGTTGATGCTTATCATCGCAGCGCGGCTACGCTTAATCTATTGCGTGCCTTCGCTCAAGGCGGGTTAGCCGACCTGCATCAGGTGAATCGTTGGAATATGGCCTTTTTAGAGAATAATCCTCTGAAAGAACGCTATCAAGATATGGCTGAACGTATCCAAGACACCCTATCTTTCATGGATGTAATCGGTATAAACGCACAAAATAATAGTGCGCTGCATGAAACGTCGCTATTTACTTCTCACGAAGCATTGCTGCTGAACTATGAACAAGCACTTACTCGTATTGATACCTTAACCGGGAAGCCGTATAACTGCTCTGCGCATATGTTATGGATAGGAGAGCGCACTAGGCAACTCGACCATGCTCACGTGGAATTTTTCAGTGGCATCAATAACCCAATTGGTGTGAAAGTAGGGCCGAGCATGCAAGAAGACGAGTTGATTCGTTTAATTGATGCCCTAAACCCAAACAACATACCTGGCCGTTTAACCCTAATCACTCGAATGGGGGCAACGAAACTTGGTGATAACTTGCCACGTTTGCTTCGCCGAGTAAAAGCAGAGGGTCGAAATGTTGTATGGAGTTCTGACCCGATGCATGGCAATACTATTACGTCCTCCAGTGGCTATAAAACAAGAAACTTCGATGCTATTTTAAGTGAAATTAGGCAGTTCTTTGATGCTCACAAAGCAGAAGGCACACATGCTGGCGGTATTCATCTTGAAATGACGGGGCAGCACGTCACTGAATGCACCGGTGGTGCCTACAAAATTGGTGATGACGACTTGTCTCAAGCTTACCAGACCCAGTGCGATCCTCGATTAAACGCTGATCAGGTATTGGAAATGGCATTTTTAGTTGCAGATCACCTCAAGGCAGCTAAATAATTAATAGTGTTCGTTAATGCTGGCTAGCAATAGCGCTAGTCAGTAGTTTCGAATTCGTGCTGTAACAGTTCTCGCGCCTGCAGTTTCAACTCGTCATCAGGGTTTTCTGCTATGCTCGCTAACTCACTTCGAAGGGTGTTTCGGTAATAAGGCTCTAGTTCTCCCACGCTGTTGAGTGCCGAGATGCGCAGGGAGTCACTTGTATTCGGGCTAAGCAAGTTTGCGAGTAAGCTACTTTTCTCAGCATTTTTAGAAAGTCGAATAAGTTGCGCTAGTATAAGAGCTTCCTCGTCAACATGTTTAGCATTGAGAAGCCTCGTGTTCAAACCCTCTGTTATCTGTTTTCTTTCGTGATGTGTTAAATGATTGGTCTGCAGAAGGTCAAGTGCGTTTAGTTGCGTGTTCAGCTTTGTCTGAGGTGATAAAGATATATCAACTAGAGAATTGATGTGATGCTGAGCAAGCTTTCCGGATGTTTTGCTGTGTAGTAAAGACACCGTTGCATTTTTTGAGTTTTCATCTGATAGGCCACTAAATTGCTCAATTGCTTGTTCTATGGCTGCGTCGGCATTTTCATCTCCAGCACTTTTAATTAAAGAAAGTAGGGTAAAGAATTCAGCAGAATTTGCATCAAAAGCTAGTAATGACTCAGCCAAAGCATAGGTCATCGACGGTTGTTGAGCGATGGCCTCTCGTATTTTATCGTAGCGAGCTCTCAATTCAGTTTTTGATTGTTTCGAATCGAGTTGATTGGTAGTTAGAGCACTTTTAAAGCGAATATAGTCCTCAAACATGGTGTCGATGTCATTACGCTGATTCATGTTCAGCATTTCTTTAGTATTGTTTTGTCGAGCTTTGTTCTTTGTCTGAGAATATGAACCAGCAAGATCTACTTTCTGGTGCTGGTCATTGTTGGCTGTATCAACTCTTTCTGAAGGGTTTAGTATATTCTCTGAGCTGGTGATATGCCTTTCCTTTAAGCTCTCTAGTTGCTGTGAACTTGTTTTATAAATCGCATATTGATAGCCAATAATAAAAAATACGGCTGCAAAAAGTAGATAACTTGCAAGGCTTTTCATTTTTGCTTTCCTGTTTAATGACTTAATAGCGAGGAGTACACTTCTTTGTAAAACGCTCTGCTAATTTGTGCTTGTTACAAGCTTTATAAAACTAACAGAGCGCCCGATTGATTCACTGATGGCTACTTATCGCAACCAAACCGACGCATCAACTGCACCTTTATGATTTACGTTAGCATCCCCAAAGATTTCCACAGCAAAGATTTGATAGCCACCACCTAAACCACGGCGGTCGAAACCTAGGTCTGAATTGTCCCAGCGATTAACATGTGGACGAAAGTCCATAGACTGGTTGTTACCAATTGAAGTAGGGCCTCTGCGTACGCTCCAAAATTGTTTGAAGGCTTTGCTTTCGCCATTACCGCAGTATTGTGCGCCATTTCTATCCACTACGTAAACATCATAGGTAGCGCCATTTGCTCGCACTGTTCCTTTGCCTTGCGCTGGCGCACCGCGATTCTCATCCCAAGGTACAAACTGACCTGGGCCTTTCCAAGTGTCCACCACATAATACTCTTGCGATGTGTTACCGCGGCAAGACCAACCATAAAGCGCAACAAGTGCTTTTTGGATATTAGAGTTAGTCGTTAATTCACCTACGTTGTAACCTATTTTGCGGTCACGAGAACCACTGCTCCAACCTAAACCGCCAACAGCATCCTCGCCCCATGAGCGCGCCATATCCCATTCTGCTCTAAAATGACGGCCAGGATCGTTGTAAAAACCGATTTTAGTATCACAATTGCGAATGTCGTTTTGACTTAACTCAAACCACGAATAGAAATGACCGCGATAGGTACCTGATCCAAAACCGCTTTGTGAATCTGCAGCTGGGTCACAAATGGTTTTTGTAATGCTGGCTGCTTGCGCGTTATTTGGTGTTGCTGCGAAAGCTGCGCCAATCACAAACGCGAGGGCAAAAATATTAGTTTTCATATGTGTTTCCTTATTTTTTAGTTAATGCATGTTAATGCGTTTATTAACTCAAAACGGCGGACTACGATTTATTACAAGCGTCCTTGTAAGAACAGTCTTTGTGTTAAATTTGTGAAAATTGTTAATAAAATGTTTAGCAATAAATAAGGTGGATAGGATTTTTCGTCAATAGTAATTGCAGAGAAACAGCATTTTTGAGAATTTTCGAAAGTAGAATAATAAATTAGATAATGATATCCGACACCTTAGCCTAATTTTCTCGTTAGACTTTTGTCTAGTCTTGTTCGGCTTGGCTATTGAGTTTGCTCATGATATCAACGCGCTCTTCTTCACTTAGTATTTGCGTAAAAACAGTGGCGCGGCGCAAATTACGCATTTTAACCGACTTCTCTAACAAGGCGTCGAGAAATAACTCGGGTGAGTCGCGCAAATCAAGAATAGCGAGCCAAGTGAGGTAGGCGCCATAGCGCATTTGCTTCGCTTGATAACGTCGCTCTATGCGTTCAATAACGTGATTAAATAGACAGGGTTGTTCCAAGCATTTTTTCGCCATTGCTTGGTGCAAGCTTAGTATTTGATGATCAATTCCTTTGTCTTTAACCGCTACTTTCGCATATTGACTTCTCGACAATCGACTTGCTGGCGCTTTCCGATTTGCACGAATTTTTTGTCTTGATGGTGTAAAAGTCATAGTTATGTGCAGCCAAGTATTAGGCTAAAAGCGATGTTTATCGCGTTCACGCATCTGGGCTAGCTTGTCGCTAGTAATCGTTTCTTGCTTAACTTCTGATGGCACAGTGTTAGGTTTTTGAAATGCTTGCTTATGCTTATTTTCGTATAATAAGGGACGTAAGATAGGCTCCAAGCCATTGAGTTTAATTTCGTACATTGCTGCCAGTTGCTCACCCAATTTACCTTGAGGAAAGCCCTCTTTGTGAAACCACACTAGATATGGCTCGGGCAAGTTTAATAACTTTGTGCCTGCATATTTACCAAATGGCATTTGCGTATTGATAAGCGTAATCAATTCTTGCTGATGTTCTTGTGTGATATCCATTGCTACTGTTATTAGCCTATTCGTAGTTTATTCCTGATTCGACATCGTTATTTGTGACTTTTGCTGCGCCTGCCATAAACGAGCATAAATACCCTCTTTTAATAGCAACTCTTGATGAGTGCCTTGCTCGGCCACACTGCCTTTATCCATCACGATGATGTTATCAGCATCGATAATAGTAGAAAGTCTATGCGCGATCATCAAGCTCGTGTAATTTTTAGCAATAGCTCGTAATGCATTAAGTATGGCCTGTTCAGACTGAGAATCAAGAGAGGATGTCGCTTCATCAAACACCATAATTGGTGGACGTTTAAGGATCGTTCTAGCGATTGCGACGCGCTGTTTTTCGCCGCCACTGAGTTTTAAACCACGTTCACCAACTTGCGTTTTCCCTTTGTCGGGTAAGCGATTGACGAAGTCGTCTAAATGCGCGAGCTTTATTGCCTGACTAATATCGTCTTCACTTGCATCAGGGCGACCATAGCGAATATTTTCATAGAGCGTATCGTTGAAAAGCACTGTGTCTTGGGGAACAATCCCAATATGCTGCCGAAGTGAATCCTGAGTGCATCTTGATATATTTTGACCGTCGATCAAGATCTCGCCAGATGTTGGATCATAGAAGCGAAATAGCATTTTCACTAAAGTAGACTTACCCGCACCACTTTCACCAACCACGGCAACCTTGGTGCCAGGTTCAATTGCGAAGCTCACGTTCTTGAGTATTTGCCTTTTTTCATTGTAAGCAAAATTGACGTTTTTAAATTCTATTTTGGCTTGGTTAACAACGAGTGTTGAAGCCTTTGCTTGATCAACAACGCTAGGCTTTTTTTCGAGTAGGTTAAATAAATTCTCGATATTAGCTAATGAGCCGCGAATTTCTCTGTAGACGAAACCCAGAAAGTTCAACGGCATAAATATCTGCATAGTGAATGCGTTGACTAGCACGAAGTCACCAATAGTCATATTACCATTGGCTACATTAATCGCGGCAAGTCCCATCATTGAAGTCATTGCGCCAGCGATAATAAAGGCCTGACCGCCATTTAACGCGAATAGCGACAAGCGATTTTTACGACGCGCCGTTTCCCAAGATGCAAGATCGGTATCGTAGCGATTAGCTTCAAACTTTTCATTGTTGAAGTATTTCACCGTTTCGTAATTAAGTAGACTATCAATGGCACGTGAAGTCGTGCTGTTGTCGGCCTGATTCACTTCCTTTACAAAGCGAGTGCGCCAGTCAGTAGCTTTCATCGAAAAAAAGACATAAAGCACTACCGATATCAAGATTACCAAGGCGAAGCTCAGCCCGTAGTTATAAAACAGCAAGCCTATTACCAAGCCAATTTCCAATAGGGTAGGGCCAATATTGAAAATCAAGAAACGCATTAAAAAACTCACGCCGCTTGTGCCACGTTCGATATCTCGGGAGAGACCTCCGGTTTGGCGTGAAAGGTGAAAGTTAAGATCGAGTTTGTGCAGATGATTGAATACCGTTAGGCCGAGTCTGCGCATGGCTCTTTCTGTGACTCTCCCAAATAAGGTATCGCGAATCTCGCCGAATAATACGTTGGCTAGGCGTAACACACCATAGGCGATAATTAAGCCTAAGGTTGCCCCCATTATAATCTCTTTTGTGGTATCTAGATTGAGATTGTCGACGGTATGTTTAAGTACAAAAGGAAGACTAACGCTAGCCACTTTAGCTGCTATTAAGCACGATATTGCTAGCCAAACTCGCGTTTTGAACTCGGTTAGGTATGGCCAGAGCTTGGTCAAAACAGACCAATTTACAGGTTCATCAGAGGGGGTAGAAAAGCGGGATGGACGCATAGGTAAATACTGCTTTCACAAGCACCAAGTTAGATAGTTTAGATGCTTGTAGTGTACTTTAAAAGGGCCTTATACGTTCAGAATAATTTTGCTTTTCTTATATTTTTGAGTCAATTAAGCCTTCAGTCGATGGCTCGTTGTGAAGCAATTGAACCATGGGTTGTCGTATCGGTATTATGTAAAGGAAGTGGTGGACGCTGCTGCCCTGGCTCGTTGTGAAGCAATTGAACCATGGGTTGCCGTATTGGTATTACATAAAGGAAGTGGTGGACGCTGCTGCCTTGGCTCGTTGTGAAGCAATTGAACCATGGGTTGTCGTATCGGTATTTCATAAAGAAAGTGGTGGACGCTGCTGCTCTGGCTCGTTGTGAAGCAATTGAACCATGGGTTGTCGTATCGGTATTACATAAAGTAAGTGGTGGACGCTGCTGCCCTGGCTCGTTGTGAAGCAATTGAACCATGGGTTGCCGTATTGGTATTACATAAAGGAAGTGGTGGACGCTGCTGCCCTGGCTCGTTGTGAAGCAATTGAACCATGGGTTGCCGTATCGGTATTACATAAAGTAAGTGGTGGACGCTACTGGGCTTGAACCAGTGACCCTCGCCTTGTAAGGGCGATGCTCTCCCAACTGAGCTAAGCGTCCGATATATCTGACATGTTTGAAGAAAAATGGTGGACGCTACTGGGCTTGAACCAGTGACCCTCGCCTTGTAAGGGCGATGCTCTCCCAACTGAGCTAAGCGTCCGTTTTTCTTCCTTGCTTGTGTTGCTAAGCAAGTGGGGGCGTATTATAGAGTTGCGAAAGAATCTGTCAACATCATTTTAAAAAAATAGTATCAAACGTTTAAATTTCACTCGAAAGGGGCTGATATTACCCTGATTCGCATTAATCTAGTGTTAGCTACTTTTTACCGTCTATATAAAACGGTAAACTACCCGCAATTATTTTATAGGAACATTTTAGTCATGACAGTAGTTACTCGTTTTGCTCCCAGTCCAACTGGATACCTTCACGTTGGTGGTGCACGAACCGCCCTTTATTCTTGGCTTTACGCTAAAAGCCAAGGTGGCGAATTCGTACTGAGAATTGAAGATACTGATTTAGAGCGGTCTACTGACGATGCTAAGCAAGCCATCCTCGATGGAATGTCGTGGCTGGGTTTAGTTCATGACAAAGGCCCATTTTATCAAACGGAACGTTTCGATCGTTACAATCAACTCATCGACGAGCTTCTTGAGAAAGGCTTGGCTTATAAGTGTTTTATGAGCAGTGAAGAATTAGACAGTATCCGCGAAGCTCAAGAAAAAGCTGGTGAGAAACCAAGATATCCAGGAACGTGGCGTGACAGAACTGATCATCCGAATGATCAAGCCTTTGTTATCCGATTTAAAAACCCCTTAGATGGTGAGGTTGTCATAAGAGATCATGTTCGAGGTGAAATCAAAATTGCCAACGCAGAGCTAGATGATCTGATTATAAAAAGAAGCGATGGCGCGCCCACTTATAATTTTTGTGTTGTGGTAGATGATTGGGATATGGGTATCACTCACGTGGTACGCGGTGAAGATCATATTAACAATACGCCACGCCAAATTAACATTTTGAAAGCCCTTGGCGCGCCTATTCCAGAATATGCCCATGTTTCTATGATACTAGGCGATGATGGTAAAAAGCTGTCTAAGAGACACGGTGCAGTGAGCGTAATGCAATATCGCGATGACGGTTATCTACCGCAAGCCGTACTTAATTATCTTGTTAGATTAGGTTGGTCACATGGTGACCAAGAAGTTTTCAGCGTTGAAGAAATGATAGAACACTTCAGTCTTGACTCTATCAGCAAGTCGGCGAGTGCGTTCAATACCGAAAAATTAAACTGGTTAAACGAACACTACATAAAAACATTGCCAGCATCTGAAGTGGCTGAATATGCACAATGGCATTTCGATGAGCAAGGTATTGATACTTCTGTCGGCCCTGCTTTGGAAAGTGTTATTGCCGTTCAAGCTGAGCGCGTAACAACGCTAAAGGAGTTAGCGGCAATCAGTAGCTATTTTTATAGTGATTACGATAGCTTCGATGAAAAGGCAGCGAAGAAACATCTTCGTCCGGTAGCAAAAACAGCTCTTGAGACCATTAAGAAAAATCTCATGAACATAGCGCAGTGGAATCCAGAATCTATTCAGGCGTGTATTAATGATACAGCAGAGGAATTAGAAGTAGGTATGGGCAAAATAGGCATGCCATTGCGCGTTGCGGTGACCGGAGGGGGCAATTCACCATCTCTGGATATAACACTTAACTTGATGAATAAAGAGCAAGTTGCTCAAAGAATCGACAAGGCGCTTATTTACATAGCAAATAGAGAAAATTCTTAAAAAAAGCGTTGACATAATTAATCGAGATGCCTAGAATGCGCCCCGCTGTCACGGAACTGTAGCGAAGAATATAGCTCGCAGGTCTATTATGACACGGGGCTATAGCTCAGCTGGGAGAGCGCTTGCATGGCATGCAAGAGGTCGGCGGTTCGATCCCGCCTAGCTCCACCAAGTTCGTGAATGCAAAAATCCAATCTGTAGTGGTTTGGTCTAGGTTAGGTGGCTGATTATTATCAGCTGAGGTAAAGAGGGTTAGTTTGGAGATCAACCAAATTTTTCCTGAATGCCGCAAATTTTCTTACGAAAATAAGCCTAACAGAAATTTACCAAAGCTTTGCTTTGTTGACAAAATTTCTGTCCCCTTCGTCTAGAGGCCTAGGACACCGCCCTTTCACGGCGGTAACAGGGGTTCGAATCCCCTAGGGGACGCCATTTTCTCACTGGTAAAAGAGAGATGTTGAAGAACATAACACTAACCCAAGCTGTAGTGGTTTGGTCTAGGTTAGGTCGAGTAATGGTGACATTGCTCGCGGCACGCAAGGGAAAGTAGGGTATCAACCAGATTTTCACTGTAGGTCGCTCATTTTCGCTAGCGAAAATAAGCCTAACAGAAATTTATCAAAGCCTTGCTTTGTTGAAAAAATTTCTGTCCCCTTCGTCTAGAGGCCTAGGACACCGCCCTTTCACGGCGGTAACAGGGGTTCGAATCCCCTAGGGGACGCCAAATAGAGAAACCACCCAACAGGGTGGTTTTTTTATATCTAAAATTCATGTTTCAAGAGCGGAGAAGTCGCTATATGAAGGCTTTTAAATTGCCAATTGTAGTGCTCAATATTGTTCACTTTACAAAAGTTGTAAGGCGGTTATTGTAGTTCTATGAAAATTGTACTTGCTCCCATGGAAGGTGTTGTCGATCACCTAATGCGCGATATGCTCACTAGAGTAGGTGGTTTTGACCTTTGTATTACAGAGTTTGTTCGCGTTGTAGAGCAGCTACTTCCAGCCCGAACTTTTTATCGTCTTTGTCCTGAATTACACCATGGGGCGAAAACACCATCTGGGGTGCCTGTTAGAGTGCAGCTCCTGGGTCAACACCCACAATGGTTAGCCGAAAATGCCGTGCGAGCGGTAGAATTGGGTTCACCTGGTGTCGATTTAAATTTTGGCTGCCCTGCAAAAACAGTTAATAAAAGCAAAGGGGGGGCGGTATTACTCAAAGAGCCTGACACCCTCTATCGAATTATTAAGGCTGTAAGGGACGCGGTCCCGAAGGAACATCCTGTGAGTGCTAAAATAAGGTTGGGCTTCGACGATAGCTCTTTAGCGCTAGAAAATGCCGATGCTATTACTCAAGCCGGTGCTGATTTACTCACCATTCACGCAAGAACTAAAGTAGACGGCTATAAACCGCCAGCATATTGGGAGTGGATTGCTAAAATCAAAGAAGTAACGACTATTCCTATCATTGCAAACGGTGAAATTTGGTCGGCCGATGATGCTAAACGTTGCCAGCAACGCAGTCATTGTGAAGATATTATGCTAGGCAGAGGTGCATTATCCTTACCCAACTTAGCGAATACAATTAAGCACGGTCACCAAGCGATGACTTGGGCTGAAACAAAGGAACTGCTTGTTGCTTATTCGGGCTATGAGATCTATTCTGATAAAGGTCGCTATTATCCGAACCGCATAAAGCAATGGTTCAATTACTTAAAACGTCAATACCCTGAAGCTGAAGACATGTTTGTTGAACTTAGAAAGCTGAAAAGTGCTGATGAAATTGTTCAAATGTTAGCTTCATAGCAGCGGTTTATTTTCACAAATCATGGCGTAAGCCAAATCTTTATCCTAAATTTACCCTAGCTCTTTAAAAAGCACTGCTTTTTAGGGAATCTCAATTGCACTTTATAGCGTAATTTATTAGCGTTAAAAACGAAGAAAGCCGAGCCAGCCCAGTATTGCGTTGGCTTACATAATAATAATTCACTTTTCTCGAACACAAGGAAAGATATGTTTAAACCTACCATGAAAATTAGCGTGGCACTCGCCGTGTCAGTTGCTCTTTTATCAGGCTGCAGCGACAGTAAGGAAGAAGCGAAAAGTTCCATTGTTGCGGGCATTGATACAAACCCATTTCCGAGTACTTATCAAGCAATTGAGAGTAAACCTGTCGTTATCACCAATGTAACCATACTTGATGGTATCGGTGGCAAAATAGAAGATGGCGAAATTTTACTTGAAGACGGCAAAATTGCAGACTTCGGGAGCAGCGTAAGTTCTCCCTCTGGCGCCATAGAAATAGATGGCCAGGGAAAGTGGCTAACGCCGGGTATTATCGATAATCATAGTCATTTAGGCGTTTATCCGTCGCCTTCCACACGCTCACATTCAGATGGAAATGAAATGACTGGGCCGGTTACTGCTGAAGTATGGGCGGAACACTCGATTTGGCCCCAGGATCCAGGCTTTCAGCGTGCCCTAGCCGGTGGCGTGACGTCAATGCAAATTCTTCCTGGTTCAGCCAATTTATTCGGTGGTAGAAGTGTAGTAGTGAAGAATATGCCAAACCGAACTATTCAAGATATGAAGTTTCCTGGCGCTCCTTACGGTATCAAAATGGCATGTGGTGAAAACCCTAAGCGTGTTTATGGACAACGTGGCGGGCCAATGACACGTATGGCCAATGTCGCCGGCTACCGCGCTGCATGGATAGAAGCTCAAGACTATAAAGAGAAATGGGACAAGTACGCAGCCGATTTGGAAGCAGGTGGCTCTCCTGATCAACCGAGCCGAGATCTCAACCTTGAAACGCTTGCTGGTGTATTAAGTGGCGACATTAACGTACATATGCATTGTTATCGCGCTGATGAAATGGCCGTAATGATGGACGTCATGAAAGAATTTAACTATCAAATTGGCACTTTTCACCATGCCGTTGAAGCATATAAAATTGGCGATAAACTTGCTGAAAACAATGTTTGTTCGGCAATGTGGGCTGATTGGTGGGGCTTTAAAATGGAAGCTTACGATGGCATCAAAGAAAACGTAGCGATGGTGCATCAGGCGAAAGCGTGCGCTATTGTTCACTCTGATAGTGACTTAGGTATTCAGCGTTTAAATCAAGAAGCAGCCAAAGCGTGGGCTGACGGTAAGCGCGCAGGTATCGACATTTCACAAGCTGAAGCTTGGCAATGGTTGTCGGCAAATCCAGCAAAATCCCTCGGTATTTTCGATAAAACTGGCTCGATAGAGGAAGGTAAGAATGCTGATGTTGTGCTTTGGAGTACTGATCCCTTTTCGACTTATGCGCAAGCTGAAAAGGTCTTCATCGACGGCGCAATTGTTTACGATAGAACTCAACCAAACACATGGTCAGTGAGTGATTTTGAATTAGGCCAAGTTGCAGAAGGAGACGCCAAATGAGTTTATTGAAAAAAATGAGTCTTGCTGCTTCCATTGCACTAAGCCTTGGTTTGAGTGCAGCAGCATATGCTGAGAAAATTGCTATTGTTGGTGGTCAAGTGCACACAGTTTCTTCCGCCGGTGTGTTGGAAGAGGCTACCGTTTTAATTAACAATGGTCGTATTCAACAAGTCGTTGAAGGTGACAGCGTGCCAAGCGGTTACCGTGAGATTGATGCTAGAGGAAAAGTAGTCACGCCAGGCTTTATTGGTGCTTATACCTCGCTCGGGCTTGAAGAGGTTTCTGGTTCTGCTGGTACAGTAGATGCGAGAACAGAGGAGCATCCTATATCAACCCTTGGCGCAGCATTTGATGTTCAGTTTGCGATAAACAATGATTCAAGCTTAATCCCTATCACTCGCATTGAAGGTTTTACCTCCGCAGGAACGGCTTTAAGTTCCACAGGGCAGTTGTTTCAGGGGCAAGGTGCGGTCATTTCCCTCGCAGGCAAGTTTGACTCGATATTAAAAGCTAAGGCTTACATGCAACTTGATGTAAGCAATGGCGGAGCTGACGACAATGGCGGAAGCAGAGCCGCAATGTGGGTGGCAATTCATACTGCTTTTGAAGAAGCCAAATTTGCCCAATCCTACACCATGAACCCCAGTGCCGATTGGCATGGTCTAACAACGATGGCAGATGCAAAAGCACTAATTCCGGTATTAAACGGGCAAGTCCCTTTATTTGTTAAAGCGGATCGTGCAGCTGACATCTCTCAGATGCTGAAACTTAAACTACGTTTTGCCGATCTTCGCCTTGTTCTTGTGCATGGCGTTGAAGCTTGGCGAATGGCATCAGAACTTGCTGCTGCAAATGTGCCAGTGATCCTGAATCCAGAATACAATTTACCCGGTAGTTTTGACCAGCTTGGCGCAACGCTTGAAAACGCAGCACGCTTGCATAAAGCGGGTGTAAAAGTTGTAGTGGGTATGGATACTCACAATATTCGATTGGCCACTCAGCATGCTGGTAATGCTGTTGCGAACGGTTTACCACATTCAGCCGGCATTGCTTCTCTTACCATTAATGCTGCAGAAATATTTGGCTTAGAGGAGCAGATAGGTAGTTTGGAGCCCGGTAAAGACGCTGATGTAGTGATTTGGTCAGGTGATCCTCTGGAAGTGGCGCAGACCGCAGAGCAGGTATTCATTCAAGGTAAAGAAATCGATATGAGTTCACGTCAGACTAAGTTACGTGATAGGTACTTGAAGAGAAATAAAGCTTTACCAGTAGGATACACACGCCCTTAGGTGCTGATTAGGCCAGTTTTTATTAGGCGATAGTACGAACCGCATTAGCTGATGTTAATGCGGTTTTTTATTGGATGATGTTTTAAAAAATACACTTAAGGTAAAAAATATTATACATATAGTTTGTTTTGGTGTACTTTATGTTGATTGAATAAAACATAGAGATAAGAATTTTATGCTTAACATGACTATTAAAGAAAAGAGCACTTGGCTTTCCTTACTTGCAACGCTCTACATATTTGGTCGCTATACCTTTGAGGTTTTTGCTATTGACTTAGCTGCCGTGAGTGAGCTGGAGGCGATAGATATTGTAATGGGAAATTTGAGCTCAGCGGTGTTGTTGATAATCATCGTCGAAATCATTTTTCAGAGCATTATTGCGATGGCTGCTAGTAAGAATGAAGTAGAGGGCGACGAGCGCGATAAACTCATTTCCCTCAAAGCAAATAATTCGGGCTATTGGGTGTTGTCTGTTGGTGCCTTTTTAACCTTAGGACAACTACTTTTGCCCCATGCAATCGGTATGGAGTCTTCGTTGAAGTCATATTATCCGCTACCTCTATTTGAACTTCACATTCTGCTGTTTGCATTTATACTTTCTGAGGTGGTTCGATTTGCTCATCAAGTTGTACTTTACAGAAAAGATGCGGTGTAAGGGGGACTTGTGCATATTGTTAATAGGGTACGCGAGTGCCGGTTTTTTGCCGATGAAATGACTCAACAGGAATTGGCGACCGCTGTAGGTGTTACTCGTCAGACTATCATGGCGATAGAGAAGGGAAAATACAGCCCTTCTCTTGAGGTGGCATTCAAAATAGCACTGTATTTTGGTAAACCCATTCAAGAGGTGTTCTCGTATCAGGATAGTGATTAGGCGCCTTGATGCGCTAGTTATAAATGGGTGTCTATAATAAGTGCTTGCAATCGCGGCATCATAAACTCAACTATCATTGGTTGCGCTTCGGCGGTAGGATGGATACCGTCGTTTTGCATCAAGTTCTTGTCAAGAGCGATTTCCTCTAGGAAAAACGGAATTAAAGGTACTTCTTGGTCTTCTGCGACGCTTCTAAATACGTCGGTGAACATTGTCGTGTAACGCCTCCCGTAATTGGTCGGGATTTGCATCTCTTGGATCATAACCGCCACATTCGACTCTTTTGCAATATTCACCATGTCTACTATATTACTTCTTATTTTCTTTGGATTATGCCCTTGCAATGCATCGTTGCCACCGAGTTCTATTAGCAGGTGGGTAGGTTTATGTAGGTCTAACAAACGTGGTAAGCGAGCAAGCCCGCCATCGGTCGTATCGCCACTAATAGCACCATTTACTACGTCTATTGGTGTGTTAGCGTTGGTCCATGCATTTTGTAACAAATGCACCCAACCTTCTTCTTGTGTCAGGCCATAGGCTGCGCTTAAGCTGTCACCTAGCACCAATAACTTGTATTGCTTAGTATTTTCTGATGTTTCAAGCTGATCTGAATAGCTTGCAAAAGGGAATAAAAGAACTATTACTAGTACAATGCTAGATACACAATTTGCCAAATATACTTGGCCAAAATTTTCAGACTTAGAAAAAGAAAACACTATGACAACAGCTCCATTAATGATTGAAACGAAAAGCGTAATAAAAAAGGTAACTACGAGCGAAGGTGAGTTACAGATCCTTCAACCCATCAGCTTTAGTGTTAAACCTGGTGAGTCAGTTGCCATTATAGGCGCATCGGGCTCAGGTAAGTCAACGCTTTTAGGTTTGCTGGCTGGTTTAGACGAAGTATCAGGAGGACATATCGTTCTCGATGGTGAGTCACTTCATTCCATGGACGAAGAGCAGAGGGCCAGATTGCGAGGGGAGAAAGTCGGGTTTATTTTTCAAAGTTTTATGCTTGTACAAAGCTTAACCGCGATTGAAAACATTATGTTACCTGCTGAAATAGCAGGTCTAGCTGAGCCGAAGAAGCTTGCACAAAAAATTCTTGAACAAGTAGGCCTTGAGCACAGGGCGAATCATTTCCCAAATCAACTCTCAGGCGGTGAGCAACAGCGCGTTGCGATTGCTCGGGCTTTTATAACAAACCCCAAAATTCTATTTGCGGATGAGCCAACAGGAAATCTTGATTCAAAGAACTCAACAAAAGTTGAAGACTTACTTTTCGATTTGAACCGTGAGAGCAATACTACCTTAGTTCTGGTAACTCACGATGATGAATTAGCCAAGAGGTGCAGTCGCCAACTACGCATGAATGCGGGGCAGTTAACTGAAGAAACGCCAACACTTAAAATCGTTTCAGGGGAATAGCCATGCCAACAGTCTTTCAGCTTGCTTGGCGTTTATTCAAGCATGAAGCGAAACGTGGTGAGCTTACTATCATACTGCTTGCCATTGTGCTTTCAGTTGCATCAGTGCTTTCCTTATCGCTTTTTAGTGAGCGTCTGCAAGGGGCATTAACCGACCGTTCAGCTGAGTTTATCGCTGCAGATCGCCAACTTCGTTCCAGAACCCCTGTCGATGAAGCGTGGATTACAAAGGCAAGCGAATATGAGCTTGAAACCGCATTTCAACTCAGCACTCGCTCAATGGTTTTCGGTAAGGATGAACTCGCGTTGTCCGATCTTCGAGCGGTTGACAGTAGCTACCCTCTGAAGGGAAGTGTCAAAATCAGCGAGCAAGTATTTGGTAATCCCCAGCCAACCGATGACAAAGTACAACCAGGAGAGGTATGGGTCGATTCTCGCATGTTTCAGTTGCTCAGTATCAAGCTAGGTGACTCAGTCGATGTGGGTGATGCTTCATTTAAAGTAACCAGAGTGCTCAGCGAAATTCCAGATGCAGGCTTCTCCGTGTTTAATACCGACCCTATCGTTTTTATGTCGGCTCAAGACTTGGCAAAAACGAATATTACAGGTCCTGGTTCAAGGGTCAGTTATAAATATTATTTTACAGGTGAATCGAGTGATTTGGACGATTACTACGACTGGTTACGTCCTCAACTTGACCGCGAAATCCATCGATGGACATCAATAGAAGACGACGAATCTGCTATTGGTCGCTCAATCGCGCGCGCAGAACAGTATTTTCTGTTAGCGAGTTTGTTAGCGATTGTGCTGGCTGCAGTGTCGATTGCAGTTGCAGCACAACGTTACAGCCAACGTCATTTCGATCCTGTTGCGATAATGAAGACCCTAGGCGCAGGTAAGAAGATGGTGCAGCGTATATATCTGCTGCAAATATGCTTTATTACCGTCTTGGGTATTGTGCTAGGGGTGATTACCGGCTTCTTGTTACAACAAGGCGTTGTACAATTACTGTCGGGTACGGTTGAGGTGTCATTAAACGTATGGCATTGGCGACCTTTAGCTATTGCGGTATTTACCGGTGTTATCTGTGCTGTTTTATTCTCCTTGTATCCTTTGATGCAGCTTTTTTCCGTGCCGCCATTACGAGTATTGCGTCGAGACATTAATACCACGTTATCTTCAAAGGCGTTGCAATTTGCTACTTCTGGAATTGCAGTGTTCATGCTGATGTGGATTTACAGCCAAAATTTGAAAATATCCGCTATTTTGTTTGTGTCGGGAATCATATTAGTGTCGCTATTGCTTGCGGTTACTAACCTACTTATTGTGGTGGGTAGAAAGCTTGGCAGTGGTAGCATGGGCGCTTGGACGCTGGCATGGGCGCGAATTCGCCGCCGAGCCATGGGCAACAGCGTTCAGCTTATCAGCTTTGCCATCACCATCATGTTGCTACTCGTTGTATTGGTAATGCGAAATGACATGGTCAAGCAGTGGCGTGACCAATTACCCGAGGGCACGCCTAACTACTTTCTTTCCAACGTAACTGAGACTCAGCGAGCCGCGTTAGAATCACATTTTGCCAGCAATAATGTGGAAGGCGATGGATTCTATCCAGTAGCAAGAGGCCGATTTGTCTCAATAAATGATGAGCTCATTCGTACTGAAGTCACGAAAGAAGACGAGGAAGTACCAGATGAAGGGCGAAGAGGTTTGGGTCGCGAAGCGAACCTAACTTGGAGTACCGAACTTCAAATGGGTAATAAGATTGTTGAAGGCGAGTGGCTTGACTCTTGGGAAGAGGGCGAGCCTGTGCCACTCTCCATCGAGGTTGAAATTGCACAACGACTTGATATTTCATTGGGTGATAAGCTCAGTTTCAATATTGGTAGTGAAGTCGTCAGTGCCACGGTGACAAGCCTGCGGGAAGTTAACTGGCAGACCATGCAGCCCAACTTTTTCTTTGTTCTGCATCCGAAAGCGATGGAAAACTTTTCACCAACCTATATCACTAGTTTTCATTTGGAAGAGGCTCGTAAGCCAGAAATTACCCGTTTGATGGCGCCATTTGCAAGTGTCACCTTGTTTGATGTTGATGCCAGAATTAATCAGCTTCGCGAAATCATTGATCAGGTATCAATGGCGGTCGAGTTCATATTGATTTTGGTATTAATTGCTGGCGCCTTAGTATTAATAGCCCAAGTTCAGGCCAGTATGGACGAGCGTTTGCAAGAACTCGCTATTTTACGCACCCTCGGTGCCAAAGGTTGGACGATACGATTCAGCGTAATAAATGAGTTCATCATTATTGGTTTAGTGGCGGGCCTCATGGCTGCAATATCGAATGAGTTCAGCCTGTACATGCTTCAAACGCAAGTCTTTCAGATGGAGGCAAGCCTGCATCTGGAATACTGGTTAATAGCACCAAGCGTTGGTGCGTTAACAGTTGGCGTGCTCGGGGCCATAGGTTGCTGGCGTTTGTTAAGTTTGAATACGGGCGAGTTACTTCGGAAAATGGTGTAAATGGATATTCAAGTCAGAAAGGGCGCTCGCGTTGAGAGCGCAGCCTTCGCTCAGTTGAACTCGATGGCTATATATCAGGCATTGAAACTCAGGAGCGATGTTTTCGTAGTAGAACAAAATTGTGTCTATCCTGATTTAGATGATAAAGATATTCATGAAGAAGCTCGACATATCTCAGTGTACGCTGACGAGACTGACACTCTGGTAGCTTATGCGCGTTGTTTGCCGCCAGGTGTTTCTTTTCAAGGTGCCAGCATTGGCCGCGTTGTTGTGCATAAAAATCACAGAGGTAAAGGACTAGCACGGGAGATTATGTTGCTGGCTATCGCTGAATGCCAGCGTCATTGGCCCGATGCAAATATAGAAATTGGCGCTCAAGTGTACTTGCAGCGCTTTTATAGCTTACTCGGTTTTCAATCGACCAGTGAGGCCTATGATGAAGATGGCATAATGCACATAAACATGATGCTAAAGGCAGAGCAATAATGGATCTGATCTTTTTTGATCTCGACGGTACCTTGTTAAACGGACAGTCGGAACTAAGCGGCTACACCAGAGATACACTCGGTTTACTCAAAGATAAAAACATAGCTTATACAGTAGCAACGGGTAGGACGATGGTATCAGCCCATCATATTATTGGTGATCATGATTTTGCACTTCCACAGATATATAACAATGGAGCCACTATTTGGCAGCCAGACGAAAATGAGCTAATTCTTCACAATGCTCTCGATGCTAACGATATAGCGATTATTGTTGACGTAGCACGTCAGCATCGAATCACCCCCTTTGTGAACACAATTAAAAACCACGAGCACTTCATTTTCCATGCGCCAACGATTCACGAAGTTGAATCTAACTTGGTTAATAAGTACTTTGCTAAAACCAAAGCCAGTATCTTACCTATCGAAGCCTTCGATGCTCAATATGAAGTTACGAACATAAGCATGATTGGCCTAAAAGCACCCATAGTGAGTATTTGGAAGGCACTTAATGCGGTTGACAGTCTTGTTGCATACTCTGGAACGGCACACGAGGGTGAAGAATACAATTGGATTGATGTACACCACCGTCTTGCAAATAAGGGGTCGGCCGTGAGTTTATTGAAGCAGCAATTGAATGCTAACAACGTGATTTGCTTCGGCGACGGAGACAACGATCTCACCATGTTTGATATTGCAGATGAGCGCTATGCACCAGAGAACGCGCTTGCTGAAATAAAAGATAAAGCGACCGGCGTAATCGGACACCATCACCAAGACGGTGTCGCTCATTTCCTGCGAGAACGTTTTTCCCTTTAGAGGGGCTAATCTGCTATTTTAAGCACGACTGGTGAATTTCACCTCGGCGGTGTTTATCTTAATTTTTTCGCCGCTTGCAATATACTCTGGTACTTGTACAACTAAACCTGTGCTTAACGTTGCAGGCTTGGTGCGCGCACTTGCCGACGCTCCTTTTATTGACGGGTCGGTTTCAGTAATAAGTAAATCGACTGAAGCGGGAAGTTCAATCCCCACTGGGTTGCCGTCAACCATGAGCACCTGTAAGCCTTCAGTTGCTTCATCAATGAACAACAATTCTTCCTCAATAGTATCTTTATCAAGCGAGTAGGGGGTGTAGTCTTCGTTATCCATGAACACATATTCGGTGCCGTCGGCATAAGAAAAGGTCACTTTTCTTTTTGAAAATTCGGCAGTGTTGATCATTTCATCAGCTTTAAAGCTTTCATCTGCCTTTGCGCGCGTCGCTACTTCATATAAACGCATCCGATACAAACTTGCACCTGCTCTGCCACTGGGAGTGAGTTTATTGATATCTTTTACTAGATAGGTTTTGCCATTGTGTTCAATCGCTGCGTTCTTTTTTATTTCACTGGCCTTTGGCATGTGTTTATCCTTTGATTTTTATTTTTTGAATGTGCGCTTCTCAGTCGCTTTAAGACTTCTTGTCTGGCGCCTTTATTTGTGAAGCTTCACTCAAGCTCGTGCCATTGATTTAGCTAAATAAAAATACCATTTGCACACATTACAATCTAGTCATTTATCTGTTCGGTTTTGAGCTTGTTAAGCTCGCTTCGCGTATATATTGGCTATATTCATCAACAAAACTGGTAACAACTACAGTGAACACACAATTTATCAAGTCAAACGCGCTAGCAAAACAAACTAAAATTCGTCCTAGCTATAGTTACTACGCCCTTATATTTGTATCTAGCATGCTCATTTCTGGCTGTTCTATTTTTGGTGATAACGGCGTAGAGTCTGCTCCTTATACTGTACTAAAAAGTGATGAAGCCCAAGATATTGAGCTCAGGGTTTACGATAGCATGGTGCTTGTGTCTGCTGATTTAAGTGATGATGGTAGAAACTCTGCCTTCCGTAAGCTATTTAAATACATCAGCGGTGAGAATGAAGGACAGCAAGAAATTGCTATGACAGCCCCCGTATTTATGGATGACAATGCCGCAACTGATCAAGGCATCGAAATAGCAATGACGGCGCCCGTGTTTATGAGTGAAAATAGTACAACACCGCAGATGTCTTTTGTTATGCCGAGTTCTTTTACTATTGATACAACGCCAAAGCCGACAGACAGTAGCTTATCGCTCACTGAATTAAACAACTACAAGGTCGCGGTGATTAAGTTTTCATGGACATTGAGCGACAGCAATACTAAAAAACATACGCGTCTTTTAGAAGAGTGGATAGCCAAGAATAACTACTCGGTGAAAGGACCTGCAGTAACAGCTGGCTACAATGGTCCGCTTACTCTGCCCATGTTTCGTCACAATGAGATACTTATTGAAGTTGAGTAACTAAGGCTAATTATAGATCTAGACCGGCGAGGGCGTCTTTCAATACTGGGTATTGAAATGCGTAGCCTTCATCCAGTAAACGCTGTGGAATAACCTTCTGACCATACAGCACTAAATCTGATGACTCTCCCATGAGAGTGCGCAATACAAAGGCTGGTACTTTAAATATGCATGGTCTCTCTAACCTTCGAGCGAGGGCCAGAGAAAAAAAGTGATTTGTATTTGGGTTGGGGGCGGTAAAGTTAAAAATGCCATTAAGCTTTTCGTTATCAACCAAAAACTGAATACCGCCAATCATATCGTTGATGTGGATCCACGCCATGAATTGCTTTCCACTGCCTATAGGGCCGCCCAATCCTAAGCGAAAGGGCATTAACATTTTTGCCAATGCCCCACCTTGATCAGACAAAACAACGCCGGTGCGTAATATACATACACGTGTTTTCGTTTCTGCTCGAAGCGCAATATCTTCCCATTTTTGGCACACTTCGCGGCTAAATTCGTCGTAAAAATCCGTATAGGACTCGGTAATAACGCTATCACCTTGACGCCCGTAAACGCCAATGGCTGAACCACTTATGAAGGTATGCGGTGGTGTAGTAGCAGTATCGATGAGTTCAACCAACTTTTCAGTGATTCCCCATCGACTCTCACAGATGCGCTTCTTTTGTGCATCCGTCCATCGTTTGTCTGCAATTGGTTCACCGGCTAAATTAATGATGATGGTGTATTCATCGACCGAGTTTAAGTCCTCATTACTCACATATTCAGCGGCATGCCCAAGCAAGCGCTTTGCCCGAGACGGATCGCGGGTGAGTACGCTTAGCTTTAGACCACTGCCATTCTCACTAGAGCGTAAATGCTCAATAAGTTGTCGGCCAATTAAGCCAGTCCCACCAGTGATAAGAATATGCTGAGTCATTTGATTAACCTTTAGTGCAAGACAATGATAGTGAGACTGAATCGGAGAAACGCAGTGCGTGAGGTTTATCGACTTCAGCTTCAGCGAAGGTTACCCAAGGGTGCTCTGCAGCAATACTAAGCACGTCGTGTGTAAGCTTCTCGAGGAGATAGAAGCGATTGTCTTCAACCAAGCGTATGATCGCTTTGGTAATCGTCTTATAGTTTAACGCATGATCCATAAGGTCTGAGTCGGTTGCTTTTTTTGCGTCGTAATGAATTTTAACGTTAATCACGACGTCTTGTTGATTCTTAATTTCATCTTCATTGATACCGATACAAGTACGAAGGCGTAGGTTTTTAATTCTGATTGTTGCCTGATTCAAATTCATGAAGAACAATTTTCCTTGTGGTAAAGCCTAGAGGCTAATTATTATTTTTAATTTATACTCATTTGAGTGTAGTCAAGACTTTCAATAAATACAGAGACTTATTCACTAAATAGTCGTTTCACTTATTTTGCTATTTATGTCACTCTATGACGATAAAGTATTGAGGCAAAAGCGCGTCGACTGCCGTTGTAATTTACAAGCTCGCTCATAAGGATTCATATGGACATTAAATCACCCACCGCTAAAGCCCTGATGGTTATGGCTTGTATCGTTGTGGTACTTGCCGGCATAAAAGCAGCAAGCGTAATAATGGTACCTTTTTTACTGTCAGCATTTATCGCAATAGCGTGCAGCCCTCTGATAAACTGGTCAGCTCGCTATCGCGTGCCTCGCTGGGCTTCTGTTACCTTAGTTATACTGATAATACTGGTGATTGGTTTTATGTTAGCCGGATTAATTACACAGTCTATGACTGAGTTTCGACAAAATATGCCAGTTTATCGCGAGCAATTGTCGGGAGAATTTGCATGGGTAATTAATAAGCTTGCCGTGCTCAATATTCATATCGACCAATCGCTGATCATGACTTATCTCGACCCGGGTGCTGCTATGTCGGTAGCAACTGGTTTTCTAAGTGGTATGGGAAGTGTATTGTCGAATGTTTTCCTGATAATACTCACGGTGATCTTCATGTTGTTTGAGGCTGAAACCATGCCAAAGCGCATTCATGTCGCCTTAGCCGACCCTGATATGAAAATGACGCACATCGATCGCTTCCTACAATCAGTCAACAGTTATTTAGGTATTAAGATGTTAGTCAGCCTAGGCACCGGTTTGTTTATCGGTATATGGCTGTATGCCCTAGGTGTAGATCACTTTTTGCTGTGGTCGGTACTTGCCTTTATGTTGAATTTCATTCCCAACATAGGCTCTATTATTGCAGCGATACCGGCTGTGTTAATGGCTTTTGTAGAGTTTGGCTTTGCTAAAGCTGGCTTGGCCGGATTAGGCTTTATTATTGTTAATATGGTGATGGGAAATGTCATTGAACCGCGTTTCATGGGCAGAGGCTTAGGCTTGTCGACCTTGGTGGTATTTTTATCGTTAATCTTCTGGGGTTGGTTGCTGGGTAGTGTTGGCATGTTGTTATCAGTGCCACTGACGATGGTTGTTAAAATTGCACTTGAGTCACGAGAAGAGAGTAAGTGGTTGGCTATTTTACTGTCAAGTGACGACCCTGATGCAGAGGCTAAATCGACAGGCTAAAAGCCTCGTTAAGTAATTACTCGCAGAGGCTTCTCGCGGTATGCGGTATTCAGTATGCTAGCTACTGGCCGCTAAGGCGTTTACCAAAAGACACGGCATAGGCAGGAGAACGCATTCTTAGTACTGGGTCATCACTGGTTTTATAACCTTCGCCCACCACGTTAGGATCGAAGTTAATACCGGTGCATGCTTCGCCACCGACGCTAGTTAGGGTGAGCTTGCCCATTGTTTTTGTTGGCCGCTCTGCAGGCCAAGGCTGCGATGGGTCAACATTAGTGTCCTCATCAGTGCCTAAAGCATAGGTAATGGTATAGGAAATCGTTTTGCCTTCATCCATCTGCTGTTGTAGACGTTTGGCTAGGAAAGGCGTTTCGAGTTTTCCAGCGCTCTCCTTATCCATAGATTGCACACCAAGGTCTGGTGTTGTGTGCCATCTGAACTTAGTCTCTTTACCTTCTTTGTTCGTCATAAAGAAAGTATGTAAGCCGAAAAATTCAGTATTTGCGTACGAATAAGGCGTTTGAACCTGTTGGTTCCAAGCCGCCAAGCGCTGTGTACTTGGATTTTGTGCGATATAAGCACCTAACTTCGCATAATCTACTTTGCCATCTTCACCGGGTAAAAGACGCTCTAGTAAGCCAAAGAAAATATCTGGGTTTTTCGCAGCAAACACCGGCGTGTTATTTCCTACGATGTTGTGTTTTGCCCCATTTGGCAGGTTAAGTTGGATTGCCATGCCTCGTGTGCCTGCTACTCGTTCATCGGCATTTGGGTTACCGCCACCCAAAGAAAACCTAAGGGTGGCATCTATTGTGTCTTGCGTAAAAATCGGTGAGCTTGAATGCGCCGCCAGCGCTTTATTTGGCTCAAATCTCGCTTTTGCGCAAACGCCATTGGCATGCGCTTTTCTTACTCCTGGGTGTTTTCCACTTAGCTTCTCAAATAGCTCAACGAATTCTACTGGCGATTTTGACTCTTGCGCATGAAGTAAATGTGTCGCGCTGAGACTTGTTAATAGCGCAAACGCTACGCTAAGACTAATGTTTGATTTAAGCATGATGCTTTCCTTGATTTATAGTTATCCCTTAATCATAGACAGTAATTTGAAATTTAAAAATTTCTATTACTTATACGCTGAAATAAGCAAAGCGGGGATGTTATGTCTATATAAATACAGCGCAGGAGTTAGCGTTGATGTGGTAGCTTAATGGTAAAAATACTGCCTCGGGTAGGGTGTTTAATGAGGTCATCTTTATGAGTTTTATAGCTAACAACATCGAGTTCACCGCCGTAAGTATCGAGCATATCAACTACCAGTGCTAAGCCCAGACCTTGACCTTGAGTATAACTATCAAGTCGTTTTCCTCGTTGCGTGATGCTAGTAATTTCATCTGCTGAAATGCCACTGCCATCGTCTTTAAACGATACGTGGGTGAGTTCGTCGGCACGCTTATAGCCGATAATAACTTCTTTATTCGCGGCCTTGCAGGCGTTGTCTAACAGATTTCCAGCTATTTCCATAAAGTCAGTTTGGTCAATGGATAGCAAGGCTGGCTCTTCCATATCAATATGTATCGTAAGCTTTTTGTCTTGGTGTATTTTCTCCATCGCTTCAACGATAGACTGAACTAAAGGGAATATGTCGATGCTGGGAAGGTAACCTATTACGTTAATGGTTGCTCGTTTCAATTGTCGTTTAACGATGTTGTCAATTTGCAGTACAGGCTGGCGAACTTCGCGAGTCAAATTATCTTGACCAAGGATCACACTTAACGGTGTTTTAATACTGTGCGCTAAGTCGTCTAGGCTCTTTTTGTAGCGCTCGCGCTGTTCCTGCTCACTAGCTAAGAGTTTATTAATACCGTTTTGAAGAGGCTGAAGCTCGGGTGGATAATCATCAGTGATGTGATTGATTTCACCTCGTTCTATTTGCCCGATACGCGAAATAATCTTCTTCATTGGCAGGAACACACTGCGTAGCGATAGAGCGATTAAGCCTAATAATATGACGCCAAGCACGCCAATCCAGCCCCATAATCGGTTAATAAAAGTGTTCAACTCGTTTTGATATTTGTCTTTGGTATTGATGACTAAAAAAGTCACACGCTCGAATTTACCCTCTATTTTAAATTCAGCAGTGTTAACAAAAGCGAAATGAGGATCCTCGGCGTTGAAATTGCTTAAGAATTCACTCTGTCCCGAACTCATATCAAGGGTGTCGCGATATAGCTTTCCGAATAACGGCATATCGACTTTACTATCAATAGCCGACTGCGATTGCCATACTTGTTGGTTCCGCCATCTGATGGCTGCGACCAAATCAGAACCTGGAAGGTTGAGACTCTCTACAAATAAGCGTGGAGGCATAGAAGCTCTACCTTCGTCAAATTCGAACTCTGAGAGCATTGCAAAAGCGGTTGTGTTGAGCTCTTCCTTTTTAGCCAGTAAAAGGCTTCTTTCGTAAGCATTTTGCATGGAAAATATTGTTGCAGGAAAGAAAATCGCAACAAACAACAGGCAAGTGAGGAAGATGCGCCTTGTTATCGACCACGATTTCATAAAAAGTCTACCACGCCACTATAAATTTGCATTTAAGCGATAGCCTCTGCCTCGAAGCGTTTCAATAGGCTTTATCTGATTAGTCTTATCAATTTTCTTGCGCAAACGGCCAACAAAAACCTCTATTACGTTACTATCAAGGTCGAAGTCTTGATCGTAGATGTGCTCCACCATTTCGGTTTTTGAAACAACCTTGTTAGGGTTTAACATCAAGTATTCGATCACTCTGTACTCGTAGGCAGTAAGATCGATTGCTTGCTCATTAACGAATAACTGATTAGCAACAGTGTCTAAGGATAGCGGGCCTTTCTCGATAACTGGATTTGCCTGACCAGATGAGCGCCGGATCAAGGCTTTTACGCGGGCTAAAAGCTCTTCATGCACAAAAGGTTTAGTAAGATAATCGTCTGCACCACACTCAAGGCCTTTCACCTTTTCCTGCCAGCGGTCGCGAGCAGTTAGAATGATAATAGGGCATTCGACTTTGTTAGCCCTAGCTCGCTGAATAACTTCAAAGCCATCAACACTGGGTAGGCCAACATCGACAATCGCTAGATCATATTCATATTCTTGTAACTGGAAAAGTGCCTTGTCGCCGTCATCGGCAAGGTCAACACTAAAGCCTTGTGATTGCATGTATTGATCGAGTTGTAGTAATAGTCTGCTGTCGTCTTCAACAATAAGAATGCGCACCTTTTCTCTCCATGTTTAATATCCGTTATCAACCCTGTATTTCAGTCGACCGTATGTAAAGCTTATGCAATAACGAGCGGCAGCTACTGATATTACTATCAGCGCCGCTTAGCGACTTACTTTCCCGGTGTAAGCATCAACCATAACAAAAACAACCCTGCCAGAACTTTGATGCACCTTTACTCGATAGTAGTCACCCTTTAAATCGACCTTCAATACTTTACCAGCATAAGAGCGAGTTGCTTGTCTTGCAGCTTGCGCTTTGGTTATCTTCTTTGCTTTTTTCTGCTTATCTTGTACCCACATCCCTTGCGAGTCATTGAGCTTGTTTCCGAGAGTCGTTACGGCGTTACTTGATAGAGAAGCGAACACTATTAAAGTGAAAACCAAAGCTTTTAGTAGCAAGTGTTTGATAATATTCTCCCGAATAAGACATAGTTTGTTTCGACCTTGCGATAGGGATTTGTATATATGCACGCAGTATATAATATCTAGCTGAACTTAAAATGAATGACTATGCGCTAGCAAGGCTATCCAATTTCGTTCTGCGGCATAGAGGCACTAAAATCACAACCAACGCTTCCATAACATACCCGCCAACATTAGCACGGCAAGCACCACCATTGTAGTCCCAACAATGAAAAAACCGTTTGGATTTTCCACCCCAGGAAGACCTGCAACATTCATCCCAAACAACCCAGTAAGAAAAGATAAAGGTAGAAAAATAGCGGTCACCAAAGATAATACGTACATGCGCACGCCTTGCTGGTCTGCAATACGGTTGCGTAATTCATCTTGAAGTAGCATGGCACGCTCTTTGGCAAGGTCGAGGTCTTCAACGTAACGAGTCATTCGGTCGGTGAGTTCACGAAGCTCAAAAAACTGAGCTTGCGTAAGCACTTTGTTTAATCGAAACAAGGCGTCCAGTGCGTCACGTTGAGGGGCAAGGTAACGACGTATTGATGCAGCTTTACGGCGGAGTCGACTGAGCTTTAGGCGGTCGTGGTTTTGTAAGCCATCATCGGCCTCGAACGCACTGAGTTCGTCATCAATGCGATCAACGGTATCACAGATGCCTTCAGCGATGTTCTCAATGAGTTCTAGTACCAACTCTGCCGGGCTAGAAATGCATTGTTTGGAGTCAATTAAGCTTCTCACTTTTTGTACTGAGAGGAGTTTGCGATCCTTGCGGCGAGCACTGATAATATTGTTGCGGTCGAACCATAGACGCAGCGATACCATATCTTCTTCTTCGGCATTCTGGTTAAGGTTGATGCCGCGCAGGAACAACATAACACCGCCATCGGCCGCAAATGCCTTAGGCCGCGTCTCAATAGCAGTCATTGAATCGCTAGTAAGTTCAGATAAACCCACGCTCTCTAAAATATCTTTGGCATTGCCAACATCGGCTTGAATATGAATCCACTGATAGTGATTTTGCTCAGAGTTTTCAGGTAAGCGACTTGGCTTGATATCAGAGTCAGCCTCGGTGGCATGCCCTAAATCATTGACTTGAAGGTTCCATAGTAGACTTTGTGTATCTTGTAAATCAGACATCGAGGCATCCTTAAAAGTCGATTTTTTTACGAAGTTGCTTTTGTATCCCGCTTTTTGTTTTACTGTCTAGCCTTTTTCGTTGCGAAGATCGTGATGGTTTAGTCGCTTTCCTTTTCGGCTTCTCATAACTCGCTTCCAGAATAAAAGCTTTTAAACGAGCGATCGCATCTCGTTTATTGTGTTCTTGAGTTCGATGATTTTGAGCGCGAATGACAAGCACGCCTTCGCTGGTAATCCGACTATCGTTCGTTGCAAGTAACTTGGATTTAAGGTGATCAGATAATGAGGATGCTTTGATGTCGAAGCGCAGATAAATCGCGGTAGCGACTTTATTGACATGTTGACCGCCAGCGCCTTGTGAGCGCGTGGCCGAAAGCTCTATTTCAGCTTCATCTAGGCTAATAATGTGATTGATAAAAATTGTCATAGTAAAATACTATCATGCAAATAGCGGGTTTGATGCATTTTTTACAGCAAACCCACTAATGACTAGCGCAGAAAATGAAGGAAGTGTTATGGCAGTACTTTTTTGTAAGGTTTAACAATTACCGATTTAAAAACACCTGCCTCTACGTAAGGGTCGGTGTTTGCCCATGCAGTCGCGTCTTCAAGAGAGTCAAATTGCGCTATAATGAGCGAACCAGTGAAACCTGCAGCCCCCGGATCTTCGTTGTCTACTGCTGGAGTCGGACCTGCGACGAGGATTCTGCCATCATCAACCAATGTTTGAATTCTCTTTAAATGAGCGGGGCGTGCAGCCATTCGAATGTCTAGACTATCGGCGACATCTTCTGCATAAATCATGTACCACATAATATTATCGTCCTTAATTACTAGTTAATCGAGTTGCGTTGCCGCTTTCATTTTTGCGACAAATTCACCAAGTGCTTGTAGCATATCCTCTGGCTTACTGAGGTTTTGCTCAATGAGGTTCACCGTAGCAGAGCCAGAAATAGCGCCAGCCGCCCCCGATTCTATGGCATTTTTTACCTGTTCTGGTGTGGAAATACCAAAACCAAGCAAAGGCGGAGCTACTTCATATTGGGTAAGCTTGTCGATAAGTGCAGACGCTGGAATTTCGACAGCGGTTTCTGCTCCTGTGACTCCAGATCTGCCAAGCAGGTAAGTGTAGCCATCAGATTTTTCGCCAATTGCGGCTAAGGTTTCATCAGATGCGTTAGGCGGAGCAATAAGTATCTGTTGAATATTGTTTGCTTTAGCAATAGTGATAAAGCGGTCAGCTTCTCGAAGCGGAACGTCGGCAATCAGTATGCTGTCGACACCAGCGGCTGAGGCTTTTTGATAAAAAGTGTCGATACCATTTGCCAGTACCAAGTTACTGTAAAGCAATAAGCCAATTGGCACGTTGGGATGCTTCGCGCGTATCTCAGTTAAAATATCAAAACAATCTTGGGTGCGAATACCTGAGCCTAGGGCTCTGATACTAGCTTTCTGAATGGTTGGACCATCAGCAATAGGGTCAGAGTAGGGTATTCCTAACTCTAGCGCGTCCGCGCCACTTTTGACCAATTGATCGATAATGGCTAAGGATTCATCTTTATTTGGGTCGCCAATCATAACGAATGGCACAAACGCACCTTGCTTTTTGGTCGTTAAACTTGAGAACATATCTGCATATCTGGTTGTGCTCATAGTTTGTCTCCTAAAATACTCGTAACGTGAGCTAAGTCCTTATCACCTCGCCCAGAGAGGTTCAGCACAATAATTGTTTCTTCTGTTGCTTCGTCTGCCATGTTGAGCGCGTGAGCAAGCGCATGCGAAGATTCTAGTGCCGGTATAATACCTTCTTTTTTGGCTAGTAATTGGAAGGCATTGAGCGCTTCTTCGTCAGTGACGGCGTGATACTCAGCTCTACCCGTTTCCGCCAAAAATGCATGTTGAGGGCCCACTGCGGGGTAGTCTAAACCAGCAGATACGGAATAGGACTCTTCAATTTGGCCATCTTTATCTTGCATAATGAAGGTATAAGCACCGTGTAGGATACCTTTTGTACCGGTAACAATTGTGGCACCGTGTTCTTTAGTATGAACACCTTTACCTGCAGGCTCCACGCCCACAAGACGGACGCTTGGCTCGTCGATAAAGTCGGCAAACATGCCAATCGCATTTGAACCGCCACCTACGCAAGCTACAACTGCATCAGGCAAACGACCCTCTTTTTCCATAATCTGCGCACGAGTTTCTTCACCAATCATGCGGTGATATTCACGCACAATGGTGGGGAAAGGGTGAGGCCCCGCAGCAGTACCTAACAAGTAATGCGCTTTGTCATAGTTAGCTGACCAATCGCGCATTGCTTCATTAACGGCATCCTTGAGTGTGCCTGAGCCTGAGTCGACGGGGATAACTTCAGCTCCCATTAATCTCATCCTGAATACATTGGGAGATTGTCTTTCAACGTCTTTCGCACCCATGTAAATACGCGCTTTTAGACCTAACAATGCGCAAGCTAAAGCGGTGGCAACACCGTGCTGACCAGCACCTGTTTCAGCAATAACTTCAGTTTTCCCCATGCGCTTGGTAAGCAAGGCTTGGCCCAATACTTGGTTAGTTTTGTGTGCGCCGCCATGAAGTAGATCCTCGCGCTTTAAATACAACTTCACCTTGGGGTTTGATACTAAGTTGCGCGACAATGTCATCGCTGTTGGACGACCCGCATAGTCTTTTAACAAGCCCATAAATTCTTTTTGAAACTCGGGATCTTTCTTGGCGTCAAGAAAGGCTTGCTCTAACTGGTCGAGCGCTGGGATAAGAAGTTCTGGTACATACATACCCCCAAACTCACCAAATTTACTCTCTAAATTATTCATAACTACTCGCTCTTAATTGCTTAATGCTATTTAATTTCGTATTGGCGCAATTCGGCGTTTATTTCGCCAAATTTACCGCCTCAATTTGTTTTAATTCTTTTAGTAATTTCTCAGGTTCGTGAAAACTTGCTCGAGTTTCATTGCAGATTTTTCTGCTGGCGCGTCCTCCACTCCAGAGTTCACATCGAGAATGCCCACGCCAGTGTCTCTTGCGTCGTTTATGTTGTTTGAACATAAGCCGCCGGCTAGCACTAATTTGTGTTTATGAGGCACATTCTCTAACAATCGCCAATCAAAATTAACGCCAGTGCCTCCCAGTTGCTGGCCCACTTTGCAATCAAGTAAAACACGATCGGACCTTGTCGCTGCGTCAGCGACTTCCTGAGTGAGCTCTGCACTGGTGCTTTCTTCAAATTTATGCTTTTGTTTCACGCCAATTACTGACCATAGCTCACAGTTTGGCGGCAATGCTGTTCTGAGTGTGTTGTGGTAACTTTCAGATTCATTTCCGTGTAATTGCACCGCCGCTAGTGACAGTTTTCTTGCGTATTCTGCGACTATTTCAATAGGGTGGTCAACAAACACACCTACCAAGCGCTTGGAGCTATGCTGATGAACAAAGTTAGCAATATTAGTGGCTTCTTCCAATGACACAAAACGAGGTGATTTTGTTGCGAAAATCAGACCCATGTAACTCGCTGGCGTTGCAGCAACAATTTCTGCGTTTTTGAGTGAATTGATACCGCAGATTTTTACTTCACCAAATACTAGTTTTTCGACTGCGTTAACCAAATTGTCCTCGGCCATCAGCGCACTGCCTACCAGGAAACCATCTACTAGCGGCGATAAACGCTGTATTTCGCTGTGCTTATATATGCCTGACTCAGATAGAATAACCCCCTCAAAGCCCGCGCTTTTGATGAGCGGTACCAATCGTTCAGTGGTAGCGAGGTCGGTGCTTAAATCACGTAGATTGCGATTGTTGATACCGATGATATTAGCACCTAAGGCTAATGCTCTCTCAACTTCCTCTTCGTTACTCACCTCGGTAAGTACATGCATGTTTAGGCTGTGAGTAAGGTCGTTAAGTATTTCATATTGTTTGTCGTCGAGCACAGAAAGCATCAATAAAACAGCGTCGGCATTGTGATAACGAGCTAAATATATTTGATATTCATCTACAAAAAAATCTTTGTTAATAACCGGCTGATTTACCTTCGACGTCACATAATCAAGGTATTCAAACTTTCCTTGAAAATATTTTTCATCTGTAAGCACCGAAAAACACGCTGCGTGAGGTGCGTAAGCGTTGATTATTTCGTCAAGATTGAAGTTTTCTCTAATCAAGCCTTTCGACGGAGATGCTTTTTTGCACTCTAAAATGAAACTCGCATTCGGGGCAGCAAGTGCCGCATAGAAGTCTTTTTCACACGGCTTTAATTTATCGATGAAGGCGGAAAGTGGAAATTCCTGCTTACGCACTGCCACTTCCGCGATTTTATCTTCAACTATTTGCTCTAATACGTTATTTGCCATTCGCCTACCTTATCCCTGCTGCTTTTTCGATGGTTAACATTGGATTACCACTGCTGATTGAGCTCATTGCCATTTCGCAGGCTTCTTTAAAAGAAATGGCAAGCCCATTTAGTTTTATAAGTGCTGCTGCATTCATTGCAATAGCTGCTGTATGCGCTGCTTTTCCTTCACCGTTGAAAACGTCAGCAATTAACGCCTTATTCTCATCGGGCAAGCCTCCTTCAATATCTCTTAATGGATAGCTTTTCAGCCCAAAGTCCTCTGGCCTGACTTCCATGTGAGAAATGTGTCCTTTCTCAACAGCCACAATTTGGCTTGGGCCATGCAAAGCCAGCTCGTCCAAACCACTACCATGAATTACGAAAGCATGTTGATGCCCCAGTTTCACCAATGTTTGCGCATAAGTATCGAGCAGTGCCGGAGTATATACACCTAACACACTATGTGTTGGCTTCGAAGGGTTCGCCAAAGGCCCCAAAATATTGAACAAAGTGCGTGTTTTAAGTGCTAAGCGCACTGGCATCGCGTGCCTCACACCTGAGTGATACGAAGGTGCAGCCAAAAAGCACAAATTAGCTTCGTCGAGACATTTTCTTGCTTGTAAAGGAGACATGTCGAGCTGCAATCCAAAGGCCGCAAAAAGATCGGAAGAACCTGATTTACTCGACACACTTCGGTTACCGTGCTTTGCCACTTTTACACCACAACTGGCGGCAACTACTGCTGCTGCACTTGATACGTTAATTGTATTATGACCATCGCCACCTGTACCGACGATATCGCTAAAGGCGTAGTCGGGGCGAGGAAATGCACTCGCATTATTAACCATCGCGGATGCAGCACCGGCAATCTCATCAATGCTCTCGGTTTTAATCTTCAGCGCAATTAATAAAGCCGTTAACTCAATTTCACTAAGGTCACCTTTCATGACACTGTCAAAAATAGACTCAGCTTCAACGAAACTCAGAGAGTCTTGTGTGTAGAGTTTGTCCAAGCAGTCATTAAGTATGGTATTTACTGTCATGTGGATATCCTATCTATGTTGTCGGTCTTTGTTTTTTATCACGAGGATCTTGCACCAAATATGCAATACTTTGCATCAATAATTTACTGCCGTCACAGGTGAGAATTGATTCGGGGTGAAACTGAAACCCTAGCATGCGATCCTGTTCATGCAACACGGCCATTACCAAGTTATCAATTGTGGCAATAGTCGTAAGCTCAGTTGGTGTTTCCTGAGCAACGAGTGAGTGATAACGAGCGATTGAGAGTGGATTACTCAAGCCATCAAAAATTTCTAAGGTTTGTTCATTTTTGATGTACGTCATCTGTGATGATTTACCGTGCATGACATAAGGTGCTCTAGCGACTTTACCGCCATAAGCTTCAACAATAGCCTGATGGCCCAAGCAAATCCCAATGACTGGAAATTTACCTTTTACTTTTTGAATTAACTCGGGCATGCAGCCGGCATTGCTAGGGGCTCCTGGACCAGGAGATAGCATGAGTATCGTCGGTCCCTTTGCCTCGAATTCAGCTAACTTAGCAAGCACAGTCTCGGTATCAACAGTATTACGATATATGATCATGTTGAGGCCAAGATTACGTATTTCATCTACCAAGTTATAGGTAAATGAATCAACATTATCTATTAGTACTAAATTGATATTCTTCATGAATGCAGTCCTACTTGCTATGTGCCGAAATAATAGCTGAAATCACAGCTTGGGCTTTGGCTCTTGTTTCGTCTGCTTCAGACTGCGGGATCGAGTCGTTTACAACACCTGCACCGGCCTGAATATAAGCGGTATTCAACCGCACAAACGCGGAGCGAATAACGATGCAGGTATCCATGTCACCATTTCCGTTAATATAACCCACGGCACCACCGTAGCTACCTCGTTTTTGCTTTTCTACTTCGCGAATAAGAGATGCTGCGCTCACTTTCGGTGCGCCTACTAAGGTGCCCATGTTCATGCAAGCTTGATAGGCGTGCAGGGCATCGAGATCAGCTCGTAGCTTACCTACCACACGTGATACTAAATGCATCACATGCGAGTAACGGTCAACTTTTAAAAGGTCTTTTACATGACGAGTACCTGGCTCACTCACCTTTGCAACGTCGTTACGGGCAAGGTCGACAAGCATTATATGTTCTGACTTTTCTTTTTCGTCTTGGCGTAAATTGAGCTCTAAACGACTATCCATATCAAAGTCTATGCTGCCGTCCTTATTTTTACCTCGTGGGCGAGTCCCAGCAATCGGATACACTTCTACCACGTTGCTGTGTTTTTCGTATTTGAGTGCCGACTCGGGGGATGCACCAAACATAGTGAAATCTTGGTCGTTCAGGTAAAACATGTAGGGAGAGGGGTTTTGTTTTTTCAATTCCTGATAAGCGGCCAGTGGAGAAGGGCATGGCACTGCAAATGAGCGCGATGGCACAACCTGAAATATATCGCCGTCAAGAATGTTTTCCTTTAGTGCTTCAACATCTTTGCAGTATTCTTCATCAGACTTATCAACCTGTACCGCTATATTGTCGACCTTCTGTGCTGCGGTAATCTCTTCGGGCAAACTGCCTAATTGACCCTTTATCTGCTCTATACGCTGATGCACGCTAAAATAGTGTTGGGCAACTAATTCACCGCTAAACACCGAGCCTATTAACTGCGTCGTTTTATGTTGATGGTCGATTAAAGCTAGGCTTTCTGCTAGGTAGAACACATATTCTGGGCAGTTATTATCGCCAAATGAGGCTTCTGGCAGTGTTTCGAATGTTCCTAATAAATCGTAGGAAAATACGCCGCCAAGGAAGAGCGCATTAGGGTGATCTCGTAAGGCTTGGATGTTGTTCGTAATAACGCGAAGCACGTCGAAAACGCTAGCTTGCTTCAGCCTTTCATCTTCATCTAGGTTGTCTTGAAGAGCCGGAAACTCAAAGCGCATACTATTGTTAGCAACTTCTTGAACAGACTGAAACGCTTCTAAGGCCGTTCTGATAATGGGGAATACTGAATGCCCATTGCTGGTGAGTGCTGTAATCGTAACGCTTTGATCATTGCATTCTATTCTTAGCGCAGCGTCAATCAATAGAAGGCTTTTCAAGTTAGCTTTACTGTCGATTTCAGCCGATTCTAGCAACAGGCTATTTTCTTTTCCTAAGGCTTGATACGCAAGCAAAGGGTCTTTGATGTAGGGGGCATCAATGATGATGCTCTCAACTTGACCTGCTTGCATTCCTAAATCGGCTAAACTCATGTTTTATATCTCTTATTTTCTATTTGTTTGTAATTTACTAACTTTCAGTTCAGTGGCTATGGTGTACTGTGTACTTAAAAATTAATCAAAAAAAAAGCCCGATAAACGGGCCTTATTCTGTGAAACGAACACGCTCCCACAGGCCCTAATCGAGCTTGTGCCACCACCAAATGGTAAGAATATTGCGTTGCGCTGCTGTGTTCATCTTCATTGTTCTCTTTAAGTAATTCTTTTTTGTAGTTCTTTCTTAAGTAGTTCTTTGTGAAGTGCTTCGTTGTTAAGTACTTCTTTGCCTATGCAATTTGATTGAGTCCTATGAATTATTATAGGAATTCTCTCTCAGGCTTAACTCAAGACAATGTTGAGCATTCACACTTGCCTTCGTATTAACTTTCATATTTATCTCAGAATTTACGCGCCCGTCTGAGGGGGAACGCTCGCGAGTCCGATGATGTGTGTCGCTTTGCGTATCTTCGTGTATTTCTTCGCGTGTATCTATGTTCTGCCGATTTGTTTATACTGCATAGGAGAAAACAATTTGGCCTCTGTGTCAAGCTATTAACGCTTTTTAAATGTTATAAGCCATACCCTAAACATAAGACTATTACCTTGAAAATAGATTTACATAGCCACACCACATCGTCCGATGGTGCTCTAACGCCAATAGAGCTAGTTCAGCGAGCTCAACAAATGCAAGTTGACGTGCTTGCGATAACTGACCACGACACAGTAGCGGGTATACAAGTCGCTAGAGATTATGCCCAGTCAGAAAATATTGCTATTCACATTGTGGCTGGTGTTGAGTTGTCAACCTCTTGGCACGGCTTTGATATTCACATCGTCGGTTTGGGGCTTGATATTCAAGATACTGAGTTTCAGCAAAGGCTCACGCAGCAGTTGCAGGAGCGAGATTCAAGAGCTAAACGTATCTGCGAAAAGTTGACTAAATGCGGGTACCCGGGCATCTACGATCTTGCCTTAAGCTATGCGGATGGCGCACAAATATCGAGAAATCACATAGCCAAAGCATTAGTTGAGCGGGGAGCAGTCGACAAAGCCCAGCAAGCTTTTTCAAAATTTCTTGGAAAGAACAAAAAAGCACACGCGGCGCCCAGATGGATAAGCATTGAAGAGGCGATTAAATGGATTCACGATGCTGGTGGGAGAGCTGTGCTTGCGCATCCATCTCATTATGACATGACCACTAAGTGGCTCAGACGTTTGGTAGCTGAATTTTCAAATTTAGGAGGGGATGCCATGGAAATAACCCATCCAAACATGGCTGCTGATACCAAACGCTTGTTACAAGAAATGATGACTGATAACAAGTTAATGGCGTCTGCAGGGTCGGACTTTCATTTCCCTAGTCGATTTACAGAGTTAGGGCGGCGTTTAGAACTTCCTGAAACAGTTGTACCCGTATATCATGATTGGACTATAATGAATCAAGCCCCATTGCTCAATCGAGGATAGTATGAGCCAATTTTTTTATATACACCCAGATAATCCACAAGCAAGACTCGTAAAACAAGCATGTGAAATTATTAATGCGGGTGAGGTAATCGTTTACCCAACTGACTCTGGCTATGCTATTGGCTGCCAAATGGAAAATAAACGTGCACTTGAGCAAATATGCCGTATTCGCGATATTGGTAAGGAGCACAACTTTACCCTGATGTGCCGAGATATGTCAGAACTGTCGGTCTATGCAAGAGTAGACAACACGGCATTTAGGCAAATCAAAAACAATACACCAGGGCCCTATACCTTTATCCTTAAAGCAACAAAAGAGGTGCCCAAACGCTTACAAAACCCCAAACGTAAAACAATTGGTATTCGAGTGCCTGACAATACTATTGCTTTGGCGATACTTGAAGAATTGGGCGAACCACTCATGTCCACGACGCTCATTCTGCCTAAGCAGTCGATGGCAGAAACTGATCCCGACGAGATTCGAGACAAACTTGAAAAATTAGTTGGGCTTATCATTCATGGTGGATATTTAGGGGAAGAACCGACGACCGTCATTGATATGTCTGAAGGTGGTACCGAAGTTATACGCGTGGGTAGTGGTGACGTAACGCCTTTTGACTAAGCAAATAAAAGAACAACAAGCCTTAGCTCTTGCTTTTGTGAATGGTGAGGCGCTTGTTGAAAAACCTGAAGATCTCTACATTCCCCCCGATGCATTGGAAGTCATTCTCGATAGCTTCGAGGGACCACTCGATCTGTTGTTGTATCTTATTCGTCGACAAAAATTCGATATTGTTGAGTTACCCGTTCTGCAAATTACCAAACAATATATGGAATATGTTGAGGTGATGACTGAACTCAAACTTGAGCTAGCGGGTGAATATTTACTTATGGCTGCCATGCTTGCGGAAATAAAATCGCGTCTTTTGCTACCAAAGCACGATGACTCGGTCGACGAAGAAGACGACCCGCGTGCAGAGCTTATTCGCCGGCTTAAAGAATATGAACAAATCAAAGTGGCTGCAGAACAGCTTGATGCTGCCCCTCGCATTGATAGAGATACATTCGTTGCGCTTGCGCAAACGAGTGAAAATGTTCAGCCTATTAAACACTTGCCTAAGGTGAGCCTGCAGGATATTGCCTTTGCATTCCAATTGGCAATGCAACGTGCCGAGGCTTTTGAACATCATCAGATTGAAAAAGAAGCATTATCAACTCGTGAGAGGATGACCCATCTGTTACAATTGCTAAATTCGGAGGTATATACAGACATCAGCACCTTACTTGATCCTTCTCAAGGAAAGTCAGGTGTGGTAGTAACCTTTATTGCTATTTTGGAGCTCGTGAAGGCTGGCTTAATAGTTTGTTCACAGGAAGCTCCCTTTACCGGCATTCATGTGAAGCTTGGTGAAGTACAATATCCGGATATCGATAATCAGGTTTAAGCCTGAGATTTTAGGCTACTGAGTTGAGCTAAAAAAATATGCAAAAAGTAAACGATAATCAACTGAAGAACCTCGTTGAAGCAGCTATTTTTGTTGCCGATGCGCCATTGAATATCGATGCTATGAAAAGCAGCTTCCTAAGCGACTTTAGTGTTAGCACTCAGCAGCTAAATAAGATACTAAAGCAGCTTGAAGAAGATTATTCGAACCGAGGTATTCGTTTGATTAAGGTCGCTTCAGGTTATCGATTTCAATCTGATGAGAGTTTAGGTTTAGTACTGTCGAAGCTTTGGCAGGAAAACGCGCCGAAATATAGCAGAGCGATGCTAGAAACGCTTGCGTTAATTGCATATCGACAGCCAATAACACGTGGTGAAATTGAAGAGATTAGAGGTGTTGCTGTAAGTAGCAACATCGTAAAGTCATTGAGCGAACGCGGGTGGGTTAAAGTTATTGGCCATAAAGAGGTGCCCGGAAGGCCAGCGCTCCTCGCTACAACAAAAGTATTTTTGGATTATTTTTCGCTTAGCAGTTTAGCTGAGTTACCGTCTGCAGATATGTTTGAAGAAAGTCTTCAGCAAGCAATGGATGCAGCCGACTCAGAAAGTAATCAGCACGAACAAGAGCAAGGTGAGGTGCCCAAAAACACGTCAACCGAAAACGAACAGTTGCATTGATTCATCGTGACATGAGCAGCTATATCAATATGGTTATTTAGTAATAACCCACATACAGTGAATAGAAAATGACGGATAGTCAAGAAACCGAAAAGTTACAAAAAGTCCTCGCCAATAATGGGGTAGGTTCCAGAAGAGAAATGGAACGATGGATTGAAGAGGGCCGAATTTCTGTAAACGGCAAAGTTGCCACTCTAGGTGACCGCGTTGCTCCTACTGATCAACTGCGAGTTGATGGGCAGGTAGTGTCTCGTAATAAAGAAAAGTCAGCCTGTCGGGTTTTGATGTACAACAAACCTGAGGGTGAACTCTGTTCGCGCAACGATCCAGAAGGGCGAGCGACAGTATTTGACCGACTACCAATAATTCAAAATGACCGCTGGATTGCCGTTGGACGACTTGATATCAACACCAGTGGTTTGTTATTTTTTACCAACGACGGTGAACTGGCCAATCGCTTGATGCATCCTCGACATGAAATTGAACGTGAGTATGCAGTGCGTGTTTTTGGCGAAGTGACACCTGCAATGCTGCGAACGCTTCAAAAAGGTGTTGAGCTTGAAGATGGTGTCGCTAAATTTACCAATATACATGTTCGCCCTACGGACGATGAGAGTCTAAATCAGTGGTTTGATGTGACCTTGTCGGAAGGCAGGAACCGTGAAGTGAGGCGTTTATGGGAATCTCAAGGTGTACAAGTCAGTCGCCTAATTAGAGTGCGTTATGGTAATTTGGAGTTGCAAAAACGTTTACCCCAGGGCGCTTGGATAGAGCTAGACTTAGCGCGGGTAAATGAGTTGCGCAAGGTCGTGCAGTTACCCAAAGAAACTGAGAGCAATATCAAGACAAAAGAAGATAAGCTTGATCATGCACGTATCAGCCGGATGCGCAGATCAGTGAAAAAGCATAAATTGAACAAAGCGGGGCATAGTCGCAGAAACGTGGCCAGTTCACGCAATAAACGTTAAATAAAGAATAGATTAGGAAGTCCACCACAAATGCGAATCGCCATGGGCATTGAGTATGACGGCAGCTGCTACCACGGCTGGCAGCGTCAAAATAGTTTTGTTAGTGTTCAACAAAATCTTGAAGAAGCTTTGCAAAAAATAGCACTGGAACCCATTTCGGTTACCTGTGCTGGTCGCACCGACGCAGGCGTGCACGCCACTTATCAAGTTGTGCATTTCGATACCGACGTTCAGCGTCCGATAAGAGCATGGACAAGAGGCGTGAATACGCACCTTGCTAAAAACATAGGGGTGAAGTGGGCAAAAGTCACAAGTGACGAATTTCATGCACGCTTTTCAGCACGTTCGCGACGTTATCGCTACATTATTTATAATCATGCACTTCGCCCAGCGATTCTCAATGCTGGAATTACTCACATTTATTACCCGCTTGATGTCGACAGAATGCACCGCGCGGCGCAGTGTTTGGTCGGTGAGCACGACTTTACGTCATTTCGAGCGGTAAGTTGCCAGTCTCATTCGCCAGTGAGAACCTTGTCGGAAATAAGCGTTACTCGTAAAGGTGATTATGTCGTGCTGGAAGTCGCCGCAAATGCATTTCTGCATCACATGGTTAGAAACCTAGTCGGTTCTCTTGTAAAGGTTGGCACAGGAGAGTGCAGCGTAGAGTGGATGCAAGAAACTCTGGAAGCGAGAGACAGGAAAGTGGCAGGGGCAACTGCTCAACCAAATGGTCTTTATCTCGTTGATGTAAGCTATCCAGAAGAGTTTGCGATACCCAAAAGTCCATTTGGCCCGATATTTTTGTAAACACATTCGCGCTATGAAGTGCGGTGAAAACACTTCTTAGACCAGTTTTACTTTCGTGATTCCATGGTTTTGTGATTTAATGCTGTCATAAAAGTGCAACACGGTCGGTCTGCACAAGAATTAATAACAATAGGAATGTTTCATGAGCTGGATTGAAAGAATACTTCCACGCACACAATCGTCTACGAAGAGCAATGTACCAGAGGGGATTTGGACAAAATGCGGTTCCTGTAATGCAGTGCTATACAAAACTGAGTTAGAGAAGCTGCAAGAAGTTTGTCCAAAATGCGATCATCATATGCGTATAAGCGCAAGAGCTCGTATCAATGCTTTTCTTGATGCTACTGACAGAGAAGAACTTGGTGCCGAGTTTGAACCTCAAGATGTCTTGAAATTCAAAGACAGTAAAAAGTACAAAGATCGCATAACCGCAGCGCAAAAAGCGACGAATGAAAAAGATGCTCTCGTGGTGATGAAGGGTAAACTCAACGGCATGCCTGTTGTGGTTGCGTGTTTTGAATTTGCCTTCATGGGCGGTTCAATGGCTTCTGTTGTAGGGGCTCGTTTTGTTGAGGCGGTAAATGCCTGCCTGAAAGACAACACGCCGCTTATTTGCTTTTCAACCAGTGGTGGTGCTCGTATGCAAGAGGCACTGCTGTCGTTAATGCAAATGGCAAAAACGAGTGCGGCCTTAGCCAAAATGAGCAAACAAGGTCTGCCATATATCTCGGTACTAACCGATCCAACTATGGGCGGTGTGTCCGCCAGTCTAGCCATGCTTGGCGATGTAAACGTGGCTGAGCCGAAAGCACTTATTGGCTTTGCTGGCCCGAGAGTTATTGAACAAACCGTGCGCGAAACTTTACCAGAAGGATTTCAACGCAGTGAGTTTTTGTTGGAGAAAGGTGCTATCGACATGATTGTTGATCGTCGTGAGATGCGAGATAAGCTTTTCTCTGTGTTGTCTAAATTACACCGTCCGGTGCAGGAAAATTAGAATAAAACGACATGCATAAAAACGCTAGTCTAACTGATTGGCTATCTTATATCGAACAAGCCCATGTTAAGGAAATTGACATGGGCTTGTCTCGTACTGCAGAGATGGTTAATCGTCTTGAAATTGGTTTCCTCGATCAGATCGTCATTACGGTTGGTGGAACAAATGGCAAAGGCACTACCTGTGCTCTTATTGAACAAGTGTGCTTAGAAGCCGGATTAAGCGTTGGCGTGTATAGCTCGCCACATTTAGTCAGCTTTTGCGAACGTATCAGAATAAATGGACGTCAAGTACAGGAGGCACTTCTGTGTGAGAGCTTTTACACCATTAATAGTGTGCGCTCGAACAATGACATAGCGCTGACATATTTTGAGTTTGCCACACTCGCGGGGCTGCATATTTTTTCTCGCCAAGCATTAGATGTCGTGATCCTTGAAGTAGGATTAGGCGGACGCTTAGATGCGACCAACGTTATTGATGCAGATATTGCTGTTATTACAAGTATTGGCTTGGATCATCAAGAGTGGTTAGGTGATACCAAAGAGAAGATAGGTTTCGAAAAGGCGGGCATCTTTAGAGCGCAACGCCCCGTTATAATTGGCGAAAAAAATCCGCCCGTGTCTATGCTACAGCATGCTAACTTGCTGCAAGCAAAGCAAAAACGAGTAGGACGAGACTTTTTCTATCATCAAGAACAACAAATTGTTGAACTCGCTAACAAGCGCTTTAGTGTTGCCAATGCAAAAATTCCAAAGGTGAACGTAGCGACAGCGCTTGCGGTAGTCTCTGCAATCAGTGATTTAACCCATGCGCAAATGCCATTGTTGGTGAGTGATGACAAAATTCAAGCTTGCATTGAGCAAACTCAGGTTTTGGGCCGTCATACTAAGTGGCCCAAAAATACTCTCAATATCACTAATAACTCATCCATGGCAGGTGGCACATTAACTAATCATTGTGAGGTATTGCTTGATGTTGCACATAATGAAGACAGCGCCGTGCAGCTAAGACAAGTTTTAAGAACCTATTCCTTTGATGTTTGTCATATAGTGGTAGGCATGCTTAAGGACAAAAATATTGAAGTGAGCTTAGCTGCATTTAAAGACGTTAACGCAACATGGTATTGTGCGAGCCTTCCCTCAGCACGCGGTGAACAAGCAGCTCGCTTACAAAATAGTGTCGGACTTTTTGCAAAAGCGACACCGTATGCTCATGACACACTTGCCTATGAAAGTGTGGAAGCTGCCTTTAGAGGGGCTTTGTCAGAGGCAAAAGCAGGCGATTTAATTCTAGTATTAGGCTCTTTTTTAACCGTTGCAGCTGTTCTCGAGCTCAATGCTAGTGCATAATTTACGACAAGACTTCACTCGCATTATGATACTACTCAACGCCGCGACTTAGCGCAGAGTATTGCTCATACAAAAATTAATTCGTTGATAAAGGTGAACTAAGTGTCAAACGCATTACAAAACAGATTAGTCGGAACTATCATACTTGTTGCTGTTATCGTAATTTTTTTACCCGATTACTTGGACGGGAAGAAAGAGACGAATACTGAAACCTTCGTTGATTTCCCGCGTTCTACAACAAATCTGAGTGCGACCGAACCAGATGCCTTTCCTGCTGAGAAAGTTGCAGAGGCAACAAGACGAAATGTAGTTGTAGTGAATGAAACTGCTGTTGATGCGGAATATGAAGAGCAAAATGCTAAGTCAAATAAAAACACTGATGCGTCGCAAGTAGTTGAACAAAATAACGCGACTGAGTCGACAGAGTCACAAGCCAGTGCCGATAAACAAGCTGCCATGACTGAGCAACTAGCCAAAAATATGAAAGCAGCAAGTAGCCAAAATCAAGCCGCAGATGAGGGCGAAACTAGTGAAACGCCAACTAGCTTAGAGACTCAAACCCTCGTTCAGAGTGATCCTGAGTCTGTGTTGAAAGACACGGGTTGGGTTGTGCAATTAGGTAGTTTTGGAAATCAGAAGAATGTTAATGAGTTACTCAAAAAACTCGATAAAGCGGGCTACCGAGCTTTCTCTAGAAAGGTGAGAACCAGTGGCGGCGAGTTAACAAAAGTGTTTGTTGGCCCAGAGTTAGTGCGTGAAAATCTTGATAATGCCTTGCCACACCTCAAACAAACAACTGGTTTAAGCGGTAAAGTAACTACCTTCGACATAGCGACAAATTAAGTAATAAAGTATTATTTAATATTGGACAGAGCTAGGTCATCTGGTAGAATGCGCGGCAAATTTAGACCAAAACGATCCTTGAAAACGTGACATTCAGACTTAGGTTTATGAATAAAATAAATAGAGATCAGCGCTCATGAATTGGTTCGATTTTGCCATCCTAGGCATTATTGCTCTGTCTGCGGTAATTAGTATTGTCCGCGGCTTTGTAAAAGAAGCAATCTCTCTTGTAGTATGGTTTTCCGCCTTCATCGTTTCCAGTCAACTTTACCCTCAATTAGCACAATATCTTACCCGCATCAGCGACGAGTTGTTTCGAAATGGCACTGCCATAGCGATATTGTTTGTGAGTACCCTAATTGTTGGCGCCTTGGTTAACTATGTATTTTCCCAGTTGGTTAAGGCGACCGGTCTTTCAGGAACCGATCGTGCACTGGGTGCAGTGTTTGGCGCCCTAAGAGGCTTACTCATTGTAAGCGCCTTACTATTCTTCCTAGATACATTTACACCACTTGCTGATAGTGAATGGTGGCTTCAATCGGTGCTGGTGCCTGAATTTTCAGTCGTCATTGAATGGTTTTTTGAATACGTAAAAGAAAGCTCTAGCTTTCTTTCTCCAAGTGAATAAAAGGGTAAGTCTATGTGTGGTATTGTTGGAATAGTGGCTCGTGGCGCAGTTAATCAAGACTTGTATGATGCGCTTACAGTATTGCAACATAGAGGGCAAGATGCCGCGGGGATAATGACCATTGATGATGGTATGTTTCATCTGCGCAAAGAGAACGGCCTTGTTCGAGATGTTTTTCGTACCCGACACATGAAGCGACTTACTGGCAATGTGGGCATTGGCCATTGTCGCTATCCTACTGCCGGCTCGTCAAGCTCAGCCGAAGCGCAACCTTTTTATGTGAACTCTCCGTTTGGCATTGCTTTTGCGCATAACGGTAACCTAACTAACGCGCATGAGTTGCAAGATGAAGTGTTTAGAATTTCCCGTCGCCACATTAATACCACGTCAGATTCAGAGTTATTGTTGAATATTTTTGCACATGCGTTACAGGGTGCTGCTAGCTTTGAAGTGCAACCTGAAGAAATATTCGCTGCTGTAGAAACCGTTCATCAAAAAATTAGAGGTGCATACGCTGTTGTTGCAGCAATAATTGGCAATGGTATGGTTGCCTTTCGAGACCCCCATGGTATTCGCCCTCTAGTACTTGGTAAGCGTCAAACAGAAAGCGGTGATGAGTACATGGTCGCTTCTGAGAGTGTTGCTTTGGACTCTGTTGGTTTTACCTTTGTTCGCGATGTCGCGCCAGGAGAAGCCGTCTACGTAAATGAAGACGGTGAACTATTTACTAAGCAATGCGCGCAAAACCCAAGTTTAACCCCCTGTATTTTTGAATTCGTTTACTTTGCACGCCCTGACTCGTTCATCGACGGCATCAGTGTTTACGCTTCTCGTGTAAATATGGGGCGTAAGCTGGGTGAGAAAATTGCTGCGCAGTGGGCTGATCTCGACATTGATGTGGTTATTCCAATTCCTGAAACATCGATGGACGTAGCCCTGCAGATTGCTAACACCCTAAATAAACCCTACCGCCAAGGCTTTGTAAAGAATCGCTACATTGGCAGAACCTTTATTATGCCTGGGCAAACACAGCGAAGAAAATCTGTACGCCGAAAGTTGAATGCGATTTCCTCCGAGTTCAAAGACAAAAATGTATTATTGGTCGACGACTCCATTGTTCGAGGAACAACCTCTGAGCAGATCATTGAAATGGCCAGAGAATCGGGCGCAAATAAAGTCTATTTTGCTTCGGCGGCACCTGAGATTCGCTTCCCCAACGTGTATGGTATTGATATGCCATCGGCAAACGAGCTAATTGCCTATGGTAGAGAAATTGAACAAATTGCTGATTGTATAAAAGCCGATGGCTTAATATTCCAGGATATATCAGATTTAGTTGAAGCCGTTCGAGAAGAGAATCAAGCCATTCCGGCCTTCGAAACCTCAGTCTTTGATGGTAGCTATATTACCGGAGATGTTGATCAAGCATATCTTGAACGGATAGATAAAACGCGAAGTGAAAAAGCAAAGGCAACGCCCGTTATTCAAGAAGAACTGAGCAACCTAGAAATGCACAATATGGGTAATAACGCTTAAAAAACCGTCAACATATTCTAGGACGGGACAATCATAGCAAAAAAAAGCGCAAATCTTGATTTGCGCTTTTTTGATTCAACTATAAGTCTTTACATATATTGTGGGCCTATTCCAATGCTCCATAATATTACCGATGAGGCCATCAATATAACTAGCAGAACCAAGCCACAAGTCACCACTGAGCTACTGTAAATAAAACCTTTGTCTTCTGGAATATGCAACATAATAGGCACGCCAGAATATAAAAGATAAACAGAGTACGATAAGCCAACTAAGCCGATAGTCATAATAAACCACAGCTCTGGATAAAAAGCACTGAAGCCCGTCATAAACAAAGGGGTCGCTGTATAAGCCGCTAACTCGAGAGATTCAGTGTAAGTGGGCTTGGCGTCGAATGATTTTGCTAGTTCATTAATAATGATGGCTAAAGCGACTACCCCAATCACTAGGCCGAAGTACATCGCGACGGCCATCTGCATTGCACTTGATTGTGTCAGTTTTATGGTGTCGGCGGTTGCGCCTGCGCCGATGTCCCAGCCTAAATGAGCGGATGCATAATATGCCATTCCTGCTGGGATAAGTGCGATGAGTACTATATGACTTAATGCATAGAAATAGGATTCATGCCCTTTGTCTATTGCCTGCCATTCTTCTTTTGGGTGTGTATAAATGCCCCATAAATGATTTAAAATCATTTTCACTCCTGCTACAACAAGGTTGTTAGTTAGTTAATTAGACCTCGGTTGCGCAGTTCCACCGTATATTAGCGCTACCCAAGTGCTACTTTTCTTGCGATCTTTGTTATGCTACTCATGAAGATAAGCGCAAGATGTCGCGTGTTAAGGAAAAGTTACAGTCAATATAGTTTATTAACATAACTTTAACAAGAGTTTGGTTTATGACCATGACTTGGTCAAATTAAATTCCGTGATTATGCTTTTTTGTTTAATTCACCAAAACTATGACAGTAGTCGTGTAAATTTAGTCAGCAGTGGTCGTTGCATTATGGAAACTTGGCGGCCTTATTTATTAGTTAGGAACACATGTCTAAGAATAAAAATATGAAATTGCAGCTTGCAGAATTGCGAGCAAGAGCTGTTCTAGCAAAAAGCGAAGCTGATATTCACAAAGCCGCTGATGTTATTTCGGCGTTTCGATCTCAGTCTGACTACAGCTTCAATCACACTTGGTCCTATGTTGGTTCTATTCTTGGTTGCGTAATGTTTATGCTGGCGTGGTGGGGACAGATGGACTTCAACCCTTCAGAGCGTTTATGGGTAAAGGCAGGTGGTGCGGTTTTAGCCATAGGCTCTCTTGTTGTTATTTATCTCAGATATAAAGATGTTAAAACAACAGGCGATGACCTATACATACGGGCTGCTGCTATTCAAGCAGGTATTGAGCGAGACTATGATTTTAATGGCAAAGCATATTGGCAGCAGTTGCGTAGTTTGTTTTCAATGTTTGATTGTGGGGATGAAGGGCAATGCATCACGAAGCGTTATTTAGGTGGTGTCGATAACACTCCCTTTACGCTGTTTGAGTTCAAATATGTCAAGGTAAGGCGTTCTCATACTACCGATAGCAATGGTAACAGTAGAACGCAAAAGACACGTACAACACATTATAAGTATGGCATGATTGTCCAGTTCGACAATTTTAACTACCTGAGTTTGAATACTCGTAATAGTGCTAATGGCTTTAATCAAAAATGGGACTCAAGTAGTCATCGATTCAATAAACTGTTTAAAGTGCGTTGCAGTTCTGAAGTCTTAGCCGCCAAGTTTTTTGAACCTAAAGTAGTGCTTAAGTTTGAAGACGACTTCTCATTTGTAAAGGCGCTTGATTTAACGAGTCAATCCGTTGCTTGTATTGAATTGCCTAAGGAAGTTTTTCCAACGCAGATGCCAACGCCCTCACTGAAAAATACGAGCGAATACCTCGACATGCTTAGATCTCCAGCCCAGATTTTATTGCTTGAGCGAACAAAGGAACTGATTCGCTTTATTAACGAAGAAAAATAGCGCCTTGCCTGGGCAAGTATCGCAGGCAATTCAAGCAAGCTTGAAAGGATCAGACATTCGCCGTAATAGCGTAAAAGTGAGTGTTTTCCCAACGATTGTATTCTGCTGGATAGATGTCACATACTTCAATGTTCTTGAAGCCTAATGATGCTAATAGTTGCACTTCGCTATCAATATGACGATAGTTTGAATAGTAATTTCGACCAATTTCCTCAGAGAAACCAGCCACGGTTACATCTTCATCCACGCCCAATTGATTCTTAATCACTAACATACCCGTCGGTTTTATAAAGGCTTGTGCTTTTTTATAGACTCGGGTGGCTTCCTCTTTATTGAAATAGTTCATCACGCCAAATAGTGACACAATGTCGGCACTATGTGGCTCAGTCTCAAATTCAAGTACATCCGCATTGATAACAGTTACTTTGGGAGACTTTGTAATGAACTTCGAAAAATTTGCATAGCGCTCTACTGCGGTTATGTGCTCAAAGTCATCAATCAGTTCGTTAACCAATAAGCCTGTTCCTGAGCCTAAGTCTAATAGCTTCTTATTGCTTCCTGCGCGCTCTTTCATAAATGCGATATCGAACTTCGAAAAGTCTTTTGCTTTGTTGCGAGTTTCCGTTGCCACCTTTATGTTTGCGGCCATGGTGTCGTAGTATTCAATTACATCTTCGTTTTTCATTGTGGCCAACTCTTCATAAAGGCGATTGCGTTTTTATAGTCTGCATAAGTATCAACGTCTTGCGCACGAATTTTCAAAAAGGGGAGGGGAAGCAAGCCTTCGATTTGATTGAAGACGTTCGTTGACATGTATTTAATATTGTCACGTTTTATTTTAGCTGGGCCAGACCATTCATAGTCGCCCTGTTCTCGCGAGAACGACAAGACGTTACCAAGCTCATCGGTCTTAATAAATACTGTGTCTTCAGAGACAATGTCGCTACATCCTATATACTCACCTTGGAAATCCAAACAAGCAGCAACATCTTCCGGGTGAACAATTAGGTCACCATCCCAAGCAATGCAGTACTCGTTGGCGTGTCTTGCGCCTAGATAAAAACTAGTGCCTGTTTTGGTTTGGAAATAGTCATGGTTATACACGAATAAAACATCGTCTCTTTTCTCAAGAACAGCTTGAATAACGCTTCGTGCTTGATAGCCAACAACAACCCGTAAGTCTTCGACATTCTCAAAAATTTCTAGTTGAAAATGAATGAGCTTTTTTCCTTCAATTTCTATCAGGGCTTTGGTTTTTGCCAAGCCTAGTCTTGAGCCTATGCCAGCGCAGCTCAACACCACGGAGTTGCCTTCACTGGGGTGGTTTATTTGGTTCAGCAAACGCAACAGAGTGTGTTCGTTGAACACCGCGTAATCGGCAACTGCCATTATGCTGTTGGCAGGATAATGAGTTAAGCCACAAGCAATTGCGACATCAGCCTCGCGCATCGCTTCCATATCGTTGTTGCCATCTCCTACAAACACGACGTAGTAGCCTTGGGCTTGATAACGCTTAACAATATCTTCTTTTTTCAGAATCGACTTCAATTTCGTAATTTTATTGTCTTCAACATTCGCGCTTGACGAAAAACACTCACAGTCGAGTCGAGAGGCGAGCCCGCTGACCCATTCACTGCAGTTTCCTGTCGCAATAACACATTGATCGCTATATGTGTTGATGAAATCAGCCACACCCTCAAATAGAGGCACTTTACTGAGTAGGGCATTCACGTCACTGACGTCAAATTTACCAAGAATGGATACGCGCTGTATAAAACTCTCAACGAAAGGAATGTTGCCCGCAATCGTTTGATCAGTCAGGGCGTTAATTTCGCCTTCAACATTGAATGCTTTCGCAATCAAAGGCAGGGTTTCTTCCTTTGTAACAGTGCCGTCGAGGTCAAAAATAAAGAGTCGTTTTTTCATATTATTATTGCGTCTCAAACTTATCGTAAATAGTCTCTACGGTGAATTGTGAATTTTTAATTTTCTCAATGGAAACGGGTTGCCAGTTATTCCCCATGCCTATTGATATTTCTTGTTTTGGCGTTTGCCAGTCACCGTAAGTGAAAGTCAGATAGCCCTCGGCGTCGTGGGGTATGTACATCTGAACCTTCTCCCACTCTATGCTGTCGACGCTTTGCAGATGATGCGCGGGTGTATACCAAGTTCCGCAACCCTTTAGCTTAACTGCTTTGTCTCCCTCGAAGCCTTTTAACGCGATCGACACACTAAATGGTTTGAATGAAAAGCCCGGTTTAGCTTGGAAGGTAAGGTATAACAGAATTATTTGGCCGTGCTGGTCAACATCTCGACGTATCTGCCAGTTAACTCTTTCGTCAATCAGCCCTACGGTATTGAGTAAAAACGCTTGAATTTCTGGTGCATAAGCAACATCTGCAGCTAGATCTACGTCGTCATCCCACTCAATTAGCGCACCGCCACGCAAAATACCAAGTAAGGTGCCGTAATCAATGTGTAGTGGCAGTTTTTGTTCGAAAGCTTTGCCGCAAAGTGTTTTGACCGTATTTTTTGCAAGTTCTAAAGTAGGGGCATGCCGGAAAGGCGTTTGGTTTTCTTCGTCACTCTTTACATATTTTTTGTGAGGCGTAACGATCTTGCTCTCAGGAATGTTGAAGTCTTCCATAAGCTGCTTCTTGATTGTGCCTTCCCAATAACTGCCTATTACAATTTCGTCATAGTCAAAATCACCCATTTGTTCTGGCCCAATTATCGGTAGGCTTCGGAATACTTGACCATGCCTGTCTGTGTCGTTATCAACAGCAGCAACATACACACGCTCATTTGGCATGTTTTTCATTAAACGTGTAGCAGAATCACCAGTGCCGAACATGAGGGCTTTTTTCATTATATTTAGTCTCGGTTTACACAAACTCATGGTCTTTTAACGGTAAGTTAAATAGCAACTTGAGTAAAAAGCAATTAAAAATCAAAATTACCTCAGATATTCAATTACCTATGTGTAAATTAATTGTCGATTTCCAGATATACATGCAGGGCAGCAATTGAATAATTTCCCCTAATTGTCTAGGCGAGAGGGAAGCGCACTGATATAGTTATTCGTAGCGGCATCGCACACTTCAACACAAACCTAGGGTTTTCTATGATCACTGGCATTATTATTATCAGTCTTATCGTTGCAATTATTGTTTTATATAACACCATTATTGGAAACTTAAACCGAGCAAAGCGCGCTTGGTCTGATGTCATCACTTATGAGAAACTCAAGCAGGACCTCATTCCTCAATTAACCGACGTTGCAAATAATTTCAAGGAATTTGAAGCTGATTTTATTGAGAAGGTCACTGCCTTACGAGAGTCTATAGCTGTGTTAGACGGTGACGAAATTGATGTAAAAGCCTTAGCTAAAGTGGAGTCAGAGTCAAAAGCTCTATTTACTAGCTTCAGAGCGACCGCAGAGAACTATCCTGAACTTGGTGGTGTTGATTTAATAAAAACACTTATGGAAGAGCTCAGCGACAAAAACGAAAATGTCGCTGCAGCCATCACCATATTCAACAGAAGCGTTGAGCACTTTAACAATTCGATTGAGATGGTACCTTATAATATTGTTAATTCACTCTTCGCGAAGAAGCAAGCCCTTGAGAACTTTCATCAATCAGGGACGGTTGAGGACTACGACTACAAGCCCAACTTTTAGTCTTGTGATTGTTTGGTCTTGGGCCAATTCCCTCATAAACTGGCCTTCTGTGTTCAAGTGATCCTTTCATAAGTGTTACAAAGTGTGATGTTGCTCGTCTGACCACTCATCTCGATGTGGTCAAATCACCATTTATTGGCAAATTCCACCAACCATCTTTAGTCAAAGTCGTACTATTTTGAGTTGTATGTTTTTAAATCATTGAAAAATATGATTTTTCACCATTGGCATGGTCGATGCAGAGTAGTCTATAGAAAAGGATGAATAGCTCGCTAGTTTGATTAAGTGCTTCAAATTTTCGCTTTGGAAACTCAATATTTGCAATAAAATGCAACCAAAAGCGATTTTTTAGCGACTAATAGAAAACCTTATTGCTTCGCATTCGAATATGTACACTCATTTTTACAATTGCGATGCATACATAATTAGCAATATAACGTAAATTTCAGCATCAACGCTCAATAAGGGAAAAACCATGACTTTCACTCATGAACACGCGCAAAATACATCGAACAAATTCAAACTGCTCTTGTGTAGTTCAGTCATTGCACTCACATTTGCAACCACTGCTTGTAGCCAGGCTGAGGCGACGAGGGAAGGTGAAGAAGTTGTTCAGCAGGAAGAGAAGGTGTTACCGATTCCAGTGGAAGTGGGTCAAGTAGAAATAGGTAGTATTTCTTCAAATTATCAAACTACCGCAGTACTTGAAGCGAAAGAGGAAGCCTTCGTTGTTGGTCGTGCTTCAGGAATTATTGAGCAGATAATGGTGGAAGAGGGCGATTATGTTGAGAAAGGGCAGGTGCTTGCCAAGCTTGAACCCACTCGTTATGAACTTACCTTGCGCAGAGCAGCCGCAGACATGGAAGGCATTGAAAAAGAGCTTGCTAAAATCAATAAGGTGTATGATAAAAAACTCGTGAGCGATGACACCTACGATAAAATTACCGCTCAGTATGAGGCTGCGAAAGCAAACTATGCGCTCGCTAAACTTGATTTAAAAGAAGCGACGATTGTTGCTCCGATAAGTGGTTATATAGCAGAACGAAACGCCAAAGTTGGTAATTTGACAGAGTCCTTTCAACGTGAACGCATGTTTCATATCGTGCAGCAAAAAGAGCTATATGGCATTGTTTACCTTCCAGAGAAAGAGTTGAGTAAGGTACATAAAGATCAGAAAGCAGCGCTGCAAGTAACAGCGCTCGACAACAAAGCGATTGCAGCTTTTGTTGAGAGGATTAGCCCGGTAATCGATTCAAAAACGGGTACCTTTAAGGTGACCCTGCGGGTACCAAATGAGGATAACTTGTTAAAAGCAGGTATGTTTACTCAAGTAAAACTAAATTACGATACACGAGAAAATACGACACTTATTCCCCGCAAAGCAATGTTAACTATGGATGACAAAATTAATGTCTTCGTAGTAGGCGACGACGGTCTTGCTCGCAAAACTGCCATTAAAATAGGGTATCAAGAAGGTAGGCTAGTTGAGGTAATTGAGGGGCTTCAAGGAAATGAGCAGGTCGTTGTTACTGGTCATCAAAATCTTAAAGACGCAGCCACTGTCGAAATTGTAAACGGCTAGAAGGGACATTCATCATGAAAATTATCAACGTGGCTGTAAATCGGCCGGTAACCGTGTGGATGTTTACCTTGGCTGTATTGCTCTTTGGTTTCGTATCTTTGTCTCGCTTATCGATCAACCTGTTGCCAGAACTTTCCTATCCAACCCTAACAATCCGCACTGACTATGTTGGCGCAGCGCCTGGAGAAGTAGAGCAATTAGTCAGTAAACCGATCGAAGAGGCTGTCGGGGTAGTGAAAGGTGTTCGCAAAGTTATTTCTGCATCTAAAGCCGGGCAGTCAGATGTTGTGCTTGAGTTTGAGTGGGGCACCGAAATGGATATGGCTAGCCTTGAGGTACGCGAAAAACTTGATGTACTGTGGCTTCCGCTCGACGTTAAGCGCCCGCTGCTACTTCGTTTTAATCCAAGCATGGATCCAATAATGCGCTATGGCCTTGGTGCCAGAGCTAATACTGATAGCGTAGACAGTGATGTCATGAGTGTTAATACGACCAAACGCGTACGAACATACGCTGAAGAAGAGATAAAGCGTCGTATTGAATCTGTAGAGGGAGTTGCCTCAGTTCGCGTGGGCGGCGGTTTAGAAAATGAAGTTCAAGTATTGATTAATCAAGAGCGTACGAGTCAATTAAATATTTCCTTGAATGAAATTATACAGCGTTTGAAAGATGAAAATGTGAATGCTTCTGGCGGACGAGTGGAAGATGGTTCGCAGGAATATCTCGTCAGAACGATTAATCAATTTGAAACCCTAGATGACATGCGCAATATATTTATCGCAACGCGCGAGGGCCGCAATATCAAACTAGCCGATGTAGCGGAAGTGGTCGATTCCTATAAAGAGCGCAGTTCTATTACTCGTTTTAATGGTTTTGAAGGAGTAGAAATTGCGATTTATAAGGAAGGCGATGCAAATACTGTTGATGTTGCCAACGCCGTTTCCAAGCGCCTTGAACGACTGCAACAAAACATGCCCAATGACTATGAAATTCAACAGGTATATGACCAATCCAAATTTATCGCTAGTGCCATCGATGAAGTGAAGTCCGCTGCCATTATCGGTGGCGTGTTAGCTATGTTTATTTTGTACTTCTTCTTAAAGAATATCTGGCCAACTTTGATTATCTCCATCTCGATTCCTGTCTCTATCATCGCTACCTTCAATCTTATGAACAGTTACGATATTAGTCTGAATATTATGAGCTTAGGCGGTATTGCTCTGGCAATCGGTCTGTTAGTAGATAACAGCATTGTGGTCTTGGAGAACATCGATCGCCATAAAAAATCGAACAAAAATAGCAAGCAAGCAGCTGCAAAAGGCACATCGGAAGTGTCCATGGCTATTGTTGCTTCTACCTTAACGACCATGGCGGTATTCTTCCCATTGGTATTTGTGGAAGGGATCGCAGGGCAATTATTCAGCGACCAAGCACTTACCGTTACTTTTGCGCTTGCTGTATCGCTAGTTGTCGCGCTGACCCTCATTCCTATGCTAGCAGCAAGAGAACGAGATGGCGAACGCGAGGCTGGTTTGGATAAATTGGATCTTGGCGCTCGAAGCGAAAAGAAAATACCTACTTCAAAAATAGGAAAAGTATTTCATTTTTTCGGCTTTCCTTTCCGTTTTATTTTCAGTCTTATATTTCACTATGTGCCGGCCTTACTCGTTACGGTAATCGTTACACTTTACAGACTGATTTCAACTGCCTTGTCATATTTGTTTAAACCTGTGCTGTGGGTTTTTGACAAGGTATACGGGGTGTTATCAGTGAGTTATTTTGCTAGTTTACACGCGGCCTTAAAAGCAAGGTTACTGGTTATGGCTGGAATACTCGGTGTATCTTTGCTTTCTTTGTTACTACTACCTCGCATCGGTTTGGAGCTAATTCCGCCTCTATCGCAAGGCGAATTTGACGTAGAAGTGAGCTTACCAACGGGAAGTAGGTTGGAAACTACCGACGCGATATTGTCAGACTTAGCCAAGTTTACAGAAGCACAAGACGGCGTACTACGCACTTATTCACTAGCCGGAACAGGGAGTTTGATGAATGCATCGCCTGCCCAAGGTGGAGATTACTGGGGCAAGTTAAACGTTGTTATGGAAGAAGGTGCTAGTACTGAGCAAGAAAATACAGTGCGTGAAGCAATGAGAGCACATTTATCCAAAAAAGCCGGTGTGCAGAGTAAATTTGGTACGCCAGAGTTGTTTAGCTTTTCTACGCCCTTGGAAATTGAAGTTGCTGGTTATGACTTAGTGTTATTGAAGGAGTATGGCGATCGCATTGCCGAGGCTTTGGGTAATGATAAGCGTTTTGCTGATATAAAAAGCTCTTTGCAGATAGGCTCTCCAGAACTCAAAATAAACTTTGATCATGCCAAACTGGCGCAGCTGGGCTTAACCGCACCAAGTGTATCTCAGCTGATTGCAGCAAAAGTTGGCGGTGAAATAGCGAGTAAATTTAGTATTGATGACCGCAAAGTTGACATACTGGTGAGGAATCAAGGATCGCAGCGTGACTCGGTTGACGATATAAGCCAGTTAATTGTTAACCCCGGTGCATCGCCAGCGGTGACGCTTGCGACTGTTGCTAGCGTTGAGATGTCGGTTGGGCCAAGTGAAATTTCACGGGTTGATCAGCAACGAGTTGTTTTGATTACCGCGAATCTCGCTTACGGAGATTTGGGCACCGCTGCCAGTGAAGCGCAAGGCATCATAAACAACATGCGCATCCCTCTGAGTTTGAACGCTAAGGTTGCAGGTCAAAGCGAAGAGATGGAAGCGAGTTTTAATTCACTTTATATGGCATTAGCGCTTGCTGTTTTCATGGTATATATCGTGATGGCGTCGCAGTTTGAATCGTTTTTACATCCTTTCTTGATATTGTTTACGGTTCCTATGGCCTGTGCGGGCTCTATTTATGGCTTATTTTTAACGGGTACGAATATCAGCGTAGTGGTGTTTATTGGTCTAATTATGCTGGCAGGTATTGTAGTGAATAATGCGATTGTATTAATTGATCGTATTAATCAGCTTCGCCAAAGTGGCGTTGACAAAACTCAGGCAATTATCGACGCAGCACATAGCCGCTTGCGCCCGATACTCATGACAACCTTAACCACGGTGTTAGGTTTATTACCAATGGCAATCGGCCTTGGTGATGGCGCTGAAATTCGCACTCCAATGGCCGTCACAGTGATATTCGGTTTGCTATTTGCCTCTCTGTTAACGCTTTTCTTGATCCCCATTCTGTACAGCTTGTTTGACCGTAAAAAATACAAACAAAAGAAAGAGGCTCCACAGGAAAACGCTACCCAAGCAATCAGTGCTGATGCGGAGGCTAGTCATGGATAAGTTATCACACACCGGTGCCGCTCTAGCTTCATTTGCTATTCGCCGACCTGTTACTATCACCATGTTGTTTTTATCTTTGCTGCTTCTCGGATTGGGCGCCAGTCGCCTGCTGCCCTTAGAGAAGTTCCCAGGTATCGACTTTCCTGAATTGTTCATCCAAATTCCTTATCAGGATGCGACTCCTACAGAAATTGAGAAGATGATCACGCGGCCGGTGGAAGAGGCTCTGGCAACGATGTCGGGTATAAAACGCTTGCGCTCATACTCGAACGAGAATAGCGCACAAATAAATATCCGCTTTGATTGGGACGAGAACATTAAGGCGAAAAGCATCGAAGCTCGGGAAAAGATTGATGCCATTCGACACCTTCTTCCAGACGACGTTGAAAGGGTGATGGTATATAAATTCAACCTTGCTGACATGCCGGTTTTTCAGCTGCGTTTATCAAGTGATCGCGATATTTCAAACTCTTTCGATTTACTAGAGCGTAACTTAAAAATGCCTATTGAGCGTATTAAGGGTGTATCGAGAGTTGAGCTTTATGGTGTACAGAAAAAGCAAATCTCTATTCGCTTAAACCCCGACAGAGTAGCTGCCTTGCACATTGATTTAGGACAATTAACAAATACACTTCGCCAAGCAAATTTCTCAATGACGGCGGGGCAGTTTTTTGATATCGGCCAAAAAATTACGGTGAATCCGGTCGGTGAATACCAAAGCAAACAAGAAATTGCCGATTTGATTGTGTCAAAGAATGTGCGCTTAAGTGACATTGCCGACATTAATTTTGAAACGCCCGACGCTGAAGAGGGTCGCCACCTTGATAAAACACATGCTATAGGTTTAAACATATTTAGAGAGTCAGGCGCTAACTTGGTTGAAGTTTCTGAGGCAGTAATGGCCGCTATCGACGAGACCAAAGAAAGCTCGGCCTTTAATGGTATCAATCTATTCATTATGCAAGATGAAGCTGATAGCGTGACGTCCTCTCTGCAAGATCTGATTAATTCCGGCTTATTAGGGGCCGGTTTGTCGCTAATTGTGCTTTATTTATTTCTGCGTAACATCGCAACGACCTTAGTCGTTGTGTTGTCGGTTCCTTTTGCAATATGTATAACCTTAGCTTGCATGTATTTTATGGGCTACACGCTGAATATTCTGAGTCTGATGGGCTTAATGTTAGCCGTGGGAATGTTGGTTGATAATGCGGTCGTGGTTACCGAAAGTATTTTCCAAGAGCGAGAAAAATCAGACGATGTCGAAGCTGCAACCAAGCGTGGTGTTTCTCTAGTCAGCATGGCGGTAATCGCAGGTACTGCCACCACTGCGATTGTTTTTCTACCCAATATCGTTGGTGTAAAAGCAGAGTTGACCGTGTTCCTAGAGCATGTGGCTATTGCGATTTGTATTTCACTCTTTGCTTCGTTGTTACTAGCACAAACCTTAATTCCTTTGCTTACCACCAAGCTGAAAATAAAGCCAAAGCCGAAAAATGATACGCCATCGATATTTAAGATGAAGTACGAAAGTGTATTGCGATGGACCTTAGCAAACCAAAGAAAAACCGTTTTTATCGCTATTATCATTCTCCTGAGCACAGCGATTCCGATGAACTTAACGAGCAGTGATGAAGACAATAACCAGAATCAAGAGCGTATATGGCTAAATTACGATATTGAAGGAAACTATAGCCTTGAGGAAGTAGAGTTGGCCGTGACCAAAATGGAAGACTTCTTATACGCTAACCAAGACGAATTCCATATTAAGCAGGTGTACACCTACTTTCGGTCAGGTTTTGCAGTGTCTGGGATTACGCTAAAAGATGAATTACCTATCTCGGTAAAAGCACTAAAAGAGAACATAAAAGAAAAAATGCCTTCATTTGCCAGAGCCAAGCCTTCGTTCCAATGGGACTCAGGATCGGGTGGCGGCGTGAGACTGACGTTGTTCGGACGCTCTTCTGAAAACTTACTGCGCATCGCTAATAATATTGTGCCTGTACTCAATAGTGTTGATGGTTTAACTGACGTGAAGACAGATGTGGATAGCCGTGATCTTGAGTTACAACTAAAAGTAGATAGAGAAAAGGCCTTTCGCTTTGGTTTGGGAAGCAGCGATGTAGCGACTATCGTCAGCACAGCACTGAGAGGCTCGAATTTACGTACTTTCCGAAATGATACTCAAGGCGAAATTGATATTCGTTTGATGTATGACGAGTCTTTGCAAACATCCATCGAGAAATTGAAAAATCTGGTGCTAGTTCGTAGCGATGAGCAAAATGTAACACTGGATATGGTTGCCGATATGCAGATAAAACCGCGTTTGTCTCAAATACAACGCAGCAGCAGACAGACTTCGTTGAGCATCGGTGGCAACCTTGAGGATGACATAACGGTAGATGAGGCTCGCAAAAAAATCGAATCAATCATGCAAAATATCGAATTGCCAGCTGGTTATTCATGGTCGCTCGAAGGCAGTTTCCAGCGCCAAGATGAGGATGAGTCGATCATGTTAACCAATATGTTGCTTGCCCTCATTATGATTTATATCGTCATGGCAGCGTTGTTTGAATCCTTGTTACTCCCAACTGCGGTGCTTACCTCATTAATATTCTCCTTCACCGGTGTATTTTGGGCTTTCCTAGTTACTGGTAACTCTATGACGGTGATGGGTATGATAGGCATGCTGATACTAATGGGAATAGTCGTTAATAATGGCATCGTGCTGGTGGATCGCATCAATCAGTTAGCCAATCAAGGTATGTCAGTGCCGTCTGCGATCATTGAAGGGTGCTTAACGCGTGTGCGACCGATACTCATGACTGTACTAACGACAGTATTGGGTTTATTGCCTCTAGCAATTGGCGACGTGAGTATTGGCGGCGATGGGCCTCCATATGCACCGATGGCGATCGCTATCATTGGTGGTTTGTTGTTCAGCACCATGACCAGTTTATTCTTAGTGCCAATATCGTATTTGCTATTGTTGAAAATGCGTCGCAACACAGTCGATATGATCAACAGAGTAAAGCGAAGAGTAGGTAAAGGTTTGCCTTTCCTCAAAGCCTGAGGGCGCTGCAATTTACTCTTGATAAAAGGGCTGTGCCTAAATGCAAAAAACCGACAGAGCGCCCCGTAAATGGGCTCAATGTCGGTTTTCTTCTACATTTTCTGCTACTGTCTGGCGCGAGCCTGAGTGGCAGAACTGCTCTTAGAATGTATAGCTTAGGCTTACTCTCGCGTTCACGGGTTCAGCAACAGTGATGTTGTTGTCGTTATGAGCGGCAGAGAAGTAGTCCTCATCCAGCAAGTTTTCGATATTCAATTGAATACTCGTTTTACTATTCAGTTGATAATAGGCCGCTACATCAACTCGACTGAAGCTAGGTAGTTCAACTGCATTAGATAAAGACGTAAATTGCTCAGACTGATAGATATACCCTAGACCAACAGATAGCTTGTCAGAAAAGGCATAGTTATTCCACAAGGTGAACATGTTTTCTGGTACTTGAGATAATGTTCTGTTGCTCTCAACACCGTCTACGACACGCCCCATTTCTTCGCCGTCTAGGTAACTATATCCCGCATTGATTTCCCATTCATCAGTGATATTACCCACTAACTGTAACTCAAAACCGTCAGTCGTTGTGCCGGTAAGAAGTGAACGCTCTGGGTTTGTAGGGTCAACAACACTGCCGTTTTCACGTTCAATTTCAAATATTGCGGCCGTAAATGCAAGTGTATCCGTTGGGTTCCATTTCATTCCTATTTCGCGATTTTCAAATTCTTCAGGAGCAAGTGCTTCACTGTTTAAATTTAAAGTAAGGAATTGGTCGCCAGAGCGTGGCAAGAAAGACTTACTGTAGCTCACATAGAATGACATATCATCATTTGGTTTTACGATAGCACCAAAGCGTGGTGACACTTCTGTGTCCTTGCGAGCAAAGTTACCTTGGCTATCATTCCTAAGAGCGACATTGTCAACAACGTCGATATCAAAGCTGTCGTAACGTAAGCCAGCGACAAGAATCAACCAATCATTAATTTGCGCTTCGTCTTGTAAGAAAACCGAGGTGAATTTAACGTTCGACGCTCGGTCGCGAGTATTACGCTGTTCTTCTAGCGTAGGTATGATGAAAGGCCCATTTAGCTCAACAGTGAACTTGTCGCTGCCATTAAATCGCAACTCATCACGTTTGTTAGCGGTATCTTGGTCGCCATATTCGGCACCCATTAAAATAGTATGTTCAATGTCGCCAGTTTCAATTTGACCAACAGCATTCACTTGAAAAATTAGGTTTTGGCGCTGAGTTGGATCAATGTAGTTATCAATAGTTACTAAGTTTGTATCAGCATCATAGCCTGCCGGATAATAATTTTGATAAAGCTTATCGTAATCAGCATATTGCAAAGTACCGTTTATCGACCAATTCTCAGATAGGTTATGCTCAACTACCGAACGCGCAATGTGGCCTTCGAATGTGGTTAAGTTGAAGTCTGGATCACCAAATAAGGTTTCATCCTGTCCGCGCAGAGGGCCACTGCCGTCTGATGGAACACCACGGTCAATAACGCGTTCGTCATTAACGTATTCATAGGAAAGCGTAAGCTTAGTGTCATCGTTTATGAACAGAGAGTAAGTCGGGTTTACCGCAAAGCGATCGCCTTCCTTATTATCTCTATGATTCTCCATTGATTCGTAAACCGCGTTGATTCTGACCGCTTGGTTATCGTCAATTGCCTTATTCATGTCAATTGCAGCGTTGTAAGCTGCAAAGGTATCAAGTGCAGCATTAATCGTTGTGAAGCTTTCGCTAGTGTCTGCCGTTTTAGACACGCGGTTCACAACTCCGCCACCGCCGCCTCTTCCAAATAGTAGGGCGTTTGAGCCGCGCAATATTTCAACACGCTCAAGGTTGTAAAGAGGGCGGAAGTACTGAACGTCATCGCGTAAACCGTCGATGAAAAAATCTGCTGTGGTGTTTTGGCCACGTAGCGTCATTTGGTCACGGTGATCTTCACCTTGGCCAGACGATGCACCGGGAGTGTATTGCAATATATCGGCAATGCTTGTGAAGGCTTGCTGCTCAATTTGCGCGGCGTCAATAATTGTAAGAGAAGAAGGTACATTGACCAGTGCTGTAGGGGTCTTTAACGAATCAGCTGAATCTTGACCGAAAAAAGCACCACGAACGGTGATACGTTCGACACTTTCGGCTGTGGTAGTTGCAATGTTTGCATTTGCTGTAGCACTTGAAACTGCGATGGCAATAGCGAGAGAGCTCTTAATAAACTTCAATGTTGTCTCCGTTTTTTGAAAAATATTTATGGTATGAATTTTTAATGGCACAGAGTTTACTGCCAAGAAATGACAAGGTCAATATTAATGATAACAATTCTCATTTATATTTTTGAGTCGTTTGTATTTGCTTGTCAATCTGAATATACACATACGCAGACCGGAGAGCCTGGCTGTTTTGTCAGTTAAGAAAGTGGAAGCAGTTGGATGGTATTTGCTTGTAGTCTGAAAAGGTAATGATGATTCCAAGACATGAGCCGATAATAGAAATCAAAAGGGATGGAGATCTTTCTTAGGACAAGACTGCAAGAGAGTTGTTCATCCCTCGGGATGGTGACGGCTTTAAAGGGTAAAGCGCCTCTGAGTTATCAAAAGACCCCTGCATTAATGACTGATGTCCCGAAACAAATTGAGGATGCACTGAAACAAATGATATTCTTTGGTAAAACAAAAGAATAAAAACAGCCGTGTAAGGAATACTAAAGTGAAATGGAATCGGCGTTTAAGTGTAGGGTTTTTAAGTATCGCAGTGTTTAGCAATATTGCGATTGCTACTGAATGTAAGTCGGCAAATGAATGTATTGCGCTTATCCCAGAAGTTGAAGGGAAAGCTTGGGGACCAGGAAAGGTTGATTACGCCGTAAGAGACAAACTTAAGTCTTTTGGCAGAGATGCGTTATTACAGCTTGCTAAACTCACTGGTGAAGATGACCCTAATCGTCGTGCAGTTGCAGATAGTTTGATTGCTAAAATCAGGGACTTAAATGAGGATGACTTTGTAATCATTCATAAAGTTATCCAAAACAATATAGAACTTGATGGAGATGGAGGTTGGTCATACGGAGCGCTTGGCTATGTTGGTGGAGATAAAGCTGGTAAGTATTTAGTATCTGAATTGAAACGAGTTCAATCAGCGTCCAACCAAATCGGTACTGCATTTAGTAGATTAGGGGTGGAAGGTATTCCATACTTAATAGAAGGTCTCCGCTGCTTTGAATCCTGTGGTGAAAAGGATTTTTGGGGCTTTAATGAAGTATTCCGTAATTATCAAAAGAGGACAAAAGTAACCGACGATGTATCAGCTAGGCGGCTTTTCCAAGTTGCATCAAACGAAAAGGTTGACCTTAAAGCAAGAACAACTGCAATGTCAGTCATTGGTTACATAACTGAAAACCCACAAATTGCCAAGAAAATATACCAATATGCTGATGAGAATAATGAATTTTCTGCTTCAGTCCTTATATCACTTCAAAACATGAAAAGCCCGTTAGGAGCGGGATTGTTGGTTAAGCGACTAAGCCGCGAAAAAGATGAATATTCTACTTTTAATTCGAATTTAATGGTTTTTAGGGATTTGTCTGAGATGGGGCAAGCAGCTAATAGCGTTGGCGGCGATGTAATGGCATACCTAAACTCTGAATCATGGGAAGATAGGATTCACTCAGCAGTTACATTGGGTTATATCGGTTATAATCAGGCCGTTCCAGAATTATTAAAACTTGTATCCAATGAAGTGGATTGGCAGCAGGCTTATGCAGCGATTAAAGCTCTTCACTTATTGGCGGAAAATTCCACAGTTCCTCATATTGAGAAAGTAGCCAATACTCACTGGTACAAACCGCTAAGAGAGTACGCCCAAAAAGTAGTAGCTTCAATTAAAGCGAACAAAGATCACAAATCTAAATATCACCCTAATAATTTTGCTTTTGACTTTCTGGACTATCAGCAATTGAGAGAAGAAAACCACACTTGCGATAAGACTGATTACGCAATGGTTTCTGAGACTGTTGAAGCAAAGCAATACGGAGGCCGCGAGAAAAAGTTAGAGTCTTTCCAATATAAAAATCCAATGTGCTCCAGCGACGAATATGGTGACTATTACAAAGACTACTGCACCTCTCCTAAAAGTTTTGTGATTCCTTCACTTGCCGTTAAATTTGGCGAAAAGTGGTTAACTGGCGACAATCGAGGTGAATGGGGCGGTGAGCTTATTGTTTTTGAAGACGGAAAAGCAACTAAAACACTGCTAAATGAAAATATCGAAGACGTCTATGTTATCGACGAATATGCTTACGTGATAACTGGGTTGGCTCATTTGTCATCGAATAACGGCTTAATTTATAGGCTTGAACTTACCGATACTGGTTACTACATAGAGCCTTTTTATCGATTGCCAGGAGCACCAAGAACTTCATGGAAAATAAGTAATGATTCAGTATTAATCAATACAGTATCGGGTGCGGTCATATTTAACCCAGATATCGGCTTGAGTATGGCTAGTTGTAAATGAGAAGGATCGTGAATGACGGGGATATTTTTGCTCGCAATTATTCATTCCAGTTAAAAAAATTAGGCTTAGTTATGGTAGAATACTGTCAAAATAGAGTGTTACACGTTCAGTAGTTGTTTAAAAACAATTGCTTATATAGAGATATGAAATTGGAAAAATTACTAGAACCAATTAAAAACTTCCTGAAGTGCGAGACACCAGAAGAGTGGATTGCCGAAGCAATAAAGCCTGAAAATCTCTCTATTGTTTTGCTCGACCATTTAGTTTGTGAGTTAAAGGCAGCGCAGAGTGCGATGTTTTTAATACGCCGCTATGCAGTAGATAAAGAGTCGGGCAAAGTGTTGCTAGAATGGCTTAAACCATATGAAGACTTTACTTATCGCATGACGGGCGATTGGAAGGCGCTAGCAAAAGCTAACAAACTGTCAAAAACGATGTTGGTGAGTGATAACGCTAAATACGGTCAAGAGCTGGTGGATAAAATGGTCTTGCTTATTAAAGAAGAGCTTCATCACTTTTATCAAGTATTGGAAATGATGGAGCACTATAGTATTCCATACGATAACATCAGTTCTAGCCGCTATGCCAAGGGTATGCTCAAGCACGTCAAAACCCACGAACCCGATGCATTAATTGATAAACTCATTTGTGGAGCGTTTATAGAAGCCCGGTCTTGTGAGCGTTTTGCCAAAATTGCGCCCTTCGTCGACCAAAAACTAGGGGATTTTTACGTCTCTTTGCTACGTTCAGAAGCGCGCCATTTTGAAGACTACCTTGAGCTAGCAGAATCGATTGCTGGCAAGGATATAGAGGAACGGGTTCAGTACTTTCGTGAAGTAGAGAACGAACTGATTGCTTCAGAGGATGATAATTTTAGATTCCATAGTGGCGTACCAATAAATAGTTGCGTACCAGTAAATAGTGGCGTACCAGTAAATACTGCCGTGACGATAGATCAGGGAAAACAAAGGCTGCGGGCCTGAATTAAAGGCTCTAACCAAGGTTTTTGAAAACAGCGCTTTGCTGCAAATTGTCTTCGTTTACATGATGAGCTTAGCACGCTAAGCGCAACGCACTATAATCTATACGCTAAACTTAACACTCTAAAATAAATACAATAGACTTAACAATGAAAGCTTGGCTTTTAAGGGTTTAGCACGAACTCGTCTTTACGAATAAATAGCACATCACCACTGTGATATTTACCATCCAAAATATCGACAATATAACTAGAAAGGTGCTCGGAAGTCATGGCGTTAGCATTAGATAGGTTCAAGCCATCTCGAAATTTAGTATCAATGGCACCAGGACAAACGCAATAGCTCTCATAATTGTCATTGGCTAGGCACTTGGAAAAAGTAATTACGCCGGCTTTGGCGCTGCAGTACGACGACCAATTGTTGTAAGCGTTGAAACCAGCGGTAGAAGAAATGTTGATAATCGTCGTGCGTTCGTTCTTTTCTAGTGCCGCCTTGCTAACCAAAAATGTGCCTATTAAGTTCACATTAATATCGTTTATCCACTTCTGTGCATCGGCTTCAACAACGCGCTTCGGATGTATACTCCCGGCGTTGTTAATGACGATATCAAATTTTCTGTTTGCGAAGAAAGCTTGAACGCTCTCGATAGAGCTCACATCAAGCTCGTTTCTACCACAAGTCACGATATCGTAGTCGGCGCCGTGATGCTGAGTAAAGCTTTTGGCCCAGTCGCCAGCGCCACCGGTAATCAGTATTTTTTTCATTTTGTTTTCGAAGGATTGATATCTGGGTTGTGTGATCCCACTTCTTTTACTTCTGGATTAGGGTGCTTATCGGCCTCTTCTACAAGCTTTTTATATTGGTTGTATATTTTGGTCTTTAGGTTTGAGCTGCTTACGCCAGCACCGTAAGGGAAATAAAATACTTGTACGCCGAGGTCGCGCAAATAGTCATATTTACCACGCCAATCGTCACCAACTACGAAAATATCGATATTCAAATCGCTAACGCGGTCGGTGTGCTCCAGTGAACGCTGAGGAATCACAACGTCGGGATATTTGAGCGCCTCTATAATCGCAATACGTTCTTCAAAAGGCACACTCGGCGGCTTTTTGTAAGAACTAACTAATTCGTCGGTACTAACACCAACAATGAGAGTATCCCCAAGCCCAGCGCCGTACTCTATCATCTTCAAATGATTGCGATGGAAAAGGTCAAAAGTACCCGAAACATATACTACCGTTCTCATTATAGCTCCTAGAATTATCTAATTTGCCAAGTATTATCCGCTTTACTAGATAAGCACAGAGTCTTATCTTTTTCGCTCATTATCAGTGTTTTAGGATAACTTTTTCACTAAGGTTAAGCCCATCAACTTTAAAACTAATGGTGTATTCCCCAGCAGGCTCCTCACTATTGCGAGGGAAGGGGAAGTTCACCAACTTAGCCTTGGTAGAATCGAAGCTGTACTTACCGACGGTTTTTCCGTTCGGATTTATAAGACTTACTTGAATATCAGTGAAAGGTTTTCTACTGAATCTTGGACGAACTAATAGGCGCTCTACACATACTAGAGTCTCATAGCGAGGCGGCTGGCAGTAGGTAGGTGTTGTGTACACTTGTTTAAGGTAAATATCGGAGCTTAGGTCTTCTTCCAGTTGTTTTATTGTTGCTTTATAGCGAGCTCTCTCTAGCTCATATTTTGCTGATTCGTTGCCGCTACTGTCAATTTGTGCGCGTAATGCTTTGGCCTGATTTGCATAATTGTCCTTCTGCGCAATAATCGCCGCCATTCTTTCTTTTTGTGAGTTCAGTTGTTTGGCTAAAAAACTAGCCTGTACAGCGTTATCGCTGCATTCTTCAGCATCATATACAGTTGAGGGGTTCAAACGCGCTCTTTGTTTCGCTTGTTGTTCTGCCAATGCTAAAGCTTCTGCCTGTTCGCTCCGACATTGTGCTAAAGATGCATTGTTTTTGTCGATAACCCCACGTGTAGCCATTATTTGGCGCTGTGTATCTTCCGCAGCGCTTTCCAAGTATGCGTTTTCCTCGCTTAAATCTGCAATGTTTTGTTCTAGCTTGTTGTTGGCGTCGAGTAAGCCAAGAACATAGTCGGTATCGAAAGAGTCTGTATCAGTGGGTTTGTCGTTTAAAAAAAGATACGAAAGCACGATGATGTTGATGACAACTAGTACGATATATTTGATACTACGTTTGAACATAAAGACGTCCTTTTCGATTGCGGGTAATGAAGTGTTACAGCCTTGAACACACTTCTTATGCAGTTTTAATTACTGCTTATTAATTATTTGTTAAAGTCTAATCTGCGCAAGGACTTATTTCAAACTCTTTCGCTACTTTAATGAGATTATTTAACTGTTGATGAAGACGCGTAAACTCCGCCTTTTTAAACGGGCAACTTTTCATTTTATGCGGCTTAGCGTTATTATAGAGCAAGTAGCTCAGGCGAAGCTCATCACTTCCAACGATAGCTTTTCTGGTGTCGCGACCAAAACACTGCCTTGGTCATACCAATCACCTAAAACAATTCGTTGCATTGCGATATTATTTAGGTTGAAAAAATGCACGTTGGGGCGATGAGTATGCCCATGGATGAGTAACTTTACGTCATGTTTTAGCATGACATTTTCCACTTCACTTTGAGTAACGTCCATGATGTCGGCGCTCAAATGCTTCTGATTATTTTTACTTGTCTCGCGGCCTTTTTGTGCAATTCTCTGTCGAGTTTTAAGCGGAAGCATAAGCATCAGTCGTGGCCACCACCAACTTCGCGACTTCCGACGAAACTTTTGATAAGCAACATCTCTCGTACACAGTTCATCACCATGCATGAGCAAAGCACGTGTGCCATATAAATCGATAGTGTATTGTTCGGGAAGTATCGTCATTCCTGCTTTTTTTGCAAAGGCATGTCGAATTGCAAAATCACGGTTCCCATGGATAAAGTAAATCGGTACTGACCTACTAAGTGACTTTAATGCATTAGCAATGCTTTCTGAAAAGTCAGTAATATCGTCGTCACCTATCCATACTTCAAACAAATCACCCAAAATATACAGGGCGTCGGCTTTCAGCGCATCAGTTTGCAAAAACTGATATAGACATTGACTAATGTCTGAGCGATCAGCACTTAAATGCAGATCCGAAATGAAATAGGTGACCGACATAGTGTGTTTATACTCAGTCTGTTACAACAGCAGACTCAATCACAACATCTTCTAACGGAACATCTTGATGCATGCCCATGTTACCAGTTTGCACGCTTTTGATTTTCTCTACAACGTCCATACCTTCTACTACTTCTGCGAATACACAGTAGCCGTAACCCTGCGCATTTGGGGCGCTAAAGTCTAGGAAATCGTTATCTTTTACGTTAATGAAAAACTGTGAAGTTGCAGAATGGGGATCATTCGTGCGAGCCATCGCTAAGGTGCCCACTTTATTGCTTTTGCCATTATCGGCTTCGTTTTCAATGCTGTCTTTAGTCGCCTTTTGTTCGAGGCCAGGCTCAAAACCGCCACCTTGGATCATAAAGTTGCCAATTACACGATGGAAGATAGTGCCATCGTAATAACCTTCCTCAACATAGCTTAAAAAGTTAGCAACTGTTTTAGGGGCAGCGTCTTCGAATAAATTGATTTTAATGTCACCGTGGTTAGTTTTTAGAAGTACCATCGATCTTTCCTTATTAGTGTAAATTGTGCCGCAATGTTAGCGTAAAACGGCATTAAGACCAACGAATTGACACTGTTTTATTAGTTTACAGAGAAAAGATGTTCACATTTGTTGGCGCAGTGCTAAAATTCGCGCACTAAAACTAATGTACAACAAAGGTACAGCGCAAACATGCTTCAGATATTTAACACACTGACCCGCAAAAAAGAAACCTTCAAGCCACTCGTAGCGAATAAGGTAGGTTTGTATGTTTGTGGAATCACAGTGTATGACCTCTGTCACATGGGGCATGCTAGAACCTATTTAAGTTTCGATATTATGGTTCGTTATTTACGCCACATAGGCTACGACGTCAATTATGTTAGGAATATCACAGACGTCGACGACAAAATTATACAGCGTGCCTTGGCAAATAACGAAACTCCAGATGAACTCACTAAACGCACAATTGCCATGATGCATGAAGATTTTGCGTCGATTAATTTGCTTGAGCCCGATATTGAGCCACGCGTGACTGAACACATGCCTGAAATTATCAGTGTAATTCAACGCTTAGTTGATAATAAACACGCTTATCAAGCGCCGTCAGGTGATATTTTGTTCGACGTTAGCTCTTTTGAAAACTACGGTAAGTTGAGTAAGCAAGACCTGTCGCAATTAAATGCTGGCGCTCGTGTTGAAATGTCTAACGATAAAAACGACCCAATGGACTTTGTGTTATGGAAGTCTGCAAAACCAGATGAACCGAGCTGGCAATCGCCTTGGGGAAATGGTCGCCCGGGTTGGCATATTGAGTGTTCCGCAATGAACCACAAACACTTGGGCAAGCATTTTGATATTCACGGCGGCGGTTCAGATCTTATGTTTCCACACCATGAAAATGAAATCGCGCAGTCGTGCTGTGCGTTCGATACACCCTATGTAAATACATGGATGCACGCCGGAATGGTGCAGGTTGATGACGTTAAGATGTCGAAGTCGCTGGGAAATTTTTTCACCCTGCGAGATGTGCTTACAGCGCACGATCCTGAAACCTTACGCTTCTTTTTGATGTCTGCGCACTATAGAAGTCAACTCAGCTATTCACAAGATAGCATAGCTCAAGCAAGATCAGGTTTAGAAAGGTTATATACCGCTTTGCGTGGTATTGAGCCAAACCTCGATGTGGAACTGAGTCACGCTGGTTATTTGCATCGCTTTGAAGCAGCTATGAATGATGACTTCAATATGCCTATTGCCTTTTCTGTCTTGTTTGACATAGCAAAAGATCTAAATAAAGCCGAAGGTGAGGAGGCTAGGGATCTGGCTGGGGTGCTGAAAAAATTAGGCGCGATACTCGGTATTTTACAAATGAAGCCCGAGGAATATTTACAGGGCACTGCTGATAGTGATGGTAGCGCTGATTTTGCTGATGAAGTAGAGGCGCTCATCGATAAGCGCAATACTGCACGTGCAGAAAAAGACTGGGCTGCGGCAGATGCAGCCCGCGATGCTTTAAATGCGATGGGTGTTGTGCTTGAAGATAGTGCGTCGGGTACTACCTGGCGTAAAGCTTAAGTTCTCGTTACATCAACGAATAGCTTAAGCTTTTGGCCGGGTTGTAAGTAGCGCTTTTTGCTCAAGCTATTCCATTTAGTGATGTCACTTACTTTCACTTTGAACTTGCTAGCGATGCGCGAGAGAGAATCGCCATTGCGCACGGTATAGGTAAGTTTGCGCGTTACTTCTGAGCGGCCAGAAAGCGAAGCACTCTTGTTTGTCTTGATATCATTATTTTGCCAAACAACGAGTTCCTTTCCGGGAATAAGTGGGTCTCTGGGAGCCATGCCATTCCATTTAGCGAGTTCGCGCACAGTCACTTTGTAAGCCCGTGATATATCCCAGAAGGTATCGCCACTTTTCACAGTGTGGTTTACTTTATAGGCGCCACGCTTTTGTGCTTGTGTTCGAGCCAGTCGTTGCTCGGCAGACAATGAATATTCTTCCATGCTTTTTAGAGCCACTGGCACCAACAGGTAGTCGTTAGCAATAATTAGATTAGAGCTCATACCATTGATGTTCTGAATAACGTCGATAGTTGTGTGGTATTTGTTTGCTATTAAGCCTAAACTTTCCCCTGATTTCACCTTATGGCGCACCCAATTGAGTCTGTCTTTTTTATCGGTTTGTTCTAGTGAGGCAATGAAGGTATCTGCAACTCGCTTTGGTAGTACCAAGCGATGTGGACCGTCGGGATCAGTTGCCCAGCGATTAAAACCCGGGTTTAATGCGTGTAGTTCTTTGGTCGATAGACCTGCAAATTTCGCAGCCATGGCTAGGTCAATTTGTGAGCCAATATCAACGACCTCTATCACCGGCTGGTTGCTAATGGCTGGCCAATCGAAATTGTAGTTTTCTTTATTTGCTAAAATATCAGCGAGTGCTAGCAACTTTGGAACGTATGCTCGTGTTTCTCTGGGAAGGTCGAGAGACCAAAAGTCGGTAGGCTTTCCACGTCTTTTGTTGTCGCGTATTGCTCTCATAACGCGCCCTTCACCACTATTATAGGAGGCTAGAGCGTGCATCCAATTGCCGTCGAATAGTTTGTGTAGGCGCTTCAAATAACGAATGGCTCCGTCGGTGGAAGCAATAACATCACGACGGCCATCGTACCACCATGTTTGCTTCATGCCATAGTTCTTGCCAGTGCTAGGAATAAACTGCCACATTCCGGCAGCTCTGCCATGCGAGTAGGCAAATGGATCAAAAGCACTCTCCACAATGGGGAGAAGGGCAAGCTCAGCCGGCATATTGGCCTTCTCGAGCTCTTCAACAATATAGTGTAAAAATGGTTCGGCGCGTTTCGAAACACGCTTCATGTAAGCTGGGTGTTTTAAATACCAATCGCGCTGACTATTCACGCGTTTTTGATTGGGTACATCAAAAGCCAAGTTTTGTCTCACTCGTTCCCATACGTCAGCTATTTCAACCTGAGCAGGTTCCTGATTGTTTAAAAGCTCGAGTTCCATGGGATGTGAAGGATGGATCACCGTTAGTACACCATCACTTTTTGTTTCACAAGCCGAGAATTCGCTGTCTTTTTCAGTCGAGCATATCTCGCTAGTATTTTCTTCTGCACTAAGGCTCGAAGCACTAGCATTTCGAAGCTCGTTGGTGTTAACTTGAGGTTGAGTTTCTGAACTGCTTAGCGGTGTATTTTGTGTTAGTACACACCCAGTCATCAGAAACGGTAGCAGAGCTACAGCAATATATTTCATGAAATCCTAATTTAGCGCATGAATGCTTTCAGGTTGAAGCATTTCTTTGTTTTTATTTTATCTTTTATCGGCAGCATTGCACACAATAATAGCCATGTTAAAAATTGTCTTTGCAAGCACGCAATGCAGCAAAAACTTCGACAGGTTTAGTCGCCGATAAGTTCATTATTGACTCAATACTTTTTCGAGTTTGCTCATCATCGCAACGCAAAAAAGGGTTAATGTCTTTTTGCACCTTAATAGTCGAAGGCAATGTAATCTGACCGCTAGAGCGCGTGCCGGCTACCCATTTAGCGTATTCTTTTAAAGCTTTGTTGTGCGGTGTTATATGCAGTGCAAAATCAACATTGGCTTGAGTATATTCGTGGGTGCAATATACCTTAGTATCGCCAGCTAAATTTGCTATTTTTTGTAACGAAGCATGAAATAGCTCTGGAGTTCCTTCAAACATGCGCCCGCAGCCTGCAGAAAAAAGAGTATCGCCACAAAAGATGAGTTCATCATTAAAGTAGCCGATGTGATCCATCGTATGCCCAGGAATTTCCATCACTTTAAGCTTTACGCTCGGATACTTAATGTTCAGGCTGTCGCCTTCAACTAACTTGTGGGTGATGCCTCTAATTCTATTGTTGTCTGGGCCAAATACTTGTAGCGTTGGCCAAGAAGCGCTGAGTTCGGCTATGCCACCAGTGTGGTCATGATGATGATGGGTAATTAAAACGGCCTTTAGTTGCAGACCTTTGTTCTTCAACATCGCATTAACTGGGGCGGCATCACCGGGGTCAACAACGATTGCATTTTCACCGTCATGCATACACCAAATATAGTTGTCACTGAATGCCGGTATTGCTTCTATATTATGCATAGGTCTTCAATTACTCCAAGATCAGTTCATATAGCGGGACACAAAAGTAGGGCTTGCTTGCGCTTCAACCGCGTTTGCTACTATTATACTTTATTTCTAACAAAAGAGTTCGATGCGCGCAGCACTGAGTCAGCAAAAACCTAAATATCCGCAGGCGTGGGATGACATTAGCCAAGGGCAACTTATCAAAGAAGAGTTGACGCTTGCTTGTGAGCCTCTTGTAGCGCGTATTTTCGGCTATCATTTTGTTCGATTAGGCTCATTGAGTAGCAGCATTCCACTCAACAACTCGCCAATTAAGCATATTGTTAACCTGACGGAACCAGAATCATCATTTTCTGATGTACGCGGCGTATCAAGCGACTTGCCTCTGCAAAATTCTTCAGTGGACGGTTTTTTATTAGCCGCTGAATTAGACTTTGCCCAAGATCCTCATCAAATCCTTCGAGAGGTAGACCGCGCTATCACAGCCAATGGGCAAGTGATTATTGCCGGTTTTAATCCTTTCAGCGTTGCCGGTATATTAAAATACTTCCCCGTTAACAAAGGAAATTTGTTGCATCAAGGACGTTTTTTTACGGCAAATAGGATCAAAGATTGGTTACAACTGCTAGGCTTCGAAATTATTGAGACTGAATACATTATGTATTCGTCATTGTTCGCAGGGAAGCGCTGGCATCAAGGGTCACGCTTGCAGTCATTTTGTAAGCGTTATTTACCGATGCTCAGTTCAATGTACGTTATTGTTGCACGAAAACGAGAAATTCCATTGTCGACCATCAAACCCAAATGGAAAGTCAAGAAACCACGCTTTGCCACTGCTAACGCGAGGGTGGGGCACTCAAAAGTGAGAACCCGCTAATTCCTTGTCGCGTTTAACGTTGTTAAGCTTGCTATTTAACTTTCATTCCTGGCTGAGCGCCTTCATGAGGTTCTAAAATAAACAAGTCACTCCCGCCAGGGCCAGCGGCAAGCACCATACCTTCTGACATGCCAAAGCGCATTTTTCGGGGCGCGAGGTTAGCCACCATTACAGTGAGTTTACCTTCGAGGTCTTGCGGTTGATAAGCTGACTTAATACCCGCAAATACTTGTTTTGTCTCGCCACCCAAATCTAACTCTAAGCGCAGCAGTTTATCGGCTTTTTCAACATGTTCAGCTTTAGCAATGCGAGCAACGCGTAAGTCTACCTTCGCAAAATCGTCAAAACTGATGGTCTCACCAATAGGATCGCGCTCGAGTGGGCTTACATTTGAATCTTCGCCGCCTTGTTCGTTGTTTGCTTTGCTAGCTTTTTTTGTATTGCTAACGTCAGCCTTGGGCGCCAAGCTTTCCTTTGAATCCGCGATAATGGCATTTACTTTGTCCATCTCAACACGCTGTAGCAAAGCTTTAAACTTGTTAATTGGCTTGCCAGTAAGCACTTCTTGAGCGCTTTCCCATGTAAATTCGTCATTAAGAAAAGCTTGCGCTTGTGCAGATAATTTCGGCATTACCGGTGTGAGGTAAATCACTAATACGCGAAACATATGAATGCCAAGAGAGCAAACATCGTGAGTGAGAGCTTGTTTATCTTCGTCTTTCACTGTCACCCATGGCGCTTGTGTGTCGATATATTGATTTGCTTTGTCGGCAAGGGCCATTATGTCGCGTATGGCTTTGTGATAATGACGTGCTTCGATATCTTGTGCTATCCCTTCGCTGGCATCTTGAAATTCTTTAAGAAGCTCAGGGTTTTCAATGCTATCAGAAAGCTTGCCGTCGAAGCGCTTCGTAATGAAACCAGCGCATCTCGATGCAATGTTGACGACCTTGCCGACTAAGTCTGAATTAACTTTTTGTACGAAATCTTCAAAGTTAAGGTCGATGTCGGTCACGCTATCATTAAGCTTTGAGGCGAAGTAGTAGCGCAAATACTCTGGATTTAAATGCTCGAGGTAAGTACGCGCTTTTATAAAGGTGCCAGTCGATTTAGACATTTTGGCTCCATTTACCGTCACAAAACCGTGAATATTTACACCAGTAGGCTTTCTAAAGCCGGCTCCCTCCAACATTGCAGGCCAAAACAGGCAATGGAAGTAGGTAATATCTTTGCCAATAAAGTGGTAAAGCTCGGTATCAGTATCTTGAGCCCAAAAGGGAGTATCATCTATGTCATTAGCGTTACAGAAGTTTTTAAAACTTGCCATGTAGCCAACCGGAGCATCAACCCACACGTAGAAAAACTTATTGGGTGCGCCAGGTATTTCAAATCCAAAATAAGGGGCATCTCGGCTAATGTCCCATTGTTGAAGCCCTTGCTCAAACCACTCTTCTAGCTTGTTTGCCATCTCATTTTTGATGGCGCCTGAGCGTATCCACTCTTTTAGCATGCCCTCAAACTTAGGCAAATCGAAGAAAAAGTGCTCAGAGTCTTTCAATATAGGCGTAGCACCAGATACTACTGAACGAGGGTTTTTAACTTCTGTCGGGCTATAGGTTGCACTACATACATCGCAGTTATCACCATTTTGGTTTTCAGCGCCACAACTTGGGCAGTCGCCCTTCACGAAACGATCAGGAAGAAACATTTCTTTTTCTGGATCGTAAAGCTGACTTATGGTTTTCTTACTAATATAGCCAGCATCATTGAGTCGATTGTAAACTAACTCACAAAGTTCTTTGTTTTCTTCCGAGTGAGTCACATAATAGTTGTTGTAATCAACATGAAAATCGAGCAAATCTTGGTGATGTTCAGCGCGAGTCTGTGCCACCATTTGCTCAGGTGTAATACCCAACTCCTGTGCTTTTAACATTACCGGTGTACCATGTGCATCGTCGGCACAAACGCTGTAACATTCGTGCCCGCGCATGCGTTGGAAACGTGTCCAAATGTCGGTTTGAATGTGCTCTAGTAAGTGGCCCAGATGAATAGAACCATTTGCATAGGGTAAGGCGCTGGTAACAAGTATGCGACGTTTTGAGGTCGCGCTAGCAAGAGTAGAAGACATAGTAAGTAGTACAGAATCCGCAAATATTAAATAATGCGCAGATGGTAGCCCAAACAAGGGCGTTTTGCATTACGAAATTCAGCGCTTTTAGCAGATTTATCACGTATCTAATAACAACTAGTTAAGCCCCTTGGAGTGTTCGGTGTTATTTTCAAAATCAAAACTAGAAAGAAATAGCGAAATTCAACAGCATATCTTGGATTTTTTTAATATTACTGAGCTAACTATTAATCCTGATGCGGTGGTTGCATTGGCGTCTTCAAAGCTGCTCGAAAAGGGCAAAAAGCAGATAGTAGAAATTAGTTTAGGTTTCGTCGCAAATTCCTCGCTGGACGAGCTTACCAACAACTTGGTAGATAAGATGCCGGTATTGCGTAATTGCGAATTTAAATACACTTACAATGTGCCAATAACAGCAGCAAAAGCAACGCCGATACCGAACGTAAAGAATGTTATCGCAGTATCGTCGGGTAAAGGAGGCGTGGGTAAATCTGCGACAAGCGTTAATCTTGCATATGCCTTGCAAGCTGAAGGAGCAAGAGTTGGGATATTGGATGCAGATATATACGGCCCATCCGTACCTATCATGCTGGGTAACCCAGAAGCACATCCGCAAAGTGAAGATAACCGAACTATGTATCCAATTAATGTTGATGGTGTGGTGGCAAACTCAATTGGCTATTTGGTCGACAGTGGTAGCGCAGCAATCTGGCGAGGCCCCATGGCAACCAAGGCGCTCAAGCAGTTGATATATGAAACAAAGTGGCCATTGCTCGATTATTTGATTGTTGACTTACCACCGGGTACAGGCGATATACACCTTACTCTCGCCCAACAGGTGCCTTTGAGTGCGGCAGTGATAGTTACGACGCCACAAACCATTGCGACTGCTGATGCTAAAAAAGGCATTGCTATGTTTGAGAAATTAAACATTCCGGTGTTAGGGATTGTTGAAAACATGAGCTACTTTGAATGTGCTTGTGGCGAAAAGTCTTATCCCTTTTCTCAAGGTGGTTCACAGGTCTTGGCTAAAGAACATAACTGTGATGTATTAGCTGAATTACCCTTGAGCAAGCTAATTCGAGAACATGCTGATGCAGGTAAACCCTTAATAATCGCTCAACCAGATCAGATCATAAGTAGGGTCTATCAACAGGTAGCGCAAAAGGTCAGTGTGAAAGTAGGCAGCGAACTTCCGTTGCATACCGTAGTCAGCCGACATTCAGGTGATAAGCCTGAGTTAGTTATACCTATTGTTAACCAGTAACACATTTAAGCTATTGCATGGTATCGCATCAACAAGCATAATTCGGCCTAACTTAGTGGCAATCGAGACTTTACTAGCTTTGTTTTTGTATTGTTTCAGCTTGATAAACTCAACCACCGACACCTATTTTTAGCTCAAGGAAAATAACAAATGCGTTTATGCGATAAAGATATTTATAAATATCTTCAACAGGGAAAGATAGTCATTGAGCCTTCACCAAGCTATGAGCAGATTAGTGGGGTTACTGTCGATGTCAGGTTGAGCAACAAGTTTCGAGTGTTTCAGGATCATGCCGCACCTTACATTGATCTCAGTGGCCCAAAAGAAGACGTTCAAAAGGCACTTGATTCGGTGATGAGCGATGAAATAAGCATAGAGAATGATGATTCATTTTATTTGCATCCTGGCGAACTCGCGATTGCCGTAACGCACGAGTCAATTACCCTTCCCGATAACATAGTTGGATGGTTAGACGGTCGCTCGTCGCTGGCGCGCTTAGGTTTGATGGTTCATGTAACTGCACACCGCATTGACCCAGGTTGGTCGGGCCAAATCGTACTAGAATTTTTTAATAGTGGTAAATTACCGCTTGCGTTAAAACCCCTCATGAAAATCGGTGCTATTAGTTTTGAAGTTCTTAGTGGTTCAGCCGAAAAACCCTACAATGCTAGACTAGACGCTAAATATAAAGGCCAAATAGGTGCCATCGCGAGTCGGATAAGTGCTGACGAGAAAAGCAAATAAAGCGTATAACGCAGTAGGTATATGATTTGAGTAGTACTAAACACAAGTTATCAAGTATCGTACAAATAAAGCAGTTATCGATGCACAGCTTAGGTTTAACTACTCAGCAAATTAACGATGTTGAAATCAAACTCTTGTCGTCGATTTCTAAACTACTCTACCTCACTCAACCTTTTAATTTCTTAAATGCTTTATTGCTAGCCTTCCTGTTTCAAGATTTCACTAACTCACAAGTGTTAAACAGTGCAGTGTCATTTCTGTGCGCAATATCAGTATGTTGGTTAATATGGTCGGAGTACTTTTGGCGGAATAACCGCAGTTATATCTCCAACGTGGTCGCCATGCGAATACACTCCATATTCTCGTTTTCGGTTTCCGCAGGCTTCAGCTTTCTGGTCTATTATTTATTTCCAAGCGCTAGTGAGGAAGGGCGTTTACTGCTCGTTGCACTTATTACAGGTATGATTTGCGGTGGTGCATTTGCTCTGTGTATGGTGCCAAGAGCGGCGTTTTTCTGGGTTGTTCCCTTGTCGGTAACATCAATACATGTTGGATTTACGTTAGATGACTTCACATTTAGCGTGATATTAAGTCTTATCACATTGTTTTACGCCGGTCTGGTTGCCACGATTACGCTAAATTTGCATAAAACCTACTTACTGCGAATTGCTGCTGAAAACAAAGCAACTATGCAAAAAATCCAAGCCGAAACACAAAAGCAAACCATGAGTGTGCTGATGAGTGATTTCGAAAATCACGTGAGTGATTGGCTTTGGGAGCTTGACGAGCATGGAAAGCTATCTCATCTCCCCACAAAAGTAATGCAAGCGGTTAACATTTCCGAAGAAGAACTTTCCACACTTGATTTACCTGGCCTATTACTTAGCCATTTTCACTGCTCTGAACATCAATATCAAAAACGTATTGAGAGAATAACGAGTGCGATTAAAAATACTGAAGAGTTCTCAGCAATCGTACTACCTTTATATGTTGAAGATGAAATTGTATGGATGTCGCTTTCGGGTAAACCATTGCGAGCCAAAAATCATATTATTGGATGGCGAGGCGTGTGCAAAGATGTGACCTCGGAGTTCACGCACAAAGCCGAAATAGAGAAGCTAGCAAAAACCGACTTACTTACTGGCTTGCCCAACCGTTTTCAGTTTAATTCGTATGCTACTCGCTTTGAGTCAGGAGCCATTCCCTTTATGATCATGATGATCGATCTTGATAACTTCAAGGAGGTAAACGATGTATTTGGTCACCACGAGGGCGACAAACTACTTCAACTACTAGCATCAAGACTTGAGAAAATGTTGAAACCGAAAGAGATGATCGCGCGCCTTGGTGGTGACGAGTTCATTTTACTCAGTACAGAGCTTAAACAAGCAAGTAGAAGAGCATCGCAAATTCTCGAATGTTTTCAAAGCCCCGTAAAGCTAACAAATAGCCGAATTGAAGTTAGGGCAAGTATTGGCGTGAGCATAGCACCACAACATGGGGTTGCTTTGAATGATCTCGTTAAGAAAGCCGACATTGCAATGTATGCAGCTAAAGCAAGTGGTAAAGGGCAGTTTGCGATATTTGATGCTGAGATTGAAGAGCAGAATAACAAACGTATTGAAATGATGTCTGATTTAAAGCTGGCGGTGAAGGAAAAGCAGTTCTTTGTTGAATATCAACCGCAGATAGACAGTTTTGAAGGGAAGGTTACTGGCTTAGAAGCGCTGGTAAGATGGGAACATCCAGTTAGAGGACGGATTTCACCTGCAGACTTCATCGAGTTGGCGGAAGAAACCGGGCATATCATTGCAATTGGCAAGTATGTTTTAGAGCAAGCCTGTCGAGACGCGCTGAGTTGGCCGTCGGATGTAAAAGTATGTGTGAATGTATCGGGCGTACAGTTTTTAAAAGAAGACTTTCTCGATATGGTAACAGAGACGCTAAATACTACGGGCTTACCAGCTGCTCGTTTGGAGCTAGAAGTTACAGAGTCAGCAATAATAGAAAATATTGTTGAAGTGAACAGCAAGTTAAAACAACTTAAGAAGCAAGGTGTTGGCATCGCGCTGGATGATTTTGGCACCGGTTTCTCTTCTTTGTCTTATCTTCAGCAGTTATCAATTGATAATTTAAAGATTGATCGCTCGTTTATTTCTGAGTTAGACACTGAAGCGGGTGAGGCAAGGTCAAGTGCGATTGTCGATGTTATTCTCAAACTAGCAAAAGGCTTGGCGCTGACAGTCACAATAGAAGGGGTCGAAACGCAAAGCCAGTTAGAAAAAGTGAATTTATTAGGTGGCTACACTATTCAAGGCTTCTACTTTTCCAAGCCCCTTTGCGTTGATGATGTACCTGCTTTTGTCGAGGGCTTTGTGCTTGACGAAGCCGATGAGTTGAAACAAAAAGCATAAATTTTGTGCGGCCAGTGCTCGCAAACACTGATTTTAAAAGAAATTGCTGGCTTTTTTATTCTTGGCAAATATAATGCGCACTTCGGTCGGTGTGTGGCGCAGCTTGGTAGCGCACTGTCATGGGGTGTCAGGGGTCGGAGGTTCGAATCCTCTCACACCGACCAATTCTAAACAGCTCGACGTTTTGCCCCAAGACGAATAGGTTAGTTGTGCGATTCACTCACCGTGACTCGATTACGACCATTAGCCTTTGAAGTATAAAGTGCTTTGTCGGCTTTAGAAATGAGCTCAGTATAATCGTCTTTCTCTGAGCTAGAGTATGCCACGCCGAAGCTGCATGTGATCTCGATGCCATCTATTGTCAAGGCTTCAATTTTTTTACGCATATCTTCAGCAACTTTTTCTGCCTGCTCAGGCTCAAGGCTTTGAAGCGCGATACAAAATTCTTCTCCGCCGAAGCGAGCAACAATGTCATTTTTACGAGTTCTGGCTTTCAAGGTTTTTCCTACCTCAACTAATACCATGTCGCCAGCATCGTGTCCGTAATTATCATTTACAGCCTTGAAGTAATCGATGTCGGCCATAATAATTGCATAGTTTACGTTTGCATTGTGTTCGGCATCAACGTCTTTTAGCGCGTTAAAAAATCCTCTGCGATTGAGGCAGGATGTTAAGGCATCATAGTTTGCTAAATAGTGTAGCTTTTTATTTGCTCGGCGTGACGCAATGAACACTCGATAGATATAAATAGCAAAACACAAACAGATTAATACCATGGTGGCTAAAAAGAAGCTAGCGTAGCGGTTCTTGGTAAGCTCTAACTCTGATATCAGATTTGCTTGCTGAATGATCTCTATTTCAGAGGTTTTTTGGGCTAGAGATAGGCGGTCAATCTCTGCTTTCTCTCTAAGTGAATCGAGCTCGTTTTCGATAATGTGCACTTCTAGCTCAGCTTTTGCTGAAGCAAGTTTGTTTTTTTCATTCTCTGCATAAATTGCTTTTCGTACCTTGATAAGGCTTTTTGCTGTGCTAAGAGCATCTCGATATTGTTCTCGAGCTTCAAAAATACGCATGATTGAGTCAAGTAAACGGACCTGCTCACTTTTAAAGTCAGCTTTTTTAGAAATGACTAAGGCTTCTGAATAAATATCGAGAGCCTTACTCGCATCGGTTTTCTTTACATGATGGCCAAGCTTTTCCAAGACTTTCACTTTGTCCTTTAAGCGATTGGCCTGGTCCGCCAACGCTAGCGCTTCATTAAAGCTCTGAAGGGCTTCATCGGCCTCGTTTTTAAGTGAATGTAATTCTGCTATGGTGCGAGCCGTCACAATTGCTTTATTGACGCTATTGAGTTCTAAAAATATGACATGTGCCTTGTTTGCAAGCATGAGGGCTTTATCGTAGTTTTTATCGGCTAACTCCAGTTTTGCCAATTCTCGAAAAGCGGTAGCGCGAACTGTCGGTTCTATGCTGTCATCTGGCAAGAACGCCGATGATTCATAAATTGCTCTGGCCTCGGAGAATTTTCCTAATTTTTTGTACAATAAGCCCATTTGATTTTGGCTATTGGCGATTTGGTTTTTGTTGTCTAATTCTGTGTAAAGGCTTACAGCAAGATCTAAATAGATTAGAGAAGTATCCAGTCTGTTTAATTGACGATAAGTCGACCCAATTAATACCATCAGCTCCGCATGATCCTCGGGTTGTTCGATACTTTTATGTACTTCTAGCCCTTGAAAAGCGTAATCTAGTGAGCGACTTAAATTGTTTTGCTTAGCCTCAATTTGAGCAAGGTTCTTTAGCGTGACGGCAATATGAATGGGGTCGGCAACTTCACGCCTAAGATGAAGCGCTTTTTCATGATAAGAGATGGCTTCCTTCCAATTTTTCGCTTGTTTTTGAACTTGTCCTAGTTCGTGAAAAATACTCGATTTTAAAGCAAGGTAATTGGGTGTTGTTTTGGTTAGCAGTTCCATTGCTTGGTAATAGAGCGTTTTTGCGTCTTCATATCGCTGGTCGTAATAGGCTTCTTTTCCTCGCGAATGAAGGTCATCAGCATATGCTAAGTTTTCATCAAACTCAGCATGCTGAGTTTGAGTTGGTATTGCTTCACTTTCCTGATAGCTCTGTCCTACAAGGCTACTTTGGTCCGATGACGAATCAACAGCGATACTTTGGAACGATGGTGTTACGACGCTGGCAACAATAACAAGGCTAATAAAAAGCTTCAATTTTGAGCAAATGCCCCCCAAATGAGTCCGCGGCATAGCACGAACTCGATGTCCTCGTTGGACAGAATCAGGGTACGATTTTGTTTCCACACTATGCCTCTTTACTGCACATGCCTTTGCCAGCATTCACTGTTACCTAACTGCGCATTAGTATACGTTTAATTGATAAACGCTAAGGTGTTACGCTCAATACTATTGTATCGTCTCTTGGCCATTAAACTTGATATTTGATGTGCTTAGATGAGCGTTTTCGCTAGGGCCTTTAAAGACTCAAACATAACAAATCACTTGGGTCAGTGCTGCAATGTCATGTTTCAAGGCATTTTTTCGTAAGCGACACGCCAAAAATGTGAATAGCAGCCAAACATAGACAAATCCCTTCATCTCAACCTATACTAAAGTCGTAAATGCCATGAAAACTAAAAACACCGAGGGCTAGGTTATAGTCAATTTTCTGTTAGACGGGCGGTGGTCGCGACTTTTTCTGCCAGTATCGTTATTGTTCGTGCTTATATTAGTGTCACTATTGACCCTATATTTTAGGTTGGAAATAACACAAAGCGTTAATGATGCGACCTATTCAGAGATAAACCAGTCGGCGAATGTTGCTCGCGAGAGAGTCGCAACTGAACTCGACTCTTATCGTCGGCACTTGTTATTTTTACAGTCTTCATCCAGCGTTACAGCCTTTAGTAATCAAAACGACCATTCAATTAACGGCGATATGGTTATAGAAGGAACAAGGCTAAACGCTAAGCTCGAGCAAGCGCGCGAACATGTACAGAAGTCGTTCATTGCCTTGATGCGGCAACAAGAAGCGATAGACCAATTACGACTCCTCAGTGCCGATAGTGGAAAGGAGCTGGTGAAAGTTGATAGAATGAGCGGCGGATTGAGAGTCGTTGAAGAGCAAGATCTGCAGATAAAAAATAACCGCGACTATTTTCTGGAAACGAAAGCCTTAGCACCCAATGACTTTTATATCTCTGAAATTACCTTAAACCGTGAATTTGGTGAAATTGAATATCCTATCACGCCGACTATTCGCCTTGCAGCCCAAGTGAGAGGAAGTTACTCAGAAGCTAAGCTGCTACTCGTAATGAATGTACATGCCGATGCTATGTTTGATGCTATGCGCCAAGCAGTTGATAAGCGATACGACGTTTATCTGCTGAATAAAAAACAAGAGTACCTATACCACCCCATTAGTGAAATTGCTTTTGGACATGAACTTGGCATAAAGCGAAACCTCAATACCGACTTTGACCTTGATGTTAATCACGATAAACAGTTTTCTTTGTTACTTCCTAAAAATAGCAATCTTGAATCTGCCTTGTTTCTGCAAAGAGAGATAGCGCTTAAGAGCAAACAAAGTAACAAAGACCTCACGCTCTTAGTCTCGCTGCCTGAAAAAGACCTTCAAGAGATACTTAATGAGCGATATAGCTTATTGCTCATTCTGACAGCAATTGGGGTTGTTATTTTAGTCATGCTATTGATATTTTTTAATATATTCATTCGCCGGAAAGATGAGCTACTGAGCAGTCAGTCTGAATACAAGGCGATTATTGATGGCACCCAAGATGCCATTATATCTGTCGATGCGAACGGCGAAGTTGCTTCTATAAACCGTGCGGCCATGCAACTATTTGGCTTACAAGGTGGAGATTTTCAGGGTGTAAAATTCGATTCTTTGCCAATTAACATCAGCATTAACCTTGATAGCATATTTGCGGAAGTCCAAAAATCAAAATTGTCGGTGCAGCAATTTTTGACTTATAAGACGAGACTCTCTGACATCGAGCTTCAATTACTCGCCACGCCTATTTCTATAGGTTCAGACAAGATTGCCGGTGTCGCATTGGTGTTGCGTGACATCACGGTGCATAAAGAAGCTGAAAAGAAGATAAAAGAAAGTAATATTCAGTTAGAAAAGCAAGTTGAGAAGCGAACTCATGAACTGAAGATTGCGCTTGACTCGGCGCAGGACGCAAGTCGAACTAAAAGCGCATTTATTTCTAGTGTAAGCCATGAAATGCGCACACCACTTAACGGTATTTTGGGTAGTTTGGAGCTAATTAAAAATGAGGGCTTAAGCGAAAACCAATTGAGCTACCTAAACCTCACTGATATCAGCATCCAAAATTTGATCAATCTTGTTAACGACATACTCGATTTGTCAAAAATTGAGGCAGGTAAATTAGAATTCCGAGAACAAGCCATTGATCTAGTGCAGATAGTTGAAGAGACGGTTGCAATATTTCAACCGATTGCCTATGAAAAAGGACTTAGCTTGCTCGTTGACTTATCAAAGCTGAGCCATCAAGGGGCTTTTGGTGATGCGTACAGGGTAAAACAAGTACTCAATAATTTGTTAAGTAATGCGAGCAAGTTTACTCATAAAGGCAGCATCACGATCAGCCCGTCGACGGTTTTAAAGAACGACAAATTGCAATTCACATGCTCAGTCAAGGATACTGGTATCGGCATCGCTAAGCATCGACAAAAGGATATTTTTAGAGCCTTTGAGCAAGAGGACGTCAATACCTCCCACACTTACGGTGGTACTGGGCTTGGTCTGTCGATAACCCAGCAACTATGCCATTTAATGAATGGTAATGTGAGTCTTGTATCCCAAGAAGGTAAGGGAAGTGAATTTGTTTTTTCAGTAGAATTAAAACAGCGAAAAATATCACTTCATAATAGCGAAACTCAGCTATTTAATAGCCTAAAGGTTGCGCTGTTATTGAATAATCACGATGAGTACAGCTTGGTAGCGAAAAACATAAGTGCTTTTGGAGGGCAGGTGTGTAACTCGCTTAACGACGAGGGTGTCAATATGGTCATCGTCGAAGACCATTACCCTAACGCCAGTCTTATTCGCCAACAGTACGAAGCTGAATTAAGTGAATCTATATGTTGGGTGGAGTACGGGAAACTGAGCCGAAGCCCTAATATCAATATTGCAGGTAGAAATGCGGTGATCGCCAAACCCTTTGCAATATTAAGCTTGTTACCAATTATGTCAGCTTTATTTCCAAACAACCAGAATGTACGAGAAAGGATCAATTCGTTAGAAAGCTTAGTGGAAAGCATTGATCTTGATGAGGCAGAACTAAAACCCGGTCGCATATTGGTGGTTGATGACAATGAAATTAACTTGGCTATTTTACGTGGTATGCTCGAGGACACCGCACTTACGGTGTTTACGGCAAAGAACGGACAAGAAGCATTAGCCTTCCTCAAAAAAGCACATAAGTCTGGTCTAACAATCGATCTGATACTGCTCGATTGTAATATGCCTGTAATGGATGGCTTTGAGTGCACTAGACGCATAAGAGACGGTGAGGCGGGCGAAACGAACAAGGACATACATATTATCGCGGCAACCGCTGATGCAATGCTCGGTGACCGTGAAAAATGCCTAGCCGCGGGCATGAATGATTACTTAGCGAAACCCATCACCAGAAATACCCTTATCTCTCGAATAGTGCAAAAGATGAACTAATTGCTTCAAAACTACTAGCGAGAGCTTGTTATTAATGTCATTATTTGTTTATTAATGCATATATATTCTATTTAAAACAAGAAGATAAATTTGGATACTACACTTAGCACAAGCGCTGTCGAGATCATTCAACTTGCCTTGGCACCTATATTTCTAATAGTCGGTATTGGTCAGATGGTTAACGTTGCGACCGGACGCGTCGCCCGCGTAATCGACAGAGCGAGGTGGTTTGAAGAAGAAGCTAGAAAAAACGCTTCACGTATTGATCAGAAAGCACTGAAAGAAATCTCAACCCTCAATAAGCGTATGAGGCTTGCTAACTGGTCGATCAATTTCCTCATAGCGTCTGCTTTAATCATCTGTATTGATGTTATCCTACTGATGGTAAACGGCTTAGTAAGCACCAGTCTAGATGTCACTATTCTTGTTATGTTCATGCTAAGTATGATGTTTTTAACAGGGGGAATAATCGCGTTCTTTTTGGAAGTAAGCCTTGCAACAGCAACCCTGAAAATAAGCTCGAGTCGTCTGAAGTCTGATACATAGCGTTGAATGTTCGAACTATGCTAGGTTAAAATGGCAACTGACTTTATTTGAAGCCATACCGTCATTTGCTCCTTCAATTTAAGATCATTAATAGATTTTCGCGTTACTTTAGCCACTAGACTAGAGTCACTACCAGTTACATCAGCCTTGATGATGAGTGATGCTTTATTGTCGTCAATATCTATTTTCCTAATAACAGCAGCGAGTTTGTTAATGATGGAGTTGCTTTGCTCTTCTTTCAATGCAACGCTGACGTCGCTGGCATGTATCCTAAGTCTTAGCTCGTCTCCTATAGCTTGACCTGTGTCTTCAATGAAAAGGCTGAAACCATTTGCGCTAACTTCAAGCAAGTGCCACTGTTGATGCCTGCTAATAATCTTTGCATCAACAATAGAGCTGGTTTCATGCGCATAATTCAAGGGTAAATTATTGACAGAAAACACTTCATTGATTGGCGCATTCCTCACCACCTTTCCTTGCTCCATGATGAGGACATGACTAGCGATTTTTGTTATTTCATCCGTTGAATGACTGACATAAACGATGGGAATATTAAATTGTCGCTGAATACAGAGTAGATAGGGTAATATTTCTCTCTTTCTAGCTGCGTCGAGCGATGCTAGTGGTTCATCCATTAACAATAGCTGTGGTCTAATTAACAAGGCACGAGCAATGGCGACACGTTGACGCTCTCCACCACTTAAGTTGATGCTATCGCGCCGCTCCAAATGAGCAATACCCAATGTCGTAATAACGTCGGTGTAATAGATGTTGTCGACTTTTGTGTGGCTACGTTTCACTGCGAAGGCGAGGTTTTGTTTAACCGTCATGTGTGAGAATAGTTGAGCATCTTGGAACACGAAACCCGTTTTACGTTGATGAGCAGGTAAATAAAAGTCATCGTTTTGCCATATTTCAGAGTTGACAATTACGTGCCCCCTTACGTCTTTTTCAAGGCCGGCAATGCAGCGTAATAATGTAGTTTTCCCACAACCCGATTCACCTAACACTGCCGTGATGCCTTGCGATGGAAGTTGAATATCCACTGCTAAACTGAATGATGGAAGCTTATTTTGATTCAAACGTGTAAGTGTTTGTTTTATATTTAGATTTGTATTGCTCATCTTAGCGGCCCACTGAGAATATGGCGCTTTTGGATTGTTGCTGGAGAGTGTATAAGCTCAACAAAACAAGTAAGGAGAATATAAGCATGACTGCCGACAGCGTGTGGGCACCCGTGTAATTGAGTGCTTCAACATTATCGTATATTTGAATTGATACGACTTTGGTTTCCTTTGGTATATTGCCTCCTATCATTAATACGATACCAAATTCTCCCACTGTGTGCGCGAAACCAAGTACAGCTGCGCTCAGGAAGCCTGGTTTGGCTAGGGGTAAAACAATATAAATAAAGGTAGACAACGGTGTACTGTGTAAAGTGGCGGCTGCTTCAATTGGTTTCGTGCCAATTGCTTCAATAGCGTTTTGAATAGGTTGTACTACAAAAGGTAAGGAATAGAAAAGTGAGCCGAGCACTAAGCCCCAAAAGCTGAAAGGAAGTAAGCCTATGCCAAGCGACTGGCTTAGCTCTCCAATCGGCCCGTTTGGACCCATTGCAATCAATAAATAAAAACCTATGACCGTTGGTGGCAGAATCAAAGGCATCGCGACAAGCGCGCTTACAGGCGCCTTCAACCATGATTGTGTTCGGGCCAGCCAGTAGGCAAGTGGGGTGCATAGCAGCAAGAGTATAAAGGTAACGGTGCTGGCCAGTTTTAATGTAAGGATAATGGCGTCGATATCACTGTCAGACAAAAACATTCACACTCTTTCCTTGTAGTTAGCTGGGGCTTGGTTATTTATCTTGTATCGTTGTTTATCTTGTATCGTTACTTATCTTATATCGTATTTTATTCTGTATCGTAATCAAATGATTGTATGATTTTTTTCGCATCATTGCTTTGTAAATACTCAAAAAAAGCCATGGCGCTTTTATTGTTCATAGCTCTTTTAAGCAATACCGCATCTTGTCTTATTGCTGGGTGAAGTGTTTGATCAATAGTCGAAAAAGCGCCTTGTTTTGGTAATTGACTCTTCGCGATGAAACCAATCTCGGCGTTGCCGCTTGCAACAAACTGATAAGCTTGTGAAATACTCTCTCCTAGAACCCACTTAGGCCGCGACTTTTCCTTTATCGCCAGTTTGTCTAATACTGCCACTGCTGCCTGTCCGTAGGGAGCAAATTTTGGGTTTGCCAAGGCCAGTTTACTGTATTGATTTGATTGTAAACGCTCAATAGGTGACTCATGGCCCACGGTATTTGACCAAAGTACAAGCTTGCCAATGGCATACGTTATGTGGAAGTTTGAATGAATGAGTTGTTTTTCTGCTAACTGCTTGGGCTTTTCTTGGTCTGCCGATAAAAATACGTCGAAGGGAGCGCCATGTATAATTTGAGCGTATATCTTTCCAGACGAAGCGTAAGAAATAGTGAGAGTGTGCCCTGATTTATTTTCAAAATCTTGGGCTAATAAAGTCATTGGCTTTATAAAGTTACTAGCAACTGCAATATGGGCATGTTGGCGCTTAATGTCGGTGCCATGCGCATGGTTAACAGAGCCATTGACAATCATAGCTGCGACAAGCACGCACAACTGAGTAAAACATCGCATAGTGTTAGTTAGTGCTAAGACAGGCATTCGCTACCAATAGATGATAAAGCTTAGGTTAATGATATATCGGATAATACACCTGTAACTTAGTTGAGTCACTTGCTAGGCGAATTCTTATTGAGGCGCAGAACTCAATAATCACCAGTCAGCTTGTCTAGCTTCTCTGCCAACGTGTTCAAGGTTTCTGTCTCATCGGCTATCTCATGCACTCTATCGGCATTCGCCGCTGAGTTCTGACGTATTTCACCCATATGGCTATTGATCTCATCAATCGATTTTGATTGATGGTTAATACTGGTAGCAACGTTGGCACTACTTTCACTTATTTGCTTGAACAAGCCCCTATTTTTGCTTGCGATTTCTTGGGCGTTAGTAATGCTAACTGATGATGTCGTTGATTGCTCCACAATTTGCGTAATTTCGTTGGTTGCGCTAGCCGATGATTGTTTCAAGATATCCATAATACCTTGTATTTCTTGAGTGGAGTCGGCTGTTCTCTTAGCAAGCGTACGCACCTCGTCAGCGACAACCGCAAAGCCTCGGCCTTGCTCTCCAGCTCGCGCTGCTTCAATGGCCGCATTTAACGCTAATAGATTGGTTTGGTCAGAAATAGCTTGAATAGTAGATAAAGCTCCGGCAATAGTTTCGGTGTTTGTGGTAAGTGAGCCTATCACGGTCGACACGTGCCCAATTTTTGATGCAAGCTGTTCGATATCGCTTTTCGAGCTGTCGATAATCGTGCGCATTTGGCTACCGTTTTCAGCGACTTGTTGTGACACTTTATTTGCTTCTTCGGCACTCGCTGAGGCCTGCGAAATATTAGCTCTCACTACGTCCAGTTCCGACGCTATTTGCTCAGTTCTTTGCGCCTCGGATTGCACATTTTCCATGGTGTTAAGAGAGTCAGTCCTGAGTATATTGGCAATGTCCCGCAACTCTTGGCTATTGCCTCTTACTTCAGAAAATACTCTTTCTAATTTCGCGACAAATTCATTATAGCCCTTAGCCACTTCAATCACCTCTTTTTGACCCGAAACGCGCATGCGATATGACAGGTTAGCATTACCGTTGCCCAGCCGCTGAAATAGTGAGGCAAGGTGAATAAAGGGTTTTGTAATTGCACTCGAGACAAAGTAGGCAAGCGCTGCGCCGAGTATGGTGATAATCAGCGACCACAGAATTATCGTCCACTTGCTTTTATTTACCTCAGCAAAAACCTCATGTTCTGGTACTTGGGCAATGATGTGCCAATTCATGCTTGGGATATATGCCGACACAATAATAACGCTTTCGCCGTTGAATTCTGACCTGACTACATTGTAAGACTTGTTATCAAGCAAGCCATTGGCAGTGTCAGACGAATACATGGCAGTGAGTGATGAATAATTGCTTAGTTGCGGATGGCTTTTAAGCGGAATATTACCATCTTGATCAACTAAATAAACGAAGCCAGTTTCTTCTACAGCAAAGGTCTTGAGCATATCGACAACAGTATTGAAAGACTTTGCTGTGCCTGATAAGCCCCGACCATTGCGTTGTTGATAATTTACGAACAGGTCCGTTTTACCAGTATTAGGATCGCTGTAGACACTCACCGAATTTTCTTTACCGCTGCCTACATAAGCAAAAAACCAACCGTCGGCATTGTCATTCTGCAAGACCCTTAAAAAACCATCTTGATTCCAATATCGCGCGCTTTTCTTGTCAGCGAAGGAGGTGCTCGATAGCTCATTCTCTGTAGCAATGGACGCTAGCTTTTGAATGAGCTTTTGTTCACCGTTTGAATCGAAACCGTCCTCGGCCCATGAGAGAATAAAAGGATCGCTAGCGATGTTCCGTGCAATAATTTGCATTTTGCTTATGTCGGCGTCTATTTCATTGGCGATCTTAGCTACCGTGGTTGGTAGTTCGATTTTCAAAGCCCGTTCAGAAATCTCGCTCTTTGCAGTAAAAATGCCAATGCTACCAACCGAGGTGGCTGTAAAAATAATAAGAAAGCAAATTAACACAATGAGTTTTTGACGAATCGACGCATTCAGCATTTAGACAGGCCTTAATAAATTAAATACTGTGTATGTATCGGCAGGAAGTGCCGTAGCACTAGTAAAAAAGTATCCAAGTTAGACATAATTTGTAGGCAATGCTGCTTTCTGTTAATTTCAGGGTATGGACATAAATGCACACTGTAGAATGCATCTAACACTGACAGGACAATATTGTGAAGAATACGCCCCTTAAACAAAGAGTTTTAGTTCTTAGTTTGCTTATAACGCTCTCATCTTGCTCAAAAACCGACCTCGATAATGAACAAGCAACAGCAAAACCACTACAACAAAGCCCAGAGCAAGTTCTAGCGAAGCAAACACAAGCGGAAAAACAACTATCTGACATTGATTCTGGTAAAGACTATCACAGCTATGCAAATTCTGAAGATGTTCAGGTTAGGCATATTACGCTCGATTTACGTGCCGACTTTAATGCCAAAAAGTTAACTGGTAGCGCTCAATTAACCGTTGAACGCCTAAACCCTGAGGTCAAAGAACTTGTTTTAGATACTCGTGATTTACTTATTTCTTCAATCACTTCCGAAGGGCAAGCACTAGACTTTGAGTTAAAGCCTGCTGACGAGAACTTAGGAGCAGCTTTACATATCGTTCTGCCACAGAAGTCGAATGTGATAACCGTGAATTATGCAACTTCGCCATCTGCGTCGGGTGCCCAGTGGCTCACACCGGCGCAAACTGCTGGCAAGAAACACCCTTTCTTATTTACCCAGGCACAAGCAATTCATGCACGTAGTTTTATTCCCCTGCAAGATTCACCATTAGTTCGGGTGACCTACGATGCCGTGATCCGCACACCTAAGGAGTTGCTTGCTGTGATGAGTGCATCTAATGCCCCCGACACGGAGCGCGATGGTGTATATGAGTTTACTATGCCGCAAGCTATTCCGTCTTACTTAATTGCCTTGGCAATTGGTGATCTTGAATTTCAAGCCATGGGTGAGCGCACGGGGGTATATGCCGAGCCGTCGGTGCTAGCCTCAGCTGCTGCTGAGTTTGAAGATACTGAAAGTATGCTGATTGCCACAGAGGCTAAATATGGCCCGTATAGCTGGGATCGCTACGATCTATTAATACTGCCGCCTTCATTTCCCTTTGGTGGTATGGAAAACCCGCGATTATCCTTCATTACTCCCACTGTTATTGCCGGTGATAAAAGCTTAGTGGCGCTTATTGCACATGAGCTTGCGCACAGTTGGTCGGGAAACACCGTCACCAACGCAACATGGAGAGATCTGTGGTTAAATGAAGGTTTTACCACCTACTTAACCTATCGCATAATGGAAATGATATATGGCGAAGACCGCTACAATATGGAAGCGGTACTTGGGTATCAAGATTTACAAGCTGACATTGCCAGCCTAAGCGCAGACGATCAGATTCTCGCTATCGACCTCCGAGGTCGCGATGCTGATGATGTTTTTTCCAATATTCCCTATGAGAAGGGGGCCTTGTTTCTTCGCGAAATTGAACAGAAAATCGGCCGAGATAATTTCGACAAATTTTTGCTGACCTATTTTAATGAGTTTGCGTTCAAGAGTATTACTACAGATGAGTTTATTACTTATCTTAATAAAACGCTTTTGGTGCAGTACTCAGAGGAACTCGACTCGGACAGAATAAATCAATGGATTTTCCAAGCTGGTATTCCTGAAGGCGCACCTGTTCCCCAGTCTGATGCCTTTGTCAATGTCGACTTGGCTAGAAAGCAATGGTTAGAGGGCATTGTTGAAGCACAAAAGATTGAAACATCAGCTTGGACGGTTCATCAGTGGCTTTATTTTTTGAATAACATGCCCGACGCATTGTCTGAGCAACAAATGTTATCGCTCGATAAAGCATTCTCGCTAACAGCAAGTAAAAATAACGAAATTGCGCATAGTTGGCTAATGATGGCGGTAAAGAATGATTATCAAATAGCATTCCCGCGCTTGTACGAGTATCTCACGTCGATTGGGCGCAACAAACTAGTGAAACCCCTTTATCGCGAACTGAGTAAAACGCCAGAGGGAAAAGCATTTGCAAAAAGAGCTTTCGATGCTGCTAAACCTGGCTACCACCCACTTACAGTATCGGCTAACGAAGCGTTTGTTAACTAAGAGCAACCATTATCGGGTTTAGAGTAACCCTGCATGACGGAGTTGTTCTTCATAGTTTTTGTAACTACCGATAGAACCCGCACTTACTGGCGCTATTGCTTGCGTGGAACTAAGGGTTTTGATACGTGTTAAGGAATTAAGCTCAGACTTTTGCTGGGCTTTTTTCGTTTTGATACCACAAAAATTGATAAGGGCTTGTATGTTTGCGTGAGGGTCTCTAACTAAAGCTTCGTAGTTAATGTCAAAAATTGCTCTAGGGTATTTATTATGAAAATGAGCCATCAAGTCTTCGTAATGAGCTCGGTAGATATCTAATTCCTGCAGGTCGCAAAAGTAAGGCTCGTTTTCGGCAAAATAGTTCTTAAAGATAGAAATAGCAGTATCTTTGAACTCTCTTCTGATGTGGACGATCTTTGCGTTTGGAAATAGGGCAACGATCAAATCGATTGATTGAAAGTTTGAGGGTAGTTTATCAATCACGAAGCTTGAATTGAGCTGTCTTTTACGAAGTGCATTAATGTAAATGTTGGCAGCTGTTCTTGCATCTTCTTGTTTTATATTTGTTATGAACTCTGGAAAGGGCTGCTGTAACGTGTGTGCCAAATATCCAGCGCAGTGCTTTGCTAAAATCGGCTCTTCTCCGAGACTATCAACATCTTCAAATTCACACAAGAGCTGCTCTAACAAAGTAGAGCCAGTGCGCGGTAAACCCAAAATGAAAATCGGACAAAAATTCTCTGAGGGCTGTTCTTCCGCTGTAGGCAATTGATGCTCATTTGAGCGTAGGTTTTTTATGCTGTTAAAAAAGGGGGCGAGTTCGCCGGTGGATAAACTGCATAAACCTCGTTGGTATTGATTCGCGTGATACCAATAATCGAATGCTTGTGCGAAGTGTTGGCGCTTTTCTTCGACATTACCTAATGCATAATTCAATAACATTTTGTTGTCGTCAACTCTCACATGCTTAATCAAACTAAGAAGAGCTTCACACATCGCTTCGTAGTCTTGTTTGAGTGGCAAGCTCAGTTGTAATAAGTAGAAATGCAAGGCCAAATTAATGACGTGCTGACCGTTCTCGATACCGCTAATTTCTTGCTTATCTAACTCCTCTAACCTAAGCAGCGTCAAAGCTTTTTGGCTGAGTGTAAGAGCGCGTTGAAAGTTGCCCGTCTCCTTATCGAAAGTGGCTAAGTGGTAAATCACCTCTACTTCGTTAGGGAATTGATCTAGTGCGAACTCTAAGGTTGTTTTAACGTCTTTTTGTGAATGCACCAGGTCAAATAGATGGGCTAACTCCAGCAAACAGTCAAAGCGCTGTGGTAGCAATTTACAGGCATTAGAAATGTGCTGAATAGCTTGGTCGAATTCCTCAAGCTGAGCGAGTAACTTACCAAAACCCAAATGCACACTGCCATTGTTGGGTTTAGCTCGTAGCAACTGGCTGAACAGCGAGTAAGCGCTTTTATAATCGCTTTTATCGAATGCACTATAGGCGGCATCAAGCGCTTGTTGCCAGGTTAATTCTTGCGCCATTGCTTAGGAAGCCTCGTATAGGTGATAGAGGTGAATACAACACTATACTTCAATAATAACACTTTTTTATAGGAATAAAAAAAGCCTTATCCGCTGATAAGGCTTTCTATGTACAGTGATTCTAAGCGTTTGAAGCCTTAGAAGTTGTAGGTTGCCTGCAAGTAATAGTAACCACCATTTATGCCAAATGGAGAAGTTTCATAATAGATACCGCCCCAGTTATTGTTCGGAATACCCACATCATCCGGAATGTCGATACGCTCTGCATCTTGGTCAAAGATGTTCTGAGCACCGGCTGTTAAGGTGATTTCTTCGCTTAAGAAGTAGTTAAACTCAAAGTCTACGGTGACAGCCGCGTCTGCTGTAATAGCAGTAGCATCAAAATCTACATGCACACCTTGATATTCGCCAAAGTAGTTAACACGAGTGAAGAAAGAATAGCTTTCCATGTTTTGTGCCCAAGTCGCTGTAGCACGATGGTTAGGTAAATCTTCTTCCAGGCGCTTCACTTTGAAGGCACCAGTGATGTCTGAGAAGCGATCAACTTCTGTTTCATTCCAGTTATAAGCTAAGCTGAATAATGAACTTCCACCAAATAAGTCAGCGTTATAGTTAGCCACTAAATCAATACCGGTTGTGGTTGTATCAAAGTCATTGGTAAAGAAACTTACCTGAGCTAAACCAGCAACATTCGGGACACCAGCAGCGATAAGCTCCTCTTTGTCAGCTTCGGTAAGGTTAATTTTTTCAGATTGACTGATGCGGTCTTCCACTTGAATGTTGTAGTAATCAAGTGTAATAAATACATCGCCGAGAGTATATACAGCACCAAAGGTATAACTTACAGACTCTTCAGGCTCTAGTTCAGATCCGCCAAGTGAAGCTGATATCGGATTCGTTGGTGGCAACAAGGCTGAATCAACTAAAACGCCTGAACTGAGGTTAGTTTGTACGTTACTCACATTAGCTTGACCAACGGTAGGTGCTCTGAAGCCAGTACTTACCGAGCCACGGAAGTTCAGATCATCGGTAGCATGGAACTGACCACTTAGTTTAAAGTTGGCTGTTGAGCCAAAGCTATCATAATCTTCATAACGAACCGCAACACCCGCCAAGAAAGCTTCAGTAAACGGAATTTCAGTATCTAAATAAAGTGCATAGTTACGACGGGTCGATACACCTTGGTCTGAAGGTTTGAAGCCAGGGAAGCCATTTGAACCAACACTAAAGCCTTGGTCGAACAATGGGCCATTGGTGAATGACGCTTCGTCACCCGCAATCACCTCAAAACTCTCTTCGCGCCACTCTAAACCACCGGCAACGTTAACTACATCATATAAGTCCCAGTCAAATTGCTTAACCATATCGAAGTTAAAGCTTTTCTCTAACTGAATGTATTTACCCGGTGCAAAATCACGGGGAGTATCAGGACCAAGAGAAGAGTTAAGGGTATTGAAGATCAAGAATTGCGCTTCGTTTCGACCTACAGAACCACTAATATCGTAGAACCACCCCTCAGCGAAGCCTTCTTTAATTTCACCCTTTGTACCAATAGTGAGTGATGTATCAGTGATATTGCCGCCAAAGTTTGGTGTAAAGCCTTCAGGAATATTCTGGTTATGAGCAAAACAGTTTGCTGCAGTTAAAGAGCCCAAAGCTGTTGCATCAGGAAGACCATTTGCGCCTATTTCCACGACAGGGCAGTTGAGTTGTTGCGATAAACCATCAAGTGAACCTACTAATATCGTTGCAGGCGCCGCGTCCCACGCATCTTGACCTGCTGGATCATCATCACCTGGGCGATAACTTGGCGTACCACCAACGTTACGAACAACACCACCATAAACACCAGGGCGAGTGGTTGGATTACGATAATAGAAACCACCACGTACATCACGTTCAGAGTAGTTACCGAACATGTAGAATTCTTTGTCGTCGCCTAGGTCTAAGCCAACGTTACCAAATATAGTGATGTCGTCTTTAACTTCTGGAGAACCCCAAATTTGCGCAGGGTCAGCTACGTCCAAACCAGCATTCGCGAAAGCTGCAGCGTCTGGGCGCTGAACACTTCGGCTAGTGGCGTCGGCATTTTTGTACTGAAAACTTAGGTTAGCAAAGCCGTTATCGGTAAATGGTAGACCTACGTTACCTGAGATCTGTGTAGTGGTGCCGTCACCTTCATAATATTCGCCGTGACGAGCAGAAATTGAACCGCCCTCAGCATCATCACGCAATACAAAGTTCATTACACCAGCAATCGCATCAGAACCGTACTGTGCGGCAGCGCCGTCGCGAAGCACTTCAACTTGCTTTAAAGCAATACTTGGTATAACCGAAATATCAGGGCCTTGAGCACCATCATTTATGCCACCACCTAAAAAGGCGATAACAGAAGAACGGTGGCGTCGCTTACCATTTAATAAAATTAAGGTGCTATCTGCTGACAAGCCACGAAGGTTTGCAGGGCGTACCAGTGTTGCTGCATCACTGATTGGATTTGCATGCACGTTCAATGAAGGCACGGTGCCTTTCAAAATCTCTAGCATGTCTGTGTTGCCTGATTTGGACAGCTCATCGGCACCAATAATATCAATTGGTACTGGTGAATCACCAATAGAGCGCGGCGCAGCACGACTACCAACTACCGCGATTTTTTCAACGGCTTTAGCTTGTTCTTCGTTTTCTTGTGCCATGGTAGGCAAGGCAATGGTGAGAGAGGCGGCTGCAGCAGTCGCAAGACCGACGCGCACACTTCTGCTCAAGAAGTTTATGTTATTTTTCATGTGTTATCCCAAATGTAATTATTGATTCCAGTACCAATTTTTTTGATTTTTATTGTTTTTATTTTCTTGGTTTATGTCCGCGATATAACTAGAAGGTATCTTTTGTTACTTTCCTATCGCTAGCATAGGTATATCGTGCCTATACTTAAATTTCAATGCAATTGTGAGGAAATTTTCATTTATTTCTAGTAATTGTGATGAGCTTTTCGCGCGTTATCGTTTTGATTGTTTATTATACTATTCTTGAACCTTACTTGAACCCTAATAGTTATGCGGCTAGCAGCGCAAGGGTGATAGCACTTACTATATTCCTTTTTACTTTATTTCATCGTTTGCTCGCTGTTTTTTTAACCATGTGTGCAAAGCAATCATCATGTATATATTTTTTTACAAGCTTGTAAGTGTATAGGTCATTTACATTCAATCGTAGCCGTTGAATAATAATTGTGTTGAAGCACCTACTAAAAATAACAGAGGAATACTCATTCAAAAACCTAGCTTGCCTACCGAAAAAGCCCTGATTAATTCTGATGCTCTTATTTTTGAGCCTCCGCACCAGCTCAACGCAGTGTATCTAGTGGGGGGTGCTGTGCGCGACAAATTGTTGGGTCGAGCAACTGTGGATATGGATTTCGTGGTAGTGGGAGAAACAACTGAGTCTATGTTAAATGCCGGTTTCTTGCCTGTTGGTGCCGACTTTCCTGTATATCTTCACCCAACTACCAAAGAAGAATACGCTCTCGCTCGCACCGAACGTAAAAGTGGAAGAGGCTATGCTGGTTTCGTTACTGATGCGAATAGCACGGTAAGTTTGGAAGAAGACTTGGCTCGTCGCGATCTAACGGTTAATTCAATGGCGATGGACGCAAAGGGGCAATTAATCGACCCCTTTAATGGCCAGCAAGATTTAAAAAACAAAGTATTAAAGCATACCACCGCAGCGTTTCAGGAAGACCCCGTGCGAGTATTGCGGGTTGCCCGCTTTTTGGCGCGCTTTGGCCCTGAATGGAAAATTCATCCTGATACCCAAGCACTCATGCAAGTGATGCGCGACAAGGGGGAGCTCGATTACTTAGTCGCAGAAAGAGTTTGGAAAGAAATGGAAAAGGCGCTAATGGAGAAACATCCTCATTTGTTTTTCGAAACTCTTTGCGATCTTGGTTTATTTCCTGAGCTTATTGCGATGCATAATATCCCACAGCCCAAACAGCATCATCCAGAAGGTGATGTATTCATTCACACCATGCTAGTGCTCAAAAGAGCTGCCGATTTAGATTTTGATTTACCAACTCGTTTTGCCGCTCTCACTCATGATTTTGGCAAACCCGTCGCTTATGCGCAGCACGGAAAACTGCACGGACATGAAAAACTCGGTGTAGAGCCTATCAAAGCATTTGGAGACCGCTACCGAGTGCCAAAAAAGTTGGTGAACTTGGGCTGTTTAATGGCCGAATTTCATACTAAATGTCACAAGATAACTGAATTAAAAGCAGCAAGTATTCAAGGCCTGATTGTCGATAGTCTCAATGCGATTAAACAGCCACAACGCTTCTTGCAGTTTTTGCAAGCCTGTGTTTGTGATAGCCAAGGCCGAGGGCCAATGCTCGAGGATAGAGAATATCGACAGGCAGATATCGCTATGTCGTATTTGTCGGCGTTGCAAAGCTTGGATGCTAAAAAAGTGGTGCAAGATGCCATCACCAAAGGTTTGAAGGGAAAAGCCTTGGGTGAAGCGCTGCGTTTAGCTCAGATAGATTGCATCAGAGAAATAAAGAAGACGCTATCGCAAACCTGAAGTACTCAGAATCATGCGTTTACTTTTTTCATAAATAGATACATTGGCATTAATTTTCATACCCAATGCGCGCGCAATACCGAAGCCAAAAATGCCAAATAACGTATAATCTTCGCTGAAGTTTGCACTCCAAACCGTGTTTCATGCAACCAGATGGTAAAGATTATTAAGACACCAGATGAACAACCTAATGATGCTATAGAGCGTGACCTAGTTACTGCGCTTTATGACGATAGCTTTGGCGGCGTGCTTGTTTCGATCGCCTGCGCAAGCGCGTTGTTTTTGATATTTGGTGATGACCCAGTACTTGGCGAGTTCAAGCTTTACTGGTTTATCGCTTTTATGCTGTTGCTAACAATCAGACTGTTAGACACCTCATATTGGCATAAGAATCTCCGCGGTACATCATATGCATTTCTGCAAGCTAAGCGCCGCTTTATTAGCATGGCTGCACTTAGTAGCTTCGCGTGGACAACTTACGCCATCACTATCGTTGACCACGCTAGCTGGCTCGAATTGAGCATGACGATAATCATACTAGCCTCGTTAGCAGGTGGCAGTGCAACGGTACTCTCTGGTAATCGAACACTCGGCGTTTGTTACTCATTCTTGTTGATATTTCCTATGTCTTTTTTAATGGCGATAGGAGAAGACCCAAATAAAAACGTTTTGGGTTATTTGGGTTTGTTTTTCTCTCTTATCATGATTTTGGGGAGTTGGAGAACGGCGGCGTTTACGAGGAACGCCATCGTGACTAAAAACCAAAACACTGATTTTGTGAAAGCTTTGGCTGATAAAAACGAAGAAATCCTCGCTGTGAATGCAGACTTAGAAAATAAAGTAAGACTGCGTACCAAGGAAATTTTTGAACTGTCAAATATTGATCCCCTAACTGGACTGTTTAACCGAACTGCATTTTCAAAAAGTCTGGGCGACATTATTTCTCTCTGTCAGTCTCAAGCTCGTGGCTTTGCGCTCCTATTTATCGACCTTGACGGCTTTAAAGCGATAAATGACACACAAGGGCATAACGTTGGTGACAAAGTCCTTGTGGCTATTGCACAGCGTATTACTTTGTTCGCCAACGGTGCAGGGCATGTGTGCCGGTGGGGCGGTGATGAATTTATTGTGGTGATTGAAGATTTAGATGAAGGTGAGGCTGTTGAATTTGGACGCGACTTAATAGCATCCTTATCTCAACATATTAAGGTTGATTCAAACAAGCTGTCGGTAGGCGCAACAATTGGGGTGGCAATGTACCCACGGCATGGAAGTGATGAAACTGAGCTTATCTCATTAGCCGATACCGCAATGTATATCCAAAAAGAAAAAAATAAGGCAGATGTATCGGTGTTTACTCATGAGATGCGTCAATCTCAAATTCGTGAGCAACAGATCAAAGAGGGCTTGGCCCTGGCTCTGCAAAAGAATGAGTTCCATCTAGTTTATCAACCCGTTATCGACAATGAATCAAAAGAAGTCTCATTTTGTGAGGTCTTGCTGCGTTGGCGTTATCGAGGCGAAATGGTCCCGCCACATGAGTTTATCCCTATCGCTGAACAATATGGCTTTATCCATGATATCGGAGAATGGGTGTTAATGGAGGCCTGCCGTGAGTCTAGTTCGTGGATATTTGACGACCACGTTAATATTTCAGTGAATGTGTCAGTATCACAATTGGTCAGGGCAGACTTTATTGCTATCGTACAAAATGCCCTTGTTTCGTCAGGGTTCAGTGCGAGCAATTTACACTTAGAAATCACGGAGTCAATGTTTGAAAGCAATGTTGACATGATGCTAGAGCGAATTCGAGCTCTTCAAGGCTTAGGTATTAAAGTGTCTGTCGATGATTTTGGAACCGGTTTTTCTTCGTTGTCGCAACTCCAGAAATTGTCTGCAGATATCGTCAAAATAGATCGGTCTTTCATTTCATCTATGGCCACAGGCGGCCAAGCCATTATCCAAGCGACTCAATATATTGCGAAAGAGCTGGGTTACTCTGTGGTTGCCGAAGGTGTTGAAACCAAAGCTCAGGCAGACGAGCTTGCTGATATTGGCATCCAATGTTCCCAAGGTTATTACTTCAGTTATCCAATGCCAATTGCCGAGTTGACTGACTGGTATCAGAAGTTCAAAAAATCATAAGTTTTATCAGAAGTTGGAAATTGATTGAGAAACTCTTTATGCTTTGGGTTCATTTATTTTGCGTCACGGTTTTTGTTTTCTAAATAACAGACTAGTGAGCTCTGCGACATGGAGCCCAACCGTGTATCAAAACGCCAAATTGTATTAGTAGAAACGCAAAAAAGGGAACACAATGAAAGGAATAGCTCAATCTGCTCGTCTGAAAACTCTGGCGACATCTGTTCTAAAAACCAGCTTCTCTGTCACGGCAATCGGATTATTAGCACCTTCCTTTATGGTAAGCGCTTCAGACAAACTAGGGTATTTTCAAAGCCCCGCTATTTACCAACATTCAATAGATGAAAAAAGCCCGCACGCTGAGTCTTCTGATACCTTAAATACTCTAGTTTTCGCTTCAGATGGGGACCTTTGGCGAGCAACATCTCATTCTTTTAATAAAGGCGTTGAGGCTGTTCGTATCACTACTCACTCAGCAGAAGAAACATTTCCGCATATTTCCCCCGATGGTAAGTATCTTGCGTTTTCTGCTAATTATTCTGGAACAACGCAGGTGTACGTTATGCCTATGAGTGGCGGACAGGCCAAGCGAGTGTCCTTTGAAAACAGTCGTGCACATGCTCAAGCGTGGACCTCAGATGGCAAGGTACTCTATCGAACCGCAACAACAGTAACGGGGCCAGCAAATAGTTGGGTACTAAAAACAGTTGAACCCGATAGTCTAAAGACGTCCACAATCGCTTTATCGGATGCGATTGAAGGCGTCATAGACAGCAAGGGGGAGTATGTTTACTTCGTTCAACATGGCCTGCAGTCTAGCGGTGATAATGCAAATCAGTACAAAGGTGGTGCCACAGGTGAACTCTGGCGCTATAAGTTAAATTCTTCTGAAGAGGCTCTGCGTCTTAGCGATAGCCACAGTGGCTCAATTAAAAACCCGATGGTGTTTAACGAACGGGTTTACTTCATTAGTAATGAAAGTGGTATTGACAATTTATGGAGCATGGCAAGCGATGGCAGTGATATTGAACAAATCACCAAGCATGTAGAATGGGGCGTACGCTCTGCTGATATGCATGCAGGCAAAATATCTTACCAACTCGGTGCCGACATCTACTTGCTTGACTTGGTAAAAAATCACAGTGAATTGGCCAATATATCTCTGGCCTCCGACTTTCCAAATTTGCGCGAACGCTGGATAGAAACACCATTGGCCAACTTAAATGATGTGAGTTTGTCGCCGACAGCCGATAAAGTGGTTATTACCGCACGCGGGAAAATTGCGGTAGCAAATAGCTCTACGGCGCGCTTAGTTGAAGTCGCTACCGATCCTGTCTCACGAAGCCGAAATGCTATTCTCAGTCAAGATGCTAAAACAGTCTATGCCTTCAATAATATCACCGGTGAAAACGAGATTTGGGCTTTCGCCGTTGACGGTTTATCTGCTCCTCAACAATTGACGAACGATGGAAGTGCAGCCCGCGATGCTATGTGGCTATCGCCAAATGGTGAAAGTATTGCCCATAACAGCGCAGACGGTAAGCTATTCATTTACGATATTGAAGCTCAAACTAATACCCTTATTCGAAGTGACTTGGTTAATGGTATTGGTGATTTCGTTTGGTCGAAAGACAGCGATACATTTGCCTTTTCTGCTCAGCTTAAAGGTGAAGAGAGAAGTTCGGTGATTTTGCAGTCTATTTCGCAAGAAAAACAGCAGAAGCTGACATCAGAAAAGTACGAGTCGTACAGCCCAACCTTTGGCGCTAAAGGACATTGGTTATACTTTTTGTCAGATAGAAATTTTGACGCTTCTCCAGCAAGCCCATGGGGAGACCGAAATATGGGCCCTGCTTTTGATAGAAAAACACTCATCTTCGCCATCGCGCTCAATCAAGATGCTGAGTTTGGTTTTGCTGAAGAAATAGAGCCACTAAGGGCTGAAGAACCAGACGATGTAACTAAGGACGATAACGATGACGCTGAGAATAATGGCGATGCGAACAGTGACGATGAATTAAGCTTTCTCGATATAAACTGGGAAGGATTATCAGAGCGCTTGTGGCAAGTGCCAGTAAGTGCAGGTAATTATTCTGACTTGTCGGCAAACAAAAGCTTCCTTTATGTTAAAGACGAAGTATCAGAGCCCGGCGAGCGTGAAAGGCTCAAGTCTATTCGCATTGAACACAACACGAAACCACGTACCTTTACCTCAAATATAAACGCTTACACACTTTCGAATGATGGTGAAAAAATGCTCGTGGTAAAAGGCCGACGAGCATCTACTAGCATGTACATAGTACAAGCGGGTTCGTCATTCCCAAATAACGCTAATGAGCACCGTGTGCAGAGCGCAGATTGGAAAATACGCGTTAAGCCACGAGAAGAATGGCATCAAATGTTCCGGGATGCTTGGTTAATGCATCGCGATGGTTTATTTGATGCAAACATGAGAGGTATCGACTGGCAAGCGGCTAAGGAACGTTATTCACCGCTAGTTGATCGTATTACTGATCGTCGAGAGCTGAATGATATTTTCAAACAGATGATGGGGGAACTAAATGCCTTGCATTCTCAGGTTCGCGGTGGCGACACTAACGACAACGACCAAGTTGCGCAATCAGCGGTTTTAGGCGGTGTTTATCGAGATGCTGATAAGGGTGTCGAAATTACCCATATTTATTTGCACGACCCAGAACTACCCGCGCAACAAGTGCCACTGAACAAGCCCGGTATAGATGTAAGGGTAGGTGACATCATCGTGGCGGTTAACAATAAAACTGTGCGTACTCAGGCCGATTTAGTGTTGGCATTAGAATACCAAGCTGGCAATCAAGTATTATTAACCACCACGCGCGGTGATGACACTATTCTTAACATTGTTAAACCAGACTCGAGCCGCAATGAGTCGAGATATCGCTATCGAAATTGGGTCTATAGCAATGCCCAAAAAGTCACTAAGCAAAATCCTGATTTGGGCTATTTGCACTTATATGCAATGACCTCTAGCGACCTATCGACCTTTGCTCGGGAGTTTTATGCACAATACAAAAAGCAAGGGTTGATCATTGATGTTAGACGTAACCGAGGGGGCAATATTGACTCCATCATTATTGAAAAGCTGCTTCGGAGAGCTTGGTCATTTTGGCAAGATAAATCGGGTGAAAGCTCTACGAATATGCAACAAGCCTTTCGTGGGCATTTAGTTGTTTTGGCTGACGAGTTTACCTACTCCGATGGTGAAACCTTTACCGCAGGCGTTAAAGCACTTGAACTCGGAACCGTTATTGGAAAGCAAACTGCCGGCGCTGGTGTGTGGTTAAGTGGTGGAAATAACGTGGTTGATGGCGGAATTGCTCGCGTTGCCCAGTTTCCTGTGTATAGAATGGATGGCATGTGGATAACCGAGGGGCGTGGTATTTCCCCTGATATCGAAGTGTCAAACTTGCCTCACGCAACTTTCAAAGGCGAAGATGCTCAATTAATGAAGGCGGTGAGCGTACTGAATGAAAAAATTGCAAACCAAGCCGTAGCCGAGCTTGAAGCTAAACCTTTTCCGCCAGTTGATGAGCCTGCAGCCGACGTAAACTAAGCAAATAGCCGCTTATTAGCTTAAGCGGCTCGTATTATACAGGAGCGGAATAAATGAAAGCGACAACCGTGTGGCGGGTAGTTTATTCCTCAGTCGTATTCATCAGTCTTATAGCACTTGCGCTATGGTTTACTTCTCCTGTGAGGCCTATTAAGTGGCTTCCGTCGGCCTCTGACGGTTTGGATACAAAGTTTACGCCAACATCCCATTTCTCGAATAGCTTATTATTAGAAGGCTTGGGAAAGGGTCCTGAAGATATCCTAATAAGTGATGATGGATATCTCTATACTGCCTATGATGATGGACGCATTATAAAAGTTCCTGTATCAAGCATAATGGAAAAACTGCAAGATGCTAAAATAGGAGCAAGGCTAAATGTGGCGCATTCTCTCGTTGTCAATACAGGCGGTCGACCGCTTGGATTAAAATTCGATGCTGCCAATAATCTTATCGTGGCTGATGCGGTTAAAGGCTTATTGTCGATTGATACAGGCGGCACGATAACAGTATTGGCTGACGAGCACGAGGGACAAAAACTTAAGTTTGTTGATCACCTTGCAATTGATAAGCAAGGGCGTATTTGGTTTAGTGATGCGTCATCACGCTTTGATTATCATAATTACGTGTATGATTTTATTGAAGCCAGTGCCACTGGTCGCTTGATGAGCTATAACCCTATTTCAAAAAAAACCTCTGTACACATATCTGGTTTATTCTTTGCCAATGGCGTGACTATTTCGCCGAAAAATGACTTTGTGCTCATCAATGAAACGGGTAGGTCGCGTATCCATCGCTATTGGTTGAGCGGCGATAAAAAGGGTAGCAGCGACATCTTCATTGAGAACTTGCCTGCCATGCCCGATAACATTTACACCAAGGATGATACGATCTGGGTTGCGATGGTCGCTCTGCGCGACCCAAAGGTAGAGGCGCTGGCGCAATATCCCTTTCTCAGGCGATTGTTAGGCGGCTTGCCAAGACTTTTTCTTCAAGCGAGTTCTGACTATGCTTTTGTGCTTGGCCTAAATGAAAATGCTGAGGTGCTGCATAGCCTTCAATCAGACGAAGGCTACCAAGTTATCACAGCGGTTGTAGAGCACGAAGGGCATTTATTTTTAGGTTCACTACAAAACAACGCCATTGCCGTGACCCCCTTGCAGTAAGGCTTACCCGTGCCAAATACTGTATATTTGGTACGGCGTTTACACTAGTGGTATTTTATGGCTTGTTTTTCGTCTCAGGACGGTACTTTTTGACCATACCTTGAAGAAAGTTTCTTAATAGCTGGTCACCACAGGCCTTATAACTCCTGTGGTCAGGTTTGCGAAATAGAGCTGATAGCTCGCCCTTACTCACGCGAAAGTTCGCATACTTTAAAATTTCTATCATGTCATCATCACGATATGTCATGGCAATTTTAATTTTGCGCAGTATTTCGTTATTAGAAATGCGTTCTTCACCTTTTAATACTTTGGGTTCAACGCCTTCTTGTTTCCCCCTTCGTTTGATGATCAAGCCGTCTAAAAAGAGCGCTAGGATCTTGTCTCGGCATCGAATAAAGCCTTCTTCTTCTTCGCGTTTCATGATGTGATGAAGATAGTCGACTTCCATATCGTAGTTTGCCAATTTGAAGATATCGATAGCGGCGCCATCGTTAATTGAAAGCGCGAAACGCAAGCGTCGAAGAATATCGTTATGGATCATAAATGGCCAAGTAAAGTAATAATGCTCGAAGTATATCGGATAGTGAATATAGATTATAGCGTTGCAAAAAGATAAACCCGCTCTGGTGTTTATCCAAATGCTTATTTGCTGTATACTCCGCGCGCGATTCGACTCGGCATATCCTCCGCGCGATTCACTCTTTTATTTATTCAATATATTACTCAGGCACTTCTTTTGATTACAACAGCAAACATCACCATGCAATTTGGCGCTAAGCCACTGTTTGAAAATATTTCGGCAAAATTCGGTAACGGTAACCGCTACGGTTTAATCGGCGCTAATGGCTGCGGAAAATCCACATTCATGAAAATAATGAGTGGTGAGTTACAACCAACGTCGGGTAATGTTTCGATTTCTCCGGGTGAGAAAATAGGCACCTTAAGCCAAGACCAATTCGCTTTTGAAAAGTACTCCGTTATTGATGCAGTGATAATGGGGGACGCTCACCTGTGGGAAGTGAAGCAAGAGCGCGACCGTATTTATTCTTTACCTGAAATGTCTGAAGAAGATGGCATGAAAGTGGCCGATTTAGAATCGGAATTCGCCGAGATGGACGGTTACACTGCAGAAACACGCGCTATCGAGCTTTTAGTTGAAGCTGGAATAGAAGAGGCTTATCACTTCGGCTTAATGTCGGAAGTTGCTCCGGGCATGAAGCTAAGGATTTTGATAGCGCAAGCGCTATTTGCCAACCCTGATATCTTATTGCTTGACGAGCCAACAAATAACTTGGACATCTATACAATCAAGTGGCTAGAAGATGTGCTTAATCAACGAAAGTGCACCATGATCATTATTTCACATGACCGACACTTCCTTAATTCTGTTTGCACGCACATGGCCGACATAGACTACGGTGAGTTGCGTATCTATCCAGGAAATTACGAAGCATACCAAGCAGCTGCTGCGTTGGCGCAAGATCAAATTCAGACTGAGAATGCAAAAAAATCTGCAGAGATAGAAGAGCTTCAAGGTTTTGTTGCGCGTTTCTCGGCAAATGCGTCGAAGGCTAAGCAGGCGACCTCTCGTGCCAAACGCTTAGAAAAAATTGAGTTGACTGAGGTGGTAGCGTCTAGTCGACAGTCACCGTATATCACCTACAAACAGCATAAGAAGTTACATCGTTTAGCGCTTGAATTGACTAATTTGAGCCATGGCTTTGAGGGTGAAACTTTATTTTCTGGCAATGAGATATTGCTTGAGGCAGGTTCTAAACTCGCAGTCATTGGCGAAAATGGTGCGGGTAAAACCACTTTCATTCGTTGTTTGGTAGAAGAACTAAAAGCTAACGAGGGTATTGTTAAGTGGTCTGAGAATGCCAGCATTGGATACTGCCCTCAAGACAGTACAAAAGACTTTGACTGCGACCTTACTTTGTTCGATTGGATGTCACAATGGCGTACACCTAAACATGACGATTTGGCTGTGAGAGCCATTTTAGGTCGTTTGTTATTTAGCTCAGACGACGTGAATAAAAAAGTCAATGTTTGCTCTGGTGGTGAAAAAAACCGTTTGTTGTTTGGTAAATTGATGATGCAAGACATCAATGTTTTGATAATGGATGAACCGACCAACCACATGGACATGGAGGCAATTGAGGCGCTAAACAAGGCATTGAAAGCTTTTGATGGAACCTTAATTTTTGTGAGTCACGACCGTGAGTTTGTATCGACGCTAGCCACAAGCATTATTGAAATCAAAGACCAGAAATTACACTATTTCCAAGGTACTTACGACGAATACGCAAGCCCCAAACACTAAGACGAGTCACTGAGCTCAACCATATAAGTTGGACATGTTTAGGGATAGTCAAAAATAGTAGAAGCGCACTTACTCGACCGAGTTAGTGCGCTTTTTTGTAACATTTAGATACAGAATTTATAGGATTTTAGAAGAACAAACATACACTTCGAGCGACGCTACTGATAGTGTTATTAAACGATATCGTAAAGCCCTTCATATAGGCCTGAAACATGATAATAATGAGGAAGTTATGTTAAGTATTTCTGGCGTCACAAAAACCTATGATAATGGCGTAAAGGCCTTGAACAATGTCAATCTGACGATTCCGAAAGGTCTATTCGGTTTACTGGGGCCTAATGGTGCAGGAAAGTCATCTCTAATGCGCACGATTGCCACGTTACAGGCAGCAGATGCTGGCACGATTACATTCGACGGAATTGACGTACTCTCACAACCAAATGAACTCAGACGCCGACTTGGTTATCTTCCTCAAGATTTCGGCGTGTACCCACGCGTGAGCGCTTATGATCTTCTTGATCACTTGGCAATTCTTAAGGGCATTGCCAATAAAGGCGAACGTATTGAGGCAGTAAACGCTTTGTTAGCACACGTTAATCTATATCAACACCGAAAGAATGCAGTGAGCGGTTTTTCTGGCGGTATGCGACAACGCTTTGGTATTGCACAAGCGCTATTGGGTAATCCTGACTTGTTAATTGTGGACGAACCTACCGCAGGTCTGGATCCTGAAGAACGAAATCGCTTTCATAACTTATTAGTCACCCTGGGTGAAGAAAAAGTCATTATTTTATCTACGCATATTGTTGATGATGTATCCGAGCTTTGTGCTGACATGGCGGTGCTGGGGGCGGGTGAAATTTTGTTGCAAGGAAACCCGATCGAAGTCACGTCAAACCTCGCAGGAAAAATCTGGCGTAAAACCGTTAGCATGGATGAAGCAAAAGAAATCGAAAGTAACATGGCATTAATATCCAAGCGTCTATTTGCTGGGCGAACGGTTGTGCATGTGCTTGCTGAAGAGGCACCCGAAGGCTTCGAATCTGCTCCGACGAATCTTGAAGATGTATATTTTTCGACCTTGCACAAACAAAGACTAACACAACCGAATGCAGTGGCTTAGGAGCAAATAATGTTTTTAAAAATGCTCGCTTTCGAATGGCGCTATTACACTAAGCAGCCCTCATTTATTGTTACTTGTATGGTGTTCTTCCTACTGCCTTTCCTTGCGATGACAATTGAACAGGTGTCGATTGGAAGCGGCGGCAACACTAATCTAAATAGCCCTCATGCGATTGCAAATATACTGCTTTTGTTTGGGGTGTTTGCTATTTTCGTTGTGGTGAATTTTGTGGCAAATACGGCGACTCGTAACGACAGTTCATTTATGTCTGAGATAGTCTGTACCAAGCCTATACCGCCAACTTCCTATCAGTTAGGACGATTTTTCGGGGCTTTTTTGGTCTGCGTGACGGTTTTTAGTATGGTTCCTCTTGCACTAATTATTGGTGCGTTAATGCCATGGTTAGATCAAGAGCGTCTTGGCGACTTTAAGCTCATTTACTACCTATCACCCTTTTTGATATTTTCGATCTCAACGATCTTCGTGTTGTCGACGATATTTTATGCCGTTGCCTTGCGGTTTAGAAGCATCATGGCGGTTTACTTGGCCGCGCTAGCCTTGTTTATCATCTACTTGGTAGCGCCAGCCGTTTTTGATGAACCCAGCCAACAACAAACCTTGGCCTTGATTGACCCTTTTGGCTTACGGACCTACGCGGAAGTATCAGCATACTGGAGCCCTTTTGAGCGTAACAGCCAGAGCATTCCCTTAAATGCAGATGTAATAGCCAATAGAGCGATATGGCTGAGTGTTGGCGCACTATGTTTGTTGCTTTTCGGCCGCTTGTTTTCGCCCCTTAAAATAAAATCGAACAGGCATAAAAAGACAGAGAATAGTAGTACTACTGAAGTGCCCGCTTTGCAAATGAGTTCGGTAAAGTACCAAGAGGGTTCTGGCTTACAGCAATTTTTTACAAGAACTCGCTTTGAAATTAAGCAGATTGTTTTCAGTCCTGCATTCCCCATATTGATGATATTTTGTGCCTTCAACCTCATTGCGCAGTTTTTCGAACCTCAAGGCTTATACGGCGCTGCCAATTACCCCTTAACCCAAACTATGGTGCAATTAATTGAGGGGGCTTTTGGTTTAGTCAACATCGTTGTTATCACCTACTACAGCGCTGAGGTGATTTGGCGTGAGCGAAGCGTTGGTATGGGCGACATTACCGATAGTATGCCTGTCGCAAATATTAGTTATTGGTTATCGAAGTTCTTGGCGGTATGTCTGGTTATTTTTAGCATTTTTCTAGTGGGAATGTTGTCGACCATCATCAATCAGGTAAGTGCTGGCTATACCAATCTTGAAATTGGTCAATATTTGATATCACTGTTTTACTTTGGTGGCGTGAGTCTGGTGCTACTAGTTGTATTGTCATTTTTTATTCAGACCATGAGCCCAAATAAATATATCGGTATGTTGATTTTTGTTGGCTATTTTTTCGTATCCTTAATTTTTTCTGCAATAGGCCTAGAGCACAATATGTTTCAATATAGCTCAATGCCCTTGCTGCAATACTCCGATATGAATGCTTATGGCTGGTTTCTAGTCACTCAAAACTGGTATTCCTTATATTGGGGCTCCTTAGCCGTAATATTCAGTATTGTGTCTTTTGGTTTATGGCATCGTGGGCCTCACTCAGGACTGCGCTCACGATTTGCGTTATTACGCTATCAGATAGGTCGCAGGGGGGCGGTGATTGTTGGCATTTGTGCGATAGTATTTGTGAGTTCAGGCTCGGTTATTCACTACAACACAAAGGTGGTTAATGACTTCATAACAAACGACGACAGTAAAGCGCTGAGCGAGTTTTATGAAAAAGAGTTTGTCGAATATGAAGATGATCCTGTGCCTACTATCATATCTGTAGATGCTGATATTGCTATTTTCCCAAGTGCGCGCCGAATAGAAACGATAAGCAATATTGTTGTTGAAAATCGAAGCGGCACTATCATTGAGCGTTTTTTAGTGAACCACCCTCGCGACCACGATATTTCGGAGGTAAACATTCAAGGTGGCTCGATAGGGGAGCGCGATCCTGATTTTAATAGTGCTTGGTTTACCTTCGATGAGCCAATGCTTCCCGGTGACAAGCGAACCGGAAGTTTCAAAGTGGTGCGTGCGAACAAAGGTTTCAAAGATCGAGGAGAAGACAGCACTCTGATTCAAAATGGTACTTTTATCAATAATTTTGCCTTGTATCCGTCTTTTGGTGTCAACAAAGCTTATTATTTGGCTGATCAACACGAGCGCAGGAAGCGTGACCTTCCACCCCCGCAAAGAGCTTATGCTTTAGAAGATGAAAGCCGTTATAACGAAACTTTCTTCGGGCCTAATGCAGCACTCATCGACTTCAAAGCAACTTTGTCAACGTCACTTGATCAGATTGCTATTGCCCCAGGTTACTTAAGCAAGCAATGGGAACAAGATGGTAGGCGTTACTTTCAGTATGAAATGGACAAGCCCATCATTAACTTTTTCAATATAATGTCGGGGCGTCTTGAGCTGAAAAAAGACATGCACAAAGGCGTAGAATTAGCGGTGTATTACCACAAGGACCATTATTGGAACGTTGACAGAATGATAGAGTCAATGAAAGATTCCCTTGACTATTTTTCACAGGCCTTTGGGCCATATCAACATCGTCAATTACGTATAATTGAATTTCCAGGTTACCAGTCCTTCGCTCAAAGCTTTGCTAATACGGTACCGTACTCAGAAAATATCGGCTTTATTACCGATTTACGAGACAAGAAGGAAATTGACCCCGTGTACTATATTACGGCTCACGAGGTTGCCCACCAATGGTTCGGTCATCAACTCAGCGCAGCAAATGTGCAGGGAAGTCAGGTATTGTCTGAGTCACTCTCCCAGTATGCGGCCTTAATGGTGATGGAGCGGAAATACGGCGAAGATAAAATTCGTAAATTTCTTACCTACGAACTCGACAGTTATCTGCGCGGCAGAGCGAATGAGTACTTAGAAGAAATGCCAATGCTACGCTCTGAAAATCAGCAGTATATTCATTATCGCAAAGGCTCAGTAGTGATGATGGCAATACGTGATCGTATGGGTGAAGATGCCTTAAATGAGGCACTAGCGGGTTTGATTGAAAAGTATAAGTTTAGCGAAGGACGCCAGCCAACAACTCTCGACCTTATCGCTGCACTTAAGCAAAATACGAGCGACGAAAATCATGAGTTCATCGATGCACAGTTCAATCAAATTAGTTTGTACGATCTTGCACTTGAAGATAATACGGTGACGAAAATGAGCGATGGTGGCTTTCAGATCGAGCTGACCATTTCGGCCAAGCAGCTTCAAGCAAGCGGCAAGGGCGAAGAGTTAGAACAAGACTTTGATGATGTGGTCGACATTATGCTGTTTTCGCACAACCCCAATGATTTTGATGTGGAAAACCAAATTCTGTACCGGAAGAAACATCGTTTAGTAAGCGGTGAAAATAAGCTAGTGATCGACGTGGAGACCAAGCCCGCTTATGCAGGGGTTGATCCATTTGTTCGCTTCATTGACCGAGACAGCAGAGATAATGTGCTTGCGTTGAAGTGATAGTGGAGTAAGTGGGGTTTGTTTCCCCACTTTTTCTCAGTGTATCATTGTTACTCAAGCACAATAGTGTTTTAAGCTCACTCGCAGTGGCTTAATGATTGAACTGCCCTTATTCGCTTTTGTACTTATCAAACCAAGCCACGATATTTCCTACTTTTTGAATTAAGTGACTTGGTCGAGAGGCTATTCCGTGTGAGGCGCCTGGGATTCTTACCATGGCTGAGGGGATCTTCTGCAAACGCAATGCTTGGTAGTACTGCTCAGTCTCACTCATTGGGGTTCTATAATCAGCTTCGCCCGTTAATAGCATGGTTGGCGTTTTTACATTGCCAACTAGTGATAAAGGTGAGCGAGCCCATAACTTTTCACTGATATTCCACGGCATATCTTCCATCCAATATTGTGTGAAAAATGGGTAAGCGTCAGCGGTTAAGGCAAAGCTCAGCCAATTAATCACTGGTTTAGCAACCACTGCCGCGGCAAAGCGGTCAGTTTTACCTATGCTCCATGCGGTCAGCACACCGCCACCTGAACCGCCTGTTATAAACAGGTTTCGAGTATCGACATTGCCTTTGGCAATGGCTGCATCAACGACATCCATTAGATCGTTATAGTCTTGAGATGGATAATTGTGGTGTATTAAATTACCAAAATCTTCACCATACGACGAACTCCCTCTCGGGTTAGACCATACCGTAATATAGCCTTTCGCTGCCATCAGTTGTAATTCCATACTAAAAGTTGAAGCGTAAGCCGCGTGAGGGCCGCCGTGGATCTCTAAAATAATAGGATAGTTTTTGCTCTTATCAAAGTGAGGTGGGTAAGCAATCCATGCATCAATTTCAAGTTGATCAATTGATGATAAAACGGGAAGTTTCTCAACGCTCGCCAACGCTGTACCAGTAAAAACATCTTCGTTAAGCTGGGTGAGAAGTTCTGGTTTTCCGCGCTTTTTCATTAAAGCCAAGTCGGCAGGACGTTGCGGGTTGTTGATGGTATACACAACTTCACCGTCGTTTGACACTGCAAATTCGCCAGAAGTATATGGGCGACCTAAGGCTTGGCTTCCAAGTTCCGCAGCTAAGGTTTTTAGTTTCCCTGCTGTTGATACATAGGCTAACTTGGTTTTGCCCTTATCGATGTAGCTAAAATATAGGCCTTTACTATTTTTTGCCCACTTCATAGCCCCGATTTGACGGTCGAGTTGCGGAGTTAGCGAGCGTGCATTGGCTTTGCTTTCGGAACTTCCATCGTTTGAATTCGAAGCCTGTAACATGATCTGATTTACTTGGTAGCTTAGCTTTCTATCATTCACCCATTGGTAAGCCAGATACTTACCATCCGGGCTAAGCATAGGGGATGATTCAGGCCCCGAGCTATGAGTTGTCTTTGTTAACTGACTAGAGGCAATATCGACCTTGTAAATATCGCTTTCAAGAGGTAACAACTCCCAATCTTTGTTGCGATTTGCACTGAAGAATATCGACTTTCCATTCTTTGAAAAACTTAAGGGGCCATTATGATTGTAAGCACCAAAAGTTAATTGGCGTGGTGTGCCACCCTCGGATGACAGTATATAAACCTGTGAATTCCCGGCTTGGTTGAAGCCTGCGCCGTCACTTCTGTATTGCGTGCTATCAATATATTTGGCGCTCCCCGCCCAGCTTGCTCCCTTGGGCTGCTGAGGCATTTCTGTGAAGAGTGATTCTGCTTTAGAGGGGGTGAACATGGTAAATGCTATTGTTTTACCGTCGGGAGACCACGTAATGTTTGATGGACTGTGTTGCAAGTTAGACAGCTTCGCGCTGCGGTTTTGTGCTAACCAATGTACATAAATTTGTTGACTGCCACTCTTGGCTGATAAATAAGCTAAGCGGTCGCCCGTCGGAGAGAACTTTGGTGAAGTGTAACTGTGTTCGTCGGCAAGCAAAGGTGTGTGCTGTTTTGAACTTAAGTCTACGGCCCATAACTGAACTCTCATGCGGTCTTGCATGATATCCATGGAACGACGTTCGTACACTAACATTTCTCTTTTTGGATGAAATACAGGTGACGCTGCATATTCAAGCTCAAACACATCTTGGTAATCGAGTTTCTCAGTATCATGTTGTGTATCAGCAAAGCTAAACTGAGAAAAACTCATCAAGCATGCTATTAAGCTCGTATTGAATATTGACAGGGGCCTTATTATTTTCATGTAGATTCCTTTGCAATGGGCTCATAGTAATTTGTTGTGGGTTTACTTCAATATTTCTTACTCTAGCTTACGACAATTGCGACTATAAAGAAAAAATATCCCTAAACTTTTCATATCACTAAATCAGTAAAACAGTGAAATAAAGCTTACATATTGAAATGGGATGTAGCCACTAATCACCATTTAGCACTTAGTATTAAGGCTTGATGCCTAGGAAAAGCGATAAGTAAAGCGATAAGCAAAGAGGTTGGTAAATGAATTCAATAAAAATACAAGACGGAAATACTCTTCCGCGTGGTGCATCGTCTTTACATGTGCATGACACGAGTGCCCAAGCTATGACCGAAGTTGCTTTGGCCTTGTCGATGGCGTTTTTCTCCTTGCTGATGCTTGCTCTCATATCTATTGGTCTCCCTCCTTCTCTGGCGTCTTCATCGTCATCAAGCGAACTACCGAAAACGATGATGGATGAACAAAATATAGAAAGCCACATTCAAAAAGTCAGAGATGCAGAGGATGCTCCTGCTAATGATAGCGAAGCACTGAAGGCAAACGAGGAAACAAGCAAACGCTATTTTGTCTTTATTTTTAACAAGCAGTTTTATAACCAATCACTATTACCCTTTGAGTTTGAAGAACTTAACATGGCGAAAACAAAACGAGGCAGCGATTCAGAAAGTGTCGAGCTTGTTTTAGTGCTTGCACCACACACATCTATTTCCGAACTGACTGAAATACAACAACACTTTTCACAATATAAGTTTGAATTAGCGTTAATGAATGACGAATGGTTTGAGGTATTGAATGCAAAATTTGGTTAATAAAGGCGTATTTGCCTTGGTAGCGGGTTTTGTTATTGTCACTTTTAGCGCTTCCTTAACACTTCACACAAGCGACTCGGCGATGCCAGAGCCGCAATTATATGAGCAACGCGCACAAGCACAAAGCGCAATGATTAAGGCTAAGCAAATCGCATTATCCAACCGCGCTTACAGTGCCATGGGAGCAATAATCACAGCAAAATCTGAAAGTAACAAAGCGCTGCTCATTGAGCGTTTGCAAACGCTGAGAATGCAGAATATACGCAGACACTTTGCATCAAATTCACTGAGCTCTGAAGAAAGCTCGCCAATGCTTATTGATAATCCATCAACAAGCGGGCTGGAGCCTAAGAGTTCGCTGGAAAATACCAGTACCCAACCCGAATCACAAAAAAACAACGCGCCAATCTATTATGGATGGTGACTAACAGTCATATTTGCGGCGAGCTACTGTGATGACACACTTTTTCCATCGCTTGACTTTCTCCACAGATAATAAAGCACCGGCAATACTATCAGGCTTAGGAATAAAGCACTTATCATTCCTCCTACCATGGGCGCCGCTATGCGACTCATTAGTTCTGAGCCAGCACCGTCACCGAACAAGACAGGAAGCAGGCCAAATATAATGGAGGTTGAAGTCATCATAATGGGGCGTATTCGTTTCTCACATGCTTGTATGATCGCTTCTTGCAAAATGTCGGTGTTAAATGCAGTAGATTCTGCGCCATTTTGCGTTTTTTTGTTGTGCAGTTTGGCATAGGCTGAATCAAGATAGCTTAACAAAATTATCCCAATTTCAACGGCAACACCTGCCAAGGCAATGAAACCCACACCAACAGCTACCGATAAGCTAAAATCTAACAGGTAGCTTAGCCACAATCCGCCAATAAGGGCCAAGGGTAAAGTGACTAATATGAGAGTAACTTGCGCGAAACTTTTGAAACTTAAGTAAAGTAGCAGCACGATGATCCCAAGGGTGAGTGGGATCACATAGCTCAATTTATCTTTTGCCCTTTGCATGTATTCAAATTGGCCACTGAAGCTGATTGAATAGCCTGGCGGTAACGCGACTTGCTCAACAATCTTTGTTGATGCTGCGTCAACGTAGCCTTGCACATCGATATTTTCAATGTCGATATATACCCAGCCAGAAGGGCGAGCATTTTCGCTTTTGATGCCAGCAGGACCATTCACTATGTTGATTGTTGCTAGATCCGACAGTTGTACATGGGCTCCTGTTGCTGTGATATAAGGAAGCTGCGCTAAGCGTTCAGGTGAGTCTCGATAGGATTGCGCAAAGCGTAATTGCACTGGATAACGTTCGAGGCCCTCTACGGTAGTGGTAATATTGCGTCCACCAACTGCGCTAGCAATGAATTTTTGTAATTCGGCTATACTTATGTTGAAGCGTGCTGCTGCCACTCGATCGATGTCGATATGAATATAGCGCCCGCCCACTGAGCGTTCAGCATACACAGAGGCAGAGCCTTCCATGTTCGATAAAGTACTCTCTATTTCTTCACCAATATGTTGAATCGTTGCAAGATCTGGCCCGCTGATTTTGATACCAATTGGCGTTTTGATGCCAGTGGCAAGCATATCGATTCGTGTTTTAATCGGCATAACCCAAGCATTCGTTATTCCCGGGAAGTCGACTAGGGCATCTAATTCCTGAATGAGGTCGTCGGTGCTTAAGCCGTCACGCCATTCTGACTTGGGTTTCAGCTTTATATTGCTCTCGATCATTGTGAGTGGCGCAGGATCGGTGGCGGTGTCGGCTCTACCTACTTTGCCAAATACATGTTCAACCTCAGGAAGTGTTTTTATCAGCTTGTTTGTTTGTTGCAATATTTGTCGTGCTTTACCCACTGATATCGAAGGATAGGTACTTGGCATATACATCAAATCCCCTTCATCAAAAGGCGGAATGAATTCAGTTGTCATTTTGTTTAAGGGGTACAAGCCTAGCCCCATAATGACAAGTGCCATCAGCAAGGTGAGTTTGGGGTGGTGCAAAACGCCTCTCAATATGGGGCGATAAACGCTTATGAGAGCTTTATTAAGTGGATTTGTACTTTCTGGGCGAATGTTACCTCGTACAAAATAGCCCATCAGCACTGGCACTAGGGTAACTGCTAGTATAGCAGCCGCTGCCATTGCATAGGTTTTGGTATACGCAAGAGGAGTAAACATTCGCCCCTCCTGTGCTTCTAGGGTAAATACAGGTATAAAACTAACGGTAATGATTAGCAGACTAAAGAACAGGGCAGGGCCAACTTCGCTGGCCGATTTGGCAACAATCTTCCATCGGTTTTGCTGTGTCAAAGGCTCCTTTTCAATGTGCTTATGCATATTTTCCACAAGTACTATTGCACCGTCTATCATCGCACCAATGGCAATAGCAATGCCACCTAAGGACATAATATTCGCATTAATTCCCTGCATGTGCATTATGCTGAAAGCTACCAAAATACCAATGGGTAAGCTGATGATGGCAACGAAAGAGGAAGGTAAATGGAACAAAAAAACAATGCAAATAATGCTAACGACCGCGAATTCAGCAAGTAGTTTCATCGTTAGGTTGTCGATCGATCGCTCGATTAATGCTGAGCGGTCATAGACAGTGGTTATTTTAACGCCGTCTGGCAGACTATTTTGCAAGGCCTTGAGTTTGTTCTTCACAGCGTTAATTGTTTGTTGTGCATTTTCACCGTGGCGCATGACTACTATGCCGCCAACACTCTCGCCACGGCCGTCAAGCTCAGCAACTCCGCGGCGCATTTGCGGGCCAATCTCTACTCTTGCGATATCTTTTAGCAGCAAAGGCGTTGTTGTAGATGTACTCGTGCCGTAATTATCATCGCGCTTTTTAAGCGTCTTTGGGCCTGACAGCAGCACTGGAATGTTTTCAATGTCGCTTCGTTTGCTAAGATAGCCAGAGGTTGTCACCATGTATTCGGCTTCAGCAATTTCAATCACAGAAGCGCCGGATGCCTGATTTGCTTGCTCTATTGCTTTGTGCACTGTGGCTAGTGGTAACTGATAGCTTTGCAATTTCATGGGGTCGACTATCACTTGATATTGCTTCACCATGCCGCCTACCGTGGCGACCTCAGCGACTCCTGACTGGGTTTGCAATTCATATTTTAAAAACCAATTCTGAATGCTAGTGAGGTCTGCAAGGCTATGCTTGCCAGATTCGTCACTCAAGGCGTACATATATACCCAACCAACACCGCTGGCGTCGGGCCCTAATTGAGTTTTTGCGCTCGGTGGCAAGCTACTGCTGACTTGCGAAAGATATTCTAAAACCCGGCTACGTGCCCAGTAAATATCGGTGTTGTCATCAAAAATAATATACACGTAAGAGTCACCAAAAAATGAAAAGCCTCTTACAGTATGCGCTCCCGGCACCGACAACATTGCACTGCTGATAGGGTAGGTTATGTGCTCTTCAACTACTTGAGGCGCTTGGCCTGGGTAGGATGTTTTTACAATCACTTGAACATCTGAGAGATCGGGTATTGCATCTACTGGCGTTTTTTGTACGGAATATAAACCAAAGCCCGATATCAATAGCGTAACCAAGAGTACCAGCAAGCGATTCTTAATCGACCAATGAATGAGGTTAGCAATCATAATTGGTTCTCTTCATTGGCAGTTGTTGGGCTGTCTACTGTAGCCTCTGTTGAATCCTGCATAAAATGAACGGTAGAAACTTTATACATACCAGAATTGCTTTTCACGATTTCTACGTGTAAATCTTGCCCCGCTCTGAAGTCGTTAATATTAAGGCTGTCTGAAATTAGGAAATTCATTGTCATCCCCATCATATTGAATTCAGCAAGCGGACCATGACTGAGCTTAAGCATTGCCTCATCAATGAACACTTCTTCAACTGTCGCATGGGTCCAAGCACTCACTTCACCGCTCGTGTCAGGTAGTGGCGTATCATTGCCGTCAATCCGAGAAAAGTCAGAGCTAATACTACTCTCAGAATCTAGTAAAAATTGAGCGGAGCTTACTATTTTGTCGCCCTCGCGCAAGCCTTCAACTACCTCAATATAGCTACCATAGAGTCGGCCCGTCGTGATTGCTATCGATTTGTACTGACCATCGCCCAGCGCCAGAACAGCCCGAGTTTGCTTGCCGGTGTCGATTACTGCATCTCGCAACACCACCAAGACTTCGCTTGCTTCGTGGTGAGTGTTTTGCATTTTTGTATCCAGTTGAGCGCTAACGAACATGCCGGGTTTAAGGCGTTTATCGGTATTACTCACGTTTACACGTGCTTGTAAGGTTTTTTTTGTCGGCTCAAGAGTCGGGTAAATGTAAGCGACCTGAGTTGTTATCTGTTGCGCCAGGAAAAACTCAGAATTCAGATATACAGTCTGGCCGACAGCAAGCTTGGCCGCGTCACTGGCAAACACATCCAATATGGCCCAGAGTTGGTCAATGGCCGCAATAGACAACATGGTTTTCGATGGACTAACGTAAAAACCTTCTTGAATATTAAGTTCTTTAATCACGCCAGATTGAGGGGCATAAAATGTCACTTCTCGCTGAATAAGCTGAGTTTGTCGAATTTCTTCAATTGCTTTTAAAGGCAAGTTAAGCGCCTGCAAACGCGCCTGTGCGGCGTTAATAATATTGCTGTTTGCTTGTTTGAGTGCCAGTAAATATTCTTCTTGTGCGTTAACCAGTTCTGGGGAGTACAAGGTATAAAGCGCGTCTCCTTGAGTGACTTCTTCGCCGACACTGCGCACATAGAGCTTTTCTATCCAACCAGTGACCCGAGGATGAATGTGGGCAATGTTATCTTGAGCGAATGCAAGCTGACCACTCAGATGCAAACTGACTTCATTTGGAATGAACTTAACAACATCGGTCTTCACTCCTAAATTATTTTCTATTCTGGCACTAATCTGTACTAGGCCTGCGTCAGCACTAGCAGCTCCATTATCGTTGGCGTAAACTGGCACTAAGTCCATGCCCATAGGCGACTTTCCTGGTTTATCTCGCCTAAAGTTTGCATCCATGGGCGCTACCCAGTACAAAATTTCAGCTTCGCTAGCCATGTTCTTCCCTTCATCACCCATTTTATGAGCGCTGGCACTTCCATTTCCATTTGCACTAACATAAAGACGAGAAACAACAAGGGCAATTAACATAGCTGCCAAAACCCCAACAAAAAGTACGATTAACCATTTTCTAGCGTCGCGTTTATTCGATAATTTAGTCATTGTTTTTCTCCATTGGTGTTATCGAAGTGCTAATGTGGTAGTGAACTTCTGCCAGCGTTTTGTATTGTTCGCTTCGGATTTGCAATAAAGTGATATTAGCTTTCACTTCACGGAGTTTTGTTTTCACTAGCTTGGATAAACTACCTCGATCACTGGCATAGGCGCTTTGGTTAGACCTCACTTGTTGTTGTAGTTTTGGTATTATATTTTGTTCATAAATTTGGCGGCGCTGTTGCAAGCCGTCTAGTCTACTTAAAGCAACAGTTAAGCCCGATAACAATTCTTTGAGTAACAATAATCCATCGGTGCGCATAGCTTCTGTTGATTGAATACTACTAGCCACTTCTGCATCAACTTTGGTATTGGAGAATAGAGGCAGGTTAACGTTAACGCCGACCGAGAAGAAGTCTGCTCGACTATTGCCCTGAGGTGAATCGCTACGCAAGCCGTAACTCGCATTAAGCCCCCATTTCGGCTTGTAGGCTTGCTTGGCTAGGTCGGTCGACAAGTTTCCCGCTGCAATGCGTTGCTTGTTAATTAAGAACAAGGGGTGATTTTTCAGCATCAACAGCAACTCGTGTTTATCTTTGCTGAGTAGCTTAATAACACTAGCCAATTGCGACTCTTGCTCGGCGATATCCTCAAAATTAAAGTGCCAATCATTGCTGAAATCTTTGCTAAGGTCGGTTGGCGATTCAATGGGATATAGGTACTGACCTAGCTGGGCTGTCGCGTTTTCTTTTTCGGTTTTGAATCGAATTAGGCGCTCACTAAGTTCTGCAATATCGATTTCAGCCTGAATGACATCTTGCTGGGTCACATCGCTAAAGCTCGACGAATATTCTGCTTCGCTGAGATCCTGCAGTTTCTTCACCAGTGGTAATGCTTCTTGCGTGAGCTCTACGCTTTTTTGTGCTTGATAAGCGTTTAACCACAGTACGGTCGTTCTTAATACTAGCTGCTTTTTTCTATACTCCCTCAATAGGGGCTCTTCTTTGGCCATGGTTCGTAAGCGTTGATTTTCAATCTCTCTGCTATTCCCTTGTGGTATATCTTGTTGAATCCCCACTTTTAGCTGAGTCATTGCTTCTTGATCGAAAGCAAAGCCATCGGTAGGTAGGTTCAACACCGACAAATTTACTACCGGATCGGGAAGGGCAAGAGCTGCGCTACTTTTCGAGCGCAGCGCTTTTTCTTGATACTGGCTTTTCTGCAACCATTGATCTTGTTGCAATACCGCTGCTTTTGCGTCACTCAGCGAGAGTTGAACGGTATGTTGATCAGGATAACTTTGCTTTATCGCCGTCTTTTCTGGCAGCTTAGCAAAAGCTAGCGGAACATTAAGCAAGCAGGTTAAGGCAATAGACAGGTATAACTTAGGTCTAAAAACGGTGAAAAAAGCTCGATTCATAGAGCTAGGCAAATTCTTTTTCATGGTCAATCTCAAACAAACAAAATAGACGATACGCTAATGCTTACCGAGTCCTGTGCGCATTAATAATTCATATACTCACGAGTCTGGTAAAACTTAGCGAATGCTTTACGCTTCTAATGTTGGTTTAAGAAATAGGAGGGCGGTGGTTTTTGTTGCTAAAAGCAGCGCTTGGCTGTAATCCCAAAAAGCGAATTACCTTACTTCTAATGATATTGGTGGTGAGCGAGGGAGACTTCGCAAAGAGCATGAAGTTTGCTGAGGCAAAATGAGCGCAACCACATTCGTTGCAGTCATTTTTGCACTTACTCGGTTCTTTGCCCAGTTCATTGCTCAGTTCTGCATTCATTTCACAACAATGCGACTCATTTGTGTTGCTGTTGTCGTCAGTTTCTAGAACGTCGTTTTCATTGTCACCTTCGGCGTCGCGCATGTCACTGCTCTGCATCATCATGGTCATGTCGGCGTCGTTCATGTTGCAAGCCGGCTGCGCAGTGAGTGTGTTAGCTGCAACAGCGAAGCCTTGGCCAACTTGAGCCAATAGGAGGACTATCGCTACGAAATACACAAACATGTTCTTTTTCATGCTAGAAGTATAGGCTAAGTCTGCTGTAAAGAAAAGGGTGGGGAAATTCTGCATATTTGCATGTTTTTTGCTTTTTGAAGATGTAAAACTACTCTAGCGCCATTTGTTCGACACAAAGGCCAGGGAGCGAAAAATTTATAATGTGTATTAGTGAGGCTGGTAAATTTGCCTTTATAAGAAAAAGTAGCCAAAGTAACAGCGTTGTTGATTTTGTGCTAATACAAGGAGACTTGGTTGAACACTATAGGTAAATATCGAGTACTTGGACTTATCGACCGAGGAGGAAGTGCGTCGGTTTACCTGGCTCAAGACCCTTTGTTAGATGTACAAGTTGCAGTTAAAGTATTTACTGGCTCAACCACTAACTTTTTAAGCGAAGCGAAGCTTTTGCATGGTTTGGCATCATCTCCCAATATCATAAATTTCATGAGTTATGGCTTTGTTGATGATGATCAAGCACAGCCCTATCTCGTCATGCCTTATTACAAGCGAAGCCTAGCTACACTATTAGGAGAGGACAACAAACTCAGTGTAACAAAGTCATTGTCGATTGCTTTGCAGTTGCTGAAAGGTCTAGCTTGTATTCATCGAGCGGGTATTCTCCATTTGGACCTAAAACCAGCCAATATTCTTCTCGACGATAACGACGAAGTGCAAATTATTGATTTTGGGATATCGGTAAATTCCGACACTAAAACTCAGAACGACTCGCGAACATCCAATTCATATTTATCGTACACTCATTATAATCTAGCTGGCACGCCCGCCTATGCAAGTCCAGAGCAAATGTTGGGTAAGACTAACTTGTCCGTTCATTCGGATTTTTACTCACTCGGTCAGATTTTGTTTCGTTGTTTATTTGGTCGACTGCCTTGCAGACCCAAAGCCCACGACTCGGAGCAATCAACGTCAACTGCACATGAGAAAATCTACTATTTGCTTCGCAGTTTGCTAGCGGCTGCACCCGAACATAGGCCCCATAACGCACTTCAAATCCAAGGACTAATCGAGCAAGTGCTAAGCGATTTATCTTCTAGCAGGGAATATCAAAGTCAAAACCAAAAAATTGATGCATCAGAAATCGACGATGCGTTTAGCGATAACACAAACGATGAACAAGCCATAAAAAATCGCGCCTCTTACCATGCGACTACTCAACAATGGTCAGCGGCTTCTTCACCTGAGACAGAATCCTTATCAGCCATAAAAAATGATATTATTGCCCTTTTAGTCAGTGAGGCTGAAGTTGATGAGAAAAACTTCCAACGTCTCTCTTTACAGGCCAAAGCTGTGCTTCATGAAAACTATGACGAAGCCGGATTTATTCAATTTATAGAAAGGGTAACGCGACAACTCAAAAAAGAGAGGCCTGATTTTGCTCGCTTTTCGCTCTGGATAGAGCAGGTAGATCAGGCAATTATTGCTGCCAATGGGCCTCTTGATGGGCAACACAAAGCGCGTCTACTTGAATTAGGCAATGCTGTGTTGTCGCAACCAAGTCACTTGGAGGAAAAAATTGCCGCTCGGGAAAACTTAGTGTTTTGTCATACTAATCAAGCTAAAACTCATCAAGCTAAAATCAAGACAACTAGCTTATTAAGTTGGCGCTATTTCTTTCGCTTTTGTGCAGTAATGGGGGGGGTGTTGCTTGCCGCACTGATTCCTAACATTGTCGAGTTTTCTAAACCACGGGTAACGCCTTCAACGGCTAATACTTCTAGTGCTAATAATCAGGAAGCGATCCATACGAACCAAATCGATACCCACCAGAGCGATAAAACAATGCGCATCGAATCGTCGTTACCTGCGCAAGTAGTGCAAGTGCGCCTGAATGTTCAGCCCGCAGACGCGGTAGTCAGCTTTCAGTCCCTCAGTGGTGATGAAGTACTTAGTGGGCAACTCACTGAAGGCGACTACATCTTAAGGTTGAGTAGAAATGGCTTTACCACGATAAAAAAGAAAGTGTCTTTACGTTTACCAAGTTTCAATATAAACGCAACACTGAGCTTATCTGATAGTCGCTACTTTATTGGCAATAGCGACCCAAGAGTTGCAGATGGCATTCCCGTTGAATTTATATTGCTGCCTAAGATCCCTGATTCACAAAAGCGAATTAGAATGATGTCGACCGAAGTCAGCAACAGCCTTTATATGGCGTGCGTTGCTGCCGGTAAATGCGCTACGAGCTCTAGGGTGTCGACTGATCAGCGGGCTGTTATCTTTAGTCGTCCAAACCACCCCGTAGTCAACGTGAGCTGGTATGATATACAAGAAAAATTCATACCCTGGCTATCGTCTATCACTGGAACTGAGTTGCGATTGCCTACCGAAAAAGAGTGGATATTCGCTACTCGGTCTGTCAATGGCAATGGCGATAATAGCAACTTAGCCTTGAGTAAAACTCGCAGTATGGGGCATTGTAAAGATTGTATTAGCACCTCCAGTTTTGCTGGTCAGTATGCCAGAACGACTGCACCAGTGAGGAGTTTTGCCGCAAATCAATGGCAACTTTATGATTTGCAGGGTAATGTACAAGAATGGATGCAAGATTGTGGCAAAGCTGCAAGTCAGACGCTCGCCCCTCGTTGTGATCAAGCAGTAGTGAAGGGGGGATCGTGGTTTGACAATGCAGCTACAATGTCACCTGAACATTATCAAGTATTAAAAAAGACAGTGAGATCTCACACCACTGGTTTTCGTTTGGTGGAAATTGTTCATCATCAAGGACCAACATGAAAATAGCCATGAAAGCCTTTGTTCTAATCCTACTGAGTGCACTTTCTGCCGATAGCTTAGGCGCTAATCAATGGCAAGCTATCCTAGTAGCCCAAGACGACAATCGCGAACTTAATCAGCACTTCGAGCAAATTGTCACCGAAGCGTTTATTGAGCGCTCGATAACATTGAGGGCACCCGAAAGCTTTGGTCTCGATTGTCTTGTGAGCTTCTGCGGTAAACCAAATATGCGCGTTTTTATTGACGAATTCTCGCTAGTGAATGAAGCGCTTGAACCCGAAAAGCAGCAAGTCAATTTATTGCTTTTTTACAGCGCCAAACTTCAACAATCAAGCACAGTGTCGGAAGCTGGCGAAAATGAAAACTGGCGATATGAAGTGAGCCTTAGAGCGATCGATACCTTGTCTGCAGTGGTGCTTTTCTCAAAATCTGAGCGACTTAATTTTGAGCTTGCGCAAGCTTCAGATGTGAATGAGGGCGCAGCCGGAGCAAATACGAAGCAGGAAAATATTGCGATTGTAAACCAATCGCTAGCGACCCAGCTCGTAGCCGAGCTTCTGAATCAAGATAAGCGCTATACATATCATTTACGACTTGAGGATTATAGTCAGCAAGAAGCAAGGATATTGGCGAGCCTGTTGCTTCCAAGCACAGCAGATATCCAATCTGAGTTAAGTAGCGAAGAAACTGAGCGGGCTTTCCTATCGCTTCTCTTACCCATACAAAGTGTCGAGTACAAAGTAGATTCTCCCTTCACGCCAGCACAATTTCGGCAACAGGCTTTAACATTAATAGAACGTTTAGATGCGCCTACGAATTTTCGTTTTGTTAAGCAAGACAATCAATTTAAGCTACAAAGAGCACATACTCCCTACGCGCTGGAGCTTGTCCTTTTATGGTTTGCATTGCTTGGAATATGTCTCCTAAGTCTCACTCTTGTTGCGCGCTCTGCACTCTCCTGGAAGTTAAATCAATTGGAAGCAGGCAACCAGTCAGGAAAATGGTTAAGCTTGGTGAACAGAATTCTCGTGCTTCCTTATCCATTTTTGTTAAGCAAGACTTGCCTGAAAAAGAAGCAGGCGATTGAAAAGCGAGTAGAGCAGTCGAGTATGTGGTTTGAGAATGCGACAGATCTCTTGCATAACTATGAGGTGGATTCAGCGAGTGTGTACGTGAAAAGGGCAATAGAACAAAATGCATCGAATATCTCAGCGTTAGCCCTTTCATCAGCTATTAATGCTCAACGAGAAAAAAATCGAGAGACTAAAAATGAGCGCAAAGAATGGAAACAGCGAGTAGAGAGTGCTGTTAAATTGGCACAGGAAGGTAGACTCTACCTGTCTCTATTTCAAGCTTATGAAGCGCTCGCCTTGTGTAAGAATCATGAGCAACATGATCGCCCTGTTATCGACTTCCAAATCGACTCAATAAAACGCCTATTAACCCGCTTACTTAAAAACAAGAGTCTTACTGGGCAAGGTCTATCAATTCAGTCCCATGAGCAAAAATTAATCATCAACTGTAATCAAAAGCTTCATCTGGGGAGACCTTCGCCAGACACTAATCTATGTATGGCGGTGCAAATTCTTTTACCACAAAAAAATGTGTCTCGAGTTGGTCGAAGTGCGGTGATTGAATGTGATGATCATGGTTACAGTCTATCAGACTTGGGCTCAACTAACGGCGTATGGTTTCAATATATCAAAGTGAGACAACAGCATACCCACCGGTTAAGCGCAATGGACCAAATTCATCTACTGCCACCCGACGAGATGGCTCCAATAGGGATTCAAGTTGAACATGTTTTTGGGAATGAATGTTTATGTTTGAGCTTATGCCAAAACACGATAATGCCGCCCCCTGAGATGAATTCTGCAGTGAACTTTTTGAGTTCCTCCATAAATACAAAATGGTACATGAGTAAAAGCGATTTTTATCTAATGCAAGACAAACACGAATTGCGATGGCTGAGCGCGAGTGAGTATTTCGCTAAATCACATCATCAGACACAAACAGAAATCGCTAATAAAGCACTACTAAGATTGCAGATTTATCCATCTATGTGGCTATTTCCTATGCCCAATAAGTCGCAAACGCACATTGCAGAAGCCAATGATATTTTGGTTGATGGTGCGCCGCTTAATGGTCCTATGCCGCTGATAGAAACGTTAACCTTACAAATAGGGAGTCAGGTGTTTACGCTAAATCTGCACGATGCCCAACCAGCAACAGCAGATAGCGAGAATCATATTATTGGTGAAACAGTTTACAGTGAGCAGATAAGTCAAGCTATGCACGGAAGCGAAATAGCAGTTGAGGGACTAGCGCATGCTCAGAAAAAACCTCAGCAACAGGGCGACCTATGACGACGATTTCAAGCGGCGTTAGTGAGCAACTTCAAGCAGACTTCGAGTTACTTCGAGAAACCGTAAACTTGCAGGGTCGACTAAAGTATTCACACAAAACAATCGATAAATTGGCGCAATATATTGTATGCAGAAATTACGGAAAGTTATGTTTGGAGCTTTGCTATTTATGCTGGCCTGTCATAGAGCTTAACCAACATAAGTCGAATGCTCTATTATCATTTTTTTGGCTACAAGATAGCTGCAATGCAAGTACATTTAGAGTGGCAATATCGGCCCTGCTTAACAATCAACAGGACGCGACCAAAAGCCAGGGGGCTCAGCCTTTCGCTAATGACGCGAAATGGCGTTTAAACGCCCAAGGATTACACTACCAATCGGGCAAAGATACTTTTACTGTTTCAGCAACACGGGTGAATTTATTGGCAGCCTTTCTCGAGTGGTTGCTAAGTCACTTTCATGGGCTAATTGACGAAATTCAGCTAAACCTAAAAGGTAGCGATAGTAAAGGTGTTTCGAAGTTCGCATCGCTCCTGCAGAAAAAAATATACGACCTTCTTAAAAAGCATTTGCGCAATGCAGGCTTACAACAAAAATATCGTTATATAGATAATTGGCTTCACAACTACCACCAAGAGTGTCGACAACATCAGGCTATTAAGCCTTTTGACGCATTAGACGACGCCGCGATACTGGCTTTTTGGCAGCAAAGCGGTCAGCAAGAAGGTTTTGTTCGCTTTCAAAGTGCTTTTTTTGATATGCTCGATTACCAAGAAACTCAGCGTATTGAGTTTGACAAGCTCAACATCAAACACGCGCATTCATTCGACACTGACGTTAACGACCCCCTTCAAAAAAACGGCTTGTATGAGCAGGTCTCGGCTTGTAGCGTGAGTGACCTTGATTATGAATTCTTATGTCAGTCACCTAAATCACTTACCAAAGCACAGTATCACAATATTTCTTCAATTTTAGCGACACGACGAGTGCTAAAAGACTTTCCAATGTCGATACTACGACTCAATAGCTTTGCTCCTTTGCAAGCGATACTGATACAGCGCAAGCGAAATAATGTGTCTGCAATAAACGACGAGGGTAATGGCGGTGTATTGGATAAAACGACGCAGGCCTCACAACATACGATATTAAAACATCCGGTTGCGCCATACTCCCAATACTATGCGTCACTAAAAAAATGGGAAGCGATTGCTGCGAATGCCTTATTGTGTTGCGCAGCTGTATTGCTTGTGAAAAAAGACGAGCGCAGCTTGGCCTGTCTACTAGAGGCAGTTGCTTTCGCGCTTAGAAGTGACAGAACATTTTTTACACAAAGCTCAAAATTGGCTATCTCGCACGACTGCTTGCAAAGCGCGTACGATAAAACTGTGGCTACACTAACTGAACAATCATGCCGAAACCCGAGCTTTACCCAAATTCAAAAGCTGATACTTGCTTGCGATGGGCTTCACACTCTGGTTGATTGCGCCTACCGAGCATTATCTAAAAATAATCGGTCAGGTTTTCAGAGTGAAGATTCATTTACTGAAACAACATTATATATAGAGTCGTGGCAGGCTATTTCCCATTGCCTTGAACTTACAAATAGCTTTCAGGGCGTATGCGAAAGCTTAGCCTCCACAGTAAGCTCTTTACCGGTAGCGCGGGACAAGGTTAATGAGCAAGGTAGCGTTGACGACGACACAGACCACAATGAGCTAAATGCAGGCTTAGATGAAATTTTTAGGGCTGATCTTTTCATATTCAATGATGAATTAGAAAAGCGACATGGAGATTTCAATGGCAACTAATAAGCCGACCAAGCAAAGCAAAGAACAAAGTGCGTTTTCCGAAAGCCTTTTTGTGGCCACTCAGCAATTGAGAGAACTGAAACAAAAGGGCAGTAGCAGTAATCAAAAACTGCTATTTAATGATTTAGTCTTTTGTGCCCAATTACCCGGCACTGAGCGCGCTAAAGAAATATTAAAGACGATAAACACAAACTTGGCTCTGCGTAGTCAATATATTCGGGTATTAGAACAACTCTGTTGGGACGACAGTGCGAAACAAGTCTCTGCAAGCACTAGCGACTTAATTACCCAAAGAGATAGTGCTCGTTTCTCGCTGAGATTAAAGCCCGACCCGATCAACCCAGATCAAGTGTATGTTTTGTTGACCCTAAAAATGCATGATAGCGATGTGTCATCGTCGATGGAGCATGGTGTATTTCTACATTTGCTGCTTGATAAGCAATTCACTGTATTTCACTTTCCAAAGCCGATTGAAGGAACAGCACAAAAGTTGATAGAAAAGCAAAGCCGTTTGTATACTGTGCTAAGTCACCCCGACACACATATGTTTTTGCAGGCGAAAGATAGAGAATGAGTCAAAAAGTACATATTTTTATTGCAACAACTAAAGGTTTAGTCGCCGTACAAAGTGTTGTTGATCTGCAGGATGCCAGTTTACAGTCGGTGCTGACAATTAATGGTTCGCCTGATTTGGTCAACGTAAGTGCTGCGTACCACGGCTTTATTGAAAAAAACACCGGTATTATAAAGCGTCATTTTGGTGGAGCTGCCTATCGCACTAATTTAGCGAGCAACATCGAACAAGGTAGCAGTTGGCAGCTTGGTATTTTTACCGCTCACTGGATTAAGAGTATTGAATCAGAAACTGCGTACAGCCTGGGAGACGGTAATGTTGAGGCTGGCGATTTTGTTTTTTGCCTTACTGGGCAAGTCAATACCTCTAGCGGCAAAGTAGAATCAATAAGCGGTCTAGCAGAGAAAATCACTAGCGCCAACCCGCATGTAAGCGCATGGGCCAGAAAAGGCGCTCTGGTGAGTTTTTTCTATCCTGAAGATAATGCTTTATCGCATTTCCCAGAATTGCTATGTAAAGCTCATAGCCTTAAGCATATTGACGATTTACATACACATTTCGCCCACTTTTTACCAACAAACTCTATGCAAGGTGAGGTGTCGACGTATTATGAAATGGAAGGTGAGGCTAGCGACAGAGCTAGCAATTTGGCTCATGAAATAAGTGCTAATGCCGCTAACGATTATAAGCGAGACACTTCTATATTTAAGTCCATCCCTGAAGGAAAACTAAAGCAAGTCTTAATCTTAATGTTAACAGTACTTTTCGCTGCTGTATCTGCGGCCATTTATCTATCGTTTTCAAAAACAGAGCATAACGATACCATGAACCTGAATCTTTCATATTTCATTACAAGCAAAAATGGCGGCAAATGCGATGCGAATTCCTTACTCATTAAGAAAGACATTAAACAGCAATTTGTGAGTAAATTGCCTGCTCAATTTATCTCGGAATTATGCAGCATTGACTTGGTGACTAATGTCGATTTGCCACAGATTTGGATGATTACCGATACCAAAACAGTAATGGAATTAAGTTCTTTTGAGTCATCAGGGCAACAAATGTGGCGTATTAACTTGCCGCGCATGCAAACAGAGAACCGGCAATTTATTCTGCTAGTCACATCTCAGAAACTTGACCTGAGTGACTTAGCTAGCCTAACTGATTATTTGTCGGGCTTGCCAGTAGAAGAGAAGGCATCAGTCGAGACCTTAGCTGAATTTTTTACAAGGACTCATATCAATCCACGCTATCTCACGCAAACACTGATGGTGGAAAAGCCTTGATTACCAACATTAGCTTAAGTATTGCAGTATACACGTTACTAGTAATCCAGTGAGCGTTAAGCACTCGGCTACCTGCTAGGTGCACACCATTTTATCCACTTTCAAAAAAATCAGCCTAAGCTTTTCATAGCCCTCAGTACGACTAAAACTGGAGGCTACAATGAAGCTACCTAAAAATAAATCCCGCGCATTTCGCGTAATCAAAAGCATGTTGATGCTAGTGACTGTTAGTTTTACATTAAGCGCTTGCATGAGCACCTCATCTAATTCCCTAAACGATGCACACACAAACGCCGCAGTTGCAAAAGAAGCTGCGGCGAACGCTGCATCGTACGAGCACATAAGTACATCATGCTTAGATGGGGTGAGCGATATGCAAATTAGCATTGGTGAGAACGGCAGTGCAGCGCAAAACCTTGCCTTAGCCAAAAACGCTGAACGCTGTGTCGACGGCATTCATTTTGATTCGCAGCATCCACACAAAGAAAAGGCAATGCAACTTAAAGCCTTAGCCGTAATGAATTTTATCAAAGCCGGTGATTCAAAAAGTGCCAAAAAGAGCTTTGATGAGTTTATTCGTCAGTTTCCGCAGCAAGACTTATTTTTCTCTGACTATAGTTCGTTTGTAGATACTGCAACGGCCTTACTCAATCACAAATCTTTGTCGAAGAACCAACTGATGGTGCTGAATATTAACCAAGCTATGCGCGATGATCTGGTTCGTCAGTATCATTGGCGTAGAAATTAGGAGTGTAAGATGATGCGTGTAATATGCCCAAGAACTCTTGTGGAAGAAAAACAGCCTGCGTTAGCAAAAAGTAAACATCAACACAAAAAGCGACGTTCTCTAAGCGCTGCTTTTCTAAGCATGGCTATGCTATTGACCACTGCCATGCATGTTGGTTTGGCGCATGCGACGTCAAGCTCGAACGATGGCTGGCAGCCTTTAGCGTCGGAAAGCCTTATTAAGCTGCCTGCGAACTTAATTGAAAAGCGTATTCAGCAAGACTTTGACTTGTCGCCACTTGCTAATGAATTACTTGCTGCTGAAGAGCGTATTGTTGCAAAGGCGACAAAAATTAAAGCGCTTCAATCTCTGTTAGTAGATGTAAGTGACAACGACATGATTGAGGAACGAGTGTCGTTGGTGCAACTGAAATCGAGCTATTTAGATGATATGCAGCAAAGCCAAGTGTTGCGCCAACAAGCTTTGGATCAAAAACAATCGCTGTATGAAGATGTATTGCAAAAACTACTCAGGCAAGAAAATGCTTCAGCAAGTGTCGATTTTCAAAAGTTGAAAGCGAGTCAAGAGGCGGCGAGAGCACGGATGGAAAAAGTGATAGCGCGAGTAGACGATAGCTTGCTGGGCCAAGGTTTGGGAAAGCAAAGTCCCTATGCTGATGAATTTGCTGCTAATTTAAACAAAATTGAGCTCTTGAAAGAAGCGATTTCCAAACATCAAGCTGCCATGGCACCAATGATTGATGGGGTTGAGGTAAGCGCTCAAGAGTATGTTCGCCAGCTCTTGATGCAAGCGGCGAGCGACCAATCTTTGCTCGATCAAGAATCATTAATGATCAGTTATATGGCCAAGTTAGTTGCTTTGGATGCGCAGTCGATTGAATTCACTATCGCTTATGAAGAAACAGAAGACGGCGCAATCATTAATAACTTTACAAAGCCTGCGCAAGCGGCAGATTTATTTTTATAGCTAAACACACTGCATTTTCTTTGAAGGGGAAATAATATGACTCTACATACAGCAACAAAATCCGGCGTTTCTGCGCTAATCAGCTTAGCCGTAAGCTGTTTACTTTTAGCTGGGGTTTCAAGCCAAGCTCATGCTAATACAAAGGATAAGAACTTATATACCTTGATAAACCTTGAGCGTGAAAGAGCAGCACTTATTGCTGTGTTCTTAAATAATGATATTGAGATGAGTAAAAAACATGAGTTGCTCACTTTTAAGCAAAGGCAGTTAGCTGATGTAGAGCGCATGGTTTTGCGTGATGAGCGCCTATTGTCATCATCTTCTTCAGTGGTCAAACGAGCTTTTAACGATTACGACATGACTTTTTTAGTTCATGCCGGGGCCGAAGATGAACTATCAGCAATGGGGAAATGGTTAAAAAACGCCAATATTACTAACCAAGGTATTATGGCTACTAAAGCAGGGTATCGATAATGTTGCTTTTATCTCATCAGCCTGACAGTACTAAAACATCTATCTTCAATATGAAGTTCGTTGTGGGTGGTTTCGGAACGATCACCATTGTATTGGCAATACTGAGTTACCTTACAAATCTTGATGCAATGCAGCTGATTCAGAGTCTGCAGAAAATGTTCTCGACCTCTTTTTTGTTGTTCTTTGTACCACTATGTGGGCTTGGATTATTGAGTATTTGCAACATTCTGAATTCGCAAAGAACAATACAGGAAAAGCGCTATTGGGCCGAAATAGCTCAGCAAACGGCCAACGGTATATCAACACTAGCGTTAACCTATACTTTGTTAGGAATTAGTTTAGGGATAGGTGCTTTGTCGCATCAGAGCTTAGGACCTGACACGGTAAATGCCGTCATTTCTGAACTTACATCTCAGTTTTCGATGGCCTTTATGACTACGGTTGTTGGTTTGCCTTGCTCTACACTAATTCGTTCGTTAGCCAGCGTATTTTTGGCTAAAAGTGATTTAAGCATAGGCTCTTAGAAGGAGATTTGTACATGATAAATTCATTTTCAAGGGTAAATTCGCAAGGTATTTTTCGATGGCTTTTCCTCGCTGCTTTCATCGCCTCGTTGGCTTTTTTAGTCTTACAGTCCGACCCAGGTAAGAAGTGGTTAAAACATCGTTCGCAGTTTTTTACAATAGTGTCTGAGCACGAGAGTAAGAGTGGTCAGCTTGATGACGAGAAGCAAACTGCTATGTTTAGTCACCATGAACTTGAGAAGCGGCTGGAACATGAGATAGCTATTCTTAAGACTAGAATAACAGAGTTGGATAATAAGCTCGCCAACACTAATAGAGAGTTGTTGTTAGCACTTGAAGAGCAAAGCCAAATGTTACCTGAAAGGGAGTTGTGGCAACCCGACGAAAAAGAAAGTGTAGCAAAATCTTCTGAATTTGTTGCAAGCGTGGTCCCTACAAGTACCAGTAATGAGCCTTCGAACAGTGTTTTTTCGGACGGCATTGAAGCTCAGCTTCAGTCAAATACAAAAAGTCAGATTAAGAAAGACAAACGCCAGCAGCTAAGTCGCCTTCAGGCAGTCATGAATAAAATGGAAATGACGGCGTTAGAAGCATTAAGTCAATGACAAAAGTGCAACACAATACTCGCATCTTAAAAAGGCTTTTGCTCAGCTTTTTAGTACTAGTGACGTTTATTTGGTGCATTGATGTTGTTCTTGTTTCATTGAATTCAACGATAGCCAAAGAAACCGAATATCTTAAATCACCGGCAGAACTGAAGCCAATTCACTTACCTTTGGCCACCATGCTGCCCAGTGTCGCGTCAATTGATACAGTCGCTCCGAAAGCGTCTGTGAAAAACAGTGCAATAGTTAAGCCTGAGCAAAAAGCTGAACAGCAAGCGTCAGCCGAAAAGATAAGCCAAACCCGTTTGCAACTAGAAGAACTCGACGCTAAGAGCGTAAACTTATATTTTCCTCGACAAGCAAAGCAAAGAAAGCTGTTAATTGAACACTTATATGAATGTGAAGGGATTGCCTTCGCGACCTTAAAGTCGATAGAAGAGCCGAATTTAATGATTCTGGCGCCAAAAAACGCTCAGATAGATTTTGCAGCGACTTACAGTCAATGGTTCAGAGTGGTTAATGAGGGCTTGAGTGGAAAAGAGAAAAACTTGTTGTTAACTTATGCACCAGATGCAATACCAATTCGACTGTTTCCGATGCGCTTAGACACTGCTCTGTCGGCTCATATTGCTCAAGTGTTATACTCGCAAAGTACAAAGGCTGGCGAGAATATTCCCTTATCGCAGTTCAGTGCACGTTATCGTTTGAGCGCAGGGTCTCTGCTGTTGGTTGATATTCAAGTAAACCATAAGTCGCTCTCTGAAAAGTGGCTTTTATCTGAAAAGCAATGTGTGTAAGCTCGTAAGCTCATATAAAAATTGTTAAGAGTAATAGCATTCGATGTCGCAGAGTAAAAAAACGCAGAGCAGAGTGGTGGGGCTTGTTCTCAACGGCGGACACTCAACACGAATGGGAAGACCTAAAGGCGAGGTGATTTATCACGGTGTGTCATTTCTTGAACACGCTATACGTTGTTTACAGCAAACCACAATCGAGCAGCTTTATGTGGGGCTGAAGGATAAAAAACCTATCCAGGGTGAGAATAATGATACTAGCCGCTCTACTTTGCTTAGCAGAGAGAATATACAACTTTGCTATGATGAATTTGGTGATAAGGGCCCTGTCGGGGGCATATTATCCGCCATTGAGCACGCAGAATTGCAAGTTGGAGATATTCTATTGGTGATCCCTAACGATATGCCTAAGTTAAGAAGCCAATACTTAGAAGCTCTACTAGAGCATGCTAGGTGTAAGCTGCAAAGCTGCTATTTCGAGTCAAACTATTTCCCTGTTGCGTTTTACTTAAGTAACGAAAATATTGCTTTGTTGAAGACAGTCAAAAGCGCCAACAGCGTATCAATGAGATACGTGCTCTCTGGTGCCATCAGTATTTCGCTAAATGATTTGCAAGGTAAGGGGCTAAAGGTAAGTCGTGATGACTTTCACAATATCAATAGCCCTGACATGCTTTCGATGTAATCCAGCAACTTTAAGCTATTTACTCAGGCACTGTCTTAAAACACCAAGAGTAAAAATATCGTGTTAGCGGTAATTATTGATTACTTTATTTACAAAGCCCTCGTTGATAACGGTAATCAGCTGTTTCTCGAAATGCTGCCAAAACGCATCCTTATCGTTGCATTTGGAAACGCCGAAATAGCCGTCTTCCTCGGCATAAACCGAAAAACGTTGTTTGGTGATTAGCTCGCTAAATTCGGCGCTGTTATTAATGATGTAATCAAATACGTTCTCTTGGCCGACAATCACATCTACATCTTCGTTTAACAATGCTTTGATAACTAATTGGCTGCTTTCAAAAGTTGATTTGGATAGGGTTTTGTCGCTATCAAAACGAGAAAACTGTAACACGTCGTTCTCAATTCCAATCTCTATGCCCTGTAAGTCGTCATAGTTGGCTACTTTGTATTTATCATCGCCAAGCGCATAAAAGGCTCTGGTAGTGCCGATCAAATATGGTGGTTCTAAAAAAGAGAGAAAAGCTTCTCGCTCTGGCGTTCTAAAAAGATTGGTGAGCAAATCAACGCTACCAGTTCTGCTACGTTTAAGGCAGTCCGTCCAGTTACACTCTATCATGTTGACCTTAATGTTCATGCGTTTCGCGATTTCTCGTACAATATCCACATCAATGCCGTTAACGCCCTTCTGATTCACTATCATCCAAGGCTCGTATACGGCAACCGCTAGGTTGATCTGCGAAGTATCGCTATGAGTCACTGCACATTCTTGAGCTGCGGCAGGGTAGGCTAGCAAGATCATCGCAATGAAAACGTAGCCACTACGAATTAAATGTTTTGTTTCTGCTAGTGTCATTTTACTATCTTCTTAAACATAAATAATAAGGCGCAAGGTATATCATCATCTCGCTGTTCATCACGGCTAAGCCTCTAGTCGCTATGCAAGGCATCGATAGGGTTGAGTTTCGATGCTTTTATAGCGGGGAATACACCAAAGCCAACACCGACTATCATACAAATACTCAAGGACAGAAAGATAGCCGGTATTGACCAGCTAACGGCCCAGCCAGAGTAGGTGCCTATAATTTCAGATAAAATTAAACCAAATACAATACCTAGCATACCTCCCAGTACAGATATGGCAAAACTTTCAGCTAAGAATTGCTCTTTGATATCCTGCTGAGTTGCACCAACTGCACGTAACAATCCAATTTCTTTTGTTCGCTCCATCACGTTGGCTAACATGATGTTCATTATGCCAATGCCACCTACAAGTAAGGAGATGCCGGCAACACAGGCCATTACTATATTAAATATTTGTTGTGTTTGTTTTTGTTGTTCTAGCAAAGCTGCAGGAATAATTAGTTCGTAGTCGTCAACCCCACCGTGGCGCAGCTGCATCAGTTGCTCAACGGCTTTAGCTGCGATAACAGGGTCACTTCCTTTAATGATATTTAACTTAATTGAGTCAAGTTCGCTTGCTAATGTGTCACTTGAAAACTTTTGGATGCTAGTAGCCAGTGGTAAAAAGATTCGATAACGATCGCCACCTATTTGTACCCCTTGAAATTCATTTTTATCGCCAGGAGGCTGACTCAATACACCAACCACAGTTAGCCAAACATGATTCACTTTCACATATTGCCCGATAATCTCATCAGTGGAGTCAACTAAATTTGGGAATAATTCGCGCGCAGCACTTGAGCCGAGTACAGCAACTTGTGCTATGCGAGCATTGTCTGTTTCATTCAACCATCTGCCAGCACTTAATTTGAGGTTAGCATGATCATAATAGGTTAAGGTTACACCTAAAACCTCAGCCTGTGACTTTCGTTCTTCGCTATAAATATCGTGTACACGTATTTTTTTGCTTGCGCTGTAAGCCTCAACGAAGGGCAAAGTGGCCACTGCAGCGTGAATATCGCCCATTGATAAACCCAAGCTTTCTTCCCGAATTTCGGCAAGTTCTTCACTTGAGTAGTCTTTGGCGTTTAGTATGATATTGTTAACTCCCATCGAATCTATGAGTTTCAAGGCTTGTCTCTCTGCTCCCTCGCCAATATTGAGCATGGCAATAACCGCACCTACACCAAATATCATGCCTAGAAGCGTGAGGAAGGTTCGGAGCTTTTGGGCGGATAATTCTGCAATGGCATCCTTAAGCAATACACTGTATTTTCCAATCATGATGCTACCTTGCTTTCGGTGTTGAGCTCGTTCTCTACACCATCAGGGACGCTTAGCGCAATCTGGTCACCAACAACAACACCTTGTGTAATCTCAACGAGATATTGATTTTTCCTGCCGCTACTGACCTCTCGACGCACAAAGTTTCCATCGTGTTTGAGATAAACATATGATCTTCCTTGGTCATGGTGTATGGCTTGTAAGGGTATGACGACTGATTTACTGGCCACTTTTACTTGTATCTCGGCAGTGAGTTTTCGCCCTGGCTGCATTAGGTTTTTGTCTTGCTTATCGAGACTTATCGTTACTTCATAATAAGTTACTGGGTTACCGCGCTCTATAGAGCGGGGAAATCCTGCCACATTAATCACCTTTCCACTAAACTCTTCTGTTGGAAAGGCGTCTAAGCGAAGCGTGACACTTTGTTCATTAGCTAGGTCAATTGCATCATTAGCGAGGGCATAAACCCTTGCTTGCATATTATCCAAGTTAGGAATTTGGGCAATTGGACGACCAGGGAAAATAGTCTGACCTACCGAGGGTTTTTCGCCGCGTCGGTCCTTCTCATAAATAAGTAAGCCAGAATAAGGCGCAACAACCTCTAATTTCGAAAGTGCTTGTTGATAACGTTTAAATTTTGCGGCATGTCCACTTTTACGAATATCTAGTACGGCTGATTCACTTTGGTGCTGCTCGTCGATACTTGACTCTTTCCATTCTAAGAATTCGTCTTTTGCCTCCAAAAAATCTCGATTTTGTAAAGTATCTATGATTTCTAGCTGAGAATAAATACGCAAATCGTCGATAGCGAAACGGTCAACAAATTCAAATTCTTGTTTAACAAAAGTCTGATCAGATTCAATATCGTTGAGTTGTTGACTTTGAACCGCGTTGTTCCTCGCCATGTCTTGTTGTAACTTCAACATTTCAAGTTCTTCGGAACGACTGTCTTTAATAATTTGTTGAGCATCAAAACGGGCAATAACATCGCCTTTCTCCACTACGGTATTTTCCGGAATAAGCCACTCTAAGGTCATCGGTTGATTACCCGGCGACGGAATGCGTTGCGCCTCTGCCGCTTCGATTTCACCAAACGCGGCAACCGTGATACCAAAATCTCGGTCGGTGACGGTGTAAATAGGGGTACTGGAAATTTCTTCTTCAGCACACCCGCTCATTAGGCTTACAAAACATATAAGCAACAATACAACAGCGTGTTTATTGCTCATACTTCACCTTTCACAAGTTCTACATTTGCTTTCATACCAGGGCGCATAATAGTGGTATCCATTTCATCAAGAGTGACCCAAGCGTCGAACACAACTTTCAAATTGCGCTGAGATTTATTTCTGTAGGCTTTACCGATTTCACTGATCTTTCCAATGAAGGGGCGCTCAGGGAAAGCATCCAGAGTCACTTTTACTTGTTGTCCAAGACTCACTTTTGACGTGTGAGATTCATCAAACTCAACTTTTACAGATATTTTATCAAGAGAAGGCAGTGTCATGAGCGTAGCGCCCATATACACAGTATCGCCGACGGCAGGTTTGTCGTCGTTCCAGTTGTAATAAATAACCATACCGTCTTTTGGTGACTTGATGGTGAGCTTAGCAATACTTTCCTCTAAGTCTTTCACTCTGACGCGTCGGTTGTCGATACGTGCTCTTTGCACCTTCTCATTTACAAGCATTTCTTCTTTTTGCTGTTTTACACGAAGTTTGGCTTGATCGTGGGATTCCTTCGCAATTAAGTACTCCGCCTGCTGTTTCTGTCGTTCAATCTCGGATCTGGACGCGTCGGTAATTTCCACTTTCCGCTTGGTTTTGTCCTCATTCATTTTGGCTTCTGCCAAATCCAGCAATAAGTCTTTAAGTTTTGCCTCGTTATTCAGTTTCTTTTGCTCTGCTTCTTTTATTGCAGCTTCAAGTTCACTTTTACGTCCAACTAAATCGTTTCGAATTCTCTGCCCGTCAAAACGAGCCAATACGTCACCTGGCTTAACAATCGCATTTTCTCGTGCAAGATATTCGATTTTGAAATTCCACATGCGCCTAATATTAGGAGGGCCTATAGTGACTTCTTGCATACTAACCAGTTCCGCAGGAGCACTAATTTCCGCTTTGCTTTGCTCTTTCGGCTGAGCCAGATTATCGTTTTCATCTGAGCAGGCCAGCAGTAACAGGCAAATGCTGCTTGTAAGTAACACTCTACGCATCGTTTTTATCCCCAGCGTTAACATGAATACGAACACTCATGCCAGGTGCCAAATTCACATCTGGCGCGTCTTTAAATTGAATAATACTCGGAAAGTAAGCACTATCGCTCCATTGTGAACGCTTTTCTGATTGGCTCGATATACTATCGAATAAACCAATAAAGCGTTTATCAGGAAATGCGTCAATGACGAGTTCTACTTCTACGCCGGCTTCTAGACCCACCGCGTCAATTTCATGGATCCAAGTTTCGATTTGAAAGTTAGAACTTGCCTGAACATCCAACACCTTCCAGCTAGGCTGCAGATTCGTACCTGCCGCTATCTTTTTTTGAGTCCAAGGGTGAATGCCATAAGTGATTGGGCCTGAGAGCGTTGCAGTGACATTCATCCGGTTTAAAAGGCTATTCAAATAGTTAATCTCTTCTTCAACTTTTTGAATGTCGATGCGTTTCTTTTCCAGCTCTGTGCTTCGTTCTTTTTCGGCTCGACGCAATGCTTCTTCGGCTTTTACTTGTTCGAGCAATGCTCGTTGTAATGCTAAGTCATATTGCCCTTTATCATAACGACTGACTTCAGTCGCCGGCACCGACGCTTCGATTTGCGCCTTTTTAACTCTCATTAAGGCTAGTTTTAAGCTCCCTTGTGCTTCAGATAGTTTCCTCTCTTGCTCCATTTTGAGTTGCTCAAGCTCTAATACTTGTCGTTCGAGTGACTCTTGGTTTTGATCAAGCCGGCTCTGTTCATTCGACCCATCGAATACGGCAATAACGTCTCCTTCAGAGACAATTTTTCCTTCCTCTTCCATCCATTGAATTTGAATTTGCCAGCGGCTTGATTGCGGTGCATTTACCACTTGTTTAGCAGAAGAACTAATTTGCCCTGTAAGTAAAAGCTCGTTAGTTAGAGCTTTAAAAGAACATATAAATAGTATGACAAAGGCGAAAGCTCTACCCATAGTTTTGCTATTGAAACTCAATATCATGGCTTTGTACCTGCAGGTTCAGATGAAATAATTTTGCCATCTTTCATTCTTATAGTGCGCTGAGCATAAGCTGCAATTTCATCTTCGTGAGTTACCATCACAATCGTCTGGCCGCTTTTGTGTAACTCGGTTAACAAATCCATTATTTCGTTCGAGGTTTTACTGTCTAAATTTCCCGTTGGTTCATCGGCCAAAATCACACTCGGCTGATTAATAAGGGCACGGGCAATGGCCACTCTCTGACGTTGGCCACCAGACATTTCAAAGGGCTTATGGTGCTTGCGATGAGATAGACCCACGCGTTCGATTAGTCGCTCTGCTCGCGCGTTGGCTTCATCCTCGGAGACTGAGGAATAGCGCATCGGCAGCTTGACGTTCTCACTTACATCAAGCTTCGGTAAAAGATGAAAAGTTTGGAATATGAAACCAATATGTTCGTTGCGAATGCGAGAGAGCTGGTCGTCGGTTAAGCTCGCTACATCTTGACCGTCGAGCAGGTATTTACCAGAGCTCGGTGTGTCCAAACAACCAAGCACATTCATAAGTGTCGATTTACCGCTACCAGAGCTGCCCATGATAGCAACAAATTCATTTTTATTGACCACCAAGGACACGTCATCGATTGCTGTGACCACTTCCTCGCCATTTTGAAAGTGTTTTTTAATGGCTTGTATTTCTATCATGTAATTTGTTTAATCCCAATTAAATGCGAGTCATGTAAAAACTGCCATGCCTGTCGCGTGCACAGAACAGTACAGAACAGCATGGACCTGAAAAGTGCTTATTAAATTGTTAATATGCTACACCGTCAGTACCGAGCTTCTTTCGACTAATTCAGGCTCGAAATAATGCTGCACCAAGTGCTTTTGCTCATATACTTCGTTTAATACAAGCTTTGCAGCCATTTTTCCCATTTCGCCTACGGGATTATCAATAGTTGTGAGCTGAGGATACAAATATTTGGCAAAAGAAGTGTTGTCAAAGCCGATAATCGAGATTGCTCTGGGGATATCCAATCCTAAATCTCGGGCTTCTTTCATTGCTCCAGAGGCCATTTCATCATTGCCGCATACCAGAGCACTAAAGTTCTGTGTTCGTTGATACAGTATTGAAAATTGCTCTGAACCACTTCTTTCCGAATAGTCGCCCTTAACTATCAAGCTTTCATCATAGTCAATACCAGCTTCTTCTAATGCGCGTTGGTAGCCTTTTAAACGTTCCATAGCGTCATCTTTGTATTCAGGCCCACAAAGGTAGGCAATATTTTTATGACCCTTGTCGATGGCGAATTTTGTTGCTCGATAGCCGCCCAGTTCATTGTTCATATAAACGCATCTTTGTTTAAGAGGCTCTAAATAGCGATTGATAAGATAGACTGGTACTTTACCTTTAGACAACTCAACTAAATAGTCGTTCGGAGTTTGTTCTATATGAATAATAAGCGCATCGCAAAAGCGACTGAGAAGAAACTCAATGCTTTCTTTTTCGACTTTTTCAGTATTATGTCCTGCCGCAAAAATCACTTGCTTACCGGCACTTCGAAGTTCAGTTTCAATCCCCGACATCATTTCACCAAAAAATGGACTGTCGAGTTCTGACACTAATACGCCTACGCTATTGCTTTTACTAGAAGCTAGGGACTGCGCAATGGTGTTGGGTCGATAACCTAATTCAACCATTGCTTGTTCAACTTTTTCGCGAGTTTTGGGGCTAACTGCTGCGTTTTTGTTAATCACTCTTGATACTGTTGCAAGCGACACGCCGGCCGCCTTCGAAACTTCATATATCGTTGCCATTTATATTCTTTTTTATTATTTCGTTAGGCTATTGTTAATAGTGTAAACAATGAAACAAGCTTTGTCTTCCCCACATCACTTTCGCACAAAATAATAAGAAATGATTAAACATATTTGAAAGCGCTTACATTTGCATGTATAACTATAGAGAATTACAGTGTGATTAACGTAAATTTTACATTTTCGAAGATCCCTATTAACAATCTCGGTTTGAAAGTAACAGGAAGTTATTATGCATTCGAAAAAATTGCCTTTGTCAGAAAAGGTTGGCTACGCCTGTGGTGATGTCGCGTCGAATTTCTATTGGCGAGTGTTTGATGTCTTCTTGTTCATATTTTACACCGATGTGTTTGGCCTAAACCCAGCGATTGTTGGGACCATGATGCTAGTAACTCGCATTATTGATGCCGTATCAGATCCAATGATGGGCGTGTTGGCAGATCGCACCAAAACTCGTATGGGGAAATTTAGGCCTTATTTGCTGTGGGGAATCATTCCTATTTTTGCTGCTGGTGTACTCACCTTTACCGTGCCTGACTTAAATGACACTGGCAAGGTTATTTGGGCATTTTCTACTTATATCTTCATGATGTTGGCCTACACATTTATTAACGTACCCTATGGCGCATTGATGGGAGTGATGACCGCGGATTCGAAAGAACGCACTACACTCGTTAGCATTCGCTTCATTGGTGCCTTCAGCGGTGGAACCTTGGTTGCCTACATCACCAATGATATGGTGGAATGGTTAGGTGGAGGTAACGATGAACTTGGATGGCAACTGCTCATGGTCGTATATGGGGCCGTTGCCGCGATATTATTTGCAATTACTTTTTTTGCATCAAAAGAGCGAATTCAGCCACCGCAGATTAGGTCTACACCGATCAAAACTGACTTTAAGGACTTACTCGGAAATACCCCGTGGAAAGTACTATTTGTATTGGCAATGATTATTATGGTAACAATTTCCTTGCGCGCTAGCAGTGGGACTTTCTACTTTAAATATTATGTCGAACGGGAGGATCTCATCGGTGATTTTACCTCCCTATATATGGTTTCTTTATTAGTCGGAACGGCTCTCACACCACTGTTGCTTAAGTGGTTCGATAAAAAGAAATTACTCGTCATCCTGATGATCGCAGTAGCGCTTTTATCAAGTTTATTTTTCTTCATTCCGAAAGACCAAATAGCATTGATGTTCGTGCTACAAGCGGCTATCGGGATCTGTTTAGGGCCTAAATCACCTATTGTATTTTCAATGTATGCCGACACCGCTGATTATTCGCAATGGAAAACGGGGCGACGAGCAACTGCAATGATATTCAGTGCCGCCTCATTTGCGCAGAAATTAGGTGGTGCCGTAGCTGGGGCAACAATAGGTTGGGTGCTTGCTTATATGGGCTATGCCGCAAATGTTACTCAGAGCAGTGAATCGCAATTGGGTATCGTTTTACTGATGACCGTAATTCCCGGCATATTTGCTTTACTCTCGGTTTTTTGCATTCGCTTTTATTCATTATCAAAGGAGCAGTTAGAGACCATCCACGCAGAGTTGGGCCTTGATGATATCGATGCTGAAGCAGGCGCAAAATGACTAAGCCAATAATTAATAAGAAATTAGCTCCCATGGCCTTCACTGAATCACTATTTTCAGCAACAGAGAAACCCGATGCGAGTGCCTTTCTCTGGAACAAAAAGATGATGCTAAATATGAATTGTAGAGGCTATGCAAATGCACAGTTTATGCAACCAGAACCAAGCAAATATGCTTTTGCTCCGAGTCTTGAAGCTAAGACTTTCATGCAGCCGGAGCACCCTTATTTTGCTCACCATCCTGGCCGCTACTTTTACATCAGAGATGAGGAAAGTGGCGAACTTTTTTCTTTACCTTTCGCTCCATGCAACATTGAAGCAGAGCAGTTCGAATTTGTGGCTAATAATAAACAAGTGACTTGGCATATAAGGCACATGAGACTGCAAATTGAGCTGCGCCTATGCTTAGCGATTGATGACCCTTTTGAATATTGGAAGGTGAGCATTGAAGATGTTAACAATCAGCCCCGTCAACTCAGTGTCATCAGTTACTTTCCCCTCGGTTATATGTCTTGGATGAATCAAAGCGCTAATTATGATGCTAGGTCACACTCTATCGTTGCAAAATATGTGACCCCTTATCAAAAACTAGCTGATTATCCTGCCCTGAAAAAAACTGCCCAAATGACCATTTTTGCTAGTGACCGCAAGCCAGATAGTTGGTGTGCAAAACAGAGCGCTTTTGAAGGTTTTGGTGGATTAATGCAACCAGAAGCTTTAAACAAAAGCCTGCTCCCAAACGAAGCGGCTTTTTATGAAACGCCATGCGCGGCATCACATTTTCGTATGGCACTTAGCGGGAGTACTGAAAACTTGCATTGTGTTTTCGGGCCGATGCACAATGAGGAAGAGGCAGTAGCCCTAAAAACAAAGCATATTGAAGCTTGTATTAGCGCGTTTTCGTCGGCTAACCAAACCACTGAATCTAGCGATTTTCCTTTTCAAGTCATTTCTGCCGACACGCAGTTTGATAGCTTTATAAATCAATGGTTACCAAGGCAGGTTTTTTATCATGGTGATGTTAACCGTCTAACGACCGATCCACAAACAAGAAACTATATTCAAGATAACATTGGCATGTGTTTCCTGCGTCCGTCGTCGGCCAGAGAGTGTTTGTTAACGGCATTAACGCAGCAACATAGAAGTGGCGAAATGCCAGATGGTATTCTTATTCATCCAGATGCCGAATTAAAATACATCAATGAAATTCCTCATTCAGACCACTGTATATGGTTACCCTTATTGTTAGAGGTTTATCTTGACCAAACAAACGATGTTGCGTTGTTGCATGAGTCAGTGTGTTTCAATGACTCAACAGAAGAAAAGAGCGTAATCGAGCACATTGAACTCGCCCTCAATTGGGTGTTGGCAAAGCGCGATGAGCGAGGTTTGTGTTTCATTGAACAGGGCGACTGGTGCGACCCAATGAATATGGTTGGGCCGAAAGGTAAGGGGGTATCAGTGTGGTTAACACTGGCACTCACTTATGCAATTAAGGTTTGGTTGCGTATAGCCAAACATTACAAATTAGATGTATCGGTCGTTGCCTTAGAAAGTCAACTATTAAGCCTACGCAATACGGTAATAAAGCATTGCTGGGATGGAAACTGGTTTGCTCGCGGTATTACCGACAACAATGAGCTTTTTGGTGTAGATGAAGATGTAGAAGGGAGAATCTTTCTTAACCCACAAACTTGGGCTCTTTTGGCAGGTATTGATGAGGAACCCTATAAAAGTAAAATACTACGAGCAGTGGATGAACATCTGCAAACGCCTTATGGTAATCAAATGTTAGCACCTTGCTACACCAAAATGGACGAGCGAGTTGGCAGAGTGACTCAGAAATTTCCAGGCTCTGCTGAAAATGGCTCAGTGTATAACCACGCTTTTGCTTTTTGGATTTTTGCGATGTTCGAATGTGGTGAGGCAGAAAAAGGTTTTCTCAACCTAAAGGAAATGCTTAACGCCGCCCATAGCGAGCAGGCAGGTCAAATGCCGATATATTTACCCAACTATTTTCGCGGTGCTTATAAACAATTCCCCGAAACAGCCGGTAAATCGAGCCACTTATTTAATACCGGTACGGCAGCATGGGTTTATAGAACAGTGATTCAACAAGTATTTGGCTTGCAGGGCAAGGCTAATAGACTAATAATCGAGCCAAGTAAATTACCTAGTTTAGGTGATTGCGATTTATTTTATCGCTTCAGGGATGCAACTTTCACAATTAAAATAAATTATGTGTCAGCTTTGCTAAAGCAAGAAACATATGTCGATTCAGTGTTGTTGGCTCAAAATGCGATAGACGATATCGTAGCAGGAAAACACTACAGCGTGCAGATAAAGCTCCCAAAACAAGACAAGTCTAAAGCAGCACGATTAGTGATTGTGTGTGGTGTTTCTGGATCAGGAAAGTCAACCGTAGCCTCTCGCTTAGCCTCGCACATGAATGCGATGTTTATTGAGGGAGATGATCTTCATTCTCGAGCAGCAAAAGATAAAATGGCCCAAGGAATTGCGTTGAGTGAAGCGGATAGAGAGCCATGGGTTCAGCGCTTGTTTGAATCAGCTCAACAGAAATTAGCTCATGGTTATGATACTGTTCTGTGTTTCTCGGGCTTATCGAAAAAGCACCGCCAACGCCTAATGAGTTTGGGTGCGAATGCTTGTTTGCTAATGCTTAATCCGCCTAAAAAAGAGCTCGAGAAACGTTTGAAAGCCCGCAAAGCGCATTTTTTCGCGCCGAGTTTATTGCAATCTCAGCTTGATAGTATGGAGCCGCTTAGTCATGATGAAACGAATACCGTGCTCATTGATAACGATGTGTTGAAGTCATATTCCCTGAGCAGTGGCAAGGGAATGGCTCACTTAAGCCTTGAAAATACCGTCGAGTGTGCACTTAATAGTCTTACAAATGAGCCTATCGTAAAGGCATTAAATTAAAATAAAGGAATAACTGTGTTCAGCAAAACGTTAATTTCGAAGTATGTAAAAAATAATGGGCTAGCTGGTAGCGCTCTAACAATCGCGATGATGACTACCGGCAATCTTGCGCATTCCATTGCAGTTATTGACGATGCGAGTAAAGCATTAACACCAATTTATCGTGCAGATGAGGCAATAGTCATAGATGCAAAGGCGCTCGAAAGCGCTTGGCAAAAGGCATCTTGGCGAGCGCTTGATCAAGTGCTGATAGGCGAAAACCTAAGTGAAGACGATTTCAATGGTCGTTATAAGCTGTTGTGGGATAGCGAAGCTTTATACTTGTTAGTAGAGTTACAGGATGATGTATTAGCAGATTCTCATCCTGATCCATTGGTAAATTACTGGGACGACGATTGTGTTGAAGTTTTTATCGACGAAGATGCTTCAGGCGGTGATCATCAATTTAATTACAATGCTTTTGCTTACCATGTGGGCTTGGATCGTCATGTGAGTGATATGGGCCCAACGGCGACATCTTCAGAATCAGTCATTCAAACATATAATGACCATATTCAAAGCCAATGGTCACGAGCGCTTGATACTCATACGATTACCTGGGAATTAAAAATATCTATTTTCGATGATAGTTTCTTACCAAATTCAGACGCAAAGCCACAAGTGCTGAAACAACATAAAGAAATGGGTTTTATGCTTGCCTACTGCGACGCTGATGGTAAGGGTAGTAGAGAACATTTCATTGGTTCATATCCTATTGAGGGTATCAATGGTGACAAAAACCTCGGTTATAAAACAGCCGATGTATTTGAAAAAGTTCAGTTAGTTAAATAAGCAATGCCACCAAAGACCGCAAAAAATAAAGGCTGATGAAGCAAATATATTATTAAGCTATGTTGGCCAGGTTTGGTAAGCCATGTTGATAAATGTGGCTTTACTGTTAACTGGGAAAAGGGATCGCTTCTTAACCAATGAGTTGACGCCAAGTAGATACCAAGAAATACAACACCTAGCCACGGAAAGATCCCGACATAGTCATTCGAATATGCTGGCAAAAGCGGTCTAATTGTTGTGAAAGGCCATAAGCCACTGACGAAACCAAGTTGATAAACTGCAATAATTACTGTTCCAATGGCTAGGCTCGTTTTTGGAAAGGGTGCGAAGAGCACACAACACATACTCGCTATCGCTATGAAATGTAGAACGCCGAAGTAGATATAATTGGCAGGCACCATGATAAGAGATGTTGCGGTAATAATACCTGCAGATGCAGCTATTTGTGCCCATCTCTTCCAGAACTTTTTCCATTGATACGACTGAGCATGTGTGAGGTGTAAAGATGCCCCTAAGCAGAGGAAAAAGGAAATCAGTATAAGATGTCTAAAGCTTCTCCAGCCATGCCCATCTGGGGTGTTCCAGTCAACATAGCCAAAAAATTTGAGATCATAAATGAAATGAAAAATGACCATCAATACGATGGCAAAAGTTCTGAGTAGGTCAATAGTGACTATTCTTTGAGCGCTCAACTAAGGGCCTAATTGAAAATTAACATGGTCATATTTTGCATAATAACACTTTTGAGGGCACAAAAAAGCCGAGCTAATGCTCGGCTTAGATAAAGACTTAACTTACTCAGCGACCATCTCGTCCTGAGGTGCAGCTAAGTCGTCTAGGGTAATCAACTGAGGAGCATCACCTTCCTCGCTACCATCAACAGCAAAGGCTGTGTATATGCCGCCAGCTTCTAACGATAGGGTGCCTGTTTCAATTGCCGCATCTTTAGAACCAGCAAGAGTAACCGATACCACGTAGTCACCCGCTGGAAGTTGCACATAACCTGTTTCAGATAAAGTGCCTTCCATATATTCTACGCCAGCAAATGCAGGGCTCACGTCATCGATCATACCGTCTGCTGTGACATAGATATCAACAGCAGGTGTGGCTTGTGAGGCATGGAAAATACGAACCTGTGCAGCAGTCGCAATAGAGCGCGGTGTGTCGACGATAAGGTCGAGGTCAATGTTTGCTAAGTTGTTGTTTGCAATGGCAGTGTAGAAAACACCTGCTTCAAGCGTTACTTCTGCGTCATCAATAACCACAACACTGTTGTCAGCGTCCGCAGCAACGTCAATAAGGTATGTATCCGCCGCAACGTCTAGATATCCAGTTGCCGCTAGGAAAGGTGCGCCGTCTACTAGCGTGAGAGCATTGTTGGCGATGATATCAACCGCCGGAGCATCAGCAACGCCGTGCACTACGCGAAGACTAGCTGGCGAAGCAGCATCAATGATGGTGGCTGAGCCAGCGCCTGTTGCTACGACTAGCGATACTGGTGAATCACCGGTAACGACGTTTTGAGTCGCTGAAATAAGAAGATCTGCGCCGGCATCTAAACTAAGCGAGCCCGAGTCAAATACTACCGTGGTTGATCCCGCTGGTGTAATTCGGATTTGGTAATCGCCTGCTGGCACTTCAACCTGACCAGTAAAGTCTTTGTAGGCCAAGGTAGCGAGCGGCTGCTCTGAGCTGATGTCAGTGTTAGGAGCAGTAACATATACGTCGACTTCAGGAGCCATTGGTGCCGCGTGAACTACTTGAGCGCGAACGCTACCAGCAGATACCGCCGTGAAAGCGTTTTGTACAATGAGAGTTTCAAGTGTACCTTCAGCGACTGAACCTATGGCTAGCACCGAATAGGTTTGATCACCTTCGAGAGTCGCGCTTAACGAAAGCACATTTGCGTCATCGCCTGGCAGGTTTGCTTCAACAGCGATGTCATAGGTATTTGAAAGAATAGGAAACCAGGCAGAAGCGTCCTGATAGTCAAGGTCAGATTTGCTGGCAAGTGCGGTGCCGCCAACGATAATATCGACGCTTGGCGCGTCTGGAGATGCGTGTACTACGCGAATATTAGCCGAAGAAGGTGTTTCGACAACGTCCATCATGTCGTCATCGTCATCATCAAGCCAGCAACCTTGAAGAATGAGTGCAGATCCGAGCACCGGAAGCATGTATTTAAATTTCTTGTTAAGTTTCATGGTCTTTCCTTTTGATATCTAATGAGTGAATGTTAACTTATTGATAGCTAATTCCTTTGGCATATAACAAGGCGTTTGAAGCTACAAATTGCAAGTCACTCTAATAATACATCAGTTTTTTTTGATCGGTTTTCTTCTAATCACTGTTTTTAAGTTAAACTTTTGTAATAAAAACAAACCTTGTGTTTATTAAAGGATCTCACTATCAGCTATTTCCAAAAAGTTCGACCAAGCCATCAAGATTTTTATTTTCTACCGCTGGGAGGAACAGGGGAGATTGGTATGAATATGAATTTGTACGGACATAGTGATAATTGGCTAATGGTCGACTGCGGTGCTACTTTTAAAGCACCACTTGACGCAGGTGATGACCATAAAGAAAACGTGAAAACCTGTGATGTGGTAAGTGCTGACCCTAGTTTCATAGAAAACAGACAAGAGCAGCTGTGTGGGATCATTATTACCCATGCTCACGAGGATCACATCGGTGCACTACCTGCTCTCTGGGCTCGTTTTAAGTGTCCAGTCTACACCACGGCTTTTACCGCAGAGGTATTAAGACGAAAGCTCTATTACACAGCCATCGCTGAGGAAGTCACCATTGTAGTGGTCGAGCCGAATAGCCAGTTAGATATTGGTCCCTTCACGGTCTCGTGGTTACCGATCACACATTCTCTTCCCGACGCGCAAGCCTTGCTTATTCAAACACCAGTGGCGAGTGTATTTCATACCGCTGATTGGAAAATTGATTTTAACCCTATAACTGATCAACCTTTTCAGCCAGCCCTTTTTAAGGCCCTGTCGAAATATAGGCCAACGGCAATGGTATGCGATTCAACAAATGCATTAAAAGCGGGGCATTCTGTATCTGAGGGAGACTGTGAGCTAGGTTTGTTACGCACTATCAAAGCGCAGACGGGCCGAGTGATTGTGACTTGTTTCGGAAGCAATGTTGCTAGATTAATAAGCTTAGCTCGCGTGGCCGAGGAAACTGGTCGTTATATGACGCTGTTGGGTCGCTCGCTCGATAATATGTACGGTATTGCACGCGCAACTGGCTACTGGCCCGATGAATTGAAAATAGCACACAGGCGACATATTGGGTACTTACCTAAACATGAGGTGTTAATTGTCGCAACAGGAAGTCAAGGAGAAGCAAGAGCTGCGCTGGGGAAGCTCGCAAATGGCACTCATCGAGATTGTGAATTAGAAGCGGGTGATACCGTTATTTTCAGTGCTATATCCATCCCTGGAAATGAAGTAGCGATTGAAAAATTGGTGTCAGGATTGAGAGAAAAGGGGGTGACGGTTATCCAAAGCTCTGATTCGCCGCACACAATTCATGCTTCTGGGCACCCCTGCCAAGGCGACCTTCACGATATGTACTCGTGGGTAAATCCCCACATAGCAGTACCTGTGCATGGTGAAAAGGAGCACATGATTGCTAATGCAAAAGTGGCTGCAGAAGCTAACATAGCAAAACAGCTCGTTGGCAAAAATGGTGATTTGTTCCAATTGGCACCGCAGGTCGTTGTTATCAATCATGCAGTACAAGTAGGACGAATAGATATTACTGAAAATAAAGCAAAGAATTGATTTCGATCAACACTTGCTAGCTCCCAGTGTTCGAGTAAATAAACACCCTATGTTTATGATTCGGCCTCGTTAGCCTCCACACTCATTATTTACAAAATATAAACGTAAATATTACAAAACAGTGCCTTACAGTGTGTTTATACGATTGGCCTACGGCTCTCTGCTTTGCTTACATTTTGTTAACACTGCTCATTTTCTTGTTGTTATTATGGCAATTTTGGAATAACACATTAGCATTTATTGGGTTTTTCTATCCTAATTTTCTTCTTAGATTGGAATCACTTTACTGTGATAATAAATCAAGAGGCTATTCATGAAATCTATTTATAAGCGAGCGTCATTTTTGCCTGTTGCAATGGGCTTGTCTATGAGCTTGGTTGCGCCGTCTAGTTTTGCCAGCATTGAGTTGCTAAATGTCGATACAGAAAACGGCGCTACCAAAGTCGTTCTTGGCGGTTATGCGAAAGCAGATATTAGACATGTTAATGGCGATATCGCCTATCAAGATTATTGGGTGGCAAATTTTCCTGGCGGCGAGCCCATTGAAACCTCTCACACTGGTTTTAACGTCCGCGAGTCGCGGGTAAATTTCAAAGTGACGCACGGCGAGGTAAGTGGTTTTATTGAATGGGATTTTTACGGTGGCGGAGGTAATGAGGTTGTAAGCAATTCTTCGAACGAGCGCTTACGTCATTTTTATATTACCTATAAAAATTGGATGGTGGGTCAAAATTGGTCTACGTTCATGCCCTTAGCTGCCTTGCCAGAAGCGCTCGATTTTGGTGGTCCTCACGTTGGTGAAGTATTCATTCGTCAAACACAAGTTCGCTATACCAGTGGGAACTGGCAGTTCGCAATTGAAAATCCTGAAACCAATGGTGATGGTGATAATGGAACCCCTGCAAGCGCTGTCGGTGGCACGGGCACGCAGATAGATAAAGATGAAGCAATTCCCGATTTTGTTATTCGATATAATCACAAGGCTGATTGGGGGCAGTTGTCGTTTGGGACCTTAATTCGACAAGTGGATCAAGGCGGTATTGATGAGGTGTCGTTAGCGGCTAATTTTTCGGGTCGAATAAACACGATAGGCAAAGATGATCTGCGCTTTCAAGTTAGCGTTGGTGAACCAGGGCGCTATGTTGCCGCAGGTTTGACCCCTGATATCGTAAGCACCGATGCAGACGAGGTTGTGGTTGAAAAGACTACTGCATTCACGCTTGCCTATCGACATTTTTGGACTGAAAAACTGCGTTCTACGATATTTTATGGCGCCGCCGAAACTGACGTGTTAGGAAGAGAGCGTTCGCACTGGGGAGTAAATCTAATTACTGACATTACCGAAAAGATGGATGCAGGCTTTGAAATTGGCGAGTACGCTATAGACGACGAGAATATACAGGGGATTGCCTCAGCTTATGGACAATTTTCCCTGAAATTTACTTTCTAATAACTTAGCTAAAAGTTTACAAGCACGCTATTGATAGTGTAAAGGTTAGCAATAGTGTTCTTGTTTGTTGTGTAGCGCATCTCGGAGGTGCGCTACCAACAATTTAAGCTTTTGATCAGGTTGTCGACTTTTAGGATAGACCGCATACATCCCCATTCTTTTCCCGGCGAAGCCCTGCAATATCTCTATCAATTTTTCATCACCTAAGTCATCGTGAACTAAGGCTTTCGGTAAAAAGCCAATTCCAAGGTCACTCAATGCCGCATGCCTAATAGCATTCAAGTTATTGGTGTGGAAGCGACCATGGATCTGTAATTGGCTATTTTCACCTTCTACGTTTATTGGCCATATGTCGCTTCCAGCGCTTTCAAATTTATAAATCAAACATTCATGTTCAACTAAGTCAGTAGGTTCACGCGGAATTCCCTTTTCTTGCAAATATGCAGGCGAGGCACAAAATACCCATTGACTATCGATCAAGCGTCTTGCGATCAAGCTACTATCTTCAAGATACGCAGTTCTTATAGCTAGATCATAACCTTCACCTATTAAGTCGACAAAACGATTATTAATCTGAAGCTCGACATGAATATCAGGATATTGTTTGCAAAACTCAGCGACTGCTGCGCTGAGCAATAAATTAGCCGAAACAACGGGCATAGTAATACGAATATTCCCTCGCATTTCATTAGCATAGCCAGTTACCGCATTTTCAGCATCCTGAATAGCCAACTTTGCGAGGCGTGCTTTGCCATAAAGAGTCCTTCCAGCATCGGTAAGATTAAGCTTGCGGGTGGTTCTGTAGAGAAGTTGCACATTTAAAGACGCTTCTAAACGCCCAATCCTTTTACTTACAACAGAATTAGTTAGATTTAGCCTCTCCGCAACTTTCGAAAACGAGCCCTCATCAACAACTTGCACGAATAATACAATATCGTCTGCTTTTGCCATATATTCCTTCCTATATACGACTATGGTCGTAGCTCTTGTTTGCGTGATGCTTGATTATGTCATAAAAAGAAAAAATCATTCTCTTTATACATAATATATCAATTGTTATACAAGGAGTAGAGTTGTTTCTAACTTGCAACATTATTAACAAATGCTTAATAAGTGCGATTTACAGAGAAGTAAAACAATTATTAACAACTACAGTAGAGGATAAGCTTGTGAACCAAATCACTTATGGGCTATTAGCGTTATTACCGATTGTGCTTTCGGGCATTCTACTCATCGGCCTTCAATGGTCGGCAAAAAAGGCAATGCCAGTTGTACTATTGGTAACAGCTGTTATTGCCGTTTTTGTCTGGGACATGACCTTAACTAGAGTGTCATCTTCAATCCTACAAGGCTTGGTAATTACAAGCTCAGTACTTTGGATAGTATTCGGTGCAATTTTTCTTCTGAATACCCTGAAACACACCGGTGCTATTGCGGTTATCAGAGCCGGATTTACCAATGTGTCACCGGATAGACGTGTACAAGCGATTATTATTGCATGGTGTTTTGGGACTTTTATTGAAGGTGCTTCAGGCTTTGGCACTCCCGCTGCCATAGCAGCCCCATTGATGGTAGCGATTGGCTTTCCAGCACTCGCTGCAGTATTAATGGGAATGATGATACAAAGTACGCCAGTGTCTTTCGGGGCAGTTGGTACCCCCATCGTCATAGGCGTTAATAAAGGTTTAAACACAGAAGCAATTAGTGCTCAATTACTACAGGAAGGATGGCAATGGGACGCATTTTTGCAACTGATTACCAGTCAGGTGGCTATTATTCATGCGATCGTTGGCAGCTTTATGCCTTTGTTTATGGTGATGATGCTGACCCGCTTTTTTGGCAAAAACAAGCGTTGGAGCGAGGGCTTAAGTGTATTGCCTTTCGCTATCTTTGCGGGCCTAGCGTTTACTGTCCCTTATGCATTAACCGGTGTGTTCCTGGGGCCAGAATTCCCATCTTTAATGGGGGGGCTGGTAAGTATGGCCATTGTTGTAACGGCGGCGAAACATGGCTTTTTAATGCCGAAAAAAACCTGGGATTTTGCGCCCAAAGATGAATGGCCGGGGGCATGGCTTGGTAAGCTTGTTGTTGACGAAATAAAAACTGAAATGCAGAGCGCTCGTGACAAAATTTCGCCTGTCGTAGCGTGGATGCCCTACCTTTTGGTTGCTCTTTTGCTAGTTTGTTCGCGAGTGTTTGTTGAGTTTAAATCTTTACTTACCGACTTTAGCTTGAACTTTTCGTCTATACTAGGGGAAACAGGTATCAATGCTGGCTTCAGCCCTTTGTACCTTCCGGGCGGCTTACTGCTCATTAGCGCTATCTTTGCTGCGTTAATCCAAAGTAAAAAGCCCAGTAATGCATTAGGTTCAGCGTTCAAAGATTCAAGTAAAACAATACTTGGCGCTGGTTTTGTTCTGATATTCACAATTCCCATGGTAAGAATTTTCATTAATTCTGGTGTAAATATGTCCGACATTGTGAGCATGCCAGTGGCAAGTGCCGAGTTGTTTGCGAATATATTTGGATCGGCTTTCCCTATGGTTAGTGCAACGATTGGTGCATTAGGAGCTTTCATAGCAGGGTCGAATACAGTATCGAACATGATGTTTAGTCAATTTCAGTTTGAAGCCGCAATGAGTTTACAAATATCACCAGTCGTTGTTATTGCAGCCCAAGCGGTTGGTGCTGCTGCAGGAAATATGATTGCGATTCATAATGTCGTTGCCGCGTCGGCAACGGTAGGCTTGCTAGGGCAGGAAGGCGCAACCTTGCGCCGTACCATTTTGCCGACGCTGTATTACGTTGTGTTTACAGGCCTAATAGCAATGTTCATTATTTATGTCGTCGGCTATACCGGGCCATTAGCATGAGTCAACTACGCAAAGTTCGAGGTCAACATGGCGATTTTCATGGTGACTTTAGCGATTCAGGATTAGGAGTGGTTCACACTTTATCAAAAGTGAAATCAACTGAAGATATGATAAATACTGGTATCAATAATCGTGGTAAACACGCAAACAGTGAGTCTGACATACTCAATAAATTCATTGATGCGATTGGCGCTGAATACATCAAGGCTGATCCAAAGAAGAACGAACATTTCCGCAAAGGTTGGCGTTCAGGTGGGGGGGCGGCACTGGCCGTTCTTTTCCCAAGTTCATTGCTTGCCCTTTGGAAATGCCTCGAAGTGTGTGTATCGTCAAATGTCATAATCGTGATGCAAGCTGCCAACACGGGTCTTACCGAAGGGTCTACGCCCAGCGGTAATGACTATGACCGGCCAGTAGTAGTGATCAATACTCTGGCAATCGACAAGCTGTACTTGCTAAATGAAGGAGAGCAAGTTGTTAGTTTGCCAGGTGCAACCCTGCATCAACTTGAAAAAGAACTGAAAGAAGTAGGGCGAGCCCCTCATTCGGTGATTGGTTCCTCATGTTTAGGCGCATCAATTGTGGGTGGGGTAGCTAATAATTCTGGCGGCGCACTAGTAAAACGGGGGCCTTCTTACACGGAACTTTCAGTTTATGCACAAGTGAATGAGCATGGTGAGCTTGTGTTAGTAAATCACCTCGGTATTGAGCTTGGTAACACGCCTGAGGAAATATTAACCAATCTGGAAGCGGGTAAGTTCGTAAAGCAACAAGAGCGGACGACGGATCGAATGGCGTCGGATAAAGAATATATTGAACGGATTAGAGATGTAGAGGCAAATACTCCTAGTCGCTTTAATGCAGACGAGCGCAGACTCTACGAAGCTAGTGGATGCGCGGGCAAGTTAGCGGTGTTTGCTGTGCGACTCGACACCTACCCAGTGAATAAGCAAGAAAAGACTTTTTACATTGGCACTAACGATACCGCAGAGCTCGCTAATTTACGCAAACAAATTCTGTCATCTTTTACCAATATCCCTGAAGTGGGTGAATACATGCACAGGGATATCTTTGATATTTCACAAAAATACGGGAAGGATACTTTCCTAAGCGTGCTGCACTTAGGCACCGACCGTCTTCCAAAGCTTTTCTCGATCAAAGGTAGAATTGACGCTGTGCTAAATAAGCAGTCATGGTTACCGCGTAATCTTAGCGACAAATGCATGCAAGTGCTCAGCTATTTGTTCCCAAACCATCTTCCACGTCGACTACTAGACTACAGAGACAAATACGAACACCACTTAATCTTAAAGATGAGTGATGAGGGCATTAATGAGGCGGAAGTATTTTTAAGTCAATTTTTTGCTAAATCAGACACAGGTAGTTTTCTTATTTGTGATGAAAGCGAGGCTCAAAAAGCTTATCTCAATCGCTTTGCTGCAGCGGGTGCCGCTATTCGATATCAAACAATGAAAGAAAACTCAGTCGGGGAAATATTAGCCTTAGATATTGCCTTACCTCGGAATGAAATGAATTGGTTAGAAACGTTGCCAAAAGAAATAGACGAACAGTTAGATAAGAAGCTCTATTATGGTCATTTCTTCTGTTACGTATTTCACCAAGACTACATTTTAAAAAAAGGCGCGAATGCCAGTGAAGTCAAAGCAGCCATGTTGAATTTATTGAATCAAAGAGGGGCAAAATACCCTGCGGAACATAACGTAGGCCATTTATATGAAGCCGAACCACAGTTAAAGTCTTTCTACAAGCAGCTCGACCCAACAAATACTTTTAATCCTGGGGTTGGAAAGATGGAGAAAACACAGCGCAACTGTTCCTGTTGTTTATAGGGAAGTGTTATACCATGGTATAAAATGTCATGGCTTTTGAGCGCGATTAATTCATGACATATGGCCGCAAAAAGACTAAATTTAGCTTCTTTTGGAATTGTAAGCACAACGTAGTAACATACTAGCGCTTTAACACGCCATATGGTTAGCTAATTATTGATACATATATAGGCCACTCAAACCGAGCAGCGGTGAATCATTTATCACCTAGGTTGTTAATTCAACTGCTTGCATTTACCGCATTCATCCTTATTTTTGCGGTCGCCCCAGCTTTGTCTGCGCCAAACGACCAAGCAATACACGAATCTCCTCGTTTACTTCACGTCGACACGGGCAAAGGACTCAGTCAAAACACTATTTTTGATGTGCATATTGATAGTGACGGTTTTGTTTTTTTTGGTACTGAACAAGGCTTAGATCGCTTTGATGGGCACGAAGTTGTTCCTATCAAAGGAAATAATGGGGAGTTTCTCAACAATCCTGTATATGCGATATACCAAGATTCACAAGGGTTTTTATGGGTGTCTACAGGCTTAAGTGGCGTTTATCGCTTCAACCTCGACACTCGCGAAACTGAACAAATTTTCGCAGAGGCCTACAAAAATGATGAGCAATGGATGCAATATGCTGAGGCCATCACAGAAGATGAAAATGGAAATATAATTATTGCATCAAATCATCAAGTATTGATGTATGAGACAGCAGAGAAAAACCTGAAAACGCTTTATGAGTTAAGCATGGATAAGGTTAACGCAAGCAATAACATTCGCACTGTTATGAAACGGGAAAGCATCCTGCTTATCGGCACTGATCATGGCTTATATGCAAAAGATTTGGTCAATGACACGCTACGCTATGTTGATTTCTTATCGTTAGATCAAAACATCTACGACAATTCAAATAACGTAAAGCATTTCAATCTGCGCCCAAGTGGTTCCTTGTGGATTGGGACTGTGAATGGTCTATTTGAGATACCTTTTACCGCAATTCAGCAACATCTACAAAATGATTGGGAATTACCTCAGGTCAATGTGCTCAACGACACCTTGAACGTTTGGAGAATTCGCAATGGGGTAAACAATGATGTATTTGTTGCCAGCGACAAAGGACTCTATGAATATCGACAAGATACAAACACGTTTAGTCTGCTACTTGAGCCGCAAAAAGATCGTGAAGCAATAACTGATAAAAGTGTGACAGCTTTGGAGGTAGACAAAAAAGGCGGGGTTTGGTTTGGAACAATGATGTCTGGGGCGATGTTTTGGTCACCAGACAGCGTTGCTTTTCGCGCTATTTATAACAAAATTGATAGCTCAAGTGACGAATTATTGAGTAGCAACGTAATATGGAGCATCGTAGAGGGTAAAGGCGATCTTCTCTGGGTTGGTTCAGAAAAAGGGCTCGACAAAGTAAATCTACAGACTGAAAAAATCGAGAGTTTTTTGCTCTCAAACGATGAAACCGATCGTTATACCACTTCTTATATTCAACAAATTGTTACGCTCAGTGATGGTAATCTGCTCATAGCAACCGGTGCTGGCTTACGCATATTCTCGACGGAAGATGAAACGCTATCTCAATTTAGCTTGGAAGATAACGAGACTAATGCTGTGTTCGAAGAATACTCATTCGGACTCGCTCAGGAATCTTCAGACATATTTTGGTCGCTTAATGAAAGTGGCAACCTTTACCGAATCGATTATAAAAACAAAAGTATTGAAGCAATTTCTGTTAGTGACATGGGCTTTAATTCCGCGATTAACCACACTCTAATAGGCTTTGATATTAGAACCTCGCAGTTACTTATATCTGCGTCGGGTCAACTGCTGGGATATAACACTGAAAGCAAATCAATGAAGGTGCTTCATTCCATTATTCAAGAGGGAGCAACTTTAGACATGATCCCGACTGATTGGATGCGCGACAACGAAAACAACATTTGGCTTAGTTATGCTGGTAAGGGCTTATTCCAATTAGACGGCTCCACCTTAGAGCAAGAGAATGAGTTCTCGTCTGCGAATATTCTTCCCACTGACTTAGTTTACGACCTTGCGTTGGATTACCAAGGCAATATATGGTTTAGCTCTCATTCTGGTTTGCATGAATTTAATGGTAATTCGCAATTAGTTGCTAGCTACCAATACATGCAAGGAGTTTCATCGTCCGAATTTAACGATGGCGCCCATACGGTACTTACTAATGGCGAGATGGTATACGGCTCTAGCAAAGGGCTAGTTATTTTTTCGCCGCTAAAAGTAAGCTTGCTCTCATCGGGAATTGAAAAGACTCCCGTAATAACTCAGATCTCTTTGCACTCTAGAAGTATAGATTTTCCTTATCGAAAGCTAAATGGAACAAAATTAGAGTTAGAGCACGATGATCATGGTTTGAGCGTTAATTTTTCTTCACTAGATTTTGGTGCAGTTGAAAGTGACCGCTTTTACTATCGATTGGTGAGCAATGATAAGGTGTTTAATTCTCCTAAAGCAGTCATAAATAGAATAGAGCTTTCAAGTCTACCTCCGGGCAAACATACGCTCGAAATTTACAAAAAAAGAGGCGTCGGTAAAGATATAAACCCAGCAAGATTGGAACTTAGTGTAAAATATGCGCCTTGGTGGTCACCCACCGCGATCACTATTTATACCTTTATTATATGTGCCTTGTTAGCTGTTTTTATTATTAGACGAAACATCACTCAAAACAGACTTGCCGACGCAAATTATCAAATTGGGCTTTATAACCAACGTCTTACAAATGCCTTAAAGGCGAGTAATTCAGATATTTGGGAATGGTCATCAAACACAAAACTTATTACAAGCAAACGTATAGAGCATGAATTAGGCTACACGGGCAATGGGCCAACGGTTGCTTTTGAAAAGCACTTGTCGTTAATACATGAACTTGATCGCCTTCAATATTTATCGGCATGGCGTCAATTTATACGTGGTGAAGATGAACAATTTGATAACACCTACCGCATGTTGCATAAAAGTGGGAACTACTTGTGGTTTAGAGATGCGGGAAGCATTTCTTCTGCACTAGACGGTGATGTAAATGTAACCGGAACTTACACCAATGTCACTGAAACGATGGCCTCAAAAGAGCGGCTGAAATTATTTGGTGATGCATTCAAACATACTAGAGACTGGGTTATTATTCTCGACCGCAATAAAGTTCCGTTGGGGGCAAACCCCAGCTTCTATAAGGCTTTCAGTCTCGATGAGTCACTCGACTTATCTTTTCAGCTAAAAAAAGTGAGAAAGCAAGTTGGCGAGGTAAGACATGCCTTTTTCAATCGCTTAGCCAGTTTAAAACCTGGCGAGAGATGGAAGTCTGAAATTGATTTGGAACTTTCAAACAGAAAGATATCTACTATTACTGACATAAACGCAATCGCTGACGAGAGTGATGAGCGTTTAGTCGAATACTACTTAGTTATTATGACTGATATTAGTGAACAAAAAGAAGCACAGGTCAGTTTACAAAAATTAGCCAACTACGATGTTCTCACTGGCCTCATAAATAGAACCATGCTTATCGAGCGCCTTAAAGGCGCGATTCTTTTTGCTAGGCGACATAGCACAAGTTTGGCTACCGTGTTTATTGACTTAGACAGATTTAAGCCTATTAACGATACTTTCGGTCATAAGGCTGGAGATACTGTTATCATTGAAATCGCAAAGAGAATCAAAGGGGTGTTACGTGCCAGCGACGTTGTTTCCCGTCTAGGAGGGGACGAATTTGTGGCAGTACTGGAAGAAGTACATAGCATAACAGAAGTTAACAGAGTCGTTGCCAAACTGCTCGTGGAAATCGAAAAACCCATTATGTTGGGCACGCAAACGGTGAGCGTGTCGGCCAGCGCGGGCATTTCTATGTATCCAAATGATGCTAATGATGCCGACACTTTGCTTAGAAATGCTGATGTTGCTATGTATAGCGCGAAGGAGGCTGGCAAAAACAAGTTTCAGCATTTTACTGCACAGATGAACGAGCGCGTGCAGCAGGACATGCTTCTTCAAAACAAGATAAAGGTAGCCGTAAGCCGAAACGAGTTTCAAAACTATTACCAACCCATAATCGATATAAAAGAAAAACGCACAGCGGGTTTCGAGATGCTTATGCGGTGGCAGAGCAACAATCAGTTTATTTCTCCAGGGCAGTTTATCCCGATTGCTGAGCAGATCGGATTGATTGGTGAAATGACAATGCAAGCCATCCAGCGAGCGGTCCGTGATCTATCGTCTTGGTACAAGCAGGGCTTTAGAGGCTATGTTGCGATTAACTTATCAGCCAAACAATTTAGTACACGGCCAGATTTCGAATCGATATTAGCCCTCCTTGCATCCTTTGATTTGCCGACTGGTGCGATACGTTTTGAAATAACGGAAGGCCTACTTGTTGATAACGACGATAACACCTTGGACTACATGGATGAAATGCGAGAGTTGGGTTTTAAAATATCGCTGGATGATTTTGGAACGGGTTACTCGAGTTTGCGTTACTTAAAAGACTTTCCTATTGATGTCTTGAAAATTGATAAGTCCTTTGTGGATGACATTGGCATCGACAGTGCAACCGAGTCGATAATTAAGTCTACGCTGATAATGACGGATATGTTGAATATGGACACGGTTGCTGAAGGAATAGAAACTGCAAGTCAGCTTGCTTATTTTTCCAACACCAGTTGTCGTTACCTACAAGGTTTCTTCTTTTCAAAGCCTGTACCTGAAGAAAGTTGTTATGAATTGTTTCAAAAAACGTGGTTGATGGAAACGAATAGCCGACGCAACTCATCGGCTCATAAGACCACAAACAAGTAAAATCGCTTCTTTCAGCTCAGTTCATCGTAATTTTTGTCGTTATAAAAAATTCACTTCGTATAAAACTGATGATTTGTATGGAAAAAACCAGTTGTATATTTACGAATTTCGCTCATTATTATAGTTATGTGAATTAATTGTAAACTGTGGACATACAATGCCTTTAGATAATGCGAACCTGATATCACAAGAAAATATACTATCGCCTTTGGCACTTTTATATCAATGGGAGTCGACAAAGCCGAATACGCTTTTCCTAACTCAGCCTAAAAATGGTAGCGATGTTACCTTCACTTGGGCCGAGACTGCAAATCAAGCTAGAAGGGTGGCTGCAGGCCTCAGAGAACTGAATTATCCTAAGGGATCACGGATCGCTATTCTATCGAAAAACTGCGCCGAATGGATGATAGCTGACCTTGGCATTATGATGGCTGGTCACATTTCGGTCCCGATATTCGCTACGGCGGGTAAAGACACCATCCAATATGTTCTCAAGCACGCCGATTGCCCGCTTATTTTTATTGGAAAACTTGATAATATGGACGAGCAAGTTGCTTCCGTTCCCGATGGTGTTGCTAAAGTCGGTTTTCCTTATCCGGATATTCCCGTCGAGACATCATGGGACAGCTTTACCAATAATGCCCCTATAGAAGATAGTCCTCTTCCTGATATGAATGATATTATGACTATTATTTATACATCAGGAAGCACTGGGCAACCTAAGGGCGTTGTGCATACCTATAAAACGATTTGTTGGGCTGCTCGCAATTCACTTAATGCCTTGTCGGTTAACGATAATGACAGGATAGTCAGCTACCTACCGCTTGCCCACATTACAGAGCGAGTGCTTGTTGAACTCGCCAGTTTTTACTCGACCATGCAAATTCGTTTTGTTGAGTCTCTTGAGACTTTCACGCACGATGTGAAGACATGTCAGCCAACACTATTTATCTCGGTGCCACGTTTGTGGACGAAATTTCAAATGGGTGTGTTAGCTAAAATACCCCAGAAAAAGCTTAGCTTTCTGTTGAGTATTCCATTTGTAGGCAAAAAAGTAGCGAAGAAAATCAGAGCTGAGATGGGCCTCGGCTCTGCTCGTTTGTGGGCGTCTGGTTCTGCACCGCTGGCACCGGCAACTATCGAGTGGTTTCACAAGATAGGGATTGATATATCCGAAGGCTGGGGAATGACTGAAAATAGTGCCTATGGCACAAGCAGTGTGCCATTTAGGCTGGATAAAATTGGCAGTATCGGTAAAGCATATGATGGGGTGGATGTTCGAATAGCTGAAGATGGTGAAATACAAGTCGCCTCTCCTTGCAATATGATCGGGTATTATAAAGAGCCAGAAAAAACCTCCGGTGTATTCACCAATGACGGTTACTTGCGAACGGGTGACAAAGGTATTATTGATAGTGAAGGCTTCGTTAAAATAACCGGTCGTTTAAAAGACATTTTCAAAACTGAAAAGGGTAAATATGTGACACCTGCGCCAATTGAGGCAAAACTGATGGAGAATCCAATAGTTGAGCAAGTATGTGTTACCGGTACTAACCTTCCTCAACCGATTGCACTATTGGTGTTATCTGAAGAAGCAAGAGCTCATAACAAGGACGGGATTGAGCAGAGCTTGAATGCGACCTTGCAACATGTCAATTCAAGTCTTGAAAGTCACCAACGATTGGACCGCATTGTTGTTTTCAAGGAAGAGTGGTCTATTGAGAACGACTTACTAACGCCGACCTTAAAAGTAAAACGTCATGTTATCGAAGAAAAATTTAAAAGCGTGATATTGCAGGAACATAGCGGTAGCGTGGTCTGGAAGGATTAAGTCTTCAACATTTTTCGTTATAAAGCGGCAATCGTCGCTTTTTTTGTGTGTAAAATATAATAGAGTATGTAAAGTCATACCTATACTTTCTGTTCCACTGGGTATACTTCGCGCTATGTAGTGACTTACATCAGCGTTTTTTTGGCTTAAAGCCATACACAAACGCGCACGGGCGATCTGCAAAGGATCATACATGTTGCCCATATGAGTTAGATAGTAATGCCGGAGATGGATCAGCGATGCTGCTTGTATTAATGAAGCAGATTTTCGAGCCGATATAACTTACTTACAAAACAATGTTTTAATTATATAGAACGAGGAACTCACACATGTTCAAAAAATTCTTGCTTGCAGCTACCTTGCTTTTTGCAGCAAATATGGCTTTAGCTGAAATAGTGGTTGTTGTTAATCCAGCGAATGCAAATGCTCTTGATTCAAAAACCGTACAACGCATCTTCTTAGGTAAAGACAAAAAATTTGCTGACGGCGCTGAAACTATCGCGGTTAACCAAGTGGCTGATAATCAAATACGCCAAGACTTTGATCAAAATGTACTAGGAAGAAGTTCAAGCCAAGTTTCTGCATACTGGTCAAAATTGGTATTTACCGGTAAAGGCATTCCACCTAAGGAAGTTGCAAGCGATGCGGAAGTGATTGACCTTGTTTCTAAGAATCCGAGTGTAATCGGTTATATAAACAAAGCATCAGTTACTGATGCTGTTAAAGTTGTCGAACTGTAAGGACGCCATCATTATGAAAATTAATAAAAAACTTTCTATCGTTGCAGTAGCGGTGTTAGCAACATTCCAAGCACAAGCCGACATACGTATTAATGGTTTCGCTAACTTAACTACGGGCATAACCACTGAAGATACTAATCTATTTGGTACTACCGAGGATATTGACTTCTCAAACGACAGCTTATTTGCGATTCAGTTCTCTGGTGATATATCTGATAAGTGGATGGCAACAGCACAGGTCATTGCGCGTGGTTCAAATGACTATTCAGCAGAGTTTGAGTGGGCGTATCTTACTTATACCGCAAGTGATAACTCAGAAATAATTGCTGGTCGCTTCCGTTTACCAGTCTTTCGTTACAGCGCATCGTTAGATGTGGGTTACTCATATCATTGGATTGAAGCACCACAAACAGTCTACGACGTAGCCTTTAACAATATCAACGGTATTCGCTATGATTACACGAATTATTCCGGTGATTTTGAATACGTGCTGCAGTTTTCCTATGGTAATTACGAAGATGAGATAGGTGGCGGAATTAATAAGGCAAAAGATGTTGTTTTAGCAAGTTTTGAAGGCAACATGAGTAATATTAAAGGACGAATTGTCTGGGGCCGCGGTGAAAACCAATTCTCACAAGGCGCCTTAGACGCTGCTCTAGCCAGCATCTCCGAGATATCACCAGTATTGGCTGATGAATTGGCCATAGATGGAGACGAGGGGGTGTTTCTGGGCTTTGGTCTCGAATATGACAACTTTGATTGGTTTGTGAGCGCTGAGTATACAACCATTGATATAGAGGATTCATTTTCGCCTAAAGACACGGCGTACTATGTGACCGCCGGTACTCGTCTTGGTAAGTTTACTCCGCACATAACTTATCAAGAACGCGACGGTAGAGGCGATGTGCGTTTCCAAGAAAGCGTTAACGTGTTACCCGAACCATTCAGAACCGTTGTTACTGGCATAAACGCTGGCTTGCAGTCTTCTTTCTTTGAAGAGTATTCAATGATAACTGTTGGTATGCGCTACGACATTGCGACTAACGTTGCCTTGAAGGCTGAATACACCAGCTATGATAATAAGATCGACGTAGCCGAGGCAAACCCTGAAGATGCAGTTGATACTGACGTTATCAAGTTCAGTGTTAATTACGTGTTTTAAGTCACACTCAGCGAGTGACTTTTCTCGCGATGAGTAAATAAATAAAGGTGATTTAACGTGAAGTTAAATCACCTTTTTCGTATGCGCTCGAGTGTTATGCAGGGTATCTTGCTTGCAAGCCTTGATATAGGGCATCAGCATAAGATTCAACACTTGGTTTGGTTTCAGCTAATATGTCAACTAAGTGTTCATTGTCTTCACGACCATTCCAAATCTTGATATAACTGCCATCTTTATACCCGTGATCTTGACGGAAAAAGTTCAGTACATTCTTACCAACGTATTGCGCATAAAGGTCGTCAGAGCTCATATCGGCTTGCGAGACGATACGAATAAACAGTGGTACATCAAAGCGTTTAGCTATACAAAGGCCAGCCATTAACTCTAAGTTTTCAACCAATGATGCCTCGCTAAAATCGATGCTCTTGCCATCAAAGGTCACGGACCGATGAGATAGCTTTAGAGAGGCTTCAATGTCCGTCGCCGCGGCGGCAATGTCGCCTTTGTGCTGAATGATTAAGTGTGAAAGTGCAAAATGCCAAATATCAACAAGTTCCATTTGAACTTGAGCGAGATCCAAAGACTGCGCTTTCCACCATTTCCAGCCGTGGTGTTCAATCGCCTCGACTGATTCTATCATTGCTGCTCTTAAGTAAGCATAACCTGCGTTAAGCCAATCTGGATTGACCTTTTTGTTCATCGCATCTTGCAAATCTAGCATGGTGGCAAGTTGAGTCTTATTCAGCATGTTACTTCCTATATTTTTATCATTATTTTTTGATGATTGTGAGCACTGTATCGTTTACACTTTAATCCAATATTGTCGCTCGTGGCGGTTAGCAAAAATCGCGGAAATAGCGATATACAAAGCAAACAGCGCAACAACGCAGCGTTTTACTGTAGTGTATAGTGTAGCGATTTAGCCTACACAATACTATTGTCGAAGGGCTTCTACCATCACATTGTATTATCTTGCAAACGACACTAACCAAGGAGCAGGTAAGCTTAAATGCTAACTCTTTATCCATCTAACAAGCTCGAACACTTAAGTCTTTTGCTTAATGCTGTGCTGAAAAAAAGCGAACAAGCGGTTCTTCAAGCCAAAACAATTTTGGTTGAAAGTACGGGTATGCAGCATTGGTTGAATATGCAAATTGCTCAGCATAATGGCATTGCAATGAACCTCGAATTCCCAATGCCGACGCGTTTCGTTTGGCAATTATGCCGCAGTATATTAGGTGAAGACAAGGTACCATATCAATCCGTCTACAAGAGAGAGGTAATGCAATGGCGCATTGATAAAATACTGCAGTCTAGAGAGTTTCTGGACATGGATTTCGAGGCTTCAATTGAGTCCTATTGGCAATCCCAAGATAATATTGCAAGTTTGCAAACACGACGAATTGAGCTAAGTCGGCATATAGCGGATACCTTTGAGCAGTATTTAATGTTCCGCCCACAATGGCTGTTAACATGGGAGGATGGCGGTAGCATTGACGTTGGTGAATTAACTCAGCTGCAGAAAAACGCTTTTGAAAAGCATGAAGTTTGGCAGTCTTGGCTATGGAAGCGTCTGGTTGACGAGGAGCCAAATCATCCCGTTCGTCTTCAACAAAAAGCTATCGAACACTTAGCGGAAATGGCCCATGTATTACCAAAAGAGATCTATTTTTTCGGTATCAATACCATGGCACCGCAAACACTGTCTTTTTTTAGTGAAATAGCAAAGTACAGTCACGTTCACTTTTTCCATCTTAATCCTTGTGTTGATTATTGGGGTGATATTCGCTCAGATAAGTCACTTGCCGCAAAAGTTCGACAGGGCAAGATTGATGCTTGGATTGAACAACAGTCGATACATCCCTTACTCAGGAATCTTGGTCAGCAAGGAAAGGATCTTTTTAACTTATTAGCTAATGCACAGAACTATGAAATTGCTGCTTTTGACAGCGCCGAAGACTTTACGAATCTAAGACGTGATGACGATAACGATCAGCGCCGTATGTTAAACAGACTAGCAGCTACTCAATTGGGTATTCTTGAGGGCAAGAGTGAGCTGAGCAATGAACAGGCAAAAAACATAGTAGCACAGGAGTATGATGACTCGATAATACTCAGATCCTGCCATAGTGCTTTGCGCGAGGTGCAGGTACTACATGATTATCTCCTGCAGAAATTAAATGAAGACCCAACACTAGAAGCTCATGATATTCTCGTGATGTGCCCAGCAATCGAAGATTACTCTCCTTTTATTAATGCTATTTTCTCACGTGGAATCAGCGCTCTTAATGGCCAAGGAGAAAAGAAAGTGCCTTGCTCTATTGCCGATAGAAATCCTTTAGATGCAGAGCCTCTTATTGCTGTTTTTATGCAGATGCTTGCATTGCCTGATAGCCGTTTCAGTGTTGTCGACTTACTTTCGTTTTGCAGGAATTCGTCGGTAATGGCTAAGTTCAACCTACATGACGACGACCTGCATTTATTTACGCAATGGATTGAAAAGAGTAATATTTTTTGGGGGCTCGATGCGCAGCATCGCAGTGCCGTGCTTGGAACCAACACTGATGAAGGAGCTAAAGCTACGACTGCTGTCGACTATACCTGGGAATGGGGCTTGTCACGCTTGCTTGATGGTTTTATTTGTGGTGACCATACTCAATTCGGTGTTGATGGTAATTTGCTAATAGATGATGTTGAAGGCCAGCAGTCGATTGCCCTTGGTCGACTAATGCAGGTGATTGAGCGCTTAGAAAAACATCGACGTTTATTGTCCACATTCCGAACCATGTCGCAGTGGAAGGATTATTTGTTTGAGTTAAAAAGCGATTTGTTTGATACCAGTGAACAAACACATGACGGCGTCAAATCAACAGCGAAAGAAATGAGTAGTGACGCTTTCGCTGAAAATATGTTAAGTCAGATCCTTGGTACTTTTTTTGAACATTATGATATGGCAACAAACCTGCCTTCCAATTTAATAACGGAACAAGGTATGTCTTTTGAAAGTCTAGGCACACAGACGTGGTCAATTGCTAGTCTTAGAGCAAATCTCGAGCAAGCTTTCTCCAGTCCCGACTCTCGAAATCATTTTATGACAGGTCAAGTGACGTTTTGCTCCATGATGCCCATGCGCAGTATTCCCTTTAAGATCATTGCCATCTTAGGCTTAAATGACGAAGACTTCCCTCGCAAAAATAATCAAGTTGACGTAAACCTGATCACTCATGTCGGTCGGATGGTAGGAGATCGTTCACGCCGAGGGGATGACCGTTATTTGTTTCTCGAGGCGATATTGTCGGCACGAGAAACATTGTATTTAAGCTATCAAGGCAAGAGTATCAAAACGAATAAGGTCAAAGAACCCAGTCTTGTTTTCACTGAATTTGTTGAACATCTGCAAACACTCGATGCCAGAAATGGCGGTAACACACCGAGCTACATTGCACAGCAGGCTTTGCATCCCTTTTCAGAACACAATTTCGCTTCTCGTGATGAAAAAGGAAAGCCCAGAATTCACGATTTTCAAACAAGCTATGATACTGGGTGGTTTCGTTTAATGAATACGATAAGGAAGTTGTCGCTCAACACCCCAGATACAAACACCATTCAGTCAAAAGAACAAAGCGGTGGCGGTGACAAAAGTCTGCTCAGCAACACTTTCTCACTTGATGATTTGATTCGTTTTTATTCCGATCCTCTAAAATCATTTGCTAATAGAAGCCAAGGTCTTTACCTCGATAAAATAGAGCAAGAGTTTTCAGATGTTGAGCCCTTCACAGCAAATCAGCTTGATCGCTACACGGTGATGTCAGAAACTACACACAGCATCGCAAAGTGCATGTCTGCTGATAAAGACAGTGGAGCAGGACTTGAAATTAACGAGCTATTAGAAAATATTGCGCGAGAACATCTCGCCAGTGGAAATATACCAAACGACATAGTCAGCAGAACACTACTACAGGAATGGTTGCAAAAAAGTTGTTCTTTGGCATCCGCTTTGGCACAACATTATCCGATGGATCATAAACATCAAACATTGCTTGTGAATGCAGAAAGTGTTGGTGTAGATGAAATTCGTATTGAGTATTCATATCAACGAAGCAATGACAATAAAATAGTAGCATTTGCGCCAAGTAGTCACTCTCTCAAAAACCTCATAAGAGTCTGGTTTGTTTATCTGGCTGAGTGCGCTCAGGAGCAAGACTGTGACATCAAGGTTGCCTTCTATAACATCGGAAAAAATACTAAAAACGAAGCAACCTTAGAGCTGACGAGTTTTTCTGACATCACTCAGGCCCAAGCCCAAAGCCAGCTATCGACTCTGCTGCATTTTTACAATCAAGGTCAGCAAAAGCCGATATTGGCAATTCCGGATTTAGCTGCGAGCATAATCAAGAATTTTCGGGGTGATAAATCATTTAGTTGTGAGAGCGCAAGTCTTGATGACTATCTGCAACATCGTTCAGTTAAGGCTAAATGGGAAGATAGCTTCACTAGCCAATTCAATATACCTTTCTTTATTCAGTCGCCGTACTTCCAACATTTTTTTCCTGAGCCGCCTCTTTTTAACGCCGAGAATCTTCGCCCATTGCTTTCCTGTTTCCAACTAATGGTTGGCTCAGTGAAGACAACAAGCGCAGTGATTACTGATCCTGCGAATGCCGATGCTTGGTTGTTAGGGGAGGGAAAGTAAATGGAAATGCTAAACAACTTAACTCTGCCTTTGCATTCTCGTCATTTGATTGAGGCGAGTGCTGGCACTGGAAAGACATTCAATATTACCCGTTTGTACGTTCGCCTGTTGTTAGAGAAGAAACTCAGTGTTCAACAAATTTTGGTGATGACGTTTACGAAAGCAGCAACAGAGGAGATTAAGGCAAGAATAGCCGCTTTCATACGTGAAGTCGAAGCCGAATGGACACTTGATAAACCGAGCGAATTTACCTTGGAAATGAAGCAACGGGTAGACCAAGAAGAAGGTCAAGCATTGCTGTTATCCGCCTTATTATCTCTTGATGATGCTTCTATTTTTACAATTCATGGCTTTTGTCAGCGGGTGTTAAAGCAATTTGCCGTGGGTTTAAATGCAGATATGGAACCTGAATTACTTGCCGACACCTCCGATATTAACTTGCAAGCTACACAAGATTGGATAAGAAGGCTTTCTGGTAATGATGCAGTGTTAACAGCACTTTCTCAGCACAACTGGCATGATCCTGAGCTTTTTTATTCTGAGTTTAGAAATGCGATAGACAGTGATGAAGAACTTACCTTGATGACTGAGCTCGACTGTATACAAGAGATAGTGTGTGAGTGTCTACATTTTCTTGAGTCTTCATCTATCGATAGTATTTATGACGAACTTATTCTTCAAAAAGACATGATTTTTGAAGCCTTAGTTAATAGTCACAATGACGCTTTAGTGCGCAGCCAAGAATGGCAAGACCTAGTGACATGGTTAGCGTCACTTATTGCAGCCTCCAAACAAGCCAGTAGCCTCAACACATTGCTAAAAATAAGTGTTGAGAAAAGTATGGAAGTTTACTCTGGCCTTATCGACACTCTTACACTTCCTAAAAGTGTGAGTGCCTTTATTAATGGAAATCGTTATCGGGGTAAAGCGGACATCAAAGCCGCTTTCTCCTCTCTAAAAGCACTAAAAGATGAGCTTCATAAAGCGCTTCCTAAATGGCAGAAGAAACTCGATAGAAAGCGCGAGCAACAAGCTGTGCTGAGCATTGTTGAACAAGGGATTTATGAGATAAGGGAAAATGTTAAACGCACGAAAGTCGCGCAAAAAGTGATGGGCTTTGACGACTTAATTCGACAATTTTCCTCAGTAATTGGCTCGAACACTCATTTGGTCGACGCGGTTAGAACGCAATTTCCTGTTGCCTTGGTTGACGAGTTTCAAGATACGGATTCCCATCAATATCAAATATTAGATGCACTTTATCCAGCGAAAAGTCAGCATAGCTTGTTGATCATGATTGGCGATCCTAAACAGGCTATTTATGGTTTTCGAGGGGGCGATATATTCGTCTATTTGAAAGCAAAAAAAGATGCGGTTTATCAGTGGTTTATGGACACAAATTGGCGTTCAAGTAGCGCTATGGTTAATGCTTATAACAGAGTATTCTGGGGTTGTGATTTATCAGAAAAAACAGCACTACCGGTATTTGGTTTCGATATTCATTACGAAAAGATTGCCTCTACGGAGCATGCCTCTGCGGCAAGCATGCCTTTGCATGATCCCATCAATGCCGAGCAGGTCATACGCGGCGCAATAAGCTATATGATCGCCACTGATGGTAATGATATCAGCATTGATGATGATACCGTGCCTGTCATCCAAACTAACGCAGAGCAAGTGCAAATAGCTACTGGTAAAGCATCACATAGGCGCAAACCAAAAGAGCTCGAAGATGATTTGCTAGCGTGGATGACGAAAGAAATAAAGCGTTTATTAGCGGTGTCAACAATTGGCGCTAATAAGACCAAACCTGCTGACATTGCGATCCTCGTCAGGGACGGTAACCAGGCTAAAAGAGTACAAGATGCTTTGCTGGAAGAGGCTCTTGCCAGTGTATATCTTAGTCAGAAAAGCCCCTTGTTTGTTTCAGCCGAAGCGGTAGAGGTTTATCGTGTTTTGAATGCAATCGTAAACGTAGACAAACGTGACAAACTAACGGCGGGTTTAAGCAGCTCTCTGCTCTTAACAGCCGTCGCGAAACAAGCAATGATATCCTATGAACAGGAGCAGGTTAGCGGAGGTGATGCGCTACTTGAAGCTATGTTGAATGATATTGAACATGACTATTGGGACGCTGCTTATCATGTGTGTATCGCCTATCAAGAGCAATGGCAGGAGCGTGGTATTTTCGACTTGCTATTGACTTTGATAAAAACTAACTATGTACCCAAGCACAAAGCTGAAAGAGCAATAACGAATATGATGCACATTGCTGAGTCGCTAGCGGGTATTGCCGCGCTAAATCGGTCTTGCGACCAACAATTAGCTTGGTTGAGTCATCAAATCGCCAATGCTAGCAAAGACGAAGCGCTTCAATTACGTTTGGAAAGCGATGCTAACTTAATCAAAGTAGTTACCCTGCATGGTTCAAAAGGCTTGGAATATCCTATTGTTTTTGTGCCATTTGCATCAAGCTACAAAGATCCCACAACCAGCAAGCAACAGCAAATCACACACTTCCGCTATCAAGATATCGACAATGGAAAAGCACTATATCAATTGGGTAGTTTACAGTCGGCATTGGATGCGTACAAAGAGCAAGAGCATGCTGAAAGTATCCGCTTATTATACGTGGCAATAACTCGGGCGGAACATCGCTGTTATTTGGGCTACATTGATGATAAAAAAAGTGAGAACTCTGCTTTGAACCTTGTACTCGGTGTTCCTCAGGAAGTGCATAATACATATCATGCCGATGACGAAGCTCATTCCCTTTTACTGGCCTGGTTTTACTCTCAACTTATTGAAGCGAACAGTAAAACGCAATCGATGATGACTATCGGAACCGAATGGGCGGCGTCGACAGAGCGTTCTCGATCATCTTTTCAAGAGCAGGGTGATCAAGGTTCAAGCTTGTTGCGAAGCTCGCCAGCGCCGCTTGATCTGCAAGAGCGAAAGCCTTGGATCATCAGTTCGTTTTCAAACATGCTGCGTTTTCAATCCTCGTCCTCTAAAACTAGCTTTGATATTGCCAAACCAAATGAATTGAGCATGCATGCCGTTGAATCTTCATTAGAGCATAGCGCTACTCTTACACCATTAATTAATGCTAATGACTCATTATTCGAGCTCAGTGCGCAGAACGAGAAACTTAGCTCAACTGATAAATTCCGCTTTACTATGAAGAAAGGCGCTGATGCTGGAAATTTGCTGCATGATATTTTGGAACATATTGATTTTACTGCAGCAAATTGGAATGAGGCAGCAAGTGCGCCGCTAGCGAAATATCTATCTTTGAATGATACCGACAAGAGCCTACTTTTCGACTGGTTGCAAGAATGCCTCGAGGTACCTATTGTCGATAATATTTCACTGTCTTCTCTAGCCAAAACCAGTACTTTAAGAGAGGCCGAATTCTATTTCCCGATGGAAGCGCTCAATCTGAGGGCATTAACGACTATCTTGAATGAGTATAGATTGTCGAGGTGTGGGTCTTTTGATGTCAGTTTTAATGCCGTGAATATGCAAAATATTCCTGATTTGAGGGGGATGATGCACGGTTATATAGATCTTATTTTTGAACACGACCAGCGCTATTACGTTGCCGATTATAAATCGACTCACTTAGGCGATAGTTTTGCTCAGTACAAGGCCCAAGCTTGTCACCTTAATAATCAACATCATTTATATGACCTTCAGTATTTATTGTACAGCCTTGCTCTGCACAAATATCTACAAACAAATCTAGTTGATTATCGTTTTGACAAGCATTTTGGTGGCGTGAAATATCTGTATTTGCGAGGCATGAAAAAAATAGATGACAATACAGTAACGGGCGTATTTAGCGATCAGCTTGAATTTAAATGGATACAGGCATTGGAGTCAGCGTTTAGCATATCGTCGACGAAGTCGGATGAGGATAGTTAAGATGTTTTCAAAAATGCAAAGCTCAGCAAGTCCTTATTACTCTAGTGGTCATTGCCAATCAGTATTACAAGGTGTGGAAGCCATAGATTACTTCTTTGCGCTTAGGATGGTAAATTTACTGTTAACGAGCGACATTAAAAGAGGTGATGATGAACTTGATCTTCTTTTTCATTTATTCCTAGCCTTGTCTTTTTTTCAGCGCCAAGGACATAGTTGCCTCGATCTTGGTTGGCTTGCAGGGCAATGTCTATGGAAAGTAGGTCGGGGCGATACTGTCAAAGCCTCCGACATGCCAAACGAAGCTGTCGATGTTCATCAAAATAATGAAGATGAAGATTCCGGAGGGTATTTCTTCCCAGAGAAAGTCGCATTATCTGCATTATTGATAGCGGTAAGCGAGAGTAACGAGGTCGCTGGTGAAATACTAATGATTGCTGGCAAGCAAAGCGCGTATTCAACTGATAAACAAAGTAAGGCTTATCTTATTTTTGATGAAATCAATCATAAGTTATTTATGTCAAGACTTTGGTGCTACGAGCAGGAATGCGCTCGATTTGTTAGGCGTTCCCTCGAATCTGCAAAAGAAGCTGATTCGACTTCAATAGATGAGTTAAGCATGCATTTGTCTGAAATTTGGAGCCACTTGTTTCAATTTTCATCAGAGGCAATTAATTGGCAAGAGCTCGCAGTATTTAATGCTCTGCTATCACCACTGTCTATTATTAGCGGCGGTGCTGGCACCGGTAAAACCTACACCGCAACCCGAGTGTTGTTATCCTTGCTTCATGTGCATAGTTTGCGTGGGAGTGGCGAGGCTAGCATTATGCTTGCTGCTCCTACTGGCAAGGCCGCTCAGCGTTTGCAAGAGTCTATTGAGAAGGAACTTTTAGAACTTAGGTCGATGATCGAGGCAAATCCTCAGGCCGCTAGTGCTTTATTACCTCTAGTAAATAGCTTAGATAAGCAAAAGCAAAGCGTAACAGTGCATCGCATGATAGGACTTGGCTGGGGCAACAGTGCTCCCAAATTTAATAGCGAACGCCAACTTAACTGCGACATTTTGTTAATTGATGAAGTATCAATGCTAGATGTTTCGATGATGACTAAAATACTTCGTGCCTTGCCTCAAGGCACACGACTCTTGCTGCTTGGAGATGCAAACCAATTGCCATCAGTTGAGAGTGGTTCTGTGCTCAGTGATTTAGTGGCTGGTCCATGGCAGGGAAAAAAGACTACGGTGTCGCGTCGCAACCAGTTTTCTCATGCACATATCAAGCGTTTAATCAGCTTATGTTCAACGCTTCACTCAGATAAGGCCAATATTGACGCTCTCCAATCATTGCTTATTCAAGCATGTGATGGTGGGGCTAAAGATGCCGACAATGCCAATAATCACGTTACATTCTTACAACAAAGCCGACGTTCTAACTCTGAGATAAGCGAGTTTTCGCAAGCAATTCAGACAAACGATATACATAGCATTAGGACTATTTTTGCTTCAATGAATGACTTACAAAATAGACAAGGTGAATTCGATCGCGCAGCAGTGATGATTGACCAATCTTGCTATGTCAATAACTTCGAACTAAGCGAGGCTTTTTATGCTTCTGTTGCGACTCATTATAAGAGGGTATTTGGCTGTGATACGGTAAAGGACGCACTGCAAGAACTGCTGAGATATAGGTGTTTGAGCGCAACAAATACGGGTCCTTTTGGCACCCATGCATTGAATAATGAAATTGAAAATACAATGTCAAAAAGCCATTCTCATATTGTTAAGGGTGGGGTATATCGTGGCCTACCCATTATGGTTGTGCAGAACGACTATCGCCTGAATATTTTTAATGGTGATGTCGGTATAATCTGGCCAGATGACAACGCTGTGTTGAAAGCTTGGTTCGCCGTAACATCGCCAAAAGAAGGTATTAAAAACGACCTGAGGTCGATAAGCCTCTCAGCGCTTCCAAATTATCACCGAGTTTATGCGATGACTATTCACAAAACACAAGGCAGCGAGTTTGATAATGTTGATATTGTATTGGCGAATAAAGACAAAGCTTACTTAAGTCGAGAATTGTTGTATACGGCGGTCACTCGAGCAAGAACGAGTGTCAGATTGATAAGTAATCAAGACCTTTTTCTAAGCGCTTGTGCGCATTCTGACTACAGAGCGAGTGGTTTAATCGAAAAGTTGCATCCAAATACACAGTGTTAATCGCGAAAACCACAGACTGTTTACTCACTACGATTAAGTTGTGTCAGCGTATTATTAAAAGCACTTCTCACAATTGAGAAAGTGAGTATTTGATTGGAATTGTTCAAATTACGATTTACTTCATGTATTCTCACAGCTTGCAAGAATGATATCTCGTTACTGTCTATATTGATGAATTGCTGTGCGTCGAAGTACTGGTGTTGATGCAAACAAGCTAGCTTGCTTGACGCTGAATAGTCAATCCAACCAATAACCTGTTTAGGATAAACAATTGAGCCCTCAAGAGCACAAATATCTTCTCTGAAGGTTAAGCAAACACCAAATACTGGTCGATCAGAAAGCGTAATTTTCGTGTCGGCATCAGCGACTAAAGAGAGCACCGTTGCTTGCTTTGTATTCAGTTCCGTAACACGAGATTCTGGTAATGACATTTACTTTAGGCTGCTCTTTTTTAATTGGTGAGGAAAGGGAAGCCGATATGTAGAGCCCAAACCACCGATGATTGGTTTAACATGTATTTTTGATAATGCCGATAATGTAGAACATAATCTATAAAAAAGCAGTGATGCAGATCAATATAGGTCTAATTAGTAAGAGCAAATCTAATAAAGGAATGTGATAAATGAAATTAAGTGTTAAAAGCGGGCTGATGTTTGTTTTACTGCTAACGATGAGCCAGTTGTCTGCGTTTGCGGCACAAAAAAGTTCTGCGGCATTTTTTGACGGTAAAACTATTAAAGAAGGCTTCATTGACCTTTATTACGACAAAACTGAAGACAAAGTCTATCTGGGTTTGAAACCAGCGCAATTTCAGCAACAAATGATATTTCAAAGCAGTTTACCACAAGGTGTTGGCTCGAATGATATTGGCCTTGATCGCGGCCAGTTGGGTGATACTCGATTGGTTACTTTCGAACGTTTTGGCAATAAAGTGTTACTCAAACAATTGAATACGGGTTATAGAGCGAGTTCAACAAATGCCGCGGAGCGTCAGAGTATTGATGAAGCTTTTGCAGATTCTGTTATCGCAGGCTTTACTATTGCGAACGAATCTTTAGATGCGAACGGTGTGCCAACCATTTTTATTGATTATACTGCATTTCTTCTTTCTGATATCCACGGTGTGTCGAGTACGCTAAGTCGTACCGGGCAGGGTGGTTATTCGCTCGACAGTTCTCGTTCGGGTGTTTACTTACCGAAAACAAAAAGCTTTCAAAGTAATACCGAGCTAGAGGCGCTTGTTACTTTCGCCGGACAGCCTCAAGGTCAATATATTCGACAAGTAGCGCCCGACGCAAAAAGTGTGACGGTGCACTTGCACCATTCCTTTATTGCCTTGCCAGATGATAATTATGAAACGCGTGTATTTCATCCTTACTCTGGCTTTTGGAAACACAGTTTTGTGGATTATTCCGTTCCAATTGAAGCAAATATGGAGCAACGCTTCATTCCTCGTCATCGCTTAGCGAAGCAAAATCCTGAGGCAGAAATTAGCGAAGCTGTTGAACCTATTGTTTATTATCTTGACCCAGGGATCCCCGAGCCGGTGATGACAGCATTGCGTGAAGGTGCGCTTTGGTGGGATCAAGCGTTTGCCGCAGCAGGTTACAAAAATGCCTTTCAAGTAAAAGTTCTGCCCGAGGGCGCAGACCCTATGGATGTAAGATATAACGTTATTCAGTGGGTACACAGAGCAACGCGGGGCTGGTCTTACGGAAGTTCTGTCATCGATCCGCGCACGGGTGAAATAATAAAAGGGCACGTGACTTTAGGCTCCTTAAGAGTCAGACAAGACTATTTAATTGCCCTTGGCATGACAAGTCCATTTGATACCGAAAATAGTGATATCAGTACGCATAAAAACATGGCTTTGGACCGTATTCGTCAATTATCAGCGCATGAAGTTGGACACACACTAGGAATAGCGCATAATTTTGCAGCGAGCGAAAACAACAGAGCATCTGTGATGGACTATCCTCACCCCCTGTTCGAGTTGGAGAAAGGCAAAGTCGTATTTAAAAACGCTTACGATAAAGGTATTGGTGAGTGGGATAAGTACGTCGTACAGTATGGCTACCAAGACTTTCCAGCGGGAGTTGATGAATCAATAGAATTAGCAGAGCTCGTTGCAGCAACACAACGCAAAGGCCTGTTATATAAATCTGATCCAGATGCAAGAATTTCCAAAAGAGCGTCGGCAGACGGCCATTTATGGGATAACGGCAGGGATGCAATCGATGAGTTTCAACGCCTTAGTGAAGTGCGAAAAGTTGCACTAGAGAACTTCGGTGTAAATTCACTTCCCATTGGTGACGCCTTATCTTCTCTTGAAGAACGACTTGTACCTATCTACTATTCTCATCGCTTTCAGTTAAATGCTCTGGTGAAGCAACTATCAGGTGTTCACTATTACTATGAGGTGAAAGGGAAAGATGCTCCAAAAGGTATTCGTTTTGTTGAAGGTAAAAAGCAACATCAAGCCCTTGAGCTAATGCTTCAAAGTGCAAGTGCAGACTATCTGCGAATACCTGCTTCACTTAACGCACTTATTACCCCTAAAGCTTATGGTAGTAATCGAACACGGGAAAGCACAAACGGGCGCATGGGAATTGCCTTTGACGCGATCAGTGCGGCTGAGGCAGCTTCGGGGTATTCTGTGAATCAGATCCTTGAACCAACTCGCCTTAACAGACTCGCGTATCAGCATAATCAAGACAATACTATCCCAAGCCCCGAGGAAGTCTTTCAGCAGGTATTTGATACTTTGATTAAAACCTGGTCAGATGACGTGCTCGAGCAGCGCATTCGACAAACGGCTTTGAGTATTTATTTCGATGCTATGGCCTCTGATGAGCTTGCCCCTGAGTTAAAACTATCAATGCAAGCCCAGTTATTAGACTATCAGCGTTACTTAGAAAAGAATGATCGTAAGCCACAAGCTAAGGTGCTTAAACAGTATCTTGCTCATTATTGGCAAACCGGCGTATGGCTAGGCAGTTTTGCAGTAAAACAATTGCCACCGGGCTCACCCATTTAAATGACCCTGCTATAGCGCATTTGATGTGCGGGCTGGCTTAGATATTGATCAAAGCTCATACAAATATTACGGACTAGCATCCTTCCTTTGGGTGCTACCGTTATGCGCTTATCATCAATACTAACAAGCTTATCTTCCACAAAGCTCTGTAGGTCACGTAGCTCAGCGTCAAAGTAGCTGTTGAAATCGATGTTGAAAATCTCTTCGATATGTTTTTTCTGCAAAGTAAAGTTACACATCAAACCATGTATCACAGCACGTCGTACCTTATCATCTTCAGTCAGTGTTACGCCTTTTACAATAGCTGAGCACGCAGTGTTGATCATCTTGTAATAGCCTTGCAGGTCTTTTTCGTTTTGCGCATAAAAACCATTAACACTACTAATAGATGACACACCAAGACCAAGCAAAGCAGAGTGCTGCTTTGGCGTATAACCTTGGAAATTGCGATGCAGATAACCACCTTTAAGCGCTCTACTGAGTTCATCATTGGGTTTGGCGAAATGATCCATACCGATGAAAACGTATCCCGCTTCAGTAAGAGCATCGATGCCCATGCGCAGTAAATCGAACTTGGCGTGGGCTGTTGGTAGCCACTCATCTTTTATTTTGCGTTGTGCAGCAAATTGGCTTGGAAGATGCGCGTAGCTGAATAAAGAAATACGATCGGGGTCTATTTTAATTACCTTTGCCAGTGTTTTAGAGAAGGTGTCGGCAGTTTGAAGGGGAAGGCCGTAAATCAAATCAAGGTTTACCGATTTGAAGGAGAATTGCTTAGCTCTCTCAACCAAGCGCTCGATAAATTCTGTACTTTGAACACGGTTAATTTTTTCCTGAACTTGCGCATCGATGTCTTGCACACCAATACTTAGACGATTAAAGCCAACATTCGCAAGATCATCGACGTAACTTAGTTCAATATTACGTGGGTCAATTTCAATACCCGCCTCAAACTCCTCGCAAAAATTGAAATTATTCTGTAAGTGAGTCATTAGCGCATCGAGTTGTGGCCGGTTAAGAAAGCTCGGCGTACCGCCACCTAAGTGCAACTGCGACACTCTTTGCGATGAGAACTGTTCGCCTCGATGGGATATTTCTTTGAAAAGGTACTCGAGATATTGGTCGGCCTTGTGCTTGTGTCTGGTGACTATCTTATTGCAGCCGCAGTAATAACAAAGGGAGTGGCAAAATGGAATGTGAATATACAGCGATAGAGCTTGATCATGCATATTAATAACAAGCTCTTGAAAGTTCGACTCGGAAAACTGCTCATTGAACGCAAGGGCTGTCGGATATGATGTATAACGTGGGCCTGCTGTATTGTATTTCGAGAGTATTTTCTTATCAAAGTAGTCTAAAGCTGCCATTCACCATTACCTTATTGTTGCTAATCGAGTATCTATATGGCGCTAGTATAAGGGCGCAATGGCAAACGAACTTTGATCTCAAACAGCTTTTTGCGACTTATCGTTTAGCTAAACTCCTTTAACTGGACAAATAGTGCAGGCTAATCAAGCTATATCACTACAATCAATTACACTTATGACCTCAAACACAATAACATTTTGTTTACAGTTAATGCTTGCAATAAGCAGCATCTTTAGAGGAATCACTCAATGGCGCAGCTATATCTCGTTCGTCATGGCCAAGCGTCATTTGGTGCAGCCGATTACGACAAGTTAAGCGAGTTAGGTCAGCAGCAATCTTTATTGCTAGGTCAATACTTTTTTGAACGGAATACTCATTTTGACCACATCATTACCGGCAGCATGTTGCGGCACAAAGAAACGGCTGACGGCATTCAACAAGGCTTAGCATCTAATCTTGAACAAGAGGTTGACGCTGGCTGGAATGAGTTTGATTTTGGCGCGGTAGTTAAGGCATATATTAGTTTACATCCAAATGAAAAACCAAAAGATGATGCGCCGAGAGCAGTCTTCTATCGACTGTTGAAAGTAGCGATGTATGCTTGGTCAAAACAGGAGCTTGGTGATGGGCTGCCGGAGACTTGGCAGGAGTTTAGGGGCAGAGTTCAACAATCAGTCGACAATCTATGCGCAAGCCCATACAAGAAAGTGCTTGTAGCAAGCTCCGGCGGCGCTATCGCTATGGCGATGATGAATATGTTGAATTTGAGTGTAGAAAATACAGTGAATGTTAATTTACAAATAAAAAATACAAGTGTTAGCCATTTCTTTTTTAACAAGCAAGGCATGCAACTGGCTAGCTTTAACAATGTTGGGCACCTCGATACACCAGAACGTGAGAAATTAATTAGCTATAGCTAATTACATTGAACAGCAAACTCGGTACGACTGAATGAACCATGTAAATGAGGCACAAATATGAATTTTGATTACAGCGACTCTACCAAAGCACGCATCGCGAAATTAAACGCATTTATGGATGAACATGTTTATCCAAATGAAGAAAAGTATCACCAGATGGTGCACGCTAGTGACGATCCTTGGCAAACTCCGGCACTGATGGAAGAACTAAAGGAAAAAGCAAAAGCGGCCAAGCTGTGGAATTTATTCTTACCAGAAGAGTATCTTCCGCATGGCGCGGGTTTAAGTAATTTAGAATACGCGCCCTTGTGCGAAATCATGGGGCGGTCGATGTGGTCATCAGAAATATTCAATTGCAGTGCCCCTGATACAGGCAACATGGAAGTACTTGCGAAATACGGCAATGATCAACAAAAAGCTAAATGGCTAGTGCCACTACTCAACGGTGAAATACGCTCTGCATTTGCCATGACAGAGCCGGAAGTGGCTTCGTCTGACGCTACTAATATTGAAACTTCAATTGTGAAAGAGGGTGACGACTACGTTATTAACGGTCGTAAATGGTATACCAGTGGTGCGATGAATCGCAATTGCAAAATAATGGTGGTGATGGGCAAAACAGATCCATCGGCAGCTCGTCATCAGCAACAATCGCAAATACTCGTTGAACTTGATCATCCAGGTGTGACGGTAGTTCGTCCAATGTCTGCAATGGGCTATCTCGATGAGCCTGTTGGTCATGCTGAAGTGTTATTTGAGAACGTTCGAGTGCCAGCAGCTAACTTGCTGGTGGGCGAAGGAAAGGGCTTTGAAATAGCACAAGGACGCTTGGGCCCGGGTCGAATTCATCACTGTATGCGCCTGATTGGCTGTGCCCAACGAGCGCTTGATATGGCATGCGAACGTGTAGAGCAACGTATTGCTTTCGGTCAACCACTTAGCAAACAGCAGTCGGTGCGCGAAAGCATCGCTAGCATGTATTGTAAAATTGAACAGGCGCGCTTACTTACATTGAAGGCGGCTGATCATATGGATAAATACGGTAATAAAGTGGCTAAGAATATTATCGCAGCGATCAAGATTGTTGCACCTAAAATGGCATGTGAAGTAATCGATGAATCAATTCAAATGCATGGTGCAATGGGCACGTCTCAAGACACAGTGTTAAGCGCGACACTGGCTTATGCCCGAACGATACGTTTGGCTGATGGCCCAGACCAAGTGCACATGATGCAATTGGGTAGAAACCTAGTAAAGCAGCAAGCTGAGAAAAAAGCATAAATGGCAGCTTCTCATAACATTCAACCCGACTTAGCTCTGCTCCAAGCTTATCTTGATAAGCAAGCTGTAGAAATAGGCAGGCTTGTGAGCATCGAAAAGTTTTCTGGTGGGCAATCAAACCCCACTTTTAAGCTTTGCTCAGACCAAGGCGAGTTTGTGTTGCGTCGCCAACCTCTAGGCAAATTACTTAAATCGGCTCATGCCGTCGATAGAGAGTTTCGTATTATCTCTGCTCTGCACAATAGCAAAGTGCCTGTTCCCTCGGCCGTTCATCTTTGTAACGATACACAAGTGATTGGTAGCCAGTTCTGCATAATGAGCTTCGTAAAAGGAAGTATTTATTGGGATGCTGCATTGCCTACTTTTGATGAACTTTACGGAACAGAGCAAGCCAAGGTGTCGAGAACTGAAATATATGACCAAATGAACTTAGCGCTGACGAAGCTGCATCAATTAAATCCGCAGGACTTAGGTTTAGCTGACTACGGAAAGCCTGGGAACTATTTCTCACGCCAGCTCGACCGTTGGACCAAGCAATACATTGCATCGAAAACCGAAGACAACAAAGATGCAGATTCGCTAATGAAATGGCTCAGCAACAATATTCCTGATGACGATGGTAAAATAAGTATCGTACACGGTGATTTTAGATTGGATAATTTTGTTTTTGACAGTAGTTGTCATCAAATGATCGCGATATTGGATTGGGAATTATCAACCTTAGGGCATCCGTATGCAGATCTAGCTTATCAGTGTATGCAATTGCGTCTGCCATCAAATATGGGCAATGTACCTGGTTTAGGCTCGATCGAAAGAGGCGCATTAGGCATCCCCTCTGAAGCAGAATATGTGGCTCGCTATTGCAAGCGTATGGATTTAGATATGATTCCTAATTGGAAATTCTATATCGCATTTAGCTTTTTTCGCCTATTTTCTATTGTACAAGGCGTTGTTAAACGAGCTAAAGATGGCAATGCATCAAATGCCAAAGCACTGGAGCTAGAAGCATTGTTAAAACCACTATCTACACTTGCGCTAACGGCGCTTAAAGAAAAGGATTAAGATGAAAGCAATAGTATGTAATGAATTTGCTCCGGTAAGTGAGCTTAAGTTTGAAGACCGTGATGCTCCAATAGCAGGCAAAGGACAGGTGGTCATCGATGTTGCTGCAGCAGGCGTTAACTTTCCTGATTCACTTTTAGTACAAGGGCTGTATCAAATGAAACCCGACTTGCCCTTTATTCCCGGGAGTGAGGTTGCTGGTACGATTGCCGAAATAGGCGAGGGCGTTCAGCACCTTAAACTTGGCCAAAAGGTGATCGGCCTTTGTATGTTGGGAGGTTATGCTGAAAAAGTGGCCCTGCCGATGACCCACGTTGTTCCGATTCCAGATACTATTCCTTTAGATCAAGCTGCTGCCTTAGTCACAGCTCACGCTACGGCTCACCATGCTTTAAAACAGCGTGCAAATTTGAGTAAGGACGATGTTTTGCTGGTAACAGGTGCAGCTGGTGGCACTGGCCTAGCGGCAGTTCAAATTGGTAAGCTAATGGGCGCAACCGTTATAGCGGTATGTTCAACAGATGACAAATGTGATGTTGCAAAAGAAAATGGGGCTGATATTTGCATTAATTATCAAAAAGAAGACCTCAAAGCTGCCATAAAATCACACACTAACGGCAAAGGGGTTGACGTTGTGTACGAGTGTGTAGGCGGCGATATGTTTAACACTTGCGCACGTTCAATGGCTTGGAATGGCCGTTTATTGGTCATTGGATTTGCTGGTGGCGAAATTCCCAAATTTGCTGTTAATCTTGCTTTAGTAAAAGGCTTCTCTGTTGTTGGTGTATTCTGGGGTTCCTTTACTCAACATCAACCCAATGATTTTATGGCGAATATGAAAGAACTATTAACTTGGTGTGCTCAGGGCAAAGTGAAGGTTGTTATCGATGAGGCATTTCCGCTACAAAATGCAATAGCAGCAATCGCAAAAGTCACAGATAGAAAAGTCAAAGGAAAGATAGTCTTACTTCCTTAGTTTTTACTGAGCTCATAAAAAAGGCGACTCTCGACGAGTCGCCTAAGTGGCAAGGTTTCCCCCGCCTACCATGTTGAAAGTTTTCAATATGGAGGGATTAACATAGCTTCCCTTAAATTCTATCCTGAAGCGCCGCTGCGATAGGATTATCAGAAAGACCTTGCTCTGATATCCAAGCTTGAAGTGTCTTACCATCGGATTCAGGTTGTTGTAGATTTTTCTTTGGCATTTTCTTGACTAGCAAGGTACCAGCTTCAACCGCGTTATTTAGAACAGCGGCACGTATCATGCTGTTGCCGTTGCACTTTACGCCTTCGTAATAATCTTTGAGCTTTAATCTAAAGTTGGATTGCACGACTTTGATTTTCTTGCGAAGCTCACTTTTGTCGTCGGCGACCACAATCTTACATATATTTGATAGCGCAGCAGTGACATCATCGCTAGCTTTGGCCGGGGTTGACACGAAAGCCATTGGAACGAGTACTGCTAGAGCGCATAGTTTCATTTTCAACATGATTTACACCTCTGTTTCGTTTTGGGAACGGTGCGAATATAGACTTAAGTGTAGTACGATTCACTGCCTTATAGAATACTAAGGTATTTTAAGTAATACCAATATGATCCTTTAGTAATATATAAGGTTATATTAAACAATAACTTAGCTCTAGGGCTTGTTACTTGTAATTTAGTATGATTTTGTTATTTTTTTAAACGTTCACTCTGCAGCCCTACCAGGACGTGACCCCGCCATCAACAGCTATTGTTTGCCCATTCATATACGTATTGCCGGGCGATAATAATAGAAGCATTACATTGACCATTTCTTGGGGATCTCCGAGCCTTTTCATTGGCGTGCCCTTGGCAAGTGTTGCTCTGATTTCTTCAGAGTTAAGGCCTTCAACGTCCATTATATTTGTTGGGCTGAAAAACGGGCATATGGCGTTTGTTTGAATATTATAGCGTGCGTATTCAACGGCTGCTGTTTTAGTAATTCCTGCCACAGCATGTTTTGCAGCAACATAAGCGCCGGCTTTTGGTGCACCTCCTAGTCCAGCCAGAGAGCTCACGTTAAGAATATGTCCATGACCCGCTTTAAGCATGGCAGGAATTTGGTATTTCATTCCAAAAGCGACCCCCTTTACATTGACCGCAAATTGCTGATCAAATATTTCTTCAGTGAGTTCGTGTGTCGCGGCCATTTCATGTGCGATTCCTGCATTATTAACCGCGATGTCAAGTTGGCCAAACTCGCTACAAGCAAGTTCAACTAGCGCTTTAGCTGAAGATTCATGTTGCACGTCGGCGACAAGTGTTCTAGCGTTATTTGGCTGCATTAACGTGGCTAAGGTCTCATCAAGTCCAGCCTGATTAATATCGCTCAACACCAAGTTGCAAGCGCGTTTATTAAGTTCTTTTGCCAATAGGCGACCAAAACCATTGGCAGCGCCTGTGATGATTGCTGTTTTATTGGTGAAATCTAATAAGCTATCCATGAAGTTTCCTTGTGTTTTATTTTTAGTTGGTATTAAGGCTATGAATTTGTTGATTTTGGCGTTTTATTGAAGCCGATAGCAATGTTAATCAATTGTAAATTCAATTTATTGTAGCTCAGTATAGTGAAGCAAGATTACAAAGACTATTTAGATTCTCAATGTATAACTATATTGCTAAGGACGGTGCTGTCTTCTAAAAGCGAAAGCCTGAAGGGTATTTTGGTAGCAGACATCAATGGTCGGATTAGTTGTAGTTATTCTGATTTATAAAATCAATAAAGTGGGCTGATACAAGGCTTTGTCATATCTTATTCTTTCAATTTTATATTTGGGGAAAGTTATGTCTGAATCTAAGTCAAATGCTTCGGCTGTGGTTAGCTACAGTGCTCATGCTACTGTTGCTTCTATAGCTATGCACAGTGCACCCGTTAATGCTTTGTCAAAAGCCTTGAGAGTAGGCTTAATTGATAGCATCAACAAGGCCTTAGCTGACGAAGATGTGAAAGTGATAGTGCTTAGCTCTGAGCTTCCGCTATTCTCCGCAGGTGCCGATATTTCAGAATTCAGCGGTGGTGATCTTTCCCCAATGTTGCCAGAGGTACTCGATGTAATAGAGCAGTCTACCAAGCCTGTAATAGCTGTTGTGAATGGCAATGCCTTTGGCGGAGGTCTTGAGTTAGCGTTGGCATGTCACTATCGAATATCGCATGCTGCTAATAAGGTAGGACTTCCAGAAGTACATTTAGGCATACTGCCTGGTGCCGGCGGCACACAGCGTTTGCCAAGATTAGCTGATGCAAAAACTGCGCTTGATATGATTGTAAGTGGTGCACCAACCAAGGTGACCAAACTTCCCAAGGTATTCGACGTGATAGTTGATACGCCTCAAGAGCTTGAGCAGGCAGCAAAGGCTTTTGCTGATAACATCGTAAATGAGAACTTACCAGCAAAACGCGTTTGCGATATCGACCTCAGTTTTGATGATAAAACGAAGGCTCTATTTTCAGAATATGCCAAGGGTGTTGCTTTAAAAACTAAAGGCTATTTTGCGCCTGGTCATTGTGTGAAAGCGGTCGAGTCGGCATATACCCTCGATTTTAAGTCTGGTCTGCAGCGCGAAGCTGAACTTTTCATGGAGTGTATGAAAACGCCACAAGCTCGCGCTCAACAGCATTTCTTTTTTGCAGAACGCGCGGCATCACATGTGTCGGGCATATCTAATGACCTAAAAGCCCGGGACGTAAATAAAGTCGCGGTTATAGGTGCAGGTACTATGGGCGGCGGTATTGCAATGAATTTCGCCAACGTCGGTATACCCGTTGTGATATTAGAGCTTAAGCAAGAGGCGCTTGATAAAGGCCTAGCGCTAATCAGACGTAATTATGAAAACTCAGCTAAGAAAGGAAAGTTAAGCAGCGACCAAGTTGAACAAAGGATGGCCTTATTAACAGGCACCACATCCTACGATGATTTATCTGATGTCGACTTGGTTATCGAAGCTGTGTTTGAAAAAATGTCGGTGAAAAAAGAAGTATTTGGGGCACTCGACAAAGTGTGCAAATCCGGTGCTATATTGGCATCAAATACCTCAACTTTAGATTTAGACGAGATCGCATCTTCTGTCAGCCGGCCTCAAGATGTGATTGGATTACATTTCTTCTCGCCCGCTAATGTCATGAAGTTACTTGAAATAGTGCGCGGCAAACAAACCGCAGATGATGTGATCAAAACCGCGATGAAGCTTGCGAAAACGATTCGAAAAGTGGGTGTTCTTGTTGGTGTTTGTTTTGGTTTCGTTGGCAACAGAATGATTGAGCCTTATGGGCGTGAAGCTAATAGACTGATGCTCGAGGGCGCTTCTCCGGAACAAGTCGATCGAGTCATAGGGCAATTTGGTTTACCAATGGGGCCCTTCACGATGGGTGATATGGCAGGCCTCGATATCGGTTTCTTTGTGCGTGAATCACGCAGAGATTTCATTTCCCACGATCCTAGCTATTGCATCGTTGCCGATAAACTCGTCGCGCAGGGGAGAAATGGCCTCAAAGCTGGCAAAGGAGCATATCTTTATGAAGCCGGCAGCAGGAAGCCTATTCCTGACCCAGAAGTACTAGAAATAGCAAAGCAGGAAGCCGCTCGATTAGGCATAGTGCAGCGAGAAATTAGTGACCAAGAGATTTTGGAACGTTGTATCTACCCCTTAATCAACGAGGGGGCCGACATATTAAAAGAAGGGATTGCAGCGAAATCGAGTGATATCGATGTGATCTACGTTTATGGCTACGGTTTCCCTGTCTTCCGAGGAGGGCCGATGAAATACGCTGATGAAATTGGTCTCGATGTAATACGCGACAGACTAAATCATTACAAAAACGAACTTGGAGAATACGGACAACATTGGTTCGAGCCATCGAGTTTATTAGAAGAATTGGCGAACGAAGGCAAAAGCTTTTCGTCATTAACATAATTTTATATCGAAATGAGCTGTAGCGTTCATATTATCGAAAGTAGAGGAATATATGCAGAATTACAAAGCCCCACAACGTGATACTTTATTTGTAACCAATGAGTTACTCGGGTTTGAAAAGCACTATCAAAAGCTTGGTTTCGAAGACGCCACCGACGACCTAGTGCGCGCAATCTATTCAGAGGCGGCTAAGTTTGCAGAAAACATTCTCGCACCGCTCAATGCCGTGGGTGATGACGAAGGGTGTACGTGGAAAGACGGTGAGGTCACAACGCCAACCGGTTTCAAGGAAGCTTACAGGCAGTACGTTGAGGGCGGCTGGCCTTCAATGTCTCATCCTATTGAAGTTGGTGGTCAAGGGCTTCCATACTCTTTATCTACATCGATGGCCGAGTGGTTTTCAGGGGCAAACCATAGCTGGGCCATGTATCCAGGTTTGAGCCAAGGCTGCATGGAGACGCTGAAAGCTCATGGTACTGAGCAGCAGAAAAAGGTTTACCTAGAAAAACTAGTTGAGGGTAGCTGGACAGGCACAATGTGTTTAACAGAACCGCATTGTGGCTCAGACTTGGGGATGCTTAAGTGTAAGGCCGAGCCTGCTGAAGACGGGCTTTATAAGCTTACTGGTACCAAAATATTTATTTCTGCTGGTGAGCATGATATGTCCGACAACATTGTGCACATTGTATTGGCGCGTTTACCCGATGCACCCAAAGGTACCAAAGGGATTTCTTTATTTATCGTGCCCAAATTTAATGTGGATGCTGATGGAAATATCACTGATAGAAATACGGTGAAATGCGGTTCAATCGAACACAAAATGGGTATTAAGGGCAGTGCAACCTGTGTGATGAACTTTGATGCAGCCAATGCCATATTGATTGGCGAACCAAATCGTGGGTTGAACTGTATGTTCGTGTTTATGAATATGGCTCGAATAGGAACAGGTGTCGAAGGCTTGTCTGCCACCGAGGCAGCTTTTCAAGGTGCGTTAAGCTATGCTCAAGACCGCACTCAATTCCGTTCACTAACAGGTGTTAAAAATCCTGATGGGCCTGCCGATCCAATCATCGTGCATCCTGACGTTCGTCGTATGTTACTCACCCAGAAAGCGCTTCGAGAGGGCAATCGAGCATTGGCGATATATTGCATGCAAATGGTGGACGTAACTCAATATTCACAAGATCCAGCAGAAAAGCAAATTGCGGAAGCTAAACTGGCTTTATTAACACCAATAGTAAAAGCCTTTTTGACTGAAACAGCGCAAGAAACGACAAGTTATGGCATGCAAGTGTATGGTGGGCATGGCTACATTAAAGAGTGGGGCATGGAACAGTTGGCACGTGATACACGTATTTGCACAATGTATGAGGGTACAACAGGCATTCAAGCAATAGATTTATTAGCACGCAAAATAATGGGGTCTAAGGGTGAATTGCTTAAAGTCTTCACAACAGAAATCAAAGAGTATTGTGCATCAATTCGTGACAATAGTCAGTTCAACCACTGGTCTAACGCTATAGAGTCGCACGTTGACGAATGGTTACAGATGACCCAAGATATTGGTTTATCAGCAGCCAATAATCCAGAAGAGCTTGGAGCCGCATCGGTTGATTATTTAATGTATTCTGGCTATGTGACCGTGGGCTATTTCTGGTTAAAAATGGCGGTAGTAGCTCAGCAAAAATTAGATGAAGGAACAAGTGAGGTTGACTTCTATCAGTCTAAATTGCAAACAGCTCAGTTTTACTTTGATAGAATGCTTACGCGCACACGCTCTCTTGTTTCAGCAATTAATTCCGGATCTGAGAACTTAATGCAAATGGATGCAGACAATTTCTTTCATGGATAGTTATTGGTAAGCATTGAGAAAATCAAATTGAAAGCGAAGCTCCCGTTGTGCGAGAGCTTCGCTTTTTTGTTTTCAGGCCTGATGCTTATTGCAGGCTGACGAAAATAGATTAAAAGCGCCTATACATTTTCTTTGTAAAGCAACTAAAATAGAGATTGTCGAATGGCATCGACTTTTTTTACTGCTCAAAAACATTCGTTTTAATAAAATCATGGAGAATTTTATGGCAAGCATTACCCTCGCCTTAGACTGGACACCTAACATCAACCATATTGGTTTTTTCATCGCTCAAGAGTTAGGTTATTACAAAGAATACGGTCTACAAGTATCTATTACTGACCCAAGTGAAGATAACTATTCGCTTACCCCTGCTAAAAAAGTAGAGCTCGGACTCGCTGACTTTGCTTTGTGTCCGACCGAGAGCACCATTAGTTATCAGACTAAATCTTCACCATTCAAATTAATTGCTGTGGCGGCTGTTTTACAACAAGACTTAAGTGCAATTGTGGTCAAAGCGGATAGCGGAATAAGTTCACCCAAAGACCTTGATGGGAAAGTTTACGCATCTTATGAAGCTCGCTATGAGGATGAAATCGTCAGACAGTTAGTGCGTAACGACGGTGGCAGTGGCGATATCAAGCTTTCCTACCCAAACAAACTTGAGATTTGGGATGAGCTATTAAATGATAAAGTTGATGCAACTTGGATATTCCTCAATTGGGAAGGCGTGCATGTTGAACAAAGCGATTACAAGATGAATTATTTCTCTCTTGCAGAATTCAATGTGCCCTATAGTTATTCGCCGGTTATTGCTGCAAATGAAGCGATGTTAAAGACTAAAAAATCAGAATATAAAGCCTTCATTCAGGCAACACAAAAAGCCTACTTGTATGCTTGTGAAAACCCTGAAAGTGCAGCGAAGATGTTTCGTCAGTACGTGCCAAGCACCGACAGTGAAATAGACTTGCTGGCAGCGCTGAAAATGTCTATTGATGCTTTTACTGATCAAGGTCGTTGGGGCTATATTGACCAAACAAAAGTGTCCATATTTTTAGACTGGTTACACGAGCGAAAGCTAGAGCTAGTGAAACTAGCCCCTGAAGAAATCGCTACCAATGTTTTGTTTGAATAAACACTTGTTCTTTAGCATTCAAGATTGGAATGTTCACTAAATAGTACAATCACAAATAGTGGCCTAATCAATGGTTATAGGTTTTGGCCACTTCTTGAATTTGTTCTCGCATCCACATGTGCGCGTAATCATGGTCGGCGCTAACATGCCAGTACAAGTAATATTCAATTTCCGAACATTCAAATGGCAATTCATAAATAGCCAAATCGTAGTGTTTCGCCAAGTGATATGGGAGGCAGGCAATGAGGTCAGTCTTCACAATGGCACTGGGCACCGTTAAAAAGTGTTGGCCACGCATAACTTCTTTTCGTTTTTTCCCCATTTTATCTAGCTCAATGTCGATTGGGCCAGCGCCTTTCTTGCGATGTGAAACATTAATGTGACCAAGCTTCAAGAAAGTCTCTAGTGTTAGGCCATTTTTGAGTTCGGGATGGTTTTTTCTTGCTAGCACTACAAAGCGATCTGAGGCTATTTTCTGTTTCAATAAGTGAGGGTCAGTAAAGGTTGATGCATCGGCGAAAAAGTCTAAGCTGCCACTCGCCATCGCTGACACGACATTCGTGCGCGCTATTTCATAATTTGTCAGCGTGACGTTGGGAGCACAATTCTGTAGCCGTGCCATCAAACGGGGCATAATGCTAACTTCTAATAAGTCGCGACTGGCGAAATTGAATGCTTTTTGCGCTGTGCTTGGGTCGAATACGTGAGACTCTTGGACACTTTTTCGTAACAGACCAAGCGCATCCCTAGCCGGACCGATTATATTCTGCGCAACGGGCGTGGGAGTCATGCTGTGTCCAGTGCGAACAAAAAGTGGATCGTTCAACATTTCGCGAAGCCGAGCCAGAGAGTTGCTCACTGCAGGCTGCGTAATGCATAAGACGTCTGCGGCTTTGGTTAAACTGCCTGCGGTATATATAGCATCAAACACCGCAAATAAGTTAAGGTCGATTCGGTTTAAATTCACTTTATAATTGCTCCCTATAATCCGATATTGTTATTTTTAATTCGACAAGTTGTTTCAAATAAACATTAATATAAATGATAGTATAAATCGAATTCAATTAAACTGAATAATAAAAATAGGACTAATATGGAATTTTCGCAATTAAAAACAGGTGATAAGTTACCAAGTACTCCGTGGTTTTCAGTTAGCCAAGACAACATCAACGAGTTCGCCGATGCAACACAGGATCATCAATGGATACATATTGATGCTGAGCGTTGTGCGAGAGAGAGTCCATTCAAAACAACTATAGCTCATGGCTTTCTGTCGGCATCCTTAATGCCAAAAATGTTAGATCAAGTTGTGACGGTCGATCCTCGCACCCATACCATGCTGAATTATGGCATCGATAATCTGCGCTTTCTTGAACCGGTCAGAGTCAATGATGAGCTACGTTACGGTTTTGAAGTGACAAGTATTGAACAAAAAGCGACGGGGCTTTTATACAAGGTGGCTGTGCAAGTCGATATCAAAAACAGAGCTAAGCCTGCGTTAATAGGTAGCTTTCTGATGCTATTAATCAGTAAATAGCGTCATATTATTTTATGGCCTGTCAAGTCTGGTCAGACCATGCGATATGCTAATACTTACATATCAGTAACATTTTATTTACAAATTGAAGCTCTCCTTCTACTATCAGTGTTGAGTGGCGTGTTTTTCGTCGCCCACAACATATTAATAATGATAATTTCCGTGTTTTGGCTGGATTCAAAGAATGACGGAATTTGGGGAACAATATGAAATTTACCGCTAAAAAAACAGCTATCGCTGCTTTTGTTGCTTCACAGTTATTCGCATATCCAACGATTGCGCTTTCTCAAGAAACAGAAAACGAAGAAGCCAAGGAAGTTGAACTCATTCTAGTAACAGGCAGTTTTGTGAGGCGAAGTGAGAACTTCGATTCACCATCGCCACTTGCCATTGTTGATAGCGTAGCGATTGACGCAATCGGTGCAAAAAACATCGGTGACATCACACAAACGCTAACTATTAATACGGGGGCGGAGAACACACCAGACGCATTTACGCAAAATGCAACAGCCGGAACCTCGAATATCAACCTTCGAGGTTTAGGGGTGGCATCTACCCTCATTCTTCTCAATAACAAACGGCAAGTAGTTAATTCTCAGCCCAATAATGGTGGTGTTAATTTCGTCGACACAAGTTCACTAGTGCCAATGATTGCCATTGGTCGTATGGAAGTTGTTAAAGATGGTGCCTCAGCCTTATATGGTTCTGACGCTGTCGCTGGTGTTGTTAACTTCATTACCAAAAAAGACTATGAAGGCGCCTCTGTGTCTCTGGATTATCAAGATGGTGCTCACGGCGATAATAAAGAGTATGTTATTCAAGGTCTTTGGGGCGCGGTGGGCGATAATAGCAGTGTAATGGCTGCAGTGAGTTACACCAATCGTTCGCCATTGTTTACCTCAGACAGAAGACTCGCTAGACCACAAGACGATACAAGTTCTTTGGGTAATCCTGGTGCATTCTTCATATTACCGCCAATAACGGCTGCGCCTACACCGATAATCGATCCGGGTTGCTCTACCTTTGGTGGTTCGCCAATTCTATTGGCTCCGGCTGGCGTGGGTCCAGGTGGTACGGATGTTGGTTTCTGTGGCTTTGACTTTGGTTCAACCTACTCATTTGTACCTGATGAAACCCGTGTTAATGCTTATTTTCGAGGTACTTATGACGTAAGCGACGAGATAGAGTGGATCACTGAGGTGAGTTACGCAAGAAACAGAGCTGAGCGTGGTGGCTCACCTAGTTTCCCAATTCTAACTTTGCCAACGGTACCTGCTGACCATCCGAATAACTTCTTTGGTTTCCCAGTATCCTTTTTTGGTCGGGAGTTAGGCAATGGGCAGCCTGGTGATCCCGCGCGCACAGAATCAGATACTTTTAGGTTCAGCACTATGGTGCAGGGTGAACTTGATTCCGGTTTCTGGGAAGTCAGTTACACGGCAGCTAGAAACGACTTTTACTTTACAGTTCGCGATACCCTAGCGCAGCAATTTCAGAATGCTTTACGTGGTTTTGGTGGCGTGAATTGTGATCCTGTTACAGGCACGCCAGGGCAGGGCGGATGTGAGTATTTTAATCCATTTTCCTCGTCGTTTATAACACCCAACACTCAGTCTGTTATCGATTCGTTTACGGCTCGCCAAGAAATTGATTCAGAAGCAAACTTAGAAGTAGTCGAAGCCTTCGTATCAACTGAGTTATTCGATATGGATGGCGGAGCCGCTGGCTTGGCAGTTGGCGCACAATATCGCTATCAGGACTTAACGCAAGACTACGATGACTTGTCGAATCAAGACCGTTTTGCTTTCGTTATTGGTAATGCCGATATATTCGGTAAGCAAGATGTTGTTGCACTTTTTGGTGAATTAGCCTTGCCAGTTACTGATGATTTAGACGTGCAAGTTGCCCTTCGCTATGAGGATTACGGCGGCACAACCGGCGATACTATTGACCCTAAACTAGCTGCTACCTATCGTGTTTCGGATGATTTATCCTTGCGTGCTTCTATTTCAACTTCGTTCAGAGCGCCTTCTATCTTTCAACGAGATGGTGGTGCGACCTCACTGAATCAAATGGTAGATCCGCTAACCGGAGCAGCGGCTTTCGCTGCCGCCAGAGCAACGGGTAACGAAGAACTCGTTCCTGAAGAGTCTACGGCATACAACATTGGTTTCTCTTTTGAGCCCATCGATGATTTGTCGGTAGAGCTTGATTATTGGAGCTTTGATTTTGAAAATTTGATCATACAAGAGAGTTTTCAGGCAATATTAAATGCTAATCCACAGGACACGAACCGAGTCATCCGTGCTGGAGACCCTCTTAACGGACCGCTGTTGCAAGTTAATACAACCTACGTAAACGCCAGTGAGCTGAAAACTTCCGGTTTTGATTTGGTCACTAGTTATAAATTAGAAAGTGATGTGGGTACCTTTACACCAAACGTGACCGCCACTTTCATTACTAAGTATGATCTTGTTGACCCGCAAGCAGGGGCAATTGAAGGTGCAGGGTCGAGAAACTTCAATAACATCGGAACTTCCAGCCCCGAACTTCGGTTCAATGTGGGTTTGAATTGGAAGAATGAAGCATATTCTGCAAATATTTTTGCTCGCCATATTAGCGCTTATGATGATGATCAAAATGTAGATGCAAGTGGTGCTTTTCTTGAAATTGATAGCCATACCACTTTCGACGCTCAATTTAATGTTGACTTAGGTAGCCTAATGGAAACTGAAGCTGATTATGTATTGACTATAGGTGGCATAAACTTAACTGATGAAAACCCGCCTCAAGTATTTACAAACAGCGGATTTGATTCAAAGGTACATGACCCTCGTGGTCGTCAAATTTATGCGCGTTTAGCCATGCAGTTTTAGCATGCGTTAATGTTTGAACTTAGCACCAAAAACCCAGCGCTCGCTGGGTTTTTTTATTGGCGAGTAGTTGTAATTTAAGGAGTGCAAGAAATCTCAGCAGTCGTCGGTCACAAGCTCTATTGTGCAATTTGGCGTTGCAAAGGAGTCGTATAATATATAACAACCCTGATTAAGTGGGACGCCAGTACTGGGAACATCATAGCCAATTAGCGTGTAGCGATTATCGACCCGTGTGCTGATGTCATCGGTAAAGGAGGTGTTGACGAAATCGAGAAGTCGTAGACGGTCGCCATTTTCGGCAATGCTTTCAGGGCAAAGGTTACTAAACATCACCTCAGCACTGGCGTAGCCGAAATCTACGAGAAAATTGTCTTGTAAGCCACCGGGGTTAACAGTCGATGCTCTCAGGCCTTGCACTCTGGCCTTAGCTTGCACAAGCTGGGTTGTGGCTCGCAATTGAGCGGCAATACCGTTAAGAGAACTTATTCTAGCATCGCTACCAAAAGACAAAAAACGCGGAAGTGCGACAAGGGCCAATAAGCTGAGTATAACAATGACAATAATTAATTCTATTAGGGTGAATCCCTTGCTGTTTAACATTGAGCTCCTTTATCAGTTTAATACTGCGACTTGTGCGACATAGACAAGCTATTCAAAACGTAGATAGTGTCAGATTGCTTATGAGCAATATTATAATTCGTAGTAAATTATTAAAGGTATTTTTATTCCTAGCTTGGTATGGAGAGTAAAGAATAAAGTGTGCAGTGTGAAGACGCTCGCCAATTGCTATAGAGCTGTAGTCAATAAGACTGGTTGCATAGACTGTGCGTGAATTAAGAGTGCGAGAATTAAGAGTGCGAGAATTAAGAGAGCGAGAATAAAGAGAAATAAAAAAGCCCCAGCATATGCTGAGGCTTTAATGTGGTTGCGGGAGCAGGATTTGAACCTACGACCTTCGGGTTATGAGCCCGACGAGCTACCAGACTGCTCCATCCCGCGATTGTTCTGGTTTGTGACGACTTGGCCGTCTCAAGTGGTGCGTATTATACATAGCAAAAATGACTTGGCAACCGTAGAATTGAAAAAAGATTAAAAAAAGCAAAAACTGTATGTTTTATAATCATTTAACTGTTCTTAGCTTGCCCTCAGGCTGAATAAATCACCTATTTTAGCAACTCCATTTTTGAGGCAAGTTTAAAATCAAGCTCACTTATACCGTCGGCGTCGTGAGTAGTGAGTTCAACCTCTACTTTATTATAGACATTAAACCATTCCGGATGATGTTTTAACTTTTCAGCCCATATCGCAATTTGCGTCATCCAGCCAAATGCTCTGATGAAGCTTTTAAACCTGAATGTTTTACACAGTTTAGCGTTTGTAATTGTCCATCGTTCTTCACTTGCCAAGTTAGCATTTAATTCTGCCAACGCTTCCTCAATTTGTTCTGGGCTGTATTTCTCTGGCATATCCTTTCCTTATTTTATTCGTATTGTACTTTGATAACATTCTTCGCATAGATAGATTGCGTATGCGTATATTTTACGGAATTATAGTAAGCTCTTGTGGGAATGCTAGAAATAGCTAAGTGATGAAGTAATTTGACGGTGCAATTGAGTAAGACAGCGTTTACAGTTTTTTGTGCTGGAGAATATACCTGATTACTAATATCGTCGTAGTAAGGCAGTTAAATTTGTAAATGCTTTTCATCAACGCTATACTTGTCGCAAGTTTAGGAACGGGCTCCCTGTTAATGTAGTTGATACCAAGCATATTGCTACGGTGTTATCTATGCCAACACAGTAGCGTTCAGGTCAAGCGTTCGACGAGCTTTAGGCTGTCGAGCAATACAAGTAGTAATTGTGAGCTCCGCTTGACCGGAGCTTTTTTGTGTCTTCTGTTTGTTAGCCGAGCGTTAATAAGCAGTGTTTGATTACTTGAAGTATGGGCGAAATGCCCTTTTTTTGTTTTTGGAGTGTAGATTTGTCGCAGTTAGAGCGAAAATTAACTGACATGTTAACGGCGCCAGTGGAGGCCTTGGGTTTTGAACTGGTGGGTGTTGAGTTTGTGCGTGCTGGCAAACATTCAATTTTGAGAGTGTACATCGACCATGAAAATGGCATTGATGTTGATGATTGCGCAGATGTGAGTCATCAAGTGAGTGCGGTCTTAGATGTAGAAGACCCAATCAATACTGAATATAACTTGGAGGTTTCATCTCCAGGAATGGATCGACCGTTATTTAAGGCTGCTCATTATGAAGCAGTGTTAGGTGAAACGGTTTCTGTGAAGTTATCGTTGCCGCAAGACGGTAGACGAAACTTCAAAGGTCTTTTATTAAAATGCGACAATGACAGTATTTTAATAAAAGTGGATAACGACGAATTTTCTTTGGCCATTGCTAATATAGAGAAAGGCAATTTGGTTCCGAATTTCGATTAACTAGTAGGAGTGTTTGTTTCCAAGTGAAACATGCTGTGAGGCTTATAAGATGAGTAAAGAAATTTTATTGGTGGCTGAAGCCGTATCTAATGAAAAGCAAGTGCCAAGAGAGAAGATTTTTGAAGCGTTGGAGTTTGCTCTAGCGAGTGCCACTAAGAAAAAAAATGAAGGCGAAATAGAAGTACGTGTTGAGATTGATCGTGAAACTGGTGATTTCGATACTTTCCGTCGTTGGTTAGTCATAGCCGACGACCAAGAACAAGAAAACCCTTATGCAGAAATGACATTGTCAGCTGCACAAATAGACGAGCCTGACATTCAACTTGGTGATTATGTTGAAGATCAAATAGAGTCAGTGGCATTCGACCGCATAACGACACAAACCGCTAAACAAGTTATTGTTCAAAAGGTTCGTGAAGCTGAGCGCGCTCAAATGATTGCTGAGTACGAAGATCGTGTTGGTGAGTTGGTTACTGGAACGGTTAAGAAGGTGAATCGCGACAACATTATTATCGATTTGGGTAACAATGCTGAAGGTGTTATCTACCGCGACGACATGCTTCCTCGTGAAACCTTTCGTCCAGGCGATAGAGTGCGTGGTTTGCTGTATGTTATTCGCCCTGAGGCTCGTGGTGCGCAGTTATTTATTAGTCGTACTCATCCAGATATGTTGGTCGAGCTGTTCAGACTTGAAGTACCTGAGATTGCTGAAGAAACTTTGGAAATCAAGTCTGCTGCGCGTGATCCAGGCGCAAGAGCGAAAATTGCAGTGAAAACCAATGATAAACGTCTTGATCCTGTCGGCGCTTGTGTAGGCATGCGCGGATCTCGTGTTCAGGCCGTTTCTGGTGAATTAGGCGGTGAGCGTGTCGATATTGTATTGTGGGATGAGAATCCAGCTTCTTTCGTTGTTAATGCCATGGCACCAGCCGAAGTAGCGTCGATTGTTGTTGATGAAGATTCTCACACCATGGATGTTGCAGTTGAGTCGGATAACTTAGCCCAAGCAATTGGTAGAAGTGGCCAAAACGTGCGCTTAGCGAGTCAGTTGACTGGTTGGGAATTGAACGTGATGACAGTTGAAGACCTTAACAGCAAACACGAAGAAGAAAATGCGAAAGTATTAGACGTGTTTACCACAGGCTTGGATATTGATGAAGATTTCGCCTCTGTATTGGTCGATGAAGGTTTCACGTCATTAGAAGAAATTGCTTATGTTCCTGTAGGCGAGCTTCTAGCGATTGATGGCTTAGACGAAGATACCGTTGAAGAATTAAGAAGCAGAGCTAAAGCATGGTTAACAACTCGTGCGCTAGCAAATGAAGAATCACTTGAAGGGTCAGAACCGACCCAAGAGCTGTTAGACCTTGACGGTATGGATAAGCACGTTGCTTTCGTACTGGCAAGTAGAGGAATAACTGATTTGGAAGGCCTTGCTGAGCAAGGTACCGACGAAATAAGTGATATTGAAGAATTAGACGAAGAAACCGCTGGTAAGCTTATTATGGCTGCGCGTAACATCGTTTGGTTCAGTGAAGAAAGTGAAGCATAGGTCAACAGGGGGATAGTAAAAAATATGGCAGAAGTATCCATAGAAAAACTCGCCGCAGACATTGGTACAACCGTTGATCGATTGGTTCAGCAGTTCAAAGATTCTGGTGTAACAAAAGCCGCAGGCGATAACGTTACTGAGGAAGAGAAAAAGACATTACTCGATCATTTGAGTAAATCGCATGGTGGTAGTGGTTCTGAAGCGCCAAAGAAAATGACGCTTCAACGCAAAACTACCAGCACTATAAGTTTAGGTAAATCTAAAGCTGTAAAAGTTGAAGTTCGTAAAAAGCGTACCTACGTTAAGCGAACTGATGTTGAAGAACAGCGCTTAGCTGAAGAAGAAGCTGCTAGAGTAGCGGCTGAAGCAAAAGCTAAATTAGAAGCTGAGCAAAAAGCTGCTGAGGCAGCAAAAGCGGCGGCGGAAGAAAAAGCGAAAAAAGCTGCAGAAGCGAGAAAAGCACAAGAAGCTGAACGTGCTGCGCGTGCAGAGAAAGCGAAGAAAGAAGCCGAAGAGCGTAAAAAGAACGAGCCAACTTTGTCTGACGAAGAGAAACAAGCTCAGGAAGCAGCGCGTGCAGAAGCTGAGCGTATCAAGAAGCAGCAAGAAGAAGAGACACAGCGTAAGCTTGAAGAAGATGCTAAGAAAGCAGCTGAGGAAGCACGCAAACTTGCTGAAGAAAATGATAAACGTTGGAAAGAGGAAGAAGAACGTCGTAAGAAGCAGGAAGCTGAAGACGTACACTTACACTCTAACAGATACGCACAAGAAGCCGAAGATGAGCAAGATATGCAAGTTGAGCGTTCTTCGCGTCGTCGTAAAAAGTCGAAACGTAATGCTGGTGAAGACCTTAAGCATGGTTTCAACAAGCCGGCCCAACCTGTTGAGCGTATCGTTAAAATAGGTGCCACTATCACAGTCGGCGAATTAGCGAGCAGAATGGCTAAGAAAGGTACGGAAGTTATCAAAACCATGATGAAAATGGGTGAGATGGCGACGATTAACCAAGTATTAGACCAAGACACTGCGGTGCTAGTGATTGAAGAAATGGGTCAAAAATACGAACTCGTTAACGACAATGCGCTTGAAGATGATTTGATTGCTAATACATCGCAAGGCGATAAAGTTACCCGTGCACCTGTTGTGACAATCATGGGTCACGTTGACCATGGTAAAACCTCACTACTTGACTATATTCGTCGTGCAAAGGTTGCAGATGGCGAGGCGGGCGGTATTACTCAGCATATTGGTGCTTACAGTGTTGAAACTGAAAATGCACGAATTGCTTTCCTAGATACTCCGGGGCACGCCGCGTTTACCGCCATGCGTGCTCGTGGTGCAACAGCAACTGATATTGTTATTCTTGTTGTTGCTGCCGACGATGGTGTTATGCCGCAAACGAAAGAGGCTGTTCAACATAGTCGTGCTGCTGGTGTGCCATTAATTGTTGCTGTTAACAAGATGGATAAAGAAGCTGCAGACCCCGACAGAGTGAAGACTGAATTATCGCAGTTGGAAGTTATCTCTGAAGAATGGGGTGGTGAGCATCAGTTTGTTGCTGTATCTGCTAAAACAGGTATGGGTATTGACGAACTATTAGAAGCGATTGCTCTCCAAGCCGAATTACTTGACCTTAAAGCGGTTGCCTCAGGCCCCGCTAGAGGGATAGTAATTGAATCGCGTCTTGATAAAGGCCGTGGCCCTGTGGCTTCTGTCTTAGTTCAAGAAGGTGAATTAAAAGCCGGTGACATCCTGCTTTGTGGTGAAGAATACGGCCGTGTTCGTGCAATGCGCGATGAAAATGGTAAAGAAATCAAGCTTGCCGGCCCTTCTACACCAGTCGAAGTGTTAGGTTTGTCGGGTGTACCAATTGCTGGTGAAGATGCTTTAGTCGTGAACGACGAGCGTAAAGCTCGAGAAGTTGCTTCGAAGCGTCATACCAAACAGCGTGAATTGAAGCTAGCGAAACAACAGAAAGCGAAACTTGAAAACATGTTTGCCAACATGGAGTCGGGTGACGTAAGTGAGTTGAATATCGTTCTTAAAGCCGACGTTCAAGGTTCGATTGAAGCAATATCAGAAAGTCTGATAAAGCTGTCTACAGATGAAGTTAAAGTGAACATCGTTGGTAGTGGTGTGGGTGGTATTACTGAAACTGATGCGAGTTTAGCAGCGGCTTCAAGTGCCATCGTTGTTGGTTTTAATGTACGTGCCGATGCAACTGCTCGCCGTATGATAGAAGCTGAAGAAATTGACCTTCGCTATTACAGCATCATCTATGAACTTATTGATGAAGTGAAGCAAGCAATGAGCGGAATGCTCGCACCTGAATTCAAACAAGAAATCATGGGTCTTGCAGAAGTTCGTGACGTATTTAAGTCGCCGAAGATTGGTGCTATTGCCGGCTGTATGGTAACCGAAGGTACTATTAAGCGTAGCAATCCGATCCGCGTTCTTCGTGATAACGTCGTTATCTATGAAGGCGAACTCGAGTCATTGCGCCGCTTTAAAGATGATGTTCAAGACGTTAAGAAAGGTATCGAATGTGGTATCGGCGTTAAGAACTACAACGATGTTAAGGTAGGCGATCAAATAGAAGTATTTGAAATCGTTGAGGTTAAAAGAGAAATCTAAACTTCAGCACTGCTGATTAACGTTGATTTATAAACGAAACGGGGGCTTTAGGCCTCCGTTTTTTTCATATAGGCAAAGCTAGTCGATAGCTTTGTTTTTAATTGGAGATAATAATGGCTAGAGAATTTTCTCGAACGGACCGCGTTAGTCAGCAGGTTCATAAAGAAATAGCGAGTATCTTGCAAAACGAATTTAAACATCGTGAGCCCACAGTGGGCATGATCACCATTTCCTCTGTGGACGTATCACGCGACTTGGCGCACGCTAAAATTTATGTCACTTTTTATGGTTCAGACGAAGATAAAATTAAAGAAGACCTTGTGCGATTACAAGAGGCTAAGGGCTTTATTCGTAGCATTTTAGCAAGACGCATACGAATGCGAGCCGTTCCAGCGGTGCACTTTTTCAGAGATGAGTCACTCACAGAAGGTATCCGTATTTCTACTTTAGTGAATGAAGCTAGAGCAAAAGATAATGAAAAAGCAGGAAAGGATGAGGAAGAGTAGTAGTGTCTATTTTTCGCGTCTTTTTCTTTAAAAAATAAGTGAAGTGAGTAACAACGATATATGGCAAGACGCAAGAAAGGTAGAGCAATCAACGGTGTAATTTTGGTTGATAAGTACACGGGTGAGTCTTCAAACTTTATATTACAGCAAGTAAAACGTTTGTATGGTGCCGCAAAAGCGGGGCATACCGGAGCATTAGACCCTCTAGCAACAGGTATGTTGCCTATTTGTTTAGGTGAAGCGACAAAATTTTCTCAATTTCTTCTTGATGCAGATAAAACCTATATTGTTACTGCGAAATTGGGAGAGAGAACTGACACCTCAGATTCCGATGGCGAGATTATTGAAACGAAAGAGGTGAATATTGAGCAAGCGCAGCTCGATACCGTCTTAGAAAATTACAGAGGCCGCATCAAGCAAGTGCCTTCGATGTTTTCCGCACTTAAGTATCAAGGTAAGCCACTTTATTCCTACGCCCGTCAGGGAATAGTCGTACCCAGAGAAGCTCGCGATATCAACATTTACTCTTTGAAACTCTTACGTTTTGATAAAAACGAAATTGATATGGAGGTTCGCTGTTCAAAAGGCACCTATATTCGTTCACTAGTTGATGATATTGGCCAAGACTTGAAGTGTGGTGCGCATGTCACAATGTTGAGAAGAACGGCTGTGGCTGATTATCCTGCAGAAAATATGATGACGATTGAAGCTTTGAATTCCTTATCGGAAGATCTCACTATCGATCGCTCAATGCGTAATTTCGATAAATTGGATGCTTTGCTTATGCCGATGGACACGGCGGTGCTGTCTTTACCTGAATTGCAAGCCAGTGACCAAAGCATCGATGATTTTCTTCATGGCCAGCCTATTACCCATCAAAGTGAGCTGGCGCTAGGTTCCTTGGCAAGGATCTACAGGAAATCGGACTTAAAATTCTTCGGTATCGCTAGCGTCGACAGAGAAAATGAATATTGGCCCAAACGCTCGGTGGTTTATAAAGAAGACTATTTTGGTTAAATCTAGCTAAAGAGCTTGTTAAAAATCTAGCTCTCAGTATAATACGCGCTCTCAAGTTAGTGCTGCTGAATTAGTGATCGGCGCACTGTTTTTTAAACTCTATTATTATTGGAGAAAATTATGTCACTAACTACAACAGAAATAGCAACTATCATTGCTGAATTCGGCATCAAAGAAGGTGATACAGGTTCACCTGAAGTACAAGTTGCTCTATTAACAAACAACATAAACAAGCTTCAGGGTCACTTCAAAGATCATAAGAAAGACCACCATTCACGCCGTGGTTTGTTACGTATGGTAAGCCAGCGTAGAAAGCTTCTTGATTACTTGAAAGGTAAGAATGTTGAGCGTTATCAAGACCTCATTAAGCGTTTAGGACTTCGTCGTTAAGACAGGTTCTGAAACACAAAAAAAGCACCGAAGGGTGCTTTTTTTGTGTCTGTAAGTTGTATGTCGTTAGGCTAGCAACAATAAGGCAGCTACTCTATTAATGAGTCATGCTCCATACGAGCAACTGCGATATTACGACCTTTACTCCTTAGACTGTTTTCTTTGCAATCTCTTGAAGTAAAGCCTCAAGGTCTGATATTTTGTTCAGAAGTGAGGTGTTTCTCGATTCTAGTAGTTTGATTTTATCATCTAACTTTTTCAGCTCCCTTGTTTGAGCTTGCACTTTACTGTCAGCTTGCTCGGCATTGACACTCGCGGCAAGGATGTCATTTGCCTGGGCTGAAAGTTTTTCGTTGAGCCCGTTGATGCGATTAAGCATTTGCTGAACATCTGTTGATGCTGACTCTAGGTCTTTACGGATAGTCGCTAGACTACTCTCACTGCCCGATTTCAGACTTGCTACATTTTTATCGAGGCTTTTGATTTCCTCCTGGTTTCTGCGCCATGCTGACGCCCACAACTGGTCCATTTGTTCCCACAACTCTTCTGTTTTACCAGCGAGTTCGTTTACTCTAACTTGCAGAGCAACGGTAGAGTTACCCATTTCTTCACCTGTCGCAGATAACTTTTGCTCTAAAGACTGTAAACGAGAGTCAGTGCGAAGCGCTTCTGTCTTTGCTTGTTCAAGTTGAGTATATAGATAGCCTGCACCCGCACAGGCGGCGATAGCTATAACTAATACTATTGATGTAAAAATGTTTGAGCCACTTTGTGATGCGGTAGATGCGACAGGAGAATTTTGTCGAGATCCAATTGGCCGACGTTCGTCAACATCTATGTTAATGGGGGCGAAATCACGTTCTTTGTCAGACATAATTGTAGATATTTCTATTATTCGAGTTACCGTTAATCTTAAAGCAAATCTGTCAAATATTCATGCCTAATTTTGCTTAATATATAGTCTCTAAACGGCGCCTATGTCGCTAGTTAGGTATACTTATTAATGCTCATTGCAGGAAGCAAGGTATAGACAGCTATACTTTTATGCAATATATTGACCTTCAACTTTTGATATGCATCGAATAAATGAAACTATTTGACAAAATCTCCTTTAAGCTTGGAGCTCGCACTTTAGTATTGGTGTTAACGCTCGGGTTTGCTATGTCTTTCTTTCAGACTTATGTCGATTTCAAAGCACGTTCAAAAGCGGTAAATGCGTCACTAGAGTCAACTATTGGTTCAATTAAAGATCAAGCAAGTAATGCTGTATGGAAAATAGACGATGAACTTGCAGAAATAGTGATTAAGGGTCTCACTTATTTTGATTATTTTGTTTATGTCGCGATAGAAGACGATTCGGGTAATATTCTTGCTGAAGCCGAAAATGTGCAACCCACAAGACACTATCCCTTATTATCGTTTTTTTTAGACGAAGAGTTTTATGATTCAACAGTGCTTCTATATTACGACGAGCTAATACCCAATGCCTCCGTCGACATCGCCAAAAATTACGGAAAGCTCATTGTTAGGGTTAACAATCACATCGCTCATTATGATGTGTACGACAGAGCCGTTCGTACGTTTGCAATCTCGTTAACAGGCTATGTGCTTATTTCATTCTCCTTAGTACTACTCTACCATTTTATGCTTGCCGCACCATTGGTAAGATTGGCAAATAGGTTTGAACGTGTAAATACTTCCTCAATTGCCGATCAGTCAATTAGTCAGTTAAAAGGACATGAGAAAAATGAGTTCGGTAAAATTATTGATTCTGCGAATGATCTACTTGACAGAATTGCAACTGGGCAAATTCTACTCACCCAGCGCAGTCAACGTTTCCGCTTAATATTAGACACCGCACCAGCGATCATATTTTCAATTGACGCCAAAGGAAAATTTGTTTTTGCGAATAAAGCGACAGCTTCATTTTATGGGCACAGTATTTTCGATTTAAAAGGGAAAGGCGCTGCCGAGGTTATTGAGCCAATTGATCCTGGCTTGGTTAGAAAGATAAATCAGTTTACTAATGACAATAATAGGAAGGAAGTATCAATTATTGAAGCTTTCGACTCGCATAAAATGAAATGCGTGATGGAAATGTCGATGGTTAAGTTTCATACCTACGATGGTCAAAGTATTTTGATCATTGCAAATGACGTTACTAAACGTGTTGATGCCGAAGAAAGAATCGAGAACCTAGCATATTATGATTCATTAACGAATTTACCTAACCGCAATAGAGTGTATGAAATTCTAAATGTTCAAAATATTAGCAACAGCGGTACTCAATTTAATGTTGCTATTTTGGCTGATCTTGATCAATTTAAGCGGATAAATGACACCTTAAGTCACAGTGTTGGTGATCAATTAATTGTGAAATTAGCCGAGCGATTGACACTAGAATTTCAAGACATCGGGCTGATAGCACGATTAGGTGCGGATGAATTCCTCTGCTATAGCCAGCAACTTTCCAACAATAGAGCGATTGCCAATAAAACAGCATTAGAATTGGCTGAAAAGCTTCGTCAGTGTATCAACAAAGAAATAGATATAGGGCTACATCGATACAACCTGTCTGCGAGTTTGGGAGTTGTCGTATTTAAACCTGGTTTTGAAACTGCCGATGAAATCTTACAATACGCTGATACAGCGATGTACGAATCGAAAAAGAGTGGCCGAAACTGCGCAACACTGTTCCAAGATCAAATGGCGACTGAAGCGGCAGAGTTGTTGAAGCTAGAAAGAGATATTTCCAATGCGATGTTTAATGACGAATTCTTTTTCGTATTGCAACCGCTTGTTGATTCGAATAGTAAGAAGCTTGTTAGTGCTGAAGCTCTTATCCGCTGGAATCGAGGCGACAGCATTATCGCTCCAGACCAATTTATTCCCTTTCTCGAAGAAAGTGCGTTGATTATAGATGTGGGCGAGCGCATGCTAAATAAGGTCTGTGAGTTAATCGCATCGCTGAAACTGACCGGAAATCTTCATAGCAATTTTAGGATCGCCGTGAATATTAGTGGCAAGCAGCTCGCTGATAATAGCTTTATTGCCAAAGTGACTGAAGTACTGAAGAAACACGGTGTAAAGGGCTGCTTTCTTGAGTTCGAGATCACTGAGAGTGTAGCGTTGGACAACATGGAGGATACTATCGCGAAAATCCTAGAGCTGAAAAAGCTCGGGATTAGCTTTTCTCTTGATGATTTTGGTACAGGTTACAGTTCGTTGAGTCACTTAAAAGACTTGCCTGTTGATAAGCTCAAAATTGATCGGTCTTTTGTAAATGACATCACCGTCGACAAACAAGATGAAAACTTGGTACTGTCTATCATTCAATTAGCAAAAAATTTAGGCCTTGTGACTGTTGCTGAAGGTGTAGAAACAGAACAACAAGTCGAATGGTTAAGAGCAAATGGTAACGATTTGTTGCAGGGCTACTATTTCAGTAGACCAATAACACCAGAGGTTTTTATTAAAAAATATTTTGAGCCACCCATGTTGCAGGACGTGTCAAAACTTTGAGAGTGATAATGAGCATGAATAAGCTACTTGCCTTGGTGTTGACTCTTTTTGTTTTACTAGCATCAGCACAAGGTAGAGCAAATACTAGTTGCGAAATAAGCTATCCTGCTAAGCAGTCAGAGATCGATACGAGGAACGATTATCCCTTGGAGTTGCTACAAGCAATTCTCAAAGCAACTGAAGCAGACTTCGGTCAATGCGCTCTAAAAGCCGTTGGCCCTTTTAATCAGAAACGAACCAAGCAAGCTTTATTGAATCGACAAGTTGATATAGCCTGGTTACCTGCCACTGCAAGTAATAATGATAGATTTCTGGCGATTAAAGTGCCATTGCGCAAAGGCCTCTTGGGCTGGAGGCTCCTAATGGTGAATACAGCTGACGTCGCTCGTTTTGAAAGTGTGGAAAGTCTTCAGGACTTACAAAAATTCAGAACAGCCTTTGGTGCCGATTGGCAAGACTTAGCAGTGATGAAGTCTAATTTTGACGCTATGGTTTTAGGGTCTGACTACGAGCAATTATTTAAAATGCTACATCACGGCCGCTTCGATTTTTTCTCTCGAGGACTGCATGAAGTCGCAGATGAAATTGAATACCACAAGGCAGATGGTTATGATTTCAGTGCCTTAGGACATCTTATGCTTCGCTATAAGGCTGTCGATTTATTCTATTTGGCTCCGAACAATAAAGAACTATTTGCACGAATACGCAAGGGGATGAACGCGATTATTGTTAATGGTCAGTTCAATGAGCTATTTTATTCCTACTATGCACATTATATTGAGCAAGCCAACATGAAAGACAAAGCGATCTTCGAGCTTGAGAACCCCGACTTTCCTGATGAAATAGAGTACAAAGACCCTCAGCTTTGGTTTCAGTTGAACGATTTGTGATTGTGTTTTTGAGATTCAGATCGTAGCTAAGCCAGCTATAGTAGAAGCAAAAAGTCCCTGCGGTAAACATCAATAAGTTTTACACACAAAAAAAGACGCGATAGCGTCTTTTTTGTTTAATTGGTGGAGCTGGCGGGAATTGAACCCGCGTCCAGAAAGCGTCAACCATTGGTACTACATGCTTAGTTTGTCATTTATTTAATCCTACAGACCCCGACAAACAGGGTTCCTTCGGACTGGCCTAATACTATTTCGCGGTTCAGCCTTAGACAAGCATCCCTCGCTAGGTCATTAGTATGACCTTCCGAACCTCAGCTAGTGACCAAAGCTTGAGTGGAAGGGCCTATACAGGTTATTAAGCTGCTAGTGCGTAGTTTTCGTCGTTTGCGACTATTTTTTTGCGGCTTTTTAAAGAGGCCAACCGCACCTCTGCATGCACCTCAAGCATCATTGAATCCTGTCGAATCCAGAGCAGCCCCGAGATAAGCGTCAAATATAGCATATTCAAAGTAAATAAACATCGAGTTTTACCAGAAAATTAAGGACGGAGAGATTCATGAACCTTTGCTTATAGGTATCGATAAATAGGGGCAACTTGAATAAACTGCATAATATGAGAGAGTAATGATATTAATGAATTTAAAGTAGTAATGATGAGAGTATTTACGCCTTGCACACTGCCGAACGGCGCTCTATTAAAAAACCGTTTTGTAAAAGCAGCCATGGAAGAAAACATGGCCGAGCCAAATCAATTACCGGGCACCGCATTAAAGAATCTGTATGCGAGTTGGGCGAGTGGAGGCGTTGGCTTGATTATAACCGGCAATGTTATGGTTGATAGATTGGCTATGACCGGTCCTGGTGGTGTTGTGCTTGAAAAAAACACAGACTTGAGCTCTTTTTCTGAGTGGGCAACGTGCGCAAAACAAAACGACACTAACGTTATTATGCAAATAAATCACCCTGGCCGTCAGGTCTTTAAAAGCATGGGTGGGAAAGTACTCGCCCCATCAAATGTTGCGCTTAATATGGGGAAACACAATGCTTTATTCGAAGCGCCTCGAGCCATGGCTACAGATGAAATATGTGACCTCGTACAACGTTTTTGCGACACGGCACTTAATGCAAAAAAGGCAGGCTTCGATGGTGTTCAAATTCATGCTGCCCACGGTTATTTAATTAGTCAATTTTTATCTCCAAATACTAACAAACGCACAGACGAGTGGGGCGGTGATATTGCTGGTCGCTCTAAACTATTGTTCGACGTGTTTTATGGCGTGAGAAAAGCATGTGGTGATGATTTCATTGTTGGCATCAAGCTCAACTCGGCTGATTTTCAACGGGGCGGCTTTGATGTTGATGATGCAATTGAGGTTGTAAAGAGACTTAATGAAACAAACGTTGATTTTATTGAACTATCAGGTGGCTCGTACGAAGCACCTGCAATGCAGGGTAAAAGTGGAGACGAGAGAACACTTGCTCGAGAGGCATATTTTTTAGCCTTTGCAAAGCAAATTGCGCAATTCTCAACAAGACCAATAATGACTACTGGGGGCATAAAACGTTTGTCGGTTGCTAATGAAGTAGTAAGTAGTGGTATGGAACTTGTAGGAATTGCTTCCGCACTTGCCTACGACCCTGCTTTGGTAAACAAATGGCAAGTAGATGAACACTACGAAGGATTTATTCCGGCGACGCAGTGGAAAGACAAAACGCTAGCGGGATTGGCAAATATGGCTTTAGTTAAGCGACAATTAAGGCGTTTAGGTAATGGCTTAAAAACGTCTAGAGGATCGTTTGCATTTGTGAGTTTACTGTTAGACCAATTGAGAAAAGCATCCTTAACAAAACGTTATAGAAAACAATATATTGATAATTAAAGTAATCTATATGGTGCTGGTAAGCATATTATACCATTGCGAATTATAGCTGCAGAGCCAAGCATTCAGTCTACACTGTGGGTTAGGTAGCTTTACATTGTTTATTTAAAAGAGGGTATTCAATTGCAAAGGTTTTCGACATATGTATTAGGCGTGCTGCTACTTGGTCTATCTGCAGGGAGTATGGCATCAAATACCTCAGGTGTGCATGGTCCTAGTGTGAAAGCGGGTGAAAAGAGTAGCCAACTAAGAATTGCACTCTCGCCTAGTGACGAAGACGGGCAAGTGGATAATTGGGCATATCGAGCTCATTATCAACATGCGTTTAATGATGAGTTTCGTGGCCGAGTTATACTTCAATATCGCGACCGCGGTGACCTTCAATTTGAATACATTCGTGCTGAAATGCTCTACAACTTTAAAAAGAAAGAAGTAGATGGCATGTGGTCGAGTGGTTTACGCTTCGATATTAGGGCAAGGCGCAGCGATAGCCCCGAAGAGTTTGCTGTAAACTGGACGAATCAATGGGATCTTTCGAATGGAATTCGGCTACGTGGAATCATTATCAGCGCGTGGCAGTTTGGCAGCGACAATGCAGATGATGGCACGGCATTAGAAACGCGTTTTGGTGTAAGTAAAAAAATCGGAAATGGCTTAACAATCGGTATGGAAATGTTTAACGACTACGGCACCATTGGTGAGTTTGGTTCATTCAATAGTCAAAGCCATCAAATTGGGCCTATGATAGGCGGCACAATAGGTGGCATGAAGTATGAGTTTAGGTATTTAGCAGGTGTCAGCAACGGCACACGCGACCACAATCTTGGTTTACGGTTTAATAAATCCTTTTGATGATTAGGGCAATAACCGTATTAATAAACGTTGAGCCAACATAAGCTGTTGGCTGTTTAAGCGCTGTGCTTCATCATGCGCTCTTTGGTGCGAGCCCAGTCTCTGTCTTTCACGGCGTCACGTTTGTCATGTTCCTGCTTACCTTTAGCAAGCTGAATTTCAAGTTTTACCCAACAGGCCTTCCAGTACATGGCTGTTGCCACTATGGTAAGCCCTTTTCTGTCAAGACCACCCATTAGTTCCTCTATTTCTCGCTTTTTCAGAAGCAGCTTACGTACACGGGTAGGATCACTGATAACATGAGTTGACGCTTGATTTAATGGCATTATGTTAATGTTACTCACATAAGCTTCGCCGTCTTTGATAAAAACATAACTGTCGGTGATGTTAGCTTTACCGGCACGAATACTTTTTACTTCCCAACCTTGAAGCTGAAGGCCAGCTTCAAATTTATCGATAAAATGAAATTCATGCTTTGCACGTTTGTTCAACGCGATTGTATTATTGTTATTTTGAGATTTTTTCATGTTGCCATTATATCAGGCCATTTGAATTTGTCTTGAACAACTTACATTTTCCTTCTGTATTTCTTTGTTTTCAATGATAAACTATGGACAATTTATTAGCCGGTTTAGTAAACAATGCCCAGTATTGAAAGAAATGCATTAGTTGCCTATAGCACAGAACAAATGTTTGCTTTAGTTAACGACGTTAACGCCTATGAAGACTTTCTTCCTGGTTGTGAAAAAAGCACGGTATTAGAGCAAAGCGACGAACATATGCTTGCGTCTATGGTCTTGTCGAAAGCGGGTGTTCGTCAAACACTGACAACCAAGAATACCCTGATTAAAAATGCAAAAATAGTCATGGACTTATCCGACGGTCCTTTTAAATCGCTAACTGGCGGTTGGACATTCACCCCCTTGTCAGACGATGCCTGCAAGATAGAATTAAAGCTCAATTTTGTGTTTTCCAATAAGTTAATGGAGTTAGCCTTTGGCAAAATTTTTAACGCCTTAGCAAACAACATGGTAAATGCATTTAGTCAGCGTGCCAAAGAGGTTTACGGATAGTGTCTACAGTTATTGATATTGAAGTAGTTTATGGGCTACCAGAGAAACAAACGCTATTGTCTCTCTCCGTCGACGAGGGCACCACCGTTGAGAAAGCGATACAGCAATCCGGGATATTATCAATCTACTCTATTGATATTGAAAAAAGTAAAGTAGGAGTGTGGAACCGTAGCTGTAAACTGTCACAAGTGCTTTCAGATGGGGATAGAATAGAAATATATCGCCCATTAATTGCAGACCCGAAAGAGGTTAGGAAACGGCGTGCTGAAAAGGCCAAAGAAGAGGGGCGTGCCGATAAAGTAACAGGCGGAAGGCCCTCTAACGCAAAATCAACTAGACCCAAAAAAGCGAGCATCAACGACACTTCCAAAAACTAGTATTTTCTGCGTTGCAATCCAGTGGTAGCTAGTATTTTCGCAGATATCTCCTCTATTGAAAATTTAGTGCTATTGAGAAAGGGGATTTTTTCCTTTCTATATAGGTTTTCGACTTCACGTAGCTCCATTCGACATTGCTGCATTGATGCATAACGACTGTTGGCTTTGCGTTCTGAACGAATTTGATGCAAACGATTAGCCTCAATAGTAAGACCAAAAAGCTTCTTCTTAAAACGCTTGAGTGTTGATGGAAGTTTTAGAATGTCTCCCATATCATCTTCTGTAAAAGGGTAGTTCGCTGCTTTTATACCGTATTGTAATGCCAGATATAAGCTAGTGGGTGTTTTTCCAGAACGCGAGACGCCTACAAGAATTATATCGGCTTCGTGATAGTCTTTTAGGTTGCTGCCGTCATCATTTGCTAAAGCATAGTTTACGGCTTCAATCCGAATGTCATACGTCTTCTCATGGATACTATGGGTTCGATGTTTCTCCGGTTTCGACGGTACCCCAATGATCTTTTCGAGCGGTGCCACAAATTGATCTAAAAAATTATAATTTATACCAACAGAATGACTCATCAGATTTCGAATTTCGCTGTTAACCATGGTATAAAAAACCAAAGGTCGTTCATTCGTTTCATCAAAATGCTGCTTTATCTGATCCAACACTTCTTGTGCATGTTGTTCGGTTTCAACAAAAGGAATCGTAATATGTTGGAATTCTACGGGGAATAATGAAAGCAAAGCATGTCCAAAAACTTCAGCGGTAATGGCTGTACCATCAGAAATATAAAAAGCAGCGCGCACAACATCTCCTTAACATTGTTGTAAGTTTCTTACGAAAAAAAATAAAATTTTACTTTCATGTAGCGCTCAATTTAGAATCTCGCCTGAGCAAAGTAAACTGTTATTTAAGGTTTTGAAGCTTGGCTTGAAAATTAACATACCTTGTTACAACACAAAGTGACAAATCTTATCGGCAAATAAATGAGCTGGAGGCTTTAGCAGTGCAAGAATACGTACTATGGTATCAAGAGTTGGGCATGGATGATGTAAACCGTGTGGGTGGTAAAAACGCATCGTTAGGGGAAATGATATCTAACCTGTCAAATGCAGGAGTACAAGTTCCAGGTGGATTTGCGACAACATCATATGCATTTAATCAATTCTTAGAACAAAGTGGAGTAGAAGCCAAAATACATGAAGTATTGGACGCTCTCGACGTAGACGATGTTAACGCTCTGGCCGAGGCCGGCAAGAACATTCGTCAATGGATACTCGATACGCCATTTCAAAAAACCTTGGAAGACGAAATAAAATCTGCTTTTACAACACTGCAAGGTGATGCAGGTGAGCAAGCGTCTTTTGCTGTCAGGTCATCTGCAACTGCTGAAGATATGCCGGATGCTAGTTTTGCTGGTCAGCAAGAAACATTCCTGAATGTAAAGGGTTATGAATCAGTCCTTGTCGCGATAAAACACGTTTACGCGTCATTGTTTAACGATAGAGCTATTTCTTATCGCGTTCACCAAGGTTATGACCATAAAGGCGTTGCTTTATCTGCCGGTATTCAGCGCATGGTGAGAAGTGATATCGCATCTTCTGGCGTGATGTTTACCATCGATACAGAGTCGGGATTCGAAGACGTGGTGTTTGTAACAAGTTCTTTCGGTTTAGGCGAAATGGTTGTTCAAGGCGCAGTTAATCCAGATGAATTTTACGTACATAAACCAACTCTTGCAGCGGGCAAACCTGCGATTGTAAGACGAAACCTCGGCAGTAAGCTGGTTAAGATGATTTATTCCGACGACCTCGCCCATGGCAAGCAGGTTGATATTGTCGACATCGAAAAAACTGACAGTATGCGCTTCTCGTTAACTGACGATGAAGTGATGGAGCTAGCAAAACAAGCGCAGATCATTGAGCAACACTACAAGCGTCCAATGGATATTGAATGGGCAAAAGACGGTGCTGACGGTAAACTTTATATCGTTCAAGCTCGCCCTGAAACAGTTCGCAGTCGTGAAGATATGCAAGTAATTGAGCGCTTCCAACTGAAAGGTGACGCTACGAAAGTCGTTTGTGAAGGGCGCGCGATAGGCCACAAGATTGGTGCAGGCAAGGCTAAAGTGCTTGGCTCTATTGCTGAGATGGACATGATTGAAGTGGGTGATGTCTTGGTAACAGACATGACGGACCCAGACTGGGAACCAATTATGAAAAAAGCGTCTGCGATTGTCACCAATCGAGGCGGAAGAACATGCCATGCAGCGATTATTGCACGTGAAATGGGCATACCAGCGGTTGTAGGGTGTGGTAACGCAACTGATAGCATCCAAGCGGGTGACTCAATCACCGTAAGCTGTGCAGAGGGAGATACCGGGTACATTTACAGCCAAGAGCTTGATTTTGAGGTTATTACCTCGCGTATCGATTCTATGCCCGATTTACCGCTCGACATTATGATGAACGTAGGTAATCCAGACAGAGCTTTCGATTTTGCTAGATTGCCACACGAAGGTGTTGGTCTTGCTCGCCTAGAATTTATTATTAATCGGATGATTGGCGTGCATCCTAAAGCACTGTTGAATTTCGACGACCAGCCTGGCGAGTTAAAGGAAGAAATTTCTGAGATGATCGCCGGGTATGCCTCACCAACTGAGTTTTACATTGAAAAACTGGTTGAAGGTATCTCTACTATTGGTGCAGCTTTCTCTCCGAAAAAAGTCATCGTTCGCATGTCTGACTTCAAGTCCAACGAATACTTTAACTTGGTAGGCGGGTATCAATATGAGCCAGATGAAGAAAATCCGATGCTTGGTTTCCGTGGTGCTAGTCGTTATATCTCTGAAGATTTTAGGGATTGTTTTGCGCTAGAGTGCGAAGCTATAAAACGTGTTCGTAATGATATGGGCTTAACTAATGTCGAAATTATGATCCCATTCGTTCGTACTTTAGAAGAAGGTCAAAGAGTCATTGAGCTACTTGCGGAGCAAGGCTTGGTAAAAGGTGAGAATGGCTTGCGCGTTATTATGATGTGTGAACTTCCCTCGAACGCTTTACTGGCCGATCAGTTCCTAGATATCTTTGACGGATTCTCAATTGGTTCGAATGATTTAACTCAGCTAACACTCGGTCTTGACCGTGATTCAGGTTTAATTGCGCATTTGTTCGACGAGAGAAATGATGCTGTAAAAGCACTGTTGGCTATGGCGATAAAAGCTGCCAAAGCAAGAGGTAAGTACGTTGGTATCTGTGGGCAAGGGCCTTCGGATCACGAAGATTTTGCCGCTTGGTTGGTTGAGCAGGGCATCGATTCAGTATCGTTAAACCCTGATACCGTCGTAGAAACTTGGTTATATCTTGCTGAGAAGCACGGCTAGATTTTCAAAGCCTAATGACAGAGGGCTTAAGGGCTGGTTATGTATCATAATCAGCCCTTTTTATTTGAGATCACCTTACCAGCTGCAGTTTGCTAGAACTTTCTGCGATAGAAAAAAGCGTCCAGCTTTCTGGCTCCAATTTACAAGCAGCGGCGTGTTTTTCTCAGTAGGTGTTTCGCTGGCGGGTACTAATGCTCAACAGCATGAGTCCGGCAAGCAGAAGTACTGAAGATATGTGTGCAATCGTAACAAGCCGTTTTAACGTGCTTGTTCCTGCTGTATGATTTTATATAACTTTTTAGTTTTAACTACTTTGCAGCCCATTGAACCTTCAACGGCTTTTCTACCTAGGAATGCGACAGGCGCATATGGATGACGTTTCTTGAATACTTTCTTTAAAAATTTTTTCATTGTTTACTCCAATTTCATATGGTTGAAGGGCACAATAGTGAAATAGTGAGGCCCCTCACGAATTTATCCTCTCTTGTTTAAACTACCCACAACACTAAATATACGCTATTTAGGTATGCTTTTCCATAATAAGAGAAAACAAATGGGCTTATAAATCAGCTAGTGCATTTTTTACGTAAAAGATATACTGCTGAAGTTCATGAAGGAGACGATACTTGACTGCATTACCGATACTCTCGCCTAACGAGAGCTTAAACCAAGATACACGAGTTTATTTAGATGCATTAGAGTGCACGGCGTATGCCGGTGATATTGAAATTAGCTATGGTAGTCGATTGGCCGTAGCAACCGACAATAGTATATATCAGCAATTACCCCAGGCAGTACTTCATCCACGTAATACTCAAGACTTGAGTCTTATCGCTAAAGTCGCGGCAGATATGCCCTCAGTGAGTTTCAGTGCGCGAGGAGGAGGGACAGGCACCAATGGACAGTCGTTAACACCTGGTATCATAGTGGATACCTCTCGCTACATGAACCAAATTGTAGAGCATAATATCGAAGAGGGCTGGGTTACTGTTCAAAGTGGCGTTGTCAAAGACGCCTTAAACGACTATCTGCGGCCCTTTGGCTACTTTTTTTCTCCCGATCTTTCTACCAGTAATCGCGCCACCGTCGGCGGTATGATCAGTACTGATGCGTCTGGCCAAGGCAGTTTGGTATACGGTAAAACAAGCGATCATGTACTGTCTTTAACTTCGGTGCTTGCTAATGGAGAAATCATAACGACCTCTCCTATGCCCTTAGATGAAGCTCAAGAGCTCGCACGTGGTAATAGCGCGCTCAGTCGTGTTGTAAAACAAGTCATAGCAACATCCGTTAATAAGCGCGAGCAGATTATAGAGAAATTCCCCCGCTTAAATCGCTTTTTGACAGGCTATGACCTTGAACATGCTTATGACGACAAAAAACAAGAAATTGATATCAGTAGGTTAATCACTGGTGCCGAAGGTTCATTGGCCTTCGTTGCAGAAGCAAAACTGAACATTACAAAGATACCCAAATATACTGCTTTGGTTAACGTTAAATACGACTTGTTTGAATCCGCTTTGCGACACGCTCCAAGCATGATTGCGGCAAAAGCCACTTCGGTTGAGACGGTTGATAGCACGGTGCTTAATATGGCTCGCGCAGATATCATTTGGCATAGCGTCGCCGATTTAATCACGGATGTGGAAAATAAAACCATGCTGGGCCTCAACATGGTTGAGTATAATAGCGATGATAAACAGGAAATAGAAAACAAGATCGCCCTTCTATCTGATGAACTTACCCGTGCTGCAGAAGAAGGGAGGGATGGCGTCATCGGTTTCCAAGTCACCTATGAACGCAGTGAAATAAACAAAATCTACGCTATGCGTAAAAAGTCTGTCGGGCTATTAGGCAAGACAAAGGGCGTAAAAAAACCAATTGCTTTTGCGGAAGACACTGCAGTGCCACCTGAAAATTTGGCTGATTTTATTATGGAGTTCCGCGACCTTCTTGACAGTCATGGCCTCAAGTACGGTATGTTTGGGCATGTCGATGCGGGGGTGTTACACGTAAGACCAGCATTAGACTTGTGTGATATGGAGCAAGAAAAGTTAGTTAACACTATATCAGACCAAGTGGTTGCCTTAGTTGCCAAGTATGGCGGGTTAATGTGGGGTGAGCATGGCAAAGGTTATCGTAGTGAGTATGCACCAGCATTTTTTGGTGATGAGCTTTATACCGAACTGCGTAAGGTGAAAACCGCTTTTGATCCAATGAATAAAATGAATCCAGGTAAAATATGCACTCCTGTTGATTCAACTGCAAAAATGGTAAAAGTCGCAGACATAAAAAGAGCCACTTTCGACCGAACAATTCCCATCGCCTTCAAAGAGGCGTTCGCCCCAGCAATGAGTTGTAATGGCAATGGTCTTTGTTTTAACTATGATACGACGTCACCAATGTGTCCGTCGAGCAAAATAACGCAGGACCGCCGACACAGCCCTAAAGGCCGAGCAGGACTCATTCGTGAATGGCTGCGCTTGTTAGGACAGGCGAACGTAGCAACTGATAATTTGTCACATAAACAGTTTTCTAGTTCATTTTTAGCTCGCTTCATTCAATCGCGCTCTAGCTGGAAAAAGCAAAATAAAGATGACTTTTCTCATGAAGTTTTTGACGCAATGAACGGATGTTTAGCTTGCAAGTCTTGTTCAAGTCAGTGTCCGGTAGGTGTCGATGTCCCTGATTTTAGAGCGCGTTTCCTCGCTATCTATTATCAGCGCTATTCTCGCCCCCTGAAGGATTATTTTGTTGCTAATGTTGAGACCCTAGCGCCTGCAATGGCGAAATTCCCGCGCTTTTTCAACTTCTTTTTAGACGCAAGTATTGTGAAACTAGCGATAAAGAAAGCGATCGGTTATGTTGATGCACCTTTGCTGTCTGTGCCGAATCTCCGCCAACGGGTTGCTCGACTTGATTGTGAGCGAAGTTTGCAATCACTTGAGAGCCTTAGCACTAAAGATAGGCAGAATTACGTAGTGGTTGTTCAAGACCCTTTCACGAGCTTTTATGATGCGCAGAGTGTCGAAAAGCTGTTAATTGTTATCCAAAAGCTAGGTTTATTTCCAGTGCTTTTACCTTTCTCACCCAATGGCAAGGCGCAACATGTGAAAGGCTTTTTAGATCGTTTTGAGAAGACCGCCGACACCACCGCTTCATTGCTCAACAAAGTGCACGATTTAGGCTTGCCAATGATTGGCGCCGATGCATCTTTAGTGCTCTGCTATCGCGATGAATATGCGAAAATATTGGGTTCAAGAAGAGGAAGTTTTTCTGTACAAACAGTTACCGAGTGGTTAAGTGCTTTGCCTCAAGAGCGTATCAGTAAGCTTCGCGTTAACAGAGAGCAAACGCAAGTTGCTACTGTAAACTACCGTTTGTTAGCCCACTGTACCGAAAAGACTGCTCTCCCCAAAACAGAGCAACAATGGCAAGCTGTATTTCAAAGCCTTGATTTGAGACTTAATATCGTGCCGGTAGGCTGCTGCGGAATGGCTGGGACTTATGGTCATGAGGTTGAGCAGCTAGCTAATTCCAAAGGTATCTATGATTTAAGTTGGGCTGCTGAAATAAAGAGCGCGGAGGCTGAGGGCGCAGATATATTAGCTACTGGTTATAGTTGCAGAAGCCAAGTGAAACGCTTTGAGTCTTTTAGGCCTAAACACCCAATTGAAATACTTGCTGAATTGTAAGGAGGAAAAGGGCTTTGCTCGAGACATGGTGCTGTGTTAGAAACTAACATGTTGACCAGCTCGAGCGATATGGGGTTGCTATTTAATCTTCGGCTTGAGTTTTTACTTTACTTGGCGCTAGTGTCTCATTGCGAGATAACAAGCGACGTGGTGCTTTAAACTCTGGCTTGTTTACTACGATATCTAGCGTTTGGTTGAGGTCCGAATCAATAAAAACGTTTGCTTCGTTAACAAATGATTCGTTGATCATTTGTTTTACAGTTTCTTTGTCTTTAACAAGTTCCTTGTTGTTCGACTGTTGTGCATTTACCATCCCTGTAAATACGATTGATGCGAGTACGGTCACTGCCATAATTGTTACTTTCATTTTTCTTTTTGCCTTAATATAGTTGATTTTAATTGCCGCTTTTTTGTTAAATATTTATCAATACTTTGTTACAACATTATTCCTTTAAAATACATAGTATTACCTATCTAACAGACCGAGATGTTAGGCTAAAAATTGCACTAAAAATAGTGATTTAAATTATTTATATTAATTAGAAAAACTAATGTATAATGTGCCATCAAATTTTTATGAGATTGAGCTATGGCAAAACGATTACCTCCTCTAAATGCGTTGAAAGCATTTGAAACTGCGGCGAGGCATTTGAGTTTTACGAAAGCAGCGGAAGAGCTTTTTGTGACGCAAGCGGCAGTCAGTCATCAAATTAAGTCATTAGAAAGCCATTTATCAACAAAGTTATTTTTGCGACGAAACAGAACGCTACTATTGACCGAGGAGGGTCAAGGCTATTTTGTCGAGCTTCGAGATATATTCAACCATTTACAAGATGCCACTGACAGACTCTTAGCGCGAGGAAGTAAGGGGGCTATTACTGTGGCAGCGCCTCCGAGTTTTGCTAGTCAGTGGTTAGTTTCTAAAATAAGCCAATTTTCTAGCTTACACCCAGACATAGACGTACGAATTAAGGCGGTTGACTTAGATGACGGGTTTCTCGATGAAACGATAGATATTGCCATATATTATGGCAAGGGAAATTGGGGAAGAGTCCATTCCACTAAGTTGCATGCCGAATATCTGACGCCAATGTGTTCTCCAATGCTCTTTCAAAAGGGGTTGCCTTTGGAGACACTCGCAGACTTAAAACACCATCTGTTATTGCACGACAGCTCTCGTGCAGCATGGAAAAACTGGTTGCGTGCCTTTGATATAAGAGGCGTTAATGTAAATCAAGGGCCAATGTTCAGTCATACAATGTTGGTGCTGCAAGCTGCCGCATTAGGGCAGGGTATAGCGCTCTCAAATACAGTGCTAGCAAGGCCTGAAATTGAAGCTGGAAGGCTTATTTGTCCATTTGAGGAAAGTATAGAAAGCAAAGATGCGTTTTACTTAGTTTGTCATCAAGGACAATCAGAAGTGAGCAAAATTCAGGTTTTCAGAGAATGGATGTTGGCGCAGGTTGAAGATGAAAGTGCATAAAGTGTTTTTCAATATAATTAGTCAGTGCATCCTTAAAGGGCGTGATCGTGATAAAAAGTAATACACAAATTGACAAAAGCCTCGCTACAAAAAAAGTCGTATTTTATTGTAGAGAGGGATACGAGGCCGACCTTGCCGCCGAACTCGATACTGTATCAGCCAAGCTAGAACTTTTTGGCTATAGTCAATGTAAGCTCGGTAGCACCTTAGTTGAGTTCAATTGTTATGAAGCACTTTCATTGCATCAGCAAGAAAATGCTTTTCATATTGACGAACTTATTTTTGCGCGTCAAAGATTATTAAGTGTCGGTTCTTTAATCTTCGATAAACCCACCGATCGGGTCGGCTCCGTCATTGATTTTTTGAAGCAAGATCTCAACTCCTCTTTGTTATTCGGTGATGTTATTGCCGAGCACGCCGACAATGAAAGTGGAAAGCAAATCGCTAAATTTTGTAAGAAATTTGTGGTGCCTTTGCGTCAGGCGATGCGCAAAAGTAAGCTGTTAAGCGCGAAACCAAACCATGCTCTTCCCTATCTTCATCTGTATTTTAGCGAGAGCAATGAAAGTATGGTGTGTGTTTCGCTACCTAATAATCGTCACGCTGAACCAATGGGAATTACCCGTTTGAAGATGCCTGCGGATGCACCAAGTCGCTCAACATTGAAGTTAGAAGAAGCAATAAAAACATTTTTGCTTCCAAACGAGCAAAACACTTGTTTCCAAAAGGGGATGACGGCTGTTGATTTGGGGGCCTGCCCTGGGGGGTGGACTTATCAATTAGTTAGTAGAGGTTTGCGCGTTGAAGCGATTGATAACGGTAAAATGTCTGAAACGCTCATGCAGACAGGACTAGTTGAATATCACCCCGCTGATGGTTTTACTTATGCCCCCCAAGACGGTCATGTTGATTGGCTTGTTTGCGATATGATTGAGAAACCGGAGAGGGTGGCAGAACTCATCGCATCATGGTTGGTTGATAGAAAATGTACGAGTAGTATTTTCAATCTAAAACTACCGATGAAGCGACGTTTTCATGTGGTCGAAAAGCTCTTAGCAGAAATATCAGAGAAACTCGAAAAGCATCAAATAAACCACAAAATTGCCGCCAAGCATTTGTATCATGATAGGGATGAAATAACTGTCATTATCCGCAGCGGTATGCACTTAATTTGATTAAAATCATGGGTTTGCAGTATTTTTTGTAGTCAGATACATTGCCCAAACAGCTGAAACTATACATACTTTTAGAATTCTTTTTGAAGAATGTAGTGAAAAGTGTGTAATTTCCCTTCAAAAATCTATATAATCCGCCCCGATTTTTTAGAACCTAATAAGTGGAAACATGTCAGATTTAGCACACTACAGAAATATAGGTATTTTTGCTCACGTTGACGCGGGTAAAACAACCACAACAGAACGAATTTTGAAACTCACTGGTAAAATACACAAGACCGGTGAAGTACATGATGGCGAATCAACTACAGACTTCATGGAACAAGAAGCAGAGCGCGGGATTACTATCCAGTCTGCTGCAACCACATGTTTCTGGAAAGACCATCGTATGAACATCATCGATACTCCAGGGCACGTTGACTTCACAGTAGAAGTTTATCGTTCTTTGAAAGTACTTGACGGTGGTGTTGGTGTTTTCTGTGGTTCTGGTGGTGTTGAGCCTCAGTCAGAAACAAACTGGCGTTATGCGAACGAATCAGAAGTTGCTCGTATCATCTTTGTAAACAAGCTCGACCGCATGGGTGCCGATTTCTATCGAGTAGTTAAGCAAGTTAAAGACGTGCTTGGTGCTAACCCACTTGTTATGGCTTTGCCAATTGGTATCGAAGACGACTTCGTTGGTATTGTTGACGTACTAGAAAAGAAAGCATACGTTTGGGATGACACTGGTCTTCCTGAAAACTATGTGGTCGAAGACGTGCCTGCCGACATGGTTGATAAAGTAAATGAATATCATGAGCAACTTGTTGAGACAGCTGTAGAGCAAGACGACGACCTTATGATGGCTTACATGGACGGCGAAGAAGTATCTATTGCAGATATCAAACGTTGCATCCGTGAAGGTACTCGTAAGCTTGACTTCTTCCCGACATATTGTGGTTCTGCATTTAAAAACAAAGGTGTTCAAAACGTACTTGACGCTGTTGTTGATTATTTGCCAGCACCAACTGAAGTTGACCCACAAGACTTAACCGATGAATTCGGCGAGCCTAATGGCGAAAAAGCGATTGTATCTGCTGACGAACCATTCCGTGCACTAGCATTCAAAATCATGGATGACCGTTTCGGTGCCCTGACATTTATCCGTATCTACTCAGGTACCTTGAATAAAGGCGATACCATCCTTAACTCCTTCACCGGAAAATCAGAGCGTGTTGGTCGAATGGTTGAAATGCATGCCGATGACCGTACTGAACTAAGTAGTGCTAAGGCAGGCGACATCATCGCTATTGTTGGTATGAAAAATGTACAAACTGGTCACACTCTTTGCGATCCTAAACATCCTTGTACACTCGAGCCAATGGTTTTCCCTGAGCCAGTAATATCAATCGCCGTTGCTCCTGCTGATAAAGGGTCAACTGAGAAAATGGGTATTGCTATCGGTAAAATGGTTGCTGAAGATCCTACTTTCCAAGTCGAAACAGACGAAGATTCAGGCGAAACTATCCTGCGCGGAATGGGTGAACTTCACCTTGATATCAAAGTTGATATTTTGAAGCGTACTTACGGTGTTGACCTAACAGTTGGTAAACCTCAAGTTGCTTATCGTGAAACCATCACGCAAGAGATTGATGACTCTTACACGCACAAGAAACAATCTGGTGGTTCTGGTCAGTTTGGTAAAATTGACTATAAAATTCGTCCAGGTGAGCCAAACTCTGGCTTTACGTTTAAGTCTGTTGTTGTTGGTGGTAACGTTCCTAAGGAATTCTTCCCAGCAATCGAGAAAGGCTTTAAAGGTATGATGAATGAAGGCGTTATGGCTGGGTTCCCAGTACTTGACGTTGAAGTTGAATTATACGATGGTGGTTTCCACGCGGTTGATTCATCAGCAGTTGCTTTTGAGATTGCAGCTAAGGGCGCATTCCGTCAATCGATTCCAAAGGCTGGTCCACAACTAATTGAGCCAATCATGAAAGTTGACGTTTTCACGCCAGATGATCATGTTGGTGATGTTATCGGTGACTTAAACCGTCGTCGTGGTATGATCAAAGACCAAGAAGCGGGCGTTACTGGTGTTCGTATCAAGGCCGACGTTCCACTATCAGAAATGTTTGGTTATATCGGTTCACTTCGTACAATGACCTCGGGTCGTGGTCAGTTCTCTATGGAGTTCTCACACTACAACCCATGCCCAGCAAATGTTGCTGAGGCGGTAATTGAAGAAGTAAAAGCAAGAAAGGCTGCTAAATAATTAGCTAGACATATGCTGTACTTTAATGAAAACCCAGCTTTTGCTGGGTTTTTTTATGCCTTATCAATGGCAAAATGTTTACGTCGACCAATAGCTGAGTGTTACCTTGTCTACGTCCTACACAGCTCACTTATTACAGCTCAGTTATTTTTTAATAGCAGCTTTTAAAGTGCTTAGCTGCTTTTTCATTTTGTCTTTTACCGCAGCAAAGGGTTCGCTGTGTGTCTTTTGGCTATAGTGCCATTGGTAATAAACCTTGGTTATATATCGAAGAGATTTGCTCGCAGTAGAGTTTAGAGAGGGTGATATTCGTTGAGAGAATTGCTGCAAGGTTTCACTATTTTCCTTTCTGTGACCTTGCTTTTCGAGAAGTGAAAACACAGTCTCTAGCCATTTTTGTTCTTCTTTTTTATTCTCTCGCTGTCTTGGAATAAACAGTAGTGCGATGAATATACCAATAACAACGAAGCTACCAATTATTGCATAGCTAAAACTTCGTGGGCTCATATCACCAAATATCTTTTTCAAAAGCGACTTTTGAGACTCTTGATTGTAGCGCAATATCGACTGGCTCCAAGTGTGGTCTATTTCAGCCAAAAGTAAGCGCAGATTGTTCAGTAAAGCATAGTCTTGTAACAAGGATAGAGAAAACGGCGATTCGTTTCTAAATTCAGCTCTGTTTTCTAAGGAACTCAATAAGCCAGCCAATACTCGATTTGGTGCAACTATCGCTGTTGGATCGGTTCTAATCCAGCCTAAGTCTTTGTCCCATGCCTCTACCCAAGCGTGCGCATCAAACTGGTGAACACTAATAACATTGTTAGATTGTAACTCACCGCCTTGGTAGCCTGTAACGATTCTGGCCGGAACATTTGCAATGCGGAGCATGTAGGCCATTGCCGAGGCATAGTGAGAACAAAAGCCTGTTTTTTTATCAAATAGAAATTGGTCAATCGGATTCGTTTGCATCAAGGGCGGAGTCAGAGAATATTTGAAGTCATCGTCTGCAAAAAGCGCATTTAGCTGGTCTATTTTTTGTCGAGTGCTCATACTCGGTGATATATTATTTAGCACGTACTCAACGGTTTTTGGGTTTCCGGTAGTCGGTGTTTGTAAGTAAAAACTAGTATTCTCAAAGCCATTATAAATGTTCAGTGGTTGCTCAATGAAAGACTTCACCACGTATAATCCTTTGCTGTGAAGCGGCGTCCTGCTTTGTAATTGAAATTGCTGGGTAGAAATAATGCGCTGTGTTGACAATCCTTGGATTAAAATTGGAATATCTAAGGAATACAGCCAATTGGTTGAAGTTGGCTCAGCAATGACGCTATAGTCAAGCGACTTACCTTGAAATTGAACTTCAGATGGAAGGGGAAAGTTTTTGGCACGCTCAGAAATAGACCATGTTTTTCCGTCAAATTCGTCGAGTACAATGGCTCGCCAATATCGCTCTTGTGGTTTGGGCAAATCACCTGCAAACTCGGCTCTAAAAACAAGTTCATCTGACTTCGCTAAGTTAGCGATGTCTCCAGGCGTCATTTTTTCTGATAAGCCGGTCTGACTCCCTTTTGCTACGGGCATTTTCCAGAGAGGATTGAGTTTGGGAGTGACAAAAAACAAAACTAAAGCAATAGGTACTGCTTGTAGAACCAGTAGAAGAGTTTGTTTACTGTAATTCTTATAATTGGTCTCGCGAACTTTAATTGCGTGTAAGGCACAAAATAGCATCACGATTAAGCAACAGTAAAATATGCTATAGCCCAAGCTTTGGTGAAAAATGAGGCCGCAGCCAATCAAGAACAATTGAATTGACGCTACCATTTGATAATCACCAGTGTGATGAAGGTTGAGGATCTTCAAGCAGCACGATACGACAAGTAAGTTGATCATGCTCTTTAACAAACCATAATCACTAGCAAGCCAAATAATGATCGAGATGCACAGAATCGCGAGAAGATTAAGCACACTGTTTTTAAGGGGGGGACTATTTTTCTGTGCTTTATAGCCGGTGATGACAAAAGAACAAACGCACAACACTAACACCCAACCCATCGGTGGCTCAAGCAAGGATAATATCAAACAGGTGAATGTGCCCAGTGTACAGAAAGCAGCGATTTTTCTATTGTGAACTTTAATTCTATTCAATGTTAACCTACCGCTTTCAGTTGATAGTTAGCTAAGGCCTTTAAGCATTGTGACTGGTGATCAACACCATGGTTAGGAAGGATCTGGTGCTTGCCGAGACTCAATCCAAACAAACTGCCTTGCTGACTGAGTGCGTTGACTTGGTACGTTAGCTCGCTAAGCGCGGTTTCTAAATCAGAATGAATATAGTCAGCTAAGTCGAGCCAACCACTAACAGCAGCACGCTCACTAAAGTCACGAGTAAGTAAACCTTGCCCTTTGGCAAAGTGCTTCCACGAAACATGGTGGATAGGGTCAGTTTCTCGGTATGTGCGCAGCCCTTGTAAATCTTCACTGCTAGTGTTCACGCCTACCTTATTACCATCGTCTCCTTTTTGATTCATTTCTCGCAATTTGAGTGGTGATGGCAGAGGGGTAGGATAGACTAACAGTACAAAAGGTACAGATAAATGGGTCCAGCATTTGAATAGACCAAAGGGGAAAATACTTTCAATAGAAACGCGGCCTATAGAGTGGCTACCTCTCTTGAACTTGCCTAAGTCAATGTTGTTGTGTCCATCGGCAAGATATGAATAACGTTTATGGTCCTTGTAGTAGATAGCAATGTTAGACAGTGCATGAAGGGGGGAACGGTTTGGATTATAGTGTAGACTCACCCTTAAATAGGTATTTTCGTTAGCGTAATAGTTTTCAAATTCTCGAAAACTAACATGATATTGAACAAAACTGGTGTAGCAGTGGAATAGAGATAATAACTGTATGGCAAAGACGAAATAACAGAACATTAAAATAACGTTATTTTGATAGTTGGTACCGAGTACAAATAAGCAAGTAATCAGGCCAAGCATAGCCCAGCCGAAGCGAGTCGGAAGGATAAAGGTGTTTTTAACATTGAGCTGATACTGGTCGTTTGGTGGTATACGCTTTGTGAGCCATTGGTCAATGCGCTTCTCCTTCCAAGTCGCCATGCTGTTATGCCGCCATAGGATTTACTTTATCTAACAAAGACTGACTTAATAAGGTTGTGCTTGCCGCAAATTGATCCTGCCCTCGTAACCTATGCTCAGTGACAGCTGAAAAAATAAACTGTACATCTTCAGGGATGACAAAATTCCTGTCATTTACAAACGCGCAGGCTTGTGCACAATGATAAATTGCTTTGGTCGCGCGTGGCGAGAGCGCATTCGGATATTCTTGACTGTCTCTACTCGCATTCACAAGAGACAAAATATAATCAACAACTGGCTCACTCACTACCACCTGCGACACTGATTCTTGTAATTCTATCAGTTCGCTAGCAGTGAGTACTTCAGTCACTTCATGGCTTTGACTCTCAGAGAGTAACATTGCACGTTCGGCTTCTTTACTCGGGAAACCAAGCGAAAGTTTCATGGTAAAGCGGTCTATCTGTGATTCTGGTAAGGGGTAGGTACCAGACTGAAACAAGGGATTCTGAGTGGCAATAACGAAAAAAGGCTCGGGTAAATCGTAACTCTTACCGTCAATACTCACTCGGCTTTCAGCCATAGCCTCTAACAGAGCGCTTTGGGTTTTAGGGCTCGCCCTATTTATTTCGTCGGCAAGTAATACTTGGTTGAATATCGGGCCAGCATGAAAATTAAACTTGTGAGTGTCAGGCTCGTATATGTTAACACCTAACATGTCGGCCGGAAGCAGATCTGACGTGAACTGCATTCTTGCGTATTGCATGTTTAAAACAGCAGAAAGACACTGACTGAGGGTGGTTTTACCCATTCCAGGTAAATCTTCTAATAGCAAGTGGCCTTTAGATAATAGACATATCAAAGCGAGCTCGATTTGTGCGTCTTTGCCCTTTATTTGCTGCCCTATAGCATGAATACACTGTTGGATTTTTTCCTGCATTATTAGAATTTCTCCTATTGTTAGCTCAAGTGTAATTTAAGACGCGAAAAACTACCGCAACGCTTTTAATACCTAGGTATGTATAATTTTTTCAAAATAAGCGCTATTATCTCGCTAAGAATACTTTAAATACCCAAGGATAAACATGAGTTTACACCCTATGGCAGGATTGCCAGCCAGCAACGATCAGCTCGTGAACGTTGCCCGTCTCATTTCAGACTACTATGCGAAAGTACCATCAGCCGATATTGCAGAGCAGCGAGTGACATTTGGAACATCTGGTCATCGAGGGTGCTCAAGTTTAACAAGTTTCAACGATATGCATATAGCCGCTATATCGCAAGCCTTGGCTGAATATCGAATTGACAATCATATCACTGGTCCCATCTTTATTGGAATGGATACTCATGCACTTTCTGAAGCGGCAATTACGACAACGATTGAAGTACTTATAGCTAATAATGTCGAAGTTGTCATTCAAGAAGATGGGGGATTTACACCCACCCCAGTAATTTCTCACAAAATACTTAGCTATAATAAAGATATTGAGGTGGATTTAGCTGATGGCATTGTTATTACACCTTCACATAATCCTCCTAGCGACGGTGGCTTCAAATATAATCCTCCTCATGGCGGCCCGGCAGGCTCTGATGTCACAACTATTATTCAAAATCGAGCAAACGAGCTAATTGCTAACAAGAATGTCGACGTGAGAAGGGTGACTATCGATGAAGCGAAAAAAAGCCAACTCTTCAAAGAACTCGATTTTGCCGAAGACTACATTAACGACTTAAACAACGTGATTGATATGGATGCGATCGCAAGAGCAGGCTTAAAGCTTGGCACAGACCCCTTAGGCGGCTCAGGGATCCATTATTGGAATAAAATAGCAAAGCGATACAAGCTAAATATCGATGTGGTAAACGACAGTATCGATCAACAATTTGGATTTATGCATTGCGACAAGGATGGCAAAATTCGAATGGATTGTTCCTCAGCGAGTGCGATGGCTGGGCTCATAAAACTGAAAGATAAATATGATTTAGCATTTGGGAACGATCCTGACTTTGACCGCCATGGCATAGTAACGCCTACCGCAGGGCTAATGAATCCTAATCATTACCTTGCAGTTGCGATCAACTACCTTTATCAGCATCGTCCTTTATGGCATGCAGATATGTCGGTGGGCAAAACACTAGTGTCGAGTTCCATGATTGACCGAGTTTGCAAAAAACTAAACCGCAATCTAAAAGAAATGCCTGTTGGCTTTAAATGGTTTGTTGAAGGTCTCAATGCCAAGCAAATAGGCTTCGCAGGAGAAGAATCGGCGGGCGGTATCTTTTTGCGTAAAGATGGCAGCCCATGGGCGACGGACAAGGATGGCTTTATCATGTGTTTACTTGCTGCTGAGATGACAGCTGTGATCGGAAAGTCGCCTTCTGAACTCTATGCTGAATTAGAGAATGAATTTGGCGTACCGCATTATACGAGAATAGATGTTGCTGCGAGTTTAGCGCAAAAAACTCAGCTTGCTAGTATGGATAAATCGACGGTGACAGCAACGGAGCTTGCGGGCGAGGAGATACTGACAATACAAACCCATGCATCTGGCAACAATGCCGCAATAGGTGGTGTAAAAGTATCGACCAAGAATGGTTGGTTCGCTGCTAGACCATCAGGTACTGAAAACGTATATAAAATTTATGCAGAAAGTTTTTTAGGGCAAGAACATTTAAGTGCTCTCGTTTTGGAAGCAAAGGAGCTAGTCAATTCTGTTTTAAACGGTGATTGTTAATAATGTGTTAATATTTGGTTTTAAATATGTAAATTAATAACGGTATTGTTGGTTTTTTCGTAATGCCTCCTGTTTAATTTACATATATTTAACATCTTGCATACGTTTTCAATGCTTTATTCAAGTCTTGGCGTAGTTTTATTAAACTGCCTGTAATAATATTACAAGCAGTTTACTAACAAGAGAATCATTAAAATGACAACAGTGAAAGCAAAAGGCGCTAAATCTTCCTCGCGCGCTAAAAGTAAAACACTTGCTTCTTCAAACGCTATATCCCCATTGTCAAAGAGTGAGATAAAGCAATCCATCATTAAGCATTTACATAGCACCTTGGGTACCGACGAAAACAAAGCAAATAATCATGCGTGGTGGAAAGCGACAAGCGCCGCCATGCAAGAGCTTGTCCTTGAACGACTGCGAACAACTCAAAAGACACATTACATTCACGATACGCGGGCCGTTCATTATTTCTCAGCTGAGTTTTTAATGGGACGTTTACTTTCAAACAATATGCACAACTTCAACTTGTTCGAAAGCACCGACGCAGCACTTAAAGAACTTGGTGTAAACTTAAGCGATGTTTTGGAAGAAGAGCCAGATATGGCCCTTGGAAACGGTGGCTTAGGGCGCTTGGCTGCCTGTTTTATTGATTCATTGGCAACCATGGAGCTTCCTGCTATTGGATATGGTATTCATTATGAACACGGTCTTTTTAGGCAAGAAATTAAAAATGGGGCGCAAATAGAACGCCCTGACAGTTGGCGCGATTACGGCAACCCGTGGGAAATATGTCGTCCTGAGTCTATTCAAGAAGTATCTTTATACGGCTATGTTGAAACCAAATATGGCGATGATGGCCGCGTGCAGAAAGAGTGGCACCCCGGATCTATCGTAAAAGGTGTGCCTTGGGACGTGCCGGTAGTCGGTTACGGTGCTAAGACTGTGAATGTATTGCGTCTATGGCAAAGCGAGTCGTCAGATTACTTTAACTGGGACGTGTTTAATGCAGGCGGATACGTAGATGCTCAAAGAGAAAACGTTCAAGCAGAGACCATTTCAAAAGTATTGTACCCTAATGATGAAACCGAAGCGGGTAAAGAGCTTAGGCTTATTCAGCAGTATTTTTTCTGTGCATGTTCTCTAAAAGATATTATTCGTCGTTACAAGCGCGCTCATGGTGATGATTGGTCGCGTTTTTCTGACCAAGTTGTTATTCAGTTAAACGATACTCACCCCGCAATTGCGATCCCTGAATTAATGCGAATTTTGGTCGATAGAGCTGAGTTAGATTGGGACACAGCCTGGGGAATTTGTACAAAGACTTTCGCCTACACAAATCATACTTTGCTGCCAGAAGCGTTGGAAAAGTGGCCTGTGCGGATGATAGAAAAAATCCTCCCACGTCACATTGAAATTATTTATGAAATCAATCATCGCTTCTTGTCATTGGTTGAGAAGAAGTGGCCGGGCAACAATGCAATTAAGTCCAAACTGTCAATTATTGAAGAAAGTAATGAAAAGATGGTGCGTATGGGCAACTTATCGGTTATTGGTTCATTTGCTGTGAATGGCGTTGCTGAAATACATTCGCAATTGGTTAAAGAGAACTTGTTTCCTGAGTTTGAAGCCTTGTGGCCAGGGAAACTGACTAACGTAACCAATGGCATTACACCAAGACGATGGTTGAAAGCCTGTAATCCTCTACTTTCTGACTTAATTGGCAAAAAGATAGGGAATGACTGGCCATCAGACCTAAATCGCCTTAATAAACTTGCTGACTTTGCTGACAATAAAACCTTCCAGAACCAATTCATGAAGGTAAAGCAAAAAAATAAAGAAGCCTTGGCTGCTGAAATTAAGCTTCAAACCGGTATTAGTGTCGATACTAAAGCAATATTTGATATTCAAATCAAACGTCTACATGAATATAAGCGTCAGCACCTCAACTTGATTCATATCATGGCTCTTTATCGACGTGTGCTTGAAGATCCAAACTACGACATGCATCCGCGAGTATTCATTTTTGGCGCAAAAGCAGCCCCTGGATACGCGCTAGCCAAAGATATTATTTTTGCGATTAACAAGGTTGCCGAGAAAATCAATAATGATCCAAGGGCAAATCAAAAGATAAAAGTTGTTTTTCTACCTAATTATCGTGTGTCTTCTGCTGAAAAAATGATACCTGCAGCCGACGTGTCACAACAGATTTCAACGGCGGGTAAAGAAGCGTCGGGCACTGGCAATATGAAATTGGCATTAAATGGCGCGATCACCATTGGTACTTTGGATGGCGCTAATATTGAGATTGCCGAAGAAGTTGGTGATGACAACATATTTATATTCGGTATGGATGTGAAAGAGGTCACCGCATTAGGTGAGAAGGGTTACAATCCTTTTGATATTTACTATCAAAACAAAGAGCTTAAGTCAGTATTAGATTGGCTTGATGGTGACTATTTCACGCCTGGGCAACCCGGTGCCTTATCTTCACTTAAGAACTCGATGTTAAGCGGTGGTGACCCTTATATGGTGCTTGCTGATTTTGAGTCATATAGCGACGCAAATAAAGCCCTTGATCTTGCTTACAGAGATAAATCGCGTTGGGCTAAAATGGCGATAATGAATACTGCGAGAATGGGGAAATTCACCTCAGATCGTTCGATTGCTGACTATGTTGAGAGAATTTGGAAACTGACGCCTTGCAAAGTTTCTTAACAAAGTAGGGCGTAAGAGCACTCCAAGCGTTCACACATTTATTTACATTTTAAGGCCAGCAATTTGCTGGCCTTTTTTCTAAAGTTATCGCATATTCGGACGATACTTACTATATTCCTCGGCTTTGTTTTTTAGCCATTCTCATTTTCCGGTGTCCGCCTCCTTATGATCAAAAAGCACCAAAGTTTATCAACACTGCCCAATAGGTATGCTTTCATAGATATTATTGAAAAATTATCGAAAGACAGTAGACACTTCTCTCTAATGCTTATCGATGTGATGCGTTTCTCCGATGTGTCTTCTGCTTTTGATTATCGAGCAGGTGATGAAATACTGCTTCAGATTGCCAATAGAGTATTAAGTATATTTGATGAGAAGCTACTCGTCGGCAGAGTAAGTGGCGATATATTTGGTTTGATTTTTGTTGGTCGTTACAACGAAGCACAAATGTATAGCCGCTATCAACATTTAATCGAACATTTCAAAACACCCTTGTATACCAATGATACTGCATTTATTGCTGATTTTAATGTGGGTGTTGCTAGTCATCGAGACTATACCGTATCGGTCACTAGACTGGTATCGCTTGCCGAAGCAGCACTGAAACAAGCGAAAAATAATCAGCATCAAAACTTTAGTTTTGTCAGTGACAATCAAAATTCAGTATCTGGGCGCGGCTTGGCTCTCAAGGCAGACCTAACAAGAGCGATGGAAAATCACGAATTAGAATTATACTTTCAACCGAAAGTTGACTTTACAAGCTTGAAGATTGTTGGTGCTGAATGTCTATTGCGATGGAATCATCCTTTAGATGGCATGCTATTCCCCGGTACCTTGATTGAAGCTGCTGAGTCATACAATATGATGAATGTGTTAGGCGAGTGGACGATGGCACGTGCTATCTCTATGTTACAAAAGCTAAATCAGCAAGGCATAAATCTACCTATATCCATTAATCTTTCACCAAGTCAACTTTACGATACCAATCTTGTGAATATTTTAAGCGAGTTGATCACAAGCCACGACGTGCAAGCGTCAATGATAGAGTTAGAATTGACTGAAGATGTTGCACTGTCAAATTCCTTAATGGTAAAGCGGCAGTTGGATGATATTCGTTCAAAAGGGGTACAAATATCAATGGATGATTTTGGCAAAGGGTATTCTAACCTATCATTCATTCGGGATTTAAACCTCAACGCCATTAAGATAGACAAAACCTTTGTACTTGATTTAGAAGAAAGCCCCGTAAACATTGCTATTGTACAGGCGACTAAACTGATCTGTGACGCAAAAAATTGTAAGGTAATTGCAGAGGGTGTTGAAAACTTAAATCAAATGGCAATACTTCAGAAAATCGGTATTCCGTGTGGACAAGGCTTTTTATTTTCTCCCGCAGTGTCTTTCGATGAGTTTATCAAACAGTGTCGAGTAGGAGACTTTAGTCATAGAATAATAGATGCTGGCGATTCGGCAGATCAGGCAAGTTAATGATAGACTACGCGCGTGTTTAATTAACGACGTACTCTACTATGAATTTTAAGAAAGACAATTTTCTTTCTCTTTCCCGTGATAGAGCAGGACAATTTTCGAATGAGACTGAATTTACTATCAACAGTCACACTCGAGTCAAAATTTGGTGCAGAGGCATCATCAGTTTTGAGCCTCTCGGACTTGATGCTAACAAAAAGGTCAAATCTATACTCCTATCCTGTGGCCTGCATGGTAACGAGACTGCACCTATTGAGATATGCGACGCACTCGTTGATGATTTAATCAATGCAAAAATTCAAACCTCACATCGACTCATGGTGATATTTGGTAATCTTGAAGCCATGGATATTGCTGAACGATTTGTTGAAGAAAATCTAAATAGGCTTTTTGATGCTGGGATAAAGACAGCTGATGAATGCGAGAATATAGAACAACATCGAGCTCAAGCCATTAAGCGTTGTGTCGATGAGTTTTTTGCTGTGGACGAAAATAAACCAACAAATCATGATAATTCCCAGCGTTTTCACTATGATTTACACACTGCAATCAGAGAATCTAAGAATGAAAAGTTTGCGGTTTATCCGTTTTTACATGGCGAAGCGATAAACACGGAGCAATTACGCTTTCTATCATTGTGTGACGTCAACACTATTCTACTTTCACAATCGCCAACGACCACATTTAGCTATTACACATCTCGTTACTACAACGCCCATAGTTTTACGGTTGAATTAGGCAAAGTTATGCCTTTTGGAGAAAACCAAATGTCTAAGTTTAGTGCTGCTGATAGGGCATTGCGGGCCTTAGTTGAACATAACACTATGGATTTACCCTCGTGGTCCGACTGCCCAATAGAAGTTTTTGAAGTGAAACAGGTGATTAACAAAAAAACGCATGCTTTTGCGCTCAATTTTGCTGATGACTTACCTAACTTTAGCGCTTTTGAAGAGGGTGAGCTTATCGCGTCAGATGGAGATATCAACTACAAAGCCACACAACATGGCGAAGCCATCGTTTTTCCAAACGCTAAAGTCGAAATCGGACAACGAGCTATATTGACTGTGGTGCCTTGTAATGTTGAATAGTCAGGGTTTTGTCTTAGATCCACGTCTCGAAAATGATAGTACTTGGGTATGCGACTTAGCCTTGAGCCAGCTTCGCATTATTAATGATAGCCAGTTTAAATGGTTTATTTTAGTCCCTCGTAAAAATGGACTTCGTGAAATCATAGACTTGACGGAAGTTGAGCAAATTGACTTGCTACAAGAATCAGCGAAGCTAAGCAAAGTATTGCAAGATCTTTATCAGCCGCACAAGCTGAACATAGCAGCTATCGGCAATGTCGTCGCTCAGCTGCATCTTCATCATATTTGCAGATACGAGCACGATGTTGCTTGGCCTTCACCAGTGTGGGGTAAGCAAGCAATGAGGCCCTATAATGACGACGAAAAACAAGCCATAATTCTGCAGGTTAGAGCTGCACTTTTTTATTAATAATGGCTTGTCATCTTGCTCCTTGTCTGCGCGCAATTAACGACCTGCATTCAAGGTGTAACGAGTGAAAATGTCTTGTAGGTGATCAAATATAACGTCAATGCCATCAATACGATGCTTTGCGAGCGCGGATTCTAGTTGACTGAGGTCATAGCCCTCTATGATCTCATCTGCTAGTGGTTGATAAGATAAATGCCATGGCTCAGAGGCTACCCCTCCACGGTACACATGATAAGGACGAAAGAAGCCATATTCTGCCATATGTGACTGAAGCCAGTCAGAGAGCCTTGCACACGGACCACCTTGCTCATATTCTGAAGGAAGCAAATTGAACTTTTGACCTGTCGACTTTTGCCATGTTTCAACGCTATTGCGATCATAAACGTCTATGTCGGTTCCCCAGTGATGACGAGAGGCGCCTGGAAGAGCTGACCAAAGTAATATCGCGTGAAGCTTCGTTATTTCGTCTAATGAAGAGGTGTCCAAAACGTTACCATCTAGGGTATTCAGAGGCAGTAAACCTTGCCATTTTTTATTCCAAATCTGGCATTGTTTGGAAAAGCTCCGATAACTGCTGACCAATTGCAAGTCGATACCCTCAGCGCTTGCTGCATCTTGCATACTACAAAACACAGTTTTCACCTCTGAAATAAGGGCATGTTTTTCGTCAATACTTACCAGATGACTTGAGTCTAAACCTAGATATTGCTCAGCGGTTATCATGTGAGGCAATGGACCAGCGTATGATAATAAATGTGCTCAAGACTCTTTAGATTGTCAATATTTACTCTTTCATTTATTTGATGGATTGTGGCATTTTCCGGACCGAGCTCAACAACTTGCGCACCTGTAGGGGCAATAAAGCGACCGTCGGAAGTACCCCCAGCAGTGGATAGTTCGGTATCAAGCCCCGTAACTTCTTTTATACTTTTAACTGCGGCATCTACAAGTGTCCCAGCTTCTGTCAAAAAGGGCTGACCATTAAAGGTCCAGTTTATGTCATAATCTACATCATGCTTTTCCAGAATGTTATTTACTTTAGTAATTAACTCTTGATCAGTGCTTTCTGTGGAAAAACGAAAGTTGAAGCAAATATTAATTGTGCCGGGTACTACGTTGCCAGCGCCGGTGCCTGCATGAATATTCGATACCTGAAAACTCGTTGGTGGAAAATAGCTGTTTCCTTGATCCCATGTTGTACTCGCGAGCTCAGCCAAGGCCGGTGCCACTGCATGAATTGGGTTCTTTACAAGGTGAGGGTAGGCGACATGGCCTTGTATCCCCTTAACCGTCAAATCACCAGTTAATGAGCCACGTCTACCATTTTTAATCACATCACCAGTTTGGCTTGTACTTGAAGGCTCACCCACGATACAAAAGTCTATTTTTTCATTGCGCGCTTCCAACGTGTCGATAACGCGGGTTGTGCCGTTGATAAAAGGGCCTTCTTCATCGCTGGTAATGAGATAGGCAATAGAACCCTTGTGCTCGGGGTAGTCTTGAACAAAGCGTTCAGTGGCGCAAAGCATTGCCGCTAGGCTACCCTTCATGTCTGCGCTGCCTCTTCCATACAAAAAACCGTCTTTTATCGTTGGTTGGAAGGGCGGGAATAACCATTTTTCTTCTGGGCCCGTTGGCACTACGTCGGTATGCCCAGCAAAGCAAAACACGGGCGATTGAGAGCCTTTTCTCGACCACATATTGGTCGTGTCTTCAAATATCATGCTCTCGTTGTCAAAACCCAATGCGGATAGTATGTCACCCATATATTGCTGGCAACCTTCGTCTTCTGGAGTGACTGATGGCTTAGTAACCAAGTCGATAGTTGTCTGTATAACATCGCGCATTTAAGCAAATATCCTTGCGTATTCTTCGGCAGAAAAGCCGACATAGTATTGGTCGTTGGTAAAAATAATCGGTCTTTTTATCATCGCCGGAAAGGCTTCTAAAAGCGCTAGGGCTGATTCACGATTTAAGTTGTCTTTTTGCTCTTGAGACAGGGCTCTGAAGGTCGTTCCTCGTTTGTTGAGCAACTTCTCCCAGCCTATTGCGCTCTCAGCTTCTGCGAGCCACTGTGTTTCTAAGCCATCTTTACGGTAGTTATGAAACTGGTACTCTACATTGTGACTTTCTAACCACATTTTTGCTTTCTTTATGGTATCGCAGTTTGGAATACCGAACATTATTGTCATCATTTATCCTTTACTAGTCTTGTATTACTTCGTACTTTGCTTTTTCTAGAGCGCTTATAGCGGTCGCAAGTGTGTCGTTCTTCACCAGAAAATAGTCTGTTTCAAATGTCGATACAACAAATATACTCACTTTTGCTGAAGCAAGAACGGCTCCAATGTCGGCCATGATCCCAACCATTGAAAGGTTTAATGGGCCAAGGACTTCTAACACTCGCCAGTCATAGTCTGATTCGATAGCCTCTATAGGCAGTGATTGTTTCACTACTAATGATAACTCGTCGTGAGTTTTTCCAATAAAGTAAATATCGCTGCTGAGCACAGGTGCTGGGATTGCTTGATCTTCGCTCAGCGAATGAATTGCAAAAGTATCATCAAGAACTGACAGTGTTTGTTTAGCCAAGGGAAATCCTATTTTATCCACGCTTTTTGTGGATAACTATGTGAGCGAGAGTCTATTAAGTCTATAACACTATGTTTTTAATAGTAAATAACTATTGATTATAAAGCGTCCATTGGGAGTATATCGGCTTATAAATAACTAACATTTCGTGTCTTTTTCTTCCAAAATAACGCACAATATACCCCAAAGTGTTGGCAGATGAGCTTTTAGTAAAATAGCAAGTCGTCAATTTGTTGAGAGTTTGCAATAGAGTCGAAGGGAAGCATGTCGGTACTTCAAATATCAGCTGGTAAAAAGGCGCTTGATACTATCAAAAAAGAAGGTTGGTCCTCTGATTTATTCGGGGCCTTTCTTGGCGCCTCCGGCGGCCCTAAATGGTTCGTGTTAGCTGGCCTCGATAAGGTTATGTTTAGTGAGTTTCTCGATAAGCGGTCAAGCCCAATTGATGTTATGGGCAGTTCAGCTGGTGCATTCAGAGCTGCTTGTTTTTCTCAAACAGACAGTGCGGCTGCGATAGAACGTCTCGCGACTCATTATTCAACAACGGTTTATTCTGAAAAGCCAGGAGCTCAGGAAATTACCGCTAAGGGTTACGAACTATTGGGAAAAATGTTGGGGCCGCGGGGCATCGAAGAAAGCTTGTCACAGCAATATAAAAATACCCACTTCTTTGTGCAACATTGCCACGGTTTGGTGGCTTCTGAAAATAAACTCGCGCAAATGGCAGGCCTATCTGTAGCAGCAGCCAAAAACGCATTAAATCGCAGAGGAATTGCAAAGCACTTTACCCGTGCCGTTTTTTCAGTCAGGCCGAACACACAGCTATTTAGCGATCCTGAAGACTTTCCAACCGACTTTTATGAATTGACTCATCAAAATTATGTTCCTGCTCTGATGGCCTCAGGCTCTATTCCCGTCGTGTTAGAAGGAATAAAAGATATTCCCGGCGCCAAGTCAGGGATGTATAGAGATGGTGGTATTATCGATTACCATTTTGATCTACAAATATCGACTAACAAACTGGTGATGTATCCTCACTTTTATAACAAACCGATACCAGGGTGGTTTGATAAAAACCTCAAGAAAAGAAGATGCCACAATAGCAGCTACGACAACGTTGTCATGCTTTCGCCATCAGCAGAATTTGTCAGTAAGCTACCTTATGGGAAAATTCCAGACAGAAAAGACTTTGAAACAATGCCGGCTGAACAACGCATTTCCTATTGGAGAAAGGTGATATCCGAGTCGGATAGACTCGCCGAGGCTTTCTTAGCGTTAGTGTCTGGTGAGCAAGGCCTTGAGCAGATAAGTCCGTTGATACTTGATAGAAAGTAGACATAGAAGCGAAGGAGTAGTGAGCAATATGAAGCAACGTTTATTAATTGTAGAGGACGACGCTGTTAATATCAGTCTCTTGTCTGGCTTGTTGCGAGAGCATTATCAAATATCTATTGCAAGAACTAAAACAAGAGCATGTGAGATACTCGATACAGAACAAATACAAATCGTGCTGTTGGATTTGAATTTGCCAGATGGCAGTGGTGTTGATATATGCGATAAATACAATAGGTCAGCATCTCCTATTGACGAGCCATTGTTTATCGTGATGACCGGAGACACAAATAAGCAAACTGAAATAGATTGTTTTGCAGTTGGTGCAACTGAGTTCATAACAAAACCCATTGATAAGCACACTTTCATGGCTAGAATGAAAATTCAAAGTGCAATCATTGCTCTTCAAAACCAACAGGCATGAAAACAGTCTCGTCAAAGACGTTAATATTCAACAAAGCTTATCGAGGGCGAAAATTAACCAGGCTCTCGGGTACATGCTCATAGTAACCTTGATAATAATCAATATTGAGTTGGCGAAGGATATCAAGTGATTCTGCAGTTTCTATACATTCAGCAACGACTTTAATGCCTTTGGCTTTAGCGATCCCCGCAATTGACTCTACCATTTTTTGGCTGATTTCATCCTTGTCTATATCGCGAACAAACATACCGTCAATTTTTACGTAATCAACAGAAAGTTCTTTAAGATATTCATACGAAGATGTACCAGTTCCAAAGTCGTCAAGCGCAAACTTGAAACCGTCAGGTTGCAGCGTTGCAAGTAATTCATGAGTACTTTGAATGTTGGAAATAGCTGATGTTTCAGTTATCTCAAAGCATACTTGGCTTGGAGTCACATTGTGTTCCTTAGCCAACTCTCTGATGGTCACTGCTGCTGTCGATTTTGCAATAAAATCCCCCGACAGGTTAATTGAAAACTGCACATTTGAAGGCATATCAGCAAGTGCTGCAAAGGCTTTTTTGAGCACCCACTTATCTATTTCTGTGATGATATGAAAACGTTCCGCAATTGGAATAAATTGGCCAGGAGGTTTAATTTTTCCATCGTTTCCAATTAAGCGAATCAATACTTCAATCTTAATGCGTTCTTCTGGCACGATAGGTGTGATTTTTTGAAAGTAAAGCGTGAACTGGTCGTTTTCAATTGCATTGTGAATGAGAGGAATTATACGCATTTGTTGATGCGTTTTATCGATGTGCTGGCGAGTATAGTTATAGACAGATACTTCACCTCCGCCTTTTCGTTTGCTCTCAAAACAGGTTCTTTCGGCAATACTCATTAAATGTGATACTGAGTCAATACTTTCATCTAATTCAACCAATGCAGCGCTTAAGGAATGTTTGAAAGCCTCATCTCCCCACTCGAAGCGATAACCCTCTATAGCGTCTTTAACTGCTGATGTTCTGCGGATAGCATGCTCAAGAGAATCGAGTTTGAACAGCACGGCAAATTCATCTCCGCCCATTCTGCCGATAATATCATCATTGGAAAATAAGTTACGAAGTAGGTCAGCAACTTGACGCAAAAGTTCGTCGCCGGCGATATGTCCACAAGTATCATTTACTACTTTAAATTGGTCGAGGTCGATGAATAAGAAGTAGTAATTGGCATCGTTGCTCTCTGCCGCTTCCATTACTTGCCGTACTTCAATCTCCATCGAATTTCGGTTGTACATGCGAGTCACGAAATCGTGATTTGACAAGTAAGTGAGTTTATCTTGAAGTCTTCGGCGCTCGTCTATCTCTCTTCTCAAGTTTACATTTGCAGCGACAAGGTCTTTTGTTCGTTCAGCGACTTTTATTTCAAGACTCTCATTTACACTTTCGAGCATTACATTGGCTTTATCGAGCGAATCAACAAGCGTACTTAAGGTAAGATGGGTATTGACCCGTGCAATGAGTTCCTCGGACCTGACCGGCTTAATAATATAGTCGACACCACCAACAGCAAAGGCTTCGCTGATGTCTTTCTCACTACCAGTTAAAAATAGGATGGGAATATGTTTATTAGCGGGGTTGGCTTTTATCTGTCTACAAACTTCTAAGCCAGACATATTTGGCATGTTGATGTCGAGCACAATCAAATCGGGTGGGGCGGACGATATGATCTCTAGAGCCGCTGCACCCGATGTGGCAACAAGCATTTTAGCATTGAGTGGTTTTAAATGACTAACGATTACATTGATGTTCGTGGGGTCATCATCCACTGCGAGTATGCTGTAATTTGCGCTCTTATTAATCATAACTTCCCTTCGATCAACCGCTTTGATTTGTCGTAATCAAAATCTTCTAACGCTTCAACTATAGCATGAAGGTCTTTATCATCAAGGTGTTCTTCGCTCAAGCGTGCTAATTCCTCCACAAGCTCAAAAGGTACTAACTCACTTTTATTTACTAAGGGACTGATTTCTTGAAGTACTTCTAGAATACTGCGCGTCGAATTATTATTCTCTGTTGTTTTACTATTTACTCTGATGAGCTCAGACAGTTCCGCTAAGGAACTTGTCAAGACCTCATTGAAGCGCAAAACGTCGTTAGATACGAGCTGGTTCGAAGTGATGCGTTCTTCTAGCTCAAGCGCTTTTTTGTAGAGGCTAGTGAGCCCAATATTACCTGAACTGCCTTTGATTGAATGAAGTTGATGTTTCAGCTTATCCATACTCTCCCTGTTATTTGGAAAGGCAAATTGCATGTCGGTGTAGTGCTTTATGAAAAGTTTTAAACTTTTGATATAGATCGTCGGTTGATTAACAAGAGAAGGCGAAATAATAGACCAATCCATAGTCGATAAACCTTCAGGAATGATTAACTGGCCTGATAGTTTGCTTGCATTACTATTGCTTATATCTTCGTTTGATCGCAGCTCGAAGCCTGTTAGCTTATCAGGAGTTAATGCAAAGCCATCAAGTAAGGCCTTTTGTAGCAATAGGGTATCGATAGGTTTGGCAACGTGATCATTCATACCATGCTTAAGGCATTTCTCACGATCGCCTTTCATTGCGTTTGCTGTCATTGCAATAATCGGAATATCAATGTAGCGTTCTCCTGCTCCACCTGAACGAATAATCTCAGACGCTCGATATCCATCCATAATAGGCATTTGACAGTCCATTAAAATCAGTGTGAAAGGTTGATCTGCTTCACTTTCAGAGAGCGTCGAAATAGCTACTTTTCCATCCACTGCAACCCCATATTGCAAGCCGAATTTATTCATTAATCCTTCGGCAACGAGCTGATTAACGGGATTATCCTCAACAATTAGCACTTTGTGATACTTAGGCCAGACGACAGGAGTTAAAGATTCATTATTTGTGTACGACAGGAGCGTGCTCTCAGATATGAATTCTTCATCGCGTGATAGGAGCGACAGTGAATTAAATAATTCAGAGGTGCCAACCGGTTTCATCAGGCAAGCGTCGAGCCCCAACGATTTGAACTCGTCACTACTCATTTGAAATGACATTGAACTCAACATCATTATTTTAGTGTCTTTGTATTTGTCTAACAGCTTGATGTCACTTACAAGAGTTAGGCCATCTTTGTGAGGCATATTCATGTCGGTGATAACAAGGTCGAGTTCCGGCATCTCGTTAAAGAGTATTTCTAGAGCGGTCGAAGCGCTGTTGGCTATGATAGGAGTAAGCTTCCAACTTCTCAATTGGTTCTCTAAAATCTCAAGGTTGGTTTCATTATCGTCTACGACGAGCACTTTCCAATCAGAGATATTCGATTGCGGCATGGGTTTTTCTTCAAGGGAGCTGGTAACGAAGGTAAGCGTGAAGGTAAATTTACTTCCATTTCCTTCCCTAGATTCAACTTGTATTTCTCCTCCCATCAAATCGACGAGTCGCTCGCAAATAGCAAGCCCCAGACCTGAACCGCCATATAAGCGAGTTGTTGAGCTGTCTACTTGTGTAAATGAGTCGAACAGAGAGTGAAGCTTTTCCTGTGGAATTCCAATACCAGTGTCCTCTATACTACACTCAACTTTGGTTTCGCCATTGTCATTAACTGCCTTGGCCCTAACCACTATTTGCCCTTTGTCGGTGAACTTTATTGCATTGTTGATGAGATTTGTGAGTATTTGGCGCAAGCGCACAGGGTCACCAACGACCATGCTTTGTTCAACTGCAGTAATATCGACAATGAGCTCGACACCCTTTGAGTCGCAACGCAAAGCCATCGACTGCGCGATGGTTTCTATTTGATTGCCTAAATTAAAATCGATACTCTCTAGCGCTAACTTTCCTGCTTCTACTCTAGAAAAATCAAGGATGTCGTTAATAATGGTTAATAGGCTAGCGGCACTATTTTTGGCTACTTTAAGTTTGTGTTTTTGCTCAGAATTTAAGTGCGAATCTAAAACTAGGTCAATCATTCCTAACACACCGTTCATCGGCGTCCGAATTTCATGCGACATCCGCGCTAAAAACTCACTTTTCGCACTGCTGGCTTCTTGTGCCGAGCGTGTTGCATTGAGCATCGCCTCTTCAAAGCGCTTTCGATCAGTAATATCTCGGCTAATTCCCAAAATACCCGGGTGTTCCCCGTCTTTATAAGCAATAAGAGTTTTCCTGGTTTCGAAAAGTACGGTGTTGCCAAACGCATCTGTTGTCGGTCGCTCCACAACATGTGTTGTGCCCGTGAGTAGTAGTTTTTCGTCGTCTTTTATGAAAAATTCGGCATCCTCTTGATCATAAAGCTCTTTGTCGTTCTTACCAATTATCTCTACAGCACTGCGACCAGTAAGCTCAACGAAAGATTTATTTACGCGAATATAGGTGCCATCACTTTCTTTGCAAAATATGGGATCAGGGATATTGTCCAAAATGCTTTGTAGCATTCTTCTTTCACTATTTATCACTTTTGAAGAAGCTTCAAGCTCTTGAGTTCTTTCTTTCACCTTGTTTTCTAAATCCGCTGCCGCTTTGCGAAGTCTCAACTGTGCTTTATTGCTGATAAAGAGGAGTAAAGAAAGCAATAATATTGCGACAACAATATTCGAAATAACCAGTAGTATTATCGTGTCACGGCTTCGATTATAGGGAAGGCTTGCTTCGGCAAGGTCGATCTCAGTGGCAATACCCAAACTGAGTTCGGGCAACCATTTCCAAGTACCAATTACACTGACTCCTCGATAGTCGAAATATCCATCGAGGTTCTGAGCAGATTCAAATTCAGTTAGGCTTCTTGCCATTTGCGTAAGACCATTATTTTCGTCTTGCGAAAGAGGTACTCTAAGCGACACTTTTAATATTTCTGACTCTCCTCGCTCAACTATTCCAATGTCGACTAAGGTGTCTAAAAATCGAGAACGCGACACTAAATTAGCGTTTCTATCCAACAGATAAGACTCGCCTGATTTTCCCATGCGCCCTAAAGACATAATTCGAGAGAGCTCATTTTCGGGGTAGTGGGCAGAAGCGATGATACCAACTACCCGATTCTCATAGTAAATGGGCGCTAGAAAAAATGCCGTTGCTCGCGTGGTCTCGCCGTCAAGTGAGGTTTGAATAGGGGGAAGAAAAAATGTTTGCCCGTTAAGTGCTTTGTTTATCGCTTTAGGATAACTCTTATGAATATCACTTGCTCTGAGTTCGTTACTACCATTTGACGATAGGAGTACATTGCCATTTACAGATAAAATTTGAAAGCCATCATGACTTTGAAGGTTATCAATAGTACTAATGTATAAGAGTGAAGTTTCGCGCACCGCCGCAAGGCTGCCAGCATCCTTTAATTCATAATTGTAGTTCAGGTCATAGGTTAATGAACTTACCACTTCATTTTCAGCGATTCGTAGAACTTCTGATTTTCGCTGTTCCGTCCAAAAAATCAAGGCCGCTTCGGTGGTCCCCATAACGGCATTAAGAGATTCACCGTATTCAGCTCTAACTCCTTGCTGAATTCTTTCTAACGCGATTTTGGTGAATACTAAACCAACTAAGACTAATAGAATAACCGTAGATACAACAACTACGAGCCGCTTAGTTTTATTTACTTGTTTGACAATTGCAGTGGTCAAGTTCTACTTCTCACATAAATTTAAAAATCACTTGCGCTATGTTTAGCTCATCGTTATCATACGCGCCGATTTGTACAGACTATGTCGCGATAATTAATTGATCATAAATCGACACACGACTAGCGTTATCGTTGTAAGCACTCGATTAATATTCGATTAACTACTCGACAACAAACCCGCTAAGGTTTTGTACAACGCAATTTCAACCCTAGTACGATATATGCGCCTATAGCTCAGTTGGTTAGAGCGCTACCTTGACATGGTAGAGGTCCCCAGTTCGAGTCTGGGTAGACGCACCACTCTTTTTTACACAAGCTGTGCCATGAATGAGGCCTTGTCGATAAGGCATTTTCAATACTGTGTTGTCATCAACGATGTATCTCTACCGTTCATTCTATGACGTTAGCACAACATGATTGTAATTTACTCAAAAAATTTAACTTTTTATTTGCATTTCGAAAGAAGGGCTTGCCACAACTCAACATGCTCTCTAGTTGCCTTTTTGTAATCGCTAAATATTATTGACGATTTTTTGTGCAGCCATTCTTGAAAAACATCAGGAAGTTGGTCATTTTTGATTAGAGTAGCGAATAAGTCATCTAATTGATATTGGTAGTGGTTAATTTGAGAGGCAATGGGTTGTATCTCTTGCACGAAGAAAAGAGTAAAGACATTCTTAATGATCTCTAATTTCTTTTTGTCCTTTCTACTTTTGCATATAAATGAATCATTCCACGTACTTATGTCTTCCGTCATTTTTTCCATGTATTGAGTTATCAATATTTGAGAGCGCCAATGACGAGCAAAAAATCGATGTTGTTCTGCGCTCTTAAGAGTGTTCTCTAGATTTGAGAGGTATTTTTTGGGGTCGCTTTCTGCGTAAACTAAGGTGTTCAGATCTATCTTTGCTTGCGTGAAGTTATCATCGTTATTTCCGTCTATAAACCCCCCTGAGCGTGTAAATGCTAGATAACTTTCATCACTTTGAGTGAGCATATTTGCCCAATTAGCACCGAAGCTACTTTCTTTTAATGCTCGCCATTCAGTAACTTTTAGTTGCAAATATTGCGGTAGTGCTTGATTCGCGTTTAATTCACACGCCTTTAAGGCTTCGATTATTTGCCACTCATAGAGCAAGCGACTCGAGGGCAGCTGTGTTTTGCCCAGTGCAGTATTTCGTTCAGCAATAATGGTTTTTAGATTACAGCCTTCAATGGCGTAAAATTCCCGCATATTTATATTAAGATCGGCAATTGATCTGCGTAATTCACTTTTTGTCGGCGCTTGTAAATCGACGTCTACAGACAATGACTCGTAGGGTAAGTCCATCACCGAGTAAACTCGCTCGTGATAGTTGTTGAGGCTAGAAGGTAAAGTTTGATGCTTAGAACATGCCGTTAACATTAAGCTTGTAACAATGAAAAGAGCTAAATTATTGAGTTTGCGCATAGTATTCATCAAGTTTTCTTAGATTTTGAAATGTTGATAGGGTTGAATGTCGTAGGTGCCGTAACAATAGAAATAGCGGGAAGCCTCGGTCTTTTTCTGCTGAACCTTTGTAACTGAGTATATTATGTCCATTCACTGTACTGCTAAGCTTCCATACTCCCGACGGTTTATTTACAAGAACATAAGGCGCACTTTCTGGACCAATAGCGCCGCTTTCATTTAATAAGCTTGAGTTGCTCAAGCCTTTTGAATCAATGCTAACGATAACACTGCGCCCATCATTAGAAAAAGTAACGACAACTCGAGTTATCATGATTCTGTCATTTAGTGGCCAAGGACTGTCAAAACGGGTCGCGATTATTTGACTGTTTTCCGAGGGTGTAGCCAACAGATGCACTGATTTGCAGTTTTGTAACCAAGTACAATCGTGAGGCGAACGGTTCAATACATTAACAAACTGTTGTGCTGTCATCGATACACTCATCGAGGCTTCAACGTGCCAACGCTTAGCTTCAACAATGGCTTCTGTGTAGATCCCATTAGTATCACCCGGCTGAGGCTCTTTTGCTGAAGCGCTTTGTATACTAATAAAGATAAAGGCTAGCCAGAGCAATGTGCGGTGATAAGCCCGCTGATAATGTATTTTACACATGCTTTCCCAACCATCTCTCGTTTAATGTGAACAAGCAATTGCAAGAATGCGATGCATGTCTGTATAATTTGGCATAACACGCCGGTCGCGCTAACTACAATTAACTTAGCACAACCAATTATTTATACGTCAATTTCGACGAAAAATATCAAGTGGCACATCGTAGGTGTCACCACTGTATAGGAATTTTATGCCAGTCATTACACTCCCCGATGGAAGTCAGCGTACTTTCGACAAGTCTGTTTCAATCCTCGATGTCGCTTCGGATATCGGTCCAGGTCTAGCAAAGGCCACCATTGCCGGTAAAATTAATGGCAAATTAGCAGACGCTTGCGACATGATTGAAGACGACGCAACTCTGCAAATTATTACAGCAAAAGATGACGAAGGCTTAGAGATAATACGCCATTCATGTGCCCACCTGATCGGTCATGCAATTAAACAGCTTTACCCCGATGTGAAAATGGCAATTGGGCCTACCATCGATAATGGCTTTTATTATGATGTTGATATTGACCACGCTATTAATCAAGACGACCTCGACAAAATCGAAAAACGAATGAAAGAACTCGCGAAAACGAGTTATTCAGTGGTTAAAGAAGTAGTCAACTGGCAAGTTGCAAGAGATACTTTTGAGTCGCGAGATGAGATGTACAAAATGCAAATTCTTGATGAGAACATCGCAAAAGACGATCAACCAGCGTTGTATCATCATGAAGAATATATTGATATGTGCCGCGGGCCCCATGTCCCAAATATGAAGTTCTGCCAACATTTTAAATTAATGAAAGTGGCTGGCGCTTATTGGCGTGGCAATAGTGATAATAAAATGTTGCAGCGGATTTACGGCACAGCTTGGGCAGATAAAAAACAGCTTAAGGGTTATCTACAACGCTTGGAAGAAGCCGAAAAACGCGATCACAGAAAAATAGGGAAATCCTTGGATTTGTGGCATTGGCAGGATGAAGCCCCAGGTATGGTGTTTTGGCATAACGACGGTTGGACGATTTATACTGAGTTGGAGAAATTCGTGCGCGAGAAGCTGCGCGAGTATGACTACGACGAAGTAAAAGCACCTTTGATGATGGACCGTTCCCTCTGGGAAAAATCAGGCCATTGGGACAAATACGCCGAAAATATGTTCACAACCGAGTCTGAAAAACGTGAGTACGCCATCAAACCAATGAATTGTCCGGGGCATGTTCAAATATTTAATCAAGGTTTGAAGTCTTATCGTGATTTACCTCTGAAAATGGCGGAATTTGGTTGCTGTCATAGAAACGAGCCAAGTGGCTCCTTGCATGGTCTTATGCGGGTACGAGGGTTTACACAAGACGATGCGCATATTTTCTGTACTGAAAATCAAGTACTTGATGAGGTAAGTAAGTGTATTAAAATGGTGTACGATACTTACGCAGCATTCGGCTTTACCAATATCGCAGTGAAACTATCTACGCGGCCTGAAAAGAGAGTAGGGGCTGATGAGGTTTGGGATAAATCCGAGAAAGAACTTGCTGATGCGTTGAAGGCAAACGATATCGATTTTGAATATTTACCTGGTGAAGGTGCCTTCTATGGCCCTAAAATTGAATTTACTTTATACGATTGCCTCGAGCGAGCGTGGCAGTGTGGAACGGTTCAATTAGACTTCTCTATGCCAGAACGCCTGGGCTCGACTTATGTTGCTGAAGACGGCGAGCGTAAAACGCCGGTAATGATCCATCGAGCAATATTGGGCTCGCTCGAACGCTTTATTGGTATTTTGACGGAAGAGTTCGCGGGTGCATATCCATTGTGGCTTGCTCCTGTTCAAGCAGTTGTTGCAAATATCACAGATAGCCAAGCTGAATACGTTAATGGTGTTGTTGCCGAATTAAAAGCGGCTGGAATACGGGTCAAATCCGATTTACGAAATGAGAAGATTGGGTTCAAAATTCGTGAACATACCTTACGTAAAGTACCTTACTTTTTAGTTGTTGGTGACAAAGAAAAAGACTCAGGTATGGTAGCGGTAAGAACGCGTAAAGGGCTTGACCTAGGGTCGATGCCAGTCAGTGAGTTGGTCTTACTTTTACAAGAAGAAATTAAAAGTAAAAAAATTCCATAGCAGGAATTGAAAATATAGGTATAATAATGCGGTTTCGAGGAGCCATGCGACTATTTTAATGTCGATTGCTTCTCGGCATCTTTTAATGTTTTGGAGGAAATGCAAATTAAAGGCGCTAATAATAAGGCTCAGAGCGACAAAGCTCGAATTAACGATGAAATTACAGGTACTGAAGTAAGACTAATTGGTAAAGACGGTGAACAAGCTGGTATTGTGACACTGTCTGAGGCTCAAAGCATTGCTCTCGAAGCAAGCTTAGACCTAGTTGAAATTAGCCCCAATGCAAAGCCGCCCGTATGCAAAGTAATGGATTACGGGAAGTTCTTGTTCGAAAAGAGCAAAGAACAGAAAGAACAGAAGAAGAAGCAAAAGCAAATTCAGGTCAAGGAGATTAAATTTCGCCCTGGCACTGATGAAGGCGATTACCAGGTAAAACTGCGCAACCTGCGTCGCTTTCTAGAAGGCGGTGATAAAGCCAAAGTAACCATCCGCTTCCGCGGGCGTGAAATGGCTCACCAAGAGATCGGCATTGACCTTTTAAATCGTGTTAAAAAGGATTTAGAGGACATTGCAAACTGCGAGTCCTTCCCTAATAGGGTAGAGGGTCGTCAGATGATCATGGTGCTTGCCCCACTTAAGAAGTAGTAACGGTCTAAAGTAGTATTGGCCTGCACACCTATACTCACCTTGCTGCAAACATAAACCACTAACAGGGTCTGCAACCTAAGTTAGTTATTAACAATGCGGAGTTTTAGCAATGCCTAAAATGAAATCCAACAGCGGAGCTGCCAAGCGTTTTAGAAAAACTGCTTCTGGTCGTTTCAAAAGTAAACAGTCTCACTTGCGTCACATTTTGACCAAGAAGAGTTCTAAGCGTAAACGCCACCTACGTGGAAAGAAATTGGTTCACACTAGTGATACTGCTCTTATCCAACGTATGTTGCCATACGTATAACCTTAGACTTAGGAGACTGAATAATGGCTAGAGTAAAACGCGGTGTAGTTGCACGCGCACGTCACAAGAAAGTATTAAAGCAAGCTAAAGGTTATTACGGAGCTCGCAGCCGAGTGTATCGCGTAGCGGCACAAGCGGTAACAAAAGCGGGTCAGTATGCGTATCGTGACCGTCGTCAACGTAAGCGTCAATTCCGTCAATTATGGATAGCACGTATTAATGCTGCTGCACGTCAAAATGGTATGTCTTACAGCCGTTTCATCAATGGCTTGAAAAAAGCTTCTGTTGAAATTGATCGTAAGATACTTGCAGACATCGCTGTACACGACAAGAATGCATTCACTGCACTTGTTAACGCAGCAAAAGGCGCATTAGCGTAAAATCTATTAACAAATAGTTTAAGTTCTTTTTGAAAAAGCGAGCAGGATGCTCGCTTTTTTGATCTTAAGATCTTATTTTTCTACTATCTGCATTTACAAAAAAGCTCTTAGTCGAGTATCAAGACGGTAGCTTATTCATTGCACAAGTGAATGAGAGTGCTGGATACAGCGATAGTAATGCGCAACGAGTCATTTATTTTCCTTACCGAAACACGATTGTTGAAACCCCCAAAAAACAACCATAAATATTCGCTTAAAAGCGTAAATTTATTGCGTAAATGAAGTCAAAAGCATGTAAAATAACAGCAATATGTCATTGAATTGCTGTTTGTTGTTGACGAGTTAGTTAAGCAACAATGCAGAACTAAATTTGCAATAAGAGGAAGTAATGGAGCTTGAAGCCATCGTAGAGGAAGCGCGTTTAGCAGTTGAGGCTGCAAATTCACCTGCAGAACTAGATGCAGTGCGTGTCGCTTTCATGGGTAAAAAAGGTAAAGTCACAAGTTTAATGAAAGGACTTGGCGCTTTATCCAATGAAGAAAGGCCTGCAGCTGGTCAAAAGATCAACGTCGCGAAACAGTCAGTGCAGGGTTTAATCAATACCAAACTGAAAGCCCTACAAGACGCTGAGTTGAACGCTAAGTTGGCCTCTGAATCGGTTGACGTAAGCTTGCCTGGTCGCTCGCAGGTTCCGGGCAATATTCATCCTGTTAGCCGCACAATCAAACGCATAGAAGGCTTTTTCGGCGACTTGGGTTTTGCTGTAAAAACCGGACCGGAAGTCGAAGATGGTTTTCATAATTTTGATGCTCTGAATATTCCAGCTAATCATCCAGCGCGAGCTGATCATGATACTTTCTATTTTAATCCAGATGTTATGCTTCGTACGCAAACTTCAGGCGTTCAAATTCGAACGATGGAATCGCAGAAACCGCCTTTACGAATAATTTCCCCAGGGCGTGTTTACAGAAATGACTACGACCAAACGCATACGCCAATGTTTCACCAAGTAGAAGGTTTGATGGTGGACAAGAATGTTAGCTTTGCTGAGTTAAAAGGGATATTGCACGACTTCTTAAATCATTTTTTTGAAGAAGAAATGACAGTTCGTTTCAGACCATCATACTTTCCATTCACAGAACCTTCAGCTGAAGTAGACGTCATGAGCAAAGATGGCAAGTGGCTAGAAGTGTTGGGTTGTGGCATGGTGCATCCCAATGTACTGAAGGCGGTTAACATTGACCCAGAAGAGTTTACTGGCTTTGCCTTTGGCATGGGCGTAGAGCGGCTAACAATGTTACGTTATGGCGTAAATGATTTACGAGCTTTTTTCGAGAACGATCTTCGTTTCCTGAAGCAATTTAAGTAGAACAGAGTTTATCAATGAAATTCAGTGAAAAATGGTTAAGAGAGTGGGTGAACCCAGCAATCTCTACAAACGAGTTATCCGAACAGCTAAGTATGGCTGGCCTAGAAGTAGATGATGTAGCGCCGGTCGCAGAAGATTTCTCAGGTGTGGTCGTCGGTGAGGTGGTTGAATGTGGCCAGCATCCAGATGCTGACAAACTTCAAGTAACCAAAATCAACGTCGGTGGTGATGAGCTACTTGATATCGTTTGTGGTGCACCAAACTGTCGCTTGGGCTTAAAAGTGGCAGTTGCTATGGTTGGCGCAGTACTGCCTGGTAATTTTAAAATTAAAAAGGCGAAACTTCGCGGTCAACCCTCTTTTGGTATGTTGTGCAGTTTTTCTGAACTCGGTATGGGCGAAGACCACAGTGGTATACTCGAATTACCAGCGGACGCACCTATTGGGACAGACATTAGAGAATATCTCGACTTGGACGACAATAGTATCGAAGTCGATTTGACCCCAAACCGCGCAGATTGCTTAGGTATGAAAGGTATCGCAAGAGAAGTCGGCGTGCTGAATCAACTTGATGTAAAAGAAGTCGTCATTACTCCAGCGAATGTGACTAGCGATGAACAACGAGGCATACAATTAGCGGCAGCTGAAGCTTGCCCGATTTATCTCGGCAGAGTTATCAAGAACGTCGACCTATCAAAACCAAGCCCTTTGTGGATGCAGGAAAAGCTGCGACGCAGCGGTATTCGTAGTATTGATGCTGTTGTCGATGTGACTAACTACGTATTACTCGAACTTGGTCACCCAATGCATGCTTTTGACGACGACGTCCTATCAGGGGATATCGTCGTAAGAATGGCTGAAGAAGGTGAGAAACTTACCTTATTGGATGAGAATGAAGTCACCTTAAAGTCGAACACTTTAGTGATTGCAGACCAAGATAAAGCCTTAGCGATGGCGGGTATTTTTGGCGGATTGCACTCAGGCGTCAGTGGAAAAACAAAAAACATTTTCCTAGAAAGTGCGTTTTTCTCGCCGGATGCGATTATGGGCAAAGCGCGCCAATATGGTTTGCATACTGATGCATCTCACCGCTATGAACGTGGTGTTGATCCAGAGCTACAATTGCAGGCAATGGAGCGAGCAACTGAATTACTTGTCGCCGCAGTTGGTGGTGAAGTAGGGCCGGTATTTCAAGCCAAAGACGCTTCGCATGTGCCTTCGCCTGCAAAAATTACTTTACGTGCTGAGCGCTTAGCTCGTGTACTGGGGATCAATATCGATTCAGCACGCGTGAGCGATATTCTTCATCGTTTGGGTCTTGAAGTCAGTGAACAAGATGGCCGATGGGAAGTTGTAGCGCCGTTATACCGTTTCGATATGAATATTGAAGAAGACTTGATAGAAGAAATTGCGCGAGTCTACGGATATAACAACATTCCTAATCAAGCCCCTGTTGCTAGTCTAAAAATGTGTGACAGCGCTGAAGCTAGTATCGATTTGAATCGCTTTAAAGACTTATTAGTAGACGAAGGATTCCAAGAGGCGATTACGTACTCATTTGTTGATCCTAAAAAACAATCTTTGTTGTTTCCTGACCTCCAAGGCTTAGTACTACCTCATCCTATATCTGCAGATATGTCGGTCATGAGAGTCAGCTTATTACCTGGTTTGCTTGGTGCGCTGTCGTATAATCAAAAACGACAACAAAGCAACATTAAGTTATTTGAAACAGGTTTACGTTTCACTCCAAGTGAGCACGAAAAGTCAGGTGTCGTACAAGAAAATATGTTGTCTGGTGTCCTGTCTGGTAACCGAGCTAACGAGCATTGGTCTATTCCTTCTGTAGCACTTGATTTCTTCGATGCGAAAGCTGTTGTTGAAAACATTCTCTCTCTAAGCAGAAACGAGCAGAATATTGAATTTAAAGCAGAAACTCATTCTGCGTTCCACCCTGGACAATGCGCAGGCGTATTTAAAGACGATAAACTGATTGGTTATGTTGGTGCAATCCATCCTAAACTTGAAAAAGGACTAGGATTACAAGGTAAGACCTTTGCATTTGAGTTGGAATTGGTTAGTATTTCAACAAGAACATTGCCTTGGATCAAAGCAATTTCTAAATTTCCAGTGAATCGCCGCGACATTGCTGTTACAGTAAAAGAAACGGTCGATACTGGTAAATTACTAAAAAGTATCGAAAAACTTGGCGTAACTGATTTGATTGACCTAAACTTATTCGACGTATACCAAGGTAAAGGTATCGAGCCTGGCTATAAGAGTCTCGCTTTATCAATTTGGTTGCAGAATTCCGAGCGCACACTTGAAGATGCAGATATTCAAAAATCTGTCGATAAAGTAGTGCAAGCGCTGGAAAATAACTTTAGTGCATCTTTGAGAGATTAATCGAATGGCATTAACCAAAGCCGAAATGGCTGAACATTTGTTTGAAAAATTGGGTTTAAATAAACGCGACGCAAAGGATCTTGTGGAAGCTTTCTTTGAAGAGATTAAAGCGTGCTTGGAATCTGGAGAACAAGTTAAGCTTTCTGGCTTTGGTAATTTTGACCTTCGTACCAAGAATGAGCGCCCCGGAAGAAACCCCAAAACCGGTGAAGACATTCCTATAAAAGCAAGGCGTGTAGTAACATTTCGACCTGGGCAAAAGTTAAAAAGCCGTGTTGAAAACGTCAAGTTGAGCTAACTTCTTTGGATTTTTTCCGTAGGCTTGTTTGGGCTTTGAATGAGAGTTAACGCTAATATTTTTGCAAAACGTTCGCTAATGGCGAGCGTTTTTTTATGCCTACTGGCATGCAGTCCTTCAGAGAAATCTACCGTTAGCGATAATACCGACGTGCAAGCCTTACTAAGCTTGTCTGAGCTGTTAAGTGCCAGCGATTTGCAAGAAGGCATCAAGCAAGCATATACACAAAACGACCGCGATCTATATTTATATTGGCAGGAGCAAGCCCTGTTAGTCGCAGTAGAAGCTAGACTTAGCCAGAAAGATATTGCTTTGTTGAGTTCAGAGCAGGGGCTGCGTTTTCTCGAATATCAGGCCAAAAAGCTCATATTTAATGAAGAGTTTGTAAAACGTTTACTTGAGTTTGAGAGCCTTGATACGCTTATTAACCAATTTCCGCACTTAGAAGCTTTGCACAATAAGGCCGAGATGCTTGTTGAACAGCGTGATGCGTTAGTCAGCAAGGCCATGATTGTGCTTCAAGAAGATGGTTTTGAGGGGGATGTTCAAGCCGAGGCCCGCCGACAATGGCGAGACTTCATGATAAACAGCGGTAAAGTCGAACTTATTTTGGGCTATTCGATGCCACTTCCTGTTTCTGAATGACGAGCTTATGTATTGCTTTACCAGGAAGCAATGCTTGGGGTTGATGTGTTGCATATTCCTCAAAGCCTTTTTTATAGAAGTCTGAAAGGGGATGTCCTGATTGACCACCTGGCAGTGTCAATATCGCATTTTCTTCCATTCCAGGTTGCGCAATAAAACGTTGGGATGCACCAAAACTCGTGCTTTGGACTGCTGGCATATAACTATCCCCGAAACCTTTTACTTCTGGCATGTTTAACAGACTACCCAAAGGGCCTAACTTTGCCGAAAAGGGATGTTGTACCGCAAGCTTGTTAACCTCACCCCATTCGAGCCCTACTAGCGTTAGTGAATTTGCAGAGTAGTCTTCAACTAAATCCCTTCTAAGCTTATCGTAAGTATTTATTAGAAAGCTATCGTAAGAAAGCTCGCCAGATGGAAGCCAAGAGAAGACTTGATTATCAAGTAGTAACCAAACAGCGGGTTCGATTTTGCGAAGGGCATTTCTTAATGAGTAGTTATACTCCCTGACTTTTCTATCGATAGGAGCCAGCAAGCTATTGATTACCGCGCTACGATACTTTCGTGCAAGGGTATAGCCAATTGAGTCACCGCATGCACAGCCTCCCCAATTTTCAAGCGCTTGTATGTCTTGTTGGTAATCCTCGGCATTAGGTTGAGCTCGCAATGTCTTTAAGAGCAAGCTATGCCAGGGCTGAAGAAATCTTGCCTCATTGTCTAACTGTATGTCATAGAAAGCTTGTTCATCAAAGGAAGTTTTTTCAAACATGCGATCGCGTATTTGTAATCCGCGCACTCCTAAAGCATAACCACCGTCACCAAAACGTTTCATATCGCTAGTTGCCATCACTCTAGCGTTTGCAGTCCAGAGCCGACCTTCATCTGGGTTAACATGACTTGGTAGCTGCGTTTCTGCATACCGCCATTTACTGGAGTAGTGCTGTTCAGGTATCGCAGCTAAACTGGGATTATCTCTAGCACTTACTGCACCGATAGGCCTCCAACCAGCATTGCCTTTGCTATCCGCGAGTATTAGGTTTTGCACCGGAATTCGAACCGAATCAGCAATCGAAAAAGCCTCCTCTAGCGAGGCTGCATGAGCCATATCCGTCATGGTCATATTCACCGCATATGGCTGGTGGGCAACCCATGCTAATGCATATTTTTTACCCATTAGTGTTCGCACAGGTCCATGCTCGCTAATTTCAATGTATAAGTCTTTATGGCCTTCCTTAGTTTTAATTACCTCAACAACCCTCTCTGTTTTGCTAAGGTCATCCAACGCTATCCAATCTGCGTTATCTAGATTAGCGTTGGTAAAGCCCCAAGCAAGGTTTCCGTTACTTCCGGCTATAATCAGTGGAGTACCTGGTAATGAGACGCCAGTTATGGTGATAGGCTTGCCTTGGTGCTCATAGTTTAGCTGCGCACGATACCAAATAGGTGGTACTCGCAAACCTAGATGCATGTCGTCGCTCATCATTGCATGGCCACTTTCGGTCAGCTTGCCAGTGACTGCCCAGTTGTTACTACCCATCTCATTTAGCTCTTCAATGCTATCATAGCCATACTGCTGTGTTGAAAACGCCAGACTCTTGGGATTATGAGCGTCATAGTCTCTGGGTTGTTCTTCATTGCGAGATAAAATATATGGATTCATTTCGGGTATAGAGATTGACGGGCTAGACATAATACTGCCGTCCAGCGCTGCTTGGTATGGGCTCGCGAGATTAAAAAACTGTAGCATTGTATTACCAAAATGCTGTTTAATAATGGTATTTACCAAGTCACGCTCAACTTGCCCACCTTGCAAGTCCAAATACATGCTGTAACTAACTAGTAAACTGTCTTCAGGCTTCCACTTTGCAAATGCACTATTGGTGAGCAGATACTCGAAGGGCTTAACCGTATATTCACTTAGCGCTTTATTTACGCCAGCGCTATACGCTAATAGAACTGACTGTTGTGCTTTAGGTAATTGCATAAAAACACTTTCTGCACGCTTCCTGAACTGATGAAAGCGACTACGCTTGTCAATGCCAAGCGCAGCCGTTCCAAGTATTTCAGATAGCTCACCCGCAGCGCTACGACGCAAGAGATCAATCTGGAAAAGTCGATCTTGACCATGAGCGTAACCGAGAGCGAATGATGCATCAGCACGATTGTGTGCGGTGATAATAGCCGTGCCTATGTCGTCCCTTTCAAGTATCGTATCTGCACTGACGACATGGCTTTGTATAGTGGAATCTAGCTGGGGCAAGCTTGCTTTGAGTACAATGATGACACTTAATAGAAGGATAAGCAGTAATACTGCTAACACGCTTAAAGAAGGCTTGATAAACTTCATCTAATTTTCGTATTGTTTGTTCAAGATAATGCTAGGCTATGCCAAAGTGAACAAGCATACAAGCGCTGCAAATTAGTGGATGATAATTATCATCATTTTTCTAGGGTTGTGAAAAAGAATACAAATATGACCAAGTCTTACTCAGTAACAAGCGCCAAGGGCCCTATGATGTCGCCCGTGATATTGGATGTTGAATCTTTCGAATTAGATAATGTGGAGCGCGAGAAGTTAGCGCATCCTGCCGTTGGAGGGCTCATTTTATTCAGTCGAAATTATGCTGAGCCTGCGCAGTTAAGCGCCCTAGTGAAGGACATCCGTGCAACAGTTAAGCGGCCTTTTTTAGTGTCAGTTGATCATGAAGGGGGGCGTGTTCAGCGTTTTCGAGAGGGCTTCAGCGAAATTCCAGCAATGCAAGATATAGAGCTTGCGTACCCGCAGCAACATGATCTGCAAAATGGATTGGCTCATAGTATGGGTTATGTGATGGCACATGAACTCATTGCTCACGATATAGATTTGAGTTTTGCACCGGTACTTGATCTTAATGGTGTGAGTGACGTTATCGGATCTCGAGCTTTTTCCGCTATGACTGATGAGGTAATACGCTTAGGGTCTCACTATGCAACAGGGATGGCGTGTGCGGGTATGAAAGCCTGTGGTAAGCATTTCCCAGGCCATGGCTCTGTTAAAGAAGATAGCCATATCAACTTGCCGGTAGATAAGCGCATGTTCGACGAAATTGATAAAGTAGACATGCAGGTTTTCAGACAATTAATTGCTAATAACAAGCTCGATGCAATTATGCCAGCTCATGTAATATATTCCGAAGTCGACGAGAAGCCTGCTGGCTTCTCGCATAGATGGATTAAGCAAATCCTGAGAGAAACACTCGGGTTCAGCGGCGTAGTGTTCTCCGACGATCTTACTATGGAGGCAGCTTCAGTAGCCGGAAATATTTGTGACCGGGCCGATATGGCATTATCAGCAGGCTGCACGATGATATTAGTGTGTAATAAACCTGAACAAGCAGAGAAAGTGCTCGATCATTTACCATCTGAACACTATTTTCAAGAAGGGAAAAGTGCCCATTGGCACCAACTCCTGCTACCTAGAAACAAGATGCCGGCACTTATCACTACTAAAGATAGTTACGAACAAGCCCTGCGTGTGATCAACAAGGCTAAAGTAGTGCTAGCTTAAACTTCTATGTCGTCGATTTGTTGTAGTTTATTAACAACTCGAGCAACAACAAATAGGTAGTCAGATAATCGATTTACGTAACTTAAACAAACGTCAGGGACGGGCTCTGAGCTCACCAATTCGCTATTTGATTGCTGGTGCAGCGATAAGGCAACTAATTGCCTTTCGGCTCGTCGTGCAACGGTACGAGCAACATGAGCTTGGGCGGCTAGAACGCTGCCTCCTGGAAGTATGAATTTAGTCTGAGCTGGTAAAGTTAATTGAAGTTGGTCGATAGCCTCTTCTAATTGTAAAGTTGCTTCAGCTTCTAGCTGAGGTTTGTCTGATATAGCAAATCCGATAGCAAAAATATTTAGCTGAATGTTTTTAAAAAATGTCGGTTGAATTGATTCAAAGTTGTTGTCTTGGCTCGCTATTTTTTCCGCTTGAATGAAGCTACGAATGCTTTCACTTTCCTCTATCGCAGCAGCCAACAGCCCAATGTGACTATTAAGTTCGTCGAGTGTACCGTAACAATCAAGAATCATGTCGCTCTTAGATACCCGTAGCATATCTGAGGTGTAAATTTGGGTAGCACCCTTGTCGCCTGTTTTGGTGTAGATTTTCAATTTATAATCTCTTCATTTGATGGGCGCTCAAAGCGAACTAGTCGCAACGCAAAACCGATCTTTGGATGATCGAAATAGTGGATCTGCTTGCTGATAATTCGTCGGCGCTGCTTAAAAGGAAACTTTTTAATGACAGGCTCGCCAGAGGAATCAATGCCAAGCTCATGGTAATCGAAATCGGCTTCAATATGTAAATAAGGTACTCTGTTAACATATTGTAGATAGACTTTAACATAGCCATCCAGCTCCCAAGGCTCAGCTGAAAAAGACGCGAGCAATTTACCGTCTTGAGCAGTGGCATCTTCTTTCCATTGAATGGCTTTAGCATCTGCCAATTGTGTCTTGAGTTCCTCAAAAAAGCGTGACGAGTCTTTATCAATCACATCAATGCCTTCAGGTTCAAACATTGCTTGCAATTCCTCAAACGATTTTGATGCTGGCTTTGCTTGTTTAATCTTCTTTCCAGAATAAACTCGATAGAAGCTTGCGTTATCCTCACCAAACACAACAGGCTGACGCCATGAAAAGTGCGCTAATGCTTTGATGTCTCTTTGTGCAAATATGCGTTGAGCAAAATCGGCCATTTGCAATTGTTCTTTTGGTAGCAAGTGCGACGAAGATAAGGTTTCTCTACTTGGTGCATCGAGGTAAATAGGCACTTCTGTTGGGTCCTTGAGTACTAGGTAGTTTTGCAGGAAATCATTTTTCTTGTTTTCGTTTGTTCCCAAGTTTGCTGGGCAAGCATCATCACTCAGTAGGATCTGCATTCGTTGGCTGCTATCCATAAAACCTCGTACTTGTGACAAGGATGAGCCTACAGACCCGAAGCTCAATGGCGAGCACTCAAAAGCCATTTTTGCCAAATAATAGAAGGGGTTTTCAGCTTGTAACAAGCTCACACTAAGCAAGTCGATGCTGGCTTTATTTGCTGAAGGGTTTACAGTAATGTTGTTAGGAGATACAGAAAACTTCTCGTCTGAGCTACTTGCGATATCCCTTTTAAATGCGATGAGCTCAACATCAAACCACCAGTCGGGTTCATTTTGTCCTTGCGCATTGGCAAAGAGAGTAGCGCCAAGTAGAGCGAGCGATAAAATAATAGGTAACAAGCGTCTAGCATTAGCCAACATGGCATTCCTTCACAAATTTATCCAATAATTCACGCACATGATCTAATTTTTGTTGGGCGCTGTCGAGCTTTTTCATGAAACGAAGCTTCTGTGGTCCATCAAATTTATATTGAGATGGAAATTTTTGTATTAATTGAATCAGATAGCCTGGATCGATTTTAGCCTTAGCTTCAAATTCTATTGAGCCACCAGTATGTGTAGTTTCAATTTTTCTGATCCCAAGCTTTTGTGCAGTTAGCTTCAGACCAGACTGCCTGACTAGGTTTTTAGCGCTTTGTGGCAATAAACCAAACCTGTCGATTAACTCGATTTGATATTCATCGATCTCGTTTTGGGTTTTACAATTAGCCAGCTTTTTATAAAGTGATAAGCGTGTGTTTACGTCTCCTATGTAGTCATCAGGAAGTAGTGCTGGAATTCGCAAGTCAACCTCGGTTTGCGCTGCAAGCACATCATCAAGCGATGGCTCTTTGCCTTCTTTTAAGGCTTCTACGGCCTGTTCAAGCATATCCATGTAAAGGCTAAAACCGATGGTGTTGATTTGTCCTGACTGATCGTCACCAAGCAATTCTCCCGCACCGCGTATTTCGAGATCATGAGTTGCAAGGGCAAAGCCCGCGCCTAAGTCTTCTAATGAAGCAATAGCCTCTAAACGTTTGCTAGCATCTTTTGTCATTCTTTTCGGGTGAGGTGTTAGTAAATAAGCATAGGCTTGATGGTGAGAGCGTCCAACGCGGCCTCGAAGCTGATGCAGTTGTGCCAGTCCCAAATGATCAGCTCTGTCCATGATTATTGTATTGGCGGTGGGTACATCAATACCGGTTTCAACAATAGTGGTGCATACTAATACATTGTAGCGTTGATGATAGAAGTCATTCATCACTGCTTCAAGCTCACGCTCGCGCATTTGTCCATGACCTATCGCTATGCGAGCTTCGGGTATTATTTCTTCAATTTCTCGAGCGGTTTTTTCAATAGTCTTTACTTCATTGTGTAAAAAATATACCTGGCCACCGCGCAATATCTCGCGCATGATGGCCTCGCGAATAATATCTTGTTGGCGCATTTGTACGAAAGTTTTGATAGCCAAACGTTTTGCTGGCGGTGTTGCTATGATCGACAAGTCACGCATGCCGCTCAAGGCCATATTGAGTGTGCGCGGTATTGGTGTGGCAGTGAGAGTTAAAATATCGACATCCGCTCTCAATGCTTTGAATTTCTCTTTTTGGCGAACACCAAAACGGTGTTCTTCATCAATAATCACTAAGCCTAAATCTTTGAACTTTACATCGTCTTGCAGCAGCTTATGAGTGCCAACAACGATATCGGCCTGACCGCTGGCTAAATCGTCTATCACGAGTTTCTGTTCTTTGCTGCTGCCGAATCTCGAAATCACTTCAATTTTAAATGGCCATTGCGCAAATCTATTCTTAAAATTCTCAAAGTGTTGTTGCGCTAACAGGGTAGTAGGAACAAGAATAGCAACTTGCTTTCCTGTTGACGCTGCTATAAAGGCGGCTCTCATTGCAACTTCTGTTTTCCCAAATCCTACGTCACCACAAACAAGTCGATCCATCGCGTTAGGGCTACCCATATCCTGCAGTACGGCGTTGATTGCAGATTTTTGGTCGACCGTTTCCTCGAAGGGAAAAGAATCCTCAAAGCTATGGTATTCTTGCCAATCGATGGGGTAGGCGTAACCAGGTTTAGCAGCTCGTTTGGCATAAACGTCTAACAATTGAGCCGCGACGTCGCGTACTTTTTCAGCCGCTTTTTGCTTGGCTTTACTCCATGTATCATTACCTAAATTGTGAATTGGAGCATGTTCAGGATCGCCACCGCTATAGCGACTAATCAGGTGCAGACTCGATACAGGTACGTATAACTTTGCTTCTTTTGCATAAAGTATCGTGAGGTATTCAGTAGTTACACCGCCCGCGTCTAGCGTTTGTAAACCAAGGAAGCGTCCCACGCCGTGGTCGATATGAACAACGGGTTGCCCTTCGGATAGCTCGGCAAGATTTCTGACAATCGCAGCTTCATCAGTGGCCTTTCGTTTATCTTTAAGTTTTCGTCGACTAACTTTATGACCGAGCAATTGCGTTTCAGTGATGAACAAAAATCCGTTGTTGTCATCAATAAATTCAAAGCTATTTTCCACCATACCGATGCAAACATAGACATCTTTGCCGCTTGTCTCTGATGCCGTCCTTTGCAGTGCGTCATGGAGGGTTGGTGTATTGCTCGGGTAGATCTTAGCTTTTGCTAGCACGTCAATCAGGTTTTCTTTACGCCCTTCAGATTCGGCACAAAATATAACCGTTTTTTTCTTTTCCTTTGCTTTTTTTACCTCAGCCTGCAGTGCCCGATAGGGGTTAGTCGCGCTGAGATCGATATCAATGTTATTGATAGGCTTACAGGAAAAGTTAAATTTCCCGGCTTTGTTTTGCTGCTTGGCATCACTAATAAAGGCACGAGGCCATTGCTTTAGTGAAGTAAGTAATTCTTGCGTGTTTAAATATAAGTCGATGGGCGCCAACAGTGGCCGCGCCAAATTATAGCGATATTGTTCGTAACGCTGTTCGAGGTCCTTGGTAAATTGGTCGGCTGCAGCTTGCATATCTCCGAGGCAAAAAATAAGGCTGTCATCGTGAAGGTAGTCGAACAGGCTGGCGGTAGAGCGAAAGAATAAGGGTAAATAATATTCAATACCACTTGGCATCGTGCCTTTACTCACCTGATAGAAAATAGATTCTTTATCAGCCGTATTACTGCGTTCAAATTTTTCTAAATAGCGCTCCCTGAAGCCGGTAATGGCGTCTTTGTCGGTAGGGAATTCACGTGCTGGAAGTAGTCTGATTTCTTCAGTTTGATCCAGGCTGCGCTGGGTTTCGGGATCAAAAAAGCGAATAGAATCGATTTCATCATCAAATAAATCGATTCGAAAAGGTTGATCGCTGCCCATGGGGAACAGATCAACAATACTCCCTCTTACTGAAAACTCGCTGTGTGTCATTACTTGGCTTACGTGTAAGTATCCGGATTTTTCAAGCTTTCTTTTGAAGTGGTCGGTGTCAATTCTTTCTCCTACCTTTAAATACAACAGATGTTGTCCAACGTATTCGACAGGTGCCAAGCGTTGTAACAGGGTATTCATAGGAACGATAAAAATTCCGGCTTGTTTCTTACTGAGTAAATAGAGGGTCTCTAGACGCTGGGAGACTATATCTTGGTGCGGTGAAAATCCATCATAGGGAAGGGTCTCCCAATCAGGAAATAGTTGCACGTGTATATCTTCAGTTCGCAAAAAGAAAGCAAGTTCCTTTTCTAACTTAATTGCTTGTACAGAGTCTTCTGTGACAACAATGAGCGGCCCATGGTGAGCATTCGCGGCTTTTGCGATACTTAAGGCTTGGCTTGCGCCATGCAATTCCCCCCAATGAATATGGTCGACTATTCTATCATTTGAGCTAGTACTACGAGTCTTAGGTAAAGGAAGGTTTAACAAGTTTGCCATAGAGGAAAAATCGACTTATTTAAAATTATTTGGAAAGGACAAGAATCGAAAGCATGATATGAGCTTCAGCGTCCTTTTCTAAGCTGAGCTGTTTGTAAATGCAGACTAGCGCGAACTAATAGCTCCTGGTCCTGCTCTCGAATGAGAGTGTAAACGTAGCTTACCTGATAAAGATCATCCTTCTTCGACTGATCAATTGCTTCACCAACACAATAAATTGCAGCGGCTTCAGCCTCAAGAAATATCTTTATTTTGGCAAACGAGCCAATCTCCACCGCCGTTTCACTTTCAATAATGACACCACCGCCACCAAACTTGCTGGCTGTTTTACGATGTTCGGGGAGATCTTGTTCGAGTAAAATGTATGACATCATTAAGTCGATTTTTCTTGCTTGCAGTTGCAAGTAATCTACTAGGTCTGCGAGGCTATCACCAAGAGAGCGCAGCGGTTTGAGAGCTTGGGACTCAATCTCAGATAGCTCTGACGCGATTCTAAAAGCGTAAGGCATCGATGCCTCAAATTCTGCCAGAGAGAGTGTGGCTTCAGATTCATTAACCGGTTCGATATTGACTTTTGTAGGATGATTTATTAGAAAGTATGATTCAAAACTCGCTTGTTTTTCTTCTCTTGTTTTCACTAATAACATTCCTTGGTCGCTAAATTGGCACTGTTAACTGCAGAAGCTTAGTATCAAGTGCAGAGATTTTTGTTTTCGCTAACTTCATAGCATAGACTATGTGTTTTCGATTGTGCATAATTTACCAAAGTTGAGGCTTGTTTACACTGTTGTTTAGCTTGAAGTTAATCCTTCTTTTGTAAATCGACCGCTTTTTGCTCTACCCATGGCTCTCATAAAGCCCCAATTCGGCTGTTAACTGGAATCACCATCAAACTATGTCAATGCTACCAATCGCTGCGAAAATTGGCTTGCGCTACTCTAAAACCTCAAACAAACGAAGCTTTGTCTCCTTCATTAATATGTTTTCCGTTGTTGGCATTGCTCTGGGCATTGCATCATTAATTACTGTTATCTCGGTGATGAATGGACTAGAGGGGCAACTCAAACAGAAAATACTGGGCATCGTACCGCATGTGGTTGTCGATACGCGCCAACTCCCGCCTTTGAGCGAGACCGCGCAGCGTAAAATAGTGTTCAGCAGTGACTTTGTCGAACAAGAAATCATTTTACAGTCCAGCAATACTATCAAAGGGGTAATTTTACAGGGCATCGATGTGGATAAAGAGAAAAGTCAGTCGGTTATTGCTAATGCTATGGTTTCTGGAAAATGGGAAAGTATGTCCAAGGGAAGCTTTAAGGTTGTAATAAGCCGCTCCTTAGCGAATAAGTTACGGGTAAGTGTTGGGGAACAACTCAGGGTGATTAGCCCATCAGCGAGCGTATTTACACCACTGGGGCGCATGCCGAGCCAACGCCTAGTTGTCGTGAGTGGTTTGTTTCAGCTAGATAGCGAAGCCGACGACAGCGTTGTGCTAATGAACATTGATGATGTAGCTAAATTATCACGTCAGCGTAATATCGACTTTGCGAGCAAGCGTTTGTATCTGAAGGATGCCTTTGACTTTAAAACAGTGACGGATGAGTTATCAAGCTACGGTATTGACTTTAGAACATGGCGAGAACGGCAAGGACCACTTTTCGATGCAGTGAGTATGGAAAAGGCGATGATGTCACTCATGCTACTTCTCATCATTGCGGTTGCAGCATTCAACATCGTCTCGGCATTGGTCATGGTGGTGAGTGAAAAAACAGCAGATATTGCTATTTTACAAACTCAAGGCTTATTACCGAAAGATGTTATGTTAATTTTTATCCTTAACGGTATATTTAATGGCTTTAAAGGCATACTTGCAGGAGTCGTGCTAGGCTTGCTATTGGTGTGGAATCTGAATGATATACTGCGCCTATTGGGTTCACCGCTTGCTTTTGGCCCCAATGGCACCGGTCTGCCAATTGATTTACGCTTAGTCGAAATTCTTTACATTTCCCTAGGTTCGTTGGTCTTGTGTGTAGGCGCAACGCTTTACCCAGCGTTCAAAGCGGCATCAATTAACCCAGCAAATAGCCTACAGGCACAATAATCGCTATACTATGAACATGCAATACAGTCCTAACGCTAATATCAGCGCCAACTGCTAAGAGAGCCAAAATTTTGAGTAAAAAATACATCAGTTCCCAATCGTTATTAGAAGACAGCTTTCGTTTAGCCTCTAAGGTATTTAAGGATGGCTTCAAGCCTGATTTTATTATTGGTATATGGCGTGGCGGTGCGCCGATTGGTATCGCAGTACAGGAGTTCTTTGAGTATAAAAATACGCCTACCGATCATATCGCTGTGAGAACCTCTTCTTACTACGGTATTAATCAACAAGCCAAAGAAATAAAAGTGCATGGTTTGCATTACCTTATTGAGAATGCGAATGCTGACGATAGACTGTTGATTGTCGATGATGTTTTCGATTCGGGCAGAAGCGTTGAGGCTTTAGTAAATCAAATTGAAGCGTTAATGCGTTTAAATGCGCCAAAAGATATTCGAATTGCAACGCCGTGGTATAAACCTACAAACAATAAAACCGATATTATTCCTAACTACTACGTTAACGAAAGCGACGAGTGGCTAGTGTTCCCGCACGAGCTAGCGGGTTTATCAAAAGACGAGATTAAAGAAGGAAAGTCTGAGCTTAGTGCCATCATAGATGTGTTATTGGACGAGTAGCTTTATAAGTGATTCGATCTGATATCTATTTGTTGTCTATATAAAATTTGTCGTGGTAGGTATAGACCCATTGAGGTTTATGCACTACCAAGACTGTCATGGTCATACCATTGAAAAAAGCCTCTGGAAACAACATCAAAGGTGTTAGCAACAAATAGTTCTGATAAATCACATTCCAAGTTAAATCAGTATCACCAGCAAAGTAGGCAGACATCATGAGCATTTTTAGGCTGATGCTGATAGCCCCAGGAAAAAAAGCGCAAACGAAAAGATAAACAAACACATTTTTTGGAAGTTTGTGGAATGACCAACTAAATATGCCATAACTGATGGCGATAGGGATGGCTACTCCAAGCAGCCAATTAATCCCAAGCATGCTCGGTTTTTCATAGCCTAAACCTGTTACCGCAACCAGCACTATGCTCGCTGACAGCAAGGCCCATCGAAAACCTAACACTAGGCTTAACGACGTTAACCACATAAAATGCACAACCAAGCCCTCGGTGATGCCGGTTCTAAATATCCAGAGTATAAAAACAAGCGCCGTAGCGCCAAAGAAGCGATGCTGCATCTTTGTATCGGATTTGAGTGCGCTTATCTGCGTATTTTTGACCACAGCAAGTAGCATGAAACAGCTTATTAACAACGCTACGAATTGCAAAAAGGTCATGTTTTTTCCTATGAGGCGAAAAGTTAGGTTTGACTTAGCTTATATGATACCTAATATACGTGACTCATTTCACGTATTCTGTTTTGTTTAATTCTTGGAGTCGCATTTTTGTTTAAATCACGTTTCCCTTATTTTTCTGTAAACGCCGATGATAAGAACAAAAACACGCGCGTTTATCTAGACAGCGCGGCTACCACACAAAAGCTTGATTCCGTATTGCTTGCTATGGATAACTATCATCAGGAATATAATGCGAGCGTCCATCGCGGCGCCTATCAAAGCGCACAACTTGCTACCAAGGCGTATGAGCAAGCAAGAGTAAAAATTCAACAGCTCATTTCTGCAAAAAAAGCCGATGAAGTCATCTTTACGAGTGGTGCCACTGAAAGTATCAACATGATCGCAAATGGTTTATCAATAAACGATTTGTCGGGAACGACTATTTTAGTCATGGCAAGTGAACATCATGCGAATTTATTGCCTTGGCAGGCTTTTGCCAAGCGTCATAAACTCAATATGGATGTTATTGAGCTATCAAGCGATGGTATCTTTTCGGAAAGAGAGTTATCGCGTTTGTATGAACAACTAAGCGACGACATCGCACTGATAGCGATAGCGCATGTATCTAATGCACTGGGTAATATTTATCCGCTGGAAGACATCATAGAGAAGGCTGCAAAGCATAACATTGTGTCAGTAGTCGATGGCACTCAAGCGCTTGCACATATTTCCGTCGACGTTCAAAAGCTGAATTGTGATTTTTATGTGTTCAGTGGGCATAAGATGTATGGTCCTTGTGGGATTGGCGTTCTTTATGGAAAATACGAAGCCTTAACAGCACTGGCTCCATCTAAACTTGGTGGTGAAATGGTGGTAGATGTAGATTTCAGCGCGGTGAGTTTTCAGATGCCACCTCTCAAATTTGAAGGCGGAACGCCAAATATCGCTGGCGCGATAGGCTTAGGTGAAGCTGCTGAATTTGTAAAAAATAATATTGAAGAAATAAAAAGACATGAGGAAAAGCTGCACCAATACTTAATAAGACAATTGAGTCAGTTTGATAGTCTCATCATGGTCGGCAATTCAGCTGCGCTACCCACAAAAAACAATATCAACAATCACGATTTTTCGGAGCACCTTAGTATTGGAACGCTTTCTTTTACAGTCAAAAATCAGCAGCTTAACGACCTCGCACTTTATTTATCGCAAGCGGGAGTTGCTGTACGAGTAGGACACCACTGCGCTATGCCCTTAATGAAACGGTTGAAACTGCAAGGTACGCTAAGGGTGTCACTTGCATGCTATAGCGATTTAAAAGATATTGACTATCTGATTGAGCACATAAGTCACTTCTTGCGCTTGGACGAGAGCCAAGCACGGCTTCATGCATTGACCGAAACAAAGAGTGTTGATGAGAACAAGCAGCACTTTTTACTTGCGAGTAAGGTTCAGCAATCTAGGGGATGGGATAATGTGTATCGCCAACTCCTTCTAGCGAGTAAGAGTTTACGTATTTTGCCTCAGGAATTGCGAACTTCGCTGACTTCAGTGTCAGGATGTGAAACAGACCTGTGGCTGGCTATGGCGGATGATCGCTTTGCTGCTTATTCACAAAGTAAAGTTGTAAGAGGTATCTTAGCGCTCTTGATTGAAAGAGCCGATCACAATATCTCTTGCGGTATTCATGATTTTGATTATCTTCAATATCTTGAGTTTTTGGGCCTGTCACACTACTTTTCTGAAGGAAGAAGAGACGGTATTGCCAACGCCATTAAGACAATTGATGTCATAATGAAGACAAATGCAAATGCAAATGCAAATGCAAAGACAAATGAAGATTAGTCAGATTATCATGAGTCGGTAGGACGCTTATTTTTTGCTTCAATCCATTGGCTCATGTACTTTGTGCTAGCTAAGGTGTGATGTTGAAGAACCTGGCCGATAAAGTGTTGACGACGATGTTCGCCAAGCATATTTGTTAGCGCTTCAATTCTTTTTATAAGTGATGCTCGTTGTTTAGGGTAAGAAAAAATACTCGTTAAATACAAATGGCTGTACTCACTTGAACGAAGCCAATATTCTTCATCCGCGTAAAGGCGAACAGCTTGATCCGCAAAGGCATCCTCGTTTTCAAACAATGGCATAATACTACCGGGCCATTCAGTATTCCCTTCATCAATGCTAAGACCTTCAGCACCTATGGGTGAGGTAATACTTGGAGTAGAGCACATCATGGCATCAATAAGCTTCCCTTTAATACCGGCGCCAAAATTAATTGGCGCAAGAAGCACTTTTGCTGAGCTTAAAACAGAAAACGCATCCTTAGCAAAACCATGCACCAAAAAACCTTCTTTTCTATTTTCAAGCTGCTTCGCCTTCGGTGGTAAATATGCCCCGTAGATGTGGCACTGTGCATTAGGAAGCGCTTTACGAATTCTTGGCCATAGCTTTGTTTTGATCGTCAATACCGCATCCCAGTTAGGGGCATGACGAAAGTTACCAATGCTGATAAATCCATCTCTCTGGGCGTATGTATTCGTTGTGGCATTGTTCGTTATGCGTTGCTCAAGTTGTGGTAATAAAAAACGACAATGATGCAAGAGCGAAGCAGGCACTCCAAACCGTTCGACAAGTAGCCTAATTTCAATATCAGATAACAAAATACTTAAATCACAGCGTAAGATTGAAGCGATCTCTCGCTTGCACATGTCACTGTATAAATACTCTGTAATTGCATTTTCATTCGCTGGGTTTACATTATTTTTGTAAGCTTTATGCCGGGCGTCTCGTAAAAAATGTAAATCTTCGCAATCTAATATTTTTACACATGAAGGTGCGGACTGCGAGACCCGCCAACCAAATTGTTCTTCGCAAAGATAGCGGTCGAAAATAACAATAGTGGGTGAAAAACTGCTTACAAAGTCATCGAAAGTGCTGCTGTTGAGCAAGATACTTTGTTCTTCGTCAACAACATTATCAAGCTGAGTAGATTGTGGGGTTTTGTCTGCAGCGCTGGCAAAACAAATATAGTGCCCTGCATCCTTCAACAGTGAGGCATAACTCAAAATATTTTGACTGGCTGCTGAAGATCTTAGCTCAGGCCACACTAAACCGATAATTAAGATACGCTGGCGTTTTGTCAAGAGGATGAAACTCTGGTTGTTAACTCGATAAGCAAGTATAACCTTTCCTACCGGCGATTTTTAGTTTTCATAAACGGTAATAGTGTTTTATGCCGTTCTTACACAGTTGCGCCCAGCTTTTTTGGCTTTATACATTGCCATATCAGCTCGCTTAAGTGTATTTTTGAAGTCCTTACTGCCCATGTAGGTGTCAGAAATACCAAAACTGCACGTAACTTTGACTATCTGTTGGCGTACCGGGTTCTGCCTTCTATTCCTGGCCTGCGAGGCCGATTCGTTTTGGCGTTTTTGTGTCCTGATAGCCATCGGGTAGCTTTCGATTTCGACGCGCAAATTTTCGATTGTCTCGCGTATATCATCAATATGCTTGTTATCAAATATCAATACGAATTCTTCACCACCATAGCGAAAACCCTTTGCTCCGTTCTTAGTTTTAGTAATTTTACTAGCGACAAGTTTTATTGCGTCATCACCGGAACTATGTCCATATCTGTCGTTAAAGCGCTTAAAGAAATCAATATCAACCATGACGACCGAGTATTGTGGGTGTAGTTCTTCAGACATCTGCATCAAAGACCTGCGCCCCGGTATACCTGTGAGTTCATCACAGAAGGCCATGTTTCTTGCTGTCAGAAAAGCCGAACACATGCACAGTAGTGTCCCAAAAAGCCCAAGTAGGATGATTCCTAAATCACTGAAATAATAAAGGGTGTGAGCCGCCATCACCGCGATTATCATCAAGTAAAGAACTTTCATCGACGTAACTAATACCACGACCATCGTTATTGCACTTACGCAAAGAAGTAAAACATGCAAAGGGCTGAGAGGAAGCACAGCAAAAGGGTTATCCATTGATGCTGCTTCGAAGGCAAGCTCTGAGAAGGTGTTGACAACGGGATCGAACTTTGCAAAAAGAACTGCAAAAAACACCCATGTTATCAAGCTACCGCCTAGGTATAACAAGCTCTTTAAAACTCTATATGATGGTATCGTTATCAAAGCAAAAATTGGGATCAAGATAATAAATGAAATGAGTAAATCGCTAGTGGTAGGCAGAGGGGACTCAAGGCTTTTATTCAGTATGGGCAAAACATAAAAATGTGCTAAGCAAGTAAGCCCTATTATACAAGCCACATACATCGTGACAGCTTGCTTCATGGATAAAGTAAATAGAACAATAAAACACATGCTTATTGTAATATAAGGAAGTAATGATAGTGGCTCTAAATCAAAAAAATCAGACCATTGAAGCTCTAGTAGCACCTTTAGCAAAAGGCACGTGACAGATAAAAGCGAAATGAAAATTGCAGACGTCTTTGCTGTCATAAGCTTAAGGACATTGTCCTTCTCTGGTGATGCTAACATTACGCTGTGATTTTACATCTATCAATAGTAACTTCCTGCTAATTTTTAAGACAAAGGTTGTGAAAACTATACCTAAGCGCACCCACATAAAACTAGTTGAAAAACAGGGGCTAACCTAAGCTTTGGTTCTTTTTATAGTCATCCTATTCTGGTTAGCTTATGCATTTTCGTCAAGTTAATACGTGTAGAATGCGGTTTTTTCGATGAAAAACTTCATTTTACCGTCGTAAATGTCTTGAAGTTGACTGAAAAACACTGTAGAAAATTAAAGACAAGCTTGCTAAGCCAAGCACATTTTGTTTATTGTCAAAATGACTAAAGCACATCAAACATTACTATAAGAGCTGAAATAAAAAAGATGAACGCCATTGATTACGCTAAACAAGTTACTGAACTCTTCGCCGTGCCTAAAACGGCAATGAGAGTCAAAAAGCTAATTGAAGACGAACACTCAGACGCAGACAGTATTGCCAGTTTAGTGAAAACTGACCCTGGTCTCTCAGTGCACATACTCAAAATTGCAAACAGTGCTATTTATCGTTTTCCGCGGAAAATCGAAACCCTTCAGCGAGCAATACAGGTGATCGGCACCAGCGCGGTTTACGATTATGCCTTGGTTTTTGGAATGACAAATGCGTTTGGGAATGACCAAAAAGAGTTTGTCGACCTTGATAAATTTTGGGAACAAAGCGTTTGCTGTGCGTTACTGGCCAAGCATTTCGCGAGTCTCAATGGGATGAAAGACGCAGATAGAGTATTCGTGAGCGGTTTACTTCATAATGTAGGTGAGCTTGTAATGCTGAAGGTAAATCCGGGCTTAGCTAAAGACTGCTCGTTGTTCGATACCAAACTTAGTCCCAAGGAATGTCAATACGATATCTTGGGATTTACCTATGCTGAAATATCCGCGGCCTTAAGCCAACAATGGTTGCTCCCAGACTCAATTGTATCGACGATTGCTATGCAACATCACGATGATAAGGCGTCTGATAGTATGGAAGTTCAGATCATTCAGCTAGCATATTCCTTATCTATCGTGAATACTTATGGGCATCACTACAATGTGGCAGAGCACATTAGTCCTTTTCTTTACGAATCATTGAACATCTCGTTAGACGAAGTCGAGGAAGCATTGGACTCTACAAACTATCAAGTTGAACAAGTTATACATTTATTTAACCCAGATGTATTTAAAGTCGCATAGCTTCGCACTGCCCAGTCAAATCTGCCTAGTCAAATATTGCAACTGTTTGTCGCGATATAGCAATTAGCTCGCCGTGAGCATCCCATATGTTTGCTTCAGTGTGCCCATACCCATCAGCCGCTTGTCTTGTTTCAGATTTGTAAGCGAACCAATCCGTCGGCTCAATCTTACGGTGAGGGTGAATGAATTCTAAATTCCAACTGACCGTGCTGGCCGGGGCCGGCCATTTCATCATTTGCAGCAGAGTGGGTGGCCATGCATCTATTAAGCTGATGATATGAGCATCAGAAATTGCTTTAGGTGCTTGTTTTAGGCGCATCCAACCATGGTAGTGAGATGTTTTACGGCCAGTAAATGGTATGCCACCACTGATAATCGCTAGGTCAATATTCTTAAGAAACTTAGGCGTAACTTTTGGTATCTGAGGAATAAATTTGCCTTTTTTAGGTAGCGGCATGTCGTGAGTATCATCACTCTCGACTTTAACTTTTGAATGCCTTCCCAAACCAAAGCATATTTGCGACACAACACAGGTTTTTCCATTTTGTAAGGCTCTTGCCATAATTTGGCTTACATTTTTTCCTTCGCGAACGATTTCAATGGTGATCTGAAATGGCGCATCGCTGAGAAGTGGGCCAACAAAATTGATAGAGTTTGCGCGCATCACTCTATCACTCGCTACGTAGGGGCGGGCGGCCGCGTAAAGCATGGCAGCGGATAAGCCGCCATAAACAGTTCTACCTTGTGCCCATTGTGAAGATGCAATGAATGAGGCATCAGGATCTTGCTTATGATTGGCGCTGGCATCAATGAGGTCATCAATGTTCATGAATGTCTGTACCTTTATCTTTGAGTTTTGTTTAATCAACAAAGCCACTGGTCGGATTAGTGATTGTAGAGCACTGTTCCCAGTGTGCAAGTGCTTTTGCGTACTTTTGCTTTTTGATGAAACGAAGATAATCGTGAAAAGTGAGTGTTTTGCAGGCAGAGGGGAAGGTGAGGTAATTAATACCTCACCTAAGTGGATAGATTTCTATTAATTTTTATCTATTGTTACCTTTGATTGGATTTTTCATCATAGCTAGCATGATTTGAATAAAACGCATAGGATGCAGGCTTTTGATTAATGCCAGACGCTTTTCTTTTCGCTCTACTGCATCTTGTGCTTGCTGCGCAATTATCTCCAGTTCTTTCTCGTTAGCCATCGTCTTATCCCAATGTTGGAGTTTCGGACGCATAAGTGAAAACCATAAAGGTGGTATTAATACTAGAAGCATAGTTGATATGTAACCTCCAATCATAATGGGAGCATCAGGCATAGCCTCTAGTTTTTCAAATGGTACTGCGCCTTTTGCATGATGATGGCTATGGCGAGGCAAATTGAACATTGCCCAACATGATATCCGTCGGTTGTTGTTCCAGGAATGTCTGGGTCTTACAGGCTCTCTAGGGTGTCTGACTAAGCCATAGTGTTCCATGTAATTTACTATCTCAAGAATAACTTTTGCTGCAATGCCTACGCCAGTAACAAATAGCAAACCTTGCCATCCACCCAAAACTGTCGCGAGGCTTAACCAAGCTACAGACATTAGCCAACCAGTAATGTACTGATTGTGGAAACTAAAAATACTTTGCTTTTTACGTGTTAGGCGTTTTTTTTCTATTTGCCATGCCGCCATACTTGTGCGAATGATTGCTAGAGGTACTTGGGCGTAAACCGATGTTCCTCGTTTAGCCGTTACAGGATCTTTTTCTGTGGCGACATGAACGTGGTGGTTAAATACATGTTCAATTGAAAAGCTTGCATCAAAGCTGATAGCCAATAGCCAGCGGCCAGTCGTTACCGCTTTTTTATTACCAATTCGATGTATGAGTTCGTGTCCGACGACAGTCGCTACGCCGCTCAACATTAAGCCACAAAACACTAAGGCAACGCCAATTTCGAAGGCGTTGGTCGCTTCTTTTGCCGCTATAAAATCATAGGCGCTAGTGGCTGATAACCATTGCATAATGGCCCAGTCGTAAGGCGTTACCAACCACAGACTCACCGCAAGTAACAGCATAGTAGTTGGCACTGATGCATATAACATTATATTTAGCAGTGCCTTATTGTTGAGTTCGGGCTGACTTAGGTCTTCGCCAAAAAACGCATCTCCTAACACATAAAATACAACGAATATGGCGAAACCGAGCAATATCCAGTGCTGAGCAAATAAAATCGCCGTGACCCCAGCCATTGTCGATAAAAAATAATTTGCAAATTTAAGATAATGAAGCATGTTTGTCTCCTTTTTTGACATGCTTAGATTGACACACTATTTGACAAGTCATCGTAGGTAAAATTGCCAATAAAAAGTCATTTATTGCCAAGTTGACATTTTTAGAGTAGCTTTAAAAAGACTATAAATTGAGTAACTTTGCTTTTAATTGCAGTAAAAGGACCGAAAAAGTGCGCAAACATCTCAGCCTGCCGACCTATTATTTTGGTCATGTAATTGCCGTGCTTAAAAGTGCTGGTGTACAAGTGGATAAGTGGCTCGCATCACAGGACTTGAACATGGATGAACTTACCGAGCTTGACGCTCGGGTTAGCGTTGAGCGCTTTGATGCGTTGATGAAAGTTGTCATCGAAAATCATGGTTTTGAAGACTTTGGGATAAGTGTTGGTAAGCGTTTAGAGCTTGCTCATCACGGTGATTTTGGTCTCGCTGTGCTCAATTGCGCATCACTTAAAGATGTTCTTGATTTTCATAATCAATTTATATCAATCCGTTTACCCTTCGTGAGCTTTGATTATAAGCTTGTTAACGCTACCGTAAAAATTGAGTTGCAAGATAAGCATTGGCAAATGAGCTTACATCGCTCAGTAACTGAGGCAATATGTATTGCCATTGTGAATATGTTACATTCCATCAACTTTCAAGATGCTTCCAAAATTGAAATTTTGAGCGCTAGTTTTGACTATAGCAAGCCAAGTTATGTAGCAAAATATGAGGCGATGAAGGCCAAAGAATTAAAATTTGAACAAGCAATATGCAGCATTACTTTCTCTGATAAATATTTGCAACGAGCATTAGCAATGGTTGATGAGTTTAGTTTTCAACGAGCAATTGCGCGCTGCAAAAAAGAACTCGAGGGCTATCAACAACATACACATTCGACCAAAGATGCAGTGTATTCATTACTGTGTATGGATCAGGGTTGCACTCTCAGTTTAGAGCAAGTTGCCGAGCGCTTGTTTATGAGCAAGCGCACCTTACACAGGAGTCTTGAGGCTGAAGGTACGAGTTTCAAAGCCCTGCTGCAAAAGCGACGTTCAGATGAAGCCAAGCGCTTATTACTGATAGAAAATATGTCAATATCTAATGTTGCCGATGAACTGGGGTATTCTGATGCAGCCAACTTCCGGCGCGCCTTTAAAACATGGTATGGCTTATCGCCGCGAGACTGGCTAAAGAGTAAACGAGGATAAAATGGACACAACAGCAAAGTATAAGGCCATGATTCATTTCGCTCATGCCAACGGCTTTCCAGCCCAAAGTTACCGGAAATTAATGACTTCCATCGATCCTAACTTCAAGCTTATTGCCTTAGAGAAGTTTGCCCACAATCCACGCTTTCCTTTGAATAATAATTGGGCTAATCAAGTAGAGGAACTGCTTGATTACCTTGAAAGTGAACAGCAAGCACTACAAGCCTCGCTACCTGTAATATTGGTAGGGCATTCCTTTGGTGCTGTTATCTCTTATTTGGCTGCCTGCAAATGCCCAAGCATGTTTGCAGGGCTCATCATGTTAGATCCTCCTCTAGTAACTGGGGCTGCAAGCTGGATCTTCAAATTCGCAAAGCGAAATCGCTTGATTGATAAAATTACCCCAGCAGGGAAAACCAACATTAGGAATAAACAATGGCACCATAGTGATGATTTAGTCGAATATTTTAGCCAGCGAGCGCTTTTTAGGAATATGGATCCTGAGTGTATCGCTGATTATGTAGATGCAGTAACGTCTCGCGAGGGTGACCATCTACACTTAACTTTTTCAACCGACGTTGAAGCAAATATTTTTAGGACGCTACCAGATAACCTGCATCAGTTCTCTGGTCAGTTACAGTGCCCAGGCTTTCTTGTTACTGGCTCAGAAACGGATGTATGTATTCCCAGTCTAAGAAAGCGATTCCTAAAGGCTAACCCTACACTTGAGCACGAAGAGCTCACATTTGGAGGGCACATGTTTCCGCTCGAAAGGCCGATTGAACTGGCGCAACGGCTTAACGTTTTACTTAAGGAAATAGTGGGCTAATATTTGGCCTTTTATATAGAGTCTTTAGTGACTAATACCACTCCATTTTCCGAGACGCGGAAGCCTCTTTTGCGGTCTTCGTCGTGGTTATGCCCAATAACAAAGTTGTCAGGTATGATGGTTCCTCTGTCGACGATTGCCTTTCTTATCTTTGTATTTTTACCGATGGTAACACCTGGTAAGAGTACGCTTTGCTCAACTGCACTACCAGACTGAATTCTAACATTACTGAAACAAACGCTTTTTATGAGTGTTGAACCAGAAACAATGCAACCGCCTGACACTACAGAGTTTAATGCCTCACCTCTATTATCGTCACTTTCCATAACAAATTTTGCTGGCGGTAATTGTTCTTGATAAGTCCATATGGGCCAGTCTTTATCATAGATATTTAAAGCTGGAACCGGTGCCACCAATTCCATGTTGGCCTCCCAATATGAGTCGAGAGTACCCACATCGCGCCAATAGGAAGCATTTTTGCTGCTTTTAGAAAACTCAAAGGCATAAACGTCATGATTGTCAATAATTGCTGGAATGATGTCTTTGCCAAAATCACGCTCGGAGCCTTGTGTTTGAGAGTCTCTTTCTAATTGCTCGAACAAGAAATCAGTATCAAAAACATAATTCCCCATCGATGCCAAGCAATGACTTTCATTCCCTGCTAATGGTGTTGGATTGGAGGGTTTTTCATGAAAATCTATGATTTTGTTGTTATCGTCTACCGATATCACCCCAAAGGCGTTTCTGGCTTGCTCGACAGGAACAGCAATAGTGCTGACTGTCATTTTCGCACCTGACTCGACGTGTTGCGCCAGAATGTGTCCGTAATCTTGCCTGTAAATATGGTCACCAGAGAGCACCATGACATACTTGGGTAATTCGTCTCTGATGATATCAATATTTTGATAAACGGCGTCTGCGGTACCTTGATACCATTCTTCAGAAAAACGCTGAGATGCCGGTAAAATCTCAACCGATTCACCTAGCTCTTTCTTGAAGTGGCCCCAACCCCTTACTAAGTGCCGGATAAGGGAATGTGATTTATATTGTGTTAGTACTCCGATATTTCTGATGCCAGAGTTAACGCAATTTGAGAGAGGGAAATCAATGATTCTAAATTTACCACCAAAATATAGCGCAGGCTTGGCGCGCCAGTTAGTCAATTCATGAAGTCTTGAGCCTCTTCCGCCAGCGAGGACCAAGGCATAGGTGTCTTTAGTCAAGTTACTAATATAGCGAACGTTATTTTCTGATGGCATGCTTGTATTCCTTCACTCGTTTATTCTTTATATGAGTTTACGCATTTATTTTTTTTTGTACATAAATCATCCACATCTTATTGAGTTAACTCAAAGAAGCAGGTTTCAGCGTTTCGTGAACGGGTAGTTTGTTGAGCTCAAGATGCCAGAGTTGAAAGAATTCTTGGGTAATCGATTGTTCGATCGCTAAGTTCTGCTCTACAGGGCAAAATAGATCTACCGTAATACATACTTTAGCAAATTTATTGGTATGTATATGAAAATGCGGTTTTATTTCAATAAATTCTATATCCATGCGTTTTTCAATAACGCTTTTGTAGCGCTCAGCTACATCGTGAAAGTCTGCTAAATACTGCTCCGCTCGCTTTTCCAAATGACTTACGATAGGAACAATGTCAATTAATGGTTCACAAGTGATGGTAAATTGATGCATTGAGTACCGCCTTAAGAAGTTCAGGTTCTTTACGGTTTTCAGTAGCAATTGATTGTTAGGAATAAATAGATGTTTACCGGTGTAAGCATTGGAATGGGGGTCAACCTCAAGGAGGGTTACCTTTGTCCAGTCTGCGGCGATAACTTCTCCGATACCATCTTGAACTTGTATCCAATCTCCAATTCGGAATGGCCTAGCACTCAAATAGAAGAAGTAACCAAGAAAACACTGAATGTACTCCTTGGTTGCAAATACAATTGCAAACATGAAAGCAGCAATGGAAAGTGCGAATTCTTGTATTTCCCCAGACCAAAAGATAACGATAAAAAACACTAAGCTAATATTGAGGGAATTGTTGAGGGTATTAACCTGTGAACGATAGTTTTTCTTGTGCTTCTTGCCTCTATCTACAAGTACTCTTTTCAATATGGATTTCGTGATACCGACAAGTATTATTAAACAAACACTAATGATAGACTTTTGCAGAGTAGGGTCGTCTAGATACGTGAGAACTTGTTCATAAGGCATATAATTAGGCTGAGTCCTGTAAGCATGAATTTCTCCCATCAACACTATCAAAGATTACGACTAATAGCTAAACCAGAAAAGCCGAAAGCGAGCTTTTTGTTCGATAGAGTCATTACATAGCCACCATACAGAATGATCGAATTGCATTTTTTCGCTGTAAGCACCTTCATCGATATGAACTTATATAAGCACTTCATTAGGTGTTAAAAGTTGCAAAAAAACGAGGGCAGATGTCAGAAGTAATAGAAAATAAATCGAAATGGAAAATTGTTACCAGTCTTTTTTTCAGCAAAATTGTAGACATATTGTTGTCAGCTAAAACCACGCTTCCTACTTTCTTAACTAATTTGGGCGCACCATCTTGGATGCTCCCATTGCTGGTACCGATTCGTGAATCCGGTTCATTGCTACCTCAGGCATTTTTGGGGAAATACTTACAAAACAAAACTAATCGACAAGGGCAATGGCGATTCAGCATGGTTTTGCAAACCTTGAGTATCGTCATCATGTTTGGCACTCCTTATTGCGCGATATATTTTGGAGGCGGCGATAATGCCTTATTGTTGGGATTGATCGTGTTAACCAGCTTAGCCTTGTTGAGTATCGCTAGGGCGCTCACGTCGCTCACTATGAAAGATATACAAGGTAAACACATTGACAAAGGCCGACGGGGAGACTTAGTTGGTATTTCCTCAACCTGTGCAGGGTTACTTTCGCTGCTATTTGCGAGTGTAAGCTTAGTGTCTGGTAAACTTGATAATGACCTTATATTCATAATAGCTTGCCTGAGTGTCGTCTTGATGGCGCTGTCCATTTTCTCGATGGCAGGTTTGTCCACTAATGTAGAGTCAAAGTCTCGGGAAGCTGCCTCTTCAGACACTGCTCATAACAATAGTGGCTCTCCGCCTTTGTATTATTTACTCAAGATAAAGAGCTTCCTGGCTATCTTTCGGGGCAGTTTGGGGCGTTTTGTATTAGTTCGCGCATGTTTTGTTCATACCGCTTTAGTCGCGCCATTTTTTATCGTATGGGCAATCGAGCAGGGCGAGCAAAATAAGTGGTTGAGTTTATCTTCCTTTATTATTGCGCAAGCCAGTGCTGCCATTTTGTCGTCCTATGCTTGGGGTAAGATCTCTGACAAAAATGCTCGCCTGACAATGCAGTTAGGTGCGTTGACTGTATTTTTGGTAATAGGCTTAGTGCTGTACTTAAAATTGTCAGTATCCGCCGAAAATCAGCTCTCTGGTGTCATGATCGTTGTTTTGTATTTTTTTCTTAGCTTAGGGCATGAGGGGGCGCGAGCTGGTCGAAAGGTATATGCCTTGGATATAAAATCTGGTGCAGATAGGACAGACTTCATTAGTAAAGCAAATAGCGCAATCGGTGTTGTGCTGCTTACCTTAGGGCTGTGCTACTCGGCCCTAAGTTTTCTGGGAAATATATGGGTAATGGCGCTAATGGCCAGTAGTCTAGTATTGGGTTTGTTGCTGAGCTTGGGAATGAGCGCCGAAAAATAACCACCCCCAAAAAGCAATTAGCCTCTGAAAATACGCTTTGCTATGCTGCGCTCATTGCCAGTCCAACCTTAGAATTATTTGTGCGTTGAAGTTGCTCGGATATAGCTCGCCCGACTTGCACTAACTTTTCAAGGTTTACCCCTGTCTCAATCCCCATATTGTGCAGCATGTATATAACATCTTCGCTGGCTACATTTCCTGATGCGCCTTTTGCATAGGGGCAGCCACCTAAACCGGCAACTGAGCTATCAACAATATGGATGCCCAATTCTAAGGCGCTCAATATGTTAGCTAGCGCCTGTCCATAGGTGTCATGGAAATGCACAGCAAGCTGCTCATGGGAAATTTCCTGTAGACAAGCCTGAAGCAGGGTTTGAGTTTTTAAGGGAGTGCCTACACCTATGGTGTCGCCAAGTGAAACTTCATAACATCCCATATCGATAAGTCGCTTGCTGACTTCAACCACATCTTCAATGGCAACATTACCTTGGTAAGGACAACCCAAAACACAAGAGACATAGCCTCGCACAGGCAGTTTGTTTTGATGTGCGGCGGCAATGACGGTTTCAAATCGAGCCAAACTTTCTTTAATGCTGCAATTAATGTTCTTTTGTGAAAATGCCTCCGACGCTGCACCGAAAACAGCAACTTCTTGCGCTCCCGCAGCAAGGGCAAGCTCAAACCCCTTCATGTTGGGTGTTAGCGCGCTATATCTCACATTTTCACGACGAGTAATTTGCGCCAATACGCTGTCTGAATTTGCCATTTGAGGGACCCATTTGGGGGACACAAAGCTACCAGCCTCAATTCTAGTGAGTCCCGTGCTAGACAAATCATCTATCAGTGCCACTTTGGTCTCAACACTCAGGCTTAACTTTTCATTTTGCAGTCCGTCACGAGGGCCAACCTCGACAATTTGTACTTTTTTTGGCAATACACTGCTGCTAAGGCTCATTTTTCACCCTCAACAGCTTCAATGTCCATAAGAGGGACACCGCCACTCACTAAATCCCCTTTTTTAAAGAAACACTCTTTTATAACACCAGCGTAGGGGGCTTTTATTGCATGTTCCATTTTCATTGCTTCAACGATAATCAAAAGGTCTCCTTTGTTAACCAGGCTACCTTCGTTTACAACGACATCGACAACGGTACCATTCATAGGAGCAACCACAGAATTTGCCTGTTCAGCGTCACCACTTTCACCCAGATCATTTTCCATAAGCTTTGCTTGAACTAGCCCTTCTTTGGTAAATAATACATATAAGAGATCGTCATGCATTACTTTGTAGCTGCGCTTTATACCCTCGCGTTGAACGTGGAGCTCGCCTGTGCTGAGCGTTCCGCCTATGACGAGGTTCGGCTGCATTATTGCTGTTGTTGGTGAGCTTATGTTCAATGCCCATGTGCCTGCTTCGATTTCTTCACAATGCACAGTAAACACATCGTCACCTATCGTCAGTGTCAAGTTCTCGCGATGCACAATGTTACTTCGATAATTGTCTTGAAGGCTCCATGGGTCTTGATTAAAGGTTGCTTGTTGAGCGATGTCTATAGCCTGTTTGTGCGACAACAGGGTAAAAAGAGTAAGCTCAGCTATAAACTGACTTGTTGGCACAGTAGATTGTGTAGATATAACTGCTTCGTGACGCTCGATGAAGTCGGTAGTTAATTGTGCTTTTTTAAATGGAGAGGACTGCGCTATGCGTTTTAAGTAATCGATGTTAGTTACAACGCCGCCAATTGCATAGTCTTCTAAACAAGTGGCTAATCTTGCTAATGCTTTCTCTCGACTTTCATCCCAGACAATGAGCTTTGCTATCATCGGGTCGTAATAAATTGATACTTCGTCGCCTTGCTCAACTCCTGTATCGACTCTTACATTAGCACTTTCTTTTGGTGCACTTAACATAGAAAGCGTGCCGGTGGCAGGCAAAAACTCATTGTTTGGGTCTTCAGCATAAATTCTTGCTTCGAAGGCATGGCCACGCATGCTGAGTTGCTCTTGAGACTTCGGCAGCGGCTCATTATTGGCAACCCGAATTTGCCATTCAACGAGATCTTCACCGGTAATCATTTCAGTGACCGGATGCTCCACTTGCAAGCGAGTGTTCATTTCCATGAAGTAGAAACTACCGTCAGTATCTAATAGAAACTCAACCGTACCCGCACCTGAGTAGTTAATTGCAAATGCCGCCTTGAGGGCTGCTTCGCCCATCTGCTCTCTAAGTGCATGGGACAAATTTGGTGCAGGCGCTTCTTCTATTACCTTTTGATGACGACGTTGAATAGAACAATCACGCTCAAAAAGGTAAACGCCTTGTTTATGGTTGTCGCAGAATACTTGAATTTCAACGTGGCGAGGTTCGGTAAGATATTTTTCTACCAACATTTTATCGTCGTTGAAGCTCGACATTGATTCACGTTTTGCCGCTGCTAGAGCGCTATCGAACTCTTCAGCAGACCATACTTGCCTCATTCCTTTACCACCGCCCCCAGCAGCGGCTTTTAACAGAACTGGATAGCCCATGCGATTAGCACTTTCTCTGATAATCTCGGGGTCTTGATCATCACCGTGGTAACCGGGCACAAGAGGCACTCCCGCTTCTTCCATAATTTGTTTGGCAGCCGATTTAGAACCCATTGCTTCGATAGCTTCTATTGTAGGCCCAATAAAGATGATATTGTTTTGTGCACAAGCTCTAGCAAACTCTGCATTCTCAGATAAAAAGCCATAACCAGGATGAATTGCATCCACATCCATTTTTTTACTAATTTCAATGATAAGGTCGCTTTTCAAATAACTGTCTTTTGATGGTGCCGGCCCTAATCTAACAGCTTCATCTGCCATTTTAACGTGTAAGGCATTTGCGTCTGCATCTGAATAAACGGCGAGCGTGGAAATGCCCATCAATTTAGCGGTTTTAATGACTCTACAAGCTATTTCACCGCGGTTGGCAATAAGGATTTTTCTGATCATGTTGTGCTCCGGCATAGTTACGCCTTGCTATTCGTATTTACTGCTGAGCCTTGATTTGTTTTCCAACTAGGCTGTCGCTTTTCTAAAAAGGCTGATAGCCCTTCTTGTCCCTCATCAGAAACCCTGACCGATGCTATGAGCTCACTTGTACTGTTGATTAAGGCTTGATCGATGGCTTGATATTTTATTTCGTTCACTAACGCTTTTGCAGACGCAACTGCAACAGGACCATTATTCAAAATTGCACTGACTATGTTATCAACGGTCTGATCTAGTTCATCTTCACTTACGGCTTCACTGAGTAAGCCTAAGCGGCGAGCTCTTCGGCTGGAAAATACCTCTGCAGTTGTAAAATAGCGCTTAGCTTGGCGAGGCCCAATGGCTTCAACAACATAAGGGCTAATAGTTGCAGGTACCAACCCTAACTTTACTTCACTTAGGCAAAATTTACTTAACTTGCTACCAATTGCCATGTCGCAGCAGGCTACTAGGCCAACGCCTCCACCGAATACTGAGCCTTGCACTTTGGCAAGGGTTGGCTTGTTGAGGTGGTATAGAGTGCTAAATAGTCGAGCCAACTGATCAGCATCTTTTTTGTTTTCCTCGTAGGAATAGGCGGCCATTTTCCTCATCCAATTAAGGTCTGCGCCGGCGCAAAATGACTTTCCGTTGGCCGAGAGCACCAGTACCTTTGCTGCTTTATTTTCCGAGACTTCGTTCAATGCTTCTATCAATTCTTGAATAACTATATCGTCGAAGGCATTGTGCACTTCAGGCCTATTCAAGCATAAGTGAGCCACACCGCGTTCATCCACAGAAAGTAGTACTGCTGTTTCATTTGTCATTAGTATTCTCTTTTAATTAAACAGGCTGCATCAGCCCACCTACATTCTAAATATACCGAATCGTGTTTCTTCAATTTCTTTATTAAGAGATGCTGAAATAGCCAAACCCAACACTCTTCTAGTATCGGCTGGGTCTATAACGCCGTCATCCCAGAGTCGGGCTGACGCATAATACGGATGTCCCTGCTTTTCATAAGTATCGATAACGGGCTGTTTCACTGCTGCATCTTGCTCGTCAGTCCACTCTTCGGATGCGCGAGTAGCTTGGTCTTTTTTGACTTGCGCCAACACACCCGCGGCTTGTTCTCCGCCCATTACTGAGATGCGCGCGTTTGGCCACATAAACAAGAAACGAGGGTCGTATGCCCGACCGCACATTCCGTAGTTACCAGCACCAAAACTTCCGCCAATAAGAACGGTAAACTTGGGGACTTTTGCACAGGCCACAGCCGTAACCATTTTGGCTCCATGTTTTGCGATACCGCCCGACTCATATTGTTTCCCTACCATGAAACCAGTGATGTTTTGTAAAAACACTAGAGGAATTTTACGTTGAGCACATAATTCAATGAAGTGAGCACCTTTTTGTGCCGACTCAGAAAACAGAATTCCGTTGTTAGCAACAATACCTACCGTAAAGCCCTCTATTCGAGCAAAGCCACAAACAAGCGTAGTACCATAAAGTGCTTTGAATTCGTCAAATTCACTCGCATCCACTATTCGTGCTATTACCTCTCTCACATCGTATGGTTGTTTGGTGTCTTTAGGAATTACCCCATATATATCTTCTGTCGGGTATGCCGGTGTTTGTGGGCTATGATAAAGACTTGATTGCGCTTTCTTGCGGTTGAGCCTAGCAACAGCATCTCTGGCAATTTGCAGTGCGTGGTAATCATTATTTGCTAAATGGTCGACAACACCAGATGTTCTGCAATGCACATCACCACCGCCAAGCTCTTCGGCAGTAACAACTTCGCCGGTTGCTGCTTGCACTAATGGTGGCCCACCTAAAAATATTGTGCCTTGCTCTCTCACAATAATCGACTCATCGGCCATGGCCGGTACATAAGCACCGCCGGCTGTGCACGAACCCATCACTACCGCTATCTGCGGAATGTTCTGTGCTGACAAGTTTGCTTGATTAAAGAATATGCGTCCAAAATGCTCTCGATCAGGAAAAACATCGTCTTGACGGGGTAGGTTAGCGCCTCCTGAATCAACCAGATAGATACAGGGAAGGTTATTTTGTTCGGCGATCGTTTGCGCCCGAAGATGCTTTTTTACGGTGAGCGGATAATAAGTTCCGCCTTTTACCGTAGCGTCGTTAGCAACAATAATACATTCAACGCCAGATACTCGTCCTATGCCAGCAATAACCCCAGCACAGGGGACGTAATCATCATAAACTTCGTAAGCAGCTAACTGAGCAATTTCCAAAAAAGCCGAGTTTTTGTCGAGCAATGCGTTAATGCGATCTCGTGGAAGTAACTTACCCCTATCAAGATGGCGTTGCCGAGACTTTTCGCCACCACCAAGAGAGAGTTTATGCACTAAGTTACGCAGATCATCTACCTGACTTTGCATATGCGATTTATTGTTTGCAAAGTCCTGACTATTAACATTTATTTTGGATTGAATTTTTGGCACTGCAGCACCTCTGTGTAGTTAAGGAGATAATCTAAGCTGATTCGTTAAATAACTCTCGGCCAATCAGCATTCTTCTAATTTCGCTGGTACCCGCGCCAATCTCATAAAGCTTAGCATCTCGCAAAAGACGACCTGTTGGATATTCGTTAATGTACCCATTCCCACCCAACAACTGAATAGCGTCTAGTGCCATTTTTGTGGCAAGTTCGGCGCTGTAAAGAATAGCACCTGCTGCGTCTTTGCGTGTGGTTTCTCCGCGATCACATGAGCGTGCCACTGCGTACACGTATGCTCTTGCGGCATTCATTTGAGTGTACATGTCGGCTACTTTACCTTGTACTAATTGAAACTCACCGATGGATTGACCAAATTGCTTTCTATCGTGAATGTAAGGTACCACCACATCCATGCAAGCTTGCATGATACCGAGCGGACCGCCTGACAACACAAGACGTTCATAGTCTAGACCACTCATTAGTACCTTTACGCCGCCACCTTCAACGCCGACAATGTTTTCTGCTGGTATTTCACAGTCTTGAAAGACTAACTCGCAAGTATTGGATGAGCGCATGCCTAGCTTGTCTAACTTCTGAGCCTGAGTGAATCCTGGCGTGTTTTTCTCGACTAAGAAAGCAGTTATGCCTTTAGAACCTGCATGGATGTCTGTTTTAGCGTATATGATAAAAACATGGGCGTCGGGACCATTGGTGATCCACATTTTATTGCCATTTAAAATATACTTATCACCCTTTTTCTCAGCGCGTAACTTCATGCTTACAACATCCGATCCTGCATTAGGTTCGCTCATCGCCAGTGCGCCGATATATTCACCGGAAACTAATTTTGGCAGGTATTTTTCTTTTTGTGCTTGGCTGCCGTTCTTCGCCAATTGATTTACGCAAAGATTAGAATGAGCGCCATAGCTCAGACCAATACCAGCGCTTGCTCTTGAAATCTCTTCCATGGCAACCGTATGAGCTAGATAACCCATGTTTGAACCGCCAAACTCTTCAGTCACTGTAACCCCAAGTAAGCCCATATCACCTAATTTTGGCCACAATTGATTTGGAAACATATTCTGTTCATCAGCGCTTTCGGCTAACGGAGCGATTTCAGTTTGTGCAAAGTTGTATACGTGGTCACGCAACATATCTATTTCTTCACCAAGACCGAAGTTTAACGTTGGGTAGGGCGCATTCATCATTTATCACCTTTTTGTAAGTCTAGTAGTTCTTCCTTACAACGAGCTTCAACATCGTTGAGCTCAGTCATAAGCATTTGAATATCACTAAGTTGCTGATTTAATACTGCTCTTTTTTGCTCTGTTAGTTCTAACATTGTTTTAAGCTGAGCTGCACTATTAGGGTTAGTGTCGTAAAGTTCAAAAAGAGTTTTAATTTCAGCGAGTGAAAAACCTAAGCGCTTGCCACGCAAAATTAGCTTTAGACGAACTTTATCTTTGAGATGATAAATACGACTTTGTCCCTGCCTTTCTGGTACAAGGAGTCCTTGTTCTTCATAAAAGCGTATTGAGCGGGCTGTGATATCGAAGTCTTTCGATAGCTCGCCTATACTAAACTGCTGGTCTGGCATGCTGTGTCGCCTTAGATTGGGTTTGTGAAGCTTAGCCGTTAGTTTGCGAGGCTAAAGATCACAAATGTTCACAATTTAAAAATGAATATTAATTCCTCTTTACGTTTACGTAAAGTCGGGTTAACGTAAAGGTAAAGTAAAGTTATCAATATATCAACAAAATTCAAATTATTATTGCTTTGACTTCTTAGGAAGCGTAAAGAAAACAATCAGCCCTTTTTTGAGGGTGTAGAACTATGAATATAGGACAGTAAATATGAGTGAATCAATTGTTATCGTTAGCGCAAAACGAACGCCGATGGGTGGATTTATGGGAGCTTTGTCATCTGTAAGTTCAACTGATCTAGGAGCAACAGCCATAAAAGCTGCCACTGCCGATATTAATGTCAATGCTATTGATGAAGTTATTATGGGTTGTGTGTTACCTGCTGGATTGGGCCAAGCACCAGCACGACAAGCTTCATTAGGTGCGGGCTTACCCATTAATACTGGAGCTACAACGATCAACAAGGTGTGTGGCTCTGGTATGAAAGCAATCATGTTAGCTAGCGACCTAATCAAGGCTGGCTCAGCCAATGTGGTTGTGGCTGGTGGGATGGAAAGCATGAGCTGTGCGCCATATTTACTGCCGAAGGCCAGGGCTGGTTATCGCATGGGGCACGGTGAAGTGCTCGACCACATGATGCTGGATGGTCTTGAGAATGCATATGATGGCAAAGCAATGGGGTGTTTTGCACAAGATACCGCGGATGGCGAAGCTATCAGCCGTGAGCAGATGGATGAGTTTGCCCTCACATCATTATCGCGGGCGACGCAAGCAATTGAACTAGGTAGTTTTGATGATGAGATTGTGCCGGTTGTCTTCAATAGCCGCAAGGGCGAAGTCAGCGTTGATAAAGATGAGGGGCCTGGAAATGCTAAACCAGAAAAAATCCCTAGCTTACGTCCGGCTTTTAAAAAAGATGGGACAGTCACGGCAGCCAATTCGAGTTCAATTTCTGATGGCGCTGCAGCGCTAGTGGTCATGAGTGAATCGAAAGCTAAGGAATTTGGTTTGACGCCATTAGCGAAGGTTATTGCCCATGCAACAAACTCGATAAAGCCTGAAGACTTCACCATAGCTCCAGTAGGCGCTATCGAGAAGGTACTTGATGCTTCTGGCTGGTCTAAAGATGAGGTTGACCTTTTTGAAATAAACGAAGCATTTGCGATGGTAACTATGCTTGCCATAAATAAACTAGGTCTTGATGCTGCAAAAGTAAATATTAAAGGAGGCGCTTGTGCTTTAGGTCACCCAATAGGAGCATCTGGCGCTCGTATTGTCGTTACCTTGTTGCATGCTCTGAAGCAGCAAGGTAAGAAAAAAGGCATAGCAGCGCTTTGTATCGGTGGCGGTGAAGGCACTGCCTTGGCGCTGGAGATGATGTAACAATTTACTGAAAAGCACTTTTTGTAAATAAAGAACGGATGTAGAGTTGCTCACTACATTCGTTCAATTACCAGACTTATACTAACGGTGTGTATTGCCAGCGACCGTCTTTCAATTCGATAACAGACTTCTTATATTCTTTTTCAGAACGCCAATTCCGCTTGTTCATTTTTACAGATACTCCGTGAAAAAGTTCTTTATTGGCGATAACCTTTGCATTTTTTTCATAGTCGTCACGCGCCTTTCTCATGTCGTCTTCAATGTTCTCGAGCCAATTTAGCAAGTGTTTTTCGGATTCAAATGCGGAATCAATTTTTTCAAGCTGATTAAACATTGCATTGGGAATATGCTGTGAGTGTAACTCTCTGAGTTTCACCTCATGGTCGAAGTTGTTTTCTCTTAGCTGTTTCAAGGCACTTAGGAGAGCATCGTAGCGATTATTTAGCAGGTTAATGCCTTCAGAAAAGTCGATTGTTAAAGAGCTTCCAGAGACTGCACCTACTGTGCCCGCAATGAGGGTAGAGCTACAATGAATTTCACTCGCAAACAGATTGCCATTAGGTTTATCGATATCACCTATTACGACCTTGCCATTACAGCGCACACGGGAATAAGCAAGCTGGCGCCTTACATTGAGTGACTTTCCAGCAACGATGTTGAGCCCTTGTCCGTGCTGCACAAAAACAGAACCTTTGGCTATCAACTGACAGTCCTCTTCGTTCATTTTGCCCATCGCACCCTCAGTGATGATAATATCACCGCCAGCCCGAATCACTGCCGACTCAACGAAACCATTTATCGTAACATCGCCCTTAGCTATTATCTGCATGCTTTCCGTAACGTCACCATTCACTAGTACGGCACCGTCATAATTGATGTTGCCGGTGCCTACGTTTACACCTTTTGTTTGAAAAGTATCGTCGACATTCATTACATCGTTTTCGAACTTTGGTTGCCCAGTGACGCTGGCGATAATTAGGTTTTCGTCATTTGGGCTTATTATGGTGTTCACACCCAGTTTGATATCTTTCCATTGGCCTGGATCTGGCGACAAGGGGGCGCCTGTCACAGTGAAACCATCTCTTCCATTTCCCGGGTTTTGTCTACGAGCGACCGGCGTTTTTGCAGGCACACATAAAATATCGCCAAGATTCCGCATATCGACCTTATTGTCACCTGCATCTTGAGGCTGCAGAATCCGTTCCAAGGCATTTGGTACCAAAGGTTTTAAGTATGAGTCTTTGCCGTTTCGAGGAACTAAACCTTTCGCAATCACATCCTTGAATTCTGAGCCAGAACTCCCTTGTTCAGCTTCGTTTATCAATGAAATAATACGCTTTTTACTAATTCCTCTTACTACGCCTTGTTGGTTGACGAGGGCTAAAACGCCTTCATATGAAGGCACCTTACCCGCCCAAGGTGACTCGATGGTTAGCTCTGCGCTCATTTGGTCGTCGGCAATAGAGACGGAGATTGCTGCGTCTCTGACTTCACCTATCACTGCTGTCTGCTCTTCCATGCTATCGCTCGACTTGGCCTTGTTGGCCTTCTCGCACAGAGCAGCAATGGCGTTAGGTAACATAAAGAAACTCTTATGTTCGGTTGATAACACATATTTTTCAAGGGCAGCAGGCTCTAACACACCTTCAAAAAGAAGTGGGTCGACGGTAGCTGAGAGCTGCTTAGCTCCTTTGTTTGCTAAAAGTGTTACACCTTTCATCATTTATTGTTTACCGCGTGTAAGTCAAAAATACATGTTAATTTAGTTTATTGGCTATATTGCCCGAGTCAATATTAATCGATCTATAGCTCTTCAAGGTAGCGAGCCACTGCAGATAATACTGCCAATTTTTTGGGCTCATCGGCGAAGCGTTCGGCCAACTCCGCCATTTCTTGCTGGCATTCTTCTACAGAGAGACACTGCTTTTTAGCGTTCATAGTAAAACGCGTTTTACGATGTTGCTGCCAGCGGTCAAATTCATGTTGCTCTAGCGTCCCAGGATAGTTTCGTGCCCGTAACCTAAATAATTGTTCGGCATAATCATCGTTTGGTGCTTTCGACTGCCAAACAATGAGTTGTTCTGGAACACTGGTTCTTACTTCTGCTTTCCACTGTTTATCGGCAGACGAGGGAAAAGCTCTAGAATATAATGCACCGTCGACATCTAAGCCCTCATTACTACGTTCGTTTTCGATAAACATATCACTGAGCTTTTCTGCAAGACCTGTAATACCCGTTACCATTTTCAATTGTTGTAGACAGTGTTCTCGATCTATACCCAATCGATGAGCATGTTCTGGGGTAAGTGTTTTGGCCGGAGCAACAAAGGGGCACTTATTTATGTGCACTAATTTTACCGGAGGGCGATGTTGGCCTGGTTTCATTTCAGCAACTGCTGTGTAGAGTAATTGATTTAGCTGTTTACTTGAAAGTTCTGCTAGCACACTCGCATCTTGGGAGAGATCAATACAAATGATAGCGTTCTTATTAGTAGGGTGTTGGCATATTGGCAGGAACCACGAGCAGCAGCCTTGCGTAGAGGGGAGCATGCCACTTATATGAAGGAAGGGAAGCTTGGCGTCGATATCGATGTGATTCAATACTGTGTTTTTATTTCTCAAACCAAAATAAAAGTCATAAAGCTTTGGCTGTTTCTCTTTTATAAGCTTGGCCATCGCTATTGTTGCCTTAACGTCTGATATCGCATCGTGGGCATTCTCGTGAAGAACATCATTGGCTTTTGTGAGATCTTCCAAGCGAAACGACGGTAGTCCGTTTTCATGCTTTGGCCACGTAATACCCTCTGGTCTCAGCGCGTAGCAGGCTCTCACCAAATCAATGATATCCCAGCGACTATTTCCGTTTTTCCACTCTCGTTCGTATGGGTCATAAAAGTTTCGGTAAAAAAGGTTGCGAGTCACCTCATCGTCGTAGCGTATACTGTTATATCCAACAACGCAGGTGTCGCTTCGTGTCATTAGTTCATTTATTTTCTGTGCGAAAACGATTTCATTGTAACCATCTTTAAGGGTTTTTTGAGGTGTAATGCCAGTGACCAAGCAAGCCATAGGGTTTGGGATATAGTCATTGGGTATCTGACAATAAAAACTAACAGGTTTCTCAATAATGTTTAGGTCGAGATCAGTTCTAATGGCTGCAAATTGGCTAGGAAAGTCATATTTTGCGTTAACTCCCCAACTTTCATAGTCATGAAATAGCAGAGTAGGACCTACGTAGTCAGATTTAACAGGAAGTTCATTTTTGGCGGTTATATCAACCAAAAAGGATGAAAAATTGTCTTTCAGTGATTCAGTTGACATTGAAATCTTACAGCAGGGTCATGGATTAGTACCGATGGTATCAAACTTATTCAAGCATTAAAGCTGATCTTTGTGTTTTTTTGACTTCAGCCTAAGAATTGATGCTTTCGTTTCTCGTTTGAAAATGCCATGTTGTGTTTGTAAATAAATGTTAGGGAAATGAAGTGTTTAAGATAAGTCAATAGATTTAACTTTATGTTTTCGTTGATGTTTTCATAATTTAGTGTTTTCTTTAGTTATTTTGTTTTGTATCACTTTTGTAATTTGTGAGAATAAAATACTCTAAGAAATATATACTAAAATAGTCAATGCCGCTAAAGGATAAATGCAGACTGGCTTTCAAGATATCTAATAGTTTTTTGGAATAAAAAAAACATTTTTGTTCGATCTTAGAATATGTTTTTCACCTAATGTGACGCTAATATGCGACGGTCATTTTTAATTAGGAAGCCAACATGCGTGAAGTAATAAAAATGGATAGTGACTTTAATAGCCACCTTGATGATGGAATATCCTCAACTCAACCATCTTTAGATAGTACCATTCTGCCGTTTTTTTCGGTGAGGAAATTAAGATTGATATACAACGAACTTAATGGAACGAACGGGTTTGAATTCTCTAGCTACGACGCCTTCAAGAGCCAAGTTATGTCGGCTGTTGCACCACAAATAGAGCTAAACAAATGGCAGTCCATAGCATCTCGCCGATAAATCACTATTGAAGCGCTTCTTTTCAACGTTGTTGGGTGACCGTATGACTCACGTGAAAGCAGCGCTTCTCCTCTACTCGCTATGACACGAAGCTCTATAAGTAGACTTAGCTTGGCACTTTAGCTTGCGCCGCACGCATTAGCCTCGCTCCTAAATATTAATCAAAAAGACTTGGCTATAGACAAGGTCGATAAGTCTTTGTACTGTGTAGAAAAATAGGGAGTTTTACACATGCACACTTTTCTTAGTACTTTCGCTAGCACACTCATAATGCTCCACGTATTCAGTTTTGCACCCTTCGTCAAGGCTGATGACGAGCAAGCTACGACGAGCAATAACATCGCCATCGCCATTCATGGCGGAGCAGGAACAATTTCTAAAGCTAATTTGTCACCCGCTCAAGAGGCGGCATACCGAGAAATTCTGGAAAAGGCATTGAAAGCAGGTTATGAAGTATTAAAGAGTGGTGAGGATGGCACAGTTGCGGTCATTAAGGCTATTCAGTTAATGGAAGATTCCGTATTGTTCAACGCTGGAGTGGGTGCGGTATATACTTTTGATGAAGAACATGAGCTCGACGCTTCTATTATGCATGGTGCGGATCGTTCTGCAGGTGCTGTAGCTGGAGTGAAAACAATTAGAAGTCCTATTGCTGCTGCAAACCTCGTTAGAACGGAGTCGGTGCATGTACTACTATCAGGTGAGGGGGCGGAAAGCTTCGCATTCGCAAAGGGCTTAGAAAAAGTTGATAATCGCTATTTTAATTCTTCGCGTCGCCTAGACGCCTTAAAGAAAGCTAAGAAAGAAATACTCAAGGATGAACAAGCTTTTTATAGCGCTCCACACAACATCGATTATAAATACGGCACGGTTGGTGTTGTTGTATTGGATAAAAACGGAAATCTGGTGGCAGGAACTTCGACGGGAGGTATGACGGCAAAGCGATATGGCCGTGTAGGCGATTCTCCTATTATCGGGGCAGGCACTTTCGCCGACAACAACAGCTGCGCGGTATCTAGCACAGGACACGGAGAATTCTTTATCCGTTATAATGTTGCCGCTGACATTTGTGCCCGCGTTGAATATCAGCAACTGAGTATTGAAGATGCGGCTTCTAAAGTGATAAACGGCGTATTGAAAGATGCAGGGGGGACCGGCGGCGTCATCGCTATCGACGCTCAAGGAAATATTGCCATGCCCTTTAATACTGAAGGCATGTATCGAGCCAGTATTGACACAAAAGGTGACGTTTATATCGGTATTTATGGCAACGATTAGCAAACAAAGTGCTATTATAACGAAAAATTACGTTATCGATTGTTGGTGGCTGTAAAATGCGGTCATCAACGAAACAGATAAAAGGTTTTTTATAGTAGATTTGGTCAAATAGCCTTATTTTCGCGTAAGCACTGCCACTGTTGTAATTCATCTAAAATAATCAAAACAAACCGATATAATCCTATGCAGTTTAAAATAAATGACGCTCTGGAACGTTGTCTCCTTAAAGACCGCTTCCATTTACACAAACAATATCAAAAAATCAGCTCTCTGGCCGGCGGTGACGAGAAACTTGCGGCATTTGAAACACTTCTTCATAAGATTGATGCGTCACAAACAGAGCGTCGACATAGGCTCGATAGTGTTCCTAAAATTAGCTATCCCGATCTTCCTGTATCCAACAAACGCGAGGATATAAAGCAAGCCATAGAACATAACCAGGTGGTGATAATTGCTGGCGAAACGGGCTCAGGAAAAACAACACAAATTCCCAAAATGTGTTTGGAGTTAGGGCGGGGCGTTGATGGATTTATCGGGCACACACAACCGAGGCGTCTTGCAGCTCGAAGTGTCGCTAATCGTATTGCTGAAGAACTAGAGTGCGAATTGGGTGAGTCGGTTGGTTTTAAAATCCGTTTCTCAGATAACGTAAGTAAAACCAGTCATGTAAAACTAATGACCGACGGAATTCTACTAGCGGAAATTCAGCAAGATAGATTTCTACAACAGTACGACACAATCATCATTGATGAAGCTCACGAAAGAAGTCTCAATATTGATTTTCTTTTGGGTTATTTCAAGCAGTTATTGCCGAAACGAAAAGATCTAAAACTGATAATTACTTCGGCAACTATCGACCCTGAACGCTTTTCCTCGCATTTTGATAATGCTCCTATCATACAGGTGAGTGGGCGCACCTATCCTGTGGAAATCCGTTATCATGAACCGAATAGTGCGAGTGAAGGCCTCAATGAAACAAGTGGCGATGTTGCTGACCAAAGTGAGGCGATTGTTCATGCCGTAGATGAATTAATGCGCGAAAAGCCTGGTGATATATTGGTCTTTTTAAGTGGCGAAAGAGATATTAGAGATACCCAAGATATATTGCAAAAACAACACTATAGGAATACTGAAATTGTGCCTCTGTATGCTCGTCTGTCGGCATCAGAGCAAAACCGAATTTTTCAAGCACACTCTGGTAGGCGTATCGTCTTGGCAACAAACGTGGCAGAGACTTCGCTCACTGTGCCAGGAATCAAGTACGTTATTGACCCTGGCTTAGCCAGAATGTCGCGCTACAGTTACCGCAGCAAAGTACAGCGTCTGCCAATTGAAGCTATTTCCCAGGCCTCTGCGAATCAGAGAGCCGGGCGATGTGGAAGGGTTTCAAATGGTATTTGTATTCGCCTTTATTCCGAGCAAGATTTTTTATCAAGACCCGAGTTTACGGATCCTGAAATAGTCAGAACGCATTTGTCTTCAGTTATCTTGCAAATGCTTTCCTTAGGGCTTGGTAATGTGAGCGAGTTTCCTTTTGTTCAGCCGCCAGATGATAAAAATATTAATGATGGTATGAAGCTTTTAGAGGAGATTCAGGCAATCACCAGGCAAGCTGGGAAGATAAAGTTAACTCAAGTGGGACGGAAGATTGCTCGACTTCCAGTGGACCCTCGATATGCCAAGATGGTTATTGAGGCTGCGCAGCGTGATTGTGCCAAAGAAGTTATGGTCATCACCGCTGGCTTAAGTGTTCAAGACCCACGTGAAAGACCTCAAGACAAAAAACAAGCGGCGGATGAAAAGCATCAGGCATTTGCTGACGCTGATTCCGATTTTATTTCCTTGTTGAACCTATGGAAAGTGTTTGGAGAACAACAGCAAAATTTATCAAACAGCCAAGTACGCAAGTGGTGCAAGCAAAACTATATTCATTACTTGCGAATGCGAGAATGGCAAGACATTGTCAGTCAAATGAAAAAGTCGCTCGTAGAAGTTGGTTACAGGCTCAACAGTGGCGATGCAAAATATGAGAATATTCACACTAGCATCGCCTCGGGATTGTTATCTCAAGTTGGCATGAAAGATAAGAACAGAGAATATTTAGGAGCACGTAATACTCGCTTCTATATTTTTCCTGGCTCTGGTGTTTTTAAAGCCAGTCCGAAATGGTTAATGGCGGCTGAATTAGTTGAAACGTCAAAGCTATATGCTCGGCAAGTAGCAAAAATTGATGTTAAGTGTTTAGAAGAGCTTTCCACCCACCTCGTAAATAAACAATTTGCTGAGCCACATTGGAGTAAAAACAAAGGCGCGGTAATGGCTTACATGACGGTAAATCTATATGGTTTGCCTATAGTCTCTCGGCGCCTAGTGAATTATTCTTCGATTGACACAGCTCTGTGTAGAGAGCTCTTTATCAGGGAAGCATTAGTAAACGGCGATACAAGAATGCAATACGCATTTTTGAGAAAGAATCAAGGCTTGATTGCTCAGGTCGAAGATTTAGAGCATAAGTCACGACGCAGGGATTTATTAGCAGATGAAGATGACTTATGTGAATTCTATGCAACAAAACTTCCTGAGGATGTATGCAATGAAGTGAGTTTCAAAAAGTGGTGGCGAATAACCGTAGAAAAACAACCTCGTTTATTAGATGTCGACCTTGATTCTTTGCTAAAGAGAGATACATCGTCGATCAATCAACGGGATTTCCCCGACGAATGGAAGCAAGGCAATATGCGCCTTCCCTTGACTTATGTTTTTGAACCGAACTCCCCGAGTGACGGTGTGAATGTGAATATTCCCTTGGCTTTATTGAATCAAGTTAACAATATTGGTTTCGACTGGTTGGTGCCTGGTTTCCAGCATGAGCTTGTCGTTGCTATTATCAAAGGCTTGCCGAAGCGTTTAAGGCGGAACTTTGTGCCAGCACCAAACTTCGCAGACGCTTGTTTAGCCGAGATTCAACCTATCGACAACAATGGCGCACCGCAAACGATTATAAGTGCAGTGGCGGATAAGTTATTCAAAATGACCGGTGTTCGTTTGTCAGAAGAAGACTTTAATAGTAGTGAACTGCCCAATCATCTTCAAATGACATTTTCCATTGTTGATGAAAATGGAAAAGTACAAAAGAGCGGGAAAGACTTACTTGCTTTACAAAATAAGTTAAAAGCTAAAGTAAAAGAAACAATCGAGAAAGTTGCAAGCCCCGAACTGGAGCGTCAAGACTTAACGAATTGGGATTTCGATGCGCTTCCACGATCTTTTGAACAGCAACATGCTGGCTACCAGATAAAAGCCTATCCAGCCCTGCAGAAGCGTCAGAACAAAGTTGACATTGTGTTGCTAGACAATGCTGATGAAGCAGAGAAACAACATCGTTTGGGTGTTTATCAACTTGTTAGAAATACCGTTCCATCGCCCGTGAAGTATTTGCAGCAAAAATTACCTAATAAGGCCAAGTTGAGCTTGTATTTTACACCGTTTGGTCAGGTGTCGGTGTTGATCGATGATATTATTCTCGCAGCAATAGATGCATTAGTGCGAGCCTATGAAAATGACAACAAACGGACTATTCGTACTAAGGATGATTTTAATGCCGTATGTGAGCTCGTTCGAGCTAACATTAACGATCAAGCTCTCGACATTGCGTTTAAAATTGAAAAGGGTATGACGACAGCTCACCATATACAGAAGCAATGCAAAGGGAATATTCCCGTAAACTTATTGAGCAACATTGCTGCAATAAAGACACAGTTAAATCGGCTTGTGTATAAAGGTTTTGTTTTTGATTTTGGAAATACACGCTTGGACGATTGGAATCGGTATGTACAAGCCCTTAGCCAACGCTTCGAAAAACTTAAAGTAGATCCTAATCGCGATAGAATGAATCAAATTGAAGTGGACAAAGCGCAGTCTCGTTTTGACGAAGTGGAGAGTAAATATAAAAAGCTAGGTGAATATCCAGATGACTTACATGAGATCAAGTGGATGATAGAGGAATTTAAGGTGTCTTTATTTGCCCAACAATTGGGAACAAATAGGCCAATATCTCTTAAACGAATAGCTAATAACTTGTCAGAATTGTAGCCTAGCAGTTGACATCTGATTCTCAGAGCAATATAAAGGATAAAGCGAGAGTAAAAATCAACAAGTAGCTCTCACTCGGTTTGCAATAACAAAAAGAGTCTGGAGTATTTAATGTTAGGCTATGACGACAAACGCAATTTTTACCGAATGATGATCAACTCACCTTGTGAGCTGACTCTACTTGACGACCCCACGCAGCGTAAAACTGCGGCAATATGCAAAGATATTAGTGCAACCGGTATGTCGCTTGAAATAGAGGAGGCCTCTATGGAAATAGGGACTTTGCTAGAGGTGGCTATCGAATCTAATAATGATCAAATCCCATCGCTTAATGCAAAAGCAAAAGTACTTCGTTGCGAGCCAGAAGGCGACAACGCCTGTCTGGTTGGTGTAGAAATAAGTGAGATGAAGTAGTTTCATCTCATTACACCGAGCAAACTAAGCCTTTTAGATAGTATCCTTCAGGAAAGTTACCACTCACTGGATGGTCTTCGCTCTGACTCATTCGTTGGGTGAAATAAACATCTTTATGCGCATCTAGTGCGGCATCGGCCACAATTTTCTGAAACAAGTCTTGTGGCATTAAGCCAGAACAACTAAAGCTCAACAAAATACCATTTTCATTCAACAATGATAAAGCCAATCTATTAATATCTTTATATCCGCGAGCCGCTTTATTCAAATTGTGTTTGCTATCAACAAACTTCGGCGGGTCGAGTATAATAACGTCAAAGCGTTTGTCAGCTTCCTTATATTCTCTTAATAACTCAAATACATCCCTTTTTAAATGCGACACCTTTGTGCTGTCGAGCTTATTAAGGGCAAGTATATCCTTGCTTAAGGCTAATGCAGATGATGAGGCATCTACGTTTACAACGCTCTTAGCGCCAGCATTCATAGCATAAAGACCAAAAGTACCGCTGAAGCTGAAGCAGTTTAGTACATGTTTGTCTTTGCAATAGCTACCGGCAATTCGTCTGTTTTCTCGTTGGTCGAGATAAAAACCAGTTTTGTGGCCGTTGATTAGATCGACAATAATGCTGATCCCGTTCTCCCTAATAACAACAGAGTCGGGCAAATCCCCCTTGAGCGTTTGTACCAGTGGCTCTAGGCCTTCTTTCTTACGCACGTCTAAATCGGAACGTTCATGAATAACCGCGGTGGGATAAAGTTGTTCAATTGCCCATGTGATTTTCTTTCGGTGTTTCTCAGCGCCAGCACTTAATAATTGCACAACAACAACATCAGCATAGACATCGATAGTAATGCCTGGCAGGCCATCAGCCTCGGCAGCGATGAGACGATAGGCGTTGGTATTGTGTTTTTCAAGAATATGCTGCTTGCGCCCAAGTGCCTGCTGCATTTTGCGTTTAAAAAAGCTGTTATCTATCACTTCATCGCGCTCAAATGACCACACACGGGCACGAATTTGAGAAGAAGGGGAATATGCCGCTTTTGCTAACCATGTACCGTCATGAGCTAGTACGTCAACCGTTTCTCCCGAACGAAGAGTGCCTTCCGCTTTTTCTATTGCGCCTTCAAAGATCCACGGATGCCTGCGAAGCATCGACTTTTCTCGTTCCTGCCTAAGCGTAATTGCACTCATTTGCTTTCCTTCTCATATTCCGTATCGACATCGAGCTTACTTCCCGATGCAGCCTCGCGGGCTAAGTCGTCGACTTCTTCATTTTCAGCTTGGCCAGAATGCCCCTTAACCCAATGCCACTCAACTTCATGTTGGTTTACCGCTTCATCCAACTTCTTCCATAAATCAGCGTTTTTCACGGCTTTTTTATCTTTGGTTTTCCAACCGTTCTTTTTCCAGTTGTGGATCCACTGGTTGATACCATTTTTGACGTATTGACTGTCGGTATAAATAGCAACGTCGCATCGCTCTGTTAAGCTATTTAAAGCAACAATCGGCGCAAGTAACTCCATTCTATTATTGGTCGTTAGTTTAAAGCCTTTAGAAATTCGTTTTTTATGTTTGTTGAATATCAACAGAGCGCCGTAGCCACCAGGGCCTGGATTACCGAGACAAGAACCGTCGGTGTATATTGTAAGTTTTTTCATTTTTATTTAATTAAGGACTGTCTGAATATGATGCTTCTCAGTATACTAGGATACAGACGAATATGCTCCGCTTTTCCTAAAGAGATGAAATAATATGCGCCAAGTAGTATTAGACACAGAAACAACCGGAATCGACCCCAAAGACGGCCACCGCATCATTGAAATTGGCTGTGTTGAAATGGTGAACAGGAAACTCACAGGAAATACTTACCATCAGTACGTGAATCCTTTTCGCGAAGTGGAGGAGGAAGCGGTTGCAGTGCATGGTATTACCAATGAGTTCCTAAAAGACAAACCGTCGTTTAAAGAAATAGCGCCTGCATTTATTGACTTTATTCGAGGTGCAGAATTAATCATTCACAATGCCCCTTTTGATATTGGCTTTATGGACCATGAATTTGCCATTAACAAGTCGAGTGTATCGAAAACGAGCGAGATTTGTTCGGTTATCGATACCTTGGTTATGGCGCGAGAAATGCGCCCAGGTCAAAAAAATAATTTAGATGCATTATGCAAAGTTTATGGTGTCGATAATGCGCATCGAACTTATCATGGTGCCCTGTTAGATTCCGAAATACTAGCTGAAGTTTACCTGTGGATGACAGGTGGGCAAACAGCAATGAATTGGGCGACAGAGTCAGATAATACAGACCCTGCGGCTAAAAATGCTCCAAGGAAAGTAAATCTTACTGGTTCTTTAAAGGTTGTTAAGGCATCTGCCGATGAACTAAGTAATCATGAAGCATATTTAGACAAAATTGAAAAAAAATCATCACAAGCACTCTGGCGCACTTAGCCACAAAGTAACACTCGCTTGCCTCTCGCGAGCGGGCCGTGCATGCGCCAGCTCACTGCTCATCATCCTTATATTTAGTTTTTTCTCTCTTCCTTTACATGCTCAGGAAGAGCGCACCCCTGATCTTGATTCCTTGCTACAAAGACCTGTTGTTGATGAAAGCGAAGTGAAGCAACCTACCGTACCTATTATTGAACTTGGTAACGAATTCCAAAATAGTATTGAATTTCTTGATAACCGCTTCCGTATTGACAACGATGTTGAGGAAGTGACCATGATATTCTTTCGAGAGGCGGGCTCATCTCCAATAGTTTTGGTTAGACCCGATGGTTCGAAGGTGTTTCTTGAAGATGATGATCGTAATGATATGCTGCGTTGGTACGAAACTGAAACCTACGATATGATTTCTCTCAAAAAGCCAATGCCTGGGCCGTGGCAAGCGGTTGGTCAAATCCTGCCAGGTTCGAGAGTAATGATAATTGCAGATATTACTTTGAACGCGGAGCCAATCCCGACAAACATTTATTCAGGTGAAATTATTAAGCAAACTGCAGTGCTCGAGAATAATGGTGAAAAAGTCGATTTTTCGCCATTTCGTGACGTAGTGACACTGAGTATAGACTTCGTTAGTAATAACAATCCAAACTTTGAAAATTTTGGCTTAGGTTCGCGTTCTATTGCACGATTCCAAGATAATGGAGAAGGCCTCGACGAAGTAGCCGCAGATGGTATTTTTACCGGGCAATTTAATTTAGGAATTCCGAGTGGGGAGTGGCGTCCAACGTTTAGCATCAGAACCCCGATGTACAATCGTGAGCAAGTTAATGAAACCGTGATTCTGCATCCAAATCCAATAAAGTTAGAGCTGCAAGTAGATGAAACAAATGAGGCAGCGCATCGTCTCTTTGTGAGTGTTGATACGCAACATATTAAATTGGATTCACTATTACTTGACGGCAGGATACGTCGGCCAAATGGTGAGAGTCAGAAAATAGCGTTGACCGAAACCAATCCAAATATAAAGGAAATTGAGATTCCAAATGATAGCTTTGGAAAATATCGTATTAAGTTAACTGCATTTGCTGAGACAGTTGACAATCGGGACGTGATCATTGATGTGCCAGAGTATACCTTCGCAACCAAAGCGCCTGAAGTAGTCGAATTAGTCTCTGAAGAAGGCCTTGAGAGAACTGAGCCATTGGATGTATCAGAGTTTATTCAGCCAAGCGAACCAGGTTGGAGTGAGGCCGATACCATTACGATTGTTATCTCTATTAACTTATTTATCGTGTTATTTGGGTCAATTGGCTTGTTTCTAATCATTAATAAAAGGAACAACCCTGACGATTATATTATGCAAAGAATGCAACAAGCCGCGCTTGGCTCGTTCGGAAAAATAAAGACTATCGTGAGCAAGAAATTAACTAAAGTTAAGAGTGAAGACAGCGAAGAGGGTGACGAAAGTCAGATTAATAAAGAGACTAAGAGTGGATCTTAGTCGCTTACAAACAGGGTATTTCAATCTATCTGCTCGCATTATTCTTAAATGCGTATAATTTTTCGTCAACAAACACATGTTTTTAAAAAAGCTGTTGACTCACAAAGGTTGAAACCGTATTATCTGCGCCGCAATGAAGGAGCATGCTTCTAAGGAAAAATGTAACTCATTGATTTTGCTTGTTAAAGCGGAGTGGTAGTTCAGTTGGTTAGAATACCGGCCTGTCACGCCGGGGGTCGCGGGTTCGAGTCCCGTCCACTCCGCCATTTAACAACAAGTACAACGCATAATGCGGAGTGGTAGTTCAGTTGGTTAGAATACCGGCCTGTCACGCCGGGGGTCGCGGGTTCGAGTCCCGTCCACTCCGCCATTTAGCTTGGTCTTGTAAAATGCAAACGCAAACATTACTAGCAATCTGCTCCTTGCAGGAGTAGTTTTGCAAGCCACTGCGGAGTGGTAGTTCAGTTGGTTAGAATACCGGCCTGTCACGCCGGGGGTCGCGGGTTCGAGTCCCGTCCACTCCGCCATTCATTTCATCGTATCTCGCGCTTCCACTTAAATTAACATTCTTCGAAAACACAACTACTGCACTCTAGTTTTACGCTTTCTGTTGGTTGAGATCCCTTATGCATGTAAACTATACCGACTGATAAAATAAGAAAACAAACCATGGTTGATATACTCTTCAATGCGCAAAAAATTAGCAAATGCTATCGTGACGCTTCTAACACTCTGGATATTTTAAAGTCTGTTGATTTAAGCATTAGTAAAAGTGAAAAAGTTGCTATTTTAGGTGCCTCTGGCTCGGGAAAAAGTACCTTGTTACATATCCTTGGTACGCTAGATCAGCCCGATTCTGGTGAGGTTTATTTTAAACAGGAAGCCTTATTTCAGAAGTCAAAAAAGCAGCAAGCTCAATTTAGAAATAGAGAATTAGGCTTTGTCTACCAGTTTCATCATTTATTGCCAGAATTCAATGCTGAAGAAAATGTGGCAATGCCCTTATTTATTCAAGGTCAGGGGAATAAAGTGGCCTTATCAAAAGCCAGAGATCTACTGGATAGAGTAGGTTTGGCACAACGTTGTCAACATCAACCTCACCAACTTTCTGGTGGTGAGCGCCAACGTGTGGCAATTGCCCGTGCCTTAGTGTCAAATCCGTCAATGATATTCGCCGATGAGCCCACGGGTAATCTTGACGATGAAAATACAGAGCTTATTTACCAGTTGATTGAAGATATCAATAAAGAATTTGCTACCTCCTTTCTGTTGGTAACTCATGATATTGCACTAGCGCATAAAATGGATCGCGTTCTGCGCTTAGAAAAAGGTAGCTTGTGTCAAGTTACTAAGAGTGTGTAGTTGATGTTAGCGCTTAGAATTGCAAACAAGTTTAGACAAAGTAAACAGCAAAGTGGATTTATATCTTTTGTTTCCGCTTCATCAACCATTGGCATTGGTCTAGGATGCTTTGTGCTTATATTGTTACTTTCAGTGATGAATGGTTTCGAAAAAGAACTTAGACAAACACTATTATCCTACATACCACATGCTGAATTTGTGGCGGTCGATACCAGAGGTGTGTATTTAGATGAAGCCACTGCAACAAGAGCCTCGGCCGACCCTCGTATTCTAAGTTTACTTGCTTACACCAAAGCGGCCGGTTTGATTCAGAAGTCTGGCAAAATGAAGTCAGTAGAAGTGCAGGGGGTTGATGCAGATTACCTGTCTAGTAAAAAAGCCATTGGCTTAGCATCAAACGCATTTTCGACAGTTCCAAATGGGGTCTACCTTGGGAAGGGCGTTGTAAAAGCACTAAACCTTGAAATCAATGACAAAGTACAATTGTTATTACCGCGCACTAGTGCTGATTTGTCCTTTCAAGCGCCTAAGGTTGTGCGACTGGTTTTTTTGGGGGAGTTAAATTTTGGCGGTGAAGTCGATGATTTTGTTGGCATTATGAATATGCAAACACTTTCGTCTGCTTTAGAGCTTCGTCGGCCGGCTACAAATATCGAGTTTCTTTTGTCTGATCCATTTTTAGGAAGAAAAGTGGTGCGAGAGTATGGAGAACGCTTTAATCAGGTTGTTTATATGTCCGATTGGACGCTCACTAATGGTCATTTATATCAAGATATTCAATTGGTTAGAACTGTAGTTTACATTACGCTCACCTTGGTTATTTGCGTAGCATGTTTTAATATAGTGTCGTCACTCGTTATGTCGGTAAAGGAAAAGACAAGCGAAATTGCCATGCTTAAAACGATGGGCGCTGAAGATGCTCTGATCCGTAGAGTCTTTGTAATTAAAGGGCTAATAAATGGTTTTTACGGGGCAACGATTGGTAGCATATTGGGTATGTTATGCGCCTATTATCTGGCTAATATTACTGGGTTTATCGAGGATGTGTTTGCTTTTTCTTTACTAGGGGAAGGGGTATATTTTATTGACTATTTGCCTTCCGATTTACAACTTTTTGATGTGCTTATAACCTACTTTGTAGCTATTTTTCTTTGTGTGTGCGCAACTTTATACCCAGCAGCACGAGCAGCCAAAATAAATCCAGCCAGTGAATTACAATAATCAGTGACCTGATCAAGCAATCATTATTACTGCAGACGATGAGCGCCTTTAGCCTTTAAAAACTTTAACCAAAGACGCTTGATTCTCATCGAATTTTGCTTGCTCTACTTTGCTTGCTCTACTTTGTCAGTCAAGCTTCTATCGTGATAGACATCTTCATCTAATTCACCTTCAGTCTTAGCCACGATAGTCGCGATAGTGCTGTCCCCCGTAACATTAACAACCGTTCTGGTCATGTCAAGAAGGCGATCAATACCGATAATTAGCGCAATACCCTCCACTGGCAAGTTGACCTGTTGCAAAACAACAGCAAGTAATATTAAACCAACACCTGGCACACCAGCGGCTCCAACTGATGCGAGAGTTGCGGTGAGTACAACCATGATAAGGTCAGCGGTTGATAGGTCAACTTGGTAAGCTTGGGCAATGAACACCGTGGCGATACCTTGCATGATGGCAGTACCATCCATATTAATAGTCGCGCCCAATGGCAAGGTAAAAGATGATACCGAGCGACTGACACCTAGTTTCTGTCTTGCTGTTGCAATTGTTAAAGGCAAGGTGGCGCTGCTGCTTGCAGAGCTAAATGCGAATACTGCCACCTCTTTTAACTTCATCAATAAGATAAGTGGGTTTAGGCCGGTAATGAATTTCAACAGCAGAGGATAAACAATAATTGCATGTAATATTAGGATGAAAAATACGTTAACGAAGTACGCACCAATCGCAAAAATATCTGAGGGAACTATTGTCGCTGATAATTTCGCTATTAAGCAAAAGACACCATAAGGAGCGAAGTTCATTACGATACTTACTATTTTCATTATAACTTCGTTAACATCACTGAAAAATGAAGATAGCCGCTTACCAGCTTCACCGGCAAATGACATTGAAATGCCGAATAAGATCGCAAATACAATAATAGGTATCATTTGTCCTTCAGCCATCGCAGAAACCGGATTGCTAGGCACCATATTAATGATCACGTCAACTAAGGAGGGAGCTTCCTTCGCAACATAATCAATCGTTTCTGCAGGGCGGTTAAAGCCACCGCCAGGTTTGAAAATTAGCGCTGATGTCATCGCAAAAGTGACTGCAACAAATGTCGTGAACATATACAAGGCAATGGATTTTCCGCCTAAGCGACCTAATTTTGATGGATCCGCTAAACTGCTAGTTCCACATACTAAAGATACGAACACCAAAGGTACGACAAGCATCTTCAATGAGTTAATAAAAATCTTTCCACCTGCGTGAAATATACCTTCTACGAAAAATCCATACGTAGAAAATGCGATTGAGAATATCTCAAAATCAAGATCTCCTATATGATTATTAGCAAGTTGCAGGATAAGCCCAGTCAGGATTCCGGCGAACATGCCGATAAAGATCCGAGAGCTCAGACTTAGTTTTTTATTGTTGTTTTGCATGTATAGACCTTGTTATTTTTGGTTATCTGTCTGTATACGCAAAGGTTAACAATTATGTTGTCAGATCAAAACTCTTTTATTGATGAGCTTACCTGTTAGAATACGCTAATAAACTAGCTTTAACTTACGTAAGGTATAAACATGAAGGCGTTATTTAAATTTTTTGCAGTTTGTGTAACCACAACGATGCTTTTTGCATGTGGTGGGGATGGCGAACTTACACGCGATGGCGGTGGTACTACGCCCGATACTGATGGCGATTCAGATGTGACTTACTCCGTTGCATTGACAATAGCAGATGCCGATGGCAATGCTGCTAATGAAGTAAGCGCAGGAAATCCATTAGTAATCACCGCAACAGTTTCTGCTTCTGGCGGTGCTGCGGTTAACGATATTTTGGTGACATTTAGTTTCACACAACCGAATCTCGCAAGTTTTACTAACGACACGGGCACTGCACTAACAAACGCAGATGGCGTTGCCCAAATCGGCCTCGAAGTAGGAGAGTTGAGAGGTGATGCACTCGTCTCAGCGACTGTCGAGATTGGCTCCAACACGACGGCCAGTACCATCGGATTCACATCTGCAGGTACGCAAGTAGAACAAGTTGTTCCAGCTTCTTTGGAATTATTTGCTAGCCAAGTCCAAATGGAAACCAGTGGCAACGATAGCGTGGAGTTAATAGCTGTTGTGAAAAATGAGCAAAATGTACTTCTAGAAGGGGTCACGGTGTCTTTTTCTGCCGATAACGGTGCGTCACTTTCTAGTGGCAGTAACGTGACTGCTGCAGATGGTACAGTACGAGCGACACTGTCTACTCAGAACAATCAAACCAACCGCCAAGTTAATGTAACTGCCTCCACTGCGGCCTTGACGGACTCAGTCACAGTAGATGTCGTCGGAACAGAAGTTCGTCTCAACGGTGCAACCTCAATCATAATTAACGATGCGGTGCCTATAACAATCAACTTAGTTGATTCAGCAGGAAATGGCATTTCGGGTCAAGATATTGAATTGTCTACTGATATTGGTCTTCTTTTTGTTGGAGACAGCAGTAACGGTGCTACAAATGCTTTGACGGTGCCATCTGGCGCGGACGGTCAGGTAACGGTTAATTTCAGTGCAAACGCATCTGGTACGGCAACACTCTCTGCCAGTGCGCTCAATGCAACAGGTGAATTAGAAATTGGCATTCAACAAGATGATTTTGCTTTTTCAACGCTTCCTAGTGGAGACATCCCGCTAAATACGGACCAAGACTTATCAGTGCGCTGGTTTAAGAACAACACTCCTTTTGCTAACGGTACTGTAACAATAACCACCTCTCGTGGCGATATCGCAACCCCAACGGTTACAACTAACGCTTCTGGGATTGCAACGGTGTCTATACGCTCTGCTTTTGCTGGTCCTGCATCAATTTCGGCAATAGGTGAGGATGCATCTGGCGCTCAGGTAACTGCAAGAGCAAATGTCGAATTTATAGCGTCTACGGTTGAAAGTATATTTGTTGATGCAACGCCCGATTTAATCGGTCCTGAAGGTCAAACAAGTACAATTACGGCAGTGGTTAGAGACCCTAGTGGTAACTTGGTAAAAGGCAAGGTTATTGACTTTTCGCTTATCGACTCTAGCGGTGGCAGTATCCAGCCTAACAGTGCAGTAACGGGTAGTGATGGCATAGCGTCAACTGTTTATACTTCAAACGCCGTGAGCCCCGAAGATGGCGTAACGGTGACTGCTAGCGCTGATGGTATATCGGGGCAAGTCGATTTAACAGTAGGCGACCGTGCTTTTGATATTTCTATTGGCACAGGCGCTGAGATTCAAGCACCTGACAATTCAACTTATCTTAAAGAGTATGCGGTGTTTGTGAGTGATTCCGTAGGTCGTCCAGTGCAAAACGCTCAGTTAACGGCTTCAGCAACACCGATTAAACACAGTGTTGGCGGTTCTTATGATAAAGGGTTCTTCTCATTTGATCCGATTGCAGATAGATGGTTAGCTATCGTAACTATCACTTGCCCGAACGAAGACGTAAACAACAACGGTCGATTAGATGATGGTGAAGATACAAATGGCGACGGTGAGTTGACCCCAGGTATTGTTGGCACAATTAGTTTCCAAGACGGTGTAGCTCAAACTGGCTCTACAGGTCAGGCAACGCTTGAGTTGCGTTATCCACGTCAGTTCGCAATATGGACCTCAGTTGAGATAGCGGTATTTGGGCAAAGCTCTGGTAGTGAAGCGAGAGACAGTCAAACCTTAACACTCCCCATTGCGGCGGATGATTTAAGTGATGAAAACAGTCCGCCGCCAGCCAACCCATATGGATTCTTAGCTGACTGTAGTACTGCGGAATAAGTAAAATGATGTTTGAAAAAAGCCTGCGTTTTGCAGGCTTTTTTAATGCTATTTCTGAAAGGGGTAAACACTGCCTAAGTTGAGAATTTGGCTAAGTTCATCAAGAGCCGTTCGAGATTCGATCAGGAGTTGAGGATCAGCTAAGTCCTCCGCTTTTAATTCATCTCGATAATGCTTATTTACCCATGCGCAGAGGCTTGCGTAACTATCGTCATTAATAAAAGTACTTTGATTCACAGCTAGCTGTTCTTGTTTTGTCATTGCTACTCTGAGCCGCAAACAAGCAGGGCCGCCGCCATTTTGCATGCTTTGTTTTACATCAAAGAAATAGAGTTCTTTTACCGGTGTATTTTGATTAATTAACTTCGTCAGATAATGGTTGACTGCCGAGTTTTTTTCACACTCTTTGGGTGCGATAATCGCCATATTGTTATTGGGTAAACGTATTAGTTGTGTATTGAACAGATAGCTTTTAACTGCGTCATCAACACTCACTTCTTGACTACTCACTTCTATGAAATGAAAGTCGTCGTGCCCGAGCTTATCGAGTAGCTCTTTTTTCATGCCTTCAGCATCTAAAAATGCTTCTTGGTGATAAAACAACACATTCTGATTACCAACGGCAATGACGTCATTGTGAAAAACGCCAGAATCAATCACCTTTGGATTTTGCTGCGCATAAACAACGGAATCCTCACTTAAACCATGTAAGCGAGCTATCGCTTGGCAAGCTTCAAAACTTTGTCTTGCAGGGTATTTGCTCGGAGCGGGTTTACTTTCGTCAAAAGCGTGTCTTCCATACACAAATAGCTCAACACCCTTAGCATCATAGTTGCTACAAAAGCGGGTATGGTTTGCCGCACCTTCGTCGCCAAAATGCTCATTTTCTGGCAAATGTCTATGATGAACAAAGTGATTACTATCAGAAAACGTTGCTTTTAGAATGTTGCCCGTCACTTCAGGCTCTATTGAACGATGGTATTTATTGGTGAGATTTGCAGGTGTAAAATGAATTTTGCTATCCGCAGTATCGCCACTCGGTGAGACCGTCGCTGCGTTGGCGGTCCACATGCTAGAAGCCGAACAACAGGCTAAAAATATATGTGGTGCCTCTTTATATGCTTGCGCCATCACGTTGGCATCAGTGCCTGAGAAACCAAGTCTGCGCAAAGAATAAATGTCGGGTCGTTCTTGTGGAGCCAGCACACCTTGAACCATCCCCATATCTGCTAGTGCTTTCATTTTTTGCAGACCTTGCAAAGCAGCTTGCTTAGGATGACTGACAGCATTCGCGTTATTTTTTGAAGCGACATTGCCGAACGAGAGCCCTGCGTAGTTGTGAGTAGGGCCAACTAAGCCATCAAAATTTGCTTCAAATTCTTGCATCTGATTTCTCCGTTATATTTTACTTTGTACCTTTTATTAGTCACAAAGCTTAACTACTATTCTGTAAACTGCAGAGGAATTATACGCAGAAAAAACTCACTGCCAAATTAAATATTAGAAAAAGCTATAAAAAACAAACACTTTCTTTTATTTCAAAATATAAGTATGTGGAACAACTTGTTTTCTATTCACTTTGTAGATATATGTAAAAAAGGAAAACATATCGCTAGTTTGGTGCACACGCAGTAAAAAGCAATGTAAATGTATGTAATTAATAAGGTTCTTTCCATAAATGGGTAAATCACTGGTAATAGTAGAGTCACCGGCCAAAGCGAAAACAATAAATAAATATCTAGGTAAAGATTTTATTGTGAAATCGAGCGTCGGGCATGTAAGAGACCTTCCGACGAAGGCGTTGGGTAAAGTAGAGCCCAAAAAGCCGGCAAAAGAGCTAAATACTTATACAGATAAAAAGAAAACTGCTTATCTTAAGGATTTCGAGTACCGCAAGCTGGTTGACCGGATGGGAGTTAACCCCAAACAAAACTGGCAAGCTCATTATCAAATTCTGCAAGGCAAGGAAAAGGTTGTTGCTGAACTGAAAAAGTTGGCTAAGGACGCAGATACGATTTACCTAGCAACGGATTTGGATAGGGAAGGAGAAGCGATTGCATGGCACCTTCAAGAGCTACTTGGCAGCAAAAACAAGAGTTATCAGCGTGTAGTTTTCAATGAAATAACGAAGTCCGCCATCCAAGATGCTTTTTCTGACCCTGGTGTTGTTAATATTAATCGAGTAAATGCTCAGCAAGCGCGCCGATTCCTTGACCGCGTGGTGGGTTTTATGGTTTCACCATTACTGTGGAAAAAAGTTGCAAGAGGCTTGTCTGCAGGAAGAGTTCAATCGGTTGCTGTGCGTCTTGTAGTAGAGCGTGAAAGAGAAATTAAGGCCTTTGTTCCTGAAGAATTTTGGGATATTCATGCCGACCTTAAAACCAAGTCTGCCGCAAAAGACAAACTACATATGCTGGTTGCAAAGCATAATGGTACAAGCTTTAAGCCTGTCAATGAAAAGCAAGCGATGGCGGCAGTCTCTAATCTTGAAAATGCTGAGTATACGGTTAGCAGTAGAGAGTCGAAACCAACACAGAGCCGTCCTTCTGCACCATTTATAACCTCTACTTTACAACAAGCTGCAAGTACTCGATTAGGTTTTGGTGTTAAGAAAACAATGACAATGGCGCAACGTTTGTATGAGGCTGGGCATATCACGTATATGCGAACAGACTCTACAAACTTAAGTAAAGATGCGGTAACCAGTTGTCGGGAACTTATTCAAAAGCAATTTGGTGATAAGTATTTACCACCAAACCCGATAGCCTATGGAAGTAAGGATGGTGCTCAGGAGGCTCATGAAGCTATCAGGCCCTCAAATGTTGCAATAAAGGCAGATTCCCTCAAGGAGATGGAAAGAGACGCTCAGAGGCTTTATGAGCTGATCTGGCGACAGTTTGTCGCCTGTCAAATGACAGCGGCTAAATATGACGCCACGACAATTCGTGTAGAAGCTAAGGGTTATGAACTGACCGCGAAAGGGCGAGTACTCATTTTTGATGGTTGGACCGCGGTGCAGCCGCAAATAAAACGCAAAGGTGATAACGAGCTCCTGCTACCAAATGTTAAACAAGGCGATAAGCTTGAATTGGAGAGCTTGGACCCCAAGCAGCACTTTACCAAACCCATTGCTCGATTTAATGAAGCTTCTTTGGTTAAAGAGCTAGAAAAAAGGGGTATCGGCCGCCCATCGACCTATGCAAGCATTATTTCGACCATTCAAGATAGAGGTTACGTTAAGCTAGATTCCAAACGTTTTTACGCCGAAAAAATGGGTGAAATTGTTAACGACAGATTGGTAGACAATTTCTCAGATTTAGTCAGCTTCGATTTTACCGCGAAGATGGAACAGCGTCTCGATGATATTGCCCATGGTGAGAAAGAATGGAAGTCGGTGCTAGATAATTTTTATTCCGAGTTTTCTGAACAATTAGAAAAAGCTGAAATGCCGGTTGAAGAAGGTGGTATGCAGCTAAATCAAGCTGTTCCAGTTGGCATTGAGTGTGGCAAATGTAGTCGTGAAATGAACATACGAACGGCTAGCACTGGCGTATTTCTAGGATGCTCTGGTTATAATCTTCCTCCTAAAGAAAAGTGCACTAACACGATGAATTTAACGCCAGGGGAAGAGGTTGTTAAGGTTGACGATGAAGATGAGTTGGAAACTGAATTACTGCGTTCCAAGCGCAGGTGTGATAAGTGCGGCACTGCAATGGATAGTTATTTAGTCGATGAAGGTCGAAAGCTCCATGTGTGTGGTAATTTACCGAGCTGTGATGGCATATTTGTTGAAAAAGGTACCTTTAAAATAAAGGGTTATGATGGTCCAATTATCGAGTGTGATAAATGTCAAAGTAACATGGAGCTTAAAAACGGTCGTTTTGGCAAGTACTTTGGCTGCACAAACGAAGAATGTAAAAATACACGTAAATTGTTAAGAAATGGAGAGGCTGCGCCTCCTAAAGAAGATCCTGTGTTTTTACCTGAACTTGAGTGCGAAAAATCGGATGCCCACTTCGTGCTTCGAGATGGTGCATCTGGCATATTCTTGGCGGCACATACCTTCCCTAAATCACGAGAAACAAGAGCGCCTCTGGTTGAGGAATTAGCAAGATTTAGAGACCGCATATCGCCGAAGTTTTATTATCTTGCGGATGCGCCAAAATCGGATCCGGATAAAAACCCGACGATAGTTCGTTACAGTCGGAAAACAAAGCAACAATACGTGATGTCGGAAGATAAAAAGGGTAAGGCAACCGGTTGGTCTTCTTGGTATCAGAATGGTAAGTGGGTTGCAGACGATAAACGCAAGAAAGCGAAGAAGTGATTAAAAATGGCATTATCTCTACAGGATCAGCTGTTAAAAGCTGGCTTAGCCGATAAAAAGAAAGCTAAGAAAATTAAACAAGAAAAACATAAGCAAGTAAAAGCGAAACAAAAACATAAGGCTGTGATCGAAGATGAAGCCAAAATTGCAGCCAGCGAGGCCTTAGAAGCTAAAAAGAGCAAAGATAGACTTTTGGCCAAAAAGCAAAAAGAAGAGCGCTTACAAAAAGAGATTGCTGCGCAAGTTATCGACCTTATAAAAGTAAACGCGCAAAGTCGTAAAAAAGGCGACTTAGTGCTTAATTTCACGGTAGATAATCTAGTTAAGCGCATGTATGTTGACCAAAAAATGCATAAATTGGTTACCCAAGGGCGCTTGTCGGTAGTGAGTTATGAGCCGGATGTGTACGAACTAGTGCCCACGCCGGTTGCAGACAAAATCAAACAACGCATGCCAGAGTCGGTAATTTATCAAGCGACAGAAATCGAGCAAGACAAAAACGAAAGTGATGATGATGACTGGTATGCTGATTATGAAATTCCTGACGATTTAGTATGGTAAGCTTGCCTAACAACAATGGTGAACGCTATTCGTCGTGGCCAAGGCTTCGCCAGTATTGTGTGCAAAGTTGATACTATTGCTTGCTTATGGTTTTTTGAATAGTGGTAAAGTTTGAACTGTAACCGTCGAACAAGAAAAAGGAGAGCTGATTTAGCTCTCCTTTTTAGTTTTAGCGCCTAGTGAAAAACTGAGTTTTAGCACTAGGTCAATATTAAGCGTCTACCTTATCAGGGTTTTTTGCTTCAGCAGACACCTGCGTTTTGACATTTGAGAGTACCGCCGGAGCGCCACCTAATTCAAAGCTTCCACGTGCCTCTAAGTCTAAAGCCTCTACCACTTCACGCTCAGCAGGCGCATCCACTTTTGCTGGATTAGCCATTGGATGAGTACTCATTACTAAAGCCGATTTTTGATAAGCCTTTGTTTGACTCGCAGGCTGCTCGGGCGCAGAAGCTTCAGGTGCAGCTTTGATTTGCACAGTACTTTCGCTTTCAGCATTACTCTGTAGCTCTGAGCTCTCATTTTGTTCGCCGTCGTTAGCATCCAAAACTATTTCGGTTTGCACAGGTTCTTGCTGCAATACTTCAGTATTTACTTTTTCATCAACAGCGTCATCGAGACTTGATGAATCAGTATCAGCATCAAATTGTAGTTCATCTTGAACAACTTCTGACTCTGGCGCTTGCTGGTCTTTATCTTTCTTACGACGCTGACCCGCGGCTCTAACGTGGCGAGGAGACCGTCGACCTCGACCTTTTTGCGACTCAACTGATTTGTTATCTGAGCTTTCAACAGGGTTAGCCTCACTGACCGATTGCTCCGGTGCGGCTAACTCAGTAGTTCCCGTGTCCGCTAGACTTTTCTCTAGTTGCTCAGTCACTGCTGCATTTTCAAGATTCTGTTGCAAGTTTGAAGGGTCGTCAGCTTTAACTGATGCAACAACTGGTGCAGATTGTTGAGACTGCTCAGGAGCAGAGTCTGTTGCAACTGCCTCGTTTCCAGGGGCTGGACTATTATCATTGACTCTTATGTTACGCTTGGTATCTCTGCGCTTGCGACGTTCAGCCGGCGGTCTTTTCTTTTGCACAGGTTTTGTCGCTTTATTATCTTCGACAAGGTCTGACTTAGCATTACCCTTAGCACTTTCGCTTTGTGTATTTTTACGATTTTCATTGCGATCCTTGCGCTCAGGTCTATCGCTTCTGTCTTGTCGCTCGGTCCGACGTTTACGGTTATTCGGACGCTCGCCTTGCGGTTTTTCAGAACGTTCAGGGCTATCTGTTTTGTCTTGGTTTTTATCGTTACGTTGTCTTCCGCGCTGATTGGTATTTCGGCGTTTGTTATTACGATTACGATTATTATTGTTATTTCTACGTTGTGGTTTTGGTTCTGGCTTTTGCTCTTCTTCTACAAAGAGTGATTTTAACCAAGACACTACTTTGGCGATGAGGCCCGGTGATGATTTTTCACTAACAGCAACTTGTGATGGTGCAGGAGCAGCCTGTTGAGGTGCCGACATTCCAGCTAAAGCGGGTTCTTCACGCTTAACGGTTTTAGGCGCTGTAATATCAGCAGCAGTCTGCGGTACTTCAGCAAGCTCAATGTTGTAGCTGATATCGTCGACTTTGTCATCTGGACGTCTGCGCACTATCTCGTAGTGTGGTGTTTCAAAATTAGGATTAGGGATAATCACTAATTCAACGTTGTGACGTTTTTCAACACTGCGTACCGCTCGACGTTTTTCATTTAGAAGATAGGTAGCCACGTTTACAGGTAACTGCGCTTCAATTTGCCCGGTGTTATCTTTAATACTTTCTTCTTCAATAATACGAAGTACAGATAACGCTAAAGACTCTGTTCCGCGAACTGTTCCGTGGCCGCTGCAGCGAGGGCACACATGATAAGCTGACTCGCCAAGAGAAGGGCGTAATCGTTGACGCGACATTTCTAGCAAACCGAACCTAGAGATGCGACCCAACTGGATACGCGCTCTATCAGGTTTTACCGCTTCTTTCATGCGATTCTCAACTTCGCGTTGGTGTTTAACAGGTGTCATATCGATAAAGTCAATCACCACAAGACCACCGAGGTCACGTAAGCGTAACTGTCGAGCAATTTCATCCGCAGCTTCCAGGTTGGTGTTGAATGCTGTTTCTTCAATATCGCCACCTTTGGTAGCGCGTGCGGAGTTGATATCTATCGAGGTCAGCGCTTCTGTTGGGTCGATAACTATCGAGCCACCAGAGGGTAGACGAACTTCACGCTGGAAGGCTGATTCAATTTGGCTTTCTATTTGATAATGGCTGAATAACGGCACGTCGCCTTTGTAGAGTTTCACTCTGTTCACAAAGTCTGGGCGAACAAGTTCTATATGAGATAGCGCTTTTTCATAAATACTTTGCTTATCAATAAGGATTTCACCAATGTCTCTGCGCAAGTAGTCACGGATAGCACGCACAATAACGTTACTTTCCTGGTGAATCAGAAAGGGAGCTGGGCGCGATTCGGATGCTTTAGTGATGTTTGACCAGTGATTAACCAGTACGCCTAGATCCCATTGCAATTCTTCATACGACTTGCCGACGCCTGCAGTACGGACTATTAATCCCATACCTTTAGGTAAGTCTAGTTTGTCCAGCGATGCTTTTAGGTCGGTTCTTTCATCACCTTCTATTCGACGAGAAATTCCGCCTGCGCGAGGGTTGTTTGGCATGAGTACAAGATAACTTCCAGCAAGAGAAATAAAGGTTGTTAATGCTGCACCTTTTTGACCTCTTTCTTCCTTGTCTACCTGAACGATGACTTGAGTGCCTTCTTTCACCACTTCTTTAATGTTCGGGCGACCTTCAAATTTGTATCCTGAAGGGAAGTAGGTTCTGGCTATTTCTTTTAGCGGGAGGAAACCGTGACGGTCAGCACCATAGTCGACGAAAGCGGCTTCAAGACTCGGTTCAACGCGAGTGATAGTACCTTTATAGATGTTTGCTTTTTTCTGTTCGTGACCGGGGCTTTCAATATCTAAATCGTAGAGTTTTTGCCCATCTACTAGGGCTACTCGCAACTCTTCTTGCTGAGTTGCATTTATTAGCATTCTTTTCATTTGTATCTAGCTCAGTGTAGGGAACAACCGCTTGATACAGCTTTGAATTAATTGTGTGGCTGAGCCTCACGGCTGAGTTTTACTATCCGTTTAAATTGTGTCGGTTTTGGTCGAGATTATAAGTTGTTGTTTATTATCGTTTTAAACTATTACTTTACAAAAAATCTCGTGGCTCATTTCGCCGCTATTCCGTTTTACAATGCAACAATGAGTTATTCATTGTTGTTAATTCAAATCTGTTCAACAGTCTTTTTACCTGTTTAATAATGACCTTGTTGCGTCTGTTTTTCAACGCAGTGCATGTCTCTCCTAGCACTCTTTATCAAGGCTCGCGTTAGCATGTAAAATGGCTAATGCGGGTAATGGTGTCTGCTCTTGCTCCAACATGTTTGCGTTGGTATGTAGAGGATGCTTATTATGCTATTGATATGTAAATAGCTTATGCATTTGCACCGGCGCGCATTATTGCCTAAATACACTTAATTAACAAGATAAATAGTATAGTTACATCGAAAATTATACTATTTTGGCACGGCATTTGATATTCCGCTTGGCTTAGTGCCTGCCGCTCTTGTGAGTATATTTTTCATCATTCATTGTAAATCTCTGTATACTAGCGCCTCTAAGATTTCTCTCTTCAGTATTTACAGGCAACATTTATAGCAATGAGCGAACAATATAATACCGTGCAAATGGTTGAAATAACCGACGATCACAAGGCCCAACGAATAGACAATTACTTAACCACCAAGTTAAAGGGTGTGCCAAAAAGTATGATCTATAGAATTGTCAGAAAGGGTGAAGTAAGAGTCAATAAAAAACGGGTGAAACCTGAATATAAGCTTTGCATCGGTGACATTGTTAGAATACCCCCTGTGCGTACCGCGGTAAAAGAAGAGCAGAATATTAATCTACATCGCGTTTCTACCCTCGAGTCACATATTATTCATGAAGACGACAGAATAATTGTTTTTAATAAACCAAGTGGTTTGGCGGTGCATGGTGGTAGTGGATTAAACTTTGGTGTTATTGAGGGGCTTCGCGCACTCCGACCACAACATCAATTCTTAGAATTAGTTCATCGTTTGGATCGAGATACCTCGGGTTGTCTTCTGATAGCGAAAAAGCGTAGTGCTTTACGTGACCTGCATGAGCAGCTAAGAAATAAACAAGTTGATAAACGTTATCACGCCTTAGTCGCTGGGCAGTGGCCTGAGACAAGGTTCAAAGTACTTGCTCCACTGCGCAAAAATGTACTTAAAAGTGGTGAACGTTTGGTGTCCGTGGCAGATGATGGGAAGCCATCAGAAACGAGATATCGTGTTCTTGAACGCTTTCAGCATTGCAGTCTTGTTGAAGCAAGCCCAATCACTGGTCGCACTCATCAAATTAGGGTGCATTGCTTGCATGCCGGTCATCCTATCGGAATGGATTCGAAATATGGCGATGAAAACTTCGATGCTAAGCTAAAGTCACTTAAATTTAATCGACTTTTCTTGCATGCAAAAAGCTTGTCGTTTAATCACCCCGTAAGCCAAGAGAGAGTGCGTTTTGAAGCTGACTATGACCAGTCACTTAGCGCTTTATTGTCGACACACAAAAACGATATTTAGAAGGTGCAAGCATCAGCATGGAACATGAATTTAAGTACATAATATTTGATTGGGATGGCACGGTGATGGACTCAGCTGCAAAAATTGTGGCATGTATGCAGCGGGCAGCAATACTGAGCGGTCTTCCAAAACCGTCAAAAAAAGAAGTAGAAAACATCATTGGCATTAGCCTTAAACCAGCAATACAAATTCTATTTTCTATTGATTCTATAAAAGCTGACGAAGTAACAACTCATTACAAAGAAACTTTCCTAAACGAAGATACAACTGCTTGCCCATTATTCCCTCACGCCGAGTCAACATTGCTGGCTTTGCAGCAAAAAGCCCGTCTTGCAGTGGCTACTGGTAAAGCGCGCCGAGGATTGGATAGGGCCTTTTCGCTAACTAACACTAAGCATTTTTTTGAACTTTCTCGTTGTGCTGACGAGGCTGAGTCTAAGCCAAGTTCCGATATGCTTTTACAAATACTGGCGCAATGGCAAGTGTCTGCTGAAGAGGTACTCATGGTAGGTGATACGACCTACGACATGCAAATGGCAGAAAATATTGGTATGCCACGTGTGGCAGTGAGCTATGGCGTGCACGATGCTCAGGATTTACAAAAGCACAGTCCTTTAAAGTTGATTGATTGCTTTTCTGAATTATTGGATTTTGTGTAAAAGCGGGTTTACGCCAATGCGCAATAGTGCTTTGTTCACCGCAATTAGCGACAAGCCAACGATCGTCGTTGGGTCGCTAGACTCTATCTTATCAAACAACGTCACTCCCAAGCCTTCGGCTTTAAAGCTTCCAGCACAATCGAGTGGGCTTTCGGCCTCTATATAGGCTGTAATCTCTTGTAGACTTAGATCACGAAAAGTAACGTCTACCCAGTCTAGAGTATTATCTGGTTGATTATGCTTCGGACTTAAGCAACACAGACCAGTAATGAACCTGACCGTTTGTCCAGAGCACTTACTAAGCTGTTCAATAGCATTTTCAATGGTATGGGGTTTGGTGAGAATTTCAGGATGAGAGTCTTCGCCTTTTTGACCATCGCCGATTCTGACATACGCAACTTGATCTGACGCTAATATAATATGTTCGGGATATACAGATTGGGCACTTAGGGCCTTTTGTAAACTTAGCCTTGAAACCAAGTCTTCTGCGTTCTCGTTTAAGTGCCGACTTTCATTGACATTTGGTGAGTAACTGTCAAAGGGCAGCCGCAGACGAGATAAAAGGGCTTGTCGGTAAGTTGATGAAGAAGCTAAAAGGAGTTTCATGTTGGCCTTATTGATGAAATTATTGTCAGAGCCAGTACAAGCATTTCATTGCTTCGAACTAGCTATCGGCTATTCGCTTGTAGTGTAACGCATAAAACATTTTGACTCTGCATCTTTAAAGCTTTAGAATGCGCGCGCTATGGATAAAGTGAAACTACCAATACAAATCGACCCGCAAAAAAGTGCGATGAAACGTTCTACTTATGTAGGCGTATATCCCGCTTCTTTGATGAAGAGGTTTGTAGGGGCAGTTAATGCGAGTGATGAGTATATCTCAGTGGATGTTAAGTTTTCAAAAGACGCGCAGGGTCTTACTTACTTTCAGGGAAATGCGAAAACACAAGTTGAATTACTTTGCCAGCGGTGTAACCATGAATTTCCTCACTCAATTGCAGTTGAGTATTGTTTCAGTCCTGTGCAGGGGCAAGAAGCAGAGGAAGAGTTACCAGAAGCTTACGAACCGGTAGAGGTCAATGACCACGGAGAAGTCGATTTACTTCAATTAATTGAAGACGAATTGATTTTATCCTTACCCATCGTTGCTCTTCATGCAGAAGAAGATTGCGGTGTAAGTGAGGATGACATGACATTTGGAATAATCGAACCGGAACAAGAGCGTAAAAACCCATTCGCGGTTTTAAAAGAGCTTAAGCGAGATTAGGAGTTTAACCTATGGCTGTACAAAAGAGCAAAAAAGCACGTGCGAAACGCGGCACACGCCGTTCACACGACGCTTTAACAGGCGCAACTTTATCAGTTGATCAAACGTCTGGTGAAACACATCTACGTCACCATGTGACTGCAGATGGTTTTTACAAAGGCAAAAAAGTGATTGCTGATTAATTCGGCCTCACACTTTGTCTAACGTAAAAATTGCATTAGATATCATGGGGGGCGACAACGGCCCCCATGTTCTTCTCTCTGCTGCCGATCAGGCACTTCAAACATTCCCTAACTTATCGTTAATCATTTGTGGATCGCAGACTGTCCACAATCACTATATAGCGACACTCGGTGAATATGACAAATCCAGGGTGAGTTTCTTAGTTTGTGAAGAAGTGGTTGAAATGACCGACAAACCTACCACTGCTCTTCGCAAGAAAAAAGCATCATCAATGCGCAAAGCTATCAATTTGGTTGCTGAGAACGAGGCTGACGCATGCGTATCATCGGGCAATACAGGTGCATTGATGGCTATCGCTTATTACGTGCTGAAAACACTGCCCGGCGTTTCTCGTCCGGCCTTAATTTCATGGTTGCCGAAAATCGAGGGTAAAAAAGTGCTCTTGCTTGACCTTGGAGCATCAGTCAACTGCGATGCTGAAGGCTTATTTCAATACGCTGTGATGGGCTCGGTATTTGCCGAACAATGTAACGGTATTAAAGCTCCCAAAGTCGCTCTATTAAATGTGGGAGAGGAAGACATTAAGGGAAACACCTTGGTTAAACATGCTGATCAGCTTCTTCAAGATAGTCAAGGTACCAACTATATTGGCTATGTTGAAGGTGACCAAATATTCTCTGGGAAAGCAGATGTTGTTGTTACTGATGGCTTCACGGGTAACATTGCCTTGAAGTCAAGCGAAGGCATCGCAAAGTTAGTCATTCACGAGCTTAAACGGCTTACTACAGAGACCTTTGCTGCTCGAATTTTCAGCAAGTTAGCTCTACCATTCTTAAAAAAACTCTATCGCCGCATGAACCCCGACCAGTATAACGGCGCCAGTCTGATAGGATTGCGCGGAATCGTTGTAAAGAGTCACGGGAATGCCTCTGCTGAAGCTAGTTTTTATGCAATAAAGCAAGCTTATGAAGAAGCCGAGAACGCGGTTCCAGACAAAATAAAAACAAAAATAGAATCAGTCTTGATGGAGCATTAAACATGTATTCACGTTTTATAGGAACAGGGAGCTACTACCCAACGGATGTTCGTTCAAACGCAGATTTAGAAAAAATGGTGGATACCTCCGACGAGTGGATTACTGACCGCACAGGTATAAAAGAGCGCAGAATCATCGGCGCTGAAGAGACCGCCGCCACCATGGGGGCTGAAGCTTCTAAGAAAGCACTTGAGGCAGCAGGAATAGAAGCCTCTCAACTCGACATGATTGTTTGCGCAACTACAAGCGGGAGATACTCTCTACCTAGTACGGCTTGCGAAATTCAAAATATCCTTGGTATAGACAATATTCCAGCCTTTGACATTGCAGCAGCGTGTGCTGGTTATTGTTATGCCCTAAGCGTTGCTGACCAATACATCAAAAGCGGTATGGCGAAGAGAATTCTTGTTATAGGCACCGACTGCTTAAGCCGACTCATTGATCCAGCAGATCGTTCGATGGTGATTTTGTTCGGCGATGGTGCAGGGGCTACCATTATTGAAGCCAGTGAAGAACCCGGTATTTTATCTACTCATATCAATGCGGCTGGCTCGCATGGTGATCTCCTGTATGTTGGCAACCCTACACGTGGTGATGAGCAATCTGTTCATGAAAACTGGGGGGTGATGAAAGGTAATGAAGTATTTAAAGTAGCGGTAACTAAGCTCAGTGAAATCGTGCTTCAAACCTTAGACGCAAATAATATGCAAAAGTCAGATATTGATTGGTTAGTACCTCATCAGGCAAATTTCCGCATTATTAAGGCAACTGCTAAAAAGTTAGATATGTCACTCGATCAGGTAGTAATGACCTTAGAAAAGTATGGCAATACCTCTGCTGCAACAGTGCCAACCGCACTCGACACAGCAATTAGAGATGGTCGGATACAGAGAGGGCAAACACTCTTACTGGAAGCTTTCGGTGGCGGTTTCGCCTGGGCATCCGCTTTAGTGAAATACTAAGCGTTACAGATAATAATAAAAATATAGATAAGGAATTTAGATGAGTAAAATCGCTTGCGTTTTTCCCGGTCAAGGCTCTCAATCTGTCGGTATGCTCAAAGAGCTTGCCGCACATTCGGGGCTTGTTGAAGAGACCTTCGCTCAAGCATCCGATGCTTTATCGTATGATCTTTGGGATTTAGTTCAGAATGATGATGGTACTAGGCTCAACCAAACGCACATTACACAGCCGGCCCTGCTTACAGCAAGTGTTGCAGCATGGCGAGTTTTTTCGGAAAGAGCTAAAGAAAAATCCATAAAGGTTGATTATCTAGCGGGGCATAGTTTAGGTGAATATAGTGCGCTTGCATGTGCCGATGTGCTCACCTTGTCTGATGCAGTAAGTTTAGTAAAAGCCCGCGGCGAATTCATGCAACAAGCAGTTCCTGCTGGTGCAGGCGCTATGTATGCAATAATTGGTTTGGATGACGCAAGTATTATTAACATTTGCGCAGATATGGCTGCTGAATCTGGGAAAGTTGTTTCTGCGGTTAACTTCAACAGTCCCGGTCAAGTTGTGATTGCCGGTGAAGCCAATGTGGCGGAAAAAGCAGCACTAGCGTGTAAAGAAGCAGGGGCGAAGAGAGCACTTCCTTTAGCAGTGAGTGTACCTTCTCATTGTGCGTTGATGAAACCAGCCGCTGATAACTTATCAGAATTGTTACAAGAGGTGAGCTTTAAAAGCCCGACCATCGAAGTGATTAACAATGTGGATGTAAAAGTAGAAAATTCAGCCGCTGCGATTAAAGATGCCTTGTTAAGACAGTTGTACATGCCGGTCAGATGGACAGAGTCAGTGCTATCCTTGAGTGATAATGGCGTGACAAAAATCATCGAAGTTGGCCCAGGTAAGGTGCTAAGCGGTCTTAACAAGCGTATTAACAAAAGTTTGGAATTACTCAGTTTTAATCAGCCAAGTGATCTTGAAAATATATAAGGATAATAAATGTCTTCTCTAGCAGGTAAAATTGCCTTAGTGACAGGTGCAAGTCGTGGTATTGGAAAAGCGATTGCCGAGGATCTGATAGCTAAAGGTGCTACTGTAATCGGCACGGCGACCAGCGAAAATGGTGCAAAAGCTATTTCTCAGTTCATCGGTGCTAATGGTGTTGGGAAAGTACTTAATGTGACTGATGACGAGTCAATGAGTGATTTATTAACGCAGATCAATGCCGAATTCGGAGTTATTGATATATTGGTTAATAATGCGGGCATCACACGCGATAACCTGTTGATGCGTATGAAGGACGACGAGTGGAACGACATCATTCAAACTAATCTGACGTCGGTATTTAAGTTATCAAAAGCCGTATTACGCGGCATGATGAAGAAAAAGCATGGACGGATTGTGAATATTGGGTCGGTTGTTGGTTCGTCAGGTAATGCAGGTCAAGCGAACTATGCAGCTGCAAAAGCTGCCGTTATTGGTTTCTCTAAATCGATGGCGCGTGAAATTGCTTCTCGTGGGATTACTGTCAATGTTGTTGCGCCAGGCTTCATTGATACCGACATGACGAAAGGTTTAAATGATGACCAAAAAGAGGCAATTTTCAAAGATATACCAGCCAACAGACTAGGCGCACCTGAAGAAATTGCCGCAACTGTTGGATTTTTGGTCAGTAATGAGGCAGGATATATCACTGGTGAAACCATTCATGTGAATGGTGGAATGTATATGTCATAAATGCTTATTACCTGTTTTATATAGATAAAATAGGTAATAGTGATGGTTTGAGGCTGTTTAGTTCTCGAATCGTAGTGTAAAATTGTGGTTTGACCACCACGATTTAAGCGGGAATATCTTGCAAGCAGCTGGGTAGGGAAATAAACTACTGCAGAAATTTTTATAAGGTACGTAAAGGAAACCTGAAATTATGAGTAACATTGAAGAACGCGTAAAAAAAATCATCGTTGAGCAACTAGGCGTAAAAGAAGAAGAAGTAAAATCTGAAGCCTCTTTTGTAGATGATTTAGGTGCAGATTCTTTAGACACCGTTGAGCTAGTAATGGCTTTGGAAGAAGAGTTTGATACAGAAATCCCAGACGAAGAAGCAGAGAAAATTACTACTGTTCAGTCGGCTGTTGACTATATCAACGCTAATAAAGACGCGTAAGATACATTTATGAAAAACGGCTCTATATGAGCCGTTTTTTCATTTCTGGACCTAAATATTTGTATGGAGGCTATGGTGGCTAAACGTCGCGTGGTAGTTACAGGGCTTGGAATGCTATCCCCACTTGGTAATGATGTTGACTCTACTTGGGCCAATATTTTAGCAGGAAAGAGCGGTATTTCTGATATTACACGTTTCGATGCTTCAGCGTTTTCAACGCGCTTTGCTGGTGAAGTTGACAACTTTGATCCCGAAGCATTTATTCCTCGAAAAGAAACGAAAAAAATGGACCGCTTTATTCAATTTGGAATAGTCGCAGGGCTTCAAGCTTTGCGAGATGCCAACATTAATATAGCTGAGTTAGATGCTGACAGAATTGGCGTGTCTATTGGCTCAGGTATTGGTGGTTTAGAGCTGATTGAAGAAAATCATTCAAAGCTTATTAATAGCGGCCCGCGCAGAGTATCACCCTTCTTTGTGCCCTCGACCATTACAAATATGATTTCTGGCTTTATTTCCATTATGGAAGGCTTGAAAGGCCCTAATTTAAATGTTGTTACGGCTTGCACCACTGGTGTTCACAATATCGGAATAGCCGCGAGAACAATTGCTTATGGCGACGCCGATGGTATGTTAGCCGGCGGTGCTGAAGCCGCCATAACGCCCCTATCTATTGCAGGTTTTGGCGCTGCTAGAGCATTATCAACAAATAACGATTCTCCACAGCAAGCGAGTCGACCATGGGATAAAGCCCGCGATGGCTTTGTGATGGGCGAGGGCGCAGGAGTAGTCATGCTTGAAGAATATGAGCATGCAAAGGCACGCGGGGCTAAAATTTACGCTGAGCTCGTTGGTTTTGGCATGAGCGGTGATGCTTACCACATGACCTCTCCACCTGAGAATGGAGAAGGGGCAGCCAACGCAATGAAAAATGCCTTAAAGGATGCTAAGGTTGCACCTGCCGATGTCGGGTATGTGAATGCTCATGGCACATCAACGCCAGCAGGTGATGTTGCAGAAGTCAGCGCTGTAAAGTCAATTTTTGGTGATGCGGCAAAACGCGTTAAAGTGAGTTCAACTAAGTCAATGACTGGGCATTTACTTGGCGCAGCGGGCTCGGTAGAAGCCATATTTACGATACTTGCCTTACGTGATGAAATAGCACCACCCACGATTAATTTAGATGAACCAAGTGACGGTTGCGACCTAGACTTCGTTGCTCATACTGCGGCATCTTTTAAAGAAGACTACGCCTTATGTAACTCGTTTGGCTTCGGAGGAACAAATGGTTCTTTGTTGTTCAAAAAATGGAAGCAAAGTTAAAGCGACATACATGACAAGCTCGACCGGTTTGATATTTTCATGAAGGGTCATTTGCGAGGTAATTATAAAGCCACTTTTAGTGGCTTTTTTTATGTAAGAATTTACACTATGACTATGAGAATTATATTAATAAGTTTCTTCAAGCCTACATGAGCAAACTGTTACCTTACATAAGCCAAAAGCAACCAACTAGTGACGATCGCTCGTTCAATTATGGTGATGGTTGCTTTACCACAATGCTAAAGATGGGCGAATTTATATCCCTGAAAAGCTTTCATGCTCGTAGGCTATTCAACGATAGCCAACGTTTAGGTATTTTTAATTCAACGCTAAACATAGCGCTAACAGACTTTTTATTGCTTATTGAACACATAGAGGCTCACAATATAGGTGCTATTCCAACTAACGAATTATCAAGAAAGGTTGTAAAAATTTCTATTTCGCGAGGCGAAGGTGGCAGAGGTTATACACCCGATAAAAACAGTAATCCGATCATTTTTGTTAGTACTCATACATTGGCTACCCCAGTACCTGAAGGCCTAAATATTGCGCTTTGTACAAGTGTTGAATTAGCAGAGCAACCGCTTCTAGCGGGCATTAAGCACAAAAATAGATTAGAGCAGGTGCTTGCTAAGCTTGAACTGAAAGACTACCCGAAGATAGACGATTTGCTGCTCAGTAGCACGAGTGGTTGTCTTATTGAGTGTACCGCGTCAAATATCTTCCTAAAAAGAGGTGATACTTGGTACACTCCTGATTTAAGTACCTGTGGTGTTGCGGGTGTAATGCGTGAATTTGTTTTGCATTATATGGAGACATCAGGCATCGCTTATCAAATCGCAAGGGTAACACAAGACGACCTATCATCTGTGTCAGAGGCGTTTTGTTGTAATGCATTACTTGGCATATCGCCGATCAAAACTATTGAGCTTGGCAAAGATAGTCTGACGCTTAACTATGCTGCCACCATCGTCATGAAGGGAATAATCAATAATGCTCTGCAACAAGAAGTTATTAATTATCGCTCGGAGCAAAAATGAATAGTAAACGGGTATATTCAATCGGAGTGTTTCTCCTTGTAGGATTTGTTGGTCTCATCTTGGCATTTCAGTATGTAGCTGAGTATGGTGAAAATACAATATTGGACAAAACCTTGACTGGTTTTGAGATCGAGAAGGGTAGCTCTGCGAATGCAGTGCTCAGCAGCCTTGAACAACAAGGCCTTATCAATCGTCCGCTTGTAGCAAAATTATGGTTAAAACTGCACCCCGAATATATTGCTGTCAAGAAAGGCTTCTATTCCTTCGAATCAGGCTCAAGTTTAAGTAACATAATGAGGGATATCAGCACTGCAAAGGTTAAGCAGTTTTCGATTTCATTGATTGAAGGATTAACTTTTAAACAATGGATGCAAACACTGCAAGGCAACCCAAACATCATATCTGATATCGTTGAAGCACAAGAGATAAAGGCGCTTTATGAGCGTTTGGTAAACATTAACAGCTTTTGTAAAAACACCTATAGTTCGCTTGAGGGCTGCTTGTTAGCAGATACCTATTTTTTTGAAAAAAACACAAAAGCGTCGATGATTCTTGAACGTGCCTATTTAGCAATGGCCGATAAACTTGAACGGATATGGTCAAAACGCTTCTTGGATACGGCGTACAAAACGCCTTATGAACTGCTTATAATGGCATCGATTATAGAGAAAGAGACTGCGGTAGAAAGTGAAAGAGGCATTATCTCAGGAGTTTTCGATAACCGCTTGGCTAAAAATATGCGTTTGCAAACAGATCCAACGGTCATTTACGGCATTAAAGACTTTGATGGTAATATAACGCGTAAGCATTTAAGAGAGAAAACCCCTTATAACACCTATGTTATCAGGGGCTTACCTATTACTCCTATTGCAATGGCTGGTGAAGCATCATTACTAGCTGCGGCGCAACCGGAATTGACTGACGCAATCTATTTTGTTGCTAAAGGCGACGGCACTCATCACTTTTCAGAAACGCTCAGTGAGCACAACGCTGCGGTTCGAAAATATCAACTAAAAAAAGGGAAATAATGAGCCCATCATTTATTGTTATTGAAGGCTTAGAAGGCGCAGGTAAGAGCTCTGCTATTTCACAATTAACATCTTTTATTGCGAATAAAGGGCACGACGTTATTTGTACTCGTGAACCTGGTGGTACCCCTATGTCAGAAGCAATTAGGGAATGCGTAAAACATGATTGGAATGAGAGAGTGACTGAAGAAACCGAGCTACTACTGATGTACGCAGCCAGAAGTCAGCTTGTAGAAAATGTTATCAAGCCAGCACTTGAAAGTGGTACGTGGGTGATTGGTGATAGACATGATTGGTCAACCATTGCTTATCAAGGCGGTGGGAGAGGAATACAATTAGAAAAACTAGGGGCACTCAGGTCGATGACATTGGGTAATTTTACTCCGGATTTGAGTATATACTTAGATGTTGAACCAAGCATTGGTCTTCAAAGAGCTAGAGGGCGCGGAGAGCTTGATCGAATTGAGCTTGCCGGTCTTGGATTTTTCGAGCGTGCAAGAACTTCCTATAAAGAGTTAGTGGCAACACATTCGAATGCCATTGAGATAAATGCGATGCAAACCATGGATAAAGTGCAGTCTGATTTAATTGAGAAGTTGAATGAGTGGTATGCGCGCACACAGGCAGATATTAAAGTAGGTATGGGCTAATGTATCCGTGGTTATCGACAACTTTTTCAGGCTTAGTTAAGCGCTTTGAAGAAGGCCAACTGCATCATGGTTTGCTATTTATGGGCCCAGGTAAACTTGGCAAAACAGAACTGTGTCAATCTCTTGCAGCAAAGCTCTTGTGTAGCAGTGGCTCAAACCAACAAAGTGGTTTTTTAGATCCTGTAAATAATGATGAGGCGTGCGGAAATTGTAAGTCTTGTCAATTAATTGCTGCTAAATCTCATCCAGATCTTAATATAGTGCTTAGTGAAAAGTCTCAAATAGGCATTGACTTGATTCGTTCTGCGATTAGTAAATTAACCCAAACTTCTCAACTAGGTGGCAATAAAGTACTGGTGATCCCAAACATAGAGTTAATGTCTGAATCGGCGAGTAATTCCCTACTTAAAACTCTTGAAGAGCCAACGCAAAATACCTATTTATTATTAACCTCCAACGAGCCTCAAAAGCTATTAGCTACAGTACTTAGCCGTTGTGAAAAAATTGCCATTACTCATCCACGTTATGAAGAAAGTGTTGCGTGGTTGAAGAGTAAAGGTGCGCTTATCGCTACTGAAGACGAACTTCAGGCCTGTGGTCATTCACCTTTGCGCTATCTTGAACAGCTAAATAATGAGGACAGCCTCACATACCAAGACTTTATCACTGATATAAGCGCACTTGAGTCTCGCGCTAGCGACAGTTTGCGAGTAGCGCAAAAATGGAAAGAGGATTCACCACGTGCCTTGCAATGGCTAGGGCAGTACTTTATGCGCAAGTATAAAGATAGCAGTGATGAAATGGATTATAAGAGCTACATCGACTGTATTGAAAAAAGTAAGCTAATGGGCCATCTTGGCCTAAACAAAGTGGTGCTGATAGAGGCGCTGTTCTCTCGAGTTTAATATTAATAGTAGGGTAATTCATTGTTTGTAGATTCTCATTGTCATTTAGACCGTTTAAAGAAAACTGATAACGAGTTACTTCAGGTTGTCGGTAAAGCGCAAGATAGAAAAGTAGAGCATATGCTATGTGTGGCTGTGTCTGTTAAAGAGTTTGAATCGATGCGCAAGGCAGTAGCAGGCTTCGATAATGTTTCTTTATCTTGCGGCGTGCATCCTCTGCATAATGAAGATGTGACAGATTATGACACCTTATTAGAGCACGCTAAGCGAGATGATGTAGTCGCGGTGGGCGAGACCGGTTTAGATTATTTTTATAGTGCGGAAACAAAAGACATACAAAAAAATTCTTTCATAGACCACATTAAAGTCGCAAATGAAGTGAATAAGCCGCTTATTATACACACTAGAGATGCTCGCGAGGATACCATTTCGTTACTCAAACAATATAAGAATGAAACAACGAATGGGGTATTGCATTGCTTCACAGAGTCACTGGAAATGGCAAAGGAAGCTATTTCACTGGGTTTTTACATCAGTATTTCGGGCATTGTCACTTTTGCTTCGGCAAAAGAGCTTCAGGAAACTGTGAAGCTCTTGCCTTTAGAGCGCTTGCTAATTGAAACTGACAGCCCTTGGCTGGCGCCTGTGCCTCATCGCGGAAAGGAAAATGAGCCAGCGAATGTCGTTGATGTGGCTTACTTCATATCAGAGTTAAAAGGAATATCGGTTAGTGAACTAGCAAAAGCTACCACTGATAACTTTTACAAGCTCTTCTCTCAAGTTAAGCGAGTTTAGTAAGTGCTTTGTTAAGTCAAAAAATGATAAGAAGGTAAAACTGATGAACCAACAAATATTTCCCAGTTGGCGGCAGCGTTTGGTGAGAAGCCTTCATGTAAATCGAAGTCAAGCACAGTCAAAGTATTATCAAGTCGCTTCCTGCAGTGTTTCAGGTAAACCTAGCAATCGGACTATGGTGTTTCGAGGCTTTGCCAACGGTACTGATAATTTACTCTCAGTTACCGACAAAAGAAGTAAGAAGATAAGTGATTGGACGAACGATAGATTTTCAAATAAGCAATACGAGATATGTTGGTATTTCGCAAAAACCCGAGAACAATACCGAATTGCTGGTGAACTCACTTTAGTAGATAAATCAGTCACTGAAGTAGAATACCAAAAACTGTTAGAGCAAAGCTGGGCAAATTTGTCAGAAAATGCGCAATCGTCGTTCTTTGCGGAGGCGCCTGGAACGCCGTTTGCTGAGACAAAGCCGAGCCAAGACAATCAAAGAAATGATGTGAGAACTGCGTCAATAGACAGTAAAACCGACAAGAATATTAGCGAAAAGACAGAGCGTTTTATAAGTGATAATTTTGTGCTTGTCATTTTCAGGCCCTATGAAGTCGATTATTTAAATTTAAGAGAAACACCACACCTTCGAGTATCATCGGCTCTCTCAGACAATTGGGAGGAAACTCGAATCTTTTCTTAGGCAACAAAGCTTCTTGCTCATTAAGCGAGTTGACGTTGTTGTAAATTATTAAACTCTTCAATACTTCCTATGAATACAAGCTCGGTTCCGCTGAAGCTTGCCATTTGCAGAAGTCTTTCAATTTGACTTAACGATAAATATTCAGTCGTATGGATAAGTGCGCAGTTTTTCGAAAACAATAAGCGCTCGATAATATCGAAGGCCGTGTGCTTAATGTCAGGTCTAACGTGCAATATTGCCTGTGTAGTTGATAGCATTTTTGAGCTAGTAGACACTAGTGCCGTCCAGCGTTTTGAAGTGTTTGGTAGGGCAAGAGTTGTATTTTCGGGGCTGTGAATTGAAGCGCTATCAGTCAATCGGTTTTTCGAATATTTGCTGAGAAAGTGTTGTTTGTGTAAATTCATAAAGCACCTGAGCTGTTGGTATATCCATGTTGTATGGATATACAGTAGTACTGTATAAATAAACATGCAAGCTTTATTTTATAATTTTCTTAATTTTTCTCTCTTCATAAAAAGCAATATGCCGGCAATAACCAAATAAATCACGGGTTCGTACCACCCCGACTTAATGAGCCATAGGTAATGAAAACCCGCAAGTAACACTGCAAGATAAGAGAGTTTGTGAAGTGAAAACCATTTTCGCCCCATACTTTTTTTAATCCAAGAAAGTGACGTAATACTCAGTAAGCCCAATATAAGCAATGCCACGAAACCAATTGTTATATACGGGCGTTTAATTATTTCGCTAACTAACATGTTGAATTCAAACTGTAATTCAAACGCAATATAGACGGTGAAATGTGCAAAGGCATAGAAAGCTGAATAAAGTCCGATAGGGCGACGGAGCTTCATTAGTTGAGCAAATTTGAAATGCTGTGCAAGAAGGCTCACCGACAAACTTGCAACAAGTAGGTTCAATGCGCCAATACCTGTGAAATCAAGCAGATATTGCACTGGATCGCCTCCAAGCTCGTCTTGAAGGCCAAGATAAAAAATCACACTTAACCAAATTGTAGGCGCAAGGTGGACTGCTAAATGGCAAGCAATAAAGAGATAGCGAGGCACTCGAATAGGCTTACGTGGCGACATTAACAACATCATCTTGCTAATAAAATTTCTTCAAATTCATGCCTTTATATAGCCGTGCAACGTCATCGTAACCGTTAAAAGGAAGCGTATCGATCCTATTTTGCGCTAACAGGCCACCCGTTGTAATACGTCTTTCTCGAGCTTGCGACCAACGCGGATGATCCACAGCCGGATTAACGTTTGCATAAAAGCCGTATTCATTAGGTGCTAATATATTCCATGTCGTTGGCGGCATTTTGTCGGTTAAGGTAATTTTGACAATTGACTTTATGCTCTTGAAACCATATTTCCAAGGCACGACCAAGCGCACAGGTGCGCCGTTTTGTGGCGGTAGTGTGTTGCCATACATACCAACACTTAACATCGTTAGCTTGTGCATTGCTTCATCTATTCTTAGGCCTTCTACATATGGATAGTCGACGCCACCACCTACAAATCGATTTCTTTGGCCAGGCATTTGCTTCGGATCGTAGAGCGTTTCAAAAGCAACATATTTCGCGGAACTCAATGGTTGTACTTTTTTAAGTAGGCTAGCGAGTGAAAAGCCAATCCACGGAATCACCATCGACCACGCTTCAACACACCGTAACCTATAAATACGCTCTTCTAGTTCGAATGAAGAATACAGATCATCTAAGCCGAGGGTAATAGGCTTTTCCACCAGGCCACCTATACTTAGTGACCAAGGGTCAACGTTGAACTCCTGCGCATTTTTTACCGGATCGCTTTTACCAGTGCCAAATTCGAAGAAGTTATTATAGCTTGTTGCTTTCTCTACAGGTGTTTGTTTCTGAGTATCGTCAGTTTGCTTGCTAAAGGTGAGTGCTTTGGTTTTAAAAATGACTTCGTCGTCGCTTGAAAACCAATCAAGTGGCCCTGCATTTGCCGCAGAGCTAGCAAGAAGGGATCCTGCTCCAAAGTAGCCCATTTTCTTGAGTAGCTCTCTGCGCTGCCTGTAAACGGATTCATCAGTTACTTGGTTTTCTGTCTCTTGTCGTGCGTTTTTAAACTTAAATATCATTTTAGGGCCTTCACGTTTTTGTATAAGACCCTAAACTATAAATAAATCTTTCAATTTAAGGTGTTAAAGAGTCTGTAACAGCATTAGATTTGGGCAAAAACAAATGATTGTATAAGCGCGTTGCATATTCGTCCGTCATTCCTGAAATGTAGTCGGCAATTACCCGATGTTGTGCAAACTTATCACTGGTTGGATCTTGACCGGCCAGCTTCCATCTTGCGGAAGTGTTGCTGGGTAATAGACGCTCAGGCTCAGAATAAAAAGCTTCAAACAACTCCATCACAATCTGTTGTCCTTTATACTCCAATAACTGCAATTCGGGTTTTCTGATAACGAAGTTGTAAACAAAAAGTTTGAATAATCCAAGGGCTTTTGCATATGAAGCAGGGAAGGTAACATTATAATCGAGTATATCGTTATCAAACAAACCCAGCTTTTCAATACTTATGGAAGTGATAAATACATTGACTAAAGCTCCAATGGCATTTTTCCGTTGGTAGGGTAAACCGCTGAACAGTCTGTCTGTATATTCGTCGACTTTATTTGATAAACCATTGATACCTAGCGTTTTAATATGGCTAACCACTTCCGCTTCAAAAGAGCTACGCGTAACCATATGCATGACAATCGCGTCTTCTAGATCGTGAATAGCATAGGCGATGTCGTCGGCCAACTCCATAATAGAGCAATCGATCGACTTATAACGTGTTCTATTGTGGCTATTAACCACAGCATCATATGCTGAAAATTGTACTTTGTCTTTACTGCTTAAGGGTTGCATTACCCAGTCAAACGCGTCTTTATCGCAGCTAAATAGTCCCTTTGGAGGATGCCAGTGCTTAGACTTAACTAAGCGATGACTGTGTGGTTTAGAGATTTCTAAATCTGGGTTCTTTAGGGTGTCGATGTAATTAGGGTACTTTATAAGCCCTAGTAAGGTACGACGAGCCAAGTTCATGCCATCGTTTTCTGAATAGGTTTCAAGTTTGGTAAGAATACGAAAGGTTTGCCCGTTTCCTTCAAAGCCACCGAATTCGCTCATCATGTAATGCAAAGCGACCTCACCACCATGACCAAAAGGTGGGTGACCTATATCATGTGCAAGGCAGAGGCTTTCAATAAGGTGTTCGTCAATAGCCAGGTGTTTGGCTAACTCATTCTGTTTGATTGAAATTTGCGCTGCGATACCGGTGCCGATCTGCGCCGCTTCAAGAGAATGGGTCAGGCGAGTTCGGTAGAAATCACTGATACCAATACCCAACACTTGTGTTTTCGCCTGCAGACGCCGAAACGCAGCAGAGTGCATAACTCTAGCTTTATCTCTCTGAAATGCAGAGCGATGGTCGCCATCACGCTTAACACCTCGTTGATGTCTTCTGCTTGTCCAATCGCTACTGTTGGTCAATAGTAATCTCTTTATAGTGCAAACAACGAAATCTGATGGTTGTCGTCATTAGGAATCCGATTCAAGAATAGATAAAACAACGCCTTGATTTTCTTTACCACCCACGTAGGGACCAATACTGACACTAAGTTCTTTACCGTCATAATTGATGTTACGTTGGAAACCTTCACCCTTCAAATTAGCTTTCTTGACCAAGTCCTGCATGTCTTCCATTTTGAATTTTAATGACAAATCTTCAAATGGGCGGTTGAGATCGAAATCCATAATATTAATGAATTTACGAATAGGGCGAGTGTAGCGACGAATATTGAGATCGGAGTCTAAAAACAGAACTGCCATATCAGTCGCATTCAGTAAGTTCTCTAGGTCGTTATTGGTGTCGGTTAACTCGAGAATTTTTTGTTGATACTCGCTGTTTACCGTGTAAAGTTCTTCGTTTACTGACTGCAGTTCTTCGTTGGTTGATTGCAGTTCTTCATTCGCTGCCATGAGCTCTTCGTTACTCGATTGTAATTCTTCACTGGTAGAATCGAGGTCCTCTAAAGCTTCTCTGTACATGCGCTGACACTCTACATACGCGGTCTCAAGCTCAATAATACGCTGTTGAGTTTGTTCTTCAGGGGTGTACACCTTCATGTTAGATTCAGATGATTTATCGATTTCTTTTACAAAACTTAGGGAGAGCAAGCGGTCTGGTTCGTCTTCCTCGCTAAAGCTGTGACACTCTATTGCCCATTGTTGTTTCGTTTCTTCATCTTCGAAAACTCTTTCAAGGACGACATTTTCTTGTCCTCTCAAACACTCATGAGCACCTGATAAAACGCTACTGCATAGTTCTTTGCGAATGATTTCAGCAATATCGTTGGTAACTTCCCCTTGTTTTAGTTTCTGCGTGAACAGCGATGTGTCGCCATAGGTGTAGATGACCTGCAACTTGCTATTGAGAATGAAAGTTGGGGGAATATAGCGCTCTTGCAAAACCGATAAACCAAAAGACTGTCCTTTAGGTTTGTGCATCTTTTTATTAACACGCTCAACAAACTGAGGAATCGATTTCAATTCATAGCCCGAGCGCCTTAAACCTTGCCCTGATATTGTCGATATCGGAATACGGATATCTTGAGTTTTCTGATAAATACGTTTTTGCGAATTCACCGGCGGGAAATAGTTTGCAAACTTACCTGGCGATTCACTGCTGCCAAGTATCATGAAGCCATTCTTTTTGAGTGAAAAGTGGAAAAATGCCATGGCTTTTTGTTGCGCAGGTTGCTGCAGATAAATTAGGCAGTTTCTGCAACTAACAATATCCATATTAGAAAATGGCGGATCTTGAATAACGTTGTGCGTTGCGAACACAACTAAGCTTCGAAGTTCTTTATTAACTTGATATTCGCCGTCGGCCATTTGATTAAAGTAGCTTGAAAGCAGCGTATGCGGTACTTCATCAGAGATACTATTGGGATAAATACCATTGCCGGCATAGCTTATCGAGCTTTGGTCTATGTCGCTGGCAAATACTTTCACTTTGCGAGCTAAGCCCAGCTCTTTAATTGTTTGATCAAATAACATCGCCATGGTGTAAGCTTCTTCACCTGTTGAGCAACCTGCACACCAAATACGAATGGTGTCGTTAGGGTCACGTTCTATGACCATGGGGCGAATAATGTCTTCTTTAAGTACTTCCCAAGTTTCTTTGTCTCTGAAAAAACGCGTCACGCCTATTAATAAATCTTGTTTAACAAGTTCTATCTCTGATTCGTTTTCTCGCAAATACTCCCAGTAATCGTTGAGTGAGACTTTATTATTAATGCTCATTCGGTGCTTGATTCGACGGGATACCGTTGATTCTTTATAAGCTTTAAAATCAAGCCCTGTTAGATCCTGTATAAGAATTAGAATTTTACGTAATACATCTGTGTTCTGAGATAAGTGATATTTGAAGGTTTCTGACTCTGCCGTTGCGAGTGGGTGAGACACGAAGTTTTTGATGTACTCGGGCATCTCTTCAGTTTTCAAAACGAAATCGACCGCACCGGTATTAATTGCATTTTGCGGCATACCATTAAACTGTGCTTCGGATGGATCTTGAGCAATGACCATGGCGCCATATTCTTTTAATGCAACAATTCCACGACAACCATCAGAACCAGTACCCGATAGTATGATACCAATAACGGCAAGCTCTGCATCGTGCGCAAGATTGCTGAATATTGCGTTAATGGGTAAATTGATTCGATTTTCTTTGGGGAGGTCAGTGAGCTTTATTTTTCCGTTGACCACTCTCAGCAAAGTACCCGCGGGAACAAGGTAAACCTTATTCTTCTCGATGGTGTCGCCTTCCTCAGCTTGAACAATGGGCATGTTAGTGTATTTTTTTAAGAGTTGGTCCATCATGCTCTTAAAGTCAGGCGATAAATGTTGAATAACTACATAAGCACAGCCTAAATCATCATCCAAGGCGTTAAAAAAGTTCTCCAAGGCCTCGAGACCGCCTGCCGATACACCCAGTGCGACTAAGTGACTTGGGCTACTATCGACAAGGTCAGTTTGTGCTTCTGGTTTATCACTCATGTTTTGTTCTCTTATTATTAGTTATGATTGCATCAATACTTTGTAAAAGGCATCGAATTTCAAAGGCTTAATTATAATATGCGATATACCAGCGTTAAAGTATAGCTTTTGTTCATTTAGGTCTACTTCTTTGCTTATCAACATAATTTTTATAGCAGGCTGATCGCTACGTAGTTTATTACAAATGTACATAGTATCAAGTAAAGGAAGTTCTGCATCTAACAAGACAAATTCGATTTGTTTTTGTTGACGAAAACGTCGAATAAGCGCGGGGCTATCAATGTCGAAAAATACACTGGCATCAGTCGGACTTAGTAGTTGCGACAGGGTGTTGTTAAGCCCCTTATTATCGGTGCCAACAAGAATCGCTTTTCCAGCCAAAGAAGGAATTATTTGCTTTAACGAAGACAAGGACGGATTGTTAAGGTGCTCAGCAACTATTGGTAATGGTAGCTCAATTTTGAAACAAGACCCTTCACCCAATCGAGATTTCAAGGAAATAGTGCCTCGCATATGAGCAGTCAGTCGTTTGACAATGGCTAAGCCCAGACCTGTGCCGCCATATCGCCTCGTTGTACTTTCGTCTTCTTGACGAAATGCATCAAAAATGGTGTCCTGAGCACTTTCTGCTATGCCTATTCCTGTGTCTTCTATAGATAAAGTGACATGCTGACTATCGCCTGATACCTTAACTAATATTTCGCCTTGAAAAGTGAATTTCACTGCATTTGAAATCAGGTTATCAATAATCTGATTGAATTTTACTGGGTCACCCAGGCGATTTTGACAGTGGCTCTTCTCCATTATTAATGTCAATGACACATCAGGTTTCAGATCGTTACGATGACTATTTACGCAGTCGCGAATGAGCTTTTCAATGTTGATGTCAACTTGCTCGACGTCTAGTTTAGTGCTGTCCATTCTTGCAAGATCGAGTACATCGTTCAATATATTGAGTAAGTCATGAGATGAGCTGTTGGCCATATCAATAACGCTTTTAAGCTCATCGTTGAAGTCGTAGCTTTGAAGAATTTGTATTGCTCCAATAACCGCATTCATCGGCGTTCGAACTTCGTGACTGACATTTGCTATAAATCGTTCGCGCGTTGCATTCGCTTCTTTTAGCAGTCGTTGATTTTGCTGTGCAAGAGCGGCTAATTCAACGACCTTGTTTTTGTTTTTTTCGGCATCAGTCACATCAATACACGTACCTACTATTCGATTGATTACATTAAGTTCATCAACAAAACACTGCCCCTTAACAGCGATGAACTTATCCTGTGTATTGCTCGCTGTAGTGCGAACAACAAGATCAATAGTATGCGCATCTTGTTTGCAGGAAATGCCAGCATTGAATTGTTCGATAAATACATCACGATACTCAACGCTGATTAAGTTGACCCAATCGTGGAACTTGATACTTTTTCTTCCTTGCGATGAGTCGAACAAGCGATACATTAGGTCATCCCAGAAAAGCTCGTTTTTGTTCAGGTTATAATCCCATGTGCCGGTTTGGGTATTTGCCAGGGCTAATTGAATGCGCTCTTGATAATAATGGTTTTTCTGTGCCGACTGAACGCTATCACTGATGTCTTGTATAATCGCAATTCTGTGGTTGATGCGAGTGCCAAGACTACCAAGATTACTGAGCTTATTATCATGGCTACTGCTTTGGCTTGGCTCTTCAAAAAATTCACAGCAATAACGCAGCCAACGTTGGTTACCACCTTGTGTATTGATTACTATCTTTAATTCGATAGGTTCGAGCTTTGTTTCACCTATTTCAATGCGAGTCCTGAGAAGCCGTTTAGTGTGTTCTGAAAAACAATCGAATTCCCATTCCTTAAGTGAGCTTGAGATGTCTCTCTCTATTTCCAAAATATCAAAGAGCTTCTGAGATAAGCATGTTTTACCAGTATCATAGTGATAAGTCAGACTGCCGGTACTTGTATATTTTTCAGTTAACGTATGCTGCTGAGAAGACTTTGGGTAAGATTGCAAGTGATTCATTCCCTTTAGACAGATGCACTTTCAGAGTTAGTATCAGTTCAAAGTAAGGATAATTCAAGCATAAATACTAGTCAGCTAACTGATCAACACTCACGAAACATTTATCCTTAAATATTGTTAAAAAATAATCAACCTCAGGATATTGCTCTTGATAACTCTTTAGCATTTTTTCTAGTCGAGCTTTAACATGTGAAAACTCTTCGTTTGAAAAACGTAATTCATCGCAAGCCTTTAAATATGCTGAAATGAGGTCTGCCGCCTTTACTAGAGCTTTATACTCAGCATCTACTTCTTTTTGCACAAGCAAAGGTTTAAATAAAGGTTGAAGCTCTTCGGGCAAGGTTTTTAGACATTCCATTTCTGCCATTTCTTCAATCTTTTTAAACTCTCTGGTTAGGTCAGGATTGTGATATTTAGTAACGTGATTTATGTCTTGAAGCTTGGTTTCAGATACCTCGTGATACAGCGCTATCGTTGCTGCCTTTTCAGCATTCAGCCTACCTTCAAAGTAGGTATTTCGTATTAGCGCCAGAAGGTGAGCTATTACTGCAACTTGATGGCTGTGCTCCGCCACATTTTCTTTCTTTACTGTATGCATTAGCGCCCATCGTTTGATGAGTGGCATACGCAAAATCCAAGCCAAAAAGGCACTGTTCATATTGTAAACTCTTTAAATTTGCTGATAGTGATTGAAGAAGTGCGCAAGTTGCCCTAATGCGGGTTCTAATTGCTCTTTATGAGGCAAGAACACCAAACGAAAGTAGCATCCGTCGGTGAGATTGAAAGCACTGCCGTGTACCAAGAGTATTTTTTCTTGATTGAGTAAGTCGAGCACCATTTTTACATCATCTTTTATAGAAAACTTTTTGGCATCTACACTGGCAAAACAGTACATTGCGCCCATAGGAGCAACACAATTAATCCCTTCGATTGCATTTAACTTTTTAACGCTCAAGTTGCGTTGAGTGAGCAGGCGACCATCGCCAGTTATTAGCTCGTTAATGCTTTGGTATCCGCCTAGGGCCGTTTGAATAGCGTGTTGGCACGGAACGTTTGCACACATACGCATAGATGAGAGTATGGTTAGACCTTCGATATAGCCCTTAGCTCTTGATTTATTGCCACTTACTAACATCCAACCAGCTCTAAACCCTGCTACACGATAGTTCTTACTGAGCCCACTGAAGGTGACGCAAAACAAATCGGGTGCGAGGGAGGCAATGCAGGTATGCTTGGCGCCGTCATACAATATTTTGTCATAGATCTCGTCGCTGTATATTATCAAGTCATATTTTCTAGCTAAGTTTGCTACAGCTTCAAGTAGTTCCTTGCTGTAGACTGCGCCAGTCGGATTGTTTGGGTTTATTAAAACAATGGCTTTGGTATTGCTAGTAATTTTAGCTTCCATGTCAAGCAGATCTGGGAACCATCCTGCATTCTCGTCACAGCGGTAATGCACAGCTGTGCCGGATGATAAATTGACTGCAGCAGTCCAGAGCGGATAGTCAGGGGCAGGCAGTAAGACCTCATCACCCGAGTTCAGAAGTGCTTGCATTGACAACATTATTAACTCACTAACGCCATTGCCTAAATAAATGTCTTTTACATTTATATTGCTAATGCCCATTTGCTGGTAATACTGCATTACCGCCACCCGGGCACTATAAATACCTTGTGCGTCGGTATATCCCTGCGCGCTTGGCAACTGGTAAATAACATCTTTAAGAATATCGTCGGGCGCTTCGAAACCGAAGGGGGCAGGGTTGCCAATATTAAGCTTGAGTATGCGCTCTCCTGCTTCTTCCATTTTTGTAGCTTGTTCAAGGATAGGACCGCGGATATCGTAATATACGTTTGCGAGTTTATTGGAGCGATTAACTGTAGACATTGAATAACTTAGGGAGCATAGATAAGAGACTTGTAGAATAATACACCCAGCTAGCGCTGTTAAGTGCTTTGTTACATTTTTTTAGTGGCTATATGCATATCAATGAACGTATATTCATTATTCAGAATTTTTGTTGGAGAATTCGATGCCAGCCCCTCTATTATGGTTAGGTGCTGCTTGTATAGGCTTATATGCAAGCTCTAAAGTCAGTGACTCGTATAAACAGAGTAAAAGTGTGGTCGCTCAACTTCCAGGTGATTCAAATAAGCGTGTGAGTCCAAAAAATGGTGCAGTAGTCTGCTGCGGTATATACGGTGTTTTAGATCATACCGGAATATGGGTTGATGGAAATATTTACGAGCTCAGCGGCGCTGGGCTTATTCGATGCATATCGCCTCAACGGTTTTTGCAAAATCGAAGCGGAGACACCATTTACCTTGCTTGCGATCAATCATATCTTCCGCTCGCTAATGAGCAAATAGCAGAGCGCTGTATCAACAGCCTTTATCAAGTGCGCGAATATGACTTACTTGATAACAACTGTCATAAATTCGTGATGGAGATGTTACTCGGGCGAGAAGTCGCAATAACTAGCTTCTCCGAACTTAATCAAGCTTTATCAAATTTATATTTATCTACAATCAGCTGGCACCAGCTGAAAATGTAGAAAGTTGCTAAAGTGTTGCGCTAAATCATATGTTTTGTGTTTAATTGTGAGTAAATTTTGAACTAATCATATAAGTGCATTAGTATTGATGAAGAAGAGTTATTAGATATAACTTTTTGAGTTAGTTAATTACTTCACGCTAAATAGGAGATGTTATGTCTCAGCAGTTCGACGAAATGCCAGAAACAGCGATTAATAGTAGTGGTATCGCTCGCGTTATACCTTGTAGAAAATTAGAGGTTTTCGATTCCATTAAATGGATTACCCTAGCGATTAATGATTTTAAAAGAGCACCAGTAATCAGCCTAGGCTACGGCGCTATTTTTACAATAATTCCGTGGTTTATTTTCTATCTAATCAATGCCACAGGTTGGTATATGATAATTTTCCCAGCAATGGTCTGCTTCATGTTGCTTGGGCCTTATCTGGCGGCGGGGCTTTATGATGTCGCATGGCAATTCGAAAAAAGTCATAAACCCTCGTTTCGACATTCGATGAAAGCGATGTCACGAAATGCTGTTAATGAGTGGGGCTTTGCGATTTTATTGATGGTATTGATGATATTTTGGCTCAGAATTGCGTCATTAATACACGCATTTTATCCAACTAACGATACTTTAATGAATTTGATCCCATTTTTGGCCGTCGGTACAATTGTTGGCGCTGGTTTAACGGTATTGGTGTTTTTTATCACCGCTTTTACACAGCCTATTTTGTTAGAGAGGCGAGTTGACTTGGCAACCGCAGTACTGACGAGTATGAATGCTGTCTGGCTCAATAAAAGAGCCATGTTCTTTTGGGCATCCATTATTTTGTTCTCGGTATTTTTGGGTTTCGTTACCTTCTTCTTTGCGTTTCTAGTAATTATGCCAATTTTAGGCTACGCCAGTTGGCACGGGTACATTGATACCATAGAAGTAAAACGAGAACGCAGTTACGAGTAAATTGTTGGGAGCTTGTAATGAAAAAGAGCTAGCACCTTGTGTCAGCTCTTTTCAGTGCTTTTAACGCCCTTATCCTGTCGACTTATTCGAAATCCACATAGTTTGATACGGTGAGAAAAATAACTCTTCTTGGTCGTGCTGAATGGTTTTTTCTTCGATTAAGTCGTACCACATGTTGTTTTCAATCAGGTTGATATCGGATAGCCTCACCGATAGCGTTTCATTCGAAATATTCGAAATACAGAAAATGCTCTGTTGTCGGTCGGAACTTTGTCGCCAATAGCCGAATATTTGTTTACCTAGCTGCAAGGTAAATTGCGTTGCGTTAGGATGAAAGGCTGGTTGAGATTTTCTAATGCGAATTAACATAGACAGTTTACTGAGCACTTTAGCATGCATGCTTTCAGCATTGGCGAGCAGCTTTGTTAGTTCGTTTATATCCCACCTATGTCGATTAATTCCTCTATTTTGCCCGGTGTTAATGACTTTTTCCTCATCATTTGGCGTAGCAATCAAAGAGTGAATATAAATGCCCGGTATTCCTTCTAAGCCAAGCATGATCGCGTGTGCACAAATGAAGCGCGATAATTGAAATTCATCCTCGCCATCTAGCGTACCCTTAAGCGCATCAATTAAGGCGATATTGAGCTCATAAGGCTTCTGTTTACCACCTTCAGCCATGCGCCATGAAACCTTGCCGCCAAAAGACTGCATGCAGGCAGCTAGCGTGTTTAGCTCTGCAGTATCCAATAAGCCCTCAGCAGGACGCAGACCGATACCGTCATGCGAGGCGATAAAGTTAAAATAGCTTGTGCCATTTTGTGCAGGAGGCATGCTCATCATCCAGCTCTTTAAGTAGGTGCAGTCACCACTCACTAGGGTATGCAGGAGTAGAGGAGGCAGAGAAAAATTGTAAATTGCATGGGCCTCATTCGCATTCCCCAAATAAGTAAGATTCTCTCTGTTAGGAATATTGGTTTCTGTAATAATAATTGTGTTAGGGGCAACATGCTCAACAAGTGTTCGTATCAGACGAACCACTTCGTGTGTTTGATAGAGGTTGATACTTGTGCTGCCGACAATTTTCCAAAGGAAGGCGATTGCGTCAAGACGAAATACTTTGGTACCTTTCTCAAGGTAGAGTCGAATAATATCAACAAAGGCTACCAATACCTTCGGGTTTCTGAAGTCGAAATCAACTTGATCGTGACTAAAAGTACACCAAACATGTTTGATGCCCGCCGCGGTTTCAACTTCCTTGAGCAAGTCAGAAGTTCTTGGCCGCACAACAAGGCTGGTGTCATCGTCTGGAGAGGCGGTAAAAAAGAAGTCATGGCCGGCACCTTCCTGCGCAATGAAGTTTTGAAACCATTGACTTCGCGCTGAACAGTGATTAATTACCAAGTCAGTCATCAGGCCATAGTCCTTCGCGATAGACTCAATGTCTTCCCAGTCTCCCAAACTCTGATTAACGCTAGAGTAATCAATTACCGAAAAGCCATCATCAGAGCTATAGGGGAAAAAGGGCAGTATATGAACATGACTAACAACAGATGATAAATACTCATCGATAAAGTTCTTCAAAGTGAAAAGAGGTTTTTCAATTTGAGCAAACTCATTGTTATTATCTTGTTTAATCACACTATCACCATAGGTAATCATGATAATGTCAGACTCGTCCCAACGATTTTTATGTGGGGTAGGATAGTGGCAGTCTTCTTCTGAGCTTATGCCGATTTTACTCATCAGCAGCGGCACTAAGTTATCGAGTTCGTCCTGCGGTAATATCCCGTCATAAATGACTTCAAGGTGATGTTTAACCTTTTGTTGAAATGCGGATAATACGGATCCCATAGCTTGCCTTCCTTATATTAACTGGCCAAATTCTTTATAATCTTCTTCCACTGCATTTTTAAGACATTCTAAAACGTCGGGTTTAGCGCTAACAACTCTATTCCAACTTGGTATAAATGGCGTTTCCATCGGGTTATCTAAGAAACTCTGTCCTGCTTTCATGATGTTTTGCGCAAACATTTCGACAGCTTTCTCTTCACTGTGAATATCGAGGCTTAATCCGTTCATGATGGCGTCGTTGTTATACGTCTCAATGAAGTCCAGAGCGATCCTGAAGTAGGTAGCTTTTATCGTCCTGAATGTTTCGGTATTAAAGGTAGTTCCTTGGGTAGCTAGTTTTCTAAACAGTGCCTTGGTAATGTCAATCGACATTTTAGATAAGCCACCATGTTCATTATTTAGCGACAGGTCTTGATGCTTGTGATCGTAAGTCTGGGCGATATCGGCCTGACAGAGGCGATTATGAGAGTAGTTTCGATGCATTTCAGACAATACGCCAATCTCCAATCCCCAATCACTTGGTATACGAATATCATTGAGTACGTCACGTCTAAACGAGAACTCACCAGCTAAGGGATAACGAAAGCTGTCCATGAATTCAAGGTACTCATTCGAACCGAGGGTAGTCTTTAAGGCTCTGAGCAACGGTGTTACCAATAGGCGAGATACTCGGCCGTTGACTTTACCATTTGCCACTCTCGCATAAAAACCTTTACAGAATTCATAATTAAACTGAGGGTTGGCTACCGGGTAAATCAGACGGGCCAACAAGGAGCGCTCATAAGTAAGGATGTCGCAGTCGTGCAAGGCAACACTTTCTACTTTTCCTGAAGCCAGTATATAGCCCATGCAATACCAAACATTACGGCCTTTGCCGAGTTCTTTTGGAGCCAGTCCTAGTTCTTGTAGTTCCGCGTCTAGGGCTTTTAATCTTGGTCCATCATTCCACAAAATTCGATGATGTTGCGGCAGTGTATCGAAAAACTTAAGCGCATGGATATATTCATCTTTAGATGCTCTATCTAAACCAATGACTATTTCTGATAAGTAGGGTACTTCTTTTATATGCTCTATAGTTGCGGGTAAGGCCTTGCCCTGCAGCTCGGAAAAAAGTGATGGTAGTATCAGTCCGAGGGGGCGCTTTTCAGAGAACTCTGTTAATTCTGATTCCAAGTCATCAATTGAACGATCTTCTAGATTATGAAGCGTCGTAATTATTCCATTTTGATAAAAATCAGCCATGTGTTTCTCCTGTCATGATATTATTCTTTCGTCTTAGTATTGGTAAATACTGATTCTGGTATTAATTGGTCGAGCACTTCAGCCCAACCTACGGGGCCGTAGCCTTTGCTAGTGTATAATTTGCTACTTCGCTCGACCTCGGGAGGCTCATTTACCGGTGAAGCTATTCTTACCGCGGTATCAGCTATCTCTAGCATGGCGATATCATTCTTTCCGTCGCCAAGCGCGATTGATGAAACGGTGACTGTTTTATGCTGTCTTTGGTATTCCTTAAGAAGCCATGATAAGGCCACACCTTTATTATTATCACCACAGATATGCAGGAAACGACCGCCTTTTAGCGGGGTTGCCCCAAGCCTTTTTATATGAGCAATAAAGGTGTCCATTTCCTCTTCATTACCTTTCCATAGCAGCGGCTCACCAAAAAGACGTTGAGACGATAACACTGCATCTTCCTCTTCAAGGCCGGTCACTTCCATGATTCTATCGGTTGACATAGAAGAAAACGCTTCGAAGAGATGACCAAATTCAGGCGTCACCTTAGATATTAACCCCAACCAATAGTGTCGCTTCGAGCTAAATGTTTTTACCCAGAACCCATCCTGCCATACCGCACCTCGGGGCTTTTCTGGGAGAAAGTTTCGAGGCATATAAACCGCCGCACCATTTTCAACAATAAAGGGGCCATTTAGCCCTAAACGCTCCCGCAAAACCCTAAGTTCAGCGAGTGTCTTACTGGTATTAGGAATAATGGGGATACCATGAGACATTAATCTATCCATACAAGCTTGGGCTGCTTGATGCTCATAGCTATAGTGATCGAGAAGAGTACCGTCTAAATCAGTAAAGATAAGCACCTGACGTTGATATTTTGTGACTAACTCACTATGCATTGTATTGGCTTTTGATGATGTTTCGTTCATTGTCTAAATTGAATACCCAGTTACATTTTTGTTCCAGTGTACACAAACTTTGTTCAGTGAGTCGCTGATAATATTGAATAAATGCATAAATTTCTTGGTCGGTCATTGTTGCGCTCGTGGCGCCATTTCTTTGAATAAGCTTGTGTTCTTGCTCACAGCGCCAAGAGTAAACAGAATCAAACGAGGGAGCGCGAAGAAATACCCATTGATGCATGAATTGATAAAGGGGCATATAGTCTGTTGATAGGCTCTGATTAACATAGCGTCGCCAAATAGCATTTTTATCTTGTTCTTCTTCAAGCTTGTTGATTGGCATAGCAATCTCATCATCGTTTTGCGCTGGGGTTCCCCAGCACCAACCTTCTATGATAACGGTGTCAACTATGCTAGTTGACCATTTCCAATCTGATGCCGCTACTTGGTCATCAATTGATTTATCAAAGCGTGGAAGTTGAACCTTTTCATTGTTTGCTAGCGCAGTTAGCACTTTTGAAAGCAGCTGTGTGTCATGTGTACCTGGAACGCCTCTGGTCTTTAACAAAGGGTGAATTGTGTTACTTCTTAGTAAACGTTCAGCCTTGCTTAAGTAGAAGTCGTCTAAGGAAAGCACTACGACCGATTGTTGATGAAATTGTTGCAAACAGAACTTAAGAAAAGCACTTAATGTCGATTTCCCTGAGCCTTGACAGCCGTTTATACCAATAAATAAAGGGTGTTTTGCACGATTTTGGTGCGATGTGATATTTTCTATGATTGGCTTGAACCATTTTTGTGCGCTCGAGAGGTAGGATAGGGGAAGCTTTTCCTTTTCTAAAAAGGCTTTGTATAAGCTTATGTCATTTTGCATTTTTTTGTTAAACCTCTACTTTCCGCGCTTTGGGTCTGTAATCTGTTGTGTGCAATGAGTGATTTGCATGATGTCGTTATGGATAACTAAAATTAACAACAATCAATATCGGCCAAAAAATACTGTTGGTCAAAAGAGTCGTTACAAGTATCGTGCCACGATACTTGTAAGCAAAGATTAGCCTACTTTACCTTAGCAGTAATAACAGCGCGCTTGGGTGCAGGGTAACCCTCAATGGTCTTGGTGGGGTCGGTAGGAGATAAAAAATCTACAAGTGAATGGTTTGTCATCCACTCAGTAGCGCGTTGTTCTTCAATTGTTGTCGTCGACAAGTCAACTAACTTAATATCTTTGAAGCCTACACGCGCAAGCCATTGCTGAAGCGCCGCGCAACTTGGAATAAACCAAACATTGCGCATTTGAGCGTAGCGCTCTCCAGGCATGAGTACGGTATTTATATCGCCATCAATTACAATCGTCTCGAGTACGAGTTGTCCACCACGAGCAAGTTGGTTTTTCAATTGGTATAAAAATTCGATAGGGTCGCGACGGTGATATAACACGCCCATTGAAAACACAGTGTCAAAAGACTGAGTTTGCGGCATGTCTTCGATACCAATCGGTAAAAAGTGTATCGGCTTGTTGTTTAAATAGCGTTTGAAGATAGAAAATTGATAGAAGAACAAGTCTGTAGGGTCAATGCCTATTGCTAAGCTCGATTCTAGTCCTAGCATACGAAACAAGTGGTAACCGCTACCGCATCCAACATCGAGTACTTTTTTACCTTTTAGGTCATCCACAAAGGGCAGAACGCGCTCCCATTTCCAGTCTGAACGCCACTCTGTGTCGATATCAATGCCAAAAAAGTGAAAAGGTCCCTTACGCCATGGCATAAACTGTTTTAGTACCGATTCCACATGTGCTTTATGTGAATCGGAGATATCGTGATCATTTAAGAGCAGCGATACTCCTTTGCTCAGGTCTACACTATAATTGTCGAAAGAGGGAAGCTGTGTGAGTTGTTTTTCCCATTTTTTAGCGTCGCCATGTCGTTCAGAATTTTCCCAATTGTCTAATTGAGGAATAAGGCTAGGTAGCCAATGCTCTAAACCATGCTTGAGCAAGTCATGATATGCCAGTTGTTTCCAATTCATCGCCTTACTCCTTTATTGCAAAGAAAGAAGCGAAATTAAATTGTTGGTACCAAATACTTACTTCTTTGAAACCTGCAGACTTCAGTCTTTGCTCGTGTGTTGAAAATTCATCGAGAATCATCACGCTCTCTAGGGCGCTACGTTTTTGCGAAATCTCTAAGTCGCTGTAGCCATTGTCACGCTTGAAGTCGTGATGAAGATCAATGATCGCAGCATTCATTGTTTCATTAGCGAGTTTGATTTTTTCGGACACAATAAAAATACCACCAGGCTCAAGTGCGTTATAAATACTCTTGATAAGTTGTTCCCTTTTACTTTGTTCAATGAATTGTAGAGTGAAGTTCATCACGACTACCGAACATTTTTGTAAAGTTAATTGCAAGATATCTGCTTCGTTTATGCTTATCCTTGCATTGTGTTTATAACTATTAACATGACTTTTGCATCTAGCTACCATTGCCTGCGAATTGTCTATACCAATAATATGAACCTTGCTTGCAGTAGAGTGCTTCGCAATCGATAAGCATACCGCACCGAGTGAGCAACCTAGATCATAAGCTGTGGATCCATCTTGTAAGAACTTAGCGCTGAGCTTGCCAATACCGTCCACTATTGCGCCGTAGCCAGGCACTGAACGGTTAATCATATCGGGAAAAACATCTACAACTTGGGCATTAAATTTGAAGTCTTCTAAATCTGCATGCTCTTTATCATAAAGTGTATCGACAGAGCTTGGTGCGGGAGGATTTTGCATTGAATTTCAACTTATTTGTGGTTTTTACTTCTTTATAACTGCTATAGTCGTTAGTATATAAAAGCACTGAATAACATACATAATAGCAATAATATCAGTAGGAAGTGTTCAAATGTATAAGTTTTTAATCGCCGATGATCATCCATTATTCAGAGATGCTCTAAAGGCGGCATTATCGAGTTGTTTCTCTAATGTTGGCTTCTTTGAATCTGACTCGCTTGACAGCACGATTGATGTGCTAAGAAAAGGCCGAAAAATCGACTTAATTATACTCGACTTGAACATGCCGGGCTGCGATAACTTCTACGGCCTGCTAAGGGTGAGACAAGCATATCCTAATATACCAGTGGTAGTGCTGTCAGCAAGCGATTCTGCCGAGACAGTTGCTCAAGTTATTGAATTTGGCTCCTTAGCCTTTATTCCAAAAACAACGCCAACCCCACAAATCAAAGAAGCAATTGAGAGCGCCTTAGCGGGTAAACAATGGTTACCTGAATCACTAGAACAAGCGCTGCAATCGGTAGATACTGAGGCGAAAACGATAGCTAGCAAACTGAAAGAGTTAACGCCAAAGCAATTTAAGGTACTGAAGTTAGTTAAAGACGGCATGATGAATAAACAAATAGCCGACTCTCTCAACGTTACCGAAGCAACGGTGAAAGCTCATATTGGCGTTATATTTAAAAAATTAGACGTGAAAACTCGAACACAAATTGTCTTAGCGATTGAAAAGCTGAAACTTGACTAATATCTCTCGTCAGCAGCTTACTATGGCCACGAGTGATGTAGTCGACTCGAGCATTCCCCTGGTCGATGTGCATCGTCACCTTGACGGTAATATACGGCCTGAGCTTATATGGTCCTTAGCCAACAAGTACCACTTAGCCTTGCCAGCAGACTCACTTGACAGCTTAAAGTCTGCGCTCATTATTCAAGATCAAACACCTAATTTACTTTCCTTTTTAGACAAACTGAATTGTGGTGTTTCTGTACTCGCTGATGCTAAGGCTTGTTACGACGTAGCCTATGATAATGTGATGTCAGCGAATAAAGAAGGGATTACTGTTGCTGAATTACGTTTTTCACCTCGTTTTATGTCTCAAACATTTTGTCTATCGATGCATGAAGTCACCGAAGCCGTTGTTTCTGGAGTGGAAGATGCCAATAGAGATCACGGAAGTGAACACCGTTTAATCGGTATAATGAGCCGTACTTTTGGAACTGATGCCTGTTTCGAAGAATTAGCAGCATTGTTGAGTTATAAACAACACTTGGTTGCGATAGATTTGGCCGGCGACGAGAAGCAATTTCCTGGGCATTTATTTGTTGAGCACTTCAGACAAGTGAAAGAATCTGGTTTGGGGGTGACTGTTCATGCCGGTGAGGCGGATGGCGCGCAAAGCGTTTGGGACGCAATTAAGCTTTTGGGCGCACAGCGCATTGGTCACGGCGTTGCAATAGCAGAAGATGAATCTTTAATGGATTATGTTGGTGAGCATAATATCGCCATTGAAACTTGTTTAACGTCGAATTATCAGACGGCAACGTGGCTGAATTATAGGTCTCACCCGATTAGAAAGTTTCTTAATGCTGGATTAAACGTCAGTTTAAATACAGACGACCCAGCAATATCGGGGATTACTATTCATGATGAGTATCAAAAAGCTCGTGACTTAGTTGGACTATCGATACAGCAAACGAAACAACTTCAATTAAATGGTGTTTCACAACTCTTCGCCACAAAAAAGCCAACTGAATGAGGTGAGTCCTCATTAGCTGGCTTTTAATATTGAGCTGTAGAGCTGAGGCCTATGCCGCTTTTGCATCCTTCGATGTTTTGGTGGCTTTGCGCTTAGCTGCAGTAGGCTTTTTCACCTTTTTACTCGTTGACATGAGCAGTTCTTGAGGGTCGAAGTCATCAACGTTGATAGTGCGTAATCTACCCGCCTCAGTTTCACTGAGCAAGTCTGCCTCTTCCTGTGTGATGATATTTTCGGCTAAAGCACGCTCTGCAAGTTTATCGAGACCAGTCATTGGTAGCTTTTCACCGAGTGCTTTGCAGATCTTATCGAAAATCGGTTCAGATTTAACCACGTTGACGAGTGTTTGTTCTAAATCACCAAACAAACTGCCATGCTCTTGATTTACATATTGTCCATAGCCTAATCTGTCTCTAGTGGCATTAGGTTTTTGCAGAACATCGGCAATTTCATGCTCGATACTGTCAGATGGGGCAGAGTAGCGCTTACCAAAAGGCAATACTAGGAGCCTAAGCGGGATGCTAACTGCTTTGGATGGGAAATTTGCTAAGAAATCATCAAGAGCTATCTCTAATTTAGATAAGCAATCCTGCATAGCCCAATGCACAAACGGAAGGTCGTCATGGTTACGGCCTTGTTCGTCAAAACGTTTTAATACTGCAGAGCCAAGATACAAGTAGCTTAGTATATCTCCAAGTCTTGCAGACAAACGCTCGCGACGCTTCAATGATCCGCCAAGAACGCCCATACTAACATCGGTTAGCAATGCTAGGTTTGCGCTGTATCCCTGCATGCTCTTATAGTACTTCGCAGTTTCATCCTTAAACGGAGCAGCGCTTAAACGACCGCCGGTAAGGCTGAACCAAATTGAGCGGAAAGTATTGCTAACAGCAAATCGAATATGCCCGAAAACCGCATCATCAAAAGAATCTAACTGTTCCGATTTATCTTCCATTTGCGAGGCATAAATCTCTTTCAGTACGAAAGGGTGGCAACGCATTGCGCCCTGACCAAAGATCATCATGTTGCGTGTTAATATGTTAGCGCCCTCAACGGTTATGGATATTGGTACACCTTGATAAGCTCGACCCAAGTAATTATTCGGACCAAGACAAATACCCTTACCGCCATGCACGTCCATTGAATCGTTTACGATTTGACGCATACGCTCTGTTAAATGGTATTTACAAATAGCAGATATAACAGATGGTTTCTGGCCTAAGTCTACACCAGCAGTTGAGAGCGAGGTAACAGCATCCATCAAATACGCATTTCCGCCAATTCTACCAAGCATTTCTTCGACACCTTCCATTTGACCAATTGGCATACGGAATTGTCTACGAATTCGAGAGTAAGCGCCCGTAGCGAGAGCCAAGGCTTTTGCTCCGCCCGCCGCAGATGAAGGTAAGGTAATGCAACGACCGACTGAAAGACACTCCATCAGCATACGCCAGCCTTTCCCAGCCATCGCCTCACCACCAATGATGTAACTGAGGGGGACAAAAATATCGGTGCCTCGCACTGGACCATTATGGAAAGGGACATTCAATGGGAAATGACGACGACCAATATCTAAGCCTTTGGTGTCGCGAGGTATTAGCGCGCAGGTAATCCCTAGATCTTTTGTATCACCCAGAAGACCGTCTGGGTCTTCAAGCTTAAATGCGAGACCGATAACCGTTGCAACAGGGGCTAGAGTAATGTAACGCTTCGAGAAAGTAAGTCGCATACCGAGTATCTCTTTACCCTCAAACTTACCTTTGCATACTACCCCGTAATCAGGTATGGCACCCGCGTCAGAGCCTGCTTCAGGACTAGTTAATGCAAAACATGGGATTTCGTCACCTACGGCTAAACGAGGAAGATAATGATCTTGCTGTGCTTTAGTACCATAGTGTTGCAGTAATTCGCCTGGGCCTAAAGAGTTTGGAACACCCACCGTTGAGGAGAGCACGGCACTCACGCCGGCAAGTTTTTGTAATACTCTCGATTGAGCGAATGCAGAAAACTCAAGACCACCGAACTCTTTCTTGATAATCATGGCAAAGAATTTATTATCCTTAAGATATTGCCAAATTTCGTCTGACATATCGGCATCGACATGATTAATCTGCCATTCGTCTACCATGTTACAAACTTCTTCGCATGGACCGTCAAGAAAAGCTTGCTCTTCAGGAGTTAGGCGAGGTTGCGCAATCGCGTGAAACTTCTTCCAATCTGGTTTCCCGCTAAAGATATCACCATCCCACCACACAGTGCCAGCATCGATAGCTTCTTGCTCCGTGGTCGACATTTCAGGCATCACGCTCTTATAAAAAGCCAGTAACTTTTTAGTAATAAATTCTTTTCGCCATGGTGAATAGCTCAGCGGCACCACTATAATTGCAAAGGCAATCCAACCAAAAAAGCCGATACTTCCAAATATACTGCCTATCATCATGGCTGATACGAGGGCAACTAGCGTTGTTTGAGTAGAGGTCTGCTTATAGGCTGTTATGCCATAAGTCGCTAAAATTATAAAAAACCAAAGTAATTCGTTCATGCATGCTCCTGCAGGTCTGACCAGAGTAGTTACGTTATTACTTGCTATGTAAAAGATCAAGTAAATAGCAATAAAAGAGGACGCCTGTCCTCTGTATCATTTTACAAGCGTATAAACTGTTCACATAAAGCTTGACGACGGGGACGTTACCGCTTGAGTATTCTTACGAGTATAGTCTGATTTAGATGAGTTGCTTTTTAAATTATTGTTTGTTGTAACTGGATAATCTAATGTCGCCTTGTTCTTCGCCGTCTTTGAATTGCTGAATACGCACCAAGACGTAATCCAGAGAGGGGGCAAACCAAGCGTAGGTTTGTCGTTTATTTGAGCCTCGATTAACTTTTACTTTAACAGCGTCAATAGTGCCATAGGGAAGTGCCAAGGATTCAGTTTCGACCACTTCAATATTATATTCTCGTTTTTGTCCGCGATAATTTAAAAATTTGTAGTCAAACGCTGATTTGCCTAGCGCTAGTTGACGAGAAATATCAATTCTAAATAGTTGATTGTCATACTCACCTTCCCAAACTTGATCTTCTTGGTCATCAATTTTAATTATCTTCTCTTTGCTATCGAAGGTCACTTTGAGAGATTTATTGGGGCCGGTTCCCTTGCGATGAAATGTATAGCTTACAGGCATTATGCGATTGTCTTGGTATGAAAATACTGTTTCTTCGCTTCTTTTGTCAGATAAAAAGTAGCGGGACACCTTTGATTCGTAATTCAATTGAAATTCGGTAGAGGATAACTGGGAAAGCCGTAAACTAGCATTGCCAATCTTTTTGTCATGCCGAAATGCATGAAATTTAGACTCGAAGCTTTGCGGAAAATTAAAGCCTAGCTTTTCAGTTTTTGTTGAGGTGTCACGAGCATCGGTGTAAGCAGCAGCGGTCGATGAGAGTGCAAGCGCAGAACCGAAAAGCGTAAGGCCTAAAAGAACTAGGCGCTTGCTTTTAGAGATAAATGAAAACACTGACCTTATTTGTAATGTGTCTAATCCATTGACCCATCTATTCGCTAGCATAACCGCACTCCGGTAATTTTTTTCCGTCTAAGTAAGCACCATCGCTTTTTAGTATCGCCCGTTTTGAACACAACCAATTAACGACTATTGGATAAATTTCGTGTTCTTGGCTTTGTACACGCTGTGCCAGATCATCGGCTGAATCACTTTCGAATATTGGCACTTTAGCTTGCAATATCACTGGGCCACCATCCAATTCAGGCGTCACAAAGTGCACTGATGTACCATGTTCTTCGTCGTTTGCATCAAGTGCTCTTTGATGAGTATTCAAGCCAGGATACTTAGGCAGCAAAGACGGATGAATGTTCAATAATTTGCCGGTAAATTGATTTACAAAACCTTCACTCAGTATTCGCATAAAGCCTGCAAGTACAATAACGTCAGCTTGCAAAGAGTCAAGCTCTTTGGCCAAAACAAGGTCGAAAGACTCTCTGTTGGGGTAGCGTTTGTGATCGATGCAAAGCGCATCGATGCCTGCATTCGCTGCTCGGGTCAGAACATAGGCAGAGGGTATATTTGAAATTACTTTTATGATGTCGGCACTGACTTTATTTGACTGACAAGCGTCAATAATAGCTTGCGCATTTGAACCATTACCTGATGCAAGAATAACAACGCGACTACGTGTTCCCACAGTGCTATTTATTGACGCCGATTTAGAAGTAGAATTAGTCATTAGTTATTAATAATAACCTGTTCTTGACCCTCATCACGAGCTGCAATTGAACCGATGATCCAGGCATTTTCACCAAGTTCAACAAAAGCTTTGGTGACTGCATCTGCGATTTCGGCGTCAACAGCAATAACGAGACCAACGCCGCAATTAAAGGTACGATACATTTCGTGAGTCGTCACATGGCCTTTGTCTTGCAAAAGACTGAATATGCTTGGCCATTGCCAACTGTTGCCATCAATCTGCGCTTGCATATCATCAGGGAGAACTCGTGGAATATTCTCCCAAAAACCACCGCCTGTAATGTGAGAAATAGCATTTAGCTCAAACTTTTCAAGCACAGACAGCACTGACTTGACATAAATTCTAGTTGGTTCAAGAAGGTGTTCAGAAACAGTTTTGTCGCCGAGCATTGTATTCGTATCTAATTGGCTCACTTCAATTATTTTTCTGATCAAAGAGTAACCATTTGAGTGTGGACCACTAGAGCCTAGTGCAATGAGCTTGTTTCCAGCAGCAACCTTTGAGCCGTCAATAACCTTTGAAGCTTCGACAACGCCAACACAAAAACCGGCTACATCGTAGTCTTCGCCATCGTACATACCAGGCATTTCAGCGGTTTCTCCACCAATAAGTGCACAGCCTGATAGAAGACAACCTTCCCCGATACTGCTTACAACAGTAGCTGCAGTGTCGACATCGAGTTTTCCCGTTGCGTAGTAGTCAAGAAAAAACAAAGGCTCTGCACCTTGAACAATTAAATCATTAACACACATGGCTACTAGGTCGATACCAATACCAGTATGTTTATTCTCGTCCATTGCTAATCTGAGTTTTGTGCCAACACCGTCTGTTCCAGACACTAGAAGGGGCTCTTTATACTTGGTCGGTAAAGAACATAAAGCACCAAAACCACCTAAGCCACCTTTTACTTCTGGACGGTGAGTTTTTTTGGTCACCGATTTTATTCGTTCTACCAATTGATTGCCGGCATCAATGTCAACGCCAGCATCTTTATAACTAAGTGGTTTGCTTTGTTCAGTCACGCGCTTTCCTCTGAAAAATTTGAAGGCAGATTTTATCAGTTCACAAAGGGAAAAGGTATTAAAAATACGGCTTGTTAAAATATCAGATGCAAAAAGCCAAGAAATCGCGGACAATAGATAGCGCTTATAGAAGGATATATATCGTTTTGAAATTAATATCAAAGATACTGTTTAGTCTTTACATTACTTGTTTTTTAGTTGGTGTCGCAGATGCTCAAGTAACACACTTAAACGAAGGTCGAGTGCCTGTCGCTGATCAGTCGTTGAGTTCGCAGAAAAGCGCCGGAAAAAGAGCTTTTTTACAAGCGGTTGTCAAAATGAGCGGCACAAAGCGAAGTGCTGATAATTTAGTCATACGCAGGGCGGCGACAAACTTTGAGCAGTATTTAATTTCCAGTTCTTATGAGCAAGAAGGTCAATCGCTTTTTTATCTTGCCGAATTTAATCAATCTGCAATTGTCGATCTTCTTCGCGCAGAATTGTTGCCGGTTTGGGGAGCCCGAAGGCCAACAAGTATTATGTGGCTTGCTGTTGAGGACGACGCGACCAAACAAAAAGCATTGCTTACGCAAACTATCGATAACGCACTTATTGATGGCATCAGAGACGCTAGTTATCAGAGAGGTATTGAGCTGATTGTTCCTATCGGTGACCTCAATGATAGTATGAATGTGTCTACAAACGATGTATGGAACCTCTACTCTTCGACAATTTATAACCAATCACTCAGATATGGCACAAATTACGTAATAGGTGCAAAGGTGGGTGTCGGGTTTGATGATGTAAGCGCGACCGAGCAAGTGATATTGTCGTATTTTGTGACGAATGGTAAAACACTTCGCACGGGCGAGGTTGTTGGAAAAGACACTCTGTCTACGATAATCGAGTTCATTAGTTTGTATGCTGATCAGATGGCTCAGGCCTACGCTGTGGATATCAATGCTGATATGGCTTTACAAGACATCATTATAAAAGTCTCTAACGTGACATCCTTGAAACAATATCATTCAGTTCTTGATATTCTGAAGTCATTGACCGTGACTGATTCAGTAGAGCTTAGTTCGCAAGAGCGTGATATCTCAATTTTTCGCATAAAAAGCAGGGTAGACGCTGATCAAGTTAATGCCATTCTTTCACTAGAGAGTCGGTTGATAAAAGCAGAAAATGCTAATGATATCTCCGGAACGATTAGTTACAGAGTGAGAGGAAAGTGATTTGCAGTTAAGCCTTCCGGTTTCGTTGGTCGACAATGAAACCTTTGACACTTTTTACGAAGAGGGTAACGAGCATCTAGTCGAACATCTTTTGGGCTTTCTGAATGAGAATATGCTCTCAGTGCAAAAACCCTTGTTTTATTTGCACGGAACGTCAGGGGCAGGAAAGTCACACCTGTTGTATTCGGCATGTCATGCGCTAAGAAGTCAAAATGAGGATGTAATGTATCTCGATATGGCTGAGATCAAAGCCATGCCAACGCAGGTTATTGACGGCATGGTTAGTAATTCACTAGTGTGTATTGACAATATTGATGCCATTTCGGGCTCCAAAGAATGGGAGGTCGCGATATTTGATCTCATTAATCAGGCCTTAGAAGGAGCTAAGTGTAGGATAATAATCGCGGGGCAGGCTAGCCCTACGGTTATCGGTTTAACTCTTCCAGATCTTATATCAAGGCTAAGTTGGGGCATCGTTTTTCAGTTAGCCAAGCACAGCGATGATGTATTACTGCGAATTCTTGCTCGACGCCTTAGTGAGCGAGGTCTTAAAATAAATGATGAGTCTCTACGGTTTATTTTATCTCGAAGCGAGCGTAAGCTCACCACCTTGATGAGCCTAGTCATCGAGCTTGACGAAAAATCGCTGCAAGCTAAAAGAAAACTAACTATCCCCTTTATAAAAGAGGCCCTTTCTCTTTAACATTATCAATATAGCGTTGACTACTTATGATTTATTGTCGGGCCACGCTTATGATGGTGTCCATCTTCCAGGAGATACCATGTATCGCTCAGCTGCTTAGCGTCTTTTTTGAGCGCTGCGTCACTCTGTAATAATGTATTGTTTTCGGCTGCCGATAAATCAAAATTACTATTCCATGCTACGCCTGAGCGCAATAGAACAGGCGCTGGAAGCTGTTCTTGTTGAATGGCTGATACATCGCCCAATTCGGGGTAAACCCTATTTACGGTAAATCGAGTTCTGCCTTGTAACGAAGGCAAATTAAAACGATCACGCTGACCCCAAGTGACAGCAAAATTTGGATTATTATTTACATTAATAATGCCGATATCGGCGGAAGCGCCTAAACGATATTGCATCATGAAACGCTCAAAAAGTGTCGCATAGTCCTCACGCTCATTCAGGTAAGAGTAGTAGGAAGGGGAAATATCAGGCTCGAAAAAGTTCTGAATATCACTCGCATCATAGTTTCTTTGACTTGCATTGGCATCTTCGCCCGCAAAACTGACTTGAGCCAGTGCTTTCATTTGCACAGAGGTCAGAGGGAAACTCTCGATCATTGCAGATGAATTCGCAGTATTGTTCTGAAAATAAGAACGAGGGTCTTGGTTCGCACTCAGTGAGCTCCAGGAGCTTGGTGGAAAAAAGTCATTAGCATGCCCTAATTCGTGATACATCAACCACGATATATCAGCTTCAAGTACCTCAAAACTTCGTGACTCTCTAGCGTTAATAGAGAAACGCTGACCAGGCATATATGGCTGATTATCTTTAACATAACGCCAAAATACACCAAATTGGAGATCGCTACCGAAATTACTCCTAAAATCTGGCGCTTCATTGAGAGTATCGCGCTCTTCCGCTGTGACCCAAAAATTACGGGCATCCAAATAGATGGCGCCAGTCGCTGTCCAATAGAAAGACGGGCGAATATCGTACGAAATGACAACCGCAGTAACGCCTCGTAGTAAGTTGAGCATGTCGGGGCCGGCAACTGATCTTTCCAGATATTCCTTAAAACGTAATCCCATCCATTCATGTGATACTAGAGTGCGATCCAATATATCTTCGACACTTGGTGTCATGTTAACTTGACCAAGAAGAGGCAAGGTCCCGAAATTACATGTTGACGAAAGAGTATTGTTATAAACACAGCTTTCAATAGCGTCTTTGTAGGGAGAGTTAGGATTGAACGAGAACATATCTTGGCTTGCCACAACTCCGATGCTGGGCAAATAGGCGTTGTCAGATATTTGTGCATTTTTGATCGTGATAAAACTATCGTCAACGCTAGTAGAGCCGTCGCTAAAAGTAAGTTCGGCTCGGATTTGAATCAACTCGTCTTTGGTCACTTCAGGTAAATTAAAGGTAAGGAAACTTGGTGTCGTTTGACCTTGACTAAACTCTAAAACCTGTGGACCAGCTACCTGACTCCAACGCACGCTTGCTGTACTAATATCATTCCCGTTTGCGCCAACACGAAGGCTGACCTTTGCTCTTTCGGTTACGGTATGGTCAAGTCGGACATTGGCGATTGGTAGGGTATTCGCCTCTACCGAAAACTCATGGTCAAATGATAAGTTAGCGCTGGTCGTTGTTACGTTGATACGAAAGGCATAATCGCCCGCTTCAGGAGTATCGAAGCCAATTGTTTGAGAATGAGGTGCTAGCACCGTAAGTGCAGGCCCCGATATTTGTTGCCAATTGACGGATGTAATTAAATCACTGTTATTCGTGGTAATAGCGAAACCATAGGAACCACCTGTGACAAAACTGGTGTCGCCGTAGAGAGAAATATTCCCTTGAGAAAGTATCGGCGCAAGCTCTCCGACACTATCAGTAACCACCGCTGGGGGAAGAGAGGGGCGATTACTCGGCGAGCTCGAATCCGAAGAGCCACCGCAAGCGCTCAATACTAACAATGTGCTTACAACAAATATCGATTTATGCATCGTTATCTCCCTCAAATAGTCTCTTTTCGTCCTCCATAACACTCTTAAGTTTCGGCAGTCCGGTACCGAGCTCTTGACCCCTCAATCTAGCAAAGGCGCTACAGCCTATAAACATGGCACTTGCCAAAATAAGTTCGACTGCAGCGAGCCACATAAGTGAAGGCTCTGCATATAAGACCGTGATACTGTGCAAAAAGTACAGTAACACAATAAAACTAGCCCACGCATGGGTGTAAGGTTTTCCTTGCACAATACCGTAGAGTGGTAATAACAGCGGGAGGATATAGAAAGCTAATTTAAATAAAGTGGAATAATCGTTTTCAAGGGGTAAAATAAAATACCAAGTTATCATCCAGCCCAGAAGCGCGATATGCGACCCTAATGCTAGATACCGTAATCTCTTGACCTTTACTGACATAGCTGTGGTAGCGCTTTGCATTAGCGTGTTTCCTTATACTTAAGTGCCAATTTGGCCAATCGTTTACCTTGAGCGTAAGCCAACTCTTTCTCGATAGCCGACAGCGTATTTTTGTCTGGCCTACTAACTGCAGTGGCCCCGTACGGCGTTCCACCGAATTCAGTTTTATGCAAGCCAGGTTCAGAATAGGGCAAACCGAATACCAACATACCTTGGTGAAATAGCGGCAACATCATGCTTAATAGTGTTGACTCTTGACCGCCATGCAAACTTGATGTGCTAGAAAACACGCAAGCAGGCTTGTCTATTAATGTGCCTTTTAACCATTGTTGGCTGGTGCTATCTATAAAATATTTCATTGGAGCGGCCATGTTGCCAAAATGGGTCGGACTACCCAGTGCCAAACCATCACATTCTACCAAGTCATTTAAGCTTGCATAACTCACGCCGGAGCGCGGCACAGAGGGCTCTACAGCTTCATTGTTGGCTGAGATATCTGGTACTGTGCGTATTGAAACTGATGCTCCAGTGCTTTGCGCTCCCATCGCTATGGTCTTGGCTAATTCTTCGGTAATGCCGTGACGGCTGTAATAAAGAATAAGGAGTTTAACGCTGTTTTTATCTGACATTAATCACTCTCAGGTGGCGGTTTGTTTGATGTTTAGGAATTTATAAGTGCCGCAATATTATCTAGTGGTCGCCCGATAGCAGCTTGCCCCTTGATCAACAAAATTGGCCGCTCTATGAGTTTTGGATAGGTCTCGATGGCTTGTAAAATACTCTCTGACGATGAATCTTGAGACAAACCAGCTTCTTTGTACTCTTTCTCTTTAGTCCTAATCATCATTGCAGCGTGATCAAGCCCGGACGCTTCAAAAATATAGTTAATTTCCTCTTTGCTAAGCGGAACTTTCAAATATTCACGGGTATCAAATTTAACATTGTTTTGTTGTAAAAATTCGACGGCTTGCCTACTTTTACTACAACGAGGGTTGTGCAGTAACGTGGCTTTTTCAAATACAGACATGCAAATTTCCTTAGGTATCTGTTAATCTCTTAAAACAATAACATAATCAGGTTGCAAGGTGCACACGCAGCCAATGATGCATGGACAAGAAAATGAAAAAAATCATACTTTATTTATCTGCTGGCCTTCTTGCACTTACTGCCGGAATATCCATTCAATATTATACTAAGTACGATTTTGCGACCTTAGATGGTTCAACTTACACATTCAATGAACTTGAGGGAAACTGGATCGTTGTCAATTATTTTGCAGAATGGTGTGCTCCTTGTTTGCGAGAAATTCCGGAGCTCAATCATTTTCAAGAAAAAGCGCTTGCTGATAATACTAAGATCAAGTTGTTTGGAGTGAGTTACGACGCCATGCAAGACCATGAATTGCAGTTAATTGCCGATAAATATGATATACAATTTCCGCTGATTACTGATGTTGATACTGCTTTACCATTTGAGCTTCCTAAATATTTACCCGCTACTTACCTGATCCGGCCTGACGGTAGTCTCGCAGGGCAATTGCTCGGTGAGCAAAGCGCTAGGTCACTTCAAGAGGCCATTTCTGCAGCCAATACTAATTAACTATAACCGCTCTAAGCTAATCATTTGGCTCCTGAATTGCTCGATACGAGCTTTTATTCTTTGCTTTTCCAAAAAGTCTTCGCCCGTCTCATTGTAGGCAAAGTTCAATTCATCTATTGCTTGGGGGTAGGCTAATACAAGGCCATAAATTTCTGCATTTGCCTTATACATTTCTCTTTTTTGCCCCGTGCCTCGATACGCATCAACTAGCAGAGAATACGATAAATAATGCTCTGGCTCGACAAGGAGGATGTCGCGTAAGATCTGTATTGCAGGTGCAAAGTCTTGGTTTTTTATCATGGCATTAGCAAGATTCAACGAGAGTACTTTGTTTTTGGGTTTCAATTGCCAAATCGGCTTGAGTAACTCGATTGCTTTATCAGGAGTGTCTTGTGCTATTAACACATCGGTAAGTGCGTCTAAATAAAATAGGTTTTCGTTATCATTAGCAAGCAGCTCAGAGAGTAATTGGTTTGCAGAGGCATAACTTTCGGCATCAAAATATGAAAGTGCCAAACCATACATGGCGGCCTCTCGAAGCACATAGTTTTGGTTTTGTAATTGATAGGCGAAATAGTTGATATTGCGCTGAGCATTCCCTTCATAGCGAGCTATAATTCGAGCTTTAGCAAGCTGGAAATTTAAGCTAGGAGCAATCCGTCGGTCACCATAGGTTGACGCTCTTGCACGCGTTTCAGATATTCTATTTTCGGGAATAGGGTGAGTTTGCAAGAACGCTAACTCGTTACTTCTCCCTCTTGCTTGTACCGCTAATTTGCCAAAAAATGCGGGTGCTCCCTTTGGATCAAAACCGGCTCTGGCGAGCATACTTATGCCGATATTGTCAGCTTCTTGCTCCATGCTACGAGTATAATTAATTCGGCTTTGGGCTGCGCCGGCATTTCCCGCGCTTATGGCAGCTATTCCAGCTTCAGGGTTGGCCATGGCCAGCAATATCCCGCCAATCAGGGAGGCTATTTGCAAAGGCGCACTGCGTTTTTGTGCTTGACTTGAGCGCGCTAAATGCCGCTGGGTGACGTGAGCAATTTCGTGAGCAAAAACTGAGGCAAGTTCGCTTTCAGTATCAGCTTGTGTGATCAATCCTGAATGTATACCGATATGTCCACCGAAAAATGCAAAAGCATTTATCGTAGGATTATTCAGCGTAAAAAAGGTAAATGGAAACTTAGCATTATCTGACTCGATAACCAGTTTATTCCCTAAGTCCTGAATATATTCGTTCAGTACGGGATCATGAATTATAGGCGCTTGCCCTCGAAGTTGGCGCATTATCGCCTTTCCGACCAACAATTCCTTTTCAATGGTTAATGTATCGGATGCAACCACGCCAATTTCTGGTAATTGATTCTTATTGATATCACTACTCTGTGCGCCTATTGCAAAGGGCAAAGCAGCAACTAAGGCGATGATTAGTCGTTTACAAACTTTATATTTCGACATGGTGACTATTAGGTTTTCCTTAATACGGTACAGCTTTATAAGCATCGCTCTAACAGTGCTTACTATATATGAAACTTACATAAGGTGTCGCTTACATAAACTGAAAATCTTGGTATCTTTCTCGTACAATCTTATAGACCGATAATATAAAAGATAGTTTCACTAGCTCTGGTTTTAATAGTAAACAGGGTTTACCATAAATGCACTGCGATTATAAATCAAATTAAAGGACCTACACTGAATGTTTGGTGTTTTCACTCAATGGTATAAACGAAAATTCTCCGACCCTAATGCACTTATGTTGTTGTTGCTGATTTTGATCACAACAGTGATTTTACTGATCTGGGGCAACATATTAATGCCTGTAATTGTTGCTGCGGTAATTGCCTATCTACTGGATTGGCCCGTATCAAAAATGAATAGAAGAGGCATCAATAGAACCGCAGCTACCGCAATAACGTTAACGGTTTTCATCGTTGTTAGCATATTACTTATGATTGGTTTAGTACCAGTCATTTATAAGCAAAGTGTTAATTTGGCACAGGAACTTCCGTTGATATGGAACTCTGGCCAAGAGTGGGTGATTAGCTTACCCGAAAGATACCCAGAGCTTGTTCAGGTTGAATATATCAAAAATACCATGGACAGCGTTAATCAACACCTCGTTAGTTTTGGTCAGCAAGTCATAAGTGTGTCTGTTAATTCCATTGGAAACTTAGCTGCGCTACTTATCTACATGATTTTAGTGCCTCTCATGGTCTTTTTCATGTTAAAAGACAAACAATTATTCCTTGCAAGCATCTCTAATGTGTTGCCGAAGGAGCGTCGTCTGATCACTCAAGTAGGTGAAGAAATGAACACGCAAATTGCAAACTATATTCGAGGAAAAGTGATTGAAATTATCATTGTAGGAGGCGTAACCTCAGCGGCCTTTGCTTTTATGGAGCTACGATATGCATTATTACTTGGTGTTTTGGTGGGCTTTAGCGTGTTAATACCTTACATTGGTGCTGCTGTGGTTACCATTCCTGTAGCGATTGTTGCTTTGTTTCAATTTGGGCTAACGTCCGACTTTTGGTATCTCATGTTAGTGTATGCCATTATCCAAGCTCTTGATGGTAATCTCATCGTACCTATCCTTTTTTCTGAGGCGGTAAGTTTACACCCGCTATACATAATTATTGCGGTGTTAGTTTTCGGTGGCATGTGGGGTTTTTGGGGGGTGTTTTTTGCAATTCCTCTCGCGACACTTGTAAAGGCAGTCATTTCTGCTTGGTCAACCCCAACTAACTCTCCAGAAGCAATGCTGAAGAGCTAACAAGGCTTTTTATCTAAAAAAAACGACTCTTAGGAGTCGTTTTAAATGAAACGATCTCTATCGCGCTAGCCCTTAAGTGTTTCTAACACAACCTCATGATGATTCTTTGTTTTGAACTTATCTATCACATGAGAAACAACGCCAGACTCATCTATCAAAAAGGATATGCGATGAATGCCGTCATACTCCTTACCCATGAACTTTTTGAGCCCCCATACACCGAAGGCATCTGCTACGCTGTGGTCTTCATCAGACAGTAGGGTGAAATTGAGATTTTCTTTCTCGATAAATTTTGGAAGACGTTTTACCGCGTCAGGGCTAACACCAAGCACGACTACGTTATTATCATCCAACTGAGCTTTTGCATCTCTAAGACCTTGGGCTTGAATTGTGCAGCCTGGTGTCATTGCTTTTGGGTAAAAATAAACCAGCACTTTTTTGCCCAAAAAGTCGGTCAGAGACACCATTTTATCATCTTGATTCGGGAGTGAAAATTGAGGGGCTTTATCACCAGCTTTCAATGTGTTCATTTTCTTCCTTTATTTCGTTATGCGTAACTTTACCATGAAGACCCAGTGAGCACATTAATGTCTTTAATTCGCTGTCGAAGTCTGCCAAGTCAAGTTGTCTAGTTGCACTGAGCACCATTTTGCATTTCACATGCTCAGTGTTTGTTGATTTATCATTGTAAGTTTTCTGTCGCAACGCGCTCACAGACACTTGCCGTTCAGTGAGAAAGGTGGTGACTCGTTGGATTATACCTACAGCATCCGCTCCGACGAATTCGAGATTAATTAATTGCTCGAGATTCTGCTTAGCGTGTCCACTTGTACGCTTCATCATTGATAGCAGATCATGCTCTACGCACAGGCTTGAAAGTTGCATTTCTAACTTGGTGATAGCTGCGTGACTGCCTTCCACTATCATAGACAATGAAAAATCTCTGCCATAAATCGCATGGCGACTATCAAGAATGTTACAGTTTCCATCATTTACGCAAGCGCTGATGATACTTAATATTCCCAACTTGTCTGTGCCTAAGATATTAACAATAACCTGTTGTTTCATTTGTGTTGATTGCGAAAGCTGATTGTTTGCAGAGTGTATCATAAGCAATCTTATTGTCACATAAGTGCCACCAAAGCTGGCAGGTTGATTGAAGCGTAAATATTGTCTGAAAAGAAATGCAGTAGAGCATATTTTGGTTTTTCTATCTTTAGTAGCCAATAAGCTAAAAAAAGTAGTGAGTTCTGTGCATATATGCTTGTGTTTACTAGCTTGTGACCTTAACATGACGACCAAGTTTTAAGGGGGAATGATGTTTAAAGGAAGCTATGTTGCATTGGTAACACCGATGTTGGCAGATGGAAAGGTTGATGACAAGAGTTTGCAAGCTTTAGTCGAGTTTCATATTCAAAATGGAACTCACGGAATCGTTGCGGTTGGCACTACAGGTGAAAGTGCAACGCTTCCGTTTCAAGAGCACGTCGATGTTGTAAAACGAGTTGTTGATTTAGTTGACAAAAAAGTACCGGTTATTGCCGGTAGTGGCGCAAACTCAACGGCAGAAGCTATTTTTTTAAGCGAGCAAATCGCACCATTGGGAGTTGATGGTTTCCTTAGCGTCGTTCCTTACTACAATAAACCACAGCAAGCTGGAATGGTTGCGCATTTTAATGCGATAGCTAGCGCCACCGACGTTCCCTTGATGCTCTATAATGTACCCGGACGTACTGTCGCCGATATGCACTCTGATACCGTTGCAGAATTGGCTGAGCACAAAAATATCATTGGGATTAAAGATGCGACAGGTGATATTCAGCGTTTCAAAGAGATGAAGCGTTTGGTTGATGACTCATTTTTGTTCTTCAGCGGCGATGATGAGACTGGGTGTAATTTTATGTGTGAAGGGGGGGACGGAGTCATCTCTGTTACCGCTAATATAGCACCCAAAGCAATGAGTGATATGTGCAACGCTGCATTAGATAAAAATATTGTGCTAGCGCAAGACATAAATAAGCAGGTTATGGCATTACACAGAGAATTGTTTATTGAACCAAACCCAGTAATTCCTAAATGGGCCTTGTATAAAATGGGATTGATAAAAGACGCTTTTTTACGTTTACCGATGGTTCAACCTGAACTAAATAGTAAAAAAGCAATCGAAGAAACTCTCAAGAAGTTGAATTTAATTAGTCAGGTTACGAATGAAAAGTAAATTGTTAGGGTTAGGCGCAGTTGTTTTAGTGTTTGCTGGTTGTGCAAGTAAAGGTGAGCGCGAGATTGCGTCGGGTAGTTACGATTATCTTGGAGCATCTCAACAAAAAGTGTTAGAGGTGCCGCCTGAATTAGACAAACCCAATTTTTCTCGACGTTATGAGTTACCTGAGTTGGGCGAGAATGCTCCAACCGAGCTAGTAGGGCAGAAATTAAAGGTGCTGTCTCCATCACTTGTTCTTCCTCTAGTCGCTGGCTCTCATGTAGAAGAGGGTTCGCCTGATACTAAAGTGCTTTTCGATCAAATTAACGATGATGAGCCATTAGAAACGACAATTTGGAACACGGTGCTTGACTATCTTGAAAAACAAAATATTGGCATTGCATCCTTCGATGATAATAAACGTGTTCTCGAAACTGAGTGGGTAGTAGATCAAATTGAGGGCACATCAAGTTGGTACGACTTTACTGACTCATTTGTTGAAGTGAAGAGAAAGTTTCGCTTCGATCTTGGTATTGCTCCTCATGGTCGAACGGCATCCCTGAAAACAAGCCTTATTGATTTTATTGATGAGAGTGAGGGGATAACTATTGCAACTGTCGATCCTATCTCTAAGCGAGTGCAAGAAGCTAACTTTTTAAATGCGATTATTCAAGATTATGATTTTGGCATACGCTTGGAACGCGACAAACGCATTGCCAAAATTCGACAGGGATTCGAGAGCAACATGGGCTTTAATGAAGACGGTGAACCAGCTATCGTTGTTGATGCAGTCTATGAAAACGCTTGGCCTCGTTTGTTACTCGTTCTTCGAAAAATGGGTTTCGATGTTAAGGATTTAGATCAGTCAACCGGCTTACTATTTGTTCAATATAAAGGTACTGAGCAATCGTGGTGGGGTAGTTTGTTCGGCGCTAATGAAGATTTAGAAATCGAAAAGAACGACTACCGTTTGAAAGTAGGGAGCCTTGGAGAGAAGACTTCTGTTACTTTTATGAATGAAGAAAGCAGTGCGTTCGATACAACACTCATCAGCGAGGTGTTTACGCCCTTCAAAGAATATATGAGTACTGAAGATTTAGATATTTAAGCTAGGAAAACCGTTATAATGCAAAAAAGAAACGAACTATATAGAGGTAAGGCCAAAACGGTTTTCCTTACAGATGATGCTAACAAGCTTGTTTTACATTTCAGAAATGACACATCGGCTTTCGATGGTGAAAAGATTGAACAGCTCGAGCGAAAAGGTGAAGTGAACAATAAATTTAATCATTTCATTATGCAAAAGTTGGAGGCTGCGGGTATTAAGACCCAGGTCGAGTCATTGATTTCTGATACCGAGTGCGTTGTTAAAAAACTAGATATGATTCCAGTAGAGTGTGTTGTAAGAAACATTGCCGCTGGCTCGATGGTAAAGCGTCTAGGAGTGCAAGAGGGGCTAGTATTGGACCCACCCACATTTGAGTTTTTTCTCAAGAACGATGCGCTCCATGACCCGATGGTTAACGATTATCACATCACTGCTTTTGGTTGGGCTACTCAAGAGCAAATCGATGAAATGAAACGCTTGACCTTCGCAGTAAATGCAGTCTTAAAGCCTCTTTTCGAGGAAGGCGGTATGTTGCTCGTTGATTACAAACTCGAATTTGGTGTTAGCCAAGGTGAGCTTGTGCTGGGTGATGAGTTTACGCCAGATGGTTGTCGTTTGTGGGATAAAGAAACGAAGAAAAAACTCGACAAAGATAGATTTAGACAAGGTTTGGGATCAGTTGTAGAGTCTTACATCGAAGTAGCTAAACGCATCGGCTTAGATTTATAAGCGTAGATATTAATTGCAATAGCAAAAGAGTAGCATAGCTACTCTTTTTGATTTACAGGGTAAGTTATGTTGAAGAAATCATTAGTAATATTCGTGACCTTAGTACTAGCACTTTCTAATGCCAATGCTAACGAAAACGAACTCAACGTTGTTGAAAATAATCTGAGAGCGGCGAATCCAGTCTTCGCTAACGCAAATGTAGTTGTTCATCGCGAATTAAGCTCTATGAATATGGAAGGTCTTTATGAAGCTTCTATTGATGGGCAATCATTGGTAGTCACTAAAGACGGTAAAAGGGCGGTGATTGGAGAAGTGTTTGACCTGCAAAATATGGTAAACCTGACAAGAGTCGAAAAACAAAAAGGGCAGGTAATATTAGCTCAGCAAGAAATTGCAAAATTGAACGAAGACGATTTCGTTACCTATCCGGCTGAGGGTGAAAGTATCGGCCAACTCTATGTTTTTTCTGATACCACCTGTGGATATTGTAGAAAACTACATTTGGAAGTTGCTGATTATCAGAAGGCAGGCATCGACGTTAAGTACATTCCATATCCAAGGAGTCAACTTATAGATGGCGAAGTTGCATTTGAAAAATTGAAGCAGGTAATGTGCGCTGATGACAAGCAAACAGCAATGACAAAAATCAAAGAAGGTAGCGATAACAATGCCTTTGTAAAGACAAGCTATGAACAATCGTGCATTGACAGCATTAGAAAAGGACAACTAGCAGGCAGAAATGTGGGATTGCAAGGTACGCCGTTTATGTACCTAAGTGATGCTTCTACACAAATTATTCCAGGCTACCAAGAGTCAAGCATGGTTATTAGTCTGTTCAATAAGGCCAAATAGTTACTAAATAGTAAGAGAAAGCTTTTGAATAAAGGGTTTCTTATTACGCAATAAAAAAGACTGCATTTAAATCGGCAGTCTTTTTTTTTGCAGTTTTAATGCTAGTACTGTTGCTAGTACAGGGTAATATCTATATCTGATGTTGGTTTGCAGCAACATGGCAATATTTCATCGTCGTCAATAAAGGCGAGAGGATCAATATGATAATCCACATTTCCTTCGTTTAACTTAGTCCGACAAGCGCCGCAGTAGCCTTCCCGGCAATGGTAGTGAACTTCAATGTTGTTGGATTCAAGATGTTCAAGTAGGCTTTTATCATCGCTTTCCGAAAAAACACTGTGCAAGCCGTCGACTCGCACCTTGTAAGTTCCTATTTTTTCAGTCACTTAGAGCTCAAATGCCTCGAAGTCGTCTGAAGCAACTTCACTGTCTATTTGACCTACTAAATAACTGCTTATCTCAGTTTCCTGAGGTGCTACCTGTACATTGTCAGAATTAAGATAATTGTTCATCCAAGGTAGGGGATTACTTTTGATCTCAAAAGGCTGACCCATTCCTATTGCTGCCATGCGATGATTCGCAATATATTCTACGTACTGACACAGAATCTCTTCGTTAAGCCCGAGCATCGACCCATTTTTAAATAAATAGTGAGCCCATTCTTTTTCTTGCTGCACTGCTTTCAAGAAAATGGCTTTTGCTTCCTCATGGCATTCAGCAGCAATTTCAGCCATCTCAGGATCATCTTTGCCCTTCGCCCACAGATTAAGTACATGTTGAGTTGAGGTGAGATGGATGTTTTCATCTCGAGCAATTAGTCGAATGATTTTAGAGTTTCCTTCCATCAATTCACGCTCAGCAAATGCAAAGGTACAAGCGAATGACACGTAGAACCTAATCGCCTCGAGTGCATTTACAGAGTTCATGCAAAGGTATAGCTTCTTTTTGAGTTCTCGCATTGTGATGAGATGAGTTTCGCCATCGACAACATGTTCACCTTCACCTTTAGTTTGCCAAAGTTGAGTGGCAAAGATCAGGTCATCATAGTATTTCGATATATCTGTTGCACGCTTCGCGATTTCTTCGTTAACTACGATGTCGTCGAAAATCTCACTAGGATCAGTAAACAAATTTCGCAGAATATGTGTGTAGGAACGAGAATGAATCGTTTCGAAGAAGGACCAAGTTTCCACCCAGGTTTCCAGTTCTGGTATCGATATGATGGGTAGAAAGGCAATGTTTGGGCTTCTTCCTTGTACTGAATCAAGTAGCGTCTGGTATTTCAAATTTGAGGTGAAAATATGCCGTTCAGCATCGCTCAGTTTCTGAAAGTCCATGCGATCTTTACTCACGTCAACTTCTTCAGGACGCCAGAAAAATGATATTTGTTTCTCTATCAATTTTTCAAAAATTGGATGCTTTTGTTGATCGTAGCGGGCTACATTTACCGGGGAACCAAAAAACATTGGCTCTTTCATCGTATCGTTGCTTTCTTGATTAAAAGTTGTGTATTTCATTTTTATCGTTTTCACTCATCCGGTTAATCAATTAAATTTTACAAGCGCCGCCAGCACAATCATCATCTTCTTGTATAACAACCTCTTGTGCAGGTTTAGCTACATTCTCAGATACAACGGCTTTGTCGGTGTTGTCCGACGCGCCATCTCGAGTGTTGTGGTAGTAAAGTGTCTTTACACCCAGCTTGTATGTTGTTAGCAAGTCTTTGAGTAAGACTTTCATTGGTACTTTGTTGCCTTCGTATTTGCCTGGGTCGTAACTCGTATTCGCAGAAATTGTTTGGTCAATAAACTTCTGCATAATAGCGACTAACTGCAAGTAGCCGTCATTTGACTTTATGTCCCACAGCAGCTCGTAGTCGTTCTTTAATCGTTGATACTCTGGCACTACTTGCTTAAGTACACCATCCTTACTAGCTTTAATACTGATATGCCCACGTGGCGGTTCAATACCATTTGTCGCATTTGATATTTGTGATGATGTCTCTGATGGCATTAATGCAGACAAGGTACTATTGCGTAAGCCATGCTCAACAATATCTTTTCGTAAGCTATCCCAATCGTAATGCAATGGCTCTGCGCATATACCATCTACATCTTTTTTATAGGTGTCCACTGGCATTAAGCCTTGTGAGTAAGTCGTTTCATTGAACTTTGGACATGCCCCTTTTTCTTTTGCAAGCTCCATTGAGGCTTTTAATAGGTAATATTGCATTGCTTCAAAAGTTCGATGAACCAGGCCGTTCGCACTATGATCGCTATACTTAACACCATTCTTAGCAAGGTAGTAAGCAAAGTTTATGACACCGACTCCTAGTGTTCTTCGTCCCATTGTGGCGTTATAAGCAGCGGGTACAGGGTAGTCTTGATAGTCTAATAAGCTATCTAATGCCCTAACGGCGAGATCTGATAATTCTTCAAATTCATCTAAGCTCTTTATTTCGCCTAAGTTGAACGCAGAAAGTGTACACAAGGCAATCTCACCTTCTTCATCATTAACATGAGACAAAGGTTTTGTTGGTAACGCTATTTCTAAACAAAGATTGCTTTGGCGAACAGGCGCCACTTTTGGGTCGAAAGGGCTGTGAGTGTTGCAATGATCGACGTTTTGTAAATATATACGCCCAGTGCTGGCGCGTTCTTGCATAAACAAGCTGAAAAGTTCAATAGCCTTAATACGCTTCTTGCGAATAGACTCATCAGCCTCATATATGCAGTACAAGCGTTCAAATTCGTCTTGGTCTGCGAAGAAAGCGTCATAAAGCCCTGGGGTGTCAGAAGGGCTAAATAGGGTAATGTAGTCATCCTTTATCATGCGCGTATACATTAACTTGTTAAACTGCACACCATAATCAAGGTGACGAACCCGATTTTCTTCAACTCCGCGATTATTTTTAAGTACTAATAAGGATTCTACTTCCATATGCCAAAGTGGATAGAAGAGGGTTGCCGCACCGCCGCGAACACCACCTTGAGAACAACTTTTCACCGCTGTTTGGAAATATTTGTAGAAAGGAATACAGCCAGTATGGAAAGCCTCACCGCCTCTTATAGGACTTCCCAATGCTCGAATTCTACCAGCATTAACACCTATGCCAGCCCGTTGACTAACATATTTCACGATTGCTGACGCTGATGCATTGATAGAATCTAAACTATCACCTGTTTCGATGAGTACGCACGAACTGAATTGTCGAGTAGGGGTTCGCACACCAGCCATGATCGGGGTAGGTAATGACAGTTTGAAAGTTGATGCAGCATCATAGAAGCGTTTGATGTAGTCCAGTCGGCTTTCTTTGGGGTATTTTGCGAACAAGCAAGCCGCTACAAGCACATAGAGAAACTGTGCGCTTTCGTATATTTCACCGCTTACTCTATTTTGAACTAAATACTTACCTTCCAACTGTTTGACAGCCGCATAGCTAAAGTTCATATCTCTCCAGTGGTCGATAAAATCGTCCATGGCGTCGAATTCTTCCTTCGTGTAGTCGTCTAGTAGATGTGCGTCGTACTTTTCCGCTTCCACTAAGGCTTTGACGTGAGTATAAAGAGCTGGCGGCTCAAATTGTCCGTATGCTTTTTTGCGAAGATGAAATATAGCGAGTCGTGCCGCTAGATATTGATAATCTGGGGCATCAGTTGATATGAGGTCGGCGGCAGACTTTATCATCGTCTCATGAATTTCGGCAGACTTAATTCCGTTGTAAAACTGTATTTGCGCATTAATCTCGACTTGCGACACAGAAACGTCGGAAAGACCTTTTGCAGCCCAAGTTACAACCTTGTGGATTTTGTCTAATTCGAGGGGTTCTTGAGTGCCATCTCTTTTTGTTACTAATAGAGTATTGTTCATTTTTATTATCGCTCTGTGTCTACGCTGAGTGTGATGCGTAATTAGGTCCATTTAAGTCAACTTAGAGATCTAACCTGATGCGTCGATGAGTTACCTAACAGGTATGAATATTATCGCTTTGTAGATCATTTGTAAGTTGATGTAGACACAAGATAATGAGGTTTACCTCGATATGCAACCCAAGATGTAGTGCTTTCGGGTGATAAAAACACAAGTGTAAAATATGTTAGTGTGAGCTAACTTTCCGCAATACAATTTGAGTGCTTTTTAACAGATGCAACGACTATCTGAAAGAATAATTTTTTCTACAATTTTTTAATATAAAAGGGGTTTCCTTATAGCAAATTGTTTTAAGGTAAATCGCCTATATAGTGTTGCATTTTGTGAAGGCCACTAGATATAGTGGCTAGATGGGTTTTATGCAGTGCATCATGTAATTAACGTCAACGTTTTTGTCTGATAGATAATACGTCGCTGTGAGAGGGTTTAAATGCAAACCTGTTATTTCTTGTTGAACAAGTTCGGTCTTTTCTGTCCAAGCACTTAGCTCAGATGGGCGAATAAACTTATTGTGGCTATGAGTTCCTTTTGGTACCAAATTCAGAATGTATTCAGCACCTAATATTGCCATCAACCAACTCTTGGTATTCCGATTGATTGTTGAAAAAAATACGGAACCCCCAGGCTTGACCATCTCTGCGCACGCTAATACGACCGAGCATGGATCTGGAACATGCTCCAACATCTCAAGACAGGTTACCACATCAAAATATTGTGCATGATCTTTCGCAAAATCCTCCGCAGCGGAATATGTGTAGGTCACATTGATACCCGATTCCAAACCATGCAACGTTGCAACTTTTAGTGATTCTTGTGCCAAATCTATACCTTGGACGTTGGCCCCAGAAGCAGCCATCGCTTCAGCCAAGATTCCCCCGCCACAACCGACATCTAAGACAGACTTATCGAATAAGCCTTTGGCTTTTTCCTCAATAAAGCCCAAGCGCACAGGATTAATGTCGTGCAAGGGTTTAAATTCCCCTTGCTTATCCCACCACTTCGACGCCAAAGCAGAGAACTTTTCAATTTCTTGATCATCTACATTTAATTCGGCCACGGAACACCCCTCTAAATAAGTACTTTTGCGTCTTTCAGTAGTCTTGGCTACTAAAAGGTTTTTTTTTCGTTATTTATTATGACATACATCTACATATTCAGAAGTCTTAATGCTAATATCTTCATCTTACAGGCTCCAAAATAAAACACGAGAGTTGCACCGGCAGGTTAACGTTCATTTAGAGAATGAATAATGCCAGCGTAGGGTGGCTCCATTAATAATAAAGGACAGTGCAGTTTATGACTGATAACGCCAAAGAAATCCTTCCGATTAACATCGAAGATGAACTTAAAAACTCTTACCTAGACTACGCCATGAGCGTCATTGTAGGTCGAGCACTTCCCGACGTTCGTGATGGTTTAAAACCCGTTCACAGACGCGTTTTGTTCGCGATGAACGAACTTAAAAATGACTACAATAAACCTTATAAAAAGTCGGCACGTGTCGTAGGTGATGTTATTGGTAAATACCACCCTCATGGTGACTCTGCTGTTTACGACACTATCGTTCGAATGGCCCAACCTTTTTCACTTAGATACATGTTGGTAGATGGGCAAGGCAACTTCGGCTCCGTCGATGGCGATTCTGCCGCAGCCATGCGATATACAGAAATCAGAATGGCCAAGATAGCACATGAATTATTGGCCGATCTTGAAAAAGAAACGGTTAATTTCGTACCTAATTATGATGGCCAAGAACATATACCAGAAGTATTGCCAACGAAAGTACCTAATCTGTTGGTTAATGGCTCATCGGGTATTGCGGTGGGTATGGCAACAAACATACCACCACATAACTTAACTGAGGTTATCAACGGGTGTATTGAGCTTATCAATAATCCGGATATGACTATTGAAGAACTCATCGATATTATTCCCGGGCCAGATTTTCCAACGGCTGCACTGATAAGTGGTCGCAAGGGAATCATCGATGCTTATAAAACAGGACGCGGTAAAATATATTTGCGTGCGCGGGCTGAGATAGAACAAGAGGATAATGGCAAAGAAACCATTATCGTTCATGAAATACCTTATCAGGTAAATAAAGCTCGACTAATTGAAAAAATAGCGGAACTTGTAAAAGAAAAACGTATTGAGGGAATTTCTGCTCTGCGTGACGAGTCTGATAAAGACGGCATGCGCATCGTTATTGAAGTTAAACGCAATGAATCTGCTGAAGTACTGCTAAACCACCTTTATGCTAACACTCAGCTTCAAACAGTGTTTGGCATTAATATGGTGGCTTTGGACAACACGCAGCCTCGAATCTTCAACCTTAAAGATATACTTCAGAAATTCGTTCTTCACCGTCGAGAAGTGGTTACTCGACGTACTGTTTTTGAATTAAAGAAAGCCCGCGACAGAGCGCATATACTTGAAGGTTTAGCAATAGCCTTGGTCAATATCGATCCTATTATAGAGCTGATCAAAAACTCTCAAAGTCCTTCTGATGCAAAAAAATCACTCATTGCGCGTGGCTGGGACTTAGGTGATGTTGCAGAAATGCTCGCAAGAGCGGGTAATGACGCAGCGCGCCCAGATTGGCTTGCCCCTGAGTTTGGTATACGTGACGGGCAATACTTCCTCACTGAAGAGCAAGCTCAAGCTATCCTTGATCTACGTCTTAATAAGCTGACAGGGCTCGAACACGATAAAATATTAGACGAATACAAAGCTTTGCTTGACGTAATTGCTGAGCTACTCCATATACTTGCGAGCTCTGAGCGCTTGATGGAAGTTATAAGAGAAGAGCTTGAGGCAGTGCGCGAAGAGTTCGGTGACGAAAGACGAACAGAAATCACAGCGGCGAGCCACGATATCGATATCGAAGACCTCATTGAAAGGGAAGATGTGGTTGTTACTTTGTCTCGAGAGGGCTATGTGAAGTATCAAAAACTCTCCGATTATGAAGCTCAGCGAAGAGGTGGTAAAGGTAAGTCTGCAACGAAGATGAAAGAAGAAGATTTCATTGAAAAGTTGTTGGTGGCCAATACGCATGATCACATATTGTGTTTCTCGACTAGAGGTCGTTTATATTGGCTTAAGGTGTATCAATTGCCATTGGCAAGTAGAAATGCAAGAGGTCGCCCGATAGTTAATATTCTGCCGTTAGAAGACGGTGAGCGTATTACAGCAATATTACCAATTCAAGAATTTGAAGCGGGTAAATTTGTATTTATGGCAACAACAAACGGCACTGTTAAGAAAACCGAGTTGACGCAATACTCACGCCCACGCGCCAACGGTATAATCGCGGTTAACCTCAACGATGGTAATGAATTGGTTGGTGTTGACCTTACTGATGGTGATAGCGAAATAATGCTGTTTTCCGATGCAGGTAAGGTTGTTCGATTTAGTGAAGACCAGGTTCGACCAATGGGCAGAACAGCGACGGGTGTAAGAGGCATTCGTCTAATGGAAAACGAAAAAGTCGTTTCATTAATTGTACCTCAAGGCGAGGGCGATGTATTGACCGCGACGGAAAACGGTTTCGGGAAACGTACGCCTATTGGTGAGTATCCTGCCAAGAGTAGAGCAACTAAAGGGGTGGTTTCAATCAAAGTCTCTGAGCGTAATGGCCTCGTTGTAGGTGCGATACAAGTAGATGAAAGTAAAGAAATTATGCTCATTAGTGACCAAGGTACCCTTGTTAGGACTCGTGCTTCTGAGGTATCTACAGTAGGTAGAAATACACAAGGTGTTCGATTAATTCGAACCGCTGAAGATGAGCATGTAGTTGGTTTGCAGCGAATTGATGAAATTGAAGTTGCAGATGAACTAGCCGAGGGCGAAGATGGCAACGCTGGTGAGACCTCAGTAGAGAGCGCCGAGTCAACAGCCGTTAGCACAGAGCTCCCGACTAAAGAAGACAATGGTTCTGACGAAGAGCCAAGTGCTTAGTCGCTAATTACTTTTTTATTGTTTTATAAGTAAGTATTAATAAGCGGCGTTATGCCGCTTATTTTGTTTTGGGAAGATAGAAATTGATACAGAATATATATAATTTTAGTGCTGGGCCAGCAATGCTTCCTCAAGAAGTCATGCAGCAGGCGCAAGAAGAGTTTACTGACTGGCAAAACCATGGCACATCTGTGATGGAGGTAAGCCATCGAGGTAAGCCCTTTATTGAAGTAGCTGAACAAGCTGAGGCTGACCTGCGTGAGCTACTGGGTATTTCGTGCAATTACACAGTGCTGTTTATGCATGGTGGTGGAAGAGGTCAATTTTCTGCTGTGCCTTTGAATATTTCAAAACCTAATGGGCTCAGCGAACATCTCGTCACAGGGCAGTGGTCGGTGTCTGCAGAAGCAGAAGCTCAAAAATATATGAAGACCCATATTGTTGCTACACAGTGCATCATTGATGGCAAGACCACCGTACCAACTCAAAAAGATTGGAAAATTTCTGAAAATGCTGATTACTTTCATTATTGTAGCAATGAAACAGTGGATGGCATCGAAATAGACTGGGTGCCAAAGTCAGAAAGTGGCAACGTACCGATTGTAGCGGATATGTCATCAAATATTCTTTCTAAACCAATAAATATTGATGACTTCGGCATAATATATGCCGGTGCACAGAAAAATATTGGCCCCTCTGGTTTGTCAGTTGTTGTGGTAAGAAATGACTTAATTGGGCTTGCAAGACAAGAAACGCCCTCAATTCTCAATTATGAGCTGCAAGCAAAAAGCGGATCAATGTATAACACGCCGCCAACTTTCTCATGGTATCTGGCGGGGCTTGTTTTTAAATGGCTCAAACAGCAGGGCGGCTTAGCTTCTATTGCCAAAGTTAACCAAGAAAAAAGTGAACTTCTGTACAAACAAATTGATAAGACTGGTTTTTATCAAAATAGTGTTGCCAACGAATATCGTTCAAAAATGAACGTAACTTTTCAGTTAAATAACGACGCACTAAATGCAGAGTTTTTGAAGCAAGCAGAACAGAGTGGATTAGTTGCATTAAAAGGGCATCGCGCTGTAGGTGGAATGCGCGCTAGCATATACAACGCAATGCCGATAGAAGGCGTAAAGGCATTAGTGAGTTTTATGCAAGAATTTGAAAGGAAAAACGGATAAATGGAAAGTGTAACCCTTAGCCCAATTAGCAAGGTGAATGGCGAAGTGAACGTGCCTGGCTCAAAAAGTCTCTCAAACCGAGCGCTGTTATTAGCGGCATTGTCTGAAGGTGTGACAACGTTAACCAATTTGCTAGACAGCGAAGACATTCAGCACATGCTGAATGCCCTTACTAAATTGGGGGTTAATTACACATTAAGTGATAACAAAACTCGCTGTGAACTTGTTGGTATGGGCGGGGCTTTTTCATGCTCTGAAGCCCTTAGCTTGTTTCTGGGTAATGCTGGAACAGCCATGCGCCCCTTGTGTGCGGCTTTGGCATTTTCAGATGTTGATGTTGAGCTTACTGGCGAACCGCGCATGGAAGAACGTCCTATCGGAGATCTCGTAGAGCCACTTTTAGCTGCTGGAGCCGATATCACTTACCTAAAAGCAGAAGGTTTCCCACCATTGAAGATACGTGGGAAAAAGCTAGATGTTGATGGTTTTGAGGTGGACGGTTCAGTATCGAGTCAATTCTTAACTGCTTTGCTCATGGCGGCACCATTGCTCAATCAAAATGTGAGGATTGCCATAAAAGGTGAGCTAGTATCTAAGCCCTACATCGATATTACGCTCAAGACTATGGAAAAATTTGGTGTTGTTGTTGATAACGACAATTACCAATCATTCTCTATTTCTAAAAATGCCAAATACCTTGCGCCAACGTCATTTTTAGTAGAAGGCGACGCCTCATCTGCATCTTACTTTCTAGCAGCGGCTGCGATAAAAGGTGGTACGGTAAAAGTTACTGGCGTGGGCAGGTCATCAATACAAGGCGATGTCGCCTTCGCTGATGTGCTTGAGGCCATGGGTGCGAAGGTTGAGTGGGGAAATGATTACATTGCCGTAACAGGCGCTCCTTTGACAGCGGTTAACATGGATATGAACCATATTCCAGATGCTGCAATGACGATAGCTACCACGGCTCTTTTTGCAGAAGGTACAACAACCATAAGCAATGTTTACAACTGGCGAGTAAAAGAAACTGATCGGTTAAATGCTATGGCAACAGAGCTTCGTAAAGTAGGCGCGGAAGTGGTCGAAGGCCATGATTTTATACAAGTTACGCCAGCAAACTCTCTATTGCATGCCAACATTGATACCTACAATGATCATCGCATGGCGATGTGTTTTTCTCTGCTTGCATTGGGTGATGCAGGGATCACGATAAACGACCCCAAATGCACCGCTAAAACGTTTCCAAATTATTTTGATGTCTTTGAGTCTATTTGTAGTTGATAGCTGGCGTTCACGACATTTGCCATTGCACTGTCTAGTCAGGTGCGTATAATTGCGCCGTTTTTACCTACCGTAGCGGATGGAGTTCCAAATGGAAAAAGTACCAATTATCACTGTTGATGGCCCGAGTGGTGCTGGCAAAGGTACACTCAGCACGCTGCTCGCAGAGCATTTTCAATGGCGCTTTCTCGACAGTGGCGCAATATATAGGGTATTAGCAGTAGCCGTTACCCATCACGCTATCTCTCCCGATGATGAAGACGGAATTCTTCCTTTAGCATCTAGTCTTGATGTCACCTTCGACGCTCACAAAAGTGGTGTAAGGGTCATTCTTGAAGGTGAAGATGTTACTGACGATATTAGGACGGAAGAGGTTGGCGCAATTGCATCACAAGTTGCTGCATTACCTACTGTTCGCGAAGCTCTATTGAGACGCCAAAGAGCATTTTCGGAAATGCCTGGATTAGTTGCAGATGGTCGAGATATGGGAACGGTGGTTTTTCCAAATGCTGATGCAAAGATATTTTTAACTGCCAGCGCAGAAGCACGGGCACAACGTCGCTTCGATCAGTTGAAAGACAAGGGGCACGATGTTATACTTTCGCGCCTTTTATCTGACATCCACGCAAGAGACGAAAGAGATTCGAATAGAGCGGTAGCGCCTTTGGTGGCAGCTAGCGACGCTATGGTACTCGACTCCACCTCCTTGAGCGTTAAGCAAGTGTTTGAAAAGGCAAAGGATTTTATCGAAACCAAATTGTTTGGTGACGATATCTAAGCAGCCGCCAGGACGATGGCTGTATTATTAACAACCCCGTGATCCTATGGATGATATTACGGTTAAAAAAAGACTATCAAATAAAATGACTGAAAATTTTGCAGAGCTTTTTGAAGAAAGCTTACAACAGCTAGAAACACGCCCAGGCGCCATCGTTAAAGGTACAGTAGTATCAATCGACAAAGACATTGTTCTTGTTGACGCCGGCTTGAAATCAGAAAGTGCTATCCCAGTAGACCAATTTAAAGCTGCTGATGGTTCACTAGAAATCGCAGTTGGCGATTCTGTAGATGTAGCACTTGACGCTGTAGAAGATGGTTTCGGTGAAACAATTCTTTCTCGTGAAAAAGCGAAACGCCATGAAGCGTGGGTTGAGCTAGAGAAAGCTTATGAAGAAAAAGAAACTATTAAAGGTGTTATCAACGGTAAGGTTAAAGGTGGATTCACGGTTGAAGTTAATACCGTACGCGCATTCCTACCTGGCTCACTTGTTGATGTTCGTCCTGTTCGTGAAACAGTACACCTTGAAGGTAAAGAATTAGAATTTAAAGTTATTAAGCTTGACGCTAAGCGTAATAACGTTGTTGTCTCTCGTCGTGCAGTTATCGAAGCAGAGAGCAGCGCAGAGCGTGACCAACTTCTTTCTAACTTGGAAGAAGGTGATGAAGTTAAGGGTATCGTTAAGAACCTGACTGATTACGGAGCGTTCGTTGATTTAGGTGGTGTAGATGGTCTATTGCACATCACTGATATGGCTTGGAAGCGTGTTAAGCACCCTAGTGAAATTGTAAACGTTGGCGACGAAATCAACGTCAAAGTGCTTAAGTTTGATAAAGAGAAATCACGTGTATCATTAGGTATGAAGCAAATGGGCAACGATCCATGGCAAGAAATTGCTAACCGTTACCCAGAAGGTGCTAAATTAAGCGGTGCTGTTACTAACCTTACTGATTACGGTTGTTTTGTTGAAATCGAAGATGGCGTAGAAGGTCTTGTTCACGTATCTGAAATGGATTGGACAAACAAAAACATCCACCCATCTAAAGTGGTTAACCTAGGTGATGTTGTTGAAGTAATGGTACTTGAGATTGATGAAGAACGTCGTCGTATTTCATTAGGCCTTAAACAGTGCATCGACAATCCATGGGAAACATTTGCTAAGTCGCACGAAAAAGGCGACAAAGTATCTGGTAAGATCAAGTCTATCACTGACTTCGGTATTTTCATCGGTCTTGACGGTGGCATCGACGGCCTAGTTCACTTGTCTGATATTTCATGGCAGAAGACTGGCGAAGACGCTGTTCGCGATTATAAGAAAGGTGACGAGATTTCTGCAGTTGTTCTTCAAGTTGACCCTGAGCGCGAGCGTATCTCTCTTGGCGTTAAACAAATCGAAGAAGACCCATTCAATAAGTATCTGACAGATAACAAGAAAGGTGCTATTGTTAATGGAACTGTAATCGAGGCCGATGCTAAAGGTGTATCTGTACAGCTTGGTGAAGAAGTTGTTGGTTATATCCGCATAGGCGACCTTGCTCGCGATAGAGTAGAAGACGCGAATGACGTAGTGAAGGTTGGTGAAACAATCGATGCTAAGTTCATGGGCGTTGACCGCAAGAATCGTGTAGTTAACCTTTCTGTTAAAGCAAAAGATCAGGCTGATGAAAAAGAAGCTCTTGATCAAGTTAACAGCCAAGGTGAAGATGCTGGCTTCGCAAATGCGATGGCTGAAGCATTTAAAGCTGCTAAAGGCGAGTAATGCAATTCGGAGCGGCAGTCACTGCCGCTCCATCTTCTTCTCGGTTACTGTACATCATTTCTTTTTGAGGAGATTAGTGTGACCAAATCAGAACTTATTGAACGTTTAGGCGAACAAGCTCAACACCTTCAAGGTAAAGAGTTAGAGTTAGCAATCAAAGAATTATTAGAGCAAATGGCTCAAACCCTTCAACGCGGTGACCGTATTGAGATCAGAGGTTTCGGCAGTTTCTCACTTCATTATCGTGCTCCTCGCACAGGTCGTAACCCAAAAACTGGTGAAACTGTTGAGCTAGCCGGCAAACACGTACCTCATTTTAAAGCTGGTAAAGAACTTCGCGACAGAGTGAATCTCTAAGAAGCGGCATTTATACAATAAGGTCTGTTAATGAAAGGGATAATCATTTTTGTTGTCATCATATTGCTGTTCTTAACAGCCCTTGTGATTGGGTCGCAAAATAGCCAAGTCATTTCTGTCAATTATTTGCTTGCACAGGCTGATATGAGGCTATCAACTTTTATGGTAATCACCATTGGTTTAGGTTTTGTTATTGGTTTTTTAGTTATGCTAATGCGTTTTTTGACTTTGAAAATGCAACTAAAGCTCTTGCAGCGGCGCCTCAAAAAATTGTCTAAAGAAAGTAACTAATGTTAGAACTACTTTTTCTTATGTTACCCGTTGGCGTTGCTTATGGCTGGGTAATGGGTCGAAACAGTCTTCGTAAAGCACAGCGCAAACAGTCGTCAATACTTTCCAAACATTATTATCGTGGGCTAAACTTTTTGCTTTCGGATGAACCCGATAAAGCCGTCGATACATTGATGAAAATGATCAGCGTAAACAATGACACTGTTGAAACACATATTGCAATGGGTAACTTTTTTCGGCACAGAGGTGAGCTAGACCGAGCGATACGTGTTCACCAAAATCTCATATCTAGGGACGAAATAAGTAGCCGCCAAGAGTCCTTAGCCTTAGTTGAATTGGGTACGGATTATCTACTTGCAGGTTTTTTAGAACGAGCCGAGGGTGTATTTCTTCAACTTCTCGAACAAACTCAACATTTCGATTTGGCCCAACAAAAACTTTTTAATATTTATCAAATTACTAAAGAGTGGAATAAAGCCATCGATCTAGCCAGTGCTAGTATTCAGATAACACCTAATGATAAGCATTTATATGTGTTGCTGTCTCATTTTTACTGTGAACAAGCAAAGCAATTACTGGAAGACGGTAACAGCGACGAAGCACTTACCTTGCTAAAAAAAGCTATTATGGTTGATGGTAGTCAAGTCAGAGCATGGCTTGATTTAGGGCGAATTGCTCTGCAGAATGATAATTATAAAGAAGCATTCAATTATTTATCTGAAGTACCGAAGCGAGACCTAGATTGGTTAAGTGAAGCGATTCCCTTGTTAGAGGCTTGGGCGGCAAAAACTGACGGTTGGGATGAGTTAGAAAAACTTATCGAGCCATATTGGCAGAAGTGTGCGTCTTCCTATATTGCCAAAGTAAATATTATGGCGAAAAAAGGGCAGTCAGAAGAGGCCATTGATACGTTAGTTAGTCAATTACAAAAGCATCCTACAATGCGTGGCTTTAAATCATTATTAAAGCTCTATAAAGCCGATTTTAGCGATAACGATAAAGCCCAAGAAAGTCTTGGCCACTTAGATACTCTGCTTGATAAACAAATCGGGCAAAGGCCCAAGTATCGCTGCCACAGCTGTGGTTTTTCGGGGCGTCAATTACATTGGTTATGCCCTTCATGTAAGTCATGGTCAAGCATTAAACCAATAAAAGGCTTAGACGGAGAGTAAAGCCCAATGCAAATAAAAGATCCTAAGGTTATTATTGCTTTAGACTACGATAATTTAGAAAGCGCAAATCAATTTGTTCATCAACTCAACCCCAAGCATTGCCGCCTAAAGGTGGGAAAGGAGATGTTCACGCTATTTGGGCCTGATTGGGTCAGAGAGCTGGTGAGCGCCGGTTTTGATGTGTTTTTAGATCTTAAGTTTCATGACATTCCAAATACCGTTGCTAAAGCCTGCAAGGCAGCCGCGTCATTGGGCGTCTGGATGGTGAACGTACACGCAAGCGGCGGTGAAAAAATGATGACTGCAGCGCGTAATGCTATCGATCAAGTAGAGGGTAGAAAACCACTTCTCACCGCAGTAACAGTGCTCACCAGCATGGATCAGGTGCAATTTGACGATATTATAGATGGGATTACTATCGAATCTCAGGTGAAAAAACTGGCGCTTTTGGCGAATAAATGCAAACTGGATGGTGTGGTATGCTCAGCCCAGGAGGCCGCATTATTGAGAAGCGTGGTTGATGCGAGTTTTTCCTTAGTTACTCCTGGCATACGTCCGGCAGGCAGTTCTGCTGGCGATCAAAAGCGGGTTGCGACACCTATCAGTGCGTTGGATTCGGGTGTATCTTACTTAGTGATAGGGCGTCCGATCACTGAGGCTAACAACCCAGTAAAGGCTTTAAACGACATAAATCAGAGTATCAAAGAGTACCTGTTGTAAAAAGCCCAGGAAGTGAAAAGGCCAGGAAAGAAAAAGCCGCTGCAGCACTTGCAACGGCTTGGGTCATTTATTCAACTACTTACTATTAAAACGCTAGTGCATCAAGCGCATCTTTATATTGCAGATTCAAACTATCACCTAATGCATCCACAACAGCTTTGTATGTAACAAAACCCTTATGAACATTCAGGCCTTTCAATAAGTGAGCATCATCAAGCATAGCTTGTTTTGGTCCCTTATTGGCGATCGCTAGACCAAAAGGAAGTGTTGCGTTATTTAATGCCATTGTTGATGTTCTGGCAACTCCGCCGGGCATATTGGCTACGCAATAATGCACAACGTCATCGACAATATAAACTGGCTCTTGATGCGTTGTAGCTTTTGATGTTTCGAAACACCCACCTTGGTCGATTGCGACATCAACTAATACTGATCCAGGCTTCATATTTTTGATGTGCTCTCTAGTAAGCAGTTTAGGTGCTGCTGCGCCGGGAACCAGCACAGCGCCAACCACAAGGTCTGCACGAGACGAATAGTAATCAATAGCATCGGCAGTTGAAAAGACTGTATGAAGTCGGCCGTTGAACATGTCATCCAATTCGCGAAGACGATTTAGACTTCGGTCTAAAATAGTAACGTCTGCACCTAAGCCCATTGCCATTTTGGCAGCATTGAGTCCAACAACACCGCCGCCGATGATGAGTACTTTCCCTGGTGCAACACCGGGTACGCCACCTAATAGAGTTCCGCTACCACCGTGCGCTTTTTCTAAGTAATGAGCACCAGCTTGAATAGACATACGCCCTGCTACTTCGCTCATCGGAGCAAGCAGTGGAAGCGCCCCTCGGTTGTCGGTGACAGTTTCATAAGCGATGCAAGTGGCTTTTGATTCTACTAAAAGCTGGGTTTGCACAGGGTCGGGAGCAAGATGCAAGTATGTATAGAGTGTTTGACCCTCGCGAAGCATTTTACATTCGTTTGGTTGAGGCTCTTTTACTTTGATTATCATGTCTGCTCTTTCAAAGATCTCTTCGGCTGACTCAATGATATGTGCACCCGCTGCCTGGTACAGCTCATCAGTAAAGCCAATTGAAGCACCAGCATGCATTTGCACGATGACATCATGGCCATTGTTGATAAATTCTTGCACGGCCGCAGGTGTTAAACCTACTCGATATTCGTGGTTTTTTATTTCTTTTGGAACACCTACAATCATTTTTTTACCTTAGTATAATTATTAGGCGAATAGTGTACTTCAAAATTTATGAATTAAAATATTGAATATATAGAAATAATGATATTATATTTTGAAAAATTACTATTAAAAAGAATATTATGCTAGTAAAAACACCAAAACACATAGATCGCATTGATAGGAAAATACTTACCGAATTGCAGTCTGATGGCAAACTATCCAACGTTGAGTTAGCGAAACGGGTGGGCCTGAGCGCTAGTCCTTGTCTTGAGAGGGTAAAAAGGCTAGAGCAGCAAGGGTATATTACTGGCTATACCGCATTGGTTGATCCTAATAAACTAGGTGCAGCTATGCTTGTTTTCGTTGAAATAACCTTGTCCAAAACTTCCGTAGATATTTTTGCCGATTTCTCTTCAGCGGTTCAAAGCCTTGAAGACATTCAAGAGTGTCATCTTGTTTCTGGCAATTTTGATTTTTTAATAAAAGCGAGAGTTGCTGACATGTCTAGTTATCGTAAACTTCTTGGTGATACGCTACTGCGGTTGCCTGGTGTAAGTGAATCGCGAACTTATGTAGTAATGGAAGAAGTCAAACACGTAAACAAAATAAAAATTAACGATAAATAGCATTCATTGTGTATTCAGTCATTTGGATTATGATATTCTTATCGCTCTTAATTTTCTTTTGTCATTGTCTTATTCATAATGCAAAGCTGTGTTAATCCGAAAAGCAAGCTCGATAAATTAGTACATAAATAGAATTTCGAATACCTATAAAATAAATAACAATAAGTTGGGATATGGCGCGTTTAACTGGTTTACAAAGGTTGATGGAAGTAGGGATGATGTTGTCTTGTGCGACGGCCTTTTTCCTACTGATAGCTCTGGCATCTTTCCATCCGAGTGATCCTGGTTGGTCACAAGCTGGCTTACACAATGAAATTCAAAATTTAATGGGCTCTATTGGCGCGTGGTCTGCCGATATATTGCTTTTCACCTTTGGCATAACAGCCTATGCCTTGCCTTTTGCTCTTGCCTTCTGTGGTTGGTTCATCTTTTTACACATCAAAAGCGTTGCGAAACTTGATTATCTTACAATCAGTTTACGGCTTATTGGCGCCATTTTTATCGTATTCGGCTTTACAGGTATAGCCAGTATCAATTTTGATGACTTCTATAGTGTGTCGGCAGGCGGAGCGATGGGGGATATCATCAGTACTGCACTCATTCCACACTTTAGTTTTGTAGGAACAGTATTGTTACTTATTAGTTTCTTTGCTACCGGCTTCACTCTCGCAACCGGTATTTCTTGGCTCTCAATTATAGATTTTATGGGAGCTTTCACAATTAATCGTGCCAAAGAAATTTATGCGCTGCCGTCAAAGATCAATCATTCGCGTTTAGCTCTGTTTGCGAGTTCTTCAAAGGCCATCGAAGATAAATCAAATGACAAACTCAAAAGTACAGGTGTCAATAACGCATTAGACATCACAACACTTCGACCTGAGCCTCAAGGTGGCTCTGAAGTTGATGACAGTAAAAAGCCTAGCAGCCATAGCGATGATTTATCAAGTCAAGAAGAGACAAACGCTGTTGAGGACACATTCGAGGAAAAAATTGAGCCTAGTTTCCATATTCCAGATGCGGTATTTATGGACGAAGACGAAGACCTCGAGCATGAGTTTACCCCTCCCTTTGATGTTGAGCCGAAAGATGAGGAGCCTGCTATAGTGCCGGTTTCACGTCAGCGCATGAAAGTTGTGAGAGCGTCAAAAAGTGCAGGGCAGGGCGCTTCTTATAGTGAAGAAAAACCATCACTTGTTATGCCTTCATTTGATTTACTCGAAAGAGCGGATAAACACGAAAACCCAATTACCCAAGAGGAACTGGACCAAGTTTCTCGATTGTTAGAAGAAAAGCTTGCTGATTTTAATATTATTGCGAGCGTTGTTGATGTGTTACCTGGGCCAGTAATTACTCGCTTTGAATTAGACCTAGCTCCTGGTGTAAAAGTAAGCAAAATTACAACCTTATCGAAGGACCTAGCAAGGGCAATGTCGGCTATCTCAGTTCGCGTTGTTGAAGTGATCCCAGGTAAATCGGTCATTGGTTTAGAACTTCCCAACAAACATAGAGAAATGGTGCGCTTGAGTGAAGTGATTGAAACGAAGGCTTTTCAAGCCAGTGACTCGCCCTTAACGATGGTGTTGGGCGCTGACATTTCAGGCAAGCCCGTTGTTGTAGACCTCGGTAAAATGCCTCATTTATTGGTCGCAGGTACTACTGGCTCAGGTAAGTCAGTGGGTGTAAATGTGATGATTTTGAGTCTGTTGTACAAATCGACGCCTGAAGATGTGCGCTTGATAATGATTGATCCTAAAATGCTGGAACTCTCAGTTTACGAGGGTATACCTCATCTATTGGCCGAAGTTGTTACTGACATGAAAGAAGCATCCAACGCGCTTCGCTGGTGCGTGGGTGAGATGGAGCGTCGCTATCGCCTAATGTCGGCATTAGGGGTAAGAAACCTTAAAGGCTACAATAAAAAAATACGTGATGCCAAAGCTGCAGGTGAACCCATACTTGATCCCTTATGGAAATCTGAAGAGAGCATGGATGAAAGCGCTCCTGAACTCGATAAACTGCCAAGTATCGTAGTCATAGTTGATGAGTTTGCCGACATGATGATGATAGTTGGCAAAAAAGTTGAAGAGCTTATTGCGCGTATCGCTCAGAAAGCAAGGGCGGCTGGTATTCACTTAATATTGGCAACCCAACGGCCCTCAGTCGATGTTATCACTGGTTTAATTAAAGCTAATATTCCAACCAGGATAGCTTTTCAAGTGTCGAGTAAAATCGATTCGAGAACGATTCTTGACCAACAGGGCGCAGAAACATTGCTTGGGGCTGGTGACATGCTATATAACCCGCCGGGTACGAGTATTACAACGCGTGTTCACGGTGCATTCGTGGATGACCACGAGGTGCATGCTGTTGTAGCAGATTGGAAAGCCCGCGGTGAGCCTCAGTATATTGACGAAATACTCAATGGTGAAAGCACTGCCGAAGTTTTGTTACCCGGAGAACAGGCGGAGGGTGACGACCAAGAAATGGACGCGTTTTACGACGAGGCTGTCGCTTTTATTACGCAAACAAGAAGGGCATCGGTTTCTTCAGTTCAACGTAAATTCAGAATCGGTTATAACCGTGCCGCGCGTCTGGTTGAACAAATGGAGCAGAGCGGTGTCGTAAGTGCACCTGGCCATAACGGTAATCGTGAAGTACTTGCCCCTCCGCCGCCAAAGGAATGATGATATGAATAAACATGACCAAACAAGCCCCTCAGCAGTATTACGAGCGATGATTTCAACTTGTTTACTCACGGCTATGCTATATCAAGCGGGTACTTTTGCAGCGCAGTCGCCCGATAACTTGGGTCCGAATAGCAACAAAGTCAGCGCTGTAAATAACGTTGATACAAAACTAATATCTTCACCAGATAAGGAAGAATTACGCCAGGTACTGTCGCAGTTAACGTCATTTGAGGCAGTCTTTTCTCAAAGCATAAGTGATGAAAGCGGTGAAGAGTTGCAAAGCAGTTCTGGTCGGTTGCTCCTGTTAGCGCCTAATAAGTTGCGCTGGGAGACTAGCTACCCTGATGAAACTGTATTAATCGCTGACGGCGAAGCCATTTGGAATATCGACCCATTCGTCGAACAGGTAACTGTCATTTCACAAAGCTCGATGACGGCAAACAACCCCTTGATGCTTCTGATTAACGATACTGATGAACAGTGGAATGCAATTACGGTAAACAAGCGCAAGGGTAGCTACGAATTATTTACTTCAGACGAAACAGCAAGTATTAGGCAACTGAACATCAAGTTTGAAAACGGCTTACTCACAGAGCTTACTTCTATTGATAATCAACAACAAAAAAGTTTACTCGTGTTTAGCGATATAAAACAAAACACAGATGTGCAGAAGAGTAGTTTTGAATTCAGCGTTCCGCCGACTTTTATTGTTGACGACCAGCGTCCTCAAAACTAACCATAACTAATGAGTACAAATTCCTACGAACCCCTCGCCAGTATTCTGAGACCTGACACCCTCGATGACTATGTAGGTCAGCAGCACTTGGTAGGTCAGGGTGGGACGATCCAAAAAATGCTTGAGCAACAAGCCTGTTACTCAATGATTTTTTGGGGGCCGCCTGGGACCGGTAAAACCTCATTGGTTCAGGTTATCGCGAAGCAATTAGACGCCGATGTTATTGAATTATCGGCAATCAGCGCCGGTGTGAAAGATATCAGAAATGCGATTGGAAATCCCGATGATAAATCGCTTTTTGACAGGCAAAAAGTAGTCTTCGTAGATGAGATCCATCGCTTTAATAAAAGCCAGCAAGACGCCTTTCTTCCTTTTGTTGAGAGCGGTCACATTATTCTTATTGGTGCTACCACTGAAAATCCCTCATTTTCAGTAAATAGAGCACTTTTATCGCGAATGCGTGTGTTTATTTTAGAGAAATTAACACAACAAGAGTTACAAGTGTTGCTTAACAAAGCACTTAAGCATACTGAAAAGACAAACAAGCAAGGCTACACATTTGATGCAAAAGCGGAACAGGCTTTACTATTTCATTCAAATGGTGATGCACGAACATTATTGATGTCTGCTGAAATTTGTTTCGACATGGCAGAGCCGGGAAAGAAGATTGATATCGATATAGTACAAAAAGCCACGGGGTCGAAGACACTTGCATTTGATAAAGATGGCGACCATTACTACGACCTTTTATCTGCCTTTCACAAATCTATACGGGGTTCGTCTGTGGAGGGTGGAATGTATTGGTTTGCACGTCTGTTGAAAAGTGGCGGCGACCCTCTCGTAATAGCTAGACGTTTGCTTGCTATTGCTTCCGAAGATATTGGAAATGCCGATCCAAGGGCGTTACAAATATGCCTCAATAGCTGGGACCTATATCATCGTGTTGGGCCATCTGAGGGAGAAAGAGCCTTAGCTCAAGCAGTTATTTATTGCGCATTAGCGCCCAAAAGTAATGCTGTTTATAAGGCCTTTAAAGCGGCTTCAGCCTTGGCTAGTGAAACTGGCCATCTCGAAGTACCTAGTCATTTACGCAATGCTCCAAGCGCTTTAGCAAAAGAAATGGGACACGGCGCTAATTACCGCTATGCTCATAATGAAGCACATGCTTATGCGGCTGGTGAAAGTTATTTGCCCAGTGAAATCAGTGATGTGACATTTTATGAACCGAGCGAAAGAGGCTTAGAAAAACAACTTAAAGCAAAATTGGCTTTCTTAAAGAGCTTAGATGACAATGCGAACTGAGAACAGTTGATATTTTATTTACATACGAAGGAAAATGTATGCAAACACTAAGTCTTTACCTATGCGTAGCACTAGGCGGCGCTCTGGGAGCAAGTTTTCGTTATTTTATTGTGCAAATTACAGCAAACCTATTGGGAAAGGGCTTTCCATTTGGTACCCTTGCGGTAAATGTAGTGGGGTCATTCTGTTTAGGTGCTTTTTACGCTTATGTTGAGCCAAGCAGCAATGAGTCTAATAACCTGAGAGCCTTTATTGCAATCGGCTTATTAGGCGCGTTTACCACATTCTCGACTTTTTCATTCGACACCATTTTGTTAATTCAACAAGGCGAGATACTAAAGGCCGCCTTAAATATTCTGTTCAATGTCGTCATATGTCTTTTGGCAGTTTGGTCGGCTTTACTACTTTTCAAAGGATAAAAATAAATGTTAGACCCTAAATTACTCAGAAATAATGTAGAAGAATTGGCTGCCAAATTGGCACAAAGGGGTTACACATTAGATGTATCAGCAATCGCTGAACTGGAAGAAAAAAGGAAGTCCTTACAAATTGCGACGCAAGAACTCCAAAATGAGCGAACCATACGTTCTAAAGCCATAGGTAAAGCCAAAGCCTCTGGCGAAGACATTGCTCCTTTACTTGCTGAAGTCAGCGGCTTAGGTGAAAAATTGGAAGAAGCAAAAGCCGGCCTTGAGCAGGTGATGAACGCTTTGAATATTATTTACCAAGAGACACCAAATGTCCTCGCTGATGAGGTGCCGGTTGGTAAAGACGAAACTGAAAATGTTGAGATACTAAGATGGGGACAAATACCCACTTTCGATTTTGAGGTTAAAGATCACGTCGACCTCGCTTCAGGCTTGGCCAATGGCTTAGATTTTGAAACAGCAGCGAAGTTATCTGGTTCACGTTTTGTCGTAATGAACGGTGCCGTTGCCAAATTGCACCGAGCGCTTGCTCAACTGATGCTTGATACTCATACCGAAGAGCATGGCTATCAGGAAACATATGTACCGTATCTGGTTAATTCAGATAGCCTTTACGGCACTGGTCAGTTACCAAAATTCGGTGAAGATCTATTTCATACTAAGCCTGCAACCGAAGAGGGGCAGGGAATGTCACTCATCCCTACTGCCGAGGTGCCACTAACAAATATTGCCCGTGATGAGATTTTTCCACTTCAATCTTTACCGATCAAAATGACAGCGCATACACCTTGTTTTAGAAGTGAGGCCGGCTCTTACGGCAGAGATACTCGCGGGCTAATAAGGCAACATCAGTTTGATAAAGTTGAAATGGTACAACTTGTTCACCCTGATAGCTCTATGGATGCCCTTGAGGAACTGACTAATCACGCTGAAAACATATTAAAAAAGTTAGACTTACCTTACCGAAAAGTATTGTTGTGCAGCGGTGATACAGGCTTTAGCGCTTGTAAGACCTATGATTTAGAAGTGTGGTTACCTGCGCAAAATACCTATAGAGAAATATCTTCATGTTCTAACATGGGCGATTTCCAAGCTAGAAGAATGCAGGCACGTTATAAGTCAAATGAGATGAAAAAGCCTGAGTTACTTCATAGTCTAAATGGTTCTGGTCTAGCTGTGGGTAGAACTTTAGTCGCAGTGTTAGAAAACAATCAGCAAGCAGATGGCAGTATAAGAATCCCAACAGCCTTACAGTCTTACATGGGTGGTATGACGGTGATTAAAGCGACACAGTAGGGTACTACAAACATTTAGCCGGTTTTGGCAAGCCGGCTAATTTACTCGCTTGTTTGGCAGGTCCTTTGGGGAATAATCGTTGCAAATAACGACTGTTTCCTTTCTCTGGCCCAAAAGCAAGTGCTAGTTGCTTAACTAACACTCTAATAGCTGGGCTAGTTTCATATTCCATATAAAATTGCCTAACAAAGTTGATCACTTCCCAGTGTTGCGCGCTCAACGCTACACCTTCCTCATCAGCAAGTAGGAGGGCAAGCTCTTTACTCCATGCTTCATGATGAACGAGATAGCCGTTGGCATCTACTTCGATGTCAGTTCCGTTAAAATTAATATATTTAGCCATTTACTCGATACTTTTATGTCTTTTAGGCGCTTATCACTTCGACTATTACTGAAGGGTGATACATGGAGACTTCGTAGCCACTAACTCCACCAATTTAGCATAGTTAATTAGCTCTATCCCACATTGTAGGTTGCTAGCTGTGCCAGTATTTTCATCCGGGGATAACGCACCGGTTCCGTCTCCACCAACAAGTAAATAGAAGCTAAAATACGGATAAGCTTCGACTAAGTCTTTGGTGTTGAAACACGCTTCTTGTGCTAGCACGACACTACAATCACTAAGGTTTTTATAATAATCGAGGTCTTCAACGTTAGCACTTAATTTAATAATCAGCATAAAATCAAAACCTTAAAATATGTCGATGTTGATTTACGAGCTCTGCAAAGCTCTTTTCGTTAATGTATTTGAATAGGTCTAGAGATCCTGTCGCCGACTCTGATAAAAACGACTCGCGACAAAAATAAAATAGTTTATCAATATCGTATAGCGGTAGCACCTTAAGTTGTTTAGGGATTGACTTGCGCTCAATAAAGTTCGATGAGCCCATACTATCGTTAACTGTCAGCTGATTGCAGCCTAAACCAGTTAACACAAAGCTAACTTCTACCCCCACATTACTAGCTGCTAAGGCTGCTTCGAGTGCATCTTGTGCATGACTACTCACGTAGGGTGCATGCGTGGAGATAATGAGTAAAGAATCATTCATGATTTGTCGCAACCTTAATATTCTTTAAGCTAAAGCCTTTTACTATTGTTTCAGTCACTGTAGTCAGAGTTGCAAACTTATCAGTTTGCCCTTAGAGGCGGATATTTCAGAAAAATAGTCGGCCATGCCGCAAAGTTCGAAAGAGGAATGCATTAATTCCATTTCAGCGTTTTCATTTACTAATCCACGCCTTTCTGCAGCGCTAACGCATAATTTGAGAGGTGTCTTTGTTTGTTCTGAAAATGCTTCCCATTCGTTTATCAAGGAAAGCTCTCCAGGAACAGGCTTAAGCCAAGTTGAAGAATGAAAAACGCCTTCTTGGTAAAAGAATACTTGGTTAATGCGATGACCAGCTTCTATTGCAGCTCTGCAAAATGCCAGTGCCATTTTGCCATTTTCTGACTGAAAAGGCGCTTTTGTTACCATGAGTATAAAATGCTTCATTACAAACAAAAACACCCCTTAACGGGGTGTTTTCCTTGATCTTGACTACTTAGTCATCACCGGCGTTTAACAGCGCAAGCAACGATGTGAATAAGTTATATATGTTTAGATACAACGAAACTGTTGCCATAATGTAATTAGTTTCGCCACCTTTAACAATACGACTGGTATCGTAAAGGATGAAGCCCGACATAATAAACACAATCACAGCATGAATGGCTAAGTACAGTGCTGGAATCTGGAAGAAGAGATTCGCTACCATCGCAATGATCGCAAATACCAAACCAATCACCAAAAAGCCGCCCATGAAGCTAAAGTCTTTTTTGCTTACAATGGTATAAGCAGACAACGAAACGAAAATAATCGCCGTAGCGCCTAGTGCTTCCATTACAATTGATGGATTAACCGCAACATAGTACTCTAACAACGGGCCTAAGCTAGCGCCCATTAAACCTGTAAATAAAAACACAAGAGGAAGGCCTGCAGCAGAATTTGCAAACTTTGATACTGCAAACATCGATGCAATAGCAGCGACAAAAAGTCCTATCCTTGCCATACCACCTAGACCCATGCCCATTGTGATACCAGCACAGACAGCGCTGAACACTAAGGTCATAGACAATAATAAGTAGGTATTTTTCAATACCTTGTTAATTTCGATAGTTGAGCGAGTTTCGCCTACCGAATGTACTGAACGTTGTTCCATTGTTTACGTCTCCACAATATTAAAAGAAATGAAATAGCTCTATTGAAGTAATAATATTATTTATAATGACAAAGCGCTATAAATTTCAACATTACCTGAGTAACTTTACTTAGATACTTTGTATGGTGTTTGGTTCCAAATTTCAAGTATTATAATGATATACACTTTCTAAAGAACGTAAATGTTTGAAAATTGTTCAAACAAATAAAAAAAATCACTTTTTTACATGTAAACACTTTACAACAGTCTCAATCATCCTTAATATGCGCGTCTCTTACGGAGAGTTGGCAGAGTCCGGCTGAATGCACCTGACTTGAAATCAGACGAAGGGTCAAACCTTCCGGGGGTTCGAATCCCTCACTCTCCGCCACATTCAAAACCTCGACCATTGGTCGGGGTTTTTTTATACCAAAATTCCCCAAAAGCATTCCATTGTCGCGTGATTTGTAAGATACTCTGCGCGATATAAAAAATTATTAATAATAAAAAGAATTAGAGGCTCCTACGTGATCAAGATTTTATTGGTTGATGACCATGAACTCGTCAGGACAGGGATAAGTCGAATACTCAACGATATTGAAGACTTTGATATCGTTGCCGCTGTGGGCAGCGGGGAAGAAGCAGTAGAGCATTGTCGTAAAAATGCCCCAGATATTATTATGATGGATGTGAGCATGCCAGGGATTGGAGGCTTAGAGGCTACTCGCAAGATACTGCGTTTTAGCCCTGATACTCGCGTTATTTGCCTCTCGATGCATAAAGAAAACCCAATTCCTACAAAGATTATGCAAGCTGGTGCGCACGGTTTTCTTACAAAAGATGCAGACCCAAGTGAGATGGTCAATGCCATATATAAAGTACGTTCGGGTCAGCGCTATATTTCGGCAGAAGTCGCGCAGGAGTTGGCCATAGGTATTACCAATCCGAACAATGACAATCCTTTTGCAAACCTATCAGACCGAGAATTAGAAATTACGATGATGCTTACTCGTGGCACTCGTGTACCTGAAATTGCTGCAAATTTGAATATTAGTGCAAAAACCGTCAATACCTATCGGTATCGGATGTTTGAAAAACTCAATGTTAACTCTGATGTTGAACTAACGCATTTGGCTCTCCGGCATAAGCTAATACAAACAGAGGTTTAGGCTCTGTGAATGATGAGATTCGCTTTGACTCCGACGAGTTCTTAAAAAACCTCAGTGCAAAGCCTGGCGTTTATCGGATGTACAATGCACGTAATGAAGTTATTTATGTAGGTAAGGCCAAAAACCTTAAGAAGCGTGTCTCTAGCTATTTCCGCAAAACCGTCGACAGCGTCAAGACACAATCTTTGGTATCACAGATTGCGTCGATGGACGTAACAGTTGTATCCAGTGAAACAGAAGCATTTTTACTAGAAAATAATTTTATAAAAAAATACCGCCCGCGATACAATGTAGTGTTGCGCGACGATAAATCTTATCCTTTCATATTCTTGTCCGAACATGAGCACCCTCGTCTAAGTTTTCACCGTGGTACGAAAAAACGCAAAGGCACTTATTTTGGACCTTACCCAAGCGCTTGGGCTGTTCGTGAGAGCTTGCGTTCAATGCAGCGAATTTTTCCTATACGACAATGCGAAGATAGTTATTACCGAGCACGAAGTAGGCCTTGTTTACAATATCAAATGAAGCGTTGCTCTGCGCCTTGCGTAAAGGGCTATGTGAGTGATGAAGAATATTCTGACCAAGTGAAATTAGCTACCTTGTTTTTGCGGGGTAAAAATACTGAGGTAATATCGTCACTCGTATCTAAAATGGAAGGAGCAAGTGAAGCACTTAATTTTGAGGCTGCTGCAAGGTATCGCGATCAAATTAGTGCCCTCAAGAGAATACAAGAACAACAGTTTGTGACTGGTGAGCAAGATGAAATGGATGTGTTTGGCTTTGCCTTTCGTAATGGCATTGCGTCGGTGCAAGGGCTCTTTATACGCGAAGGACAACTGTTAGGTAGCAAGTCATTTTTTCCAAAAGTGCCAAAAGATATAGACGCCGAAACAACTTTTCAGTCTTTTATTCTTCAATTCTATTTAGCAGGCAATAAGACAATCCCCAAGCAAATTGTTCTGCCGATTAAGTTTCCTGAGTACAGTGAAATTGAGCAACTTCTTAGCAGTGAAGCTGGATATAAAGTGCGCTTTTATGAGGGGGTGAGAGATGAAAAAAGACAATATCTTCAGTTAGCGAATAAAAACGCAGACAATGCTCTGGAAACACAGCAAAATCAACAGAAGTCCATGTTTGCTCGCTTTGTCGACTTAGAAAAAATAATCGAAAGAGATACACCAATACAAAGAATGGAGTGTTTTGATATCAGCCATACTTCAGGACAACAAACTGTTGCTTCCTGTGTGGTATTCAACCGCGAGGGACCACATAAAGCGGATTATCGCAGCTTCAACATTGAAGGCATAACCCCTGGAGATGACTATGCAGCAATGGCTCAGGCCTTGTCTAGGCGCTATAAAAAGCCTTCCAGTGACGCTAAAATTCCAGATATTTTGTTTATTGATGGTGGTAAGGGGCAATTAGCTCAGGCGGAAGAACACTTTAAAAATTGGCCAAGTGAATTTGTTCCCACGCTCATAGGAGTGGCGAAAGGTACATCCCGCAAGCCAGGATTGGAAACCCTTATACGGGCTGGGTCGTATGAGAATATTCCTATTCAAAGTGATTCACCTGGTTTGCATTTAATTCAGCATATAAGAGACGAATCTCATCGTTTCGCTATTTCAGGGCACAGAAATAGAAGGCAGAAGGTGAAGAAAACATCCACCCTCGAGGGTATACCTGGGGTAGGACCTAAGAAACGCCAAGCTCTGTTAAAATATTCAGGTGGTTTGCAAGGCCTTAAAAAAGCGAGTAAGCAGGAGATAGCTAAAGTACCAGGAATAAGCGACGATTTAGCCGATATCATTTATGATTACTTGCATTCCTAATGTGTTTGTCTGATATCATCAACCTAAACAAGCAGTAGTAAAGTAGAGTTTATAGCAATTATGTGGACAATTCCCAATATCATCACCATTTTCAGAGTGTTACTGATCCCTGTTTTCGTAGTGGTTTATTTTTTAGACTGGCGATGGGCGCACGAAGCGGGCGCTTTTATATTCTGGCTTGCGGCAATTACTGACTGGTTTGACGGTTATCTTGCGAGAAAGCTAAAACAATCGAGCGCCTTTGGTGCCTTTTTAGACCCCGTTGCTGATAAACTTATTGTCGCTGCAGCCTTACTCATGGTTACCCACACCTATGCCGATGTGTGGATAACAATTCCGGCTATTGCTCTGCTCATGCGAGAAATATACGTATCAGCACTGAGAGAATGGATGGGGCAACAGGGGAGCTCGGCAACGGTCAAAGTCTCCTTTATCGGCAAGTCTAAAACAACCGCACAGATGCTTGCATTGATAGGATTGCTATCTGGTTTAGAGTACTTCATGGGATTTCCAATTTACTGGGTCACCCTCGGTAAGATACTGCTGTATTTTTCTGCCGTGCTTTCGGTCTGGTCAATGATTATTTACACAAAGGCTGCATGGGCAGACCTATCCAAATCCTAAAAACGCACCTGCAAACGCAGATTGAAATAGTTAAAAGTGATAGTAATAGGTGTTTTTGAGCCTTTCAGTCCAAAATACCAACGAAATGGTTAATTTTTAATAAAACAGCATATTTCTTTCATATTTTGTGTTGACAGCTTTTGTTTTGAGGGTAGAATGCATCGCACATTTCAGAGCGGGAATAGCTCAGCTGGTAGAGCACGACCTTGCCAAGGTCGGGGTCGCGAGTTCGAATCTCGTTTCCCGCTCCAATTTATTGAAATGAAATGTGTAGGTCAGTTGCGGCGGAATGGCAGAATGGCTATGCAGCGGATTGCAAATCCGTGGATCTCGGTTCGACTCCGGGTTCCGCCTCCACATATGTCATGTATGAACGCAACATCAGTGCCCGGGTGGTGAAATTGGTAGACACAAGGGATTTAAAATCCCTCGTCGGTAACGACGTGCCGGTTCAAGTCCGGCCCCGGGCACCATTTCTTGAATTCAGTGTATACTCATCAGACTCTCTTAGCTTATAATAATGCGTGCATTGCGTGCACTTTTGTAATACGAGATTGAGACCTCGATAGTTTGTACTTCCCATATTTTTTAATTTATTCTTCTATAAGAAGTAACACGACTAGCTGGTGATGATATTCTTTATTTGAATAGCAAAGGATGGACCTAATGAGCTTCAGTTGGGCTGAATTGTTTTCAATTGCGTTGATACATTTTTTTGCTGTAGCAAGCCCCGGCCCTGACTTTGCGATTGTTCTCAAACAAGCACTTAACCAGGGTAGGTTGGCGGCCATTTTTACAAGCTTGGGAATAGGTTTTGGTATTTTATTGCACGTAACCTATTCTCTTGTTGGTATTGGCATCATAATTCAAACTACGCCATGGCTATTAAGTATTCTTCTGTATGTAGCCGCAGGCTATTTGATTTGGATAGGTGTGGGAGCATTACGGAGCAAAGCAAATACTAGTGCGCTCACCACCGCCTCAAATACGTCAAAGAAGAGTCTGCTGAAATCATTTGGTATTGGCTTTCTAACAAACGGTTTGAACCCCAAGGCTACTCTGTTCTTTCTGTCCCTTTTTACCGTTGCGATCGCTGTTGAAACTCCAACAACTCATAAAATTGTCTATGGACTTTATATGGCGGTTGCTACCGCATTGTGGTTCATAGCAGTATCTGTAACGGTTACGCATAGCAAAGTTAGAGTGTTTTATCAGCAAAAAGGCTACCTTTTTGATAGGGCCATGGGTGTCGTGCTTATCGGCATGGCAATTCTGTTGTTGCTCACATAGCTTTTTCAGTCTCTATAGCCTTGGGTTCTTGATGGGACGATCCAATTAGCATGCTTTCAACTATAATCTTACTACAATGATAAGAATACGAACTGATATGTACGAATTTGCAAAAAACGCCCTCGACGGGAAGTATCAACTTGATATTAAGAGCCTTATTGATAGAGCTAATTCCGCGTCAAAACAGAATATGTCTACATTGCTATTAGCTTTGTTAACATGCTTTTTCATTATCATGGTTTATGCAATTGGCTTTCTATCAGTTACAGGTGTTGAAACGCCCGAGCAACTAGAACTGTTAGCCCCCGAAAAGATTTATATTGCGCAGATAATGCTGGTTTGTATAACAGCGCCTATTTTTGTTGCCTTAACGATGATTGGTGTGAAAACAGAGAGGAAAGAAAGTGTAAGAGTGGGGATATTGTTTAGCTATTTTTCTAGTTTGTTGTTCCTGGCCGTAGCAACGATATTGGTTTCATTTTTAACCCAAATTGGCTTAGCGCTTTTGTGGGTTCCGGGGCTATATATCATGGTGACAACATCTTTTACACAAACCTTGATTGTCGATAAAGGGCTAAGTCCTATATCGGCGCTAATCCTCTCTGTCAAAGTATCCAACGTTTACTTGTTAAAGCTTATACAGCTATATTTATTGTTTCTTATTATGTTTATTGGCGTGATTATTACCTTTGGTTTTGCACTGATTTGGGTAGGGCCGCTTTATTTCAATATTAAAGCGATACTGTATAATGACCTATTCCAACAAAAGAGTGAATCAATAACCATCACCGATAAGACAGAGGAAGACGCGTATTTTGATGCATAAACTAAAGATAATATCGATTGCTACAATATCTCTTTTGATTGTTATATTTGCCGTATTTTTATTGCAACCTGAACCTTCAGAAATACAAACGATACCACGTTCCGAAAGCGCTGATATCCCAATACCAGATTTCTCATCATACGAGCAAGTGCGCGAGAAGAAACAAGCGTTTTTCTCCTATTTACGTCCTGAAATAGAGGCGCAAAATGAGCATATTCTCCGTCAACGTGAGTTTGTTCATGGATTGCGAGCAAAGCATATTGCAGGTGAAACTATTTCTGAAAAGCAAAAGAAAGAATTACTTTGGTTATCTCAGGAGTACCGTGCCAAAAATGTTGATGATCTTGATCGTCTATTCGACGAACTATTGATTAAAATTGATATTATTCCAGTAGAATTAGTGTTGGTTCAGACGGCAAACGAATCAGCATGGGGAACGTCACGTTTCGCTACACAAGGGTACAACTTCTTCGGGTTATGGTGTTTCAAAAAAGGTTGCGGCTTTGTTCCGAAACGAAGAAACGATGGCGCGGCTCATGAAGTTGCCAAGTTTGAAAATTTATCAACAGCAGTTTACACCTATTTGAGAAATCTAAATCGTCACGATGCTTATAAAGAGCTGAGAGCAATAAGAAAACAGCTTCGTGAGAAAATGTTACCGATATCAGCGTCTGCGCTAAGCGAAGGCTTAACAAAATACTCTGAACGCGGTGATGAATATATTGTCGAGTTAAAGCAAATGCTCAGGGTTAATAAGGAATTAATGTAAATGTGTAAAAGCGTATCGTTCTTTGCGTTGGTCGCTCTAATACTCATGATATCAAGTCTACCACCAGTCAATGCTGATGAAGTAGAGGTGAGATACAAGACATTCTACAGCCACGTTAAAAAGCTTAAAAGTGAAGATACCAAAGCTCTTCAGTTTGCTTTCGGTTTTACCAATATCAAAACGGGAAAACTATGCAAAATAAATTCTGCTCGTATCAGCACGCAAAAGCAGCAAATTCCCCTAGTCGTTAGTTCTGAAAATCGTTTTACAATACAATCAGAAAAAGCGCTCAACCTTGCTGATGCGAATGTGGTCTTAGATTTTGAAGAGCCATCAAATATCTGTGATATTTCAGTACAATTAGAAACCAAACCGGAATATCTAAAAAAGAACTATAGTTTTGAGGAGCTTCGCTTCATTTATGAGCAGTACGAGGCTTTCTTTAACGAAATGGGCAGTTTTTTATCCTTTATGATGCCTACAGTGAAAGGGTTAATGATTCAATTTGAAGATCCAAGCTTGACTGAACAAGTGATAAGTGGGGAACAAGTCAATCAGGGAATATTGCTCTTGGATGATGAATGGTTCGAAAAAGAAGGCTTACTTAGATTGAAAAGGAAACCCTTGCGAATTACTGCCATCGCTTCAAAATAGTGCTACTAAGTAGGCGAGGCTGAGCTGGCCTCAGCTTAGCAATTCAGACCAATATCCTTCTTTTTTGCACATTGTTAGTTGCTGTGTTTAGCGAAGCTGTCTTTGTCTGGCAGTCCCAATTGGTAAGCAAGTTGCTGAGATAGTCGTTCTATTGCTTGGCTACCTTTCTCAGCAACTTCAATTGCTCTGTGAAATTCGAGTGTACCTACGTCTTGCAACTGTGGCTCTATTAATATGTCGGGTGGCTCACCCGCCAGTCTTGACCGCGTCACCCTCGCTTGTAAAATATCGAGTGAGCTGCTCATTACACTGACGATCCCAGGAGGCGTCATTTTGTTTGGTTTCGGGTCAGGTGAGAACCACTTTTTGATAAAACCGTCACTGGCTTTATCTAACATTTCATCGGTTTTACGTTGGTTTTCTTCATGTTCGCGTTCACATGTTTCAATTAAACGAGGCCGAAAATCTGCACTTAAATTTACTGCAATAACAAAGTCGGCTCCTAGTTGTCTGCATTGATTCACGGGCACAGGATTAACAACTGCGCCGTCTACTAGCCAACGTCCTTTGTGTTCAACTGGGCTAAATAGGGCAGGTATAGCACACGAGGCTTGTATTGCATCTCCTACCTCGCCACTATGAAAAACGACCTCTTTACCGGAATATAAATCTGTGGCGACACAGGCGAAAGGAATGTCCATCTCTTCAAATTTTGGAGCAGAAAAATCTTCTTTTAACTTATCAAATACTTTCTGGCCGCTTGCCAAGCCACCTCTTCGGAAGCCAACGCCTAAAAGGCGAAATACCTGCCACTCCGTTAGCGTATTCGCCCAAGTTTCTAACGCATCTAATTTTCCACTTGCATACGCTGCGCCAACATAGGCTCCAATTGAACATCCTGCTATTACATCAATTTTAATTCCAGCTCGCTGTAGCGCTCTTATCACTCCGATATGAGCCCATCCTCTTGCCGCACCAGCACCAAGCGCTAATCCAATTTTCATTATAATTCCTTAAAGCTTAGCGATTTCAATAACGAGGGATTCATCAATATTGGTTGATGACACTTCTTCGCCCTTATATCCATATTCTTTGCGTTCGGAGCTTCGGTCAATTGCTAAATTCGTAAAGTCGAACAGTGCTGTATCAGCTAGTTGACTTGGACTAATTGACTTGGTGGCATTGAAAATATTCTCAACCCGACCTGGCGTTTGCTTATCCCATTCTGCCAACATTAGTTTAACATTTTGACGCTGTAAATTTTCTTGTGAACCACAAAGATTACAGGGAATAATAGGGTATTGTTTGAATGCTGACATCTTTGCAATATCTTTCTCTCTGCAATATGCTAGAGGACGTATAACAATATTGCGTTTGTCATCGGATAGTAATTTTGGCGGCATAGATTTGAGCTTTGCCCCATAAAACATGTTTAAAAAAGTAGTCTCAACCATGTCATCCATATGATGACCGAGGGAGATTTTTGTCGCCCCTATTTTTTCTGCGAAAGCATATAAGCTACCACGGCGTAAACGTGAACATAGACCACAAGTCGTTTTCCCATCTTCAATTTTTGACTTCACCACAGAGTAGGTGTCTTTATCAATAATGTAGTAGGGGATGTTCTGCTTCTCTAAATACTCAGGCAAGACATGTTCAGGAAAACCAGGTTGTTTTTGATCGAGGTTAACGGCGACTACATTAAAAGAAATTGGTGCAGACTTTTGTAAACTCAGCAGAATATCGAGCATAACAAAACTGTCTTTACCACCGCTTATAGCTGCCATAACAGTGTCGCCATCTTCTATCATATTGTAGTCAGCAATTGCCTTACCTACGTTTCTACGAAGTTTTTTAATCAGTTTGTCGTTAGAGTATTTCTGTTTTGCGCTTACTTCCATTATTCACACTGCTCAGCATTAATGCGCACAAGTATTGCGCCAAATAAATTGGCGCTATTTTAAAGCTTGTTTGCAATACAAGCAATCTTGCTTATGGCTTTATTACTAAGGTATCGCATTCTACTGAATCAATGATCATTTCTGCAGTGTTCCCCAAAATAGCTGCCGACATACCTCGTCTGCCAACTGAACCAATAACTAATAAATCGATATCAAGATCTTTGCATAGTTGTGGCACGATATCTTCGGGAAGTCCTTCTTCGACATGCACAAAACTATCATCCAAAGAATATTGTGTTGCATACTCTTTGAGTTTAGTTTTATGGCGCTGCAACACAGACTCATTATATACGTCGGGTGAAAAGTTAGGCACCTCTACAGCTATATGCACAGGAGCGCCGGCGTAAGAATTCGCCAAATGTAAATTAGCGTTTGTTGACAAACTCACCTCAGATGCTGTTGCTACCACTTTGTCGCTCAGGCTCATATGCGTTTCATCTTTGGCTGACACGCCGACAGAGGCTAACACCTTAGCCTTATTTGGCCAATCATGGTCTTTAACTAGCATGACATTAACTTCAGAGTTTCTTAATATATGCCAATCATTCGGAGTGAAAATACTCTTTGACAAGAAACCATGTTTTTTAGTGCTTTTGATTACAAGGTCACAAGCGTTCTCTATTGAGCTTTCAATTACCGCCTCATGGAGCTTTTTGTGCCATTTGTAGACATATTTTATATCTACACCAGGGTATTTGTCGTGATAAAGACCGTCGTTTTTCATTTTTGCATGGTTAAGCATACCTTGCTTCATGTTGAAGCGTTCGTCACTGCTTAACACCGCAGCCATTTCAAAAGACTTATCGTAAATACAGCTAAGAGCAATGATCGATGCCTTGGTTTTTTGAGCAATGAAGTAGGCGCGATTTAAGGCTATTTGAACATCGCTTGTAGGGTCGAGCACGGCAAGAATGGTATTACAAGTAAACATAGGATCCTCCTAATCTAGATACCTATGTTTATTGTATAGTGTTAAAAATGATGTGCGAGTGAGCTCATTGCCCCAGATCAATAAACTGAGAGAAATAACTAACCAATATTAGTAAATGCGATATCCATGTCGGGAAGACGCTGTTTTATAGCGTCGAAGTTAATGATTGAGATTAGCTTTCCATCAACATTGATCAGGCCGTCTTTTTGAAAGCGGGTCAGCAAGCGGCTAATTGTTTCAACCGTTAATCCAAGATAGTTGCCAATTTCATTCCGCGTCATCGACAAATTAAACTGTTTAGCAGAGAAGCCTCGTTCTTCAAAGCGTTGTGATAAGTGAGTGATAAAATGCAACAAACGTTCCTCGGCACTGCGCTTACTGAGCAGCATCATGAGATCATGGTCTTGCTTTATTTCTGCACTCATAAACCGCATGATTTGTTTGCGTAGTTTAGGGAAGCGTATCGACATCTCATCTAAAGTATCATAAGGCAGTTCGCACACCATGGCTGTTTCTAATGCTTGGGTATCACTATTATGCATATCGTCTTTTAATGCGTCGAAACCAATAATGTCGCCGGGGAAGTGAAAACCAATGATCTGTTCCACGCCGTCCTTATCACTTACATAGGATTTGAAAGAACCAGATCTCACCGCAAACAGCGAATTAAACTTATCGCCGCAACTCACAAGCTTATCGTTTTTATGAAGTGGTTTTTTACGTTCAATGATGTCGTCTAATGTTTCAAGCTCACTTTTATTTAGACTAACCGGTAAACACAAGTGGCTGAAGCTACAGCTTTGGCAGTGAATAGAAAGTTCTGGGCTAGTTGCCATGGGCTACTCTTTTTATTGAATTACGGATCAATTATTACCTGTTATAAGTGCGTAGGTCAAGAATAATGAAAATGCAAGAAGGAAGGCCGCAATTATTTGTCGAGTTTTACGATGTTGTAATAAGGGGAGTAAAAAACTGGCTCCAAGACTAGTAGCCATCACTGCTGGCAAAGTACCAAAACCGAAAAACAACATAAATAGAGCACCATCAACTGCACTTTCAGAAGCCAGTGACCAAGTTAGCATTGAATATACTAAGCCACAGGGTAACCAGCCCCAAATAGCTCCATAGGCTACAGCTGACAGAGGAGTTCGAAAAGGAATAAAACGCTTTGACAAAGGTGAAATTATTCGCCATATATGGCTACCCAATCGCTCCAAATAACTAAGACCTTTGTACCAATCACTAATATACAAGGCAAGCAAGACCAGGAAAATAATGCTAATTGCCTGCAATATCGGCAAACCAATATAAATAGCACTAGAGGCTAAGCTTCCTAAGTAGCCAGTAATTGCTCCTGCCATAGTGTAGCTAGCAATTCGCCCTAAATTGTAGGCTATTATATAAGTCGAAGCGGAGCTGTTTTTAGGTATTGCAAAGGAAAAGGCACTGGCGATACCACCACACATGCCAATACAATGAACACCGCCTGCGATACCTATCAACAGAGCACTAAATAGTGTTAGTTCACTGGTCACGTTAGCAACTTATGGTTTTTCATGCGGAACTATCTTGTGTTCAGGTGATGTCGTCAGTGTTTTACTAGATTCACTTTCACTAGCGATTTGCTTGTTATCATCACTTGCAGAGCTCGGCTTTAAGTCGTCGTCGAAGAGGATACTGTATCCTTGTCGGTCTAAATCTTCGAACTGGTTTGATTTAACTGCCCAAAAAAACACTCCAATAGCAATACTCGCAATAATGATGGCTAAGGGTATTAGTACATAGATGATACTCATTAAGACTCTCCTATACCTTGCGGCATATAAGCATTTACCGATATTTTCAGATTCTTACTTCGCATTAAGCGAGTACTGTTATACACCACGATAATCGAACTCAAAGACATTCCCAGCGCGGCCATCCAAGGCGTTAATAAGCCTATCATAGCAAAGGGCAACACCAATATGTTGTAACCTAGTGCCCAAGCAATGTTCTGTTTGATTTTTTTCTTAGTTCGTAAGGCCATATCAAGTAAATCGACAACACCATCAATTTGCGGCTTGAGCAATATCACATCCGCTGCATTTTTGGCAAGGTCGGAGGCGTTACCAACCGCAATACTGACATCCGATGCAGCTAAAACCGGTGCATCATTAATACCATCACCAAGCATGAGTATCTTTCTGCCATTGGCTTGAAGCCGCTGAATGTGGGCAAGTTTGTCGTTAGGAGACTGCTCCGCATTCTGAACCTCGATACCAAGTTGCTTGGCAATATTAGCAACGTTTACTGTTGTATCACCGCTCAATATGCCAAGGGTAAATTGGTCTAGTTTAGACAGCACTTCTGCGGCTTCTTGTTTAATTTCATCGGTAATCCAAAATGCAGCGACTAATTTACCGTTTTCACTCAACAAAACGTTGGCACCATTTATAGCATCTGGTGTTAGCTCTGGTAGATTTTCACTTAACTCAGTTAACACAAAACTAGCAGAACCCAAATGGTAAACATTGTCATCTATACGAGTGCTTATACCCATGCCAATTCTTATATCAACACTCTCAATGGTCTTGGCACAGGGAGTGATGTCTTTGAAAGCATTCGCAATAGGATGTTCTGAACGTTTTTCTATACTAGATGCAATTGACAATAACTCTTCACAACGATTTTTAGTGAGCTGTTCTGAATACCAGGTTTTTTGAATTGAAAACTCCCCATGGGTGAGGGTACCGGTTTTATCAAAAATAATATCGCTAACCTCTGTCAATTGCTCTAATGCATCTGCTCTTTTTAAAAGAATGCCTTGATTATTTAGTTTCGCCATCGAGCACGTTAAGGCTGAAGGGGTAGCTAAACCAAGAGCACAAGGGCAAGTAGCCACTAATACTGAGATCGTAATCCAAAATGCATGCGGGTTGCCCTGCAGAGTCCAAAACGAATAGGTGAGTGCGGATATGCTTAACACGGCGACTACGAAATAACGGCTCAAGCGATCGGCAACTTGTGCGACCCTAGGTTTGTTGGAAAGCGCAGTTTGTTGTAAGCGCAATATTTGATTAACCATAGCGTGTTTTAGTGTATTCGTTACCTTGACAGTAATAACACCATGTTGATTAATCGTGCCACCAAACACATGCTGCCCTTGGGTTTTATAAACCGGTTCAAACTCGCCCGTTAACATAGCCTCATCGATGCGTCCGTTGCCATCAGTAATCAGTCCGTCAACAGGAATTGTTTCCCCCGTTTTTACCAACACAATATCATCTACTCTGAGCTGCTTGGCTAACACAGAGACTAGTGCATCACCCTCCACGCGATTTGCAGTGACGGGAATATGTTTAAGCATATTCGACGAGATTTGTGTGGCTTTATGCCGAGAGCGGTGCTCCAAGAATCGACTGATGAGCAGAAAGAAAACAAACATACAAATAGATTCAAAATATACCTCGGCTTTTTCATTGTTAACGGTGAAGAAGCCAGCAACGTAGGTAGCTAATATTGCGATGGTCACAGGTATATCCATGTTAACCGTTTTAGCGACAAGTGCTTTCAGCGCACTTAAATAAAAAACACTTCCCGAATACAACACAACGGGTGTAGTTAGTACCAAACTAATCCAATTGAAATATCGAGTTGTCTCGGCATCTATATTTCCAAATAGGTCAAAGTATTGCCCCATAGCTAGCATCATCACTTGCATTGTCATAATGCCAGATAGACCTACCTTTTTGAGAAAGCTCTTTTGTTCTTTATGGTATGACGCCTCATGGTTATCAGCTTGAAAGGGAAGGGACTCGTAGCCAATTGATTTTAATTTTTGTAATACTTGTGAGAGCTTTATTTCAGAATTATCCCAAATAATTGACGCTCTTCTTGCTCCTACATTCACAGATACTTGTTTAATTCCCGCTACTTTTGCAAGTTGCTTTTCAATTAACCACCCACACGCAGCACAGGTAATACCCTCGACAGTAAGTTGAATCTCTTTGTGCGCACCGCTGTCGAAAACAAATTCTTCTTGCAGTTCAGGCTCGTCGTAAACAGCCAGCTTAGCCATTGTGTTATCTAGCGCAGAATCACCGCGGGCAGCTGGCTCAGTTCTAAATTCATAGTAACTCTCAAGACCATTTTCAACAATCGAAGAGGCAACCGCATGGCAACCAGGACAACACATGGAATAACTGTGCTGCTTAATAACGACCGAGTAACGTTCGGCTTCCAAATTTGGTAAACCACAATGGAAACAATGGCCTTCTGCAATATGAATAGCCATTAGGGCACAAACTTCACGGGCGTGCGAGTTGGCAAGTTAATAGTCTGTTGTACCTTCCATTCTTCGTCAAGCGGGGTTAAGCGTAACCTCCACTTACCTTGAATGTTATTGTCGGTTTGCGCTCGATACACACCATTAGCGTCAGCTGATAATAAAAGTTGGAAATCGCGCTGCTCTTGAGTCACGTGATAAAAGTCGAGCTTTAACGCAGCTTGAGTGCTAGGTGCCCCGGATAAAAAGTCAACAGATATGAGTCCGTCTTCAGCACTTAACATGGTTTCTATGTTGAGATTTCGAGCATTTTGCATCTTATCAAGGCGAGCATTGATGGTTTTACCTTCTTTGTAATAGTCATCGATAACTAAACTGTCACTTCCGTCTGTCGCATAACTGATCATGATACCACCTACGATAAATGAAGAAACCGGAATACAGATTAAGAACCAAGGATAGAACTGCCTATACCATGGTTTAATGTCTTGATTATCCATTATTGAGCCTAATTAATTTAAGGAGAACGCTTGAGCGCATATGTCGCGGGAATTATATCGAATAGAAGATAAAAAAACCCCGCAAATGCGAGGCTTTTAGTTCGTTTTTTACTGTGTATTTGACAGGCTATAAACGTAAGCAGCAACAACGTGGATTTTATCTTCACCCAATGTCTCATTGAACGCTGGCATTACGCCATTTCGACCATAATACAATGTTTGAGTGACTGATTTCTCATTACCGCCATATAACCAGATATTGTCGGTCAGGTTAGGGGCGCCAAGCAATTGATTGCCTTTACCATCCATACCATGGCAAGCGGCACAAACTGCAAATCGAGCTTTACCTTTTTCCTTAAGTGCGGTATCGACGTCTCTACCACTTAAACTCAAGGTATAAGCGACTACTTCAGCAACTCCGTCTTCACCCATACTGTTCAACCAACCTGGCATCGCACCGCGTCGCCCAAGAACCAAGGTCTCTTTGATCTTGTCGCCAGAGCCGCCATACAACCAATCGTCATCGGTCAGATTAGGAAAGCCGGTTGCAGCGCCTTTTGCATTCGAACCATGACACTGCGCGCAGTTTTGTAAAAACAAACGTTTGCCTACTTGCACGGCTTCATCGTTAAACGCTAGATCTTCAACTGGGGTTTTGGCATATTCGGCAAAAATAGGATCAAATTGCTCGTTTGCATATTTTATCTGTAAGGCATATTCATTGATATTACCTTCCTCAATATCTTGTTGAAGAGCTAGTCTTGATTCTTCAAGAGAGAGCACCCCTTGATTGGAGCTAGTCCAACCCAAAACACCTTTGAAACCACCTAAACCCGGATAGATGATAAGGTAAGCAACCCCCCAAACTATGCAGATGTAGAATAGTATCGTCCACCAACGAGGCAGTTGATTGTTTAGCTCTTCAATGCCATCGAACTCGTGTCCCATTGACACGCCTTCTTCAACACCCGTTTTATTTGATAGGCACCATTTTAATAATACATAACAACCAAAAATGGTACCCAGAGATATCACTGATATCCAAATTGTCCAAAACATACTCATGAGTTTAAGACTCCTGATCTTCTTTATTTAAATTCTTTTTCTTTTCGTCATCGAACACGAGGTTTGCCGCTTCATCAAAGCTCTTTTTATTTTTGCTGCTGAAGGCCCAATAACACACGCCAGCAAAAGCGACAAACACGATAACAGTAAATATGCTGCCTATTAGTCCTTGGTCCATTATTTTAAATGTGTCCCAAGTTGTTGAAGATAGGCGATTAAGGCTTCCATCTCTGTTTTACCTTTCACTGCAGCTTCAGCACCCGCAATATCTTCGTCTGTATAAGGCATACCCAACATTCGATTAACTTCCATTTTCTTAACGATGTCTTTACCGTCAAGTTTGTTCTCAGCTAACCAAGGATAACCCGGCATATTTGACTCAGGAACCACGTCTCTTGGGTTTATCAAATGTACTCTATGCCACTCGTCGCTGTAACGCTGACCTACGCGAGCAAGGTCTGGACCTGTTCGTTTAGAACCCCATAAGAAAGGACGCTCCCAAACAGATTCGCCTGCAACACTATAATGACCATAACGTTCCGTTTCGGAGCGAAATGGACGTATCATTTGACTATGACAGCCTACACAGCCCTCGCGGATATAAATATCACGACCTTCCATTTCAAGTGCAGTGTAGGGGCGTAAGCCTTTAACCGGTTGCAACGCCTGTTGGTCAAACATTAGGGGTAAAATTTGAGCCATCGCACCAAAGCTGATCGCAATCAATATAAGAATAGTTAGTAAACCAACGTTCTTTTCTAGTAACTCATGTGGATTCTTCATACTAATATGCTCCTTAAGCCGCAGCAGTTGCAGAATTGCTTGCAACGCTCTCTTGTTTAGGGGCCCTAATCGTGCGGTAACAGTTATATGCCATAATCAACATTCCAGCGACAACAAACAACCCACCAATGAAACGAACGATGTAGAAAGGCTTAGATGCTTCTAAAGACTCTACGAAAGAATATGTAAGCGTACCGTCTGCGTTGACCGCTCTCCACATTAGTCCTTGAAGAACACCCGACATCCACATAGCAACGATGTATAGCACAACGCCTATGGTCGCTAACCAAAAATGAATGTTGATCAATTTAGTACTGTACATTTTGGGCTGCCCAAACAAGATTGGAACGAGGTGATAGATTGAGCCGATAGATACCATTGCAACCCAGCCTAGCGCACCAGAGTGAACGTGTCCGACAGTCCAATCAGTATAGTGAGAGAGCGCATTTACCGTTTTTATCGCCATCATTGGTCCTTCAAAAGTCGACATGCCATAAAAAGACAATGACACAATGAGGAAACGCAATACTGGGTCTGTGCGAAGTTTGTGCCAAGCACCTGACAAGGTCATGATACCGTTAATCATACCGCCCCATGATGGAACAAATAAGATGATCGACATCACCATACCTAAGGATTGCGTCCAGTCAGGAAGGGCAGTGTAGTGTAGGTGGTGAGGACCAGCCCAAATATATAATGATACTAGTGCCCAAAAATGAACGATAGATAAACGGTAGGAGTAAACAGGGCGGCCAGCTTGCTTGGGTACGAAATAGTACATCATGCCAAGGAAGCCTGCGGTAAGGAAGAATCCAACGGCATTGTGCCCGTACCACCATTGCATCATGGCATCAACTGCACCGGCATACAAACTATAGGATTTAGTAAACGATACGGGGATAGCCATACTATTACCAATGTGTAAAACTGCAACGGTAAGCATGAACGCTCCCAAGAACCAGTTTGCCACGTAAATGTGCGAGGTTTTTCGTATTACCATAGTGCCAAAGAAATTGATGATGTAGGCTACCCATACCAAGGTAATCAATATATCAATAGGCCATTCCAACTCAGCATATTCTTTACTGGCAGTAATGCCGAACGGAAGCGTAACAACCGCTGATACGATAACCGCTTGCCAGCCCCAGAATGTAAACGCTGCTAATTTGTCACTGAATAAACGAACCTGACAGGTACGCTGAACAATGTAGTATGAAGTAGCAAAGAGGGCACAACCACCGAATGCGAAAATTACCGCATTAGTGTGAAGTGGGCGTAATCGAGAGTAGGTTAAAAATGGAAGATCGAAGTTTAATGACGGTGCAAATAGCTGTGCAGCAATTAATACTCCCAACGCCATTCCGACGATACCCCAGATAACGGTCATTACTGTGAATTGCCTAACTACTTTATAATTGTAGTCAGGATGTACTTGGCTTATTTCGCTCATATTTTTATATCTTCCGCGTCGAGAAAAAAACAAAATATCTCAATGATGTTTGTGCCTTTACGTGCCGCCTAGTTGAGTAGTGTTAGCAAGTTAAGTAAGCTATCAAGATATTACAGGCGGATCATAATGTTTTTAAATACAAAAAGATATATTACTTCAATAGCATTTGATCTTCGTCAATAAAGGAAAGTTTACGGTCGACAAAACCATGCTTAAATTATGAAAAACAACTCATTTGCATCGATTCTTCTTCTCTTCATCGCTTTGGTGGTGGTACTTTTAGGTATTTGTTATAAATATGTTAGCACTGCAAGCACATCAACTAGTGAATGTGATTTAACTGCCTCGACATGCTACTTTGGTATAGAAAACCAGCGTTTATCGGTTCGGTTCGTATCAAAACCCGTGGTAGAGGAAGAAATTTATTTAGCACTTGACCTGCCAGACGATGCGATTTTTACCAATGGATGGATAGAAGGGGTAGATATGTTCATGGGTAAGACTCCTCTAATGAGTGACAATGGCAGGGTAGTCACATTTCTTGGAAGCTGCAATCTGGATGCGATGGAATGGAGACTACACTTTACTATAATGAAAAACGACCGAATATTTCACTATTCAGCCGTTTTCTCTACCTATCGCTAATAATTAGGGCAACGTTTTACATTTGTGACTGCAAGTAATTTGATAGCCCCAAGCGCTCAATTAACCCTAGTTGTTGCTCTAACCAATGAGCATGGTCCATCTCAGTATCGTCGAGCAGAACTAAGAGCATATCTCTTGTCACATAATCGCGCTCCTGCTCACACATGGCAATAACATTACGGAGTTTGTCAGCCACCTCGTACTCAACTCGGAGATCACTTTGTAGCATCTCTGGCACAGTTTCGCCGACTTTGTAGCCGACACGGGTTTCCATATCGGGCTTACCACCAAGAAACAACATACGTTCTATTAACTTTGTTGCGTGACCTTTTTCATCGTCAAACTCATGGTTAATGCGATCGTAGAGTTTTGTTAGCCCCCAATCCAAGTACATTTGAGAATGAATAAAATACTGATCCATCGCGGCCAACTCGTAGCCGAGAAGAGAGTTCAACCCATTGATTACATTCTTATTACCTTGCATTTTAATCCTCCTCAACTTGGGACTGTAAGTAATTTTGTATACCTAATTTTTCGATTTGGAATTGTTGCGTATCTATCCAATCATAGTGCTCTTCTTCGAACTCTAAAATATTCGAGAGTAGGTCGCGCGAGACAAAGTCTAGGTGCTGTTCGCATAGTTCAATAGCAGCCTTCATTTGCGGAATTTGTGTTTGTTGAAACTGGCTATCACAAGCGAGCATTTCTTCGGCTTCCTCACCTATATTTATCTTTCCAAGAGCTTGTAGATTAGGAAGGCCTTCCAAGAAGAGTATTCTGGCAATAAGTTCGTCTGCTTGTTTCATATCTTTAATGGATTTTTTGTAGCAGACTTTGTCTAAAGCCTCAAAGCCCCAATTTTTATACATCCTGGCGTGCAAAAAATATTGATTAATTGATGTTAACTCGGTGGTTAGCACTTCGTTAAGCGCTTTGATAACTGCTGGATGACCTTTCATACTGTTCACCTATTCTTAATATAATTGAAGTATAGGTCAGCCTCATTAAAAAAACAAGGAATAAGTCAATAATTTCCTTTTATATCAATGATATACAAAAGATAATGATTTTCATTAAGGCTTTGATTATTATCATTGATGCATAAAATGAGACTGTCAAAGACGCTATTTTTCCCGATTGATCAATTCGAAACTTTCTTCCGCGAAACCTAAGCCAGCTTCTGTGAAAAAGTTAAATACTTTATCGACTCCCACTTCGAGAAGCGGATTTACCTCATCTTCATACCGAGCAATTGCAGCTATCTTGCCTTGAAAACCGGCTGAACGTAGCTGATGAGTAATGTTGGACGAATCATCTATTGAAGGTAAGGCTAGAAGGACCAGCTCAATAGAGCTGAAATCGACACTTTCCCACAAGTCTATGTTTTCACCATCACCTAAAATCGCCTCGTAGTGCAATTCTTTTAACGACTCAACTTTATCAATATCTGCATCCATGCCGGTAACCCCCTTGTCCAAAAGTTTTGCCAAGGTTGTAAAAGCACCTTTGCCGACTCTTCCCATACCAATAACTAATACTGTTGTGTTTGCCAGTGAGGGGTACAAATCTTCAGGAAGAGCCTGATTACTTTGATATCTCTTAAGTCTATCTTTGTAATTGGTGTACTGTTTATGAGCTGTTTTATACATTGCACTGGTAAAGACAAATGAAAATGAGACACTTAATGCCAATATAACCAACCAAACTTTATCAAGCAGTCCGATACTCACCGCCACGGCTCCCACAATAAGTCCGAACTCGCTGTAGTTCGTCATAATTTGCCCTGTCAGGAAAGCTGTCCTAGCCCTTAATCTAAACTTCGTGAATAAAGCAAAGAAGAGAAGAAACTTCAGCGGCAAGAGCAGGGTGATAAGAAGGGCAACTCCGGTGATTTCCAGTGTTGGTAATGCAGTTAAGCCAATGGTGAGAAAAAACCCGATGAGCAGTAAGTCTTTAAAGGAAAGCAGCGACTTAGCCAACTCGTTTGCCTTTACATGACCGGCGATGAGCACTCCAAATATTAATGCTCCGAGGTCACCCTTTACGCCAACATATTCAAAGAGTTGATAGCCCCCTAGCGCAAATATAAAACCGGTTAACGGCAATAACTCGCCATGTCCAGACTGATCGAGTAACCTCCTGAATAGCGGCGTGGCAGGGATCAAGAGGAAAAGCGCTACAGCCCATGGGGAAGGGACCTTACCGGTAGCAAAAACCAAAAACAGTACTGCAAAAATATCTTGCATTACCAAAATGCCGATCGCTACTTTTCCGTGCCGAGTTCTACTTTCACCACTTTCCTCTAAAATTTTAACCACGCAGACAGTTGAACTAAAACTAAAAGCAAAACCAATAAGTGCTATTGTTGTAAGACTTAAATCGCTGATGTAAGGGAGCCCAAACACACTTAAGGAGAAAACAATCGCAGAAAATACGGCAATCCATATGCTGGTGTGTAGAACGGAACTCAACCAAATCTCTCGTTTGAGTAAGTCTTGTATATTCAGTTTCAAGCCAATGGTGAACAACATGATAGTAATGCCTAAATCAGCAATCTGTTGAAGAAGGTCATTGTTTTCAAATCCCCATGCATTCAGTATGAAACCAGCGATAAGGTAACCTATAAGAGGAGGCAAACCAACAAAGCGAAAGCCAAGGCCGAAAATGAAAGCAATTAGTAAAAAGAGAAATTCCATTGATTAGCCCGCGTTAGTTCGAAAGAAAAGTAATGATATCTCTTGATACTCGGCGCACATCCTCAACCATTGGCATGTGCCCAAGATCCTCGTATATCACAGTTTCTGAATCTAGCATATTCTGCCAAATCATATAGTCATCAACGGGCATTAATTTGTCATTCACGCCCCAAATTAGCATGGTTTTACATCCCCCAATTTTATGTTTATCTTGTTCGTAAAAATCGTCAGGATTGAAGAAATCACGAAACATGTGCACATATTGTTCTCTCCGCGAAATGTATTTATGCGCCAACGCCCGTAGAATGAACTTTGGCATATAAGGTGGTTTAGCCATCACGAGATCATAAAAGTAGAAGAAATCTTCTTCATTATAGTGATTGAACGGATTCTGATTTGTTTTAGCCATTTGAAGTGAAAAGTCAGAACGCACACCAGCAGGGTCTATTAAAACTGCCTTTATAATTCGTTCAGGCATCATCTCAAGTAACTGCGCCGTCATAAGACCGCCCATACTGTTACCGATGATATGAAAGCGATCAATTTCCACCGATGCTAAAAACTCAACTAAAAACTCACATTGCCTTTTTGTGCTGTAGTTTTGCTCTTGATTATACTCAGTGTCGCCATGCCCCAAAAGATCAGGGATAAACAATTGATAATGCTTGGCAAGCCTGAGCGATATTCTGTTCCATATATATTTGTCTGCGCTAAAGCCATGTAGAAGGACCACGACAGGCTTTGTGTTATCAAACGATGAAACATTACTGAGATAATGAGTGCTTACGCCAAAATTCTCATTAAATGATCTGTATATCTTTAACTTAGCTAACTTTGCCTCTATAGCGTTAGCGGCATTGTAAAAGCTATTTGCAATAGTAAAGGTGGTGTCGAGCTTAAGTGCAACAAAGCAAACGACGACCACAAAAACAACAGAAAGGCTTCCAACGACCAAGTACATAAAATCACCTAAAAGTATAAAGATAATTAAGTATAGACCTACAACGTCTAAAAATGTCATTAATCTATCGGCAAGTTTCTGATTTTCTTGGAGATAGACCTAAGAAAAAAGCCCAGCTTTGCATTTTTTGTACAACAAGCGTACACTTTGCAATCAATTAGGTAGGGGATACCACGGCGTTTGGCTCGGTGATATAGGTGATTGTTATTAATAGCAAAGGTGTAGCACATGATTGAATTGAATAATGAGCTCGACACTTTTAAATCACAAGTCGCCAGACGCATGATGCTTGGACTCTTATTACTGTGCACCATAGGACTGCCGATCTCATTATTAAGATGGTTTTCAATCGGCTTTCAAACGATTTTCATTGTCCACATTGCTTTGTCTGCACTTACATTCCTCATCTATTTCCGCCCAAATAAAACCAACTACAAACTAGATTATAACTACGTTTGTGTTTTTCTTACTTTGCTAGCGGCCTCGGGTGTCTACTCTTTTGGCTTGCAGAGCGGGGCAATCATATTTGTTGTATTGGCATCCTTTTTAATCGCTACAATATATTCAATCCGAAACGCAATTATCTATCTTGGTCTGTTCTTTACCTACATGCTTACGATTGGTTTTTGCCTTTCACAGGGCTATTTAACATCAGTGGTAAACGCTAGTGACTATGGCCGCGACATGAACGCGTGGGCCATTATTATTTTTACTTGCGCCATCACTAGCGCTTTGTTTCTGATCTGTGCAAGTGAATATCTGAAGAAATTACAAAACATGCTTAGCGAAATAAAAGAACAGCATGCGAGAGTTGAATACTTAGCCAACCACGACCATCTAACGGGTTTAGCGTCGCCCAGATTAGCGCAGGAACAGCTCGAGTTGACCTTGAATCTCGCCAAGCGGCACGGATTCAGAGCAGCTATACTATATATCGACGTGGATGACTTCAAAATCATTAACGATGCGCTTGGACACGATGCTGGGGATTTTGCGCTAAAACAGATAGCAGCAAGGTTGAAAGAAATTATAAGAGATACTGATATTGCATGTAGGCAAGGTGGAGATGAATTCCTTGTTATATTACATTACCCAGTAACCATTCAAGATTGTGAGCTTGTATGTGAAAGACTCATTTCAGCATTCGATGCAAGAATTCCTTACAAAGAACATGAACTAAAAATCAGTTTAAGTATTGGAGTGTCCATTTATCCAGATGACGGAACAAATCAAGATGAACTAAGACTACAAGCTGATAAAGCAATGTATCATTCAAAGAACAGAAGCAAAAACAGCTACAAGTTTGCAACGGAAGAATCATCTTAAGCGACTAAGATATCGTTCAAGCTCAAAGGTAAAACTTACCACACAAGTTACGACACAACTTACTACACAACTTTCCACACTTGCTTACTTCAATTTCCTTTACTAACTACTATCAAAACTTACACACTTTTAGGCAGTTGCTTACAAGAGAGAAGGGCTTAACATTCGGCTCGGACATTTAGATATCAACAGTTGTGAATACTTTTGTGTATTAATATCTTATTTAACATAATATACATTATACGCAATTGTGTATGATTATCCCAAATAGTGGATAACTAGAGGCTTCGCTTGTTATATAGCTTATGGCTTGGTTTTTTGGTGTTTATACGTGAATGAATTGGCTGTTATGTGTATCAACCATAATGTTATGAAAGCAGCGTTCGATTGTTATTTGTAGCTTGCAGAATGATGAATGACATTTTAAAAAATGCCCAGTCAGGAATTGATGCTGGAACAGCTTCAATAACTCTAAACATTGGAATCACATTTGAAGTTGATATTTCACTCGGTTGAATATCAATATTGATTCCATAACTCATGAGCAACTTTCATTGACGATGGTAAGTTGATTTTAATTGATTAGGTAAATTATTCGCTTTTTCTGTTGGTAGCTTAATTTGCTCAGTCATATTTATTTTGGCGAGATAATCATTAAATAGTGTTACAGGATGTTCTGGTAATAAATGCAGTGCAAAATAGATTATGTCCTTGCAGGAATTTTGAAGGGTTACCGCTTATCCAAAAATGGATTGCATTGCCCTGCTCGTTACTACCAACGCTTCTGATGCGATATGCATTTATCATAACTCCCAACAGCCATAACAGAGTTATTTGATAGTGACTCAAACGGTATCTCTTTGAAAACAAAAAGTGAACTAAAGTTCTTAGTTCATGCCTTATTATCTGAATTTTGAATTTACTAAATGGAGAGGCTATGAGATTTTTGTTCGTGGCATTGATAACACTAGCATCACAAGGTTGCACAATTGTGGGAGCTGCTTTAGACAGTACTTTGGATTTGGATCGTGTAAAAAATAAGGATAACAAAACCTTAGTAGACCATGGAATGAGAATCGATTATGAAATACTTAATATTTTAGTGAATGGTCAATCTATCGATGATTCGAAAGCAACGACTAGCTGCTCAGATTTGAAGGGTAAACAAAAGGCAGATTGTTTAAAAAAAGTAAACGCTCTGAATGAGAGCATTAAAAAGCATACAAAATAACATTACAGATAAGTAATCGATAGTAGGCGTCCGTACTGCTTGTCGCAAAACTTAATTTCATTCACGTAGAAGCATGTTTTTTTGATAGCTAAACACCAGACCTAATCATATTGCTCGAGGTATTCCCTGAGAGTCAGTATTAAGGCACAACTTTAATTAGGTTGCCTTTACCATCTTGATCTTCAAGCAAGGTTTTGAAATGTGCCCAAGATATTGGTTTAGATAACAAGTAACCTTGGATACAGTCACAACCCATCTCTTTAAGGAGCTTGAACTGCTCGTCTTTTTCTATACCTTCAGCCACTGTCTCCAAGTTATATGATTTTGCGATAGCGAGTATCGAGCTTATCATGGTTCTTTTTACAGTATTGTCTGGGTGTAAATCGTCAATAAAGGATTTATCTATTTTTAAGCAGTCTATTGGGTATTCTATGATCTGGGAGAATGCTGTATATCCTGTGCCAAAATCGTCTAAGGCTAAGCTAATACCTGTATTGCGGATATCATTGAGAATACTGATACTCTGACTGTCAATTTCTACCAAGCTAGTCTCGGTTATCTCTAATTCAATTTGTTGTGGATCAATTCGATAATCTGTTAATAGAGCCTTTAATGACGACACAAAATGTACGTTATTCAATTCTTTCGCACTAATATTAATACATACTTTAATATTAGAATTACGAAATACTTTTTGATGACGATACATGTGCCTAAATGTCGTTTCTATCACTAACAAATCAATATTCTGGATAACGCCAAATTCTTCAGCGATAGGAATAAACTCATCTGGCCCAACGCCATCTAATCCAGGTGCATGGCATCTTAGTAGCACTTCTACTTTTTGTATATATAGATTCTTTGCTTTAAATATTGGCATATAAGCCATTGAAAATTCGTTATTTTCGGCTGCTTTTCGAATGCTCTCAGCAATTTGTTTGCGTCGATAAATCACATCTCGAACATGGTCATCAAAGAAACGGTAGCGATTTTTGCCATCTCGTTTTGCACAGTACATCGCTGAATCAGCCCTAGATAGGGCTTCGTCAAAAGTGTCAATAATTGGGTCGAATGATGACAGCCCCATGCTAACCCCTACTTTTAGCAAGCGATTATTGATATTGATTGGTGAGCTTAGTTTTTTCAATATAGAGGCGGCAATTGTGTCAGCTTGTTGCTTGTCGATTCGATTGGCTACAATAACGAACTCGTCGCCTGCCAAGCGACTGAAGGCAATATTATTACTATCTTCATATTCCTTGAGTATTTCACCAACAATTTTGCCGAGAGCACATAGGAGATCATCTCCTAATGCGTGGCCATGAGTATCATTGACCTTTTTGAAGCCATCTATATCAAAATAAAAGAGAACACCTTTTTGTTTACTTACAAACGTTGCGCTCGCCCTATTCGTCCAATCACTTATACCGCGTCTATTCATTAGTTTTGTAAGCGCGTCGGTGTTTGAGATATGTTTTAAATGAGCCGTTTGGCGTAGCACCAAAGCGATGATAAATATTAGCCAACACACAAGAATGACTTGAAAGAGTGTCAAATCACTTATCATTTGGCCCCGAAAAATCACGTCTCTTACTACAATGGAGTGGTCACCATTGGCGTCTATCTTGTCGGTTATTATTTCAATAAAAACGATATTTGATATGTCTACCTGTGCATCTTCAAAGCCAATGTTTCGCTCTTTTATCCACCAATCTTCTACTCTAAATGATGTAAATGGTATTGTTTGTGACTGAACATTTGATTTTGGCGTAAAAAGCACTGAGTTAAATTTTAATGACACAAAATCATTGGGTATCGAATATTTTTGATCATAATTACGCAAGGTGAAACGCATGCGTTGGTCGGGAATGGGGGAACTATATTCGACAGCTAACTCAACTTTGTCATACTTTGAAAAGTCCTTTCCCTTGAAGAAGCTCAGCGGGTCGATAGTGTCACTGGCTTCATCGTGCAATCCTATTAACAAACTTATGCCACACATAGAAAAACTGGACTTATCTGTAATAGAACAGTTTAATCTAGTAGATTGTTCTGTTGCTATGAACTCACTCTTAACCGCACTACCCTCAATGATCGGTGTTTTCAGCATATCTGGATTTTCTGCTCTAATGTCAAATGAAGTATCCAACAAACCATACTCATGCGCCCCTATGGCAGCGCATGTGAAAAGCAGCATGATTAGAATAGCTTTGACATTAAAGTCTGAAAACACGATTCCGCCTAAGTGTGTAAGGTTAATATCATCTTGGATGGATTATATAGATTTAACGATAAGGATGAACTGGAATAGCGAGTTTTCATTTATCCATAGGTATATTACTGAGTGATTTATATATTTCACCTTTTTGCTTCATGTTTCTCCACCTAATGGATAAATTCACAAAGCGCCTTTACAACTTGCCATAGTATTCATCGGATAAGTGCGTATTCTGATGCTATAGTAAAGGCTGTGCTTAAGCCTAAAGTATGTCGTTTTTCTGTTGCTAGTTGCTAGCTAAGTAATAGATATTGTTAAAGAAGGATAGATAATGAAAGATAGAGTTGCTTTTATCGGTTTGGGGGCGATGGGTTTTCCAATGGCCCTACACCTCAACAAGGCTGGATTTGATGTTTCAGTATATAACCGAACCCACGCCACCGCGCTGAGTTGGGCAGAAAAATCAGGGAAAAGTCGCATTTTTGAGAGCCCCAAAGCCGCTGCAAAAGTCGCCAATGTCGTATTACTGTGTGTTGGTAACGACGACGATGTGCGCTCGGTCGTATACGGAGAGGATGGTGTGCTGTCTGGAATGTCGGCTGGTGACGTACTCATAGATCACACTACCACATCAGCTGAGCTTGCCAGAGAGCTTTATAAAGTGTGTTCAGATCTAGGAGTGGCTGTACTTGATGCCCCCGTTTCGGGAGGTCAAGCGGGAGCAGAACAAGGATTGCTTACCGTAATGGTTGGCGGTGATAGCGATGTTTATGCCCGCAGCACTCCGATATTTGACGCCTACTCTCAAAAGCATAAGCTGATGGGGGCTATCGGTAGTGGTCAGTTGACTAAAATGGTTAATCAAATTTGTATTGCTGGTGTTATTCAAGGTCTTGCAGAGGGCTTACAGTTTGCGAAAAATGCCGGTTTAGATACAGAGTCTGTTATAGATGTAATTTCGAAAGGTGCCGCATCCTCATGGCAAATGGTCAATCGAAGTGAGACCATGAGCACTAATCAGTTTGACTTTGGATTTGCAGTTGATTGGATGCGAAAAGACCTATGTATCGTATTAGACGAAGCGAACAAGAATAACTCGGTACTGCCTGTTACTGCGTTAGTCGATCAATTTTATGCACAGGTACAAAACAATGGTGGCGGACGATGGGACACATCCAGCTTGATAACGCTGTTAAATAAATAGCTAAATGAGAACAAGGTAACAAACCAATGCTATGAGGCAAGAGATGATAAAGCTCAGGGCAGCTCCCTCTCGAACCATGATTTGAATTGGAATTTCGCCCGTACCATAGGCTATAGCGTTTGGTGCTGTGGCGACCGGTAACATAAAGGCTGAGCTAGCAGCCATCGCGGCGGGTATCATCAGCACTGCCGGATCAACACCATAAGATACTGCAACTACATACAATATGGGCATAAGAAGGGTTGCTGTTGCAGTGTTACTCGTTACTTCGGTTAAGTAAGTTACGCAAAGGCATAACACAATCAACAATAAGATGAGCGGCATATTAGTGAGTTGTTGTATCCCCTCACCCATCATATTGCTTAGGCCTGATACTGTAAAACCCTTAGCAAGTGCAATGCCGCCAGCAAAAAGCAGAAGCATACCCCATGGAATACTCACGGCTGTGTCCCAGTCTAACAGACGACCGCCTTTACCATTTGGCATCACAAACATCACCAGCACCGCCGCAAGCGCAACGGTGCTATCACCTGCCTGACTAATTCCCAATAGTTCACTCCAGCCACCAAAAGGTGCCCCCCGAGTTATCCAAGCTAAGGCCGTTAACCCGAACACAAGGAGGGTTCGTTTTTCTTCTACACGCCACTCTCCTAGTGAAGGTAAGTTGACCTCTGGCTTAGCAACGATCTTTCGTGTTAGCCAGAGTGCCATTATGGGTACGGCAATCAATACAATCGGAATACCAATTGTCATCCATTTAACAAAACTATATTCCTTGCCAGTCTGCGTTTCATATATTCCAGCAAAAATGACATTAGGTGGCGTGCCAATAAGAGTACCAAGTCCACCAACACTTGCTGAATAGGCAATTCCTAGTATTAAAGCTACTTTTAAATTGACGTCTTTGACAGTCTTCAGAATCGCAAGCGCAATGGGCAGCATGATGAGTATCGTCGCGGTATTTGACACCCACATCGACAACAGTGCTGATGCGAGCATAAAAGCAAAAACCAGACGCTTTCCACTGTTAATACCCACAAATTTAACCATCAATATTGCTAAACGCTCATGCACACCAGATTTTTCAAGTGACTTTGATAGCATGAATGCACCCATCAACAAGAGAATGACATGGCTTCCTAGGGCTGTTGATACCTCTTTATGGTTAAGCACATTAAACAATGGTAGAAGCGCAAACGGCACAATTGAGGCAACAGGTATTGGTACAGCCTCGGTAACCCACCAGGTAATCGTTAATATAGCAATCGCACAAGTAATGCTAGGGGCATAATCGATACCAAAAAAAGTCAGCACGAAATACGTGACGCTGCCTAGTATTGGGCCTAAGAAGATATAAATACTCTTGTTCATTTACTTGTGTACATAACGAAGGTGTCGGTAACAGTAAGAATAATTCAATTAAATTACAACACTTCCCTTCATATTCCTCACATTTCACACATTTCATGCACGCAAACTTTTAAGATTGCTTTTCATTATTGCAAACATTATTGTTTTACTATAGTATGCCTGACAATCTACTTTGGTTGAGCTAAATAACGATGGAAACTACAGAAAGTCAACTATCTAAAGAACATTATGTTGCCGTACTAACGAGCGATATAGTTCACTCAACTCATTTATCGCCAGACGAATATAAAGCGGTAATTGCTAGCCTCACCGTGATATTAACTCGAGTAGCGAAGGAAAATGATGCTGTTTTTGAGATATTTAGAGGCGATGGCTTTCAGATGTATTTTAAACGGATCGACGTTGCGATTAAATGTACTCTCGTTGTTCGCTTATACATGCAAGCTGGTATCGAGTGTAAGAGTGTACTTCTCACCCAATCATTAGCCATCGACATGTTTGATGACCTCACAGACAAGCCCGGCACTTCGTCAGGTAAAGCTTTTTTAATCTCAGGTCGACAGCTTGACAACGCAAAGCGAGGTGATCTGATAATCACTCTTCCCAGTGCTCTAAGCGCACCTGGCCTGATTCTTTCTACAAAATTTCTGCAACAGCTTTTGTCAGGACTAACGACGAAGCAAGCAAACGTTTTATATCATTATGTCGACCAGTCGTATCCTGAACAGAAAGTCATTGCAAAGGCGCTTGATATGACACGCCAAAACGTAGCCACTCATTTGAAACGCGGTGGCGCAGACCTGATCAGCGAATACATAAACACTTTTGCAAGTATTTTACAAGGAAGCCAAAAATGACTGTATTTCTCTTATTGTTGCTCGCCCACTTCGTCGCTGATTTTTATCTGCAACGGCATGATTGGATAATGTGTAAGGTTAAAAATAAGCATCGCTCACTGGGTTTGCTGAAACATATCTCGGTGCATGTTGTGCTTACCTCAATTGCATTATTTGCAGGAGGCGTTGGCTTAAATTTATCATTTTTTATCGCTCTGTTAGTCATTACTGCGACTCACTATGCGATTGACATATGGAAAACATATCAGCGTTTCGTTTTGAGCTTCTTTTTGGCTGATCAGGCAGGGCATTTTATCGTTATTGTATTAGTGAGTTTATGGTTGTCAGGGCTCAGCGTTGAGGCTATTCAGCAAAGTCTTGCTACTTTCTTTTCAAATACCACGCTTTTGCTGCTAGCAATCTATATTGTTGCATGCAAACCAATTTCATTGGTAATTTCTCTGGCACTCGACAAATATACCAAAGAGTTTAAAGATGAGCAGAATGCGAGTGATGGTCTCGCTTCTGCAGGCGAGTTAATCGGCTACTTTGAACGTGGGCTAATTATAACATTCATACTATTCGAGCATTTTGCCGGCGTAGGCTTCTTGTTGGCAGCCAAAAGTGTTTTTCGTTTTGGTGACATGCGCCGTGGGAGTGACCGTAAACTGACGGAATACATAATGCTGGGCACACTTTTCAGTTTTAGTGCCGCTATTCTGCTAGGAAAGCTTGGAAAACACTTTTACAACACACTGTAAATGTTTGCGTTTAGTGAAGCATATTTTTGACAAAGTCATCGAGTATGATTGGGCGACCTAATAAGAATCCTTGAAACTTGTTTACGCCAGCTTCGTTGAGTATTTTAAACTGTTCCTCAGTTTCGATACCTTCAACGACTGTTTCAGTTTTTAAGGCTTTGCACATATTCATTATAGCAATGAAGAGGTTGTAGGCACGTTCGTTGTCGTTCAATTCGAGAATAAAGGAACGATCAACCTTAACCACGTCAAATTGAAATTGCTGTAAGTAGCTCAACGAACTGTAACCGGTGCCAAAATCATCAAGAGATATTCGAAAACCAGCGGCTTGGATCTGTCTCAAGATAGTTGCTGGCTCTTTCTCTTCAAACATAAAGACGGACTCGGTAATTTCAAGTTCAATGTTTTTGTGGGCAACTTTCTGTTGTTCGCAGATTGCACAAATATCGTAAAGAAAGCCCTCCTGCATAATTTGTGGTGACGAAATGTTAACGGATATCGGAATTTCAACACCGTAGTCTTTTAGTACCCTTGAGTACGTGGCCGCGCGCTTAACAGCTAATAAGCCAAGTTGTGATTCCATACCATACTGTTCGATTATTGGGACAAACTCACCCGGTGATACTTGTCCGAAAGTACTGGATTCCCAACGACAAAGGATCTCGGCTCCTATTAATTGTCGGTTTTGATCGTATTTACCTTGAAGTACAAAAATGAGGCTTTCTTCTTCCAACGCTGTTCTCAGCTCATTGAGCATTCTTAAGCGTCTAAGTGCTTCGTCCGCAATACCCTCATAGAATAATTGACTGCGATTCTTACCTAAGGACTTAGCCTTGAACATCGCTGCGTCTGTGTCTCGTGCAATTTGGTCAAAATTTAGGTTGCGCTCCTCTATCTTGGTGACACCAATAGAGAAAGTTGTTGCCAGTGCATGACCTTGAATGTCAAGCTTTGTTGAAGTTAAAAAGAGTTCTAGTGCTTTAATTTGCGAGCTTAATGAAGCACTAGAGTCAACTTTTAGCAAAAAGCAAAATTCAGTATTTCCCCATCTGCAGAGGGATTCGTTATGCTCAACTTTGTCTTTTAGCTTAGAAGAAAACTCAGCAATTAACTTATCGCAGGCTTCATGACCAAATTGGTCGCTTATGTCTTTGAAGCCCTCTATTTCAATGAAGACCATTGCTAGCTGCGAATATTTACCCAGTTTACAAAGCATTTCATAACGAGATTTAAAGGCGGTTCTGTTCAGTAATTTACTCACTGGGTCGAAGTGAGCAAGTTTATATAATGCACGCTCAGCTTTTTTCTTTTCAGTAAGGTCACGTAGAGCCACAATATAATAATCACTTGAGGTTTCGTTTGCTTTGAATTCGCTGATGGATAATTCCACATCGACATTTTCTTCAGGAGTCAAAAACAGTTTTGTTTCCATATTCAGTTGAGATGACTCTTGCAGATCTTCAAGTTCGAGCCGACTTAATTTTAAAAACTTTGATAAACTAAAGCGGTTAATTGACTGCGATGGAATATTTGACAGTGAACAGAAGGCTTCATTCGCTTCGACCAATCGCAAGCCCTTGTTGACTATTAACATCGGATCGTTTGAACGAGAGAAGGCATAGGACATCAACTTAGATGACTCTTCAGTCTCTATCAGTTCTGTTACATCTTTTAAGGTGCCGATGATGGTTTGGGCAGCGTTGTCATCAAAGGCGACAACTCTCCCTTTGAATCTGATCCACGCGTAATCATTTTGTTTTTTGATGCGATATGAACAATCGACATCAGTTGAAAAACCCATTTTGTGAGACGACCAATTAACCTGCAGGTTATCAAGATCATCAGGATGAACTCTGCTAAGAAAGTCTTGGAAGCTAATGTGGCTTTCTATAACTTCAGTAGCATTAACCGAAAATTCTTTGAAATAGAAGGTATCCGAATCGCTATGCCAACTCCATATAGATTCACCACTTGCCCAAAGCGCCATCTCAAGTAAACGTTTAGATTCGTTTGACTCGATGTGCTTGTTATAAAGCTCGAGGCTCTTGGCAGATAAGATTTCTTCGGCTTGTAGCTTTGCCGCCTTCTCTCTTTCTAACCTGCGCTTCAGTTTCGTAATGATTGCGTCTTGCTCTGACATAGCATTAGACTCATTTGACAGAGACCGAGTGCATCATGACAGACTCTGTATTTATTGGGTGATTTTCTTTTCCTTTTAAAAATGCGAAAATAGAGTATACAACTTTATACTAAAATATCAATAATCAAGCTAAATTAAGGTTGTTTATTAAAAATAAACAATAAAAACAGAGGTTTGTGGTTATACCTTTATTGCACTTTTTTTCTGTTAGAAGCGCAGCGTTTTGAGCAATATTTCACTGTTTCCCAGTTCCTCTCCCATTTTTTCCGCCAGGAAAATGGCCTGTCACATACAGGGCACTGTTTTTGGGGTAAGTCACACTTCTTCATTATTATCTAAGCAAATAAGAAATGTATCGGCGTCTTCAAACATGTGTTTAACTTTTGTTTCATCCATTTTAGTCATTGTTCGATAGATCATAGCCATACGAGGATTGTTTTCAAATTTATCTCGGTTGCGCTCAACGAAATGCCAATACAAATAATTAAAGGGACAAGCTTGAGCCCCCGTTTTCTCTTTGACACTATAGTGGCAGCTACCGCAATAATTCGACATTTTATTAATATATGACCCGCTTGCGGCGTAAGGCTTGCTGGCTAAATGCCCACCGTCGGCAAACAGCACCATCGCACTGACGTTTGGCATTTCAACCCACTCATAGGCGTCAGCATAGACAAGTAAATACCATTCATTAACTTGTTTTGGTTCGAGTCCAGCCAATAGCGCAAAATTTCCTAAGACCATCAAACGTTGAATGTGATGTGCATATGCATGTTGATGTGTGTCCTGTACGCATTGCGATAAACAATTCATTTTAGTATTAGCCGTCCAGAAAAAATCGGGCAGATTACGTTGCGCGTTTAAGTAATTTTTATCCTTAAGTCCTGGCATAAAATACCAATAAAAGCCACGAACATACTCCCTCCAGCCTAATATTTGCCGGATAAAACCTTCCACGGAGTTAAGTGGTGCCTTATCATTATCAAAGGCATTTTGCGCAGCCAACAAGACTTCCATCGGCATCAACAGGCCTGTGTTCAGATAAAGGCCAATGTGACTGTGGTAAAGCCATGGATCACCCTCAAGCATAGCGTCTTGATATTGTCCAAATTTTTCTAAGCGCTCGTCAATAAATGTATCGAGTACCTTGAGTGCCTCAGCTCTGGTAACCGCAAAGTGAAAGTCATCAAGTGAGCCAAAGTGTCCTGAGAATTCGATGTTTACAAGGTCAATGACCTCTTTGGTTATGTCATCGACTTCGAATGTGCTTGGTGGAGGAATGTCGGGGGCTTTTTTAAAAGACTCCCTGTTATCGGCATCATAATTCCATTTTCCACCGCTTGGCTGATTTCCCTCCATCAATAGTCCAGTATGCTTTCGCAATTCTCTGTAAAAAAATTCCATGCGAAATTGTTTTTTACCTTCTGCCCAGTCAGCAAAGAAATGTTGTTCAGCGATGAAGCGGTTATCTGAGCTAATTTCTACAGCAACACCAAGTTTGCTCTCCCACTGTTTGATTTCACTCAACAACCGGTATTCGCCAGGATGTGCGACGCAGACTTTCTCTGGCTGATAACTTGCAACAGCATCCTCAACATGAGCATAGAGTGAGCCTTTGTTGTCAGGCGAATCGTATCTGTAATAATCAACATTGTAGCCCTTTTCACGCAGCAACAGTGCGAAGTGGCGCATAGCGCTGAAAACAAAAACAATTTTTTTCTTATGATGTTTTACGTAGGTGGCTTCAGTTTTCACTTCCGCCATGAGTATACGGTCAGTATCTTTATCAACTCCCTGAAGTGAATTCATCTGCAAATTGAGTTGATCGCCAAGAATAAGAATAATGTTAGACATAATACTAAACGTCAGCCTCTTTCATCTTTGAGAATGCATCCAAGGCTCGTTGACGAGATGCTTTTAAATCAACGATTGGTTTGGGGTAAGTTTTACCTAGCTCAATACCGCAGGCTTTTAAAATATTGCTATCAGCAGCCCACGGCTGATGAATGAATTTCTTGGGAAGTTTTGATAACTCGGGGCAATAAGTCTTAACATACTCTCCCTCTTTATCAAATTTTTCGCCTTGGAGAAGAGGATTAAACACTCTAAAGTAAGGAGAAGCGTCTGCACCAGAGCCCGCCACCCATTGCCAGCCAGATGAGTTGCTTGCTAAATCTGCGTCAACGAGGCAATCCCAAAACCACCTTTCGCCTTCACGCCAGTCAATTAGGAGGTTTTTGACCAGGAATGACCCCACGATCATCCTGACTCGGTTATGCATATAACCTGTCTTGTATAACTCTCGCATTCCAGCGTCTACAATGGGTATTCCAGTATTTCCAAATTGCCACGCTTTGAGGTCTTTGGCAGAATCACGCCACGGAAAGTGGTCAAATTTCGAGTTGAAGTTTTTTTGGTTAATGTCAGGCCAATGGTATAAAAGATAATAGGAAAATTCTCTCCATCCTAATTCAGATAGATAAACATCTAAGTCTTTATGATCGAAGGCGTTATCAAACGCACCTAAAATCGCAAACCACACCTGATTTGGAGATACCTCTCCAAAGTGCAAATGCGGTGACAATAAGGAAGTTCCTTTTACTGCAGGTAAATTTCTATCATTTTGATAACTAGTTGCCGCCTCAGAAATAAAGCGAGAAAGTCGGTCTGCCGCGCCCCGCTCTCCCGGCGACCACATAGTGTTAATGTGCTCATACCATACAATGTTAGGAAGTAGAGTGAGTTGTTCAACACCTTGTTCACCCGTGTATTGTTGGTATATTTTACTGCCATCAAAAATCTCGATATTTTGTGGTTTCGCCAGCGGGAAGCGAGGATTATCGCGCTGTAGACAACCTTTTCGATAGTAAGGTGTGAACACTTTATAAGGGGTGCCATCCTTCTTTAAGACCTGCATTGGCTCCCAAAGTAATGAACCATTAAAGCTTCTTGCAGAGACCCCCATCGCTTTAAAATGATTTTTAATATGCTCATCTCTCTCCCTCTGCCATGGCTCATAACAACGATTCCAAACAATCGCTTGAGCATCGACGTCGCTCGCGAGTTTATCAAGCTGAGCTTTAGCATCGCCGCTTAACACAAGTAGCTTATTGGCTAGGTCTTTGTTTAAGCTTAATAATGAGTGGTGCAACCACCACTTACTGGCTGCGCCAAGTTGAGCATAGTCAGGCGCACTTTCATCATTGATAAATACTGGAATAATATCAGCGTTGTCGGAAGCGAATGTTAGTGCTGGGTTATCCTGAATACGTAGATCTTGCCTGAACCATACTATGATTGGGCCTTGGCGAGTTTGCTTGGTCATGTAAATGCCTTAATGCTTAGGTGAAGATTTTGAAGCAACTAGATATTATATTTACTTTCCCAACAATAAATAAGATCGAAAAAACCGAGTTATTAGTAATAGTTTTAATACAAAATACATTCTAGTGTTAGGTTTTCACATGACAGAAAAAATCGGCTTATACTGGTTCAGAAAAGACTTACGCCTTCAACAAAATGAGTCGCTAGCATGCTTGAAAAAGAAATGCGACCGCATTGTGTTTATCTACCTGAGAAAAGACAACGATGACCCGTTTTCGTCAATATATGACTTATCGGATGCCGAAATTTCAGGTCCAAAAAAACGTCGTTTTGTGGATGAAGCTTTGCTCGACCTGCAACGCAATCTGCGAAAGGTAAAGCAAGAGTTATTTGTATTGTCATCAGAGCAACCGAGTTTAAACACCATGCCACATAGCTCCGATACTTATGGGGTCGACATTATTAGTCACATCGTTAAAGTCTTAAATATTGACTACATTGCCAGCGAATGGCATTGCGGTGTAAATGAAATAAATCAATGGCAGTCTGTATGTCAAAATTTAGCAAAAAGTCATCCAGAACTTGAGTATATCAGCAAGAATAGTGGCCTCTTATATGAGCAGAGCGACTTCCCCTTCTCAATAGAAAATTTGCCACAAAACTTTTCTCCTTTTAGAAAAAAAGTCGAAAAGTATTGTTCTGTAAAATACGTTGAACAGCAGCCCGACGAACAACAATCCATGCCAGCACTTCCTGCACTACCAGACGATTTTACGCGTTTAACGTTTTATAGGCTCGAGGAACAAGCAGGATTCGAGCATGAGCAAGGAAGTGGTAAGCTCATTGGGGGTGAAACGGCAGCACTTTCACAGTTGCACTATTATTTATGGGAAAGTGACTGCATAAGTCGATATAAAGAAACGCGAAATGGACTAGATGGATGGGATTTCTCTAGCAAGCTTTCCGCTTGGCTAGCTCACGGCTGCACCAGTGCTAGAACGATAGACAAAGAGCTCAAACGTTATGAAAGCCAACGTACAAAAAATGAGTCAACGTATTGGTTGTTTTTCGAGTTGCTGTGGCGAGAATATTTTCACTGGAACATGTTCGTTCACAAAAGCCGCTTATTTTACTTTGGCGGAGTACAAGATAAACGCCCTAGCACAACATTTTCTGAAGCTACAATTACTTCGTGGATTCAGGGAGAAACCGGCTATAAGATTGTAGATGCCTGCATGAAGCAGTTGAAAGAAACCGGATTTATGTCAAATCGCGGCAGACAGCTAGTTGCGAGCTGTTTTGTTCATGAGTTGAATCAAGACTGGCGCTATGGCGCTGCATATTTTGAGTATCAACTTATTGACTTTGACGTTGCCAGTAACTTCGGAAATTGGCAATACCTCGCCGGGGTCGGTGCTGACCCTCGTGGTCATCGACAGTTTAATTTAGAAAAACAAACACAAACATACGATCCCAATATGCACTTCATTGATAAATATTTAAGGTAGCTTTTGACTGCATCTATATCCGTTGTTTGGTTTAAAAGAGACTTGCGACTGCGGGATAATTCCGCGATTGATGCTGCAATAAATACCGGCAACAAGATTCTTTTTATTTACATTATAGAGCCGGATCAAGTAAACGATCCTCATTTTGATGAGCGCCACTGGCGCTTCATTTGGCAATCGATATGCGATTTAAATGAGCAACTCTATGACTATGGCGCATCTATTTACGTATTTGAAGGAGATGCTCAGCGTATTTTCACCGAAATCCATTCGCATCTGCATATTAAATCCGTTTTTAGTCATGAAGAAGTTGGACTTGAGCATACTTTCAGTCGCGACAAAATATTGAAGAAATACTTTAAGAGTCAAAACTTAGCTTGGTATGAGTGTGAAAATGGCGCGGTTTATCGGCCCCTGCCCAACAGGAAGAAATGGAGTAGTCTGTGGAACAATCGCGTATTATCAGCTCAGGCAAGGCCTAACTATCAAGCACTACAGCCTTTTGATTTACAATTACCTGAGCCTTTGCAAGATTGGCTAGCCTCTATCCCAGATGCATGGAAAACTGAAAACACCAAAATGCAAGTGGGCGGAGAGAGACGAGCGTGGTTCACCTTAAAGCACTTTTTCAAAGCCAGGGGCAAATCATATTACGGAAATATTGGCAATCCAACCATCGCGCGGGAAACCTGTAGCCGCTTATCACCTTATTTGGCCTGGGGTAATATTTCATTGAAACAAGTGTATCAACATACTGTTAATGAAGAAGGAAGGCCAGGTTGGGCTCGTTCTATTTCAGCTTTGCAATCAAGACTGCATTGGCATTGTCACTTTATACAGAAGTTTGAATCAGAATCCTCTATGCAATTTAGGCCAGTGAATAAAGCTTATCTGAACTTTCCTTACTGCAATAAAGAACTTGCATTAAAGCGCGTAAAAGCTTGGGAAGAAGGCAAAACGGGCGTACCTATTGTAGATGCCTGTATGAAAGCTGTGGCAGCAACCGGATATTTGAATTTCAGAATGCGGGCAATGGTCGTCAGCTTCTTATGCCATCACTTAAACGTCGATTGGCGCTTAGGCGTAGCCTATTTAGCTCGGCAATTCCTCGATTTTGAACCTGGCATTCATTACCCACAATTTCAAATGCAGGCGGGTGTAACGGGGATCAATACCTTGAGGATCTACAATCCCGTTAAACAGTCACTCGACAAAGACCCTGATGCCATATTTATTAAAAAGTGGTTACCAGAACTAAAAGATTTGCCATCACCGCTAGTTCATCAGCCCTGGCTTATGACAAAAATGGAAGAGGCCATGTATGATTTTGAAATAGGGGAAGACTATCCGGCTCCAATCATTGATATTGAGCAAGCAGGCAAAGAAGCGAGAGACAGGATGTGGTCCTATCGAGAACATGCCGAAGTAAAAAACGAAGCCAGCCGAATTCTAGCAATTCACACAGTGTAGCCCCATAAAAAAGCCTGCAACTACTCCGATTTATTGCTGGCCTGCTCTTTTTTCAGGAGTAATTGTTTTTTTAGGTCTTGTTCTTTAAGCCACTGATTTAGCAAACGGATTTGCCCATTCTTATAGGCCGCATAGGTTATGCGTAATGAATTGGAAAGCATGTCACTGTCTGTCCACCCCGTTTTCTCAGCCAGTTCTCGATAGTTTTCCATAGCAGCAGGTGTAACATAACCCCTGATGAGTTTCTTGCCCAAAGCTTTTTGTTTTTCACGAAAGCGACGTTGCTTTTCTGCATTTGCAGATTTTTTTGGGTGCGCCATACTATTTCTCTAATAAAAAAACCAATTATTTAATAGTGTACTGTAAAAAAAGCAGTTTTTTTAGCTTAATTCACTGTTCAGAGTTGTTTAGCGTACAAGTGTTCGCTAAATTACCCTATCTTCAATAACAATAGATAAAAAAATGACAAATAGACAATCTAGTTTTAATCGTGACGAGCTTCTTAAATGTAGTTCTGGAGAAATGTTTGGACCCGGAAATAGTCAACTCCCTGCTCCAAATATGTTGATGATGGATAGAATCGCCTCTATTACTGAAGATGGTGGAGAGTTTGGTAAAGGGCATATCATTGCTGAGCTTGATATAACTCCCGACCTCTGGTTTTTCGATTGTCACTTCCCTGGCGATCCTGTGATGCCAGGTTGCCTTGGGCTAGATGCAATGTGGCAGTTAGTTGGCTTCTTCCTCGGTTGGTCTGGTGGCCCAGGTAAAGGACGCGCGTTAGGCGTAGGTGAAGTTAAATTTACAGGGCAAATATTACCAAGCGCCAAAAAAGTTACTTACGAAATAGATTTAAAGCGTGTCGTTAAGCGCAGACTGTTTATGGGCTTGGCAGATGGGACTGTATCAGTCGATGGCAAGCAAATATACGCGGCAAAAGATCTGAAAGTGGGTTTATTTCAAGACACTAGCGCATTTTAATAGCGCAGTGCGGTAGAAAAACTTCTTATAGAGTCAAAACGCAAAAAGCCCAATGATTTCATTGGGCTTTTTGATCCTGAATTAAGTAATTATCGGGCGACTAGCCCTGCTTGCCGATCAGTTAGAGCTTCTCTCCAACCTCCTAACCATTCTGATCTGGCCTCCGTTGCTTGGAACGGACAGTTTTCTTTTGAACGACCTGAGATACCTGCTTGATAACCTTTTGAGTGGGCACGTGTTAGTTTGTCTCTTTTTTGTCTTTTCATTGATAAACCTCTTTTGGTTAAAGAATTGAACCTATGAAAACTCGTTTTTTAAATTTGATGCGTTCTATAACTTAAACACATTTTATTGGTAACAAGTTTAGCAAGCTCATGTATATAGATAGCGCTTGCACTAAAAAGTTTCAATGATTTTATTTTGACGCCAAATAAGATTTGATTTAACAGTATGAAAAACAATGAAATGTTTCATTGGTTTAAATGTGAATAAAAAACAAGACTTTTATATAATTGAGTTCTTAAAAAACGAAAGCCTCTATACAAGAGGCTTTGATAACAACATGCAAAAAAACACTGTATTATTTTTTTCTGAAGCGTCTAAACAGTGCCATAACGAAAACCGTCCCGACTAGATAAAAACCGGTGCTAGCACCTTGGCGCTCAAGCACGCCTAACTCATCATCAGTGCATGTATCAGGCTCCTGCCCTGTCGGGTTAAGTTGAACGGCAATCACTGTATCCACTAGGACCTCATTGCCATCATCATCCTGCACAAGTTCACCAAGAATATTTCTTGCTGGACGTTGCACAACTGCTGAAGCAAGTATCACCCCCTCATCATTAATATCATTCGCTTCGATAATATTATATTCGGAATCACAAGCAACTAGATTATTTAGATTACTGAAAGAATCGGCCTCGATATCATAAATGAAGCCCGCCGTTGGTCTCTCATTACTTGATGTCAAAACTGTCGAGTCACCTACGCCAACAATAATATTTTGATTATTCATTGCACGAGGTATAGTGCTTGAGCTGCTGAAAAAGCCATCAACAAAAGTGATGTCATTATTTGTAGAGTCAAGAACAAACAAACGACTACGTGCAATATTATTAATTCTTTCACTGCGAACACCCGCAATGTAACCATTATCGTTGATGTTCAAGGCTGAGTTTGGTAACAGATCATCATCTTCGATTAGCCGAGTGATTTCACCGTTGTTGAATGACACAGCAGTCGTTGTTAAGAATTCGCTGTCGCCAAATTTAATACTAGAAACACCTACACCAACACCATTGGCATTTATATCTATTGCCTGACTGGTACCCGCATTGAAGGGATCCTCTTCGTCCGTGATTAGGGTATCGTAGGAATTTGTATCAACGACGTTACCCTCAACGTCGAGAGTCCATATTGTTGCCCGTTCAACCCACAATCCACTGCGCCTAGCTGTACTAGTGCCACTTGCTATAGTGAGAATGCGCTGTCGACAGGCTTCTACTGGTTGATCGCCACGAATCTCTTCATCTTCACAATTCTCAAGCGCTGTGGTTAACGCGCTAGTAGCCGACACTGAGCTGCTACCAGCGACTTCAAAGTTCTCGTTTATGCTATTTATAGTACTTACACCGCCGAGAGTATCGTCTACTGGCATTAATGGTGTTACTTGATCGCCTACTTGAACAAATGCACGCCTATCAAACTCACTTATTACAAACTGTATTTCATCACCATTGTCGTTTACGTACTCTACGATTTGAGATGGTCCTTCGGTATTGCCAACAATATGAGTACCAGCAACCGAGTCTCTGACCGTTGTTTCCATAGAGAAACTGAAACCATCCAAATCGCTAGTTTCTTCATCAAATGCAAAAACATAGTTTGCTTCATTTCCGTCGTAGGAATAAGCTAAAAACTCGGCCAATTGCTGCGTTAAAACGCTGAAATTACTAGAGCCAGTTCTTACGTAATTAACTAAAAATGAGTAATCTTCGAGGTTAGGGTCTTGATTACGAACAGCGTCGGGATCGCTTAACGCAGCGGAGAAAAAACTATTGTCTACATCGATTAAACGATAATCAATGGGAGGATTGTATTGGTTTTGCAAGGTGACTAAAGCCAAACCGGAATTATCAATCGACACAGCAAAGTGATTTTGGCTTTTGTCTTGAACGGGAATTTCAGTAACCGTGTAGGATGCTGCAAATACTGGTAGCGATGCGGTCGTTAAAATTACGGCTGCCGCCAAAGGTGTTAATTTCATTAATTTTCCTGTTACTGCTCGTTATTTTGTAAACTTTCTAATTCATCCCAACGCAAATACGCCGCCGAGAGATTTTCTTCTAAATCTGCAAGTGATTGTAGTGTTTTTTGTACGCTATCTTGGTCGCTTTGGAAAAAGTCAGGGGCATTCACTTTTTTTTGAATTAACTCAAGTTCTTCTTCCATGCTTTCAATTTGTTTTGGTAATGCTTCTAGTTCTTTCTTATCTTTATATGATAGCTTGTTCACACTCTTAACAGAAGAGCTTGGCATGCTCTTATCCGTCTTTTGTGCAGGCTCTGTTTTTGGCTTATCTTCATTCGCCCTACGATGCTGGTCAATTGCTTTGGCTTCAGCGTCTTTGGCGTCGTACCAAGCCTTCATATCAGAATAACCACCCACAAACTGTGCGATTCTGCCATTACCTTCAAATACGATACTTGAAGTCACAACATTGTCTACGAACTCTCGATCGTGACTAACCAATAAAACAGTTCCTTGATACTCAACTAATAGTGACTCTAGCAGTTCGAGTGTTTCGACATCAAGATCGTTGGTTGGTTCATCTAAAACTAACAAATTGCTTGGCTTAAGCATTAATTTGGCGAGCATTAATCGGTTTTTTTCACCACCCGATAAGGTAGATACCGGCGCATTGACTCTATCGGGCGCAAACAAGTAGTCTTGCAAATAGCCGATAACATGACGCGTACCACCATTAAACGATACCTCTCGCTTGCCATCAGCGATAACATCAATCACCGGTTTATCAAGTTCTAAGCTTGAGCGATGTTGATCGAAATACGCAAGCTCAAGATTAGTCCCTCGAAATAGCTCCCCCTCTTGCTGCTCGAGCTCACCCAAGAGCAACTTAATCAAGGTACTTTTACCACAACCGTTAGGACCTATAAGCGCGAGTTTTTCGCCGCGAGTTATCAATAGATTTAAATCACTGAGGATATTTTTCCCTGATATCGAGTAGGATAAATTTTCTGTTTCAAATACTCTTTTACCTGATTGCCCGCCGGCATTTCGTTGAATAACGGCATTGCCGGTAACGTTGCGTCGTGACTTATATTCATCTCTCAATTTTTTAAGGGCTCTGACACGTCCTTCATTACGAGTTCGCCTCGCTTTAATGCCTTGGCGAATCCAGATCTCTTCTTTTGCTAATTTTTTGTCAAACTCGCGATTGTGGCTTTCCTCCACGTCAAGGTCATGGGCCTTTTGCTTAAGATAAGTATCATAATTACCCGGGTAACTCACTACCTGCCCGCGATCGATATCAATAATACGAGTTGCCAGCTTTCTTATAAAGGCTCTATCATGACTGATAAATACAATCGCCCCTTCATAATTAAGTAAGGCCTTTTCCAACCACAATACCATTTCAATATCGAGATGGTTAGTTGGCTCATCCAAAAGTAGGATATCCGGTTGACACACAATCGCTCTGGCAAGTGCAGCCTTGCGGCGCCAACCACCCGATAGCTCTGATAAGGTTTTTTCCGCAGGGAGGTTTAACTGGGTAAGCACATTATTAATACGTTGTTCAAACTGCCAGGCATTTCTTGAGTCGAGTTGCTCCTGAAGGCTTTGCATCAGATTTAAGTTTTTGTCGCTTGGATCGTCGGCAATCACATTAGTAATGTGGTGATAGTCTTTGAGCACTTGAGCAAGGTCCTCAAGACCTTCGGCGACATAATCGAATATGTCACCACTCACATCTTGCGGCGGATCTTGTGCCAAGCGGGAAATAACAACATTGGAAGGCACGACCCTTTGTCCTTCATCAAGTTTAACTTCACCCGCTAACACTTTTAATAAGGTAGACTTACCACTGCCATTGCGTCCGACAACACAAACACGCTCACCACGTTGAACATTAAGCTCGGCCTTGTCTATTAACGGAGGTTGTCCAAAAAGTATGGACGCATTTTTTAATTGCATTAAGTTCAACTGACTACCCTATTGTATAAAATCGCTAAGTTCAGACAGGCCAAAGGGCCAGCCTAACTCACGGTCGTTATCTTTGCGCTTAAGCACAGGAATTCTTGCGCCGTAAAGATGATATAGTTCCGCGGACTGTCGAACATTAACCTTAACTAATTGCAAAGAAGCACCTGACTTATTGAGTTCGTTTATAAGCTCTTCAGCTAAATCACAAAGTGAACACTGTGGGCCCGTATAAAGCGTCAAGATCATAGTGTGAGTAACCATAATTGATGAATACGCTGATTTCTCTTGAAGTCTTCAGGGATACTGTCTTTGCTTATGTCACATACTTTGAAGCCCATTTTCTCGATACTTGATAAATCTAGCTTAAAGCCTCTCAGGTTATTGCTGAAGAAAATAGTGCCGCCAACATTTAGGCACTTTTTAGCATCACCAAGTAACTTAATATGATCGCGCTGAACATCCCACGTATCTTCCATTCTTTTTGAATTTGAGAATGAAGGAGGGTCAATAAAAATTAAGTCATACTTGGCGTTATGGTCTGCAAGCCACTTGGTACAGTCGGCTTGAATAAATTGAAAAGATCCTTGAAGCCGGTTTAACTCAAAATTTTCTTTAGCCCACCCGAGATAAGTATTCGACATATCTACCGTTGTGACTGATTTAGCCTGTGCTTGAGCGGCATGCACCGAAACGCTCCCTGTATAGGCAAACAGATTTAGCACATCTTTGCCTTGGCAAGCTTGTTTAAACCTTAGGCGCGTATCACGATGATCTAGGAATAAGCCAACATCGAGATAGTCAGTTGGATTGATGTAGAACTGAGCACCGTGCTCGTGCACAACCAGCCGCTTGCCTTTTGTTGCGACTCTTTGATACTGCTCCTTGCCTTTGTTCTGCCGCCGTGTTTTCACTGCCATATTGTTAGGGCTGATGCCTAGTACTTTTGGCACATGAATAAGCACCTCTTGCAAGCGTTGTCTCGCTTTTTCCTCAGGCACATCTTTTGGGGCGGCATACTCCTGAACAATGACCCAATCATTATATATATCGATAGCGACATTATAGTGGGGTAAATCCGCATCGTAGATTCGATAAGCGTTAGTATTGGCTTTGTTAATCCACGACTTCATTCGTTTGATGTTTTTCTTTAGTCGATTCGCAAATTCATGGTTATCAGTTTCCTGAGCTGCAAATACAGCTAGATTTTGACCACTCAACTGATAATTCACAAACACACATTCTAGCTTACCGTTCATAATTTTATAGCTCTTGCTATAACGTAGCTTCAACGCTTTCAATAAGTCTTGGTTCGAGCTTAACAATGACAGTTGCCAATTTGGGAAATGCTCTTTAACCCTAGCACCTAGTTTGTCAAAAAGTGGAAGTAAGGCGGTATATTCACTGAGTCTTTCTCCATAGGGCGGATTAGAAATAATATAACCTAAGGTTTCGTCGCCGTTATTACTCGCATTCAAGACCTCTAATTCTTTCGCCTCTACAGTGGCATCTAAAACATCGCACTGTTTGAAGATAATGTATTGCTCGACACCGGCATTCTTTGCATTTTCTCTAGCTAAATCAATAAGCTTTGTGCTCAGATCATAGGCAAATATTGATACAGCAGGCTCTCTTTGATTTAGTACAGCAGCATCGTGCACCTTTCTAAAAATACTGCCGTCATGCCCCAACCAATGCTGAAATCCCCACTCTTCTTTGTGTAGATTCGGTGCAATGTTTGCTGCCATCATTGCGGCTTCGATCGCTATTGTTCCCGACCCACACATAGGATCTAGTAGGGGTTTTCGCCCCGAACTAAGCCATCCAGAACGCATAATGATTCCCGCAGCAACATGTTCCTTAAGTGGAGCTTCACCCGTATCAGATCTATATCCACGCTTATGTAAACTGCCACCACTCAAGTCGATACAAAGATGTAAGTTGTCACGGCGCAATCTTGCTTGAATAACGATGCCCGGGTTGAGTTTGTCGATTGACGGCCTCTCATGGCCTTGTTCTTGAAATTGATCTACGATGGCATCTTTAGCTTTAAGCGCACCAAATTGGCTGTTATTTATCGCATTATTGGTACCATTAAACTGAATCATAAAGGGTACGTAAGACTCAAATTGACTCGGCCAGTCAACCCCTTTGACCACATCGTAAAGTTCATCGGCACTGTTGACCTTACCGTGGCCAACAACCCATAAGACTCTGTTTGCAAGTCTGGAATAAAGACAAAGTTGATAGGCTTGCTCGAGACTCCCTTCAAAAGACACCTGGCCGGGTTTTAACTGAAGGGTCGGAAAGTCGACCGTCTTGTCTTTACACGAAGTACGCAAGATATCGCTGACCTCTTGCTTTAGTATTTCATCGAGACCTTTCGACGTTGTGACGATAATTTCAGGCATTCACTAACTCCTTAATGAGAGTTGGGCCTTGATAGATAAATGAAGAGTAGACCTGTAGCAAGCTGGCCCCGGCATCTAGGCGTGCTTTGGCATCTTCAAGATTTGAAATACCGCCTACGCCAATAATAGGAATGCGCCCTTGTAAAGCGTTGGCGAGTTCTTTGGTAAGCGCTAAGCTTTTTTGCGTTAGCACGGCGCCACTTAGGCCCCCTGCTTCGGCTTCATGTTTGTGGCCTTTTACCGGTTCACGATCAAGCGTTGTATTCGTTGCGATAACACCATCTATTTTAGCTGCTAATAATGAGTCAGCAATTGAAACAACTTCGTCGCTACTGAGGTCGGGGGCTATTTTAATTAGAATTGGTACATACTTAGCATGAGCTAGCTCTAAGGAAAGTTGGCGCTCTTTAAGCCCACGAAGCAAATTGTCGAGTGCTTCTCCATACTGAAGGTTTCGAAGGCCTGGCGTATTGGGAGACGATATATTTACGGTGATATACGAGGCCAAAGGATAAACTTTGTCTAAGCAGATTAAATAATCAGACAAGGCTTCTTCATCAGGTGTGTTCTTGTTTTTACCTATATTAATTCCTAATATGCCTTTGAATCGAGACTTTTTAACCTGCTCAACAAGATAATCAACGCCCTTATTATTAAAGCCCATTCTATTGATGATAGCTTGATGTTCATTTAATCGAAATAATCTAGGTTTTGGGTTGCCGTCTTGAGGTTTGGGAGTGACTGTGCCGACTTCAACAAAGCCAAAGCCCATTTCTCCAAAAGCATCGATACACTCACCGTTTTTGTCGAGACCCGCCGCTAGCCCTATCGGATTTTTGAAAGTCATACCTAAGCACTCAACAGGCTTATTTTCTAGCGTTTGAGAATACAAAGACTTTAGCAGATTACGCTGAGAGCGCTTCAAGAAACCTATTGTGAAATCATGACTCCACTCTGGGTCTTGTTTAAGTAATGCTTTTTGAACAAATGAATACACAGATCACACCCTATAAAAAAGCCCTGCAATGCAGGGCTGTTTGCAAACACGTGTATTCTAATGGTTTGCCTTCACGCTTAACAGCATCAATTCTCTTAAAGCGACAGAAAATTTAGCAAACTCGTGATTATCTGATGTTTTGAACTCTGTCATCATATGATACCAACGATCTAGGGCTTCTTTGTTATCCTCACACCACGTACTAAGAATTTTATCCGCATCTTTTTCGTTAGCATCAATATTTAGCAATACCGTGGTCAAAGAGCGCTGCTGCCAATCAAGTTCCTCTCGGTAAGAGGCTCTTGCAAGCGCTTGCCAGTGATTCGAAACTGATTGCTGATTAATCTGGTCCAAAAACCAATGCAGTTCGAAACGAGAGCCCAATTGATAGTACAGACGAGCAACAACGTCGACAGGCCTGTTTTCTTGTTCGGCGATTTGCGCCAAGTCCATGCTTGAGAACATATTGCTGAGACTCGCGACTCGGTAAGCGATGTTCTTTGGTACTTTAGCTTCAATTAAGCGTTTTGTTTCAGCTTGAACGTCTTCGTACTCTTCAGCCACCAAGAAGGAACTTAAATTTTCTGAAATCGTCTTAAATGCTGGCTTGTAGCGAGATATTGCCTCTTCGATACTAGCCACTTTACCACCGTGGCGAATATACCAGCGAGAATTACGACGTAAGGTTCTGCGCATTGAATCAAGCATTTCGAGTTGCAGTGTTGCATCAATTTTGTTGTCGAGTTTTTCTACATCGCTCCACAGGCTAGCCATACCAAATACGCCTTTAACTACAGTATAAGCTTCGGCAACCTGCTCTATCGTTGCACCTGTTTCTTCTTGCAAGCGATAAACAAAATTTAAGCCCATGTCGTTCACCATCTCATTGGTTAACTTAGTGGCTATTATTTCACTGCGCAGCGGATGTTCTTGCATCTGTGCCTGATATTTTTCTCTCAATACTGGAGGAAATGCATCTACAAGCAGACGATTATAATATGGGTTATTAGTTATCTCGGGAATATTGAACTGGTCCTTCAAAACCATTTTTCCATAAGCGATGAGCACAGATAGTTCTGGCCTTGTTAGCCCTTGACCTGTAACAACTCTTTCAGATATCTCGTCATCTGAAGGAATGAATTCGAGTTCTCGGTTTAATAAGTCCTCGCGCTCTAAGCCATGAATAAAGCGAAGTTGTTCTTTCAATTGTTTCACACCAGCCAAAGCTGTAATTGAAATAGATTGCGTTTGACGATAGCAATCCTGAATAACGATATCTGACACATCATCAGTCATGTCATAAAGTAAGGCATTACGTTGCTTCACGGTTAAATCGCCAGCATTCACCAGTGAATTTAATAGTATTTTTATATTTACTTCGTTATCCGAGCAATCAACACCGCCGACGTTGTCAATAAAATCGGTATTCACCAAGCCGCCATTTGCTGCTAGTTCAATCCTACCGAGTTGGGTAAGACCTAGATTGCCACCCTCGCCTATAATCTTTGCACGAACCTGATTGCCGTTAACTCGCGTTGTATCGTTAGCGCGATCCCCAACTTCTGCATGCGTTTCTTTACTGCTTTTTACATAGGTACCAATACCGCCATTCCAAATCAGGTCTACTGGCATTTGCAGTACATTGTGAATCAACTCATTAGGTGTCATAGTCGCTTGGCGCGTACCCAACCATTTCTTCATCTCACTAGACAGTGTAATTGCTTTTTCTGAGCGCTTAAAAATACCGCCGCCTTTGGATATTATTTTACGGTCATAGTCATCCCAACTGAGGCTAGGGTCCTCAAAAAGGCGTTTGCGTTCTTTGTAACTCGCGACCTCATCAGGCTTAGGATCGAAAAAGATATGAAGGTGATTGAATGCGCATACAATCTGAGTTTTTTCGGAAAGCAGCATGCCATTTCCAAAAACATCACCAGCCATGTCACCGATCGCAACACAAGTAAAAGGTGTTGTTTGACAATTAACACCAATTTCTCGGAAGTGTCTTTTGACCGATTCCCATGCTCCTCTTGCGGTAATCCCCATTTTCTTATGGTCGTAACCAACACTGCCGCCAGAGGCAAATGCATCACCTAACCAAAACTTAAACTCTTCAGAGATACCGTTTGCAATGTCAGAAAATGTAGCAGTGCCTTTATCAGCAGCGACTACTAAATACGGATCGTCCTCGTCAAGACGTACGACATCTTTTGGAGCTACAATATTGCCTTCAACAATGTTGTCTGTAATGTCTAATAAGCTTCGAATAAAAATTTTATAACAAGCCTGTCCTTCTTCTTGCATCTGCGCACGCGTGGCGTTTTCTGGCATTGCTTTGCACACAAAGCCGCCTTTCGCACCCACTGGCACTATTACTGTGTTTTTAACCTGCTGAGCTTTTACTAAGCCAAGGATTTCGGTTCTAAAATCTTCCTGACGATCTGACCAACGTAAACCGCCACGAGCCACTTTACCGCCGCGAAGATGCACTCCCTCAATACGAGGTGAATAAACAAATATTTCAAATTTAGGCAAAGGTAGCGGCATTTCGCTAATTTCGCTTGGCAATAATTTGAAGGAAATATAAGCTTTCTCATTCCCGTCACTGTCAGGTTGGTAGAAGTTAGTGCGCAGCGTTGCATTGAGTAATTCTAAGTAGCGTCTAATAATTCTATCGTCGTCTAAATTAGAGACCTTATCTAGCTTCGATAAAATTTTATCCGATAAAGTAAGCACCTTTTTCTCTTGCGATTTTGCGCTACCTGTATTTGTTGGGCAAAATTTCAATCTGAACAGATCAACAATATCAGTCGCAATATCGGGATAGTTTGCCAAGGTATTGGCCATATAGTCGATACTAAAGGATGTACCTATTTGCCTCATATATTTAGCATATGCGCGCAATATCGTGACATTTCGACCGGTTATGCCGGCGCTTAGAATCAGTCGGTTGAATCCGTCATCTTCCAACGACTTCTTCCACACTTTGGAAAACGCATCTTGGAAGAGCTCTTGCGCCTTTTCCATCTCGAAGTTTTGGCCGTTTTTGTGAAGCATGGAAAAATCCATTATCCAACTAACCTTAGCTTCATCATCTGTGACTCTGTACGGACTTTCATCAATGACACGTAAGCCGAAATTTTCAAGCATCGGAAGGACATCACTTAAGTGTATTGGCACATTACGGTGATATAACTTTAACTTCACCATTTCGCTTTCTGCACTCTCTTCCTGTGGACGATAGAAAAGGATATCTAAGCGGTTGTCGTCGTTGAGTAACTCGATTCGGTCCATATCAACAAGAGCCGCACTTGGTAAATTCTGTTCTGCATAACTGCGGCTAAACGCAGAGCCGTATTTCTTCTGCAAGGCCTTACCATTTGCTTCACCATGGGCCGATGTGATTTTAGCTGCCAACTTGTCTTGCCATGTTTTAGTCAGCTCTATCAAGTTATCTTCTATCTCTTTCACATCAAACTCCATATTATTATTTTTAACTCGAGCGATGTAATGCGTGCGAGCATAGACCGACTCAGAGAAGTAAGTGTTAAATTCCACTTCTTCGTCGGATCTAAAAGAACGCTTTAAGAGCGCTTGTGTTTCACGACGTAATTGAGTGTTGTAGCGTTCTCTTGGTACATAAACTAAACATGAATAAAAACGGCCGAAAACGTCTTTGCGAACAAATAAACGAGAGATACCACGTTCCTGCATTTGAAAAATGCCGAGCACGATCTGCGCAAGCTCTTCATCAGAGGTTTGCAGCAGTTCATCGCGAGGATAGGTTTCTACAATATTAACGAAAGCTTTGTAGGCATGGGTGCCTTTGTCGAAGCCGGATATTCCGCACATGCGGTCTATTTTTTCCTTTAGCATGGGTAAGTCGGTTGCGCTGCTATTGTAAAAACTCGCTGAATAAAGCCCTAAGAAGCGATGCTCACCAATAACCTGTCCATGTTTATCAAACTCTTTGATACCCACATAATCCATGTATGCTGGACGATGCACCCGAGAACGACTATTTGTTTTAGTTAATATTAGTGGATTGTTGCTGAGAGCCTCATCTCTTGCACTGGCTGGCAGTGCCGACAGAAGTCGTTGACGATCATTGATAGAATTTTTCATCAAGCCAAGACTAGATTCGTTGTTTGGGATCCAGCGATGATCACCCTGTACTGCTTTAACGTCGTAATAGCGATAGCCCATCAAGGTAAAATTGTGATCATTTAGCCAATTCAGGAAAGTCTTGCTCTGTGATTTAACCGCGTCTGGCGCCTGTGAATTGGACTTTTCGAACCCGGCTGTGATCTTAGCAAGCTGCTCTCGCATGGGCTGCCAATCTGCAACTGACAATGACACTTCATCAACAACTGAATGCAATTCAGCTTTTAATGCATTAATGTCAGCTTGCTTCGCTTGGCGATCAATTTCGATCAAAAAGACAGTTTCTGACGAGGTTTTAGCTGCCTTAGCTTTGCTATCAACGAAACCTGTTACCTTTAAGTCTTTATTTCTTTGCAAATGCATCGGAGAGTGAAGCAATAGATGAGCTGAAATACCAAAGCGATTTATTGCCATTCTTACTGAATCTACGAGAAATGGCATATCTTTAATTATGATTTCAATAATAGTATGTGAAGACTGCCATCCGTGTTTGGCTATTTCTGGGTTGAACACTTTTATACGAGGCTTTGCGGAAATGTCCGATTGCATGAGTTGCCAAAGGCTTAATGTAGCACCATACAAATCGCTATCACTGCGACCATTTATGTCTTCAAATGACATATTTTTAAAAAGCAGAGATGCAAATTGCTGTATAAGCTCAGCATCGCCATTATCGACTTTTTCATTTATTAGGGAGAATACACGTTCGAGTAAAACAGAATGTTGATGCTTTGTAACCGACATTTAATTTCTCTTTTAGTTGTGTTTATAGAGTTAGAATGAGCCTTATCTCTTTGTATATCGGTATTTTCTCGAAAATATGTAGCATTTGAAAGCACTATTTAACCAAATATTTACAAAGTGAATACGCATGTTCTTAAAGTGCATAAAAAAAAGGCCTTTCGGCCTTTTTTTAAATAACTAAGCAAAATTATTTTTCTTCCGATGTAAACCACAATAGTCTAGCAATGGCTGGAAGTACAATAATCGCCCCTAACATGTTCACAATAAACATAAATGTTAACAATATACCCATATCCATTTGGAATTTAAGCGTAGAGAAAACCCAGGTACTCACACCTATAGCAAGCGTAATTCCGGTAAACAACACGGCACTTCCGCGCTCTTTCAACGCGTGTAAATAAGCCGTTTGTACGTTCAAGCCTTCACGAAGTTTTATTGTCATTGTTGACAGAATGTAAATACCGTAATCAACCCCAATTCCTACCCCTAGAGCAATAACAGGTAGAGTTGATACTGTTAGACCAATTTCAAGGAAGGTCATTAATGCTTGGGCCAGTATCGATACCACGTAAAGTGGAATAACTACTGAAAGTGTGGCTCGCAGCGATCTAAAGCTAATTAAGCATAAAACAATAACCGCTCCAAACACATAATATAGCATGGGGTCTTGAGATTCCTTGACCGCTTCATTCGTCGCTGCCATCACACCTACCGGTCCTGAGGCTAACTTGAATTTCAAAGTATCAGTTTCATACTCTGTTGCTACTTCTTTTACTGCTGCGACAACGGTTTCAATGGTTTCTGCTTTGTGATCTTCCATAAATAATATAATTGGCATCACAGAACAGTTTCTGTTTAGCAAACCAGTTGAGGTTGGTACACGACTGATCGCTTGGACCATCGTCGATTGATTTCTCGGAAGCACTTCCCATTTCGGGTTTCCTTCGTTGTAACCGGCGTTTACACGCTTAGCAACAGAAGCTAAAGAAATGGCGGATTGCACGCCTGGCACATTTTCCATTTTCCATTGAAATTCGTCCATTGCGGTCATGGTCGAAAACTCAGTACAAGAGTTCTCGCTTGTTTCAACAATAACCGAAATGTAATCTACCGTTATTTCGTATTTGTCAGTAATCAGGAAGGTATCTTGATTATAACGAGACTCTTCGTGCAAAGCAGGCGCTCCCGCGTGAAGGTCACCAATTTTCATTTTTTGCGATTGCATAAAACCAAGTGCAAATAATATGGCAGTAATAGCAACAATCACGATGGCGGCTTTAGGGCTTGCACATTTTGCAACAGAATCCCAAATGTCTTTTTTGTTCTGCTCACTATCTTTAAACCTTGCTTTGTACTTTTCGGAAACCTTCACAAAGGACATAAGCACAGGTAGTAATAACAAATTCGTAAGGATGATCACTGCAACACCCATACTCGCGGTTATCGCTAATTCTCTGATAATACCGATGTCGATCACGAGTAAAGTCATGAATCCTACGGTGTCTGATAGTAATGCAATGCCACCAGGAATAAGCAATGTTCTAAATGCATGTTGCGACGCAATTTTGACATCCACTCCCGCAGCTGCTTTTTTACCCACGGCATTAATCATCTGAACACCATGGCTCACACCAATAGCAAATACTAAGAAAGGCACTAAGATTGACATTGGATCAAGCCCAAAGCCAAATAGTGTTAATAGACCTAACTGCCATATTACAGCGATTATTGAACACAATAATGGCAAAATTGTCAGCATAATCGACTTAGAAAAGAAGAACACCATGATAGCTGTAATAGCGATAGCAATGGCGAAAAACAGTAATACGTCTTTAGCACCCTCAGCCACGTCACCGATCATTTTTGCAAAACCGATGATGTGAATAGAAGTGAGTTCGTTTTCGTATACGCCACGTAACTGTTCTTCAAGCTCGGAAGCTAAAGCAAGTGTGTCGAGTTGCAACCCTGTCTCTGGATCAATATCTAGCAATTGAGCTGTGACCATAGCGCAGGAAAAATCGCTCGCTACTTGACGACCAACAATACCAGCCTTGTCTATGTTTTTTCTAACGACATCTAAAGCTGCAGGATTAGATGAATCAAAATCGGCAGGAATTACGGGGCCACCGGAAAAGCCGCCTTCTACAATCTCTGTAAATCGCGTTGCGGGTGAAAACAAGGAAGTCACCAGAGCTCTGTTTACGCCATTAATGAAAAAGACTTGGTCATGGACGTCTTTCAAAGTATCGAAAAAGTTTTGATTAAAAATGTTGCCATTTTTATCACACACTGATACCAACACATTATTGGCACCACCAAAGTCTTGGCGATGTTTCATGTAGGTTTGCATATACTCATGATTGAGTGGGATGTTTTTTTCAAAACCAGCATCTAATTTTAACTGAGATGCGTTATACAACAAAAATGCCGTAATGAGGGTAAAGAAAGCGATGACAATGACACGGTGCCTAAAAACAGCTTTCTCTATTTGATTTATTATAGTTGTCATAAATTAGTTTAACTCAACTTTCTTAATTCCGGAGGCGGTGACAGCTGTTAACACTTTGTCGTTTACATCACCGTTCATGATCGCATCATTTATACCGCTGTTCAGTTGCTCTATTGCAATATGCTTCGCGCAACCCTCACTGTCCGCAGTTTGTTGTTTATCACTCTGTAATAATTGTGTATCGAGTGAAAGAACAATACCGTTATTACCGACGACAAGGGTTTTACCACCATTTGCCACAATAGAGTTTAAAGAAGTGGTTACACAGCTCTCCAACCGAAGCCATTCACTCTCGTTGCCTTTTGTAACAAAAGCGTTGCCACGCAGACCTACCGCTAAGGTAACACCGTTCGGAAGGGTTTGAACGTCAAAAAAAGAGCCTTCATAGTCGATGTCTAAACGAGTCCAAGACCGCCCTCGGTCTTCACTTCGCGCTAGCATACCTGCTTCGCCGGCCATCAGCAAAGCGCTGTCATCAATGAATAAACGATTGAAGTGAGGTAATATAAACGTTAGCTCTTCCTCATAAAACGTAGGATCATCTTTTATACTATCTAAATATTCTATATCACTAGCCGCTAACACCGAAGCGTGGAGCTCTTTTGACCAGGACTCACCGCCATCTATCGTGCGATAAAACAGACCATAGGCCCCCACCGCTACACCCTCGACATCATTGAAAAATACAATGTCTAGAAATGGCCTATCTAATTCAGGTAATGATAATTGTACTTCCCAGGTCTTGCCGCCATCACTGGAATGAATGATGGTCGCATCATGACCAACAGCCCAAATTTTTGACCCTACCTGTGTAACCGCAGTAAGCGTAGTTTTTGTAGGGACAATAACTTGAACATAATCGCTATCGCCCTGATTAGACAAAACATGACCTCGCTCACCAACTATAAATATTTGTTGGTCTTCTTGATGGATATCAAGCAATAGAGACTGAGAAACTAAAGGCGCCGGAAAAGAACTCTCTGAAGATACGCCGAAACTAAGAGCCGCTAAGCAACTAACTGTAATTATTTTTGTTTTAAATGACATTATTACACCGTGGTTAAAAAAAACGGCTGGCTAAGCCAACCGTCTATTTCGTTCTTATCTTCGGCCTGCGCGTCGCAGTGCTGAAGGTGTAAACTCTTTTTCGTCTGGCCTGATAGTGAAGTCGTACATTTGCTCTTCGTTATCCAAACCAATCGCCAAATATCGACGGGAGTTGAGGTCGTGGTATACGTCAAGAGTAGACCATTGCGTTGGAACTTCATAGTAATTTACGCCGTGCGCAATACCTACTCTGTACAACTCGCCGCGATTATCATACATATCGGCTACTTGAATCTGCCAACTATCTTCATCGATGTAAAATACACGCTTCTGATAAGTGTGACGAAACTCTTCTTTTAAGTTTGCTTCAACAACCCACACACGGTGCTTTTCGAAACGTGTAAGTTCTGGGTTGATATGATTTTTCGTAAGTATATCCTCATATTTCGCATTGTCACTATGCAATGCATAGTTGTTATACGCAACATATAGCTCTTTTTTGCCAAGGAGTTTCCAATCATAACGATTCGGAGAACCATTATACATGTCAAAATCGTCAGTCGTTCTGAGGCCATCAGCAGCTGTTCCTGGAGCATCATAAGCAATATTTGGCGCACGACGAACACGACGTTGACCAGTATTATATGTCCATGCCTGGCGTGGCTCCTTAACCTGATCAACAGTCTCGTGCACGAGTAGCGCTGTACCTGCAAGCCTTGCTGGGCTAGTAACGCTTTGCTTAAACTTGAAGAGAATATTCTCAGCAGCCAAAGATTCTGGTGTCGTGTCGGCCTCAGCGTACTTAATAAGTAACTGCTCATCGAAGCCAATTACGTTAAAATCGCCGCCCGCGGTAACGGCGGCCTGACCACCATTTCTCTGTACAGCTTCACCACGATAGCGAAGTGTATGGTTCCATATTGCCTCTAAGCCATTTTGTGGTATTGGAAAAGGAATACCGATTGCAGCCCCTTTGATACCATTTCCGCCATCCAACAACTCTGCTCTGGTTGCGTTTGCAAGCGTTGCATCATACACATGCTGTGGGTTTGACGCAGAACGACGAGTTGGGTATACCGGCATTTTGTAGGTGTCAGGATAAGTCTCAAACAATTTTTTCTGGCCGTCACTTAAAAACTCTGCATATTCTTTATAATTTGCAGCGCTTATAGTGAATAAGACTTTATCATCTGCGAATGGGTCGATATGAAAATCTCCAGGCTTGTAGCCTGCAGGCAGCTCAGTAATGCCGCCTGTCCATGCGGGAATTGAACCATCTGCATTACCTGCTTTTTCTGCACCGAGTGGCGTAAGTTCCTTGCCAAGTTTAGCAGCTTCAGCTTCGGACACTTTAGCAAGTGACTGCCCAGCAAGTGCAACTGATAAACCCGCTGCGATTAAACCTAATTTTTTAATCATTACTACGTCCTTAAATTGCGTATTTAATATTGAATGACACGAAATCACGGTCAGCTAATGCATTGGTAGTACCGATACCACCCCAAAATGCATTGTAAGAAGCCGTTGCCGACCATCTGCTCAAATAATCAAAGGTAAATGATATATTTGCAGATTTTCTGTCTTCTAAAAATAAGAAAAGTGGATCCGGAGTCGTTCCATTCACATCATGAGAAAAAGTTGCTCTAGTGCGAAGGTTAATTCCTGCGAATACGTTATTGTAATCTGCTACAGCCAGTAATCGGTAACCCCAAGCGCCGGCAGTACCGAAGGGATTGGTTTCAGGGCCATCAGATAGACCAGTGTGCAAACCGGCTCTGTTGCTAATAATGTCACCGCTAGCATTCCGCACCGGCTCTAACGATGGTGTGCGCGAAGTACCAGGAGCATTTAAACGAATAACGTCAGGGTCTGGCATGTCTAACACTTTGACGTAACCAGCTTCACCCAACAATATGAAGTTATCCGCACCAAATCTCGGGCCGAAAACATGAGAAGCAGTCATTTGTGCTTGCCAAGTATCACTTAATAAGAAACCTTCCGCTGTTTGACCCGGGCCAACGTTGCGACCGATATTGTTCAACTGAGAGATTCCAGCTAAATCTGGGCGTAAGCCAGCATTAGCGAGCTGCTCTGGCATACCTGTGTACAGAAGTTCGACATCATCTATCTGCAAAGGTTCATCCACCCTATATGCGATCTCCCCAGCTAACGCTGTCTCGCCAACGTTAGTGTTGAAACTCACGCCATAAAGCTTGATATCTTCAGGATAATCAAACTCTGATTTGGTAAATGCATTTAGTCTAGTTAAATTATCACGCGTGATACCTTCGCCAGCGATCAGGGCTAAGTCTTGCTGTATAGCCTCAGCGCTAAAGTCTGACGTAATACCAGCGACCAATGGTCGTTGACTGTGGTAATTGATATGTACAAAACTGAACTCAGTCTCGTTCAGCTCTTCGGCAAACCAAGTTAATTTTACCCCGTACTGCCCTTGGTCGTCCGCTTCATTGTGCGCCGCGTCACTTGGAGCACGCACAGCCACTTTGGTAGGATACGCTAGGTATGCTTGGCCAATAAGAGCAGGATCAGCACCTTGTCTTAAGGCGGCGCCTAAATTGTTAAGCTCTGAAATAAGGGTCGCTGAGTCAATGTCAGGGTTGCCGGTAAAGCCAAGCTGAATGTTATTATAAGAACCACCCTCACCTGCAAAGTCATTGCCAGCAAAATAGCTTCCTGCCACCGGTAACAATGAACGCTCATACTCATACTGGTAATACGCAGCTAAGCTCACCGTGTCTGTCAGACCTATCGAGCCAAACAACATACCCACGGGAATGAATACTTCTTTTAATTCTGCGCCAGGTGCTCTGGCACGAGTTACGTCTACAGGGTTTGTAGTATTGATACCATGCTGTATAAAGGTACTTTCACCCCAGCTCACCACCTGGTCGCCCAAGCGAAGTGTTACAGGCATCTCGCCAATATAGAAATCGGCATAAACAAAAGCGTCTAACATACGGAAATCGCTACATAACTCATCGCTTGCTTGTGAGTCACGGCAAGGGTCATATATGTCGCCATTGATTGGGTTTGCGTATGCTCTTTCGTTATCGCTATTTTCGAAATCATAGAAGTAAAATCCGCGAGCAAAGAAACCGAAGTCGCCGTAGTTAACGTCTAATTCATGTAAGCCAACAAATTGAGTCGAAAATGCATCACCTTTATCATAGTTAAGGTTACCCAAATCGCCGTTAGTAGAGTAAGCACCGTCTGTAAGGGCCCAAACATCGGCAGACGGATAAATAACGTTAGTCGCTGCGTTATAACCAGTCCAATCCAGTCCTGGTTGGTTACTATGGCCAATTAAATTAAAATCCCGATCTTCTGTTCTAATGCTAGTAGCGAGCGTAAAATTTGAATCGAAGGTGATCGATAAATCGCCAAAATTCCAATCAGCAGCAAAAGCGCTTTGTGAAGAGGTAGCCATCAAAGCAGCTATTCCTGCTGCTAAAGTTGACTTTTTAAATGCGCGAGGCTTGTTTGTCATGTTCCTACATTCTCCCGAAGTATCGTTTACACGATATTTTTCTAGTAATACGTAAACTATTAACAAAATGATTACATCATTTCACTGCAATCGCAAGAACAAATCGTACCAGTTGAGCAATAAAGCTACATTTAATTGAAAAGATTGTTCAAATTGCACCAAATTCACTCTGTAGAGCGTGTGAAACTTTGTATTTTGTTATCTTTATTAACAGTTAAGCAGAAATTTCCCTTAATGCCAGTCGGTTCTACAAATGGCCGCAAGCTATTGCAAGGAATTTGTACTCGCTCGCCTGTTCTAGCTGTCAAAACTATTGTTCTTATTGCTGCGTCATACAAGTTTTCACACTCTACATAAGACAACTGTATAGAAAAATAATATTTTTTCATTGTTCTAGTTTATTAAGTCAACAAACTCTTACTGACTTTTTCAAATAAGTCTTTACTTAACGATTTATTAGCCATTAACCGTTCGAGTTGACGCTTCATTAAGTCGTCATGTTCCTTCGAATATTGCTTCCTTTGAATTAAAGGCGTTACCAATCGAGAGGCTACTTGAGGATTAATTTCGTCGAGTTCCAATAAATAGTCAGCTAAATAACGATAGCCGCTGCCGTCCTTCGCATGGAAGCCCTGTGTGTTGTAATAGGCGAAACTCCCCACCAAGGACCTAACCTTATTTGGATTTTTAATGTTAAATTGCTTATGACCTGCAAGAAGTTGCAGTCGCGCAAGGCAATCATCCTTTGGCGCAGAAGCATGCAACGCAAACCATTTATCCATAACTACTGAATTGTTACCATACTCTTCTTCAAAGCGCTGCATTAAGCGTTCGAAAAGCCCAGATTCAAGAATCTGCGCCGCTTTAATTGACCCTAGCTTATCCGTCATGTTGTCGGCGATTTCATAACGCTGTGCAATGAGTGAAGCAAGCTGATCATTTTTGCTGCTCGCTAACAACAGTAATATGGCATTTGCTAGCCGACGTTGGTTAACTTGCCTTTTGTTGTACTCATAAGGCACATTGACATTATTTTTCTCATAAGCAGATAACAAAAACTCATACATACTGTTGGATAAGGTAAGTAAAAACTCCTCTCTAGCACGATTTAAGAGCAGAGGGTCGGGCTTAGAAAATTTTTGCAATAAGCTCTCTACGCTAGGTACGCTGAGTAATTCATTGCATAATTCGTGATTATCAAGGCTCCGTAGAATGGCGGATTGAAACTCACTCAACACAAGCTCTTCGTCATGCTCATTAGGTTCCGACGAGTACCTTTTCCGAATTAGATTAACGTACAATTGTTGGGCGGCATCCCACCTAGAATAGTCGCTCGATGCGTGATTAATAATGACCAGTAATTCACGATTTGTATAATCGTAATCAAGCTGCACTGGCGCGGAAAAGTCACTTAATAAAACAGGCACATAATCGTTGGTAGTGAGCTCCAAGCTAGCTTTGCTTTTATCTAAAACGAAGGTGTTGTTGGTAAGCCCCAAGTCTAGAGGTAAGCCGTCAGTGCCAATACATTCCATCTTAATGGGAATATAAAGCGCTGTTTTCTCTTTTTGGTCCGCCGTTGGTGCTGTGTATTGCGAAAACTCAAGACAATGAGTTTTCTTCACCTTAACCTGAGGGGTGCCCGACTGTGAATACCAACGCTTGAAATGGCTCAGGTCAATGTCATTTGCATCTTGCATGGCATTGACGAAATCATCGCAAGTAACCGCTTGGCCATCGTGACGTAAAAAATAAAGATCCATGCCCTTTCGAAAGCCTTGCTCAGACAACAATGTGTGCAACATCCTTATGACCTCAGCACCTTTGTCATAAACGGTAACTGTATAGAAATTATTCATTTCCATGACTTCATCAGGGCGAATAGGATGACTCATAGGCCCAGCATCTTCTGCAAACTGATGCTCCCTCATTACTTTCACTTGACTAATTCTGGTCGCTAATGAACTAAACATATCTGCAGAGAACTGTTGGTCACGAAAAACTGTCAAGCCTTCCTTTAGACTTAACTGAAACCAATCTCGACAGGTAACGCGATTCCCTGTCCAATTATGAAAATATTCGTGTCCAATGATTGCTTCTATATTAAAAAAGTCATCATCGGTAGCACTCGAGGCGTCGGCCAACACATATTTGCTGTTAAATACATTCAACCCTTTATTTTCCATCGCCCCCATATTGAAAAAGTCGACCGCTACGATCATGTAAGTATTGAGGTCGTATTCGAGGCCAAAGGTATCTTCGTCCCATTTCATTGACTTTTTGAGAGATGATAGAGCGTGATAACCCTGCGATGCTTTGCCTTTGTCTACAAATAGCTCTAAGCTGACTTCCTTCCCCGACATGGTAATATATTTATCCGTTAACTTGTCGAAGTCACCTGCAACAAGCGCAAACAGATAACAAGGTTTAGGGTGTGGATCATGCCAAGTTACTGTACGAATATTCCCCTCAGACGCACTTCGAATGAGGTCGCCATTGCTAAGAATATGAGGAAAACGGTCACGATTGGCACTTATCGTAACAGTATAAATCGATAATATATCGGGTCGGTCGGGGAAATAGGTGATTTTCCTAAACCCTTCGGCTTCACATTGTGTGCAATAGGCTTCATTACTGAGGTAAAGGCCCTCGAGTGATGCGTTTTCACTAGGATTTATGCAATTTTCGATATCCAGTTCAAAGCGCTCTAAGCCCTTTAATGCAGAACCATGAATCACTAATGCATCGTCGCCCAGATGATAGTTCTGGCACTCTTTGCCATTCAATTTAAGCGTCGAGAGCGTTAAAGCATTGCCGTCCAATACGAAGTCAGCGCCATCTTGAGTGTCTTGGTTTACTGAGCACGACAGTCGAGAATGAACTTTAGTATTGTTAGGATCTAGTGCGATATCAAGTTTAATCGCATCGACTAAATAAGAAGGAGCTCGATACTCGCTGCGTTTTTTACTTAATGCTTTCGTCACGCTTAGACCTCAGTATTGATTATCTTCACCTTTGGCGGTTCGAGACGAAGAATTTTAATACCCAAAAATGCATATATCACTGCTAACACTGGATTGATTAAATTGAAAAAGGCATAAAACAGGTAATCGAGGACAGACACACCCAATACGCCGGACATGTATGCCCCACAGGTATTCCAGGGGATAAGAGGCGACGTTAGTGTCCCCCCATCCTCTAAACTTCGAGAAAGGTTAAGTTGATGAAGCCCACGTTTTTCAAACTCTTCTTTATACATGCGCCCTGGCATTACAATGCTGATATATTGGTCGGCTGTGATCAGGTTGGTGCCGATACAAGTGAGTATGGTTCTTGTAATCATATCGCCCGCACTAGTCGCACCTTTTAAAAAGGCCGACACAGCAGCCTTTAGCAAACCGACTTTTTCTAAGACCGCACCAAAACTCATTGCGCAAATAATCAACCAGACGGTATTTAGCATGCTCGACATACCACCTCTACTTAACAACTTATCAAGGCTTGCATCACCAGTTTCGAAACTAACACCATCGAAGAGAGCAGTCCATACGACCATCAGATTTTGTACAAACTCGGCCTTGTCATTATCCAACATTGAAGCAACTAACTCACCCTGAAAAAGTAGTGCCCACACACCGCCAGTTAGGGCTCCAATGGCAATTGCCGGAAATGCAGGCATTTTTCGAATCGCTAAGGTTAATAGCAACACTAACGGAATTAACAGATACCAGCCTAAATCGAACTGGCTAGCAAGGGTGTTTTGCATTGTTTCGATACTGCTTGAAACCTGACTAACATCTTCACTAAAACCCAAAATGACGAATAAAACTAAGCTGATGATAAAGCTAGGGATAGTTGTCCATAACATATATTTAATATGTTCAAACAAGTCAGTTCCGGCTATAGCGGGGGCTAGGTTGGTAGTTTCAGACAATGGCGATAGCTTATCTCCGAAGTACGCGCCTGATACTACAGCCCCTGCTGTTATCGCTAAGGACATTTCCATGCCAGTCGCCACCCCAATCAATGCCACACCTACCGTTGCTGCGGTAGTCCATGAACTGCCAATACTCATGGCCACAACTGCACATATTAGGGAAGCCGCAGCATAAAAGAAGCTTGGATTGAGTAAGCTTAAGCCATAATAGATAAGCGTTGGCACTGTACCCGAGAGCATCCAAGTTCCAATCAGTGAGCCAACAACGAAGAGGATCATGCAAGCCCCTAAAGACATCGAAATACCTTTAACTAGACCTGCTTCGATAGCCTTCCATGAGTATCCGTTTTTTAAGCCGATAATCGCGGCTGCTCCCATGGCGAGTAAAAGCGCTATTTGGTTTGGTCCGTAGGAGGAATCTTCACCGTATAGATATACTGCGCTGCCCATGAAAATAACAAGCATGACAATGGGAATAAGTGCGTCGATTAACGATGGTGATGTTGGCTCGCGCTCAGTGCTTGGGGATGGTGATGATGACATTATACTTCCTTATACTAACGACTTTACGAACATCGATACAATAATGACCGGACATACAAAACGTACATACCAAGGCCATAACTTCCAAAACAAGCCTTGCTCAGCCTGCTCATTCCCATTTTTCAATTCCGCTAAGATATCATTACGACGCCAAACCCAACCTGCAAATATGCACAACGCAAAGCCTAACAAAGGCTGACTATATTCTGTTGTAAGGGTGATAACCAGTCCAAATAAAGCATCATAATTATAAACGATAACGCCAGAGATGAGCATCACGCTGAGGGTAAGAACAAGAGAAGCTTTGTTACGCGTAAACCCTTTGTTGTCAACTAAGTACGATACGGGTACTTCCAACATGGATATCGAGGAGGTTAATGCCGCGATAACCATCAATGCAAAAAACGCAGTAGCGACCAGGTAGCCGACCACCTCAATGGTCTTGAACAGCTCTGGCAATACATTAAATATTAGACTGTCGCCTTGGATGAGTGCCCCACTTTCAGTGAAAATCTGCACACCATTGTTAGCAGCAACATACATGGCTGGAATAATCAACATGCCTGCAATCACTGCAACACCAATATCTACTAAAGCCACGGAAGCGCCTAGTTTAGGCAAGTTCTCTTCTTTTCTAATATAAGAACCATACACCAACATCGTTCCGACACCTAAAGACATCGAGAAGAAGGCTTGACCCATTGCATCTATCAACAAACCTGGGTCGAGAACTCTTGAGAAATCAGGAACTAAATACGCTTTCCAACCTTCCATAGCGCCATCTTGGAAACTCACATAAATAATAAGTATAACGATAATAATGAATAAGGTCGGCATTAAGCGAACCGACCACCTCTCTATACCGCCACTTACGCCCCCGCTCACGACTATGCCAGTTAGGGCAAGGAAAACTATCATAAAACACAGATTGCGCAATTCCGAGAAAGTGGTTAACCACGGCAAATTTAGCCCAAGCATGTTAGTGGCAGCATCAATGAAAAAAGCGATCATCCAACCGGCTACAATGCTATAAAAAGCGAGAATAAACACTACTGTTGTAAGGCCTATACTACCCGTTATCTTGCCAGCTAACTGAGATACAGGTGAAGAAGAAAGGCTACCTAGGGCATCAATCATATTGGCTCGTTTTGCGCGACCAATAATTAACTCAGCCATTAACACCGGATATGCCAACAAGAAGGCCATTACTAGATACATAAGAACAAATGCGGCGCCGCCATTCTCGGCAACTTTTGTTGGAAAGCCCCAAATATTACCCAAGCCTACAGCTGAACCAGCAGCTGCCAAAACAAACCCTATTCGCGAGGAAAACTCACCGCGTGCACTCATAACTACCTCATTTTTTTATTATTATCGAGTCTTCTGACCCTGTTGGTATAGTTGTTACAGTTTCGTTTCTTGTCTATTAACTAATAAAGGCAGCGCTAGGCTGCCTCAGGTCAAAGCATAAATTTTACGAACTTTTGCTATTGAGAGCGTATCTACCCGTGCTGATCATGTCAAAAGTGATATTTGCCGCCTCAGCAAGAAAAGGGTCAATTTCGCTTAACTCGTCGGGCAAATCATCGTCTAAACTTGCCACTTTGTCGAAGCCCATGCGCTCAAGACGCTCATTAATGCGTCGTAATCTTAATTCGTCGTTACTTTTCTTGTCTTCAAGCCTTTCAGACTCAACCAGAGAAATATAATTTTTATCTTTATTTTCATTATATTCCGCAATATCTTCAAAAATATAGGCGAATTCTGGATCTTTAAGCGCTCTTGCATTGTGTTTTGCCGTTAACACATCAATCAGACCATCGTACATGTCTAATTCAGTGTAATTTGCCTTTCTAATGCTATCGTAAGGTAACGCATTTTCCGCCTTGCTCTCTCCCCATTCTGCAGGATCGATCGGCGATGGATATTGAATGTCGGGGGTAACACCTTTGTATTGGGTACTGCCGCCGCTTATCCGATAAAATTTAGCGATAGTAAATTGAATAGCACCAAATTTATCTTTGTCAAAGTCGTACAAGCGGTTCAGCCCTCTATGTTGCTGAACAGTACCTTTACCAAAGGTTTGCTCACCGACAATGATCGCTCTATTATAGTCTTGCATTGCTGCAGCAAAAATTTCACTTGCTGAAGCGCTGTAGCGGTCAACCATTACGGTAAGTGGTCCAGCGTAATGCACAACACCGTCAGTATCGCGGTCGACATTAATTCTGCCGTTTTCATAACGCACCTGAACTACTGGGCCCTTGTCAATAAAAAGACCACTAAGATAGATAGATTCTGGTAGTGATCCGCCGCCATTCCCTCGCAGATCAACAATAACCCCTTGGACGTTTTCGGCTTTGAGCTTATCGAGTTCTTTTTTCACATCAACATGAAGATTATGATAAAAACTCGGGATCTCGATAACCCCCAGCTTCTGCCCTGCGTTAGGACCACCCTGAGGAATGTAAATTTCTGATTTTGCGGCGCGATCTTCTAGTTTTACTTTATCTCGGGTAATGGTTACCTCAGCGTAATTTTTTCCTTCACCAGCTCCCTTGAGGATCTGTAAGCGAACAATGCTGCCTTTAGGGCCTTTGATAAGCTCAACAACGTCATCCAAACGCCAACCAACAACATCGACAAAATCCTCATCGTCTTGTGCAACGGCGACTATTTTATCTTCAGGTTTGACTTGTTCAGATTTATCTGCCGGCCCGCCTGCAACAAGACTCACAATAGTTGTATAGTCTTCCTCTGAGCGGAGCACAGCGCCAATGCCTTCAAGCGACAAATTCATTTCCATTTGGAAACGGTCAGAACCCCTTGGACTGAGGTAACTAGTATGCGCTTCAATGCTTCTTGCGAAACTGTTCATGACAGTTTGAAATACATCCTCGCTTTTCGTTTGACTCAAACGTTTAATAGCGCGCGCATAGCGCTTACTCAACATTTCTTGTGTTTCTTCCCAAGACTTGTCAGCCATTTTTAGGTTTAATGCGTCATATTTAACTCTTTGACGCCATATTTCGTTGAGTTCTTCTTGGCTTTCGGGCCAACTCTCATCTTCCCTATCGTAAAAATATTTGTCACCCGCTTTATCGAACTTGAATTCATTGTCTAGCAAGCTCAGGGCATATCTAAAGCGCTCCGCACGACGCTCCAAATTTAACTTGTAGATCTCATAAGCGACCTCTAGATCCCCTTTTCTCAAGGCATCATCAAAGTTATTTTCGAATTCTTTATACTTTTCTATATCACTGGCGTAGAAGAAGCTTTTGTTTGAGTCAAGGGAGCGTATATAGCGGTCAAATATCTTCTGTGATAAAGCGTTGTCGATTTCAATCTTTTTATAATGTGAACGAGTGAAGGTTTCGGTAATGCGCTTGGCAGATTTAGTATGCTGAAGCTCTTGCTTGAGGTCAGGAATAGATGCCGTCGAATCAGTACTCTTGCTCAATGCTGCCAGTGCGACTGCCTCAGCAGTAGCTTTGGCTGCCTCGTCTAAGGAGTCGACTTCAGCAGTATTGACTAATGCAAGTGCGGCACCCGATAGGAACACGCCTGTGACGGCAGCCCAAATTACACTGCGCTTGAACGACTTACCTAAACTCTTCTGCATATGTTCTACCTTTTACTTGTTATAACTAGCCTTTCAGCAACAATTGACGAGGCCTAAACTCCTTGCACCATCTAAAGTGCTAGTCGTAATTGCGCCTTCTGCACTTTGACTGTCATACCAGAATTAAGTTGCACGTGAATACCATCTTTGGCCACTTCAGTGATTGTTGCAGGCATTGGTGTGCTGCCTACCTTAACTGATACAAGTACGCCGACTTTTAGATCATCTTCAAGCAACTCTCTAACTTTAACTTTAGGAGCTGCAGGTTTTGGACGTTTGTCAGCTCTTAGTTTATCCTTGGAGCTAGGCTTAGTTGAGGATTTTCCGGGTATATTCGCACGGTTTTTATAACTTTTCTTTTCTTGGCTTTGTTTTTTAAGTTCTTGACGTTTTTCAGCAGCCTTCGACTTACTTTCTTTGAGCTGAGCTGCCGCATGTTCGGCATGCTCCAACTCAACTGCGTCGCCATCAACGCCATCGAGATCGACTCTGAAAGCACCAGCCTTGATAGAAGCTAAATACTTCCAACTGCTGGTGTAGTGTCTTAGTGACATTCTCAGTAGTCTCTTGCTTAAACGAGCGTCACCTTCTAAACGTTGTGATAGGTCATGAAAAATGCCTATTTTTAGTGGTTTTGCTTCGCCTTCAAGCGAAAAGCACTTCGGAAACTCTTTAACAAGAAAGGCAAGAACCTCTTTGCTATTTGCTAATTTTTGTTGTTCTTCCATTAAATTACTTCGTGTTCACTAATGTTTATGATTCTTCAGAATCGTCCCAAGTTGATAATAGATGATCTACCCAATCAACCAAATCGTCAACCTCAATATCTAATAAATACCGATCTTGATGCCAATGTTCCCATGTTTTCGACAAAATATTGTTAATTCTGTCGGTTTCTTCATCTTCTTCTATACGATCAAAAACCATGTGAAGAATGAGGTTTAATTTATCCGAGGCCTCTTCACTGTCATCGTGAATATCTTCCATGTCTTCAGGTGTGCTCAATAGTGTATGAATATCTACAAATTGCTTCATGGCCGAACCTCAGTATGTCTATTTTATCAAGTTCTACTAGAAAGGGTTTTATTGAAGAGTAGCAGTCAAGGCCTTAGCTATTGCTTCCAAGCCAATTTTGTCACTGTTTGTAAAACGTTCGTACAATGGACTATCAACGTCGAGAACCCCAAGCAATTTATGCTCAGCAGAGAAAACCGGAACCACAATCTCTGAGTTGGACGCAGCGTCACAGGCAATGTGGCCGTCAAACTCGTGAACATTGTCTACTACAAAGGTTCTTTCTTCCAATGCAGCACTTCCACATACTCCCTTACCCATTGGAATTCGAATACAAGCTGGTTGCCCCTGAAATGGACCTAACACTAACTGGTCCTCTTTAAATAAGTAAAAACCAGCCCAGTTGATATCTTTCAAACCGTTAAATAATACGGCTGAGATATTGGCCATATTTGCAATTACATCCGTTTCACCTGTTATCAGTGCAACAATTTGCGCATGCATTTCTTTATATTGTTTATCACGTTGCTCATCTGTCATTTGAGACAAAAACCCTATAGATGCTCTAATGTTAATCACACCATACTAACACTTTCAATCATGTTGAGATAAGAGAGAAAAACACTAAACGCGGAAATAAACAGTAATTTAGACCTAAAAGTTGTTTCGTTTTGTTTCCGTAGATGAAAACGCCTACAAAACAGTCTACTTCCTCTAATGCAAGCTAAGCGAAGAACCAATAACTTACTGCAATTGCCGTTAATATCCCTGCGCCATCGGCTGCTAAACAACACCCAACCGCATAGCGACTGTGCTTAATTCCAACAGCGCCAAGATAAACAGCTAATACGTAAAAAGTCGTTTCTGTACTTCCCTGCATTACCGATGCAAGTCTGCCGGCAAATGAATCTGCCCCATGATGTTGCATTGTCTCTATCATAAGCGCTCTGGCACCGCTACCGCTGAGTGGTTTCATCAGTGCATTTGGAATAGCATCAACAAAACGAGTATCAAAACCGACCGCAGAAACGACATATGAAATCCCCTGCATCACCATTTCAAGCAGCCCACTGGCTCGCAGCATGCCAATCGCGAACAGCATAGCTAACAGAAAGGGGATTATAGTGATTGCAACTTCAAAGCCCTGCTTGGCACCATCAACAAATAAATCATAGGTATTGTGCTTCTTTCGATAACCCGCAACGAGCACAACGACAATAAACAAGAGCAATAAAAAATTTGCGATCAGTGAAGATTGCTCGGCCAATTGCGCCGCAGCTAAGCTCGAAAAATATAAAATTACAGCTGCTAGAAAACTAAATACCCCAACCAAATAGGTGATAACAACCTTATTGAAGAGATTGACGCGTTGCACGGCACAGGTAACAAATAAGCCCACCAACGTTGAGGCGCTTGTTGCTAGCAAGATGGGAATAAATACATCGGTAGGTTGCGCTGCTCCTTGTTCGGCCCGATACAAAAATACGGCAATCGGAAACAGAGTGACCGAAGAAGTATTGAGCACAAGAAACAATATTTGAGCATTAGTTAGGGTATCTTTGACAGGCGCTAAGCTTTGCATATCTTGCATCGCTTTGATGCCAAAAGGTGTTGCAGCATTATCTAACCCAAGAACATTCGCCGACATATTCATGGTGATACTGCCCAATGCAGGATGATTCCTAGGTATACCTGGCATTATGCGACACAGTAAAGGAGCCAGTACTTTGGAAAATTTATCAATTAAACCTGCATTTTCAGCTACTTTGAAGATACCCAACCAAAAAGCCAGCAGCCCAATTAAGCCAATCGCAATGTCGACACTTGTTTTGGCCATCGATACAACCGCATTCATAACATCTTCAAATGCACCGAGATCGCCTGTAACACCAACTTTCACACAGGTTGCTAAAAATGCACTTATGATAAAAAAGAGCCAAATTCGATGAAGCATAATATTCCTTTAAGTCAGTCCAGAGCTATAGTTTGGCTAATCAAACATCTAAGGTAGGTAGTTTGTTATAGTTTTAGCTTGGTGGCTAGTTTAACTTAATGAGATTTAATAAGCTGTGGATAAGATGTTAATTTACCCTGTATAGCTTGTGTATATAAAATATCACTAAGCAATTGTAATTTATAGCAATTAACTATTGAAAAGCACTCTCATCCCTTGTATCTTATTGATGTTATTTAAAAATAATTGAGAAATCTGTTTATTATTTATGCAAATGTGATCTATTATGGTGATCCGTTGAAATTTGTATCACACTTCTCCCTGATATGATGTTGTGCCAAAGGTACGTTTATTCTTCAGGTTAAGTAGCACAGCAACAGTGCTTAAACAAAGCAAACCGTATACTGAACTTTAGCTAGTGTTAAGTTCGAAACAGACCCGAAGATTGTATCAACGGTAAAGTTAGCGCAAGGCTCAGTAATGAGCCATTCCCCTAAGCCTGGAACTTATGTTCCGGGCCTTTTTATTTTAGCCCGACAAAAATCAGAGTGTCTGCTCTTTAAGGTCCTTTGCAAAGCGTTTAGCGTTTTTTTGATAGTGTGCCGCAGATTCTTCTAGCATTATTGCTTTGTCAGATGGCAACTGCTTAACAACTTTAGCGGGAGAACCCATCACTACAGAGTAGTCTGGGATATTCATTCCCTCAGTTACCAATGCATTTGCACCAATAACACAATGATGGCCAATAGTTGCACCATTCAATACCACTGCATTGATACCAATAAGGCTGTAATCGCCTATTTTACAACCATGCAACATTACTTTGTGCCCGATAGTTACGCCTTTTCCCACGATAAGAGGGAAGCCATAATCGGTATGTAGTATCGATCCGTCTTGAACATTGCTTCCATCGCCAATTTCGATTAAGTCACAATCACCTCGCAACACCGCATTGAACCAGATGCTAGAAGCTTGTTTCAATACAACTTTTCCCATCACTTGAGCTCCTGGGGCAATATAAGTGCCGTCGGCAACTGAGACTTTGTCATCACCTAATTGATAAAGCATGCATACTCCTAAATGGTCATATTAGAAAAGTGAGTGTCTATTTCGTAGAAATCTGGCGCATCAGTCCTTCTTGCATCGTGCTGGCAACTAGACTGCCGCTTTGATCGAAGACTTTACCTTGAACCAATCCTCTAGCGGTGCCGCTAAATGGACTTTCCATCTCATACAATAACCAATCATCAAATTTAAATGGTTTATGAAACCACATCGCATGATCTATCGTGGCTAATCTGAGAGACTTGTCGTGAACAGCCAAGCCGTGTGGCTGCAATGAAGTGCTAAGGAAATGATAGTCAGATGCATAAGCGAGAGACGCTTGATGCATGCTCAGTGGAGAATCGTCGAGCGAATCTCGACTCTTCATCCAGATACACCGTTTCGGGTCGCGCTTTTCCGCAGTGTAGCCATTCGCAGAATCAACGGTGCGAATATCCACTGGTCGATGGTAACTCAAGGACTCTTTCATATGGTCAGAAAGCTTGTCGTAATTATCTTCATAAAAACGAATATCTTGTTGTACCTTATCTGGCGAAGCAACTTTTGGCATCTTGGCAAACTGATGAGACAAGCCATCTTCGGGCTTTTGAAAGGAGGCAGTCATGTCGAAAATAATACGACCATTTTGTATCGCCTTCACCCTTCTTGATGAAAAGCTTCGGCCATCTCGCACATTCTCAATATCATAAACAACCGGTTTTTTAGCATCACCAGGTAGCAGAAAGTAACTATGTAGACTATGAATCACATGCGTTGGCTCTACGGTTTGATATGCTGCCGCTATAGACTGCCCTAGCACTTGACCACCGTACAAAGCTCTAAAGCCTAGGTCCCAGCTCTGCCCGCGATAAAAACCGTCTTCAATTCTCTCAAGGTCGAGCAAATGCTCTAATTTAGCTTCCGACAAACTTACCTCGTCTTTGAAATATTTTACGAATATGACACAAGAGTAGCATTTGCTGACTCAAAGCTCATTATCCATCGCATATTTTTTGTTTAGGATTTCTAGGATAAAAACGTTGCTCCAAAGCCGCTTTGTGTTCAAAGAAGCGTGTATCTTTATACGGTAACTTCATAAAACCCGATATGCCGAGGCCATTGATTTCAGGTATAAGTTCAATAATGCCATTTAACAAGTCTTCAAATTCAGCCTGTTTGCTGTGATCGAGAAGAGTGTAATAGTTGTGGATCTTTAAATGTTTAGGTAAAGCCTCAAAGATAATACAGCCTGTGTGATGTATATCATTTAGCTTGGTCAATATGGACATTAATGAATTAGGCAGCTTGAGCAACTCATCTGGGTCGTCGCCATCCTCGAAATATGAGTGCATTCGGCTCTGGTCTTCAGACAAGGATATTTTACTTTTTTCATAAGGAATACCGAGTGCCGAAGAGGGCTTGAAAGGCATGTTGTCGTTTTGCCTTTCAACGTGAAGTGTATTTTTCGCGTTAAACATACAGCTTTTGAAAACACCTTTGCGTTTCATTGCACGAGCAAGATGAATTACATTATCAACGCTTCGGTCAAATGAGTATTGTCGACTAGGATCGAACAAGTTCAGACTAGAATCGACGTAAATACCTTCATCTTCCCAACGTATTGCAAGGCCACCTACAACCGGATATTTACCTAATCTACTCACTGCAGCGATAAAACCTTTTTCAGTTTCCCCCATTCCTTGCAAATAATTTTTGTAATACCTATCGAACTGGGCATCATCAATATAATTTAGTTCAGCCACGTTGCCTATATCTAGTTGCCTCAGATAGGACTTACGTGAACTGTAAACGACTGTTTCGATGTCTCTGCGCTCTTTGTATATCCATGTGGGAAGCAAGCAGAGCTCTTTACTTCTGCTTTCACTCAGGTTTTCGTCACAAAAAACCAAACGTTTGTAATGAGTATAGTTTTTCAATAGGTAATCGCCTGCTTCCTCTCGCCTTGCTGGCTCATCACTCATTAAGGCCTCAAGTACTGTTGCAAATTCTTGTGGTAAAGCTAATGAGCTTGGCGGTATTGCCTTTCTTCCATAGCGCGAGCTTTGCCCCGATGCTAAAGCGTAAATGGTACTCGCTAGCCCCTGCTCATCAAAACGTGGGCTAGACAATTTACCGTTTAGTTGATCATCACCTATAAAGTAAACATCACCGAGGCGCGCGTTTGTGCTTTGTAAATCAGATGACATTAAATCCATCACATTCGTGGTTATCGGCTGCCCTCTAGTATCTATCTGAGCAAATACACAAGAGCCCCAGTCTATTAAGCTGACTTCCTCCGTTTCGGCGCACCAGACTAGATTGGAGGGTTTGATATCGCCATGCACAATCGGTTTTAAATGACCATCGAAAACAAATGCCCTCAAGAAGGCTAATATTTCACAAAGCTGCACTGCTACTTTTATTACTAAACGAGCAGGCAAGGGCCCGTATTGCAGTGAATATTTCTCAAAATCGATACCCTTGGCACGTTCCATGACTAATACTGATTGTTTTTTTATTCTCTGGAATTCCAACAGGTCAGGCACATGCGGGTGTTTTACCAAAGCTTGCATAAAAGCCTCTTCTTCCAATCTATCCTGAATATGCTGAGGAAGCGTAACCCGAGAAAATTTAAATACGAGCTGATCACCATTTTTTGCAGTGCCTGCGAAGGCAAAACCAAATGCTCCTTTACCAATCATTTCAATATCAATGTATCCCAACTTTTCCAGTTGAGACACGCACAAGTTCACCCAATCTTTTAACTTCTTGGCGTCTTTGTGAGACAACAAATAGATAGACTGATCATCAGGTATATAAAAATGTTTGATGTCTTGTTGAGGCATAATTATCTCAGTAGCATTTAGGTCAACTTAATCCGTTTTTAACCAATTGATGATGACTTTAGGATGCTCATTGTTGCTCTGGTACTTCGCAATATTGGTAAAAGTTGCTAACGCTTGCGCCAGCTCTTCCTCTAACTTCCAAGGTGGATTAATCACTATCATCCCCGAGCCGTACATACCCACTTTTGTGCTGGCAGGGCTTGGTGCGAATTGTACATCTAAGATTGATTTGGCTGATAAAGCTGAACACTCCCGACGTAAGTCATCGCTAAGTGAGGCCTTCGGGTTTAATTCTTCTTGCTGTGTTGCCCTGCATATTCGTCTTGGAGACAGCAAGGGGTACCAAATTGCAAATACTCCTGTTGCCCATCGTCTTAACGCCTTTTCGATATTGAGAACAACTTTGTTATATTCACCTGCTTGTTCATAGGGCGGATCAATTAATACCAAACCACGTTTTGGTGTCGGCGGCATACTTGCCACTAATGCCTCGAACCCGTCTCTGTTTTGCACCTTAATGCCACATCCCTTGCAATTTTGTACAAGTTCAGAAAATGCTTGAGGATGGAGTTCGGTAGCAAAGCCTTTGTCGACTTCTCTCAATAAGGAGTCTGCCACAAGCGGTGAACCAGGGTATTCATGCTGCGCCATATAGCGAACACATAAATCACGGTAATAAGATAATGAAGGGCTTAAAATCTCTGATTGATTACTCTTGTAGCCATCAACTAAATGCTGGATGCCAGTTGAGGCTTCGTCATTGAGTTTTGCCGCATTACTTTGCAGGGAGTATTTGCCCTGCCCGGCATGCGTGTCCATATAGAATAGAGGCTTCGACTTAATCTGTTGCTTTTGTAGTATCGCGATTACAGTAAGGTGCTTTAGCACGTCAGCGTGGTTACCTGCGTGAAAAGCGTGAGAGTAGCTAAGCATAAATATCAAAAACCCCTAGTACGAAAAACCTGCACTTGAACAGTGCAGGTCTGCAATCGTGCTATGTTACATCGAAGCTGCGCAACAAGAAACGGCTTAGCTCAAATGCATTAACATTCTTTCAGGGTCTTTAAGATAACTCATCCACAAATTGTTGAAACGAACCATGCTGGCGCCGTCGATAACGCGATGATCACCTGACCAATTCACCATCATGATATTGTGCGCAGACACCTCTCCAAGTTCATTAAAGCGTGGAAGAGTTTGAGTTTTGCCAAGGGCAACAATCGCAACCTCTGGCTTATTAATAACTGGAGTTGCCGTTATTCCACCAATTGCACCAATGTTGGAAATGCTAATTGTTCCACCGCTTAGGTCGCTGTTTGATAACTTGCCTTCCCGAGCTGCATTAACAATGCGATCGCACTCTTTTGCAACATCAAACAAAGACAGTGATTCAACATTTTTAATGTTAGGCACTAATAAGCCAATCTTAGAATCAACAGCCATACCGATGTTGTGAGCACTAAGATAGTGTAGCTCGCTCGCGTCATTACTTAACCGAGAATTAATCACGGGGTACTCACGCAACGCTAGCGACAAGGCTTTAATAAAGAAAGGCATGAAACTAAGCTTAATACCCTGCTGTTCAAACTCGGGTTTGAGCTGTTTTCGAAGCGCAATGAGTTTATCCATATTGAGTTCATCAGAAACAGTGAAATGTGGAATAGTACTGACGCTTGCCACCATCTGCTTCGCCATTGCTGCTTTGATACCGCGCATGGGGATCACTTGCGAAACGTTATCTGAAACACTAGTTTGTTGGCTTTGGGTTTGAGCATTAGCCAGTTTTTGATCTTCAATGCCTTTCTCTGAATGTCGATTGTGTTCGACTTTTTGGGTGTTAAGCGACGATTTCGAATTCACAAAAGCTTCGATATCTTCTTTTAAGACTCGACCTTTCTTACCAGAGCCTTTTACATCGGAAATAGTGATTTTGTGTTCGCGCGCAACTCTTCTTACAGCAGGGCTTGCAAGTACCTTGGTACTTTTATTTGAGTCTAATTGTGCATCGCTAGCTTTCGTATAATCATCTTTCGCATTACTGTCGGTGGCAACATCAGATTCGGCCACTGCTGTGTCTTCATAATGACCACTCTCAATGGCAATTACCTGGTCAAATAACGGCGTATGAACTTGTGCTATATCGCCTTGCTGGTAATGAAGCGTAGTCACGCGACCACTGAATTTTGCAGGAATTTCAACAACGGCTTTGTCGGTCATGACCTCTACCACCACCTGATCCTCGACTATTTCATCTCCTTCATTTATACACCACTTAACAATCTCGCATTCGACGATACCTTCACCAATATCTGGCAAGATAAACGCTTCCGTTTTAGTCGAAGCGGCTGCCGGATTTTCAGTCATCTTGCCCCGCGGTGTTTCTTGTTGCTCACTGTCCTCATGCTGGCTACTTGTGTCGCCTTCTATTTCCATAGCGAAAAGTGGAGCATGCACCTTTGCTATGTCTCCTTCCTTATAATGAAGTCTCGTAACAATACCATTATGCATAGCGGGTATTTGCACTGTTGCTTTATCGGTCATAACCTCAGCCACGGGCTGGTCTTCGACAATAAGGTCACCTTCAGCAACTAACCACTCTAACAGTTCGCATTCAACGATACCCTCGCCTATATCGGGCAAAATAAAATCAGTCATCATTTGCCTCCTAAAAGTTCATACTACGTTTGATGGCTTCAAACGTTTTAAGGTGATCGGGCATGTATTCTTTTTCATGCGCAAGTGGATAAGGTGTATCTAATCCGCACACCCGTGAAATTGGTGATTCGAGGTATAAAAAACACCTCTCCTGCACTGTAGCCGCAATTTCACTTGCAAAACCGCCAGTTAACGGCGCTTCGTGGTTAATTAACAGTCGCCCAGTTTTACAAACAGACTCACACACCGCTTCTACGTCCCATGGCAAAATACTTTGCAAATCAATGAGCTCACAAGAAATGCCTATTTCGGCGGCCATTTTGGCTGCTTGTTGAATTATCTCAACTTGAGCACCCCATGCTAATAACGTAATGTCAGTCCCTTCTTGCACCATATCGGCTTTACCGAGCGCGAGCTCGTAGTCTTCTTCTGGCACATCTCCCACGGATGCTCTGTAGAGCTTTTTAGGCTCCATGAACAATACAGGGTTATCGTCACGAATTGAGGCGAGCAACAAGCCTTTTGCTTGATGCGGGTTCCGAGGAATCACTATTTTCATACCGGGTATATGCGCAAAGAAAGCCTCTGGTGACTGAGAGTGATACAGACCGCCAGCAATACCACCGCCGTATGGTGTTCTGATAGTGAGGGTACCTGTCGTAAACTGTCCGCCGGAACGATAACGCCATTTGGCCGTCTCGTTGACGATTTGGTCAAATGCAGGGAAAATGTAATCGCCAAATTGAATTTCAGCAACGGGGACGGAGCCCTGAGACGCTAAACCGTTGGCAAAGCCGATTATCCCTTGCTCAGTAAGCGGAGTATTAAAACAACGTCCTTTGCCAAATTTCTCTTGTAAGTTACTGGTGGCTCTGAATACACCACCAAAATGCCCAACATCCTCACCAAATACCATGACTTTCTCGTCATCGGTCATCGCGGTAATGAGCGCATTATTTATCGCTTGAAGTAGATTCATCTGCGCCATTATTTGATTCTCCCTGCTGTTTTAGGATAGTGCTCTGGGTATTGTTTTATATGCGATTTCAACGATTCAAGTTGTTCCTTCAAGTGCCATGGCGCTACATCATAAACATCCTCAATAATATCTTCGATTGGTGCGACATCTACTTTTTCCGCTGTTTTAACCGCCGCCAAAATCTCAGCTCGCGACTTATCTAAAAATGCCTCGCTGGCTTTTTCATCATACCAACCCTTGGCATCAAGCCATTTAATAAATCGATCCAGCGGATCTTTTGCTCGCCATTTTTCTTCTTCACTTTTAGAGCGATAGCCTGTTGGGTCATCCGACGTAGAGTGCGCTGCTAACCGATAAGTCATCGCCTCAATAAGCACAGGGCAATTCTCGGCAAGTGCTATTTCTCTGGCCATTTTAGTGGCCGCATAAACAGCTAAAACGTCATTCCCATCAACCCGTAGGGTTTTCACGCCGTAACCGATACCTCTTGAGGCAATACCATCGCCTTTAAATTGCTCCTCTGCGGGCGTCGATATGGCGTAGCCGTTATTTCTACAGAAAAATATTACCGGACAATTCAACACTGCCGCCATATTTACACCAGCATGAAAATCCCCCTCTGAAGCAGCACCTTCGCCGAAGTAAGATATCGTAACGGCTTCTTTGCCTGCCATTTTTTGCCCGTATGCAAAGCCCGCTGCTTGGGGTATTTGAGTACCCAAAGGTGATGACACCGTCATAAAGTTCAACTGCTTATCACCATAATGGATCGGCATTTGACGACCTTTATTAGGATCAAGTTGATTGCTGAACATTTGATTCATAAACTGTTCAGTGCTGTATCCACGATATGCTAATGCACCTTGTTCGCGGTACTGTGACATTATCATGTCGTCGTCCGACAAGGCCGCCGCACTTCCGATGGTCGACGCTTCCTCACCTGTGCAAGATAAATAAAAACTAATTCTTCCCTGACGTTGTGCGCCAACCATTCTCTCGTCTAGCAAGCGAATATATTGCATTGTTGATGCAATTTTTTTAGCGGTGTGCTCGTCTATATTTGGGCTTTGTTCTGGATTGGTCTCGGTTCCAGATTCATCAAGTAACTGAATCATTGGAATATCCAACAAACCGTTTTCTATCACTGCAAGTGTTGACACAACATTTACCTTAGAAAGGTGATTTCGATCCTGCATGGGTCACATCCATTATGGTTATGGTTAAGCGCTATATACTAATGAAGCTTGCATTGCTCTGTTTTGCTAAATATTTCAATAAAAGTCAGTGGAAAAAAACAATTACTCTAATTTTGCTGTGAAAATAGAACAATCATCCTATTTGTTAAAAATGTTAACATTTTGGGTGTTTTTACAGGGTGATATTCAAAGCCTTTTATAGCCTTACTTAGCGAGTTAATGTAAGTGTAGTTAGCAAAATCAATACATTTTCATAAAGATTATTAATACATAAACTGGTATAAAGTAATTTGGACTAAAGACATCCTTAAATATTTTAGGGAAAACGCTAGGCTCTGCCTTTCGTTTTGAGGGTGTCGCATTTATAAGAATTTTGGAGGTTGTTTTGTTTCAAAGAACGTCATTAGCAATAATCGTTGCGCTTGCCTGCGGCTCAGTCTACTCGGTCAGCTCAGCTACTACTCATCTCACTGAGTTAGACGACAATAAAGTACTCAGTAACGCACTAGCGAAAAAGAAGATATATGCTAAACCAGCCTATCTTAATTCAGCTAAATTTACCTTTGCCGAAGGTAATAGAAACCTTCCGCAGACTTATATCATTCATTTAAATGATGCGCCTGTTGCTCTGTATGAGGGCGGTACCGAAGGATTGATGTCAACATCACCACGCGGCGGCAAGCTCAATGTTAAATCCCCTGCGGTAGCTTCCTATCGAGACTATGTAGGCTCTAAACAAAAGAGTTTTATCAAAAGCGCACAACAAATCGTACCCGGCTTTAAAGCTATCCATACATACAGCTTAGCCTTTAATGGAATGGCGGCCAAGCTCAGTCAGAATGATGCAGCAAAAATTGCTGAGCTTCCTTATGTATTGAAAGTTGAACCTGATACACGCTATAAATTAGATACTGATACTGGCCCAGAATTAATTGGCGCTCCACGAGTTTGGAGTGGTCAAGCATTATCAAGTGGCGTCGGTAACTACGGAGAAGGCGTTGTTGTTGGTATTATTGATTCGGGCATTAACACTGATCACGCGTCTTTTGCTGACATAGCGGGCGATGGCTTTGATCATACCAACCCTTTAGGCGCTGGCAATTATCTTGGCGACTGCGCAGGAGAATTTGCAGCGTTATGTAATGATAAACTGATTGGCGTGTACAGCTACGACGTTATTACAAGTACCTATACTGATACCGAAGTATTCCCTGCTGACCTCCCTCAAAACGGTGAAGACTACGGAGGCCATGGTACTCACGTGGCAGGTACCGCTATTGGCAATATTTTACTTAATGTTGCAGAGTCATTGCCCGAGTTTGACGCTGAGGAAAGTAGTGGCATAGAAACAGGTTTCACTTTTCCGCGTATTTCTGGTGTTGCTCCGCGTGCAAATGTAATCAGTTATCAAGTGTGTTGGGGGGGGCGTTCGGATGCTGGCGATACTTACGGCGATTGCACAGGTTCAGCTATAAATGCAGCAATTGAAGATGCCATACAAGATCAAGTCGACGTAATAAATTACTCAATCAGTGGTGGCGGCCAACCATGGAACAGTTCAACCGAATTAGCCTTTCTAGCAGCACGCAATGCTGGTATTTTTGTTGCTACATCGGCTGGAAATAGTGGTCCTGGTGCAGCGACTACCTCAAAGCATGCACCTTGGTATACCGCAGTTGCTGCAGCTGAGCATGGCAGATTTATTAGTTTCGACAAAAGTATTGGCAGTTTCACTGGTGGCGATTCATCTCTAGCAGACATCGACGGTGTGAGTAACAGCGGTACGATCACAGCACCTATTGTGTACGCTGGCGATTATACTAATCCTAACGATCCAGATAATGACTCAGCTCAGTGTTTAGAGCCCTTCCCCGCAGGTACCTTCAGCGGTGAGATTGTAGTCTGTGACCGCGGCTCGATTGCTCGTATTCAAAAAGCCGTAAACGTTCGCGACGGCGGTGCTGGCGGTTATGTTTTAGCCAACCTAACGGGTAGCCAAGCAACCAACATTGTTGGCGATAGCTATGTCATCCCGGGAATACATATCAACGCTAGCAATGGTGATGCACTTAAAGCTTGGTTAGCGACTGGTGCTGACCATCGAGCAACTATTACTGCGTCTTCGGGCGAACTCTCCGTTGACCAAAATCGTGTAGATGTACTTGCAGGCTTTTCTTCGAAAGGACCTAACAGCAGTATTTCGACATTATCACCTACAATTGGTGGGCCTGGTGTGGGCATTTATGCCGCATATGCGGATCAACAATTCGGCCACGATGGTCATGAACCCTCTGCTGGTGATTTTAATTACTTATCTGGCACATCAATGTCAAGCCCACATATTGCTGGTGCAGCTGCATTGGTAAAAGCTGTGCATCCTACTTGGACACCGGATAACATTCGTTCGGCACTTGCTATGACAGCCTCTCGAACAGTTAAAAAAGAAGATGGTAGCACAAGTGCTGATTGGTTTGATTCTGGCTCAGGTAGAGTACAAGTAGACTTAGCGGTTGAAACTGGCCTAGTAATGAGTGAAACGGCGAGTAACTATACCAACGCTAACCCAGAGTTAGAGGGTGAGCCACGTTCATTAAACTTACCTAGTATTACTGACAATAACTGCGTTCAATCTTGTTCATGGGAAAGAACCTTTACTGCAGTTAAAGATGGAACTTGGGCTGTTAGTAGCGAAGTTATTACAAGTGGTTTAGAGCTAAGCATAAGCCCAAGTAGCTTTAGTCTGAACGCTGGTGAAAGTCAGACCATATTGGTTAGTATTGATGCAAGTGCAGTAACAAACTCTGACTGGCACTTCGCAGCAGTCAACTTAACGGCAAACGGGCAACCGGACCTGCACTTACCAGTTTCCGTTCTTCCGTTTGCGGGTAACATTCCGGCCGACTTAACCCTGAATGCAAGACGTTCTGCTGATTCTTTGTTGTTGGAAGACTTTGATGTACTCACGCAAACTGACTTTTCAGCGACCACTTTCGGCTTTGCCAAAGCAACCGAGGTTAACGCCGAAATAGAGCAAGACTCAACGCCCAACGATTTGTTTGATGATCTCAGTGATGGTATCGACCTTTACGAGATAACAAGTACAGCAGAAACACTACAAATAGTAGCGAATGTTGCTGATAGTTCTGCGGATGATATTGACTTGTTCATGGCTTTTGATGCTAACAATAACGGTGAATTAGAAGAATCTGAGATCATACTACAGAGCACGACTTTTGGTGCCATCGAGACGGTTGACTTAAGAGAGCCTTCGGTTGGGCGTTACTGGTTAGTTGTACAAAGCTATACAAGCTCAAGTCCTGGCGCTACTGATAGCTATCAGCTCTATTATAGTGCGGTAACGAACAGTGATAGCGACATTTCGTTAACTGCAGATGTGCCATCGGCAGTCAGCTCCGGTTCCGCTTTCGACATGAGAATGAATTGGGACCTTGGCGCAGCGTCAGCAGATGACCGTTTCTATGGTGTCGTTGGCTTTGGCTCGGCCGAGAGGCCTTCTGGCGTTCAGACTACATTCGTGCGCGTAGACCGAAAAGAAAATGACGTTCAACTTAGTGCTGAATCGTCTTCCATCGTCTTAGGCGAAGCATCGTCTTTCAACATTTCTGTATTAGCAACAGATTCACCCGAGAGTAGAAATTACGATATTACCTTACCAATTCCTGATGGTTTCAGTTTGGTGAGTAGCTCAGTGTCAAACGGCGGTGCAATTAGCGATTCAAACGTGAGTTGGAGTGTAACTCGCGACCCTAGTTCAAATATAGACGAAGTGTTAAGTTTCGACTTAATTCCTGAATCTGATTTGACAGGAAACGCTTTTGTATTTTCTGTCACGTCGGATGTAACTAATATCGATGCTGCACAAGAAGAGCTTTCTGAATTGAGCTCTCCGCTACTGTTGGATGTTCCCCCGACGATACTGATCAACGGAGAAGAAAGTGTAACTGTTGAGATATTCGAAACCCTTAGCGGTGTTTTAACGGCGAATGCTGAAGATGCAAATGGTGACGAAGTGAGCGTAACATGGCAGCAAATAAGTGGCCCAGATATATCTATCTCTGACTCTACAGCAGCCGAAATTACGTACACTGTCCCTAATGTAGAGTCGCAAACAAGTGCTGTCCTACAAGCAACAGTGACAGACGCTACAGGCAATACTGACACAGCAACAGCGACAATCGTGATTAACAACAATGATGCACCTACCATCACTGTCAATGCACCAAGTACGGTTGTTGGTGGGAGTACATTCACGGTAAGTGTTAGCACATCTGACCCAGAAAACGACGATGTAATCGTCACCATTGACGGAGTTGAGCGCAATTCTGTCACTCGTTCTGCACCGGCCGGGCCTACTAGCTTTACGATGCAGGTCGTTGCAAACGATGGCATTAACTCTGTGTCTCAGAGTGTCACTATTAGTGTAACAGCTGCCCCTTCATCAGGGGGAAGCACGGGTAGCGACAGTTCATCAGATAGCAGTGGTGGTGGCGGCTCAAGCAACTGGTTATTGCTCGCGCTATTACCTCTTATCTATTGGAGACGTAATAACAAGTAAATGATGCGTTAAGCATAGTACGAAAGGCTGCAAACTTTTTCTTGAGTTCGCGGCCTTTTTTTTGCAAGCGACTAATATTTCACTAGTTTTATAACTAATATGATACATTTACGAGCATGTAAATTCAGTCAATGGTAATAGCAGCACGTGAGCAGTGAAGCCCTAACAACTCCGAGACGGCAAAAAATAAGCAAAAATGCCTTTATTAGCGAAATGAAAATTTTGCTCACACTTGCCTGGCCATTGCTCATAGCACAAGTTACCCAGACCCTTATGGGTGTATCTGACACCATCATGGCCGGTCGATATAGTTATACTGATATGGCAGCTGTCGCCATTGGCTTTAGCATCACTATGCCTATTTTAATGTTCATACAAGGTATTAGCCTTGGCCTATCGCCTATTATCTCAAGGCTACAGGGCAGTAAGCGACACGGTGATGTTGCCAACGCCCTTCATCAGTGTTTGTGGCTTTCATTGATCATAAGCTTCTTGGTCTTACTAGCGCTCCCATTTGTTCCGTGGTTTTTTAATCAAATTGAAATGGCTGACGACCTAAGAACAATTACCATTGAGTACACTCATTATGTCTTGTTGGCAGCTCCTGGCTTTGCAATTTATCAAAGCCTTCGCAATTGCTGTGAGGGATTATCAAGCACCCGCCCAACAATGGTGATCATGTTCGCTGGATTGTTGGTGAACATCCCAGCCAATTATATATTGATTAATGGTTTATTTGGTGCTCCTGAGCTGGGCGGGGTTGGATGCGGTATTGCCACTATGATTGTTATTTACGTGATGGCAATAGCCACCTTTGTTTATGTAATTACAGCTGAAAAGCTTAAAGGCTATAAACTGTTTGCAAGTTTTCATGCCCCCGAAACTAAAAAGCTCTACTCTCAATTAAAGATCGGTTTACCTATTGCCTTCACAATCGTTTTTGAAGTGACTCTTTTCGGTGTGGTTGCGCTGCTTCTGGCGCGCTTTGGCGCGGATGTTGTGGCGGCGCATCAGATCGCCTTAAACTTTTCGTCATTAATGTTTATGCTACCTATGAGTATAGGCATAGCAGTGGCCATTAGAATTGGTTATGCAATTGGTGAAGAAGATGCTTTAAAAGCAAAAATTGCGGTCTACTGTGGGCTCTTTTGTTCGATTATTATCGCTTTATTTACTGCTACATTAACGGTTTTATTCAGTGAGCAGATTGCGAGCCTTTATACCGAGAATAGCGAGGTTATCAACTTAGCTTCTGCGCTTCTTTTTCTTGCTGCTATATTTCAATTCAGTGATGGAATACAAGTCGTGTCGGCGAATGCCCTACGCGGCTATAAAGATACCTTAGCCATGTTTCTCATAAGTTTTGTATCATATTGGCTCATTGGTCTAAGCGTTGGTCTGGTGCTCGGCCTAAGTGATTTACTCGTGCCCATTATGCAAGCCCAAGGGTTTTGGATAGGGTTTATATCTGGCTTAAGCTGTGCGGCAGTATTAATGTTTTGGCGCGTGCATATTATACAGAAGCGTGTTGCGCTCGATGTTAACGCATACGCATAATCGTAAAGCTTATTTTTGCTGGCTCGTTATTACAAAACAGTTTATTGAACAACTGTTTTGCTTGACCCCTCTAGTGCTTTGTTCATTACTTTCATTTCTTCTGCGCTTAAATGCCTGTATGCGCCAGGCTTAAGGCCTTTCAAATCAATATGCATGATGCGTTTGCGAGTCAGCCGAGTAACTGCAAAGCCAAAATATTCACACATTCTTCTAATTTGCCTATTTAGGCCTTGGGTAAGAATAATATCAAAACCAAACTTCCCTGCTCGTCTTACTTCACAAGGTTTCGTAACCGTATCCAAAATCGGCACACCATTAGACATTCCTTGAATGAAGCTATCGGTAACGAGCTTGTCAACAATCACCCGATAGTGCTTTTCATGAGCGTTTTCAGCTCGCAGTATTTTATTTACGATATCTCCATCTGAGGTTAGCAAAATAAGGCCCTCAGAAGGTTTATCTAAACGTCCTATTGGGAATATTCTCTGCTTGTAGGAAATAGCATCAATAATGTTTCCCTGCACTTTTCGCTCTGTCGTACATGTAATACCGACCGGTTTGTTATAGGCGATGTACACGCGATCGCTTTTGTCTTCGGCAACAGCGTTGATCAGCTTGCCGTCAACGGTGACTTTGTCTTCAGGACCGATTTTAGTGCCTAACTCTGGGCTATTTCCGTTTACTTTTACTCGCTTGCTTTCTATAAGCTTGTCGGCTTCGCGGCGTGAGCAATGCCCTGTATCGCTTATGTACTTATTTAAACGCTTATACATCTCACCCTCAATGAATAGTCGAAAGAACGTCTATTTGTGGGCGCAATGATACTATGAAGTTGTTACTTCGCAAGGTCAAAACGCGATTTATTATCCTTCATATACTAGGACTTTTTCAGTAGGCGTTTTATACCATCCGTTAGCCCTTCGATAGTTAGTGGATACATTCGTTCTTTCATTAGCTCTAACATAATTTGAAGCGAAGCATGGTAATGCCAATACTCCTTTGGTTGAGGGTTTAACCAAATAGCGTGATCAAAGTGATTTAATAACCTCTCCATCCAAACCGCGCCAGGTTCTTCGTTCCAGTGTTCAACGCTGCCACCAGGATAAGTAATTTCATAAGGTCCCATGGTAGCGTCACCAACAAAAATTATTTTGTAATCGCTACCAAATTTATGGATGATTTGATAAATATCGATGCTTTGTTGTCCACGTCGTTTATTGTCTTTCCACACGCCTTCGTACACACAATTATGAAAGTAGAAAAACTCGATATGTTTAAATTCGGTGTGTACTGCTGAAAATAATTCTTCGCACTGTTTAATATGCGCATCCATCGAGCCACCCACGTCGAAAAACAACAGTAGCTTTATCGCATTGTGACGCTCGGGAGCCATTTTTAAATCGAGATAGCCCGCATTTTTTGCAGTCGAAGTAATTGTGTCGTTTACATCCAGTTCTTCACTTGCGCCTGTTCTCGCAAATTTGCGTAAGCGCCGCAAAGCAACCTTAATGTTACGTGTGCCGATTTCTACGTCACTTGATAAGTTCTTAAATTCGCGCTTATCCCAAACTTTGACGGCTGAAAAATTTCTATTACCCTTTTGTCCTATTCGAACGCCCTCTGGATTATAACCGTTCGCGCCAAAGGGTGACGTTCCCCCTGTGCCTATCCACTTGTTACCACCCTGATGTCGTTTTTCTTGCTCTTTCAACCTTTCTTGCAATGTTTCCATGAGCTTGTCTAGCCCGCCCATTGCTTCTATTTTTTTCTTTTCGTCGTCACTGAGGAACTTTTCCATTTCAGCGCGAAGCCAATCCTCAGGAATATCCTTATCAAAAAGATCAATTTGTTGTACGCCTTTGAAGTAATCAGCAAAGGCTCGATCAAATTTATCGTATTGATTCTCATCTTTAACCATGACAGTTCTCGACAAGAAATAAAATTCTTCAACGTCGGCATAGACAATCTCCTTATCCAAGCAACGTATTAGGTCAAGCCACTCCGTAATGCTGGTTTTAAGCTTGTATTTACGCAGCGTAAAAAAGAACTCAATTAACATTATCGTCTTGCCATAAACATTAGTTTTTCGAAAAGATGTATATCTTGCTCATTTTTCAACAAGGCCCCATATAGCGGTGGTAGCGCATTTTTTGCATCTTTATCGTGTAGCACTTGTGCTGGAATGTCATCTGCTACCAATAATTTCAGCCAGTCAATTAGCTCTGAGGTTGATGGTTTTTTCTTAATTCCGCTAACATCACGTATTTGAAAGAAAGAGCTTAAGGCTTTTTCAAGTAAATCTTTTTTGATACTCGGGAAATGGACATCAACGATTTGTTTCATCTCATCGGCATCAGGGAACTGGATATAATGGAAAAAACAGCGGCGAAGGAAGGCATCAGGCAATTCTTTTTCGTTGTTTGACGTAATGATCACAATTGGTCTTTGTTTGGCAACCACTCTCTCTTGCGTTTCGTAAACAAAAAACTCCATTTTGTCGAGTTCCAATAACAGATCATTAGGAAACTCAATGTCGGCTTTATCAATTTCATCAATTAACAAGACGGGTCTTTTTTCAGCAGTGAAAGCCTGCCAAAGCTTTCCCTTTACTATATAGTTACTGATATCGTGTACGCGGTCATCACCAAGTTGTGAATCACGTAAACGACTGACTGCATCATATTCATAAAGGCCTTGCTGTGCCTTAGTTGTCGATTTTATATGCCATTGCAATAGGTCAGTATCCAGCGCTTTCGCTAGCTCCTCAGCTAACATTGTTTTTCCGGTGCCAGGTTCCCCTTTTATTAACAAAGGCTTTTCTAGGGTAATAGCTGCATTTACGGCCAGTTGAAGTTCTTTGCTAGCAATATAATCTTTAGTTCCGGTAAAGCCCATGGTAGTCCTCAGTAAATAAAATAAATAAACAAAGCGTTAATTTAAAAATAACATATAGCAAAAAAGCACTTTGTTTTTTTGAAATTGTGCATACTCTTATAATGTAAAAGTTTTACGACCAACAGAACAGTAAAGATTAATAATAGCGATGCGTAACTCTGGGTGATAGTTGCAAAAAAAGATTGTAAACAAGCACATCCACAGCCAAGCGTAACTCGCATTCACCCTGGAAAGGACTAAACATGAAAGCATTTGACGACAATTCACTCGCTATCGGCCGCACGCCACTAGTGAAATTAAACAGAGTTACTGGCGGTAATGTATACGCTAAAATAGAGTCTCGCAATCCTAGCTTTAGTATTAAATGCCGCATTGGTGCCAACATGATTTGGGATGCGGAAAAGAAAGGCTTGCTCACTGAAGGCAAAGAACTCATCGAAGCAACTAGTGGTAACACAGGCATCGCATTAGCCTTCGTTGCTGCCTCGCGCGGATACAAACTAACATTAACCATGCCAAGTAGTATGAGCTTAGAGCGTCGTAAATTACTTAAAGCACTTGGCGCTAATCTCGTCCTCACTGAGGCGCCAAAAGGCATGAAGGGAGCCGTCGCAAAAGTCCAAGAAATCATGGATGCAAACCCTGGTAAGTTTGTTGCGTTGCAACAATTTGACAACCCTGCAAATCCAGAAATCCACGAAAAGACAACGGGTCCTGAGATTTGGGATGACACCGAAGGAACTGTGGATGCATTTATTGCAGGCGTCGGCACGGGCGGCACAATCACAGGCGTTACGCGTTACATCAAAAACACCAAAGGAAAAGCAATTACTGCGGTCGCGGTCGAACCTACCGACAGCCCAGTAATTACACAAGCGAAAGCCGGACAAGAACTCACTCCTGGCCCACACAAAATACAAGGTATAGGAGCTGGCTTTATTCCTGGGAATCTCGATATCGATCTAATTGATGAGGTCGAGCAAGTGTCAAACGAAGACTGTATGGAAATGGCGCAACGCCTTATGAAAGAAGAAGGTATCTTGGCTGGTATTTCTTCAGGTGCGGCCGTAGTCGCTGCAAAGCGTTTCGCTGAACGCCCTGAAAACAAAGATAAAGTTGTTGTCGTGCTTCTTGCTAGCGGCACCGAACGTTACTTAAGTAGTCCAATGTTTGCTGGCCAATTCTCAGACCTAGAAGAAGTGCAGTAAGCCGAAAACGCGCATTACTTTTATAAATGTGATATTAATTAGGGGGCTTTTGTAAAGCCCCCTAATTTTTTGCCGTTATATAAATAGTTTATTAAAAAAAGTCGTGAATTTATGAAAGTATGTATTAGAGTTATTTTGTTGTGTTGCCTAGCGTTAACAGTTGTTGCCTGTAGTAAACCTGCAAAAGAAATCAAAGCAGGCCGTTACGGTATGATGAGTGACGAAACTCCACAATACGCTGCATTGGTTTTTATCATGGCTATTTACGAAGAAGAAAGCTTAGACGAAGCTTTAAAGTATGCATCGCCAAAGCTATCTCGACTTATGAAGTCCTATCATACCAATAGTGGGGTACAACGACATTTGTTAAATCTGCGTTTAGATGAAATGGTTGTAGAGCCTGTCTCGGGAGGTTTTCAAGGCATTACCGAGTTTAAGAAAGAAGCTAGCGTTGACGTGAAGATATCCGGCACCTACAACAACAAGCGAATTATCGATTTAAAAACCATTTCAATGGTCAAAATCAGTGGCGACTGGAAGATCACTGGTATTAAAAACACAATCCCTTGATCAAGCCTGCTGTTTGCAGCCTTGTTGCATCTACAGTCGCCACTTAGAGCCGACAATAAGCACGTTATTTGCCGACTGCTACACCTTCCCGTCGGGGGTCAGCACCACCAATAAGCTTGCCATCAACTAACTGAATACCATGTAAACCGCTGTTCAAATCTAACAGCCTGACATTATGGCCTCTTTCTTCCAGTGATTTTTGTAAACTCTCTAAGTCAGTGCCTTTTTCGAGCGCTGTATAATCATTTCTATTGGTGATGCGAGGGCTATTGATTGCTTCCTGAATGTCCATATCAAAATCAACAACATTGATAATAGTTTGTGCAACGTAATTAATAATTCTGCTGCCTCCAGGAGAGCCAATTATGAGCTCCAAATTTCCCTTCTCGTCAAATAGCATCGTCGGAGACATTGAGCTTCTAGGACGCTTATTCGCCTCCACTCGATTGAGTGCTTGCGTGCCGCCATTTGATGGCGCCAATGAAAAATCAGTGAGCTGATTATTAAGTAGAAAGCCTTCTACCATGATCCCCGAACCAAACATGAATTCGATGCTTGTTGTCATCGACACTGCGTTACCTTTCTTATCGACGATAGAAAAATGGCTTGTACTGGGCAATTCCGGGCTACGATCCTTACCTACACTCACGTTCATATAGGGCTTTCCTGCCTCTGCTTTCCCAAACGGCAGTTTCAACCCCACCTTTTCGGCTCGTTGATTTAGATAGCTTGAATTGATGAGAGAAACTGCAGGTAAGTTAGTGAAATCTGTGTCCGCAATATATTGATTCCTGTCGGCAAATGCTAAGGCGCTACTTTGTGTAAACAAATGCACAAATTCTTCACTCTGTGGCCCGTATTTATTTAATTCAAACTGTTCAAGCGCTTTTAAAATTTGATAAACTGAAATTCCACCAGAGCTAGGTGGTGCCATCCCGCAAATTTTCTTCCCTCGGTAATCCCCACAGATAGGTTCACGCTTTTTTGCTTCATAGTTGGCTAAGTCATCAGCGGTCATGAATCCCGAATTTATCGTTGCTAATCTTGTCGCTTCAGCAATTTTAGTAGCCAACTCACCTTTATAAAAATAGTCACTACCTTTATGTGCAATCTGTAAGAAGGTATTTGCAAGAATATTATTTTGAAGGTTTTTCCCAGCACTCAGAGGTTTACCGTTAGGCTTAAAGTAATTTTGTGACGTCACAAAATTATTGAGGCCTGGGTGAATATCTAACTTTAATAAACGTTCCAAACGAGGCGACACAGTAAAACCTTGACGAGAAGTATTGATAGCATCTTCAAATAAATCTCTCCAAGCCAACTCACCAAACTCCTTGTGAGCCATTTCTAAGGCTTTCAGTACGCCGGGAACACCTACAGCTTTACCACCAACTACGGCATCGAGCCAACGCATGGGTTTTCCGTCTTCGATAAATATGTAAGGTGTAGCAGACTGTGGTGCAGTTTCTCGACCATCAAAAGTGTGGAGCTTTTTGTTTTCATTATCCCAATACAATATAAAGGCACCGCCACCAATGCCTGACGATTGTGGTTCAACAAGTGTCAACATCGCCTGAATGGCGACAGCTGCGTCAATTGCCGAGCCTCCTTTTTCGATAATATTCTTTCCAGCCCACGAAGCATAGGGATTGGCAGTCACAACCATATAATCTTTCGATACAAAAGCTTGTTTCTCAGTCTTTCCCGTGTCTGCCTCTGGCTCGCGATCTTCTCTAACTTGGGCATAGGAAAATGAAGATAGCGCCAAAGATATAGCAGTTGCAGCTAAAAGTGTTCTCATTTTCTACTCTATTTATAAATATTGGTGTTTACGGCTCGTTTTTCTAGGAAAGCAGCGAAGGCCTCTTTTGCTGGCTCACTTGTCATGGCCTTCGCAAACACGTTAAGTTCTGTGACAATGTGCTCTTCAACGAGCTTGTGATCATGCTTTAATAACGCCTTAGTCTGCTCAAGTGCCTTTTTCGGCTTAGCAACTAGTTTAGCAATTGTTGCTTGTACCAAGGCGTCAAGCTCATCTGCATTAACCACACTAGAAACTATAGCACAATCAAGTGCCGTTTTTGCGTCAAATGTTTCACCTAGCATTAACAGTTCTGCCGCTTTTAAGTTACCTGCGATGCGAGGAAGGATATAGCTTGAGGCATATTCAGGCACTAAACCTAAATTGATAAATGGCATCGCAAATTTGGCGTTTTCATCGCAATAAACAAAATCGCAATGCAGTAGCAAAGTCGTCCCGATACCGATTGCCAAGCCCTGCACTTGCGCAACCACAGGTACTTTGCATTGAGAGAGCGCGAGCATGAATCGGTGTGACTCATTCACATCTTTGTTGTCACTATTGGCGACGAAGTCAGCGATATCGTTACCGGCTGTAAAACAATTATTCGTACCTTTTATTAGTACTGCTCGATCATCAAAGTCCTCGACTGACTCTAGAGCTTCAGCCATAGCTCTATACATGCTAACCACAAGGGCGTTTTTCTTTTCAGGTCGCTTTATTTCTAAAACCAAGCAATGATTAAGGCGTGTTATCTCTATCATGATGTTCTCTTATTCGAAGATCCTTTCTAATAACTTACCAGAATTAGAGGCATTTTTATTCTTTTCTGATGATAAGATAGTATTAATCTAGTGAATAAGTGCAATGATAACTAAACACCATAACTAATGATAATGAACCTGCCCACTCGCCCTAATCAAATACTTGGCCCATTAATAGTTTGCATCGTCAGTATAACGGCCTTCTTTTTTGAACCCCTAAGCTCTGAATATTTCGCATTAGAGCGATCTTGGCTCTCGTCGGGACACTATTATCAGATATTAACTGGTCATTTCTTACACACCAATACTACTCATCTTTTATTTAACCTCTTCGGTGTTGTCTTGTTATGGCTTCTGCACGGTGACGATTATCGAGCCGCATCCTATTTGGCTAAGTTTTCGCTTATTTGTTTGTCGCTTTCCTTATTGTTGTACTTTTTTTCCCCAGATATCGAATGGTATGTTGGTTTATCAGGAGCAATTCACGGCGTTTTTGCTTGGGGTTGTATCCAAGATATCGAAAACAAAATGAAGACCGGCTGGTTATTGTTGTTAGGTTTGTTGATCAAAGTCCTTAGTGAACAAACTTATGGGGCGGGCACGTTAATGCAAGAGCTAATTGAGGCTAATGTCGCTGTCGATAGCCACATGTTTGGCTCTATATTAGGCATCATAGTGGGCATATGTAGCGTTTTCTTGCACCGCAATAAAGTGTCACGAACACCTGCAAGCAAGATTTAAGGCTAATAATTCACAAGCATTGACTGGAGAGAACCTAGCATCAACATTAACGATTTTTGCTAATACGAGAGGCTAGGTTTATATTGCGATTTACGACTTTTAGAGATTTTCTTCAAAGAGTTTAAAGATACGTCGATATTCATCAAGCCATGAACTTGGCTGTACAAAACCATGAGGTTCTACGGGATAAATTGCAGTTTCAAAATCTTCTTTTTCTTTCTCAATAAGTACTTGTACCAAACGAACTACATCGACAAAAAAGACGTTATCGTCAACCATTGGCGCATTAATTAATAAGGGTTTATTTAGGCCATCAGCAAAGTAAATTGGAGAACTACGCTCGTAGGCAATAGGGTCTACATCAGGGCGATTCAATATATTCGAGGTGTATGGATCGTTATAGTGAGCCCAATCTGAAACTGGGCGAAGTGCCGCCCCAGCTTGGAAAAGTTCTGGTTCTGTAAACAGCGCCATGAAAGTCATAAAGCCACCGTATGAGCCACCGTAGGTGCCAATTCGCTTACGATCAACGTCTGCATTTTTGACCAGCCATTCGACACCATCAACTAAATCCTGCGTTTCAGGTGTGCCCATTTGGCGATATATTGCCGTTCTCCACTCTCGTCCATACCCCATTGACGCACGATAATCCATATCCATCACCACATAGCCCTGGGACACTAGGAAGCTGTGAAACATGAACTCTCTGAAGTATCCCGACCATCCAAGATGAGCGTTTTGAAGATAGCCAGCACCATGATTAAAAATAACCGCACGGTGTTTTTCGTCTGTAGCTACGGTGGGCGCATACACGCGCGAATATATTGGCTGTTCAGTATGTGAGGATGGTACGGCAACAATTGACGGAGAAACCCAATCAATACTCAAAAAAGCATCACTCACTGTTGAAGTAATCTTTAGAGCCTCACCAGCTGCGCCGCTAGCATCATCCAGTTTTACAGAGTACAGCTCTGGCGGCATGACTAATTTGGAATGGGTTAATAATAAGGAGGATTCATTAGGCGATAACACGTAGTCGGTCATACCATTCAAATCAGTTAACGCTTCTAATGCCATGGTATCAGTAGAGCTTCGATATATTTCATAAATGCCAGGATGCTTTACATTCGCTTTGAAATAAAAATAAGCGTCATCCTGGGTAAGTGTGACATTCTCTACAACAAAATTACCTTTTGTCACCGGCTTCAATGAGCCCGTTAGCGGCTTCACATACAGCTGCGAATAACCAGACTCTTCTGACAACAAATACAAGGTTTCTTGTTCATCAAACCAGCCAAATTCATTAAACCGATAATTCACCCATGCCGGGTCGTGCATTCTATGCTGTGTGACAAATTGTTTATCGTCTACATCAACACTGGTGATCCAACGATCCTTATTATCCCAAGCTTCCAACATTAAGGCGACCTTGTCGCTGTTGTCATGCCATTTTACAGGTGGTTCTGTCGCATACCAGTCAAACAACAAACCAATATCTCGCGGAATACGGTTTTCAGTATATGTCTCTCCTCTCGCTTCAGCGTTTTCACGCTTTACATCAGCCAAAACGTCTTCGTTGTAGCCAGGAAGCACTTTATACTCAAGCAAAGTTTTACTGTTATTGCTGAGATCTAAAAGCCAGATATCATGGCTTATCGCTTTCGCGTCCGCCACCCTCTGACGAACAGGCTGAGCTTTTATGCGCCCATTTTCTTCGATGTAATCAGGCATAATATCGGAGTCGTCTCGAGATGGGCTATTTTCAGTGGTGACAACAATCGCCCATTTTCCATTTGGTGAAAGACTAGCAAGTACCGTGCGATGACTAGGGTCAAAGTAAAAAACCGATGAAACAAGTGAGTCGTTTGCCGTTTCAAGGCTTTCAAAGCTATCAGCCCGTAATTGACGGTTACGTCTTTGCACCTTCAGGTAGTCGATTAGCTCTACATTTTCTTGTGCAATGTAATCTGCAGGCTCGCTCACCACGGGCGTTTCATTGGCAAACTGCCAAGTAAATAGCTGCTCTTGTCGACCCGTTGACGCGTTTACCACGTAGAACTCGTTTGCGCGCTGAAATGAAACACCATTGCTGTTATGGAACTGAATATTCCGAGCCGCCTGGCGGCTTTTTGTTAACTGTATTACGGTATTGGTTGCTTTATCGCGAGAAAAAATATTGCCTTGAAACACCCAAGCATCAAAAGCCATGTCATTATCGCTAATGAGTTCATCATATTCATAGTTATGAAGCTCAGATAATGGTGCTTGTTTACCATTACCAGACACAGTTTCATTCGCCAACCAGATATCTCTGACAGGGCTTCCTTCACGCTTTCTGTAATAGGCAATGTTGTTGCCATCTGCTGTCCAATATGCGCCTTCAGGTTGTCGGCCAATCCAATCGGGATCTGACATAATTTGTTTTAAGCTCAATTCAATCGTTTCAGCGTTTGGCGCTGTTACAGGGGGGGTCTTATCTTGCGTTAATGTGGCCGATGGAAATGAAACTTTTGCGTCGGTTTGTTGCAGTTCAGTTGAAGAGCATGCACCAAGCAAAGCTATAGCAACACTTGAATATATTATTTTTCTCATTTTTATCATTATTTATGTTCTTTAAATGTGATTAGCACGTTATATTTATTTACTAAAGCTATGTTACTTTAGTTTGTCGCAATGCTGAACCATTGAGCACGAAATTCAGGTAACAAATGTTTACACGACTACAGAGACTATCTCGGGTCGGACGTAACTCATTGATGTCAATCATAGGAAGGATGAATAATGAAGAAAATAATAACACTCGCCCTTACACTCTCGTTAAGTCAAATTGCAATGGCGGCAGAATGCCCTGACTTACTGAAGTATGCAAAAAGAAAGTTAAACTCACAAGAAGTGGTTAACATGTGTGAGGAGTATAAAGGTAAGACTATCCTTTTTGTGAACACTGCGAGTAAGTGTGGTTTCACACCCCAATTTGAGGGTTTAGAGAAATTATATGGTGAATACAAAGAACAAGGTTTAGTCGTACTCGGCTTTCCATCAAATGACTTCAACCAAGAGTTCGGCGATGAGGGGAAAACTGCGGAATTGTGTGAATTAACTTATGGCGTGAAATTTCCGATGTTTGAAACAATTTCTGTCAAAGGTGAAGACGCCGACCCGTTATATGCAAAACTAGCTAAGGCAGCTGGCGCCGAACCTAAATGGAATTTTTACAAGTATTTAGTGGATAAAAATGGGGATGTTGTGGATTCTTATAATTCATTCACTAAACCGAACGACGAAGACTTGGTTAGTGACATCAAAGCGGCATTGGCCCTTTAATTTCTGCTCATAAAAAAGCCCCGCTCGGACCGCGGGGCTATAAACACACTCAACTAGGAACACACTAGGAAATAATACTGCTTCGTATTTCATAGTTATTAATTAGTCTCGTTAAATTCTAATTGGTTCCCTTATTTTATATTTTATTTGTTTTTTTCTCTCTGTTCTTACTCTAGCGTTAATCAAAGCTCATTTTATAAGAGTTTCAAAGGCTTGATCGAAATCAGCCAGTATGTCTTCGATGTCTTCTATACCAACCGAAATACGTATTAGGCTATCTCGTATACCCATCTTCTTTCGTTGTTCTGCGCCGTTTTCATAAAAAATAGTACTCGCTACAGGAAGCGCCAGAGTGCGCGTGTCACCTAAGTGAGTCGCACTAATGATCAATTTCAATTGATTGAGAAACTGGTGAACATCAATCGAAGCATCTAGCTCCACCGACAAAATACCGCCATAACCACGATTGAATAAGGCCTTTGCCCTTTCATGTTGCGGATGCTCTAACAAACCTGGGTAAAACACGTTATCAACACCTTTGTGCGTGGATAAGTATTTCGCTAAAGCCATCGCATTAGCGCAAGTTCGGCTCATCCTCATAGAGAGCGTTTCTAAGCCTATTGATATTTGATGAGCACTCTGTGGCGCAAGGGTGGCTCCCATATCACGCAAGCCTCGCTTCTTTATTTGTGTTAAGCCCCACTGCGAAATATCCGTTACTCGATACTTATCATCAATATTAGAAAAACCTGCCCAATCATACAGTCCAGTGTCGACAACAACGCCGCCTAAGACGTTGCCATGACCTCCGATATACTTTGTTAATGAAGTTAATAACAAAGATGCGTTTACTTTCTTAGCATCCAACAGAGTGTGGGGAGTCATGGTATTATCCAGCGCAAAAAGTATATTTTTTGATTGGCACAACTCGCCTATGCCTACTAAATCACTTACTTGAGTGACTGGATTGGCTATTGATTCACAAAACACCATCTTTGTGTTTGCTTTTATCGCATCTTCAACATTGCGCGCTTCGGTTACATCAACCAAGGTCACTTCAATACCAAAGTTCTCAAGCGAACTCATGAAGCTTCGCGTGTTACCAAAGAGAAATTGGCTAACCACAATATGATCACCGGCTTTTAATAGGGAATAAAAGGTGGCACTGATTGCTGCCATACCAGTGGCAAAAACAACTGCGCCAACTCCCTTATCGAAGTCATTGAGTATATTCTGCAAAGACACTGCCGAAGAGCTCGAGGAGCGACTATAAACATGCCCAGCTTTTTTACCCTGAAAAACGTCAACTAGGCCTTGAACATCTTCAAATTCAAAAAGCACACTATTGTTTGTAGCTTCATGCACACCACCCGATTGCGGTCTATTAAGAAGTCTATCGGCATGAACGAGACGCGTTTCAGGGGAAAGATTTTTCACAACATTTGCTCTTATGTTTTATGGTGTATTGACTTGTTAAGCAGATAATACCATAGTTAGCGCCCTGTTCGAGCTTGTGTGGTTAGAACAAATAGACTTTTTTTATTCCGTTTGTGTGTTCACAATCAACCCTTTTACCGTTTAGATTATAGGTTTCTCTCTACACATGTGCATTTTGTTTATCGCCGTTAACCAACATCCCAAATACCCATTAATCGTTGCCGCTAATCGCGACGAATTCCATAAACGACCGACCAGTAATTCGCAGTTTTGGACTGATAAGCCCGATATACTTGCCGGAAAAGACGAGGAAGCGGGCGGCACTTGGATGGGAATAAATAGAGATGGCGCAATATCGGCTCTAACTAACATCAGGGCCCCGGGTAGAGAAGTAAATAATGCTACCACTCGTGGGGAGTTGGTAATGAATTTTCTCGACGCTGGGAAAAAGCAACGCCCCCATTATGCCGAAAAACTAAGCAGCACACGGGAACATTACAATGGGTACAACCTACTCTTCGGTCACTTAGAACAGCTTTACGTATACAACAACTTTGACGATGAACTGATCGCCCTCAACGATGGTGTCTATGGTTTATCAAACGCGTCTTTAAATAGCCCTTGGCCAAAAATAGCAAAAGGAAGGGATGCTCTCGCAAAGTATTGTAAGCATGCAAACATGTTGGACACCGAACACCTCTTCGAATTATTAAAAAACGACGCGTTGGCCGATGACGATGCGCTTCCAAAAACAGGAGTCCCCTTGGAATGGGAGCGCCGCCTTTCGTCGATTTTTATTCAAACAGACGACTACGGTACCCGTTCATCAACCTTACTGCTTGTCGACAAAAACAACCATGTTACTTGGGAAGAGCGAAGCTTCGATAATCAAGCTAAACAACAAAGCGTTCAGAAGTATGCATTCGATCTTCACGTTAAGGACTAGCAGGTTCTACCATATACAAAAATCTATCCTAAAAAAGTATCTTTTTGCTCGAAAAACATAAGAATAGTGGCATAATGCGAGATGAATTTTGTGCCCTATCCATATTTAAGGAATACCTGTGTTTGAAACTCTTCCCGCCCTCGCGCCCGACCCTATTTTAGGTTTATCTGCAGCTTTTAAAAAAGACACTAACCCATCAAAAATTGATCTGGGCGTAGGTGTGTACAAAGATGAGAGTGGTAACACTCCCATTCTTAAAGCAGTAGCCAAAGCACAAACCATCCTCCAAGAGTCTGAAACTTCTAAAGTCTATATAACACCGCAAGGTGTTCAAGGCTTTATCGACGGTATGCTAAGCCTTATTTTAGGTAAGGGTAATAGCGCACTGCTCGCTAACAGGGTCGCTGCTGTGCAAGCGCCTGGTGGTTGTGGAGCACTTCGTATATTGGCTGAATTACTCAAGCGCTGTAATCCAGAGACCAAAGTTTGGGTGAGCGACCCGACATGGGCTAACCACATTCCATTGATTGGTAACGCTGGTTTAGAACTCGCCACTTATCCCTATTTCGATAAAGGGAGTGCTAGCATAAAATTTGATGCGATGATGGACTGCCTTGCAAATGTTAAGAAAGGTGATGTGGTCTTGCTCCACGGGTGTTGTCACAACCCAACGGGTGCCGACTTAAGCAACGAACAATGGCGAGCCGTTGCTGAGCTCGCTAACAAAGTAGGCTTTTTACCATTTATTGATGTGGCCTATCAGGGTTTTGGTGATGGTCTTGAAGAGGATGCCTATGGCATCAGATTGATGGTAGACAGTGTGCCTGAAGTGATCATCGCCGCTTCGTGCAGCAAGAATTTTGGCCTTTACAGAGAGCGCGTGGGTTTGGCCGCACTCATAACAGCAAACTCAAAAACACGCGACATTGTTCAATCGCAAATTCAATATGTTGCTAGAGGTATTTATTCTATGCCGCCGTCATATGGTGGTGCCTTAGTTGATATTATCCTAGCAAACGATGAGCTTAATCAGCTTTGGCAGAGTGAAGTAACAGAGATGCGCGAACGCATGATAACACTCAGAAAACTGCTCGTAGACAATTTAGCAGCTCAAGGTGCAAGTAAAGACTTTAGTTTTGTTAATCAGCAGAAAGGAATGTTCTCCTTTTTGTGCATCGCTCCTGAACAGGTGCAAAAGCTAAGAGCTGAGAAGAGCGTGTATTTCGTCGACTCCAGCCGGGTGAACATCGCTGGTATTAATACCAAAAATGTAGAAGCTCTCGCAGCAGCAATATCTGGCGTGCTTTAGTAGCACGCGATGTTGCCATTAAAGCCCTCTACTAGCAATATTGCAGAGGGCTTTTAGCTTAAAAGGCTGCTATATAGGCCTTATTTACAAGCATTATTGACCACCAGCAATATGGCTATAAGCTTCCTGTAATTGCCGTTCGCACCTTTAGCTACCTAGAGGCAGCAATAATCCTGTCCAATTGATTTGCAAAATTCATTTTATCCTTTGCGGTAAAGGCTTTTGGCCCGCCTGTTCTCTCGCCACTTGCGCGTATCTGGTCCATAAAATCTCGCATCGTCAGCGTGGCTTTAATGGTGGCATTGTCATAGGCTTCACCTCTGAAATTTACTGCCTGGCCTCCCTTTTCTAGTATTTCCGCGGCAAGCGGTATGTCACCCGTGATGACCAAATCATTAGGCTCGCAGCGCTGAACAATTTCGTCATCAGCCACATCGAAACCAGAGCTAACACGTAGGGAATTTATATGAGCATTTGGGGGTACCGGCACATGTTGATTAGCAACAAATGTCAAAGGAATTGATGTTCGTTGAGAGGCCTTTACTAGCACCTCTCGAATTACGCCCGGACAAGCGTCTGCGTCTACCCAGATATGCATTAAGCTAACATTCCACCGTCAACATTAATACAAGCGCCTGTGGTATAGCTAGATGCGTCAGAGACGAGGTACAAAACCGTTCCCGCCATTTCGTCTGGATCAGCGACTCTACCAAGAGGGATGACCTTTAAGGCATGTTTAAGAATAGCGTCGTTTGTTGTTAGCGCCGACGCAAACTTAGTATCAGTTAGCCCTGGCAACAATGCGTTTACCCTTATATTCAAAGGGCCGCATTCTTTGGCGAAAGACTTAGTCATGGAAATTACGGCAGCTTTGGTAATGGAATATATACCTTGCATGTCACCTGGCGTTACACCATTCACTGAGGCAGTATTGAGGATGACGCCGCTGCCTTGCTCGCGCATCATTTTACCCGCTTCAATAGACATGAAAAAATAACCACGTATGTTCACATCAACGGTCTTCTGATAAGCGGCTAAGTCAGTATCGAGTACGTGACCAAAATAGGGGTTTGCCGCGGCATTATTCACCAAAATATCAACTTTCCCAAACTCAGACTTCAAGAACTGGAACATCGCAGAGATCTGCTCCATTTCACCAACATGACAAGCAAAAGCGGTCGCTTTACCACCTTCGTCGCGAATTGCTTGCGCGACAACTTCACAACCGTCTATCTTTCGACTCGACACAACAACATGTGCGCCACGACTGGCGAGCAACTTTGCTATCGACTCACCAATTCCTCTACTTGCACCTGTTACTACAGCAACTTTTCCACTCAAATCAAACAGATCTTTCATATATCATCCTTATTACTTTCTACCCAAAGAGCGAATACAAGCTACGCAAGCATCCCGCCGTCAAGCACCATTGTTTGTCCTGTCATAAAGCTACTTTCATCACTGCATAGCCATGCCATTGCGCCAGCTACTTCTTCAGGTTTACCTAGGCGCTTCATCGGGTTTGCCTTTATCAGTGCATGTTGTGCCCGCTCATCAAGTTGTGCCATGGTGTTTTGTACCATTGGTGTATCGATAAAGCTCGGGCACACTGCATTGAAACGTATATTTGCGCGTGCATACTCTACGGCCGCAGACTTAGTTAAGCCAACAACACCATGCTTTGCAGCGGAGTAGGCTGAAATCATGGGTGAAGATCGCAAACCAGCAACTGAAGCAACATTTATTACATGCCCTCCCCCAGCCGGTGCCATGCAAGCTATTGCGGCTCTCATACAATGCCATACGCCTTTCAGGTTCACGGCAATGTTTCGATCAAAATCATCATCACTAACTTCATGCATCGGCGCTGGCGCATGATCTATACCTGCATTGTTAACGACAACATCCAAACCACCTAGCCCTTTCATCGCTTCCTTAAACAAAGCGCGAACTGAATCAGCGTCGGCAACATCTACCTGACAGCTACTAATTTTATCGGTATTTCCTTGTTCGATTGTTTTTGCCATGTTTTCAGCAGATAAGTCGGCAATCATCACTTTTGCTCCACGGCTCGCTAGCAATAAAGCAAGCTCAGCGCCGATACCCGAAGCACCACCAGTGATAAGTACCCTTTTACCTTCTACATTTGCTGCTGGATTCATTATTCGTCACCTACTTTCAATACTAATTTACCAAAATTTTCACCCTTGAAAAGCATCATCAAGGTGTCTGGGAAGGTTTCAATACCCTCAACAATGTGGTCTTTCACTTTCATTTCGCCAGATTGTATCCAAGCGGCGATGTCTTTCATCGCTGTAGGATACTCAGCCACGTTATCAAATACGACTATTCCTTCCATCTTGGCTCTGTTAACCAGCAAAGAAAGGTAATTTGAGGGGCCTTTAACCGGCGTAGTATTATTATACTGACTAATAGCGCCACAAATAACGATACGTGCCTTCATATTTATTTGAGTAAGCACATCATCAAGAATGTCACCGCCCACATTATCGAAGAAAACATCAACACCATCTGGACACGCCACCTTAAGGGCTTTTTTCACTTTCTCGGCTTTGTAATCAACTGCCGCATCAAAGCCCAATTCATTGATCAAAAAATCACACTTTTCTCGGCCGCCAGCAATGCCGACAACTCGACATCCTTTAATCTTTGCGATTTGACCAACAAGACCACCGACAGCGCCGGCAGCACCACTGACGACAACTGTCTCGCCAGATTTTGGCTCGCCCGTTTTCAGTAATCCAAAATATCCTGTCATACCAGGCATACCGAGTACGCCCAAGTAATATGATAGCGGTGCCAGTTTAGGGTCAACTTTATATAGACCGGTACCGTCAGATACCCCATAGAGCTGTACGCCCTGATACCCACAAACATAGTCACCTTCGCTATATTTTTCATGCTTACTTGATATGACTTTGCCGACAGTGCCTGCACGCATAACATCACCAATCTGAACTGGTTCGATATATGACTTCGCATCGTTTAACCAGCCACGCATCGCTGGATCGAGGGAAACATAAAGTACCTTTATCAACAACTGACCGTCGCCAATATCGTCCAGCTCTGTCTCAACAAATTGCCATGTATCTTTACTCGGTGCGCCAACTGGACGTTGAGCAAGTTGCCATTGTTTGTTTTTCATATATTCCCCTTAGAACCAGTCTGCTTGCATGTTTGCGCATACACTATTATTTGTTTTTAACAATTCGATATCTCTCTTAATAGTTGGAAGCTCCCACGAGATAAAGTAATCAGCTGCTTGTAGTTTTCCTTCGTAGAAAGCCTTCTCTTTTTCAGTAGCACTATTGGATTGAAGTTTTGTTTCGGCAACGATTGCCTGCCGTATCCAAATCCAGCTCACTACAATCTGCGAAAAGACATTCATTAGCGCTTGTGCGTTTGCTAGAAGCGTTTTCTGTCCATCTCCCTGTATTGCCTCAGCAATTGCAGGTAATAACTGATGCAACTCTTGAAGGTAATGGCCCAATGATGCCGCCATTGCTTTCGCTCGCGGCCCACTGACTTTCGACAAATCCTGTTGAATTTCACGTTGAAGCACCTGTAAGCCTAATCCGCCCTTTTGCCATAACTTTCTGAATGACAAATCCAGCGCTTGAATCCCGTTAGTGCCTTCATGGATTGGGTTTAAACGATTATCGCGCCAAAACTGTTCGGAATAGTACTCACGGGTATAACCTGAGCCGCCCAACACTTGAATACCCAAATCATTTGCTTTGGGTCCATACTCTGATGGCCATGCTTTAAATACAGGGGTAAGTAAATCCAATAGCTCTTGCAGTGCCTTAGACTCATTGTTGTCTTCACAAACGGCAATGCGATCAATGAGGTGAGAGCCATACATACATAAGGCCATACCGCCTTCACTGTATGCTTTTTGTGCAAGTAACATGCGCTTCACGTCACCATGAAGGATAATTGGCGCCGGCTTGTTAGGCTCGCTATGTTCTGAGTTTCGACCTTGGGTTCTATCTTTGGCATATTCCAATGAGTATTGGTAACCTCTATAGCCGATCATTGCAGCACCGAAACCAACACCTATTCGAGCCTCATTCATCATCATGAACATATAGCGCAAACCGTGATGCTCTTCACCAACTAGGTAGCCATGGCAATCATCATTTTCACCAAATGTAAGTGCTGTTGATGTGGTCCCTCTATAGCCCAACTTATGCAAAAGGCCAGCTAATTGAACATCATTTCGAGTGCTCGGTGCTGAGTTTTCATCCAGACGGTATTTTGGCACTACAAACAAAGATATCCCTTTAACGCCCTCAGGACCGCCCGGTATTTTGGCAAGCACTAAGTGAATGATATTACTAGACAACTCGTGCTCACCGCCGGATATATAGATTTTACTTCCTTTTAGTCTGTAATTTCCGTCGCTGTGCTTTGTTGCAGTAGTGGTAATGTCGGCTAGGGATGAACCTGCATGAGGCTCGGTAAGTGCCATTGTGCCAGTGAATTCACCAGTTAACATGCGCGGCATAAACTGCGCTTTTAATTCACTCGATGCGAAATGGTTGATCACGTTTGCCGCAGCAGCCGTGAGAAATGGATAAGAGGTTGTTGATGGATTTGCGGCCATAAAGTAGGCCGATGCGGCGGTCATGACAACTTCAGGTAATTGCATGCCACCGTCTTCAAAGCTGTAGCGCCCCGCAATAAATCCCGCTTCACAAAACGCATCGTAAGCTATTTTCACCTCAGGGATCATGCTTACCTTTTCACCGTCGAAACTTGGCTCGTTCTTATCAGCGATGTGATTATGAGGTAGAAAGAGATCGGTGGCAATTTTCTCTGCGGTGTCTAGTGTTGCCGAAAAAGTATCTTTACTATGCTCTTCAAATTTTGGGAAATGACAGAGTTCGTCTGCTTTCAGAACATCGTAAAGTTGGAATTGCATTTCTAAATCAGGTATGAGTTTTTCAGCCATTTGTATTCTCCGCCATGCAATGAGTTGAAGTAAAACATACTCCTACTTCAACTCACAAAACTATTGTTAATCCTTGGCTACATCAAACCATTAAGTGGCTATATACGACCAATAATAATTATCAATAGACAAACAAAAGCGCACTGAATACAAAGCTTGAACGACTATCTAGCTAGCGTTCCTATGTCTATACAGTATCCGCGGCCACTGATGGTCTTTTGCGTCTAAATAAACTCTTGAAATCATCCAAAATTAGATAAAGTGCAGGAATTAGTAACAAGGTGATCACCGTTGCAAACAAGATACCGAAGGCCAGTGAAATCGCCATAGGTATGACAACTTGCGCTTGTAAGCTACGTTCAAAGACTATTGGCATCAATCCCATGAAGGTAGTTAAAGAAGTAAGTATAATGGCTCTAAAGCGTTCACTACCTGACTTAAGAACGGCGTCAATTAAGCTATATCCCTGTGCCCTTGCCTTGTTAACGAAATCAACCATGATAAGAGAGTCGTTTACCACTACACCAGCTAAGGCAATGATTCCGCAAATAGACAAAACGCTGACGGCTTGACCAAAAATCAAATGGCCTATGATCGCACCGACCATACCGAAAGGGATAACCGACATAATAATCAATGGTTGTGAGTATGACTTCAAAGGAATAGCCATCAACGCATATATCGCGATTAAAGCAAAAAGAAAGCCCTGTGCAAGTGAAATCACAGCATCTTCCTCGTCTTTGGAGTTACCTTGCAATCTAAACTCAACTGCGGGATAACGCTCTAGCATTTCTGGGATAACTTCCATCCGTATTTCCATCAATAGATCGCGGGTGTCTACCGCATCACTATCAACTTTAGCTGACACGGATACTGAACGAGAGCCATCAACTCGAATGATATTGGAATATCCTTTGCCAAGCTCGATGTCTGCCACTTCGCGAAAAGGAATATCATCACCATTGGGCGCACGTACTCGCATATTTTCTAGGTTACCAATGGAATTACGCTCATTTTTAGGATAGCGCACCATTACCTTTATTTCTTCATCATCGCGCTGAATCCGCTGGGCTTCTGCCCCATAGAAGCCGTATCGAACCTGCTGAGCGAGAGACGATAATGTGAGACCCAAAGATTCTGCTTCAGGCTTGAGCGCTAGTTTGATTTCATCGCTACCGCCAGCAAATGAATCGGTCACTTCAGTAATGCCCGCGTATGCGCCAAGATAACTGCGAAGTTCCTTCGAGATGTTTTCAAGCGCTAGAATATCATTCGAGCGAAATTCAAAGTCTAGGCCGTTACCTCCGCCAGGACCGCCTGCCGACCCAATTTCAAAGTTCTTCACACCTGGAATTTCAGGAAGTAGCTCACGCCACTCATCTTGCAATTCGATGTCTGTGAGCTCGCGAGTCTCGCCTTTACTTAACTCAACAAAAACAGCACCTCCCAATGTGCCGCTATCAAAGGCGATCGCATGTTTAATTGGGCTATCACCTGTTCTTTCGGTAACGTTGGCATTCATCTTATACATCGCATCAAGCATCGCATTCATTGCTTGGTCGCGTTGGGTAATTGATGAACCCGGCTCCAACTCAACACTTGCTTGCATAAAATCGGAAGGTATCGAAGGGAAGAACTGCCATTTTACTAAACCACTGCTAAACAGACCTATAGTGACAATAAACATGCCAATGAAAGACGCTAGTGTGGTATACCTATATTTTACAGCCTTGCGAAGAAAGGGCTGGTACTTGTTGCTGACAAAAGACTTAATCCCGACACTGAAAACATCTCTAAAACGTTGAAATCGAGTGGCTTTTTTGGGGTCATAAGGCTTCAATTTCATGTGTGCCAAATGTGCTGGCAGGATGAGTTTAGATTCAATTAAGGAAAATATAAGACATAAGATAACGACCAAACCGATGGTCTTCCAAATAACGCTGGTAGGCCCGCTTACCATCAACATTGGTGAGAACGCTGCGATAGTTGTTAGTACACCAAAGGTTGCTGGCATCGCTACTCGTTTTACGCCTCTTATGACGGCGTCGGTACTGTGCCCCTTTCTATCGATTTCCGAGTAGGCCGACTCCCCCATAATGATGGCATCATCAACAACAATCCCAAGAACGAGGATAAAGCCAAATAGACTTAGCATATTAATCGAGACATCCACAGGACCGGTAGGCATAAACATCAAGGTGCCAAGAAAGCAAACTGGTAAGCCAACCATTACCCACATGGCTACCTTAACACGCAAAAACAGAGACAAGACAATGAATACAAGCGCGGCTCCAGCGAGCATATTTTTAAGCATCATACTTAGGCGATCAGCAAGATAAAACGAAGAATCTCCCCATGTATCGGCTTGAATATTGGCAGGCATCTCTTTTCGTTTTTTATCTAAATACTCATTGACTGACTCAGATATTTGTAGGGCATTTTGGTCACCCACAGCACGTACTCTTATACTCACCGCTGGTTTACCATCGAAGAGAGAGTATTGGTTATCTTCTATGAAACCATCATTTATTGTTGCAATGTCGCCCAACAATAAACGCGTACCGTCGTCTCGGCTAATCAATACGACTTTAGCGAAATCCCATGCATTGTATGCTTGACCATTTGCTCGCAGAAGGATATCACCGTTTTCCGAACGTATTGAACCACCTGGAAGATCAATAGAAGACTGACGGATAGCAGTCACTAATTCGTTGAAGGTAAGGTTATATTCTTGGAGCTTTAACTCGGATATTTCAACCGAAATTTCATAATCACGCGCACCCACAACCGATACATCGGAAATACCGGGTAGATTAGCGATATCATCTCGAATTCCCTGTGTGTATTGTTTTAATTCTCTTTCGGTGGTGTCGCCATAAACTGATACCCATAGTACATCTTGGGGAAATTTAATTCTGTACACAACGGGCTTTTCAGTGTTGCCAGGGAAGCTTGGAATAGCGTCAACTTGCACTTTCACTTCATCTAATAGTGTTTGTACATCGTAACCGTCGGCTACTTCAATACTCAGAGAGCCAACACCTTCTCTTGCCGTCGAGCTCAGTTTTTTGATGCCTTCGAGATCTTTTACCGCTTCTTCTAACTTTAGAATAACGCCTTCTTCGACCTCTTGCGGGGCTGCACCTAAGTATGGCACTTGGACAGAAATAAGATTAACTTCGAACGCTGGGAATACTTGCTTCTGTACTTTTAAAATACCAAATACACCACCAAGAATAATGATGGCCATAAGGAGGTTAGCAGCCACACTATTTCGAGCAAACCATGCAATAATGCCGCTGTTAGTATCAATATTTGCTTGATCACTCATTGCTTCACCTCAATATCATTACTATTATCGCGCGTTTCGATGCCGCTTGGTGGGCTTGTATCCTCATCACCAAGAAATCTCACCGGCATCCCATTATATGGGTTTGGAACAGCACTCATTACCACTTTGTGTTCAGGGTTGAAGCCATCATTAATGTATATAAAATTCTCGTCGGCTCTTTGCACTGATACGAAATTAATGTTGATTTGTTTATTCTCATCAACAGTCAATACTGTTCCATCGAGTCGCAATACATTACGCGGGAGTACAACAATATTTGATGCATTCACTCCAGTAATTTCTGCCTTTACAAAACGCCCAAAACGAAGTTCTTCACCTCTCTGCTCATCAGGAACTAGCAATTGATAAGGGTCGTTGACCTCAACAACACCGTATATAACTCGACTTCGACCATCAAGTATTGCTTCGTCGCGCACGAGCGAACCCTGCCATTGAACTTCTTTTCCCGCCACGTCAGTTGACAAGGTCACTGTCGGCTTGTTTGCCTTCAAGTCATCAAGAAAAGCGACATCATCATCGGTCAACGGCAATCGCACTTCGGCAACATCGGTAGAAAAGACCTCCCCTAATTGAGCACCTAAGCCAACAAATTGGCCAAGATCAACGTTGCGACTCTTAACCAAGCCATCATAAGGAGCGCGAATATTGGTGCGTTCTAAATTACGTTTAGCTCTTTGCAGGCTGGCCTGTGCTGCCTTAACCGTTGCTTGTTCTCGTGCAAGCTGCGGTTTGCGCAAGCCTAATTCAGGTGCGCTACCTTTATTGAATGAACGCCATTCTTGCGCAGCTACCTCGCCCCTTGCTTTTTCTTCGTCTAAGGATGCCTGAGCCCTCGCCAGTTCAGCTTCTGCTAACAGTAAATCGGTTTGATAATCATCGTCCTCAAGCTGAACGAGAATGTCCCCTTTTTTAAAGAAGCCACCTTCAACAAAATTTTCTGCAACCATGATCACTCGCCCGCTTACTTGGGTGCTAAGCATAGTTTGATTTTTTGGTTGAACTGAACCTTGCGAATATACCAAAAACTCTACATTGCCAAATTCTAAAGGTTTAGCATCGACCAAAAAGTCTTTTTCAATCTGTTCTTCTTTTTCAGGCTGTTTCTTCATGCTGCCCAACGAAACCATAATGACGATAGCGCCAATTAAGATGAAGATCGGGATACCCGCTTTTTTAAAACCACTCGCCATGAAAAAACCCTTTAGATATAGTTGAAAGCTTGTTAATGAGCTCATTGTACGGCCAATATGTAAATAGTTTACAAGGTCATTGACGCTAAATTGTTGCTAGATGTGTCAGGATGCTTGCTTTTAATCGCTTGGCATTGGAAAGGCCAACATTTCTCCTAAACCAACAGTAAATAACCATAAGCCATAACAAGCATGTTCTATGCAGATTATAAGATAAGCACTCCGGTATTTATATGACTGTAAATAGGTGCTTGCAAATAGCACACCTCCACAAAAGGTTAGCAGCAATACTATGATATTGAAGAAGAATAAATGAGCTAGTGAAAAAAGCAGCGCATTCACAGTGACAAAAATAACATTCTCTTTAGCAAATAGGCGCTTAGTTTTATTTACGTGTTGCTCTCCAAAAAATAAGGACCTATAGCGTCTGAAAAAGAAAACTCGATAAAGTCCCTCTTGGGGCAGCACCGATAATAAAACGTACACAAAAATAATAGCTATCCACATCATAGGAGCCTGACTAACAACGATAAAGAGCTTACTGGGAAGATAAATGGCGACAAAAAGTGTACTGATAAGCGCAAATACTGAAAAAAGCACTAGAACCCGCTTTAGCACCATGAAAGGGAAGCTGACACCTCCCTTCCTAAATGGCCTCGAAAACAATGACTCAGTGCTTGGCTCATCAAGACCATTTGATAATACAGCTGTTCCATAGGCATGCATGGCTGTTTTTGCTACAACGATAAGCACGTAACTTACTGCTAGCAGCACTGCGCCTAATTTAACGTAGATAGGCAAAGACAGCGACAAAGAAACAGGTAGCAACACAAAAATGATAATTAATTCCAAGTAAAGGAAACTTGCTCTTGGCTTTGCTAGCCCATCTTGCGAAAAAGCCGTCAAAACGATAAGCTCAACGTTGAATAGCGTGTTTTACGACTGTCAGTCATACAGGGATAATCATTAGTAATGAACGCAACTCGTATTATAGTGCAAGAAGATGATTTTTGTATAAAAGATGAATATGCAGCTATACGCCGCGGCGCGAATTCTGATGGCGCCATTGTGACATTTTCGGGCATTGTACGTGAACAGTCAGATATTGGTAACTTGGTCAGCATGACACTAGAGCATTACCCTGAAATGACCGAAAAAAGCCTTCAGAACATCTGTAACAAAGCACGGGAACGTTGGACACTGGGTGCCATCACCCTCATTCATCGTGTTGGTACCTTGCACCCCGACGAGCAAATTGTGTTCGTTGGCGTAAGCAGTAAGCATCGCAAGTCAGCTTTTCAGGCCGCAATGTTTATCATGGACTATTTAAAAAAAGAGGCTCCATTCTGGAAAAAAGAATCGTCGGCAGACGAAGCAAGATGGGTTGATGCAAAAGTCTCAGACCATGAGGCTGCAAAGGCGTGGGACTGAAATAAAAAAGGCCAGTTCACACCGGCCTTCGTCTCATCAGTCAGCAGATGCTGCAGTAATTATTACAAAGCAGCTTCTAACTCTGGCAATACATCAAACAAATCTCCGACCAATCCATAATCAGCCACAGAAAATATGGGGGCTTCCTCATCCTTGTTAATAGCAACAATTACCTTGCTGTCTTTCATACCCGCCAAATGCTGTATCGCACCAGAAATACCTACTGCGATATATAATTGTGGCGCAACTATTTTACCTGTTTGGCCCACTTGCATATCGTTTGGTACAAAACCAGCATCAACGGCTGCACGTGAGGCACCAATTGCAGCACCTAATTTGTCGGCAATACCATTAAGCAACGCGAAGTTTTCCCCGTTTTGCATACCGCGTCCGCCAGAAATAATAACGTCAGCAGCGGTTAATTCAGGTCGCTCAGACTCGGTTAACTCAGCCGACACAAAACTTGAAGTAGCAGACTCCTTTACTAATGCTACGGCTTCTATCGCTGCGCTCCCTTCATTCGCTGCAGCATCGAAAGATGCAGCTCGAACGGTAACTACCTTCTTAGTATCAGCACTTTTTACAGTCGCAATAGCATTGCCGGCGTAAATTGGACGAACAAAAGTATCTTCCGACTCAACCTTAATAATGTCTGAAATCTGAGCAACATCAAGTAAAGCAGCGACTCTCGGCATAAAGTTTTTGCCCGTAGTCGTGGCAGCCGCAAATATGTGAGAGTAGTCAGCAGACAGTTCAAGTACCAACTCTGCAAGGTTCTCTGGAAGTTGATGCTCGTAAGCGACATTATCAGCAACAAGTACTTTGCTTACACCGCTCACTTTGCTCGCAGCTTGTGCAACAGAGTCACAATTGGCTCCAGCAACAAGTACAACAACATCATCACTAGCACCTAAAGCGGCAGTAATAAGTTTGTTGGTTTCGGACTTTAATGATTCGTTATCGTGTTCCGCATATACTAATACACTCATGAGATCACCTTCGCTTCATTTTTTAGTTTACCTACTAACTCGGCAACATCTGCCACTTTAACACCGCCACTGCGTTGAGCGGGTGCCTCTACTTTCACTATGCTTACTTTAGACGTCATCTCTACACCAAAATCAGCCACTGGCTTAACGTCGATAGGCTTGCGCTTGGCTTTCATAATGTTTGGAAGAGAGGCGTAACGCGGCTCATTCAAGCGCAAATCAGTAGTCACGACTGCCGGAAGACTTAACTTCACTGTTTGTAAGCCACCATCAATTTCACGAGTAACGTTCACCGAACCCTCGGTTAGCTCAACTTCTGATGCGAAAGTTCCTTGTGGCATGCCAGTGAGTGCAGCAAGCATTTGACCGGTTTGATTATTGTCTGAGTCGATCGCCTGTTTACCAAGAATGACGAGGTCAGGAGTTTCAGCTTCAACAACTTTTTGCAGTAACTTAGCGACTTGCAGTGAATCAACTACTGCACCGACATCAGTTTCGATATGAATTCCACGGTCAGCTCCTAGTGCTAACCCTGTTCGAATTTGCTCTTGGCAAGCTTTATCGCCAATTGAAACGACAACAACTTCAGTTGCAAGCCCCTTTTCTTTTAGTCTGATTGCTTCTTCAACCGCAATTTCACAAAACGGATTGATTGCCATTTTGACATTGTTAAGGTCTACGCCTGAGTTATCAGGTTTAACGCGTACTTTCACGTTATAGTCTATCGCCCGTTTTACCGGAACTAAAATTTTCATAATCACCTCTATTTAGGGCTTTGAATAAAAAAATACTATTCGCATTTGTTACCTGTTCGGGTAACTATAGCAGCAAGATTTGCATGTTGACGCAAAATTTACTTACACTTTACGTAAACGTCAACCTGTATTCACGATTTATCCATGTTTCATGGTTTTTTAATTTTACAATGTTTTGACAAGCTGTAATATTCCTTTAATTAATATGTCACTATAACTGGTAAGAGTTGTTTCGGAGGCGAGTGTGGAAAGAGAAGTCATGGATTTCGATGTGGTTGTTGTAGGAGCTGGGCCCTCAGGTCTTTCTACTGCGATAAAGTTAAAGCAGTTAGCCAATGAAAAAGGTCAAGAACTCAATGTCTGCCTTCTAGAGAAGGGCTCTGAGGTTGGCGCGCATATATTATCGGGTGCCGTTTTTGAAACTCGCGCACTCGACGAATTGTTTCCAAATTGGCAAGAGATGGGTGCCCCACTCACAACTAAAGTCACAGAAGATCATATTTATCTGCTCAACAGTGAAACAATCTCAACAAAGCTTCCCAACTTTATTACGCCCAAGACCATGCACAATGAGGGCAACTATATAGCCAGCATGGCCAACATGTGCCGATGGCTCGCCGAACAAGCTGAGCAGCTTGGAGTGGAAGTTTTCCCGGGTTTTGCAGCAGCGCAAGTACACTATAATGAAGACGGCAGTGTTGGTGGTGTGATTACTGGCGACATGGGCGTTAGTGAGAGTGGCGAAGAAAAAGATGGCTACATGCCAGGCATGCTTCTGAGTGCGAAATATACGGTATTTGCCGAAGGTTGCCGTGGTCACTTGGGTAAACAACTTATCCAACAATTTGATTTAGATAAAGACGTTTCCCCACAACATTACGCTATCGGCTTCAAAGAAATTTGGGACATTCCAGCGCAGCAGCATCAAGAAGGACTGGTCGTACACACGGCTGGATGGCCCTTAAACGATGCAACCGGTGGCAGTTATTTATACCACGCAGAGAACAATCAAGTTTTTGTAGGTCTCATTGTTGATTTAAACTATGAAAACCCTCACTTGAGCCCCTTTGATGAATTTCAACGATTGAAGCATCACCCGGTGATTGCCAATACGCTCAACGGCGGTAAACGCGTGACCTATGGTGCAAGAGCAATCGCCAAAGGTGGTTTCCAATCATTGCCTAAAATGACCATGCCAGGCGCAATTATAGTGGGTTGCGATGCTGGCACCTTGAATTTTTCTAAGATCAAGGGAAATCATACAGCGATGAAGTCTGGTATTTTGGCGGGTGAAACACTATTCGAACTGTTGAGTGAAACGGGTGCCGAAACGATTGATCCTATTCAGTACAGTGAAGCATTTAAGAAGTCTTGGCTTTACGATGAGCTTTATCGTTCGAGGAATTTCGGTGCTGCGATTCATAAATTTGGAAACTTCTTGGGCGGCGCCTATAACACTCTTGATCAGAATATCTTTGGTGGCAAGCTTCCCTTTACCATCGGTGACTCGACGCCCGACCATGCTTCATTAAAACTGGCTGCCGACTGCAAAAAATTTGACTATCCAAAACCAGATGGCGTATTGAGCTTCGACAAATTGTCTAGTGTATTTTTGTCAAACACAAATCATGAAGAAGATCAGCCTTGCCATTTAGTGCTAAAGGATAAGAGTATTCCTATTAGCATTAACTTGCCGAAATATGATGAACCGGCTCAACGTTATTGCCCCGCTGGCGTATACGAAATAGTTGAGAGCGACGACGAAGGCAAACGTTTGCAAATCAATGCTCAAAACTGTGTTCATTGTAAAACCTGTGATATCAAGGACCCTAATCAAAATATTAATTGGCTAGTACCGGAAGGTGCCGGCGGGCCTAACTATCCAAATATGTAAGCCGAAAAGGTAACCAATAAGTGTCAGACGCTCTCGAGCCATTGCTCTACCTTCAGTCTCACGGCGATGAACACAGAAAGTCATCGCAGCATTCGCCGTCAATCGTTTTACTTCATGGACTCTTTGGTAGCGGTGATAATCTAGCGGTTATTCGACGCCACTTTGAAGCTGATTACCATGTTGTAAGCATTGATTTGCCCGACCACGGAAAATCGCCAAGGACACAACATTTTTCTTTTGACGATTGGGCGCAGCTCTTAATCACAACCATGACTCATCATGATATTACTCAATGTTTTTTCATTGCGCATTCATTGGGCGGCAAGATAGCTATGCGAGCAGCAAGCCTAGCACCTGAGATGTTCATTAAGGTGATCATTATGGATATTGCACCTGTTGCTTATGAGCCGCGGCATCATAATGTTATCAATGGTTTAAGCGCAGTGAAACTGGCTCAACTGAACAGTCGACAAGAAGCGTTAGCGCAATTGTCTGAACACGTTGTCGACAGCGGCACAAGGTCATTCTTGATGAAAAGCTTATATCAGGATAACGACCAACAATGGCAATGGCGATTTAATCTAGAACTGCTAGTGCGTGACTATCCGATACTCAGTGATTGGCCATTTAGTGGCAAGTTGTTCGATGGTGACATTACTTTTATCAAAGGAAAAAAAAGCGATTACATTACAAGCGAACATCAAGCTGCCATCATTGCTCAATTTCCTAATGCAAAAGCCAGAATTGTCGATGCTGGCCATTGGTTGCACGCTGAAAAACCACAGCTTGTTAACACCTCGTTAACCCGCATTTTACTTGGCAGGCAAAAGTAACACTTATACTTTAATATTCAGCTAACTTGCTTCAAAAAAGCAGTACGTTTGTGATAATATCCGCGCACAAATGAAGCCTGAGGTAGCGAAATGAACGCTGATAATTATCAACATATCGAAGCGATTGTGTTGAATCTAAGCTTGGTCGTGTTGTTCATATTGTTGGGTTTAGCAATACACGACGTATTGAAAAAGAACAACGTTCCCTTGATCGGGAAAGTCGTTGCATACGGCGTTCTTGGTTTAGGCGCGGCCGGCTTCGTTGCAAAAGGTGTAATTCAAGTATTTTATTCTGCCAGCGGCGTGTCATAGTTGGTAATTTGTTAGTGATTTAGAGGTGAATGATGGCTACTGTTGGACTATTTTTTGGGAGCGATACTGGTAATACTGAACACATCGCGAAAATGATCCAGAAAGAACTGGGCAAACAACTCATTGATGTAAAAGATATAGCCAAAAGCTCAAAAGAAGATATCGCTGAATTTGACCTGCTTATTTTCGGTATTCCTACTTGGTACTATGGCGAAGCTCAATGCGACTGGGACGATTTTTTCCCTGATTTAGAAGAAATAGACTTCGAGGACAAACTTGTCGCTATTTTTGGTTGTGGCGACCAAGAAGACTACGCTGAATACTTCCTCGACGCGATGGGTATGATCCGAGACATCGTCGAACCAAAAGGTGCCATACTAATTGGGCAATGGCCTACCGAAAGTTATGATTTTGAAGCGTCTAAAGGCATGGCCGACGACGACCATTTTGTCGGCTTAGGAATTGATGAAGACCGTCAACCTGAGCTAACCGAAAGCAGAGTGAAAGCCTGGTGCAAGCAAATAAATGAAGAGATGTGTCTGGCCGAACTAGCATAAACATGCTTGCTTGGTGTTAAGTGCTTTGGTGATTTTAAGTGCTTTAACAGCCTGAAGTAAAAACAGTGAAAACGTTGCTCGTATAAAGGCAGCGTTTTTTTTTGCGCTGGTTAAAATCTCAATCATCCACATTTTGTTACAAGTCATCGCCTTCGACTTTGCTCTAACACTTGTATTCACGCCTCGTTTTAGCGCACACTACTCAAAAAACTAATAATAACGACAAAAGGACTCTCTATGCGAAAGCGTATAAGTATTGCGGTATGTGCAGGATTACTGGCTTTATCTGTGGGCTCGGTTCAGGCCGGTTTACTCATGAAACCAACTTACAACCCCGAGCTTGATTATCAAGAGCAACTGCTGTTCGGTTCTTACGATGACAGTATGACTCCCCCTGATGAGATACTTGGTTTCCCAATAGGCTATCGAGTCGCTACTCCAGCGCAAATTACTGAGTCGATAAACACATGGAAAACGCAAAGTAAGCGGCTAAAGGTATTGGAATATGCGAAAAGTCATGAAGGTCGTCCACTTCACGCAGTTTTTATCTCAAGTCCGGAAAATCTTGCTCGAATGGATGAGGTACTTGAACAGTTAGCCGCCCTCTCCGACCCTCGTAAAACATCTGATTCACAAGCACAACAGATAATAGAAAAACTCCCTGCAATCGCTTGGATGGCTTACTCCATTCATGGTAATGAAACTTCTGGAGCCGATGCTGCTTTAACCTCAATATATCACTATGCTGCCTCGACAGACGCCGACGTTAAGTCCATGCTAGACGACATGATCGTTGTCATTGACCCAATAATGAATCCAGATGGCCGAGATCGTTTTGCCAAGTCTTTGGAACAGTATCGAGGCACTGCTCCAAACGTCGACGATCAGGCTTTACTGCATCGTGGTGACTGGCCTTATGGAAGAACTAACCATTATTTTTTCGACCTAAATCGAGACTTTTTCTATTTAACTCAACCAGAAACCATTGGCAGAGTAGAACTTATTAACAAGTGGCGGCCACAATTGATGATTGACGGCCATGAGATGGGACCACAGGATACTTACCTGATGGGACCACCAAGACAACCCTTAAACTTTAATATTGCACCCAGTGTTCAAAAATGGGCACAAACATTTTCCTTAGACCAAGGTGCCGCTTTTGACGAAAAAGGCTGGCGCTATTATACCGGTGAATGGTTTGAAAATTGGTACCCCGGCTATTCAAATTATGCTGAGTACAGAGGCTCTATGCATATCTTGTATGAACAATCTCGAATGGCTGAAGATGGCGTTCGTCGACCAGAGGGCACTATTCAGACATATAAAGAATCAGTTCATCATCAATTTGTAAGCACTATTGCAAATTTACAGTCCTTACAAAAACACAGTAAGGCAATGTACAAAGACTACTGGGAAGACCGAAAGTCCTTACTCAAAAAAGATAGCCCCTATGCAAATAGAACATTTGTTGTGCAAGCAAATGGTAATAAATCGCGTTTAGCGACCTTAGTGAGTAAGCTACAAGCGCAAGATATCGAGATATATACCGCGGATAAAGAGTTCACAGTTAAAAAAGCAAAAAACCATTTGGGCGATATCGGCACGGCCACCATCAAGAAAGGCAGCTTGATTATTCCAAATCGTCAACCTGAAGCACGATTGCTCGCTGCTATTATGGAATTTGATGCCCAAATTTTACCTGAGACCCTTGAACAGGAGCGTCAAAAAATCCTTCGTGAGGGCCAGTCGATAATGTACGACACATCGGCATGGAATCTTACGATGATGTATGGTCTTGAAGCATTCACGGTTGCTCAACACATTAGCACTAACATTAGTCCGTATTCAGAGCCCACACTTAATTTAGAACTTGCCGACGACAAAGCCATTGCTTGGGCTGTGAATGGTGATGATGACGCCTCTGTTGGTTTTGCGGCTCGTCTAATGGAGCGCGGTGTGCAAGTGCGAGTTATCGACAAAGCGACTCAACTTGGTGCGGTCGATTTAGCTCGTGGTTCGGTTGTAGTGACTATTACAGACAACCGCAATAACGAAAACTTAATTGATTTGTTGAACACCACGGCTAAAGAAAGTCAGTTGTCGATTAGGAACATTAACACGGGTTATGGCACAGGTGATATGCCAGAATGGGGAGGTGATCACTTTCAGCTTCTTGCTAAGCCTCAATTAGCTATTTTAGGCCAAGCCGGTACGAGCGCTAATGATGTTGGGGCGACGTGGTGGAGTATTGATACTCATCTGGGTATACGTCATTCTCAATTGGACTCATCTGCCTTATCACGTACCGATCTTCGTCGATATAATGTAATTGTGATGCCATCTGCATGGAGAGTTTCAGATGCCAATGCCAATGCGCTTAAGACTTGGGTAGAACAAGGTGGCACCTTGATAACTCATGAGGGGGCAACGCAAGCCCTTGCATCTAAAGATAAAACACGAGTGAAGTTACTCGACAACATTTTGGAAGACGCCGAAAAATATGACATTGCGTTACAGCGACGTTTATTAGCTAGCGAGCCTGTAAAAAACATGCAAGAGGTTTATTCTTCAGCATTACAAACAGATGTTGCCTACCCGTGGGACGATGCACCGAAACGCTTAAGCAAAGAGGAATTAAAGAAACGCAACGATTGGCAAAAAATGTTCATGCCTGCAGGTGCAATGGTATCGGGTAGCGCAGACCAAGAGCATTGGCTAACCTTTGGAACAAATGAAACTCTGCCCTTATTATATGGTCGCCAGCCTGTTTTAATTGTGCCAGAAAACGCTGAAGCTGTGGTTACTGTGGGTGTATATGCGGACAAAAAGCCTGCTAAAAAATCAGCCAAAAAAGACGACGACGAGAAGGACAAGGCAATAGCATGGTATACGCTACCGGAAGATAGTGAGTTGAAAGTTAGAATGAGTGGTTTGTTATGGCCAGAAGCCGCTCAAAGGATCGCAAACTCAGCCTACCTCACTCGCGAAAGAATGGGGAATGGCCAAGTTATTATGTTCTCTGGCGAACCTGTTTTCAGAGGGGCTACGCTAGGCACAAATCGCTTATTATTAAATGCTATTGTGTATGGACCGGGCATGGGGACCAGAGCAAATATAGACTTGTAATGAGTAGCACGATATTCGTCTGATTAGGTAAAGAGCCACGTTATGCTGTGTGGCTCTTTTTCTTTTACAGTCTAAATTTCGACACTGCGACCTTCAACTCGTTCATCTGCTCACCCAGTTGATGAGTAGCACTATTAGATTCTTTCGTACTTCTAGCACTTTCCTCAGCAATATCGACAATACTCTGCAAGTTACTCACGACAAGATCAAGCAGAGAGTCTTGATTTTGAGTATCGCTCACAATTTGTGTATTGACTTGGGCCAGCGTTTCAATAATGCCTCTGATTTCAGCAACTTGCACTGTCACTTTCTCTGATAGCTCCACACCCTGGCTAACTTGTTCACTACCGCGAGTGATCGCTTCAACAGCTTGGGAAGCGTCGAGTTGTAGCGCGCCAATCATCTTTTCAATCTCTTCCGTTGAATTATGGGTTCGAGTTGCCAAAGTTCTTACTTCATCTGCAACCACGGCAAAACCTCTACCTTGCTCCCCTGCTCTAGCGGCTTCGATGGCTGCATTGAGCGCAAGCAAATTGGTTTGTTCAGCAATAGTCTTAATCACATCAAGAATGCTCCCTATCTTGTGACTGTTGTCGCCCAAGCGGTGAATAATGTTTGCAGACTCCTCTGCTTGTCGAGCTTGAACATCAACGTGTCTGCGGCTTTCTTTTACTAAGCTCATTACCGAGTCAGTTTGTGCAATTGCCTGATGCATTTGATTATTAGCGGCCTCTATTTGTTGCAAATTATTAAGGCTAGTATCTTTCACTAACATGGTATTAGAAGATGTTTCGCTGATTTTTTGTTGTTGCAAAGCCACCTGTCGAAGACTCTGATCCCCCATCTCAATACTTACTGCTGTTGACTGCGTAAGCATTTGTTCTTGGGTGTGGATGCTACCGATAAGACTTTGCAAAGAATCAATAAGGCGATTCACGTTTCTTGATAACTGTGCGAACTCATCAAAACCTTCTTCGTTCATGCGCTTGGTTAAATCCCCACTGCTTAATACTTTGAGTCTGTCGTTCACTGCCTTTAAAGGCTTTGCAATACTGCGAGTGGCAATTAGGGCTAAAATAAAGGTAGCGCTGATTCCCACCACCGATACCACCATATTTTTTATTTCGTTGTTCAATACTGTATCGAGGATGTCCTGCTGCCCTTGCATTGCCGTAGCACTGACTTTTTCATACAGCACAGATAAAGACATATTCGCATTCTCTAGTGCGAGATTAGAAGCTTGGTTGTATCCAGTAATAGACTCTCTCAGCGCGATAGCTTGCTTGTGCATTGCAAATATACCGTCATCGCTATTCAACGCATTTGCCATCGCAACATATTGCTCATTAAACATGGCAACTAAGCCATCATTTTCAACATTTTCAGCTAAACGGTTCAAATAGGCAGAGTCAGCCTCTATATTGGTAACGTTGTAGCTTAAATCGTCGATGGTTTGTAATATCACAGCGGTATCCTTAGTCGACGACAATTCGTCAATTAAGCTTAATACCAAAGTAAGTTTGTTATCAATGTTGTTGCCCATACCTACCATAGCATCGAAGTCACGCCCAGAGCCATCAAGGTACGTTAGATCTAGCATAAGTGCACTTGCCTCGTCAGCTAAGGCTAAGGTCGTGTCGCTCTGTTCACTAAGTCGTTTTTGTAGTGCCAGCAACTTAAACTTCTCTTCGAACATCGCTTTACTGTGTTTTATGAAAGAAGCAGAACCATTGACCGTGTCTTCCAGTAATGGTTTATTGGCATCCGCCACATAGTCCTTGAGTGACTTGCTTCCATTTTCCAAATCAAGCACTAAGCTTTTAAATTGCTCTTGTAGTTGTGTTAAATCTTCTTCGCTAGTCTCATAAAATGCGGTTAGGCTGATGTTAGCTAAGGATAAAATATTAGTTTTGACCTCGTTCATTGCTTTTTGCATCGGCATCTTAGTTTCGATAACCGTTGTCGCAGACTGCTTAATATCCTGCAATCCGGAGTAGGATAAAAAACTTGTGATCAATAATAATATTGCCAGGCCGCTGAAGCCCATTATCATTTTTCTAACAACGGTGAGTTTTTCAAGAATTTCATTCACAATTTAAATCTACCCTTTATTTTGTGTAGCGCGTTATTTATCCACTAATACTCGAGTTACTGTCCTAGTTCGCGATTTTGTGCACAGAAAAAATAAACATATACATTATTTACGGCTGATGCTGTTAAATCTTTACAACTAACCTATAATACACAGCATGTTTTTTTGCCGAAGTTTCTCATGGACCAAAATAAAGAATTAAAAAAAGCAGGACTAAAAGTAACTCTGCCACGCTTAAAGATATTAGAAATACTCCAAGCGCCCAAAAATCAACACATCAGCGCTGAGGATGTATATAAAATCCTCATTGATCAGGGCGAAGAAATAGGCTTAGCAACGGTCTACAGGGTCTTAAACCAATTTGACGACGCAGGTATACTTAATCGGCATCATTTTGAAGGCGGTAAATCAGTTTTCGAAATCAGTCATAAAGAGCATCACGACCATCTTGTTTGCCTGACTTGTGGCAAGGTATTTGAGTTTGAAGACGACGTAATTGAAAAAAGGCAAGATGAAATTGCCGCAGCCAACAACATGAAGCTTACCAACCATAGCCTCTATCTTTATGGTGAGTGTACTAAGGCCGACTGCGAGAACGACGTAGACTAACTTAACTTCTAAACTTCAATTCGTTATAGGCTTGTTGAGTGTCGCGCCATACTTGGCCCGGCACACCAGTCCCGACTGTCTTATCATCAATACTTAACACCGGCCCGACTTCCTTACTTGAGCTTGTGATCCAGACTTCGTCTGCAGTGTCTAATTCACTTTTGTGAATTATCCTTTCCTGAACGTCATATTTTCTTTGCTCTCGTATTGCATTAATAACAATTTGACGAGTCACGCCCGGCAATATTTGATGGTCAAGAGGAGGGGTAGAAATAAGCCCATCTTTCACAACAAACACGTTGCATGATGACGCTTCTGTCAACTGGCCCTTACCATTGTATAAAATAACCTCATCTTTCCCATTGTCTTTACCGTGCTGGTAATGCATAACATTCCCCAACAGCGATGTAGACTTGATGTGACAACGTTGCCAACGCTTATCTTCGCTGGTCACGACATGATAAGAGCGTATTTCTTCACTGTGCATGTTTTGACTATCTGGAATAGGAAATGCGAAAGCATATACGGTAGGTTCAAGGTTATCCGGATAAGCATGGAAACGTTTTGCGTCTGTTCCTCGACTGATATGGATGTACACTGATTGTGCTGGTGTTGCACTCTCAGATATTAGCCTACGAATGCGCTTTATCCACTGCTCAGTGTCAATGTGGTACTGAATACCAATTTCGGCTAAACCATTGCGCATTCTCTCTAGATGCAGGTGCAAGCCTACGATATTACCCTCGTAGGTAGGAATAACTTCATATATACCGTCGCCAAATAAAAAACCGCGATCCATTGGTGAAATTTTAGCCTCATGCGATGGCATAAATTTACCGTTCAAAAAAACGTGCTGTTGCAAACTAATCTCTCATACAATAATTGTTAAAAAGCGCTTCAATGCGCGCACAGTGCAGACTAGCTAGGCTTTGTGCTTCAAGAATATCACACTCAACAAAGCGCACTATCGTGCCAGGCTTACACTGTGAAAGTAAGGCAATGTCATTGGATATTACACTTCCCAATTTTGGATAACCACCAATAGTTTGTCTCTCATTCATCATTACAATAGGGGTGCCGTCGGGTGTAATTTGAATTGCACCGTAAGCAATACCTTCTGAATGCATGTTCACACTACCGAGTTTCATAGCTAAGCCCTCAAACTTGATACCCATCGTGTTCATACTATTCGAGATGCAATAGTGAGAAGCATGAAATAAGGCTTTGTCAATATGTGAAAGTAAAGATGACTGATAACCTGAGACATAACGGAGCTCTACTGGCTTATCTGCACTGCCCGCTCGTGATAACAGCTCAATATGTTGTCCTAGCGCATGGCTATACTCGTTACTTATGCTCACTTTGCCGTTCTTAGCCTTATCAGCTAAGGAAAGGCTTTGCCCGCTTTGTAAACTGCTTCCATCCCCCTGTAAACCACCTAATTTTTCACGCTTTACTGCACAGCAAGATCCCACGACTTGTGCACACACGATGTCCTTATCGAAAGCAATATAATTATACAAGCCTGCTGTTGATGGCACTAGCCTTATCTCAACGTGATCTCCTGCCTTGCATGAATACACTGTGTTAAGTTTGAGCTCATCGTTATTTAAGAAAACCGCATTGCGTGCACCAGTAACAACGAAATCAATATCGCAATGAGTCTTTAGCTTGAACCCAGCCATTAATACTTCAATATTCGCGTCGTTTTTTGACTTACCGATAAGCAAATTAGCTAAAAGATAACTAAGTGCATCTGCCGGCCCTGCTTGACAAAAACCTTCATGCTGATGCCCTTTGCGCCCCTCATCAACAATTTGAGAGCGTAAACCGCTCTCTATAATTTTTATGGCATCGCCATTGTTTCTTGACGAGGCCATATTTGTGGCGGCTACAAGTGGCGTGTCGCTTTCCATTATACGCTTGATTCGTTTAGCGTCCTGTTGACGTAACTTTCGATACTCATGAGCTGAAATTGGGTAAAACTGCACGCTATCGCCAACACTAAAAACACGTTTAGCTTGAATAGATAAATCAAGCGGTGTGTAACCTAAAACATGCCATCCACCTGGGGAACTGATTGGATAGATAGCGCTTTGTTGGTCGGCTATTGCAACAGCCCCTCTCGGAATGGAGACTCGTGGTTGTGATAAACGAGGAGAAGTTAGGTGAGAATCAATATTTCCGAGGTAGGCGAAATTTGGTAAGAAGCCTATGGCGAAGACCCTCAGTTCTTTTTGGCAATGCAATTCAATGATCTGACTAGGGCTCAATTTCAAGCGTTTACTTAGACTTTCAATATCGTTCACAAAGGGGCTCGTAGCCTGCATATCTGATTCACAGAGGCCTTCGTAGCACACCGGTATGCGATGTAAGGTAGCGACTTGGTCATCCATACCGGTATCAACATCTTCGAACTGCGTGAAGTGTTGATCTAAGTGTTTTTCAAGCCATCCTTTCACAAAGAAATAATCAACAAGTGTGTTTGAGTATACGAACACTATACTCGCATAGGATGGAATGAGCTCCAGTAGCCAAGTAGGTTTGTTTTTTAACAAACCCGAGCTCAACTCTCGTATATGAGAATTAGCAAGGAGTAAATCATCACTTCTGAAATACACGATAAGCGCATTATCAGAGGCAAGTTCGACGCTTACCTTAGCACGCAAATTTTGCTGCAACATGTTACCGACACGCCAATAACTGACTTAGCCTTTCAGCAAGTTCAAGCGCGCTTGGTGTGTCTCCATGAATACAGATTGAATCTGCTGCCAAGGAAATTGTCTTACCGCTGAGGGTAGTTACCGTGTTAGTTTCAATAATTTGCTTAGCTTGCAAGAAAGCAGATTCAAGCTCCAAAACCGCACCACTTCTAGTTCTTGGTGTAAGCAGACCATCATCTTGATATGCTCTGTCGGCAAATGCTTCAAAAATGACGCTGACATCATATTCTTTAGCCTCGAGCAAAATATGGCTTTGCTGTGACGTTGCCTGCAACATGATAGGTAATTGTCGGTGATAAAGCTTCATTGCTTTGAATAATGCTGTTCGTACGCTAGGTTTGCTCATTGCGTCGTTATAAAGCGCACCATGGGGTTTAACGTGACTTAAATTTTGACCGTAACACTTGGCAAGCCCATCAAGAGTCGCAATTTGAGCGCACACGAGATGAATAAGCTCGGCGCTATCAATATTCATACTTCTTCGACCAAAGCCCTGTATATCAGGGTACGAAGGGTGAGCACCGATTTCCACCTTATGATGCAAAGTTGATTTAATGGCTTTTACCATACTGTTAGCATCACCTGCATGGCCACCACAGGCAATATTAGCCATATGAATATATGGCATCAGAGCCTCATCATTTTGTAGCTTCCACGCACCGAAGCTTTCACCCAAATCAGCGTTTAATTTCATAGTGGTATTATTAGAATATACATTAGTAAGCCGGAATACTGATATACTACCGCTATCTGTGCAAAACGTCATGTATGAGAGACAAGCAAATGCTAAATGTAGGCAAGGTAAGTAAACTAAGCGTTATCGATGTACTCCCCTTCGGGTACACACTAAGTGGCATTTCCCAAAACGCGTATGGCGAACAAGAGCATCGTGTATTCTTACCATCTAGCGACTGCGATCAAAGCTTGAGTGCGGGAAGTGAGATACACGCCTTCGTTTATTACGCTCAAGATGGAAGCCTTCAAGCAAGCTTGAAAAAAATGCCTATTCAAGTGGGTGAGTTTGCCCTTTTAACCTGCACCGGTGTCACTGATTTTGGGGCATTTTTCGATTGGGGGCTCGAGCGAGATTTACTTGTTCCGAGAGCTATGCAGCATAAATCAATGGACGTTGGCTTAAGTTATGTCGTAACCCTTATTCACGACAAGGACAATGAAAAGTTGCTAGGGTGTTCAAAGTTATACCGTTTTCTTGAAGAAACTAACAGCGAGCTCAAGATAGGTGAAGCCGTTGAGCTTTTGATTTACGACGAAAGCTCCTTGGGATTCAAAGCAGTCATTAACAATCGTTTTCAAGGCTTGTTGTTCAAAAGCGACCTCTACAAACGTATAAGTATCGGCGACCGTTTACCTGCTTTCATCAAACATATTCGCGAGGATGGCAAAATTGACTTGTCGCTTCAAAAGCTTGGCAAAACAGCTAGGAAGGATCTCGCGGAGGAAATCTTAGAAGACCTTGCTGCCCATGGCGGTATTTCGACATTAACCGACAAAAGCCCTCCTGAAGAAATTCAAGCGCACTACAATGTGAGTAAGGCGGCGTACAAAAGAGCATTGGGCAACCTATTTAAACAAAAGAAAATAAGCCTAAGCAAAACACATATAAAACTCATTGATTAGAAGGGTGAAGAATGAAAACTAGAGTTGACTGGATAGCGAGTAAACAGGGTCTTGGCTTTCAAGGTGTTATGGATAATGGCCATACCCTTGATTTGGATGGCAATGGTGAAGGCTTATCGCCGATGGAAGCAGTGTTGATGTCGGTTGGCGCTTGTTCATCTGTTGACGTAGTAGAAATCATGCGAAAAAGCCGTCAAAATATGACCGCTTGTTACTGTGAACTAGAAGCAATTAGAGCCGAAAGTCCACCTCGTAAATTCACCCACATCACAGCTCATTTTGTTGTTGAAGGCATGGACATAAACGAAAAGCATCTCGCACGTGCGGTGCAACTTAGCACAGAGAAGTATTGTTCTGTCATGCTCATGTTGGCAGGAAATGTCGATATAAACACTAGCTACGAAATCAAAACCGCCGAATAAAAAACACTATGCCTTTAATAAATAAACTTATCCTGGTCACTTTTTTCGGTATATGTGTGTTTATAGGGGGCTACATTGTTGGAAACAACTCAGCAAACGGCACTCCACCAGAACTGAATGAAGAAACTTCTAGCGACACGGCTAACACTAGCACGAAGGTAACAGATGACGAGAATACTCGTTTTGCTGCACTTAACACTAAAGAAACGAAAAGTGCTGATGTAGTTTTCTCAAGGTCAAACAATCCTGAATCAAAGCATGAAGCAGATAGCCAATTTTTTAGCGCACATACAGACGTCGTTAGTCTATTTAACAACCTAGTTGAATATTCGAGAAATAACGACGACTACAGCCTTTACGGACAAAAAATTGATAGCATTCGTCAGTTATTGATCAATGATGATGCTGCATTGGCTGGCTTAATGCTTCACTTCCAGCAGCTTGCAATGGATTCACAAGAAAGTTACTTGTTGGTGTCAATTATCATGGGTTTACCCAAAGAAAAAAGCCAAAACACTCTACTACAACTTGCCGAGGATACTCTACTAAGTAATTCACCTCAAAATGAGACTAATTTTATCGAGTTGATTGCCAGAACAGGTATTTACGCGCCCACATTAACTGAATCAGTTATCGATATTGCACTTTATACTGAGAATGACAAGGCAACGTTGCGAGCCCTCGACATATTAATGCCGCATGACTTAAGCGACAGTGAGCAAGCGCAAATAAAAGCTAAGCTTGTATCGAGCATTCCAAATCAAACTAAAGAGCAACAAGCTTACCAATTTAGCCAACTTTTACGATTTAGCAACAGAACTGAAAGGCAGGAGTTAATCAATGCTGAGTTCACTAAAAGTGAAGCGAACTATGCACTTCAATCCAGTTTAATGGATGCAGTTCACTCGGGGGTAATTGATCGAAGTGATGACTTGAAACAACACTTAAGTTCGATTGCTAGGCAAAACGACCACCCCTTGCGCGAGCAAGCTACTTACACCTTGATTTATCGTTTTCACCTTAGCCAAAGTGAATACCAAGAGATAATACAAGGACAAGAGCTAGAGTTGAACAGGCACTAGCATTAAGGACTTGTGCTTTTGTCTGACATTGTGTCCGTATCATCATTTTCACCCTCATCATCGTCTTGGCTAGCGTCAACTAATTTGCTATCGATAGATTTCGTCGGGGTGACGCCGAGCTTTTTGAATTGCTCGGCTTGTCTAACCAAGTTACCTCTACCAGTACTTAACTTACCCATAGCTTGTTCGTAGGTTTTAGAGGTCATTTCTAAGTTACGACCAATCTTTTCCATATCGACAATAAAGCCGTGAAATTTGTCGTACATTTTTCGAGCTTGATCAGCAATTTTATTTGCATTTTGATTCTGATACTCGTATTGCCAAATGTTATTAATGGTTCTTAATGCAACCAGCAAATTTGTTGGACTTACTAGCATTATCTGATTATCCATTGCTAACTTTATCAACTCTGGTTCGTGTTCGACCGCCGACATGAAAGCAGACTCGATGGGAATGAACATCAGCACGTAGTCTAAGGTTCGCATGCCATTAAGGTCTTGATAATCTTTTTTGCTTAAGCCTTTAATATGGCCTCGCAAAGACGCGACATGCTCTTTGATCGCTCGCTGCCTATCCTCTTCGTTGTCACTATTAACGAAGCGTTCATGAGCAACCAAAGACACCTTTGAATCAATAACGATATCTTTATCGTTTGGCAAATGAACTAACACATCGGGTTGAAAGCGTTTACCGTCATCATCTTTTAGTGATTTTTGGGTTTCATATTCATGCCCTTTGCGCAAGCCACTTTCACTTAATATTCGTTCTAAAACTAGCTCTCCCCAATTGCCTTGTTGTTTATTATCACCTTTAAGCGCATTGGTAAGCGCAGCTGCTTCTTCTGTAATTTGCTTATTGAGCTCTTTTAGGCCAAGAATTTCAGTTTTAAGTGACGCCCTTTCTTGACCTTCTTTTATATATTGATCACTGATTTGTCGCTTAAAGTTTTCAATTTGTTCCTTCAAGGGGTTAATTAATTGATTTAAGCCAGATTCGCTACTTTTGGTGAACTTTTCAGACTTTTGCTCAAATATTTTATTGGCCACATTTTCAAATTGCGTTGAAAGTTGCTTTTCAGCATTCTCCAACAACGAAAGCTTCTCAGAGAAGTTTCGCCTTTCTTGCGCGAAGCTAGCTTCTTGAGACTTAGTCGTGCTTTTCAATGCAGCGTATTCGTCATTCAGGAGCTTGTAGGTATCGCGTAATTCGCTCAGTTCATCTTGTTTACGAGTAAGTTCGTCGGCTTTTTGAGAAAGTACGCCAATTTCACGCTGATTATCGGCAATAACACGGGTATTTTCTTCTATCGTCTGCGAAAGTTTTCTTTCAATGGCAATCCACTTCTGCTCAGCTTGTTCAAATTCGGTGTTTTTTTGCAAATAGCGCTGTTCCAGTAAGGCCTGATCTTGTAGTTGTTGTTGTAGCTTGTTTTCAAAGTCTCGAAGGATGACTTCTCGTTCCTTCTCGGATGACTGATGTAAGTCTAATAGCAACTGCTCATGTTGCATCTGTTGCGTGTTGAGAACCGCTAATACTTTAGATCTATACAAAAAATAACAAATAATAAGCATTAACAACGCGGCTGAAGAGGCCGCTATGGCAACCTGTGCGTTCATAAACGAATCGAAAGTCATCATGTCCCTTGAGATAAATAAGTGTGTGTTCAGCTGAATATAACGATGTTTTATAACAATTTTAGTCAACGGGGCCACAAGATTGCGACCCCGCCATATTTATGCTTTCAGCGCAGCATCCAAATCGGCAATTTTTGCCTTCCAAATCGCCGGGCCAGTTTCATGAGCATTTGCGCCAGTGCTATCTACAGCAACGGTTACAGGCATATCAACGACATCAAACTCATAAATTGCCTCCATACCTAAATCTTCAAAAGCAAGCACTTTGGATTTTTTGATCGCTTTTGATACCAAATAAGCGGCACCACCTACAGCCATTAAATAAACTGCCTTGTGCTTAGCAATACTCTCTACGGTCGCAGGGCCTCGCTCAGCCTTACCAATCATGCCTATTAAACCGGTTTCCTCGAGCATCATATCGGTGAATTTATCCATTCGCGTCGCGGTCGTCGGTCCTGCTGGACCAACTGCTTCGTCGCCTACTGCGTCGACTGGGCCAACGTAATAGATAAAGCGATTAGTTAGGTCGACACCATCAGGTAAACCTTCACCATTTGCTAACATCGTTTGAATTCGCTTATGCGCGGCATCTCTGCCAGTCAGCATTTTACCGCTGAGTAAAACAGTTTCGCCTACTTTCCATTCTTGGATATCAGCTTTAGTAATATCGTTAAGATTCACTCTGCGAGTGTCTTTACCTACTTCCCAAGTAATTTCCGGCCAATCTTCCAGCTTCGGAGCTTGTAATTCAGATGGTCCGCTTCCATCAAGGTAAAAGTGTGCATGACGAGTGGCAGCGCAGTTAGGGATCATAGCGACCGGTTTTGAAGCTGCGTGGGTTGGCAGTGACTTAATTTTGATATCAACCACGGTGGTCAACCCACCTAAGCCTTGTGCGCCGATACCAAGGTCGTTCACCTTCTTAAAGATGTCTAAACGCAGTTTTTCTTCCGTTGTCTTAGCGCCACGTTCCATCAGTTCTTGTATGTCAACAGGGTCCATAAGACTCTCTTTTGCAAGCACCGCAGCCTTTTCCGCTGTGCCGCCAATACCGATGCCTAACATACCTGGTGGACACCAACCAGCGCCCATTGTAGGGAGCGTTTTAACCACCCACTCGGCAATATCATCGCTTGGATTCAGCATCACCATCTTCGACTTATTTTCTGAGCCTCCGCCCTTTGCTGCAATCATCACTTCAATTTTATCACCAGGTACCGTGTCGATATGCACAACTGCTGGAGTATTGTCTTTTGTATTAGTTCTGGCGCCAGCAGGATCGGCGACGATCGACGCTCTTAGAGGATTATCAGGGTTTAAATAAGCTCTTCGTGTACCTTCATCAACCATTTCTTGAACGGTTAGATCAGTTTTATCCCAACTCACTCCCATGCCTATTTTCACAAAGCAAGTAACAATGCCTGTATCTTGACAAAGCGGACGCTTACCTTCGGCTGACATCCGAGAGTTAATTAAAATTTGCGCCATCGCATCTTTCGCGGCTTGGCTTTCTTCTCTGTTATAAGCTTGCTCTACCGCTTTTACATAATCTAATGGGTGATAATAGGAAATGAATTGAAGTGCATCTTCAATACTGTCTATAAAGTCTTGTTGACGAATAACGGTCATAATGTCCCCTGTTTTTTCAAAGAGTGATATTGTTTTTAAACTATGCCACGTATAATGTTTATTTTCGCTTAAATAACGATGATTTACGAGGAAGAATTTGTCTTTTAACCTCCGTGTAGAAGAACTGAGCTGTTATCAGGGCTGTAGCGCAACTGATGTGTTTGCCAATTTTGAACACTTGCCGTGGGCAATGCTTTTAGATACCTGCAATAATAAGCTTAGCGACGGGCGCTACGACATCATTGTCCATTCCCCTATCGCAAAAATTGCACAGCAGTCATCAGGCGTGAGTGTAGACATCACGGCTGCCGACATGGAGTGGGACAAACGATTAGTTGCCAGCACAAAAGACTGCGTATTTGACTTATTGACTGAAGTTCACGACAGTTTTCGAGCGCAAATAAATACTCATGTGCTCGACACACATCCCGAGTTTAATAAGCTACCTTTTCTTTGCGGGGCACTTGGGTATTTCTCCTACGATTTAAATACAAGGCTTAACACCAGTCATATCGACGATATACATCCAGAGCAATATGCAAGCGCTGATGCTAGCATTGGTATTTACGATCAGTCGCTCATATTCGACAATAGAACTGGGAAAGTCTTTTGTTGTTATCTTAATGAGAAGCGAAGAAAATTGCTTGTTGTCGATCACTGTCAAAAATCTTCTAGTAAAGCAAAAAGAGCATTTCAATTAACCCAGAAATGGACGGCTAATTTAAGTGAAAATGAGTATACCGAGCAATTAACAAAGGTAGATGAATATATCCGTGCCGGTGATTGCTATCAAATAAATTTTGCTCAACGTTTTAGCGCAAAATACTCAGGCTCTGAGTGGCTCGCCTACGAAATGCTAAGGTCGGTAAACAAAGCGCCTTTCTCTTCATTTATCAGACTAGATAAAAGTTGTATTTTAAGTGTCTCTCCGGAGCGTTTTTTACAGGTTAAGAATGGAATAGTTGAGACCAAACCGATTAAAGGCACTAGAAAAAGAGCCGCAGAAACCCAAGCAGACAAAGCCCTTAGCGACGAGCTTCTGGCTTCAGAAAAAGACAAAGCAGAGAATTTAATGATAGTCGATCTGCTACGCAATGACTTAAGTAAGCACTGCAAACCACATTCAGTGACTGTGCCAAAACTCTTTTCTCTAGAAAGCTACCCAGCTGTGCATCATATGGTAAGTACCGTGCTTGGTGAACTTAAAGAAAACGTAAGCCCAATTGCGCTGTTAAAAGGGGCTTTTCCGGGAGGCTCAATAACCGGTGCCCCCAAAGTTAGAGCGATGCAAATTATTCAAGAGTTGGAGCCCGACAAACGCAGCATTTATTGCGGTAGCATTGGTTACATTGGTGTACGCAACGACATGGATACGAATATTTGTATACGCACTATTTTAGCTGAAAACGATACTCTCTATTGCTGGGCTGGAGGGGGCATTGTGCTCGATTCAGATATAAGTTCGGAATATCAGGAAAGCTTGGACAAGGTAGCTCGTATATTGCCAGTACTAGAAGAAAGCTTGAAAAGCGATAGATCATGAATGAGAAAACCTTTCTTTCAACATTTCATTTACCTTGGGCCGCAGGTCCTGCGCATGACTTTCCTTACCCAATAGAAAGTCGTCCGGCAGCTGTGCTGATATGTTTGCAGCCCCCATTCGATGATCTTCAAGTATTATTCACTGAACGTGCATCGCATTTAACTCATCACGCTGGTCAAATTAGCTTTCCAGGTGGTAAATATGAACAATCCGATGACGGTTTAATAGCAACCGCTTTGCGCGAAGCCGAAGAGGAAATTGGCCTAAATGCTAATGATGTTAGAATATTAGGCACTTTGCCTGAATACAAAACCATAAGTGGTTTTACTGTGTTGCCCGTTGTTGGCATCCTTGATCAATGCTTGTGCTTAGATAAAGACCTGAACATTGATAGAAATGAAGTCAGCCGAGTATTTCAGGTACCATTAGCGCACCTAATGAATAAGTCGCAGTATTTCACCCATGAAGTAAAACGCAAGAACTATTCATTTCCAGTGTATTTTATTCAATATGAAAATGACGTCATATGGGGCGCAACGGCTGGCATGACAGCCGCCCTATGTAAGCATTTTGATGCCTACAAACATATTCGATAATACCATTAATAGCGTGAGCGCCTTAGTCAGAGGCTCTGCCTATGCATCAACACTACATTAACAAAATTAATCCATCTCATTAGCATTTCTAACTTGTTAAATTGCGCAATTATGTAAAACTGAAGGAGGATTTCATCATACGATATAAATAACATGATTAGCGTTTTTGATATGTTCAAAGTAGGAGTTGGCCCTTCGAGCTCTCATACGGTTGGCCCAATGAGAGCCGCTGTTGCTTTTTGCGAGAATTTACAACACAAAGAGTTACTTACGCATGTTAGTTCAATAAAAACTGAATTATATGGCTCTTTAGGTCAAACTGGAAAAGGACATGGTACCGGAAAAGCGGTAATTTTAGGCTTGCTTGGTTATTTGCCAGAAAATGTTCCGGTTAAGGCCGTAGACGCAATGTTGGAGCAAGTCGAGTTGCAACAACGCCTACTGCTAAATCAAAGCATAGAAATAGACTTTCCAAAAGATGGTGCGATTGTTTTTCACCGTCGCAAAACACTTCCCTTGCACGCGAACGGTATGACTTTCTTTGCTTACAGCGGTACTGAAGTTATCGAACAAAAAACCTACTACTCTATTGGTGGTGGCTTTATTGTTGAAGAATCCGAATTTGAGGCACAAAAATCAGAAAAATTAGCTGAACAACAAAATGATGCTCCCTACCCCTTTTCGACGGCGAATCAGTTGCTCGATATTTGTAAAGAAAACGGCTTCTCCATTAGCACATTAATGATTCAAAATGAACTATCGATCATGTCGGAAGATACTTTACGCAAAGACCTCGTGAACATTTGGCGAGTTATGCAGGAGTGTGTCGAAAACGGCATAAATACGGAAGGCATTTTACCAGGAGGTCTGAGAGTTCATCGGCGGGCTTCAGGTCTTTATCGTCGTTTAAAAAACGAAAACAGCAACGATCCTATGCAAGCAATGGATTGGGTGAACTTGTTTGCACTTGCAGTGAATGAAGAAAATGCAGCAGGCGGCAGAGTTGTGACCGCGCCAACAAACGGAGCGGCGGGAATCATTCCAGCGGTATTGTGTTATTTCGACAAGTTTATTCGGCCTGTAGATGACGACACTGCTTGCCGCTATTTACTCACAGCCGCAGCCATCGGCATTCTTTACAAGAAGAACGCCTCTATATCTGGTGCTGAAGTTGGTTGCCAAGGCGAAGTTGGCGTGGCTTGCTCTATGGCGGCTGGTGCTCTCACCGAAATTTTAGGTGGTTCGGTAGATGCGGTTGAAAATGCTGCCGAAATTGGCATGGAACACAATTTGGGCCTAACATGCGACCCTGTAGGCGGCCTTGTTCAAGTGCCCTGTATTGAACGAAACGCCATGGGCGCAATCAAAGCCATTAACGCCTCACGTCTTGCGTTTAGAGGAACGGGCCACCACAAGGTATCTTTAGACAAAGTCATTAAAACCATGTGGGATACCGGCAATGATATGAAAACCAAGTACAAAGAAACGGCTCGTGGCGGTCTAGCGGTGAATATTATAGAGTGCTAGTGAAAACAGCTTTGAATACGCTTTTCAAAGCTGTTTTCGATTAACTCGCTTAGGCCTGCTACTTTACTGGTAAGGTCAGTCCTTTAAACATTTTCTCAACTTCATCATTGTTTTTTTGCATCATTGCTCTTTCAACAACATCCTTAGTGAGGTGTGGGGCAAAACGCTCAATGAAGTCGTACATGTAACTGCGTAAGAAAGAGCCTTTTCTAAAGCCAATCTTGGTTGTGCTGTAATCGAATAAGTGGCTAGCATCAATTTTCACCAAATCGTCATCAAGCTCATCACTGACTGCCATTGACGCAATCACCCCGATACCCACGCCCAGTCGAACATAAGTTTTTATTACGTCTGCATCCGTCGCAGTAAAGACGATCTTAGGACTAAGGTTGGCTGCTGAGAATGCGTGGTCCAGTTCTGAGCGCCCAGTAAAGCCAAAGACGTAGGTGACTAGCGGATACTTTGCTATGTCTTGTATGGTAATGGTGCCCTTTTTAGCCAAAGGATGCTCTTTATTGACGATAACGGAACGATTCCAGTGATAACAAGGAAGCATTACAAGGTCGTTGTATAAGTGCAAAGACTCAGTCGCGATAGCAAAATCAGCCTCGCCTTTCGCGGCTAAATCACTAATTTGAGACGGTGTGCCTTGATGCATGTGCAACGACACCTTGGGATACTTTGACATAAAGCCTTTAATGACATCTGGCAGAGCGTAACGAGCTTGAGTATGCGTTGTTGCTATATTTAGTTTTCCCTGATCAGGCAAAGTGTGTTCCCTTGCCACTGCTTTGATACTCTCAACTTTTGCTAAAATTTCACGTGATATATTAATCACATCCTTTCCGGCCTCAGTAACATGCGTCAGATGCTTCCCACTTCTACCAAAAATCTGGATACCTAATTCGTCTTCCAACATTCTTACTTGCTTGCTAATTCCAGGCTGAGATGTAAATAGGGTTTCAGCTGTCGCCGATACGTTTAGATTGTTATTGAGTACTTCGACGATATATCTGAGTTGCTGTAATTTCATTGAGTAGCCTTAAAGAGTAGCCAGTAATAGCAGACTTTGAAAAAAGTACTGCTTTGCAAAGGTTGTGCTTATAAACTTAATACTTAAATAGTAGCTAATTTAAAACTATTTTGCATAAGAATTTGACGATTAACACATCCGACCAATAAAGATTACTAGGAGCATCCATACTAAGGTATTAGTAGCGATGAGTACTTGGCAATTAAGTGAGCTAAACTAGTATAGTAAGGAGAAGTTCTGCCGATAATAGCTGTATAACGCTAACGCCAAAGGGTTTATATGTTAGAAAAAGTAGCGCAGTACGAAAGTAATGAGGCCGATTTTACGCCACATGACCAAATAGACTTTGCATCGGTAATGGCTGTTGCTGTGCACGACATGAAAAATTCCTTATCTTTACTCCTTCACAACATCGAACAATTATCAGAAGCCATCCCTAAAGACCAACTCGACTCTCGCCAAGGGATAGTTGACTTGCACTACGAAGCCAGTCGCATGAACACTACCCTGGTTCAAGTTCTATCATTGTACCGTTGCGATCGAAACTCACTCCCATTGCATGTTGATGAATGCTTTTTGGTCGATTTGATCGAAGAACTAGCAGACTCAAATGCGACCTACACCAAGCAAAAGAATATCGCGATTGAACTGGATGTAAATGAAGACTTATCATGGTATCTCGATAAAGATCTAATATTTTTACTTCTAAACGACGTAGTAGTAAACTCTATGCGCTATGATGCTTCAGTTATAAGGATTTCGGCTAGCGTCGAAAACGATTGTTTGAGTATAGCAGTGGAGGATGATGGTCAGGGCTATCCGCAAAGTATGTTAGATATAAGCAATGCAGAAATGAGTTCCTTATCAATAAGTGAAGGCCGAACCGGACTAGGGCTATACTTTGCAAGAATGATAGCTCAAGCCCATAAAAACAATAACCAACATGGAAGTATAGAGTTAACGAACAGCAGTGTTACCGGTGGTAGTATTTTTTCAGTAAAACTACCCTAATGGAAACGTAGCCATAATCCAACATGGAATCATAAAATGAGTTACACCATTGTTATCTTACTTATTGCAATTCTCATTATCGCTGGTATTTCGGCCAGCGCAGTGCAGCAGCACAAAGAACGCAAAGAATCCCAAAAGCGTGAAGAAGTCAGTCGCCAACGCGCAATCATTGAAGAAACTGAGGCGGCCCTAGCTGCTGCAAGTCAGATGCCTGCATCACAACAACTACACGCTATATTGCTAAAACGTATTCACAATGCAATAAAATCCAGTCTTGAACAAAGCCCAAACCCTGATTTGAAGCAACGCTTAGGAGAAACGGCTGCAAAACTGAAAAACATTGATTTGAGCCAGGCACCGCCCGATCATAATAGCTTCAAGCTTCCTTCTAACGATAAAAACATTATTAAATATATTCAAGCCGTAAAAAAATTGCGAGTCATTCTGCGGTCGGAACAGGGAAAAGGCAATATTACCCCAAAAGTGTTTGCTTTCGAGGATAAAAGTCTTGAGCGTCTTCAACTCCGAGTGAACGTTGAAACACTAGGAAAAAGAGCACATGACGCGATGGCTACCGGTATGCAAGGCAGTGCTCGTCAATACTTGGAAAAAGCAGTGAACGCACTCAACGGTCATAAGCCTCAAGACGAATACACGGTAAAACGCATTGAAGACTATACAAAAATACTTAACAGCTTAGAAAGCGCGATGAAAGAAGCTAATTTAGCCAAAGTCGCTGCTGATAAAGCGAAAGAAAGCGAAGAAATTGACGAATTATTTGCCCCCAAAAAGAAATGGTGATGCTTTATCGCAGGTAATGATCGTCAATAATTGCAATGAGGGCTTTGGCTGCAACCGAGAGTGTCTGTTTGTCTGAGCGTATGTAGCCCACTGCTATGGTTATATCTAGGTCATCTACAAGCTGACAAACACAGTTCTTCACCTCCATCTGCTGCCTACACATACTCGGCACGATGGACACGCCCAAGCCACTTGCCACTAAGTTGCCTATTGTTTCAAATTGACTTGCCTCATAAGCTACGTCAAGCGACAGTCCCTTTTTATCGAAAGCTAAATCAACCCATTTACGGGTACTCGATCCCCTATTCATGGCAATAAATTTATGCTTGCTAATTTGTGCCAATGAAGGCTTAAGCTGCTGATTTAGCTCATGGCCATTTGGTGAAATAAGGATGAAATCGTCATCAAATAAGCGAGTAAAGTGTAGGTTTGAAGTATCATCTGGTGAAAAGACAAAACCCAATTCTGCTCTAGCATCTTTAACGTGTTGAATTGTACTTTCCATCACCTCATCGATGATCCTAATCCCAATTTTTGGTTGCGCGTAACCGAAGAAGGTCAGTATTTTAGGTAATTTACTATGTGCAAATGATGGCATTGCTGCAACGGTTACTACACCATTCTCTAGCTCAAATAATTGCTTTACATCAAAAACTGCGGTGTCGAGATCGCTCAAAATTCGCTTAGCAAGAGGCAAAAATGAAGCGCCCTCAGGGGTGAGCTCGACCCTTCTTGTTGACCTCATGAATAACTCGCCGCCTAGAAAGTCTTCCATGTTTTTAATCGCTGATGATAACGCCGGCTGAGACAAATTTAGCTGTTCGGCTGCTTCAGCGAAAGACTGAAATTTGGCGACGTTAACGAAGGCATTAAGCTGCTTTATCGATATAGTAATAAGAAAATCCAACAAGGCTATTAATAAAATATTTTTATTAGTCTAACTGATAAATCAATTTTACAAAAGACAGAGGATCATCAATACTTCATTATGGTAAAAAATAAGGTAACTTAATAATGGCTGGTTTTAATAAAGTAGTATCAAGTTATGAAGAGGCAATGGCGGGTTTGCAAAACAACATGACCGTTATTGCTGGCGGCTTTGGTTTGTGTGGTATTCCCGAAGGCCTCATTGCACAGATAAAAAAAATGGGCACAAATGGCCTTACCGTTGTATCCAACAATTGTGGCGTCGATGGTTTTGGATTGGGTATTCTGCTTGAAGACAAACAAATTAAAAAAATGATTTCGTCTTATGTTGGCGAAAATGCCTTGTTTGAACAGCAACTGTTGAATGGTGAGCTAGAAGTGGAATTAACACCTCAGGGCACGCTTGCGGAAAAAATGCGTGCCGGCGGTGCTGGTATTCCCGCTTTCTTCACTGCTACAGGGTATGGAACACCAGTAGGAGAAGGTAAGGAAAGCCGTAACTTCAATGGTCGAGACTATATTATGGAAGAAGCAATCACGGCTGATTTTGCTATTGTAAAAGCTTGGAAAGCCGACAAGTTTGGGAATTGCATCTATCGACACACGGCGATGAACTTCAATCCGATGGCAGCGACGGCGGGGAAAATAACCGTTCTTGAGGTGGAGGAAATCGTGGACGTTGGTGAGTTGGAACCTAGCCAAATACATACGCCGGGAATTTACATAGATCGTGTTATTCAAGGTAATTTTGAAAAGCGCATAGAACGACTTGTCACGTCGAAAGGAGCATAAAAATGGCCTTATCTAGAGAACAAATAGCAATGCGTGTCGCTCAGGAATTTAAAGATGGTGATTATGTAAATTTGGGTATTGGCATACCTACTCTGGCAGCAAACTACGTTCCCAAAGACATTGAAGTAATGTTGCAATCCGAAAATGGTCTTCTAGGGATGGGAGCTTATCCGCACGAGGATGAAGTTGATGCCGACATGATAAATGCAGGTAAAGAAACCGTAACCGCAAGCAAAGGCGCATCAATATTCTCTTCTGCTGAGAGTTTTGCCATGATACGTGGCGGTCACGTGGATTTTACTGTTTTAGGGGCATTTGAGGTGGATGTGAATGGAAGCATTGCGTCTTGGATGATACCAGGCAAACTGATTAAGGGAATGGGCGGCGCAATGGACCTAGTAGCTGGAGCTAAAAATATTATCGTTACCATGACTCATGCGGATAAACGAGGGAATTCAAAGTTACTTTCGGCCTGCACTCTCCCCCTCACTGGTGTAAATTGTATTACTCGCATTATTACCGATTTAGCCGTTCTTGAGGTAAAAGATAAGGCTTTTTACTTGAGAGAACGTGCTCCAGGGGTGTCAATAGAAGAAATTGAGGAAAAAACGGCAGGTAAACTCGTTGTTGAAGGTGATATACCTGAAATGACCATCTAAACGGTTAGCAGCTTTCCAAGCGCAGTCCGATTCTCCAATTTAATCATGTAAAACCCTGTGTTTGTAAGAAGCTTCAGGGTTTTGCTTTTATCCCGTGCCTATTTAGCGGATAATGCCCAGCAATTATCACGTCGAGGTTGCACTTTGTTATTTTCCGAACTTCCAATCAATAACCGCATCATTAAGTCACTAGCGATACAACAGATAGAGACAATGACAGAGGTTCAACAAAAAACAATTCCCCATAGCTTAAAGGGAAAAGACCTTGTAGTGGGTGCGAAAACGGGTTCAGGCAAAACCTTTGCATTTCTTGTTCCTGCTATTAATCGCTTATTAACGAGTAAAGCACTAAGCAGGAAGGACCCTCGGGCGATTATTCTTGCACCAACTCGTGAGCTCGCCAAGCAAGTCTTCATGCAAGCCAAGAAACTTTGCGCTAACCAAGGTGTATCGACTGCCCTCGTGGTGGGGGGAGAAAACTTCAACGACCAAGTAAAAGTATTGCGTAAGAACCCCGACGTGATTGTTGCAACTGCCGGCAGACTCGCCGACCATATTAACGGCAGAAGTTTTTTTTTACACGGCATTGAACTACTTATTTTAGATGAAGCAGATAGAATGCTCGAGCTTGGCTTTAAAGAGCAATTAGATCAGATACACGCAGCTGCAAACCATCGGAAAAGACAAACGATGATGTTTTCTGCAACGATTGACAGCGCCGCAGTGCATGAAATGACCGAGAAATTATTGAAGTCACCAGAAATCGTCGTTATCGACAACGCAGCGCAACCACATATTGATATAGCACAAGCATTTTATTTGTCGGACGGTGTGAGCCATAAAGATAAACTTCTATTGAAAGCCCTACAACTCATTAACCGTGAACAAGCAATTGTGTTTACTGCAACCAGAGAAGATACCGGAAGAATTGCAGAGCAACTTAACGAGAAAGGCTTGCACGCTATCGCATTGCATGGCGAGTTAGCGCAGTCGCAACGCTCGAGTGTCATTAATGCCTTTTCGAAAGGTCAACAGGCTGTATTGGTCACAACAGACCTAGCGTCACGGGGCCTTGACCTCCTCAACGTGGCTATTGTGATTAATTATGACCTGCCAAAATTTGCAGACGAGTACGTTCATCGTATTGGCAGAACTGGCCGGGCTGGCAATAAAGGAAATGCAGTCTCTTTCGTAAGCAAAAAAGACTGGCATAGTTTCTTAGCAATCAAGGCAAAGTTCGGTCAAGACTATCCCTTTTCCGTGTTCGATGGCATCGATACAAAATATGCTGGTAGCAAAGCAAAACCGAAGCTGAAAAGTGACCTTATCGGAAAAGCGAAACAGAAAACGAAACCAAAAGCCATTAAAGCAAAGAAGAAAAGAATCACTACGATGGACGGAAGCGATATTGGGTTTGCCCCTATGAAACGCAGGAAAGTCGCACCACTCCCTGAGGCCGAATCCGATATTGATAAAAGCGAAATAGATTTGACTAAAACACAGCCGGACGACTGATAATCGCTGTCATCTAGCTAACGCTGCATTTTCAGTGCTATAAGGGACATTGATAAACTGGGTGTGCATAATAAATATCATGCAAGCATATAGTCTGGCAGCTACACCACATAGCCTAGCGGCTAAACGAAAAATGACGGCAAGTAGCCGTCATTTAGGATATTGAAATACATCGCAGAGATAAGGCTAGTACTCCCACCAACCTTCTTTCCACCAATCTAGGAACTCTTCAAAGTCGATAAAGCCATCACCGTTTTCATCTATCATACTGAAGCCTTCTTGCACATTGCTGGCTTTGGTCTTTGGCGAAATAACGGTAAGCAATTCAATAAACTCGTGCAAATCAATTTGACCATTTAAGTCTTTATCGAAAAAATCGAAGTCTTTTCTGATTGCAGCTACTTGCTCTTCGCTTAATTGTTTGTCTTGGCTCATTTTTTGATCTCGTGACCTTTTCTTTATGGGTCTAGTTTACTCTCTTGTATGCGCGGAAGTCTAGGACAAATCCGCGCAAAGCTCTATTTTTGTTTGTTTTTCAACATACTGCGCTCTCTCTGTAGAGCAGCCTTTTCCTTTCTCTTATTCTCCATGACCAAGCGGGCTTCTGTGCCTACATGCTCCTCTCGTCGTTGCTTGGCTAGGCGCACTTGTTTTTCGCGCTCTCTGAATCGAACAAGTTGCTCATCTGTATGTGTTCCAAAACACTTTGGACAAGAAACGCCAGCCTCATATTGTTCGCTTGCTTTATCCTCATCGGTAATCGGTAGACGACATCCGTAACACTGGTCGTAGTCACTTTTCTCTAAATCGTGATTAACTGCCACTCTGTTATCAAAAACAAAGCAATCACCTTCCCACAAGGTTTCCTCTTTCGGCACATCTTCAAGGTATTGCAGAATCCCTCCCTCAAGATGATATACATTTTCAAAGCCTTGCTCTTTTAAATAGGCCGTCGATTTTTCACAACGAATACCACCGGTACAGAACATAGCTACTTTTTTATGTTTTGCTGGGTCTAGGTTTTTTTCAACATAGTCCGGAAACTCTCTAAATGTTTCTGTTTTCGGATTAATAGCGTGTTTGAAGCTACCAATTTCAATTTCATAATCATTGCGAGTATCAATAAGCGTAACCTCAGGGTCAGAAATCAGATCATTCCAGTCCTTCGGTTTTACGTATGTTCCAACGGTATTGAGAGGGTCGATCCCTTCCACTCCCATGGTCACAATTTCACTTTTTAACTTTACTTTAGTGCGATAAAAAGGCTGTTCTTCATGCCAAGATGTTTTGAAAGAGATAGGATTAATGCGTTCGTCTGCGTTGAGATATTCAAGTAAGGCGTCAATGGCATCTTGACTTCCTGAGACCGTGCCGTTGATGCCTTCAGAGGCAAGTAAGAGCGTTCCTTTTATATTCGCTTCTTCCATGAAATTTTTGAGGGGCACTCTCATTTCTTGATAGTCATTTAACGACACAAATTTGTATAAGGCACACACGAGGTAGTTGTTCATTTTTTTGTCCTTTTGCTTATTGGAACGTAAAACCAGTGCAAAATTGCGCGCGCACAATACCAGAAAGCGTTGGCGCTTTAAAGACTTTGTGAAAAAGTGTTAGCTTTAGGTATGAGTTCAAACAGTTGAGTCGGCGTGGCTTGTGACTCGATAACAAGGTCATTTTCAGCGTGCAAATTGCCATCTTCACTGTTTAGGTTTTTTCGAAGCATCGTTCGCTGCGCACGCAAACTCGCATTCTCTATCACTGCATCATCGATAGCAAAGGCGTTGTTAGTGTAAGACAAACTTTGAGGGTGCATGGCAGCGAGCAAGCGTAAAGTACTTACGCTGCCATGTTCGATAGCGGTAGTATATTCCTGTTGACGGCTGAAATCCTTGTTATTGATAACTAGTGCTGGATGCCGATAGTGATTATTTTCTATATCAAGGGATGCTTTTGCATTCCCAGAACCTTGACCTTCCTCTAGGATGGGAAACCGAATTTCCTGCGCCTGCACTTGCTCATGCATTGATAAATATAGATAAAACAAGCTTTTATTAGGCGTCGCAGAATGTGCGCTACGAGCAAGTTTAAGCTCTTGTTGAATGTATTGGCTTGCGATTTTATCCATTGTGCGCATAGTTAAATTGGCTATAATTTGTTATCGTCGTAACAAGGTAAAAACTCAAGTTTTTTAACACCGAAGCGATAACAGAATGAGAAAACACAGCTAAAACATGTTGATTGTTCTGACTCTGCTCACCAATATTTGACAGACTATCAGGCGCCAATGAAGCAAACAAATGACAATAACTAAAGGCCTACACATTAATGGATAGTTTATATTATGGATAAGCTAGATTACGCTGACAAACGTTGCCTCGTTGTTGAAGACCGACGACCGTTTTTAAATCTGTTAAAGGGTTTGTTAAGTAGCTTGGGTGCAAAAAAAATAGATACCGAAATGTCGGCTGAAACCGGTTTAAAAGCGTGTAAGAAAGCGGCTTACGACATTATTGTTTGCGATCTTCATCTCGGTACAAACAGAAAAAACGGTTTCGAATTTTTAGAAGAGGTTCGCAAGCTCCATCTGATAAAGCCCTCAGCAGTATTTATCATGATAAGCGGTGACAGTGCGCGCTCAATGGTTCTTGGCTCACTTGAAAAGCAACCAGATGATTACCTTGTCAAACCATTCTCTCAAGCACAGTTAAACGCCAGAATTACTCGAGCAAAAAACAAGCGTTTAGCGCTGTCTGCGCTTTACAGTCAAATTGAACATGAGAAATATGAATTAAGTATTGATACCTGCGAACATTTTCTTGAGGTTGGCACTAAATATACGGCGCACTGTGTTCAGATTTTAGTGCAGTTGTATTGGAAGACCGAACAATATGACAAAGCCGAAGCAATACTGTCTAAGCTACTTAAGCAGCGCTCCATCCAGTGGGCCTTGAGTGCAATGGCAAAAACAAAACTGTTGAAACAAGAATTCCAAGACGCGATTGATTTAGCCAAGCAAGCAATAGATGCATCTCGTAACGATGTAGAATCATATGACATACTCTCGCAGGCTTATTTTGAAAATAACATGCCCGAAGACGCGCTGAAATACATCAAAGATGCTATCGCTTTATCACCTCTGTCAATAGACAGACAATTTAAAGTTTGTGAGATAGCAAGAGCAAATGGTGATTTTAATACCGCGATGCAGTCCTCCCAATCCATTTTTGAATTATCGCAACGTTCGGTGCACCGCGACGTAAATCATATGTGTAGTTATGTTCGCAGTATTTTAGATGCAGCAGAGCATGCAGATCAAAAGAAAGAAAGCATACGTTTAATGCAAGAAGCGGAACTTACTGTTAAAAAAATCAAGCTTGATGAGAGCGCCTTAAAAATACAAAAAGGCTTTGATTTTGAGGTGTTTGAGAAGCTAATTAATGCACGAATATTACACTTGAATAATAACATTACACAGAGCAAAGTGAGTCTTGAGGAAGCTCAAATCAAAATTGAGCAACAGTTTGTTGACTACCCAGCGGCATTGGCAGCAGATAGCCTTAAATTAATGTTAGATTTAGGCGATTTCGAAGAAGCTTTAAAAGTTAAAAAGTCGTTAGAAAAACAAGGGGAAAAGCTCGACCCCAATGTGGCTTTATCTATATCTTCATCATTCGACACCGCAGCTGAAAATCAAAAGAACTATATTCGATTAAACAAATTGGGGATTTCGGATTATAGTGAGGGCAAGTATCAAAGTGCTTATGATACTTTCAAGGAAGCAAAAAGTATTTCACCGACGAATATAGGCGTGACGCTTAACCTTCTTCAAAGTATTGTAAAACTGCTTGAAAATAACGAGGCTGGGAATAACGCCTTACAACAAGAATGTAGAGAACATTACCGCTTTGTAAAAAACATGCCTTTACGAGATGTACACAAACAAAAATTTGAAACAATTCAGGATGATATTGAAAAAGTGATGCAATAAAGTCCGCTTCGAAGTCTTTAAAGCTTTACGCAACATTGCCGTTAAAACTGTATGCAAAAGTGCTTGAGCACTCTAACTAAAAAATCCGGCTTGCGTACATTCATGACAATCATAGATAAAACATCATCACAACTACTCTTCGCACTGGATAAAATATCTGATGGTGTCATTGTAGTATCGTCAAACCACAGCGTCGTGTATGTCAATGATACCTTTCTACACCTATTTCCGGGCGAAGGCAAAAATAGCTTCTTAGAGCAATCAACAGACTCTCTTTTAAATCATATTAGTCAAGGCATAGAGCACCGCAACGACCTCAGTATAAAAGTGGTCAATCGATTTATCCATCGCCAAATCACCACTATGAAGCCGATTAATGTCGAGTTCGAGAATGTTAATGGCCGATTCTTACGTTATAAAGATTCTATCACCCCTGATGGTTATCGGGTTGGCATCTTTTCAGACGAGAGTTCTATTGTCGCTCTGCATAAACAGTTTGAAAACGCCTGTCTGGAAGCCGAGAAACTTAGCAAAGCAAAAAATAGCTTCATGGCAGCGATGAGCCATGAAGTAAAAACGCCCCTAAATGCCATAATTGGCATGCTCGACTTATGCGTTTTGGATGACTACATTGCCAAAAATGACTACATAAAACGTATTCAAAAAAACGCAGATAATTTGCTTAGTCTTATTAACAACGTATTGGATTTTGCCAAATTCGATGCCAACAAAGTGACACTATCCCCCGTCACAACTAAACTTCGTCCACTTTTTGAGGAAGTAATAGAGAATTTTGCCGGCAGCGCAAATCAGACCAATACAGAACTGTTGTTGATGGTGGACCCGCGACTCCCTGAGTGTGCGTTAATTGATGATATACGTCTTACTCAAGTACTCAATAACCTAATAAGCAATGGCCTGAAATTCAATAGATCGGCTCATCCTAAATTGTCTTTAACAGTGCTATACGATGTCGAGAAAAATCATGTCTATTGCGCCGTTAAAGATAACGGTATCGGCATATCTAAAGAACAACAAAAGTATGTTTTTGGCGGCTTTGAGCAAGCCTCAACGGAAACGCATCGTCAATTTGGTGGCAGTGGACTCGGGCTAAGTATTTGCCAAAAAATATCATGGTTAATGGGCGGAAGTTTGGAAGTTTCAAGTGAGCTAAATAAAGGCACCGTCTTTACCTTCGCCTTCCCTCTAAATAGTGAAGCCAGACCAACACCTCTCTCCCACTACCTGGGTAACAAACTGGCTGATAAGAAAATACTGATTACTGATAGTCCCTACTTTTTAAAAGCAATGAATGCCTATAAGCCTTTTTTCCACTTCAAAACAAAGTTTTGCAAAGAGTTGCCAGAGCATTTAGAAGATGACGAAGTACTCTTCGCCAATAAGGCCAATGCACGAGGGCAAGACCTACTTAATAATATTGAATATGAGGGTCAGGTCTTTCTATTGTCCAACCAAAAACGAGAACACAGAAGTGACTATTGTTCAAACTCTCCTCTAAAACTAAATAGCTTTATTGACACTATTTTGGGTAACTTCAGTGATGTCGACACAAACTTCACCCCAAGCATGAATGACGAAAGCGGCAATACTTCGGAAGCGGGCAAGTTTAGTAGCGAAAATCCAGTTTATGGTCATTGTAAAGTGTTGGTCGTTGAAGATAACGCAGACAATATGTTTGTATTAAAACGCCAAATTGAAAAAATAGGCGTAACAGCAGACTTTTTGTTAGATCCCCTTGAGGCACCAGCCAAATTTAAGGAAGAGTCTTTTGATGTTGTGCTGAGTGATTACCAAATGCCTGGAATGAACGGTGCCGAACTGATTAGCAGTTTACGGAAAATTGAGCAGACTGATGGCAGAGCCGCAATTCCGATGTTTGTGGTTACCGCCGATAAAACCCAACACTGCCTAGATTGCTGCAAACTCGCAGGCGCGAGCGATATAATTATGAAACCCCTCACACTTCATAGCATCGCCGAATTATTACAAGTAAAAAACCTCTCAGAATCTTCAAGCACTAACGACATGCAAGATGATAGTTGTGATGCTAGCAAATTTGATATCGCAGCATTGGTCGATATTTTGGGCGAGATTTCTGTAGAGGATTTACGCAGCTTTTTTGAACAATACATTGACAATTTTATTAGCGCTAAGGTTGAACTTGAAAATTATGCTGCAAAAAAGGACTGGATACAATTAGGCAGCCTTGCACATGGCATGAAAAGCAGCGCTCTGATTATTGGAGCAAAGGACCTTAACAAGGCCTGCCAAGGCTTAGAAGAACTCTGCCAACTAGACATTGATGCCACACAAGTCAACACTCAATGGCAAGATGTTCAGCAAGAGCTCAATGCGCTTCATGGTGAGTTAATAAGCTACAATATTGATGCAGAAATGGCGAAAAATCTTGACTGAAGCACAGAGCAATTCTCCGCACATCGTTATTGTCAGCTCTGATATCAGCGCAGACTCGCAGTTTATTGAGCTTGTGCATGACTATTTCAAACGAGTCGAAGTCGTTGAAGACTTAAAGCGCGTTTGCCACTTACTTATTGAGCCCAAATCAAAGCTCTTTATTTTTCTTGGTGACACCCTCTCCTTTTGTTTAGCCTCATATTACAAGTGCATTTCAATCACGCAAAAAGTGCCATGCTGCGAGCACAAAATGCTTGCTGGTATCGCTAAGAACTCCGAGAATGAAGCCTTTCAAGCATATCAGGACCATGTAATAGACAATTACCTTGTGTGCCGACCTGTTTATGAACGTGTTCGCATCGTACAAATAGTCGAAAATCAGCTGCAAAACCTGAAGTTAAGAAATTTTGCACACTACAATGTCGCCGACTTCAAACAAGCCGCAAGCCACTACCCGGATGAACTGATACAACTAATAGAGGATGGTATACAACATAAAAAGGAGATTCATGATAAAACACTAGACGCCTCTGAACTCACTTGTAAACAGCTAGATAAAGCTCTGCTACACATAAACCAAAGAGAGCTACCTCACATCAATTATGAAAATTTGCTGTCAACCTTGCTGACACGGTCTAACAAAATACCTTTGGAGAGAAGTGAGACTGTGAAGCAACGTACCGTTGAGCTTTTGCATCGTTGTTTAGATCACCTTGAAACAAGTCAAATTCTCATGAAACCTCTCGATATCGTTAAAATTGAAAGCCTAAGCTCCCAAAAAAGCGAATATCAAAAGAGAAAAAAGCAACTCAGCACCCAAGACAACCGAGCCAAAATACTGATTATCGAAGACGACATGATCAGTTTACAGTTGAGTAAAACACTGCTTGCTAAAGCTGGCGTTAAGGCTTACTCGGCAAGCAATGGTGAGTTTGCACTACAGGCAATAAATACGGAAAAATATGATTTGATTTTGATGGACATTAACTTACCAGACACGTCAGGCATCGATTTATTAAAGCAAGCTCTATCACGCGGTGCATTAAACGAAGAAACACCTATTGTTATGCTAACAGGTAACAAGACCAAAGCGATGGTTGATGATGCCATCGCTCACGGTGCTAAAGCGTACTTAGTGAAGCCTCTAAAAGACACCACGGTCAGAAAGCTATTCCGTCGATTTAGGGTGCCATCAACTCTTTAATATCATCACTAAACTCAGCAATTTCATCGATTAGATGCTCGCGTTGCTTCTCTGTGGCGAGTGCGTCGACAGACAGCAGGAAATTCTTATAGGTGTCAGAGTTTTCTTTGTTTTTTTGATTTAATTCATCACTTCTGAACGCTTCTGGGTTTAATAGCAATTCACTGAGCCTAGTTTTGAATGCGTCGTCTCGTTTCTCTTGTAAAAGCAAGGCCTTCAATTCGCCCTGATAGCTTTCTCTGTATTGTTGCCATAGCTCACCGTTACGATGATACTCACCATACATATTTTCAATCAAATTCTCTTGCTCTGAAGTAAGCCGACCTAACCAACGCGTTAAATTTTTCTTATTTCGTTTTATTGAATCGCGTTTCTTCTTATCGTCGCTTCTTGCCTCGCGTTCCCTGCGTTCCTCTTTTTCCTCTTGGTTTTGCTCATCTATTTCCTCAAACATTGCTACCACCTGCTGCCTAGTCAGCATAGGAGAAAGCTCAACCAGATCTGGCACGATTCGCTCCCTCAAACGATACCAATGATCGGCCGCTTTTTCTTGGTGATATTCCATCCGCTCCACACTCATACTTTTTGACTGTATGTCTTTGGATAACTCAGCTAAATGCTGATAGTACTGAGGTAACTCATTATTTCGATGCCAAGCAATCCAAGAGAGTAGCTTTTTATCTACGGCCTCTTCTTGCTCATCAGTTAGCTCAATATAATCGTCGATATACCAGTAAGCTAACCAATCAATATTGTTGTAGGCAAACTTCGCGGAACAACCACTCAAGGCAAGTATTGTTAACAATACAATAAATTTCTTCACTTCCATCTTCTCCATTGTGAAAGTTTTGCTATTCTAGCCTTATACGACTCTACATTTCCATAAGGATTCAAATGTCGATAAATAAAATTGCAGTATTAACTTCTGGCGGCGATGCACCCGGCATGAATGCTTGTATACGCGCCATTTGCTTAGCTTGCGAACACGAAGGTATAAAGACCCTCGGTTACAATCATGGATTCAACGGTTTACTCACACAAGAATCCCGAAACTTGCATGCCAGCGATGTGCACAACCTTATTCAGCGCGGTGGTACCATTCTTTATAGTGCACGATGCGAGAAGTTCAAAAGTCTCGAAGGCGTTCAGCTTGCCGCAGATAACCTAGACAAACAAGAGGTCGACGCATTAATTATTATCGGTGGTAACGGCTCATTTCTTGGTGGCGAACACCTGCAAAAAGTCTGGAAGAAACCCGTGATAGGAGTACCCGGAACGATAGATAATGACATTGCAGGCACGGATTTTACTATTGGCTTTCATACCGCTATTCAAACCGCTGTTGAATCAATAGACAAAGTACGCGATACCGCCGAGGCCTTTGAACGTATCTTTTTAGTAGAAGTAATGGGAAGAGAAGCGGGAAATCTGGCCCTCGACTCGGCGATTAGTTCCGGTTCAGACCATGTATTAGTGCCAGAGTTGTTCAGCTCTGCCGCAGAAGAGCTTGTCGGCATTCTGGATAAACTTGCCATCCGAAAAAGAAACAAAACAAATCCAAGTCATATTATTATAGTTACAGAGAACCTTTGGCCTGGAGGAATACACGTATTGGCCGACTCATTAACGGCAGAAACTGGCTTTGACGTGAGGGTGCTCACTTTAGGTCATGTTCAACGCGGCGGGTCTCCTGTGAGTAAAGACCGGTTGCTTGCAACACGCTTAGGCACATTCGCAGTTGAGAGCATATTGAATGGAGCAAAGGGTATGATGGTTGGAGAAAGTCATACAAAACCAGTGCTCGTCGGCCTAGAAGAAAGTCGAAGCTTGAAGAAAGGCTTAAATAGTTACTCGGTTGATATTCTTGAGAAAATCACTCGGCTAGGGTAACGCTTTTGGCAACACTCGCCGGTTAATAGCTGATGTTCATTCGCTTGAGCCAATGCACCCACCACCAAGCTGGACCAACAAGCAGAAAGCGAAGGTCTTCAAAGAAAGAAGGCTTCTTGCCCTCCACTTTATGTCCAACAAACTGCAATATCCACATAAATATAAACAAAGCAAGGCTGAACATCCATACTGAGATATCAAACATGACTAATAGTTGTATTAACCCGAACGAGGCTAGTGTTAACAAGGTCATAGCAGCACCGATGGGACCCGACAATTTAAAATAATAATACAAAGTCGGAATTGCAAGAACATGTGCAAAAGTGATATCCATCGCTACCATAAACCCCGGCACAGGAATTGACCAAATTAAGGCAATCGTAACGAAGTATATAGCAGGTACAGCCACAGCATGAATGAGTATATTTGTTTTATTGGTGTGACTTTCACCATATTTGTTGATGAGTCGTTCTATTTCACGCATACCTGACCTCTATTTGGCGTCTATAAGGGCTTTATACTCCCCCCGTTTGGTTGTAGTCTACATCTGAATAAATGATCACTCAAGACACTACATCAGATTTTACTTGGGTGCACACCAGTTAAATAGGAAAATAATGGATTCGACACTGCGCTATACAATCATTCCTCATTCAATCTCTGAACATCTATTTTCAGTCGTCATTGAAATACCTCAATTAGACTGTGATGTTGTATCACTCTCTTTGCCGGCTTGGATCCCTGGCAGTTACATGATCAGAGATTTTGCCCAACATATTCACTCAATTTGTGCATTTGATTCCGATAACCAGGCATTAAAGCTCAAGCCCGTTGATAAACAGAGCTGGGAAGTCACAACAAATAAACAAGCTTGCTATATAAACTATCAAGTCTTTGCTTTTGATTTATCTGTACGCGGCGCTTATTTGTTCGACGAATATGCATTTTTCAATGGCACCAGTACATTCTTGCAAGTGGATACTCTCGAAGATCAACCGTGCGAAGTGACTATAGTGAATAAGCAATTCGACAAAGGTTGGAGAATTGCCAGCGCGTTGCGACCCCACACTAATATAGAGCTCTCGGAAATGTGCAAAACACTATTAGAGTTAGAGGATCTGGCTCCCTGTAATACTTATCAGTGCAATGATTACCAAGAACTGATCGACCATCCAGTTTTGATGGGTCAGTTTGAAAAAGCCAGCTTTAAAGTGAAGGATACTCTTTTTCACTTGGTTCTATCTGGAAAAAACGAGACCGATATCGAACAAATCTGCAAAGACCTAGCACCTATTTGTGAGCATCACATAGAGATGTTTGGCGGCTTTCCTGAAGCAGAATATTGGTTTATCACTCTGCTCACCGTTGATGGTTTCGGTGGTTTAGAGCACAGAGCTTCTACCGCTTTGATGTATCCACGTTTTCATTTACCAATGAAAAACAAATTTACCGACACAAATACGATTATTGATGCTAATTATCAGCGATTTCTAAGCCTGTGTAGCCATGAATTGTTTCATACTTGGCATATCAAGCGTAGCAAACCTGAAGTAATGATAGCGCCACAACTCGATAAAGAAAGCTATATGGAGCAACTTTGGATATATGAGGGTTTCACTAGCTTTTTTGATGATTTGAGCCTGGCAAAAACCAAACTAGTCAGTCTTGAAAGTTATCTGGAGCTACTAGCACAAAACATTACGCGCTTAATTCGTACACAAGGAAGACATAAACAGTCGGTAACTGACTCAAGTTTTTATGCATGGACAAAATTCTACAAGCAAGATGCCAACTCACATAATCATATTGTGAGCTACTACAATAAAGGGGCGATCATTGCTTTGTGCTTAGACCTGACTATTCGCCAGCTGAGCAAAGCTCGCTATTCATTACGCGATCTTACTGCGCTCATGTGGCATGAATATGGAAGTAAAAATATTGGAACACATGACAGCGTCGTTCAAGACCTATGTAAAGAACACTTTAATATTGATGTCGGTCCCTTTTTAGAAATTGCGCTGTATAGCACTATCGATCTGCCACTTAGCCAACTGCTTTCGTCGATTGGTGTCGACTTACACTTTCGAGCTAGAGAGAAGCTTAAAGATGCCGGTGGCAAACCAAGCGACACTGCTGTCAAGCATGGATTTGGCGCAAATTATAAAAACCATGGTAGTGGTGTGCTCATTCAATCCATACAAGATGGCTCGCCGGCCAGCAGAGCGGGTTTGCAAGTGGGTGACCTGATCATTAGCATTGCTGACTGGCAAGTTAATGAAGACAATTTGCAAGCCTTAATTGATGCCCAGTCAAACGATACTTGCCAAGTGATCGCCCTCAGGCAAGGCCGAGTTTACTCTTCAGAGTTGACCATAGAAAATGCTATTCTCGACACCGTTTATCTTACCGTGAGTAATGATGAGCACTTTGCACAATGGCTGAATTCCTGATAGTTCAGCCTTATTTGCTTAACCCATTTTCAAGCAACAGAGCCGGATCGAGACGCTCGCGATACCAGTTGATTCTCCAATCTAAGTGCGGGCCGGTCACTCTGCCGGTCGCGCCCATTTCAGCAATTTTATCACCTTGATGTATAACATCGCCTTCTTTCACTGTAATTCTTGATAAGTGAATGAAAGTGGACGAAATGCCCATACCATGGTCAATAATAAGCGTACCGCCAGAGTAATACATGTCGCTGTGCACCAAGCTAACCTTTCCAGAGGCTGGGGCAATTATTTCGGTGCCTACCGGCCCGGCTATATCTAAACCAAAATGAGGGCGTTTGGGAACACCATTAAAAACACGCTGACTACCATAAACACCTGAAATTGGCCCTTTTGCAGGCATTATAAAACTTTCTAAATAGCCGGTGAGAAGGCTATTTACCCGTCGGGCAGCTGCGATCTTTTGGTTGTCTGCTTTGATTCTAGCTTGTACAGATTCTGGTGGGGAAACATATTTGGAAGCAACTCCTTCGATACGTTGAATGGAATATTCTCGCTTTTCCAGCAAGATGTCCTGAGTATGCTTAACGCTTTGATCGTGCTTTTGCCATTCGAGTTGATGACTAAGCGCCGCATCTCTACCAAAGCCTAACACAAAGCTACCATTTGGATGAGTCGCTATGCTTTTGCCATTCAACCAGACTTTGCTTCTTGGAGGCAGTTGACCACGCAATAACGCACCTTGCGTAAATTGTCCCTTCAACAGCAAATCAGAGCCTTGTTGTTCAATATTTGTTGATGCATTCAGCGCTAACGACGGTAAATTACCAGCAATAAGGCCTGTCGACTTTGTGATGACAATCAGTGTAAAAATACATGCAACAATACTAGGGAAATTAAGCGTGTTACGCATCGCTGACAATAGCCCCTTTACCGACACCTTCAAATGCCCTAACCGTAAAGCATGAGTCGCTTTTCAGCTTCAATTCATCAAACATGAATTGAGCAAGACATTCAACGGTTGAGTCAGTGTTAATTATTTCGCAAGCCGATTTGTGAATGGCCATTTCGAATACCCCTTGCGACGCATGGTATTTGAAGCAATAGTATTGTTCTGGATGAATAGCATCGACCTTGAAACTCAGTTCACTTTCGTCAACTAAATCCTCAGCCGTTGCGATGTAAATATCTGCCCAACGCTCGGACCAATACGACTGCCATTTTTGACTAGGCTCTCCATTTTCCTCAATGAGTACTTTAGAGCGATGGCCATGAGCAATTCGTTGACAATTTCCGTCGTGCTTTTTTAAGCCATGAGTGTAGTGGTAGAAGTCAGTAGATATCTCTTCTTCACGCAATAATATCTCTACTTCATGTACATTTTCAGGCAAGTGAACCTTTATTACTTCCTTTAAATAACGAGTAACGGAAGACATAGTCACTTCCGTTGCATACACAAAAGCATAGGCCTCTGGCGGACAGTACAAATGCATGCTTGCCAGATCCGAATGAGCGTTGTGTTGATAGCTAAAGTCTACGCGAACGCGCTCATTCGAGTCATCATGCGTAATGATTGTTCCATCGCAATCAACTGGAACTACTAGCTTGTGGTCAACATATTCGTCGATAACATGCTTCAACTCTTTTTTGACCTTACCAAAATCCTGAACCATGCTTTCTTCATTCAGGCCTCCGTCAAGTATGATATCAACGATCCAACTCTCGCCTACCATGCCCCTTCGCGGACATAAATAGGAAAAGTCCATCACGGTTAGGTCATTTACAAATAGTTTCATCAGACTTATGACCCTTTATTGGCGCGAAGCAATTGATCTTTTAAATTTGGTGGAATACCGCGAATGGTAAGCGTATCTGTATTCGGATCGTAAAGCACGCGCTCACCGAGTAATTGACGGTCAAAATTCAGTGTTACTCCACCACCCGCGCCACTAAATTTGGCCATCGTTTTTATTACTGCTCGGTCGGGTTGAAAGCTAGGTTCAAGAGGCACTTCTTGTTGCTCGTTAAAGTCTTTGAAAGACTGGCCCTCATCTTCGTTTTGCGGGAGGTATTTAGCAATATCGTCAATGCTAACGTCTTCACCATTGTCTATTTGCTCTTTGAAATAAGCGGCAACGCTGCCTCTATGCTGGTTTTTTTCATAAGCGTCGCATTGCTCCTGCGACAAGTACTCATCGACATTTTGCATAAGTTGTTTGTTTTGCTGTTTAACATCAACCTTTTCCTCGCAACCAATAAAGCGCATGAAAAAATCTGAAACCTTTCGACCCATTCTTCCCTTAAGGAAGCTGATATAGCGGAATTGCTCAGGTGTGATTTGCCATTGAGTAATATCTATACGCAGGGCAAGTTGCATTTTTGAAAAATCGAGGTGGTCACTATAGTCCAAATCCATGTTTTGATTCACCGCCACATGTTGCTTAGTGTCAATCAGCGCGATCATTAAATACTGAGTAGCCAAATACTCATACTGACTGTAAATAAGAAAGCCCGTTTCGACCATTTCTTCTTTTACTAAGGTTTCCAGTAAAAACTGTCCACTTTTCACACTAAATTCATGAAAGTCTATTTCGTTTTGTAAGGCTTGATTTAACTGCGCTGCAAAATCGACCTCACTTTCATTTGCAAATCCTCCTACGCCCTTTCCTGGTTTACTGTTGAAGGTACTGTGGAGTTGTTGTGCTAAGGTTTCAATCTCTTTGCTTACGTCAAAGCAAGCTGACCGCGGAATGAAGTGAAGCTTGCCGTCGTCGGACAAACTCAATCGATGTACTACAAATTGATGAATGAGTGCACTCATATGCTAATTAGACTACCTTTAATATGTGTTAAACTACTGTTTAACGCAGAATTTGTTGTAATCGCTGTTTGCAATTACGATGATTTAACAAGACAATTACTTATCGTATGCGAGAACGATTCGCGAATAAGGGTAATTGTACCCAGTTTTTAACCAAAAATCATAGGACATGTTGATGCCACAGCAATCACGTTACTCAAATGCCGAATTTGAAACCGCCATGCAGGATGTTTTTGTCGCACTTGAGCGCAATAATGCCAACCGAGACTTATCACTGATGGTTTTAGGTAACGTGCTATCGAACATATTCACTCAGCAAGTCAGCCCTGAACATCGCGATGCTATGGTGGAACAGTTTTGCGGCGTATTAAAAAAAGCAGCGAAAGGGAATTAGTCGCCTATGATGTTCAACGAATCACCACGTAGGAAACAAATAAACGAACTTGTCGCATGGGGGCACTGGTTTGCCTTTGCAAATATCCTAATTGCTATTGTAATTTCGTCGGTTTATTTGTTGTCGTCTCCAATCGCAAGCACTCCAATCAGTATCGTCTATACCTTCGCGACTTGGTTAGGTCACATCAGTTTTATCACTTTTTTTGGCTTTGTCGTACTGCTACTTCCCTTTTGTTACAAAATTAAACAACCGAGCCTGTTAAAAGCGATTGGCTCAGTTGTAGCAGCAATCGGTTTAGCGCTACTTGCCTTTGATGCCTTACTTTATAATAAAACTGGCTTTCATATTAGTTTAGGGTCTGCAGAATTACTCAAAAGTGAAGCTCAGGGACATATGGGAGCCTTTACTTGGCTACAGTGGTTCTACTTATTGCTGCTGGTCGTTGTTTGGTTGATGTTTCAGCTTGTGCTGGCAAACGCTATACACAAACGCATCAAACGTTTTATGAAGGTCAAAATTGGTGCTTATGTCACAAGCGGGTTTTTGTTATGTTTCGTCTCCAGTCATGCTATTCACGTGTGGGCTGATGCGGAACTATATGCGCCAGTACTTCAACAAGACAATATGTTGCCACTATCCTATCCGGCAACAGCAAAAACGCTGATGTCACGCATCGGTGTTTTCGATTTACAAGACTACAAACAACGCCAAACCCTACAATTTACTGATACCGACTTTGCCTTTACCTACCCTCCAAAACCGATATATTGCTCTGTAGATGCAGGTCAAAAAGTCATTTTTTTAAGTGTACGGAAAAGCGATATTGCTACCCCGCCTGCGGGCTTACGTTCTAGCGGCTATCATTTTGTAAGTTCCAGCTTAAACGGCGATTATCTGAATTCAGTTGTATATGGTTTACCTCAAGCCTTACTGTCGAGTGTCACCGACAATCAACCTGTTTTACTCGCGCTCTCAAAAGCTTTTAATCTCGATGTGAGCATGCATCAGGCGCATAATGAAGAGAGTGATTCAACACAAATTCAACCTTTCTATGCGAATGATTGGTTAACATTTTCAAGCGCAATGAGAACTCAAGGCACTGGTTTGTATATTGCAGATATCAGTGTTGAACAGTACGCAGAAATTGACCTCACTGCGCTTGCAGAAGATGTCACGGTTATGGTGGTGGCTCAGATAGAAGGCAAACCTTACCGTGAACTATTCACAAATATTATGCTTCAAACATCGCTTTCTACCACTGAAGATATTGCTCCTACCATCCTCAAGCAACTTGGCTGTAATGCTACACCCAGCAACTATGCCATTGGTCAGTCGCTACAAAATCCGACTAGAGCATGGTCGGTAAGTACTCAAGGGCGTCATTTGGTGGTATTACATGACGGTCTAATCACCGAGGTTAGCAAAGACGGTAGCTTCGAGATCCGTGAATATATGACAAATGAAAAAGTGCTGAAAGAAATTGATACTCATTTGCTAAGCCGTTCGATAAAACATATCACCGAGTTCTCTGAGCGCTAAACCAGAAGCAAACTGGTGCTCTAAAACATCACTTCTGAAAGTGAGCCAATAGTGCTCACTTTTGTGTTACTGCCTTCATAACGACTGAGCAGCTCAAGTAATTCGTGCCCACTCCCGATGTTAGCGTCACTTCTGTCACCTGCTACTGCAGGAAAGTAAAAAGCCTTAGCCAGTTTTGCCCTTATTGCGCATTCAACATCTAAGGCTTTGTCGCCAATCATCGAGCAATTTTGAGAAAGCACGCCGAAATCACTGATGGCTTGCTCAAGCATACCCGTTTCAGGTTTTCGGCACTGACATTGCTGCTTATAAGCTGTAATTGCAGCCTGCGGATGATGTGGGCAATAATACACCTTGTCTATCCAAGCCCCTTGTTGTTGAAAGACTCTAAACATCCACTGGCTCAAGTCCACAAATTGCTCTTCTGAATACATTCCGCGACCAATTCCTGATTGATTGGTCACAACGGCAACTTTAATACCGGCGACATTAGCTCGTTTAACCAAGTCAACAATGCCGTCAACAAGGTCGAAGTCAGCTGATTTATGCACGTAGCCATGATTGATGTTGATAACGCCATCGCGGTCAAGCAAAAGTAGTTGAGTAGCAACGCTAGTTGTAGCATCTTGGCCTGCAAATGTGGCGTCATGCGACGAGTTCACGATAGACTTTATGCCAAGCACGTTCCCTGTCGTGGAGTCGTAATTATTCATCCGTGATATCTTGCCTTTCGTTAGCCGCTTTTAGATTGATCTTGATAAATGCCTGAATATAGAAGTGCGCTGTCACACTATGCAAGCTATCTTGAATATCTTGTTTAGCTTGACTTGATGCTTTCCAAAAATAAGGAGTCATTTGCAACAAGGCCAAACGCTGCTCGGCATTTTCAAGTGGCACATCAAACTTCAGCTTTTTTGCGCTTATTCTTGAGAAGCCTGACATTTCTTTATCGTGACACTCATGCAACACTGGGTTGTCGTAAATCTGTTTTTTAAGTTCATGTAAGTGCTGTTCTGCTGGTTCAACAATCACCAACAATCCGCCTTCCTTTAATACACGAAAATACTCTTTATCGCATGCTGGTGCGAATACTTGATACACAACATCTTGACTTTCATTCACTAAGGGAATGTTCACTGTTGAGGCAACCACAATCTGGCTGTTTTTATTTTTCTTTGCTGCTGCCAGCGCTGCAGATTTAGAAATATCATGCCCGTTTATGCTAAACGAGGGGCCTAATAATGCTGAAATCTGGTCTATATAATGTCCTTCACCACAACCAGAATCATAGACAAGATAAGGAACTCCGTCGTTACGCGGTACGGACTGACTTGCATTTTTTGAGTCTTGTTCAATAACGTTGTCTGTATTTTCCGAAATGTCAGCGCAGAGGTGTTGTTGAATTAAGCTCGCCACGTTTTTCGCTAGCGCTAAGTATGGTTTAGAAAGGAAGAAACGGCTGCGAGCTTGTATCATGCCCTGGTCATCACCGGGGCTTTTCGAATTTTTGTTTTGAACGGGTAGCAGATTCACATAGCCTTGCTTTGCGCGGTCGAAACTGTGTTTATTCGTACATTGCCATGCACTGAGCGCTATATCAGATTGAAATGCTTCGTAGCAAAGCGGACATCGCCACATAGTTGTCAGCCTAAGCCGTTTTGTTAAGTTAGCGCAATAATATCATAGCCTAGCGCCAAAAGCCTATGTCTGAACAAGGGGTAAACTCAGAAATTAGGCTTTTACTGGCCGCTTGTAAAGTTATTATTTTGCTTTAAAAGCAGTAAAAATACTCGAAAAATCTAGTTTCCCATTGCCAGAACGACTATGTAATTGAAATAATGACTTTGCCATCGAACCCATCGGTACAAGGGACTGGTGATTATTTGCTGTACTCATGGCAAGCGACAAATCTTTATTCATCAAATCAACCATAAAGCCTCCTGCATAATTATTTGATGACGGGACTGAATCCATAACACCCGGGCAAGGGTTATAAAGTTCAAGTGTCCAGTTTCTACCCGAGCTCTGCAGCATTATTTCCGACATTACTTTGGGGTCAAGACCGTTGTCAATGCCAAGTTGCAAGGCTTCTGAAGTACCTGCCATCAGCACCGCTAGGAGCATATTGTTGCAGATTTTTGCAACTTGCCCAGCGCCGATAGCACCCGCATGAAAAATATTCTTACCCATGTCTTCCAATATTGGCTTAGCAGTAGCAAAGTCAGCATCGCTGCCACCGACAATAAAAGTCAATGTGCCGGCTGCTGCCCCAGCAACCCCTCCTGATACCGGAGCGTCAACAAAGGAGTGCCCGTTAAGCATAAGTTTCTCACCAATAGACTTCGCAGTGCTCGATTCTATTGTGCTACAGTCAACAAACAAAACACCCTTCGGAAGCACACTATGTAGCGCAGGTGCTGTGTCGCTTCCAAAATACAAGGCTTCTACATGTTTACCAGCGGGCAACATTGATACGATCACGTCAGCATCAACAGCGGCCTCAATTGCACTAGCGCATGCCGTAGCACCAAAGCTGGCAAGCATATCAACTTGGCTTTCTACTAAATCGTATACTTTAACGCTATGACCGGCAGTGACGAGGTTTTTAGCCATCGATGCGCCCATATTTCCTAAACCATAAAATGCAATATTCATATCGTTTACCTCGTGCTCAAGTGGCTGAGCGGGTTATTTTCATCATTGAAATAATTGAAATGCGCCTCAATCAAGCTATCCGGAACGTGTTCAGCGGAGCTATATCGCCACCTAGGCGATTGGTCTTTGTCGATGAGCAACGCGCGAACGCCTTCTTGAAACTCGCCATATAAACTGCAAGAAAGTGCCATGGATAGCTCCTGCTGAAATGCCTCGGCGAGACTCATTGATTTGGCGCGAATGAGCTGTTCTATCACCAAACGGACGGTAATAGGGCTGCCTCTATCGAGAGTTGCACTTGCTTTCTGCAGCCAAGTGTTTCCAGGGTGCTTTTCAACTAAACCATGGATGACGCTCGTGAGCTCTTGGCTGTTAGTACAAGTGTCTAAAGTCGCTAAATCCTTGGATAAACTAACAAGCTTAGCGCTTAGTTTATTGACTACCTTGCTTTTCGCCTCAAGAAGCTCAAGCTGCTTGCGAACCGCGTCATGACTAATGTTCTCTAAACTTGATAAGCCCTCAATTAAACTCGAAAACAAATCTGCATCAATCGCATGCGACGCTAGCCTAAGCTCTTTGGCATCAATAGCATTGAAACTGGCACCAGTGACACCTAAAAACAAACCTAATCCAGCAGGCATTCGATTCAGAAAATAACTTCCGCCAACGTCAGGGAAAAGACCTATGGTTATTTCAGGCATAGCAATGCGAGAGCTTTCAGTAACCACCGAGAAAGCTGATGCGGCAAACAGGCCTAAGCCTCCTCCCATGACAATTCCATTGCCCCAGCATATTAGCGCCTTAGGATAATTGGCAAGATAGAAATCAAGCTCATATTCCCGCGTGAAAAAGTCTTGTAAAAAAGCCGGCGCTCGAGCTAAATCCGTTGTTGGCTCGATTGCTTGCTTTCTGCGTTCTTCTACCATTGATTTATACATAGAGACTACATCACCGCCGGCACAAAAGGCTTTCTCTCCCGCCCCTTTCAGAATGACGGCTTTAACGCTACTGTCGGCTTCCCATTCTTTGAGCTTTGCGAGCAAGCTTTCGACCATTTGAAGATCAAGCGCGTTCAGTGATTTGGGTTTATTCAAGGTGAGGATACCTAGCTTCGCACCCTGTTTGATGGGAAGCAATTCTGCCAACACAATACCGTCATTTACAGTGGACATCTGCTCACTCCTACAAAATTTCGATATCCGAAGAAATCAGCCTACGACCTATAATCACTCTCATGATTTCATTAGTACCTTCTAAAATTTGGTGCACGCGCACGTCACGAACGTGACGCTCAAGCGGGTACTCCTTGATGTAGCCGTAGCCACCATGTATTTGTAAAGCCTGATTGCAAACTTCAAAACCAATGTCGGTAGCAAAACGCTTTGCCATTGCGCAATAAGTGCTTCTATCCGGATGCTTATGATCTAATTTGCTTGCCGCCAGTCTTACCATTTGACGAGCTGCAACCAATTCAGTCGCCATGTCGGCTAGTTTAAACTGTAAAGCTTGAAAGCTAGCCAGTGGTTTGCCAAATTGTGTGCGCTCTTGCATATACGCTTGCGCAGTATTAAGCGCTTGTTGAGCAGTACCAATAGAGCATGTTGCTATGTTGACCCTACCGCCATCTAAGCCTTGCATTGCGAATTTGAAGCCTTCTCCCTCAGCGCCGAGTAAAGCCGATGCGTCTAGCTCGACATTATCGAAGGTTATCATTCTTGTGGGTTGAGCATTCCAGCCCATTTTCTCTTCCGCTTTGCCGTATTCAACACCTTTGGCATCAGCTGGGACAACGAAAGCTGACACTCCCGAGGCACCGCTTCCGCCTGTTCTTGCCATAACCACTAGCACTTGTGTGGCACCAGCGCCCGAAATAAACACCTTTGAGCCACTTAAAACATAGCCTTTTTCGGTTTTTTTTGCGTTTGAACGCATAGAGGCTGCATCAGAGCCAGATCCGGGTTCGGTGAGGCAATAGCTTGCGATTTTCTCACCACTTACGAGGTCGTCCATCCACACGCTCTTGACCTCGTCGGTTCCCCAAGTCGCAATCATCCAAGTCGCCATATTGTGTATGGTAAGCATCGCAGTGGTCGTGGTGCATCCAGTCGACAGTTGCTCAAAAATAATTGATGAATCAAGCCTCGACAGCCCCAGTCCGCCAGACTCTTCTGGGGTATACAAACCGCAAAAGCCCAGTTCTCCTGCTTTTTTGATCGCTTCAATTGGAAATATATGCTCTGCGTCCCACTTTGCCGCATTCGGCGCTAGCTCTTGATCAGCAAACTGCTTCGCTGTCTCAGCAAATGCTTTTTGATCATCGCTTAATTCAAAATCCATACTTTTCTACCTCGTATTTCACATTTACTTTAGTTCGATGGTCATGTTCGGGCCCGACGGAATATCATCGTCTAGCCACCTTGCGGTAATTGTCTTAGTCTCAGTGTAGAAACGAACGGCTTGTTTACCGTATGCGTGCAAATCACCGTAGAAAGAGTTTTTCCATCCGGTAAAAGAAAAGAATGGCAAAGGCACGGGTATTGGCACATTTATACCAACCTGCCCGACTTCGATGTCACTTTGATACTTGCGAGCAGCGGCACCACTTGCTGTAAAGATAGATGTGCCATTGCCGTAAGGGTTGGCATTCACAAGTTTGATTGCGTCTTCTAACGTGTCTACCACCATGCAACATAATACTGGCCCAAAAATCTCTTCTTGGTAAATACTCATATCTACTTTCACATCGGAGAAAACTGTCGGACCTACCCAGTTTCCACCTTCATAACCTTCGAGCGTGAAGTCGCTACCATCGACTAAACATGTTGCGCCCTGCTCTTTACCTTCCTGAATCTTCTGCAACACTCTAGCTTTCGCTTGAGGGCTTATTAGTGGACCATAGCCTGCATTGTCATCATTCCATAAGCCGGGAGTCACTTTTGCAATACGCTCAGCTAACTCAGGGATCCACTCCTTGCTATCCCCCACAAAAACAGCCACAGAAATAGCCATACAACGCTGACCGGCAGCGCCTACGCTGGCGCCAACCAAATTATTCAATACAAACTCTTTGTTTGCATCAGGCATTATCACTGAATGATTCTTAGCACCAGCAAAGCACTGTGCTCGCTTCATATTGTCGGTTGCAGTCTTATAGATATGTTGCCCGACCGGAACGCTACCCACAAATGAAACCGCTTTAATGGCAGGCGCATTGAGTAGGTAGTTCACTTGATCTTTACCGCCATGCACAACATTCAAAACACCATCTGGTGCACCTGCTTTCAAAAAGAGTTCAGCAAGCTTCATTGGTGTTTTGGGGTCTTGCTCTGATGGTTTCAAAACAAAGGTGTTTCCACAGGCAATAGCCATTGGGAACATCCAAAGCGGTATCATTGCAGGGAAGTTGAAAGGAGTAATACCCAAGCACACCCCCAAAGGCTGAATCATACTGTAGGTATCGATGTTGGTTGCCACATTTTCAACGGTCTCACCCATCATCATCGAGCAAACGTTAGCAGCCTGTTCAACGACTTCGATACCACGCCAAACATCACCCTTTGCGTCGGCAAAGGTTTTCCCTGTTTCTTCCGATAATATAGTAGCAATCTCGTCGTGATGTTCTTTTAATAGGTGTTGGTATCTCATCATAAGTCGCGCGCGTTCTGGCACGGGTACTTTTTTCCACGTTGAGAAAGCGGTCTCGGCGCTACTGATTGCACTTGCAAGTTCTGCATCGGTTGCGCACGGGGCATGCGCAATAACAGAGTTGTCAGCTGGGTTCGTTACCTCAATAAATTGAGAGGTGGCAGAAGAAACGAACTGGCCGTTGATAAGTTGCTCTATTTTATTCATGTTCAACCTTTTAAATGTTAGGCAGTAGTTGAGTTACAATTTAGGCCATACAGTAAACGCACATAACCTTTACGTAAACGTAAAGTATAAGCACGTGAAGCCAGTCATGTAAAGTTATTGTTACAAAATAGTAAAGAGTGCAATCTGTGAGCAAAGCCAGAGACCTATGTATATTGAAGCATACTTCAAAATCGCGCATTAACGGGGTGAGTCACATGCAATGTACAAAATCAATTGTTATGCTTATGAGAACTCGGAGGATGGTAAATTAATGGCAAATTACAAAACCAAAATAGCTATTGTTGAGGACAACGCTACAGCGCGAATGAATCTGCGCAGCCACCTCATGGCGCTTGGCGAGTTTGATATCGCAAGCTATAGCAATGGCAAGGAACTGCGCAACGGTTTACGAACAATAGAGTTCGACGTAGTAGTCACCGATTTTCATCTTGGGCAAAGCAAAAATGGGGTTGAATGGATTCAATACCTAATTGAAGCTAAGTTACTCAAAGCGTCTACTGGCTTAGTGTTCCTCACATCTGACAGGCTCCCACAGACTATTAGTCAGATACTTGATATACACCCTGACGTCTTGATCATTAAGCCGTACACAATAAAAACCTTACACTCTTCCATGCATCATTACTTAATGATGCGCAAAAAGCTCCTGCCAGCCTTAGAGTACCTAGACGCTGAACAGCCTTCTCAGGCGCTTAAATTCATCGATAAGTCGATGAAAGAAGGTTTAAGTAAACGCGCTCGATCAGATTTCACCAAACTCAAGGGTCGATTATTAATCAATGAGCAACAATATGAAAAAGCCGCCGACTTATACAAGAATGTGCTCGATAAAAGCTCGAATGTGCTGTGGGCGCATTGGGGGCTAATCAAAAGCGAATATATGTCAGGTCAATGGCGACACTGCCAAAATATGCTGAACAATTTATTAAATGAACAGCTCACAAAAGACAAAGCCTATGAGTGGATGGCCTGTGTTGAGATAGGTAAAGAGAATTATTCCCTGGCCGAACGTTTGCTCGATAACATCAAAGAAAACGACCTGACAATTCCGGCCACAAAATTAAAAGTACTGAGTTATAAAATGCAAGGCAGAAGCGAAGACGCTATTCGCTTGCTGGAAAAGAAACGACAAAGTAATTTCACCGTAAAAGAACGCTTTGACGAATATACCATCGAGCTTGCGCGCTACCACTTGCAACTTGCTGAGTCTTCCGCACTCAACGATCGGGCACCGAAATTGAATGCCGCAAAATGTCTTATTGGAAATGCTAATAGAACAATTTTAGACCAACAAACACAGCATCAACGTGACTTCATGTTAGCGTTAGCCAGTCTATTAGAAGGCGATATGCAGCGAGCAGAAAAAATAGTACACGACAAAACTGTTGGTGATGCTAAAAACGCAAAGCTAACCACCATGGTCGATGCGATTAAAGTGTGGTTTGGCTTAGGCGATGAAGAAAAAGCAAGGGAAATTTGGGTAGAGTGCGATAGAAAACTTTCGGCGAAAGACGACCAAATTGATCAAATTCTGGCCGACAACTTGATTGTAGAAACCGAAAAAGCACTCGGCTTATCTGAAGAGAAAGCGAAAAAAATCAATGATGAAGGAATGGTGCATTACCTCGGAAATAAAATCGACGAAGCAGTGGATCTCTTTTACAGAGCGCATATGTTATGTCCAGATGTACCGGCCTTCACACTTAATCTTCTGCAGTGTTTAAGTGATTTACGCAGGGCCGATTACAAAGGCCAAAAAACGCTTCTTCTGGTAGATGCACTTCGTGACAAAGAACTGTCACCTTCAAATCTAAAACGTTTCACCATCATCAAAAAGAAATTGGAGGCTAACCCAGACGTGTTTACGGTAAACGAAATTGAGGATGAACTCACCGAGAGCGTTGCCTAGATATCAATCATAGGCTCATGTTCCATTTTTGCACTAACGCAGCTTTAAAGAGATGAAGATAATACTTAGTCGAACACATGCTTTCTTGGTATGATAAGCAAAAAAAGGACATAAAATGACTTCATCAATATACGACTTTAATTACACTGCAAACAATGGCGAAGACATCTCATTTCAAGCCTATCAAGGCAAAGTGCTACTCATTGTTAATACTGCCAGCAAATGTGGTTTTACACCGCAGTATGATGGTTTAGAAGCGCTTTATAAAAAACATAAAGAAAATGGTTTAGAAGTATTAGGCTTTCCTTGTGACCAATTTGGACATCAGGAGCCTGGCTCAGATGATGAAATAGCGCAGTTTTGTGAAATGCGCTTCAATCTTTCTTTTCCTCTATCGAAAAAAATCGATGTCAATGGCGCTAATGCTGCGCCAGTTTACGAAATGTTAAAACAAGAGGCGCCTGGTTTACTCGGTAGCAAGCGTATTAAATGGAATTTCACGAAGTTCTTAGTTAATAAAGAAGGTAAAGTAGTAAAGCGTTATAGCCCAACCACTAAGCCGGAACAGATAGAAAGTGACATTTTAGCCTTGCTCTAAGCAGGCAAACTTGTGAAAGCTCACTTCCTAATTAAGATGTGAAAGTACTTTCCAAGCCACATGAACGGCTCAGTAGCGCCATGTGCTTTTTCAAGGGCTAAGAGTCGTTCAAACTCATCATTCTGTTTAGTCTTGTCCTGCATATAGTCGTGAAAGCAACGTATTCCCGCCTTATGGGTAATTACGCTGTTTGGATAGTTGTTGCTTATGTAGGCAAGTACCTCTGCTGGTTTCTGAGCATTGTGGGGATTCAAGCGCACTTGGTTTCTCACATTCAAGCCATTGTCTATATAGTCAAAATTACCCCAAATAGCATTATTGAAGAGTGCTGCATCTTTATTAAAAAAGCTAAGTGATAAATGCCCCGCGTTCTTCACGTGTAACATCAAATCATCAATAAGTCGAAATGGTTCTTGCACCCATTCCAACACAGCGTGGCAAAGCACTAGATCAAAGCTTGAGTCCTTGTTTAAGTTCGAAATGTCACAGTGCAGCAATTTCTTATTGTCAAAACGCGCAAGGCGCTTTGCAGCAATTTTTAGTATGTCTTGTGAGCCATCGCACAAAGTAACATCATGCGCTTTTTCGCAGAAAGGCAAAGACATCATTCCTGTGCCGCCCCCAGCATCTAAAACATGCAAAGCCCTATCTGAGTTGAGAAAAGGACTTAAATAATGCAACAATAACAAATGCCTAATTTGCCCCTTTGTCGTGCCATAGATATTTGCATCAAACTTGTTAGCAATACCATCAAAAAGAGTATCCCTTTGCCGTGCTAGCTTTGCTTGTTGTTCTTGCTTCTTCTTAAGTGACATTATGCTGATGCTAGGCTGGATTTGGAATATCAACAAACTCAACACGAATATCGGTCATGTTTGCTATGTGCTCTCCTAGCGCTTTAACGCCATAGCGTTCGGTAGCATGATGCCCTGCAGAGATAAAGTCGATACCAAGCTCCCTTGCACTGTGAGTTGTTTGTTCAGATATTTCGCCAGATATAAACACATCAATGTCTGCAGACGTAAAACTATCTATGTAGCTTTGACCTCCACCTGTGCACCAGCCCAACTTTTTAACACGCGATTTGCTTGAGCCGTCGATGAATAAGCACTGGCGCGCCAATTTGGCAGCTACCAATTCAGAAAGCCCCTTTTTATCGACTTCAGTTGTCAACTCTCCCATCATCACAATCCCTTTGGGCTCTGCCATTTGGTGAGCTCGAACATTTTGCAGGCCAAGCACTTTAGCCAGTTGAGCATTGTTGCCATATATCGGATGGATATCTAGTGGTAAATGATATGCAATTAAATTGATATTATTATCTAGTAAGGATTTTATACGATTTTTCTTAATGCCAGTGATAACCTGACTTTCCCCTTTCCAAAAGAATCCATGATGTACCAGCAAAGCGTCTACTTTTTGTTCGATTGCTCTATCAATAAGAGCTTGTGATGCGGTAACACCTGTCATTACGGAACAAATATCGTCTGTACCGTCTACCTGTAAGCCGTTAGGACAGTAGTCTTTAACCAAGTTACTTTGCAAAATATCTTCTAAAAACGATAAAAAATCATGTTTTTTCACAAAAATCCAGCTCCAAGTCACTCAAATTAGACATTAATAATAAAAAAGGTTTACACTGTGGGTATATTAACATCAACTCAACAAAAAGGGTTCATAAGAACGTATGAGCAAACTAGACAAAGATAGCGTCTTAGCAAAATTCACAGCAGCTTACGAAGCAGCAAACGGAAAGACACCAGTAATCGAAGCAAAAGGTGGTTGGTACAGCGTTGACGGTGGTAAAAACGTCCGTTTAGCACAGCTTGACGAAATGGCCGACGAGTTCGGTAGTGCTCCTGCAGCCAAAGCTGAAAAGCCTAAAAAAGCTGAGAAAAAAGTAGAGAAAGAAGCTGCAGCTCCAAAAGCGAGCGCACCGAAAGCCAAAGCAGCTCCGAAAAAGGCAAAGGCGAAAAAAGCCGCATCATCTTTTTCTGTGAAAGACTTCTACACGCAACAAATTAATGAAGCTAATCCTGGTTCACGCGCGCCGCGTTAAGTTAATCAGAAAGCTAAAAAAAGCGGCCTTAAACAGCCGCTTTTTTTGTACCCAATAAACAACAAACTTACTTGTAGAGCTTATTTCCCGCATCGAACAAACGCATAAACATCTGTTCAACCGATTGATAAGCAGCAAAACCCAACTTTTGCGCCAAGGTCTTTTTGGTTGCATAACTTATTTTATACAATTTTTGACTGTCGTTCGCTTGCATTAAATAGTCATCAGACGTTAGTAGCTCATCGACCAAGGCTAGTTCTTTAGCTCTTTGTCCATACCAATACTCTCCGGTAGCCACCTTATCAATATCGAGTTGGGGTCTGTGCTGCTTAACAAACTCTTTAAACATTAAATGAACATCTTCAATTTCGGCCTGAAATTTCTCTCGTCCAGCGTCTGTATTCTCTCCAAACATGGTAAGTGTGCGCTTGAAGTCACCTGCTGTATGTTGCTCGAATTCAATATCATTTTTCTTAAGTATTTTATTAAAGTTAGGCAATTGGGCAATAACACCAATAGACCCGATAATAGCAAAAGGCGCACTGAGTATTTTGTCCGCAACACATGCCATCATATAGCCGCCACTTGCAGCGACTTTATCAACGCTTACTGTTAGTTTAATACCTTTATCTTTGACTCGTTGTAGCTGTGACGCAGCTAAGCCATATCCGTGCACTACACCGCCACCGCTCTCAACATTAACCAATACTTCATCATTTTTGCTCGCAACACACAAAATGGCGGTGATTTCTTCACGCAGCATGTCTACTTCATGAGCGTCCATCGAACCATTGAAATTCACCACAAATAAATTATTCTTTTGAGCTTGCTCGATACCTTTCCTTTTGCTTTTCTTTTTTTGTTTCTGCTTCTCTTCTTTTTCTAACTTCTTAAGTGCATCTTTGTCGAGTAACACACTTTGAGCTGCACTTTTAATATCGTCGTAATGTTCTGACAAAGAAACAAACTCTAAGTTACCACTGGGTTGTTTTTGTTTTGAAGTCATTCCAACTATCAAACCAACCACTAGCGCAATTGCCACCACAAGGGTAATCGCTTTAGCTAAAAACAACCCATATTCAAATAAAAATTCCAAACTTAACTCCTGTTCGCATTAATTGAGCTGATCATACTATCTTCAGCGCGTCGCATTATATACCAAATTTTACGCACAATTTTAGCAATATATTTGCTCTAACACATTCTCTTATCATTCAAGTTATGGCTAGCCATAAAACAAAAAAGCCTGCAAAGCAGGCTTTTACATCGCGTATTATCGAGAAGATTTAGTTGGAAACTACATCTTCATTAGTAATCACGATCGCTCTACCACCCGAACCAACATAGTTAGCTACTTGTGTTTGCATTTCTGCAGTCACAGCAGGCCCGCGTGATGGGTCTAAGCTACTTGCGTGTTGACCTTGGTTAAAGAATACGACACCACTGCTTGGCTCAGCGCCAACTACAGTAGATGACACTTGTTCTAAGCCCATAATGTTAACCAATGCCTGCTGACCAGCAAGCGGTAAAGCAGTTGTAACAGGAATGACTTGGTCAGGAAGGTTTTCCTCACCGCCATCACCAACAACGGTCATCATGTGAACAGGTGTATTGCTTGCCAAGTTCTCAAAGTAGTTGATAGGGTCAGCTGAATCAATCATCGTTTGTGCTGCAAAAGCGAATTGATTAAATAAGCCATTCGCAGCCGCTGTTTGTTCTGGCGTAAGCGCCCCTAAAAAGGCAGTAACTGCGCCAACAAGTTGTGCCTCTGTAACGCTAACAGAACCAAACTGTGCAACTAAAAACGCTTGGAAGTCAGGTGAACCTTGAGAAAGTAATAAACCTTTGATCAATGGTCCGAAGGCCGCAGATTCAATTAGGAAGTTAGCAGTGCCACCTCCAGGAGATTCTAAAGAAGCTGTTTGAACAGCAAAGAAATCGTTGAAGGCAGCAAGAGGCCCATCAAAGCTTGTGTTTGCAACAGCGGCAAAATTACCGCCAGTAATAGCCCCTAGCGATACGCCAAATATTGATACATTTCTTTCGTCAAGATTGATGGCTTGTGTCGCAGTAGTGTCGGCGACTGCATTTAAGCCCAAGCGCAACCCTAGCAGGTCAGACACGCTTTGACGCAGGTTATCCCTAGCAGTAGGCAAAGAAGCAAGATTCAGATAATGCGTGGCAGAAATGGTGGTCGCATTTAAGTCGTCGTTACCATCACCGTTAACATCCCAACCACGACTACCATGAACCGGTTGGTCAATAGCCACTGTGGCAAAACCTGCTAAAGATAAGGCACCGGTAACCGCTAGCATATCTTCTTTGCGCGATGTGATGCCATGTGCAAGCATAACCACAGGCCATCCAGCTTCAGGCATTTCAATAGTAAACCCAAGCGCTGCCGCAACTTGTGCATTAGGCACGGTAATTTGAACATCTAATTGCTCTGTACCACTGTTACGACCAGTGAGTTGTGGCACCGGTGAAAACTTGGTTAAGTTTCTGTCACGATCAAGCAACTGACCGTTCAAACGAACATCGGCTAAACCTACATTTGAGCACAATGCCGCATTTGGACCTGGCTCAGCATTTGGAAGTAAGGCCGCTGCACCAGCTAGCACAATACCGCTATCACATGCTGATGTCCAAAACGCGTTAATTGGAGCAAGTGGATTTTCTATTGAAGGTACGCCTGAGTAATAAGGCAATGAAATATTCCCTTCAAAGCGTGTAGCTGCGCAGAAAGGACCCGCCTGAGCCAAAATACCTGAGGCAACGCCCGCAGCAAACTCATTCACTTGAGGAATCTGACTACCAAAACCACCGCCTGCACCGTTTAATAAGCCCGCACAAGTCGTAAACGATGAAAAATCTGATGCATTGATTGCAGGAATCAGAGGAGCTGCTTCTGCAGGCAATTGAGATACGCCTAACATCACCGCGCCTGCAACTAAGTCTTCGCTAACGAGCCCTAAAAATTCCATTGTGTTTGGCGCTGCAGCTACATCTCTAGCGACAATAGCAGGCAGCGCTTGACCCGCAGTTGGGTCTTGTAGAGCAGCTCGTTGAGCAAACTCGGCAATCATCAATTGCTTAACAGTATCAAGAACCGTTGACGTCGATTGCGTAGTAAATGCCGAAGCGTATGTGACATTTGTTGTATCGACACCTGCGCCAGCAAGTGAATCTAAGTGTAAATTAATTAGCGTTTGCAAGCTTAGTTGTGACTCGGTGGCAAGAGGACTACTGTTTATGTCTTGGCTAACCAAATCCCAGGTAGTTGAGCCTTGAACACTCTTGCCCGTGCTATCTTTAAGGTCTGTCGTCATGACTAACATATAGCCCTGCGCTGCTTTCAGCGGGCGAAGAGGAATGATAGTAATGGTGCTACCGTCAGCAGGTTGAGCAATAAAGTCAACGCCGTATGTTAGTTTGTCGCCGATTTTACAGCCCGCACTTGGAATTTGAATAGCAGCACAATCTGGGTCGGCTTGATTTAGCCCTAGCGTGGCTTCATAAATGTGTAGGCCCTGTGGGTAGGTTGAAGCGTCTAAGCTAACCTCGTCTGGCGTCTCCACATTGATAACGAATGGTTGTGTTGTCGACCATCCATCCAGCACATTAAGTGCGTTTTGAGGGTCACCAAAGTCTGTTGGGTCTGCGACCGGTATATTAAGTGTGTAGTCAAAAAAACCATCATCGCCAGGAAGCATCAAAAGGTCGTTTGGAATGTTGAGGTTTCCACCTGCAGGATCAAAAACCACTCTTGAAAATGCAGTTTGTACTTCAGTTTCTTCCCTGATGTCGCTTAGGCTATCGCCTCCACCACAACCGCTAAGTCCTAGCGCCGCTAAAACACTTGCGCTAATTAACAATTTATTCATTCTTTCTCCCCACTTGCTTGCAGATAATAGTTATCCATAACATTTATACTTTTTATTAACGTCATGGTATTGCGGATAGTCTAACAAGTATGACCAGTTATAATAATCTTAATAGTATTGGCTTTACTGTCACTTTGCAAAGGTTTGTTAATCATTTGTAAGGAAAAATATCAATTGACCACAAATTTGCGTTATTAACTTCAGACTACGTGACTTGTACGATATTATTCATTCTTTCGATCCTAAAACCAATTAGCAAAGGAACACAATGCATACTCACCTACAATATGTAGCTCGTAATCAAGCATTAAGCAATAAAATAGCGTTAATAACCGGTGCTGGCGATGGTATTGGAAAGCAAGCAGCTATTTCTTACGCAAAATGTGGCGCTCAAGTCATTCTTCTGGGTAAAACCGTTTCTAAACTGGAAGTCACTTATGATGAAATTATCGCCACTGGCGCCCCAGAGCCCATCATTGTACCGATTGATTTTGCAGGCGCAACACAACAAAATTATTTAGACATGGTAGCAAGTATTGAGTCGCAATATAAACGCATCGATATAGTGTTATTTAACGCAAGTATTCTTGGCAACCTGTGCCCCTTCGAGCAAATTAGTGAAAAAGAATTCAATGCTGTTATGCAAGTTAATGTAAACAGCCAATTCTTACTAACTCAAGCCTTGCTTCCGCTCTTGAAAAAACAGAATAAAGCCAGCGTTATTTACACCACCTCGTCAGTTGGTCATAAAGGAAGAGCTTATTGGGGAAGCTACAGCATGTCGAAGTTTGCAACAGAAGGCATGATGCAAGTGCTGGCTGACGAGCATAAAAACTCAGGACTTCGCTTTAACTGCATCAATCCAGGAGGCACACGCACAAACATGCGAGCAAAAGCTTTTCCTGGCGAGAAGCAGGACCAACTCAAAACCCCTTTAGACATTATGCCTACTTATCTTTATCTCGCTTCTGATGACAGCGATGACCACAATGGCAAAACTTTCCATTGCCAACCAAAGTGATTAATAGCCATTAGCAAAAAGCCCAAACATAGTTTGGGCTTTTACATGATATATTATTTCTTATTGACCTTGTTTTGCCCAAGTATCACGCAAACCGACCGTTCTGTTGAACACCAATTGTGCTGAAGAGCTGTCATCATCTATACAGAAGTATCCTGTTCTTTCAAATTGGAATGCCTGGTGTAAGTTAGCTTCGCGCAATGAAGGCTCAACAAAGGCTGTTTTTATTACCAGCGATTCAGGGTTAATCGTTGCTGCAAAATCTTCTTCAGCCGCGGGGTTGGGAACAGTAAACAAACGATCGTAAAGACGTACCTCAGCTTCAACTGCGTGCTCAGCACTGACCCAATGGATAACCCCTTTCGCTTTGCGACCGTCAGAAGGGTCTTTGCCAAGCGTATCTGGATCGTAAGTACAATACACTGTGGTTACCTCGCCTTGTTCGTCTTTATCACAGCGATTAGCTTTTAAAAAATAGGCATTACGCAAGCGTACTTCTTTATCTATCACTAAACGCTTAAATTTCTTATTTGCAGATTCTCTAAAGTCTTCTTTTTCAATCCAAAGCTCTTTAGAAAAAGGCACCTTGCGTGTTCCCATGGTCTCATCACTGGGGTGATTGGGCGCATCAAGCCATTCGGTTTTACCCTCTTCGTAGTTTTCAATCACCACCTTTAAGGGCTCAAGCACTGCCATCCTTCTTTCTGCCGATACGTTAAGTTCGTCTCTTATGCAGGCCTCAAGCATACTCATTTCAACTAAATTATCCATTTTGGTCACGCCAATGCGTAAACAAAACTCACGCATAGCAGAAGGCGTGTAGCCGCGACGACGAATACCGGCGATAGTTGGCATTCTCGGATCGTTCCAACCCGAGACAATGTTGTCTTCTACAAGCTGAATCAACTTTCGTTTGCTGAGAACAGTATATTCAAGATTTAGGCGTGAAAACTCGTATTGTCGAGGCGTACACTCAATCGAAATATTATCAATCACCCAATCATATAAACGACGGTTGTCCTGAAACTCAAGTGTGCACAAAGAATGCGTGATCCCCTCTATCGCATCAGAAATACAATGGGTAAAATCATACATTGGATATATACACCATTTGTCACCAGTCTGATGATGATGAGCAAACTTCACACGATAGATAATAGGGTCGCGCATACACATAAACGACGAACTCATATCTATTTTAGCGCGTAAGCTACATTCTCCCTCTTGGTACTCACCCGCTTTCATCTTCGCGAAGTGAGAGAGGTTTTCTTCAATGCTAGTATCGCGATATGGGCTATTCTTTCCGGGTGCAGTTAAGGTTCCACGCATTTCTCGCACCGCCTCTTGGCTAGAGAAATCAACGTAGGCTAGGCCCTTTTCGATTAGCTCGACAGCGTATCCATGCAACTGATCAAAATAGTTCGATGAGTAACGCGTCTCGCCATGCCAATCGAAGCCAAGCCAGGTAACGTCCTCTTTAATCGAATTAACGTAATCGATGTCCTCTTTTTCAGGATTAGTATCATCGAAACGAAGGTTACAAGTGCCCTTATAGTCTTGTGCAATGCCAAAGTTTAAACAAATTGATTTTGCATGACCTATATGCAAGTAACCATTTGGCTCTGGTGGAAAGCGGGTTGCTACATTCTGATGTAGGCCTGAACTCAAGTCTTTATCGATAATTTGTCTGATAAAGTTGGACGGGCGATGTTCAGTTTCGGCCATTTCGTGTATTTCCTCAAAAATAGATTTAAATAATTTTTCCGAGTATATCACTTTGTTTTCATTTCAATAGCGTCAATTTAGAGCATATTTGCAAAGAATTTGAACTTGATATGCACAGTGGTGTATAAAACACTACATGAAAGATTTTCAGTAATATGAAGTTCTCATTTAATAGACATTTTCACTGACAAGAAGTCCACAATGAAAAGCAAAGCAACGTCGTTCGACATCGCACACATGGCGGGTGTTTCCCAATCGACCGTATCAAGAGCACTAAGCGATAGTCCGCTGGTGAATCAGGAAACTCGGGAAAAAGTGAAACGGATAGCCAAAGAACTCAATTACAAAGTTGACAAAAACGCGAGTAATCTGCGAAAGCAGCATAGTCAAACCCTTGCCCTGCTCTTTTTCGAAGATCCAACATCCGATGACTCTCTCATCAATCCGTTTTTTATCTCAATGCTAGGTAGTATTACCAAAGCCACTGCGGCTGCCGGTTATGATCTTTTGGTGTCATTTCAAAATTTGAAGGACGATTGGCATGCTGTTTACGAAGACAGTAATAAAGCCGATGGTCTTATCCTATTAGGTTATGGTAGTTACACTGATTACGAATATAAACTCAGTCAACTAGAGGAACAAGGTACGCGATTTCTTCGCTGGGGCGCGCCTGATGAGAAACATCCCGGCGTATCCATTGGCTGCGATAACTACTTAGGTGGCGTTGAAATAACTAAACACATGCTTTCGCTAGGCCATAAAACCTTTGGCTTCATTGGCTACGCCGACGAGACGGCTCCCGAGTTTAAGGCTAGGTTTGATGGTTTCATGAGTGTGCTTTTGGAAAATGCCCTGCCTTCATCAAATGTAGTGCAGAAGAACGCAATATCAACTGAAGCAGCAGGCTATGAAGCAGCACTTAAGATATTGAATGACAACCGTCCTGATGCCATCGTGTGCGCATCAGACCTCATTGCGATGGGTGCAATAAGAGCAGTGAGAAGCTTAGGGCTTAAGGTTCCGGCGGATATAGCAGTTGTAGGCTACGATAATATTCAAATAAGTGAGTTTGCCTCAACACCACTTACCACGGTACATCAAAATACGCAGCTTGCTGGTGAACTCTTAGTGACTAATCTATTGAAAATGATTAATAATGAACCCGTTACAGATTATCTTATGCCGCCCGAGCTTATCATCCGACAATCATGTGGCGTCAATAGCTCGAAATAAGTCTCTTCTTTTGAACAAAAAAACCCAATAGCATCGCTGCTATTGGGAAAGCTAGGGATAAGGCTTTAAACTTTATGATTCGGTAACTTGTACGTGCTCTTTCACACCAAACACAGCGAAACCCGCAAGCAGCATCGACACGCCCGCAACGACAATAATGTACACTGCGTTATTATCAAATACATTGCTCAATATGAAACCAGCGGTAAGACCACAAATGATCTGCGGCATAGCAATGGTGAAGTTGAATATTCCCATATAGACGCCAGTTTTATTTGCTGGGAGAGAACCCGCTAACATGGCGTAAGGCATCGCTAAAATAGCGGCCCATGCGATACCTATCCCTATCATTGGCAACATGAGTAACACTGCGCCAAAGGGAACGGTCACTTCTGTGATCAACAAATTCACAGTAGTTGGTGTTAGGTCCTCAAAAAGCATAAAACTAATGTATGAGAGACCGCCGATAAAGAGTGAACTTGCATACACCACCTTTCTTCCTATTTTATCGGCTAACTTTGCAAGAAACACTGAAAAGACTGCTGCGAATAATGAATAACCGGCAAACAAAATACCCACCCAATCACCTGCAGCACCTTTTGCTGCAACAATTGACGCGGGAACATCGACCGATGACAAATAATCTGGATCGAACCATTTCACTTCCACGCCCCAAATATGTTGCGTAATTGCAGGGGTTGTATAAACCCACATTATAAACAGCGCAAACCACGAAAAGAACTGAACTACTGCCAACTGGCGCATAGTATCAGGCATCGTCCATACTAATTTAAAAAACTCTGACAATTTTGTCTTGAGTGACTTTTTCAGCGCTAACTCGGCTTCCATTTTTGTAGCATCCAAACCTTTGTAGCTGTAGTAGTCTTTTGGCTTGTACTCTTTAGTCCGAAACACCGTCCACAACACTGAGCCTAATAATACCGTTGCTCCAATATAAAAAGCCCACACAACTGAAGGAGCAACTTTGCCTGCCTCAGCTGTATTTTCAAGCCCAACTACGTTAGTTAATACAAATGGCAAGATGGACCCAATTACTGCACCCACGTTTATCAAAAGAGACTGAATCGAATACCCAGAATTGCGTTGTTGAGGGGGTACCATGTCGGATACCAGCGCTCTAAAAGGTTGAAAGCAAACATTGAATGAAGCGTCCATGAGCGCTAGCATTAATACACCAAATATCATTGGCGCAATGAATGCAACAACGAGCGACGCATTTGGCATTAAATACATGCCAATAGCTGCGGCAATCGCACCGGCGAGGATAAACGGGCGACGACGACCAAGCCTATTCCATGTTCGGTCAGAGGCGGCGCCAACAATTGGTTGTACGAGTAAACCCATAATTGGAGCAACTAACCAAAACAGCGATAGAGAGTGTAGGTCTGCGCCAAGGTCAGTTAGGATTCGACTTGCATTAGCATTCTGCAGAGCAAAACCGAACTGAACCCCCAAAAAGCCAAAACTGACTGTCCATAATTGCCAAAAACTTAATTGGGGTTGTTGTTTTTGCATATTTTTCTCTTGTTATTGTTGTCTTATCGAGCTGGAAGACATTCTCTTCACAACCGAATAATGTAAACTGTCTGTTAAATAATTGCGCTAAGTGTAACGCTAAGTGTTTAAAATGACTATGGATGACTAGTAAAGTGCATACGTATTCAGTCAGTTGGCAGTGACATCTGGGGTAGCATTCTCATCGCAGAATACATCTTTGCATTTGTTTCACTCTTTTTAACGTGGTTACCATCAAATATGAAAAAAATACTGATTTTGGGCGGAGGAACGGCGGGTTGGATGGCGGCGAATCTGTTTGCCAAAATGTTAAATCGACGCTCATACGCCATCACGCTTGTAGAGTCGCCGCAGCTTGGCATCATCGGTGTCGGCGAAGGCTCAACCCCCCAATTAAAGAAGTTTTTCGATATTTTAGACATACCAGAGAGCGAATGGATGCCTGCTTGCCATGCTACCTACAAAAACGGCATTAGCTTTGTTGATTGGACTGAACATACCCAACATAATCGTTATTTCCATCCTTTTCCTTCGCCTTTTGACCGCGCAACAGGGTCGGCTTTTCTATATCATAGCAAGTTACGCTCTCAAGGCATGGATGTACCAGTTTGCCCTGATGACTTTTTCCTGTCAGCAAAGCTGGCTCAGCGTAAACTCAGCCCAAAACCTAAGCCCAACAAGCCACAAATCCCATTAAACTACGCTTACCATTTTGATTCCGCCAAACTGGGAGACTTTCTATCAATAAAAGCAAAAGAAGCCGGTGTTACTCACATAGAAGACGAATTAAGTTCCCACAAATCGGCCATTAACTATGACGAATTTGGCAATATTTGCAGTCTTAGCATGCAGTCTGGAAACAAGTACTCTGCTGATTTATTCATAGATTGCACAGGTTTTTCTTCACGCTTAATTCAACAATCCTTGAAAGTCCCTTTTCATAGTTTTTCAGATATGCTCTTCAATGATGCTGCAGTTGCTATTCCCACTAAATCTGAGAGCACTTTGCCATCAGAAACAAAGGCACAAGCATTATCAAACGGCTGGTCTTGGCATATACCTCTTACAAATAGAACGGGGAATGGCTATGTATATTGCAGTAAATACATCTCGGCTGAAGAGGCTGAGTTGGAGCTCCTAAAATCACTTGGCTACGAAAGCAAAGTTGAGTATGAGAGTGCTAATCCTAATTTGCCTGCGATCAAACACTTACGCATGAAGGTAGGGCAAGTCACTAAACACTGGCACAAAAATGTACTGGCACTGGGTTTATCACAAGGCTTTATTGAACCCTTGGAAGCCACTGCATTGCACTTAGTTCAAGAAACAATATTACAATTCATACAGCTGCTAGGCGAACCTGTTGATGTACTGAGCAATACCGTTGAGGATGAAAAGGCACGAGAGCTTAAAGACAAATTTAACGATAAGATCCGTAAGCGTTTTGAAGGCGTTCGGGATTATATCGTTGCACACTACAAGCTGAATACTAGAAACGATAGTCAATACTGGATAGATAACCGGAACAATCAACAGTTATCGCCACAATTAGAAGCAGTCTTAGAGTCTTGGTATTCGGCTCGAGACATTAATACGGTGTTAAACAATTACCAAATGACGTCCTACTATCCTGCGGTATCTTGGTTTTGTTTATTGGCCGGTTATGGTGCGTTTCCAGAAATTAAAACAGAAAACAAGCTACCAGAGCACGCTATGCGACAAATGCAAGAGTACATATTAAATAATACTCAACATTTTGAAGAACATAGCGTTGCTCTTGCATCTTTATCGGAGCACAAGCCAAACTAAGAGTGAAGCTCCTAGTTTACGCTAAGCAATAGTTGTGTTTCTAAGCGAGCCTTAACCCTAATCTGTTGGCTACTCTCGTTCCAGTATGCACCACTTTGGCGTTGTCTAAAGTCACTTGCATCTAAAAACTTTACTGCTTCACCGTTAACAAGGATTGCGTTGGGCTTTTGCGATATTCCGTGCAGTACGTAAGTAATATCACGCGATTTGGGTGCACTTTCAAAGCTCCCCGAAACTTCAAGGTCAAGATTCAGCACCGTGCTTTCACTTTCCTCAGCTAAGCCTTGCGAAGAGCTAAAGCGAAGAGATTGGAAATTATTATTGTCAATTGAATCAGCACTTCTCCCGTCATCGTCATACATAATATAGGACGTATTAGCGACGCTATTATCATGATAATAATGCACCACAAGCTGACTCTGATCGTAAGCTTCAGTATTCTTCATATTTTTTGCCATGGGAACAAAGGAACCCGCTTTCACTAAAACAGGAAGTGTATTGAGTGATGTTTTCATTGCATAGCTAATCTCACTGTCGTCGTTATTAACTATCTTTTCGTCATTCCAATAATTAAACCAAACACCCGCTGGTACCTTCATATCCACCACCTTTACACCGGGTGAGGTTATCGGATGAACTAAGAAAGCAGAGCCCCACATATAGCTATTGTTATTGCTAATATCCGAAGTCGCAGAATCAAAAAAGGTAGGACGCATCATTGGCTTGCCATAAAGGGAGTTTTCGAATGACAGCGAATAGTTGTATGGAAGCATCCTGTAGCGCAGTTTCACAAATTCTCTCACAATGTCTTTGGTATTTTCATCATGAAAAACAGGTTCAGGTGCGATATTATCTTGGGCATGCGGCCTATAAACTGGTTGAAACACACCATATTGCATCCATCTGATGTAGAGCTCTGGGTCGAAACTTTCCCCCCCAGCAAAGCCGCCAAGGTCAGAATGTGTGTAGGCCAGACCAAACATACTCATTTGTAGGCTCAACTCAACCTGAGGTTTCAAGCCGCCCCACTCCCGAGATACGTCCCCTGTCCACGGAATGATACCGTAGCGTTGCGTCCCTAAAAAACCCGAGCGCATCATAATAAAAGGACGCTCATTAGGTGTTAACTGACTTTGTTTTTCATACACCATTTGAGCCCATTTGTGACCATAGGCATTGTGCACTTGATCGCCAGTGACCCAATCTCCGTTGAAGCGATGTAAACTATCGCTAGGGTGAACTTCTGGTTCCCCCAAATCGCCCCACCAACCGGCGACACCTTGTTTGTCTAAACTTTCATAAAAACGCCAGAACCAATCTTGAGCATCTTCATCAAAAACATCAACCAAGCCTGTATTACCAAAGTAAAAATCAAATTTACGTGGCCCACCGCCTAAACTTTTTGCTAGGGCGTCATTCTCGACAGCTGACTTCCACTGCTTCGACGTAGTTAAAATGAAAGGCTCAGTAATTAAAATGGTTTTAACCCCCTTGTCGGCGAGTGTCTGGATCATTCTCTCAGGTTCGGGAAAAGTGTTTTTATCCCATTCCAGATTCCCCATATGGCCTTTTATATCAGGGCCAAACCAGTATAGATCTAGCACAATGGCATCAACCGGAAAGTCTTCTTTTTCGAATTTTTCGATGGTTTCCAAGGCCTGCTGTTGGCTTTTGTAGCCAAATCGAGAAGCATAATTACCTAAAGCCCATCGCGGTGGTAGTGGTTGCTTGCCTGTGATATCGACAAAGTTCTTGACCATTTCGGCATAGGTTGCGCCACTACTGACAATATAAGAAGTGCGCCCAGATGAAGCTTCAAATTGTAAAACATTGGCTTGTGTATGACCTATATCCAAGTGACCACTGGCGCTATTATCGAACGCGAGAACATACATATTTGTTGACATTACTGCCGGCAATCCGTAGTACATCTGTGACGACTCGGTTGTGTAGCCGTAGTGTGCTTTGTTATATAGTGGCATGCGCTGACCTCTGCGATCCATGCCTAGCACACGCTGCCCTCCGCCCATGATTTTCTCATCATCGTTCAAAGAAAAACGAAAACCACGCAGCGCTTCATGATTAAAAAGCCCCACTTCTTCTTTAACTAGCAAAGTATCTCCACGAAAATAGGAAATCTGAAAAGGCTTCAATTGAATATTAGCGCTCAGCTCTCCTGCGCTAAAGCGCAAACTATTATCAGCTTTAGTCAGCGTGGTATTGATACCAGTTCGCGCACTTACCCCCTCAGCTATCGCAAAAGATGGTAGATTTTTTGTATGTGATGGCTGATAAAACACTTCGAAACTGTTGTCATTCAATGCTGTAATGCTCACAGCGCCATCAGTTAATTGAATATCGAGTCTATTGCTTTCATGCTGATGGCTTAAGGCCTCCCGATAGACACTGAGTGGCGCCGTTTGTGCTACGCTTGGGTGTTGTGCTTGCAAGTCACTGAGGGCGAATGCATCGATAGAGTTAACACTCATACACGCAAGTAAAAGAACAGACTTAGATGCTGTTAACATCTTCGATTTAGCCAAATAAATAGATAAACTTCTTCGAAAATGCTTTATTCGGATATTTTTCATTATTACTATTCTCATGGTTTTGTTGGCGCTAGATTAATTTCAAGAACTGCCGAGCCAAAAGCGGGTAATCCTAAGGTGATACTGGCCGCTGAACGCTTTCTACCAACGTCTAATTGATACTCAAAACCGTTTAGCATACCCACCGCTGCGTAGCTGCCCTCAACTAATTTCCATTCGCTTAACAAAGCAACTGGAAGAGAAATTTTCAATCCATTTATTTTTTCGTTTTTAAAAGAACTTACCACAATCAACGCACTAGAATCGGTGTAGCGAACAAATGAAAACATAGATTCCGCATAAGCATTATTTACATCATTTTCGGCGATTTTAACGTTAAATGAGTGCAGACTTGCGTATTTTCCTAGCATTGTGGGATGCGTTGCTGAGATATTCATTACTTTTTCATAATAAGCACGAAGAGCAACTTCCTGAACACTTGATTGACCACCATCGAAAGCCCCGTTGTTCATCCAGCGTTGATGCGCAGGCACTCCCATATAGTCGAAGATTGACGTACGGCTAGGATCACCAAAACCAGGTTCCTCAGAGCCATCTTCACCAACATCCTGCCCAAAATATAACATCGTCGGTGAGCGGCTAATCAGTGCAGATACAACTAAGGCTGGTTTCCCCTTTTCCGCATTACCTGCAAATTCAGGACTCGCAATACGCTGTTCATCATGATTTTCAAGAAAGTGAAGCATATTTAGCTCAATGTCTGCGAGTGAGGCTTGAATATCTTCCAAGGGTTGCGCTGGGCCTTTCCCTTGCATCAGTAATTTAAGTGAATCATAGAATTCCACTTTATCGTAAAGGTAGTCCATTTTTCCCAATGCTAGATAGTCGCGATATAAACTGGGATTGTAAACTTCAGCAAGCAGGAAGGCTTCTGGCTTCTTTTCTTTGATTGATGAATTGAGGTAGGACCAAAACTCTACGGGCACCATTTCGGCCATATCGTAGCGAAAGCCATCAACGCCTTTATCTAACCAATAATGAACAATTTGTTCGAATTTCACCCATGAATCGGGCACATCTTTGTTTTTCCAAAACGCCCTGTGCTCGCTCAAGTCCTTGTTGGCGTAGTCTGCTGGTAATTCATCAAAATCGTAGCTTCCATCCGGACGAACTCCATAATTAACCTTGACTGTTTCATACCAGTCATGGAAGCCGGGTTGAGGCGCTCGCGCACCATTGCCTGTCCATTTTGCTGGGTTCTCGTTGAACTTACCATCTGCTAAGGGGTGCGTCTCACCTCCGAGTGGACGGTAACCATTCTCTCCCTCTGGTACTTTGAATGACTCGCCAACCACGTAATAGAAATTATTGTCTCGAGCATACTCAAGGCTAGTATCATCGTTCTCGCCAAAATCGCTCACATCGTCGGGGCGTGTAAGTGATTCATAGCCTCGGGCAACATGATTTGGCACAATATCAATAATCACTTTCATGCCATTTTCGTGAGTGCGCTTAATGAGAGCTTCAAACTCTTGTAAACGATTTTCCGGTTGATCGGCTAGGTCAGGGTTTACATTATAGTAGTCCTTAACGGCATAAGGTGAGCCGGCTCTGCCCTTCACTACATCAGGGTCGTCCAAGCTAATACCATAGTCTGTGTAGTCATTAATAACAGCATGGTGAGGAACGCCAGTGTACCAAATATATGATGTTCCCAAGGCTTTGATGTCTTGCAAGGCTTTGTTATCGAAGTCGCTGAACTTCCCTACGCCATTCTCGTCAATACTCCCCCAAGCTTTGTTGGTGGTGTTTTTATTACCATACAAGCGTGTGAAAACCTGATACACAACGGGCTTTCCGTCACCTTGAGAGAAATGAGGATGAACGTAGCCCCCCTGAGCATCGCGCAAAGAGTAAGCATCTTCTCGCTCATCTTGTTGATTAGGGCTACATGATATTATCACCGACAATGTTCCTAACAGTACGCTTCGTTTGAAAATAGAAGACATAGTAATCCTTTAAAATAATGTGTAAATAAAAGTGGCGAGTGACGATTGTTGGGTTGCAATAACAATAAAACCGAGAAATGCCATGATGATAATAATGGGGAGTAACCAGAGCTTTTTTCTCACGCGTAAAAACGCCCACAGGTCTTGCAGAAACTCAGTCATGTTAAAAAGGCTCCTCTAATCGTTTTTTATCTTTTGAATAGTCGTTATGTTCACGTATTACCCAGCTCGAACCGGTTTGTAATCGTTTTTTATATTGTAGTTTTCCCAAAGCTCGCATCACCAAACCGATCGGGGTAATGAGCCCATAGTAGATAATCGCTAACAGTAGTTGTGTATTAAACCAGCCTAAAATTGACGCCAAAATCATCCATGCTAGATAAAGGAAATAGAGAGCTTGCGGCAGAAACAAATGTAGCAACATCAATATAAGTGGCACCGCGAGCGGCCACCAAGGCATAGAGTGATTAAATAGCCATGGAAGTAGCAACATGAAAACAATGGGAAAAGCACTGCTCATAACCACAGCAAAAGAGCGCAAAGCTGGAATATCTTGCTTTGATGCCAGCGGTAACATGATTGTTTTGATTATTGAGTACATGTGTTAATCCATCTCAAAACTGATCGCTTTTGCTGCCGCGATTTGTTGTTGACCATTAGCACTTTCTAAAATTATTTTCTTGTCTAATACAATGTCTTCCATCACCAATAAATCCATATCGGTCGCTAAAAAACAGCGAATAGCATCGTCGGGAGAGCAAACGGGCGGCTCTCCTCGTACATTAAATGAAGTATTAATAAGCATGCCAATTCCGCTAACAGCCTTAAATCGCTTGATCAGCTTGTGGAATTTAGGATTGGTATGCTCGCTTACTGTTTGAACACGCGCTGAATAGTCAACATGGGTTATTGCAGGCACCGTACTTCTTATTTCATTAACTTTATCAAGGCCTTGTAAATCTGTCGTCTCATTGACTTCCCTAGCAGAACTATGAACATCGCCATGACTATCGTTGTGTTGCTGTTTATGCTTGTGCGCTTTCACAATTTTACTGTGATGCGCTTTCTTCACGTCCGCAACCAACAGCATATAAGGGCTAACAGTGCTTAAATCAAACCAATGTGACACATCCTCTTCTAATACAGCAGGTGCAAAAGGACGAAATGATTCACGCTGTTTTATTTTTAGATTCATTTGGGCTTGCATAGTGGCATTTCGCGGGTCGCCAATAATTGAACGATTACCCAAAGCACGCGGGCCAAACTCCATTTCGCCCTGAAACCAACCAACGACCCTACCGCTATCTATCGCGGTCACGGTGGTATCGATAACTTCATCAGGTGCTAATTGCTTATACGTTAGGGAAAGCCTCACACAAGCATCTATCACTTCTTGGTTGCAATAACGGTTTCCGAGATAGGCACCTCGCATCGCATCGAAGTGATCTTTTGCCGCGTGCCTCTTTTCATTACCATAATACTTGTGCCATATTTGCAGCGCTGCACCAATGGCACTGCCGGCATCACCTGCGGCCGGTTGTATCCATATATCTTCGAAAGGCCCTTCGCGAAGTAATCTACCATTGGCAACACAATTTAGCGCTACACCTCCCGCCAAACAGAGTTTTGAAGCACCTGTTTGCGTATGTAAGTGTTTGGCTATCGCTAAGACAATATCTTCAGTCACAACTTGTATGGAGCGCGCTAGATCCATTTCTTTTTGGCTTATCTCACCATCATAAGCGTTTGCTGGCCCATCAAATAAATCGTGGAAATGAGCATTAGTCATGGTCTTACCCGACGCATAATCAAAGTACTTCATGTCGAGGGAAAAACTCCCATCGGCATTAATGTGCACAAGATGCTGCTTTATTTTGTCAACATACTTTGGTTTGCCGTAAGGTGCTAACCCCATCAATTTGTACTCGCCGCTATTCACACGAAAACCACAATATTGTGTAAAAGCCGAATAGAGTAAACCTAAGGAATGCGGAAAGTGTATTTCAAATAAGGGACTCAGTTGGCCAGATTTTCCGCGCCATGCTGAAGAAGTCGCCCACTCGCCAACACCGTCCAAGCAGAGAATAACTGCATCATCAAAAGGGCTTGGGAAATATGCAGCCGCAGCATGCGATTCATGATGTTCACAAAATAAGAGTTTAGGAATTTTGGGCTTTTTATCTTTCTCCCTCTCTTCAATAAGCGAACTACCATTTTGCATCGCACGTTGACGATGCACTATTTTGCGTAGTTCAGTTCGCAAGACAGATTTTAAATACAGCTTCTCCTTCAACCAAATCGGCATGGCTTTGGCAAAAGACATAAACCCTTTTGGTGCGCTTGCTAGATAAGTCTCTAATAAACGCTCAAACTTCAACAAGGGCTTATCGTAAAACACAACGGCGTCGATGGTTTCAAGCGCTAAGCCTGACAAACAAAACTCAAGGGCATTTGTGGGAAAGCTAGCATCGTGCTTAACACGCGTATATCGCTCTTCCTGCGCTGCCCTAATGATCTCGCCATCACGGATAAATGCCACCGCACTATCATGATAATAAGCTGAGATCCCGATTATCTGAGTCATGTAAAAACCAACGCGAGTAATATGTTAATAGAATGCTAACTAGTGTACTCATATTTAGGCTTCTAACTAGTTTAAATGCTCAGAAAAGTGCTATTTTTCTTACGCATACGTATGCAACATCGAATTAACAAGTAATTACTTGTATTATGAGTCCTCACATGGTCAACAAAGCGACAACAAACGTAATGCAGAAACAAAACCATCAAGCCGATGATGCTGGCAAAAACCGCTTTGCGTTTTATGCTGTTGCAATAGCTTTACCTTTTATTTTTCTGCTAGTGATAGAGTTTGCATTGCGTGCAACGGGTGCTTGGAACAGCTACCCACTTTTCATCGAAGTAAATAACAAGGAAACAAGTGATTCTGTTATTCTTCAGCCTAATCCCGATGTGATAAAACGCTTTTTCCCTCGGCCAGAACTCGCGCCTCCTGTATCCCCGGACACTTTTCTGTTCAACACAAATAAAGCAGAAGACACGATAAGAATTGTGTTAATGGGTGGCTCTACCGCTGCTGGCTTTCCCTATGGTCGTTTTGGCTCACCCGCTGGCATGTTGCAACAACGCCTTAAGGCACTTTATCCCGAGCAGGAAATTGAAGTGATATCGGTTGCCATGGCAAGTATCAACAGTTACGCCCTATTAGATTTTAGTGACGAAGTGATCAACATCTCTCCCGACTACGTGCTCATTTACGCAGGTCACAATGAGTACCTTGGCGTAATGGGTATTGGCTCAACCTTTAGCGCTTTTAACTCCCATGCAGCAAATCTCTTGTATTTAAAATTAAAAGACTTAGCGCTTTATCAGGCAATGCAGTCAGTTTTTTATGCTTTCTCAAGCGCTAGCGACACGTCTGGTCTGGAACAGCCAACACCTTACGGTGCAGTTGATCACAGCGATAGCTCACGAACCTTAATGGCACGAGTGGCGAAGGATAAAGATATCGCATTGAATTCTGAAATATTCGAGCTAGGCAAAATGCAGTTCGAAAAAAATATGCAAAGCTTGCTAGCAAAGTTTTCACAAGCGGGCATTCCTGTGTTGCTTTCCACTCTCGCTTCCAACGAAAAAGATCAGGCTCCTTTTTCTTCAGAAAATTCTCAAAACGCTAACAAACTTCTTAACCCATCGGTGCCCCGCTCTACGAAACGACTTATTCAGCAAGGCGCTCGACTACTTGCAGAAGGAGATCGCTCTGCTGATTTAGCCTTCGCTGTTGCCAAGGCCCAAGCCTCAACCCACCCCAATGATGCATTACTCCACTATTTATTAGCACGTGACCTCGACTTACTCAGATTTAGAGCCCCAAGCCATTTTAATTCCATCATAAAAACACTCACAAAGCAGCCAAATGTCTATCTTGTTGATGCTGAAAGCACGATACGTGATGACAGTTCAAACGCTATTATTGGCAAAGAGCATATGCTAGAGCACCTCCATCCAAATGTGAGAGGCTACTTTTTAATAGCTGACGCATTTTTAAATGCGCTAATAGAAAATAAATTATTAGCGGCACCTGTTACTTATCATGCAAAGCACTTAGAACCAGAGTTTGCGTGGCCTTACCAACCCGTTTTAGCATCAGATGTATTGCTAGCAGAGCATAAAATTGCCATTCTAGTCGCTGACTACCCCTTCGTGGAAACCAAACAGGAAGTTTTGATACCAACAGCACAAGACAAGGTTGAAACTATTGCGGTTGAGCGCATTCGCGGTATGCAATGGTTGGAAGCTCAACAATCCTTACTCACACTTTATCAAGAGCAAGGAGATTGGCTAAGTGCCGCAACGGTTGCTGGTTTGCTCTTTGATTCCTTGCCAAATAATCAGATTGAAACCCGAAAGCAAACAGCGAGAATTGCCAGTCAGCTTTATCTCAAAGCGAAGCAAGCTAGTTTGGCAGAGTATTATGCGCGGCGCGCACTGAACTTACTTAAGACCTCCTCTGGCGAAATTACCAATACCGAGGTAGGCAAACGAGACCTAGCCAATTTTACACTCACACTTGCAGAAGCCTTGTTTAAATCAGGTAATCGCGATGAGTCACTTCAGCGAATCAATGCTTTATTAGCACAACAACCTAATCATCGGCGCGCATTAAGCATTAAGCACATGATATCAGAGCAATAAGCCAGGCTTCACTCACAATACATACGAGAACGCATTCATGAAAAAAGCAGCAAATCAAAAGGTGAAATCTACTATAGCTTCATCTACATCGGTAAAAAGAAAAAGACTCATGTACGCTATTGCCTTTTCGTTACCATTGATGTTTTTTATTTTTGTCGAGTTAGTGCTTCGCCTTGCTGGTGTTGGGCAAAGTTACCCGCTTTTCATCGAAAACCCCGCCAACCCGCATTATGTATTGCCACGCCCTGATATTTTGAATCGATACTTTCCTAAAAACGCCGAAAAACCCTCGGTTACAATGGAAGCCAACTTTATATTAAAAGAAAAGCCTAGCTCAGGTTTTCGCGTTGTCGTGCAAGGAGGAAGCACTGCCGCGGGCTTTCCTTACGGATTGGGAGCCAGTATTGCCGGTACATTGGAGCAACGTTTAAAAGCAAGCTTACCCGGAGTCCATGTAGAAGTATTGAATACTGCCATGTCGGCGGTGAACTCATACACATTGCTCGATATGGCCGATGAAATAATTGAGCAAGAGCCTGATCTTGTATTGATTTACGCGGGTCACAATGAATATTTAGGCATCTTAGGAGTAGGCTCAAACTTCACCGCAATGGGCTCAAGCACGACTACGCGATGGTATATGCGCTTAAAAGAACTGCGCCTTGTGCAACTTTTACAAGCAGCCGCTTACTCTATGGGCAAAATGCCGGCAAAGCCAAGCGCAAGCGAAATAACTGATGATAAAAGTATTCAGGAGAGAGAAAACCAACGCTCTAGGACCTTTATGGCGAAAGTTGCTAAAAATAGATCTATCGAATATGACTCTGCGGTTTACCACGATGGGTTAGCCCAATTTAAATCCAACCTGAGTAGACTATTAGCAAAATATCAATCAGCGGGGATTCCAGTCCTTATTTCTACCATAGCAAGTAACCACAAGGACCAAGCACCTTTTTCAAGTATCGAAGCAGAGCCCTCCTTCGAACGAAGCATGAGCGTGATATTGAATGAAAAGAATAACGACGAGTTAAAGAAGACGATTCGAAAAGCAACACTGACTTTAGAAAAGTCAAAGTCTGCTAACCTTCACTTCAAGATCGCTAAGTTAGCTGAGCGCGTTGATTTAATTACTATTGCAAAAAAACACTATCAGTTAGCAATCAACAATGATTTATTGAGATTTAGAGCCCCTACAGCGATGAATGAAATTATTAGGGAGCTTGCAGATAACTATTCAGCAACACTTATTGATGCTGAAAAAGAACTCGAAATTCGAAGTAAAAATGGCATTATTGGTCAATCGCTTATGTTGGAGCACCTTCACCCTAACTTACGCGGCTACTTTGTTATTTCCAATAGCTTTTACGAAGGAATTATACAGTTATTTACTCAGTCGCGTAATCCGGAGCATGTCTTCTCAAGTAAGTTTCAAAAGGTAAGTATTGCGCAAGCATGGGCCGAGAGACTTATTTTGCCTCAAGAAGAGTACTATGGCTTTGCTACTATTCAAAGTCTAACCTCCGACTATCCATTTACAAACCAAGCTAAGACACCAAGCTTACCGGCGCCTGCCGATTGGCAACAACAGCTTGGCCAAGACTTTTATTTAAAAAAACTGGGCTGGTTGCAAATGATGGAGTTGAGCCTAAAGCGCTACACGACCAGTGACAACCATAAGATGAGAGCTAAAACGCTGCAAATTCTAGCCGATGCATTACCCCACAATGGTTTGTATAATCTGCAAATCGCAGAGATTAAATTCAAACAAGGTAGATATGGCGAGTCATTGCACTACTACAAAAGAGCAAAATTAGCCGGCGCCATAGGTAGTGCAATAGATTCAAACATTGCTGCCATTAACAGTCTACTATAATTTATATGCAGCATAAGGCACTGGGTTGACATCTACTGTTGATGTAGCCCACGCCTGCTGTTGGTGTAGCCCACGCCCGCTGTTGATGTAGCCCACGCCTGCTGTTGATGTAGCCCGCTCGCTCCCTTGTATCTCGCACCAACCCTGTCACCCTCTCCCGCTCGTTTCTTTGCATTTTCCTAAGGTAGAATGTAATTAGTAGCGCTAGCCTCAGTGTTTGGGTCTGCGTGTTTTGAGCATCGTGTTTTCTGTGCATCGTGTTTTCTGTGCATAAAAAAAGCCAGCGCAGAGCGCTGGCTATCACACACTAAAGCTTCGGGGGAAAGCTTTAATCTACAGCAGTTACTGTCACTTTTGGTGCAGTAGCGTCTGGTCCTTCAACCCTGAACTCATAGGTACCTGCTGCCGGGGCAGTCAAGGTTAGGTTTGAACTGTTTCCATCTTGGAATAAGACTTTAGCTTCACCCAGAGTAACAGCAGCAGTTTCGTCCGACGCCGCACCTAGGTTAACTGTAGACCAATCACCTGTTGCTACTTTAAAAGCAACATCTGCCCCATCTAAGTCAATATTTACCGAGTAAACACCATCACCTTGGTAGGCAAGCGCATCTACTTCACCCCAACCATTTAGGCTACCGCGCACATACACTGTAGAGGCACCGAAGAACTCTTCAGCAAATACGCGTATCTTAGGTTCACTAAGGTCTGTACTGTCAAAGATAAATACATAATCGCCTGCTTCCGCTACCGAGATGAACAGGTTAGTGCCATTTTCAGTTAAGAAAGTGTTCTGGCCAAGCACAATGGTGTCATCAATATCATCTTCGCTGAATGCACCCAAGTTAGGATTAGCCCAACCTTCGTTAGCAACTTTGAATTGATACTCTTCAGCATTCAAATTAACGGCTACCGAGTACAAGCGTCCGCCATCATAGTTGAATTCATCGTCAAGACCCCATCCGTTCATACCGCCACGAAGGTAGATAGGATTACCTACGTAAGGCTCCTCATTAACAATAGTTAATACTGGCGCAGAGGTATCGCTTGCATCAAGACTGAACACATAAGTTGCGTCAATGCTTGGCGTAAAGCTCAAGTTTTCACCACCAGGTACAAGTGTTTTTGCAACATCTTCGACAACAATAGGGTCAGCTGAATCACCAAGGTTCACGGTTGACCAATCTGCTGATGCTACTTTGAAGGCATAAGAAGTTGCACCTGTTAATTCAAACGCTACTTCATACACACCGTCGCCTTTATAATCGAATTGAGTAGATTCACCCCAATCGTTCATTGACCCACGAAGGAATACTGCAGTATCTCCAAATGGCACAATATCAGGCGCGCCAGATGTCGCTATAGCAGATAATCCGTATCCACGCTCCGTACCCTGATTCTTTACAAAAACAGCCATGGTTAGGGCCGGAACAGTAAATGTGCCGTTACCCGACTCATCAGCACCTTCGGTGAAAGTTGCGCTACGCACAGTTGGATCGATTGAATTAGCATGAACACTATGTAACTCGAAGCCAGTAGCTGTTAATACTTCAATTGACTTCTCTTCATAACCAGTATTTACCACTACAACAATAGCATCATGCATTGGGTCGAGATCATCTAGCTCAACAGCGCTGTCAGGCGTAATACCATCATCAAGACTCATCACAATCAAACCTTGCTGTTGACGAGCGCCAATGTTGTGGAAACCTAAACGCTGCTTAATATCTTCAGCCGTTGTTAAACGGAAAAGCTTGCTACCAGAGCGTATGCTTAAGAACTCTTGGAAAACCTCAGCCGCCATTTCAATATCAGACATTGCTGCGGCGCGCTCAGGAGCAAACATGAAGGTCGAGATAGTATCCCACATTCCTTCGTTGTCTTGAGCCATTGGCAAACCAACATTCCAGTTGTTCGTTTCCATAGAAAAGTCTATGCGGCTGAACCAATCACCAGAATCAAAAGTGTTTCTATCCATTGATTTAGAGCGAAGGAAATCACCACCTACTTGAAGGAAAGGAATACCCTGAGACAACATCGGAATGCCAATACCAATGTTTTGTGCGCGGATCCTTTGTTCCAAACTAAGGTTATTTGGTAAGTTATAATTGTACTGATCCCACAGTGTTTCATTATCGTGTTTTGACACATAGTTAATGCTATCTGCCGGATCTAGTGTATAACCCCCTAAAGAGCTAGTTTCTGTAGCACTGCCACCCGATGTCTCGAGCACGAAGTCGGTTAATGTCCCAGCCATCGTCATTTTCACGATATCTTGGTCATTCATTGCCGCAGCAAGACTAGTCTCGCTTGCAGTCCCTAAACGACTATTTGGGTTGCCATTGTAGAAAATATTGGCTCTACGAATACCTTCACGAGTTCTATCGTTGAAAGTACCTATTTGTGTTCCAGCCATATTGATTTGATTCGCCTGCTCATAACCGCGATCTTGACGTATCCAACCCTCACCATAGAAGTAGTTGTCTGCGTCTATTTCGCGCACTTTTGCATACAAATCAACCATTGTCTGCTTGGTCGCTTGGCTCATAATATCAAAGCGGAAACCGTCAAATTTATAATGCTCAGTCCATAGAAGCAGAGAGTCTTCCATGAATTTTTCCATCATACGGTTACGTGGCTCGGTATCGTCACAGCAAGTTTCACGAACGATTGCACCTGTATCTACTTCGTATCTGTGGTAGTAGCCAGGAACGACCTTATCAAACACAGAGTTTTCAAACAGGCCAGAGGCATTGGTATGGTTATACACAACATCTAGTACTACGCGCAAACCTATCTCGTGCAGCGCTTGGTTCATTGCTCTCATTTCAATAATACGAGCGACACCATCAGGGTTAGATGCATAGCTACCCTCAGGAGCATTGAAGTGCTTAGGATCGTAACCCCAATTGAAACGGTCAATGTCACGTAACATTTGAGCCAACTCTTGCGCTGCACCAGGCTCCGCTAGCACACTGAAAGAATCATAAAGGTCGCCAATGGTCATGTCGCGAGGCGTATTATCCAAACAGATAGGAGTAGTAGGTTTAATTACACAAACTTCCTGAACTGTGCTCGAGAAATCGACTGTTTTACTTTCGTCTTCATTTATCGTCGCGATGTCGTTAGCAGGAAGCATGTGGAAGTGCGTAACGCCCTTCTCAGCAAGTTTTGCTAAATGTTGCATTGGCGCTGACTCAGTTTCAGTGAAAGCAAGGTATTTACCTCTGTTAGCAGCCGATACACTGGTATCAAGCGCGCTGAAATCTCGAATATGACCTTCGTACAAGACTGCGTCTTCGACGTCTTCAATTGTCGGGATGGTATGTTCGTCCCAACGGTCGGGCTTGAGGTCTTCGTCTAGAAGGTTCACAAACTGTGAAAATCTTCCATTCATCGCAAGGCTTACTGAGTATGGGTCGGTAACATCCAACACTTCAATCTGATCGTTGGCAGGATGATAAACAGTCACTTCATAACGATAAAGCTGTCTGTCCATATCCATCGAGCCCGCGTAGCTCCATATCCCGGTTGCATTGTCATAACTCATTGCATTTGTAGATGTAAGGCGTTTGTTCTCATCGTAAAGTTTCAATGCAACATTTGTAGCCGTTGGTGCCCAAACGCGAGCCTCTATGCCGGCGTCGGTATAAACAGGGCCTAATACCGCTTCGTCAGCATCAGCCTCACCCGAGGTGTACAGTTGATCGAGCACATTTGGAATTTGGATGCGTGTTGCCGCTACCAATTTACCTTCATCGTTGTACGCCCCTAATACCGCTTGAGTTTTCAACACGGCTTTGGCATCTTCAGCAGTCCATGAACCAGCAAAAGCGGGAAGTTCTGCTAAGTGAGGGGCAATAGCGCGTTGCTCATCTGTTAGGTCAACTTCTGTTAAGTCTGCAACGGTGCCATTTAGGCCTGATTCTAAGGTTACTTCTAAACTCGCATCCGCTGAATAATGTAGCTTCACTGAATCAACCAATGCAAAATCCACATCCCAAAGAAGTGTAGTGGCATCTAACCAATGCGCTTGCGCTCCATCAATCGATACTGGTTGCTCCCCTAAAGAATCTATCGGAAATTCGTAGATCGTTGGAACGCCAGAGAAAGTAAAATTCATGCGCTCAAAACGTTCATCATCTGGCTGCTGCAACGGGCCTTTGAAGTCGCCTCCGCCCATCTCTTTACCCGCATCGTCAGTACCAATGTGAATAATGAAATTGTGACAAGCGCCAGTTGTTTCGGCATAACCAGGCTTAAGATCTAGGATCCAATAGGCACCGTAGGTTGGATCTATTCCATCATGAATTCGACCGTTTTCCCACGCAGTATCAGGATCTGCATAAGCGTCGCAAGCGTCATTGCTCCACGTATGTAGTCGATAACCCTCATAGGATGGATCATTGGGACTATTGTCAGCATCTACCGCAGCGCGGTTGTAATACAAAACGGCTTGGTCTTCTGCAGGGAAGAATACTGGCGGGGCCAAATCAGGATTGAAACCAACCACACAGGCGTCATTAGTTTCATTTGGCACTGTCGGTGCCGGGCAGCTAATAGGTGGCGGAGGCACACAAGCCGACGCGTCACTATTTGGAATATTTGGAACCGAACATGTTAATGCAAGGTCACCTGACTCTACATCAGAACCACCGCAGCTTGCCAATACGAATACCGACATAAGCACAGCGATAAAACTGACGACTCTTTTACGACTAAACATAGATGTATGCTCCACTGTCATATTATTGTTGCGGCCACTGTTGAAGTTCAACAGCGACGTTAATTTAACTATTTTCATAATGAGTAAGTTAACCCCAAGAATACTTGAGTACCGAAGTACTGAATGGTTCCGGTTCGCGCGGTGCTTCCGAAGTAACTTTTAGTTGGCGCATCGGTAAGGTTGTTCACTTGGAACAACACCCCTAAGTTCTCATTCACTTCGTAGCTCGCTTGGTAATCAATGACTAATTCAGAATCAAAGTTCACCGTTTGATCGTTTACACCTACTTGAGTCGAAACAAAGGGGTCACGGTAGCGAGCACTGACTCGAGTTTCAAAGCCCTCATTTTCCCAGAATACCGTTCCGGCAAATACTTGCTTACTTAGGCCCGGTAATTCAGATGTGTAAACACCATCACTAGCACTCGCTGTGCGTGTAATTTCGGTCTCGGTATACGAGTAACTTGCACTGACACCTAAACCAGCCCATAAGCCAGGAAGATTGCTGTAAATCTCTGTGTAGGACAATTCCACTCCTCGGATATAGCCACCGCGAGCGTTATTCTCCGCTGTTGTGTAAGCACCGTTGACTGTTGGGACAGTAACAAAAAGTTGCTCACCCAAGTCGTCCAACACAGGCTGGCTGTCTTCTTCGTCAGTGAAAACCGGCACCTCAATTTCTGATGGTACGTTAAAGCCATTTGCGGCGAAGTCATAAGGGTCCGTTGTACTGCGGTCGACGAAAGACTGAATGTCTTTGTAATAAAGCGCTGCTATGAAAGCCCCGTCGGTGTCGCTAAAGTAGTACTCGTAGGACAGGTCGTACTGATTAGCATAGAAAGGACGCAAATAAGGGCTATTATCACTAGCGCCTGATAGCTCAGCCTCACCAATCACTTCAATGTCACCGGTGTCGATATTCTGAATGGCCTGCGGCAGTGAAACTCGCACACCACTGTTCGCGAACATTTCATTAATTGGCGCTCGGCCCATTACCTTAGCCGCAGCAAAACGAATTTGCTGATTACTAGTAATGCTGAAGTTCAAGTTCAATGATGGCAAATAATCAGTGTAGGTATCTTCAAGAATTACCGGTCTGAAGGTGTCTACAGCTAAACCAATGTCATCGACAATAATCTGTGCACCATCAGCAGGATCGCCACCAACATCTTGTAAGAATGTTGACGCTTGTTTTGTATCAACCATGCGCACACCAAGGTTACCGCTAACAGGAATACCCGCAAGCTCCATATCTAAGTTGGCCATTAAATAGGCTGAAGTCACTTCTTCAAAAACTTGACCACTTTGCAGCACCGACCACGATGTGTCGTTGATTGGGTCACCCTCAGGAGGATTAAGTACACCTGCAAAGCCACCCCAACTTTGAACTGGTTGAGGTACACCATTCGGAAACCACGCATTTAATGCGCTATCGAGGTCGATGGCTAAATAGCTTGGAAAGTAAGAAAATTCACCTTCCCAATTCACTACCGTCACCATATCTTCTGTTAAGCGCAGTGGTGGCTGACTACGAGAAAAACCCGAATCAGAGCCATACTCAAATACTGAACGGTCATTGCTGTACTCTCGCTCAGAATGACGAGCACCAAATTCAATCGAACGCACCCAATCATTATCTAATTGATAAGAGAAATCGATTCTGTAAGCATCAAGCTCGTCGGTGTTTTGGAAAGGATAGATACCGTACTTAGACACAAGAACTTTATTCAAATCAATAAAATCATCTGCTTGATTGAAGCCCAAATCGGGTAAATCAAGACCGTTCAATAAGTAACTGATTGAGATATTTTCGTCTAATACAGGAAGTGGGTCGTTTGCGTCTTCAGCAACCAAAGACCAAAGAAGACCATTTCGAAAGTCGTTTTCTGCGGCAGAATGAGAAATATCAAAGGCAACCGACCAGTCATCATTAATTTCCCAAGCCGCATTCACGCCAAGACTTTTAACACGATCGAAATCTTGGTTATCATCATTGACCAATTCCACACGAGTATTTTGCCCTCGAACACGCTGGAAAGTGCCGCCTATTACGTCATTATTAAGAATAGTCGGGTTGGCAACAGTAACGTTTGGCGCTTCAAGCTTCACTCGAAAACCACGAGCAAAAGCTTCAGAATCAAATACTGATAAGAAGGCATCAGCTTTCAATACGAAATTGTCTGTTGGTGCCCATTCTAGGGCGGCTAAATAACCATCGCGTGTTTCCGCACCGCCTTTGTGTTGCAACTCAAAGCCTTCACTGATGATTTCACATTCAGGACAAGCGGCATCGGGATTTTCTGTATCACCCTCAACGAAATCAACGTCTAAGTTTCTACTGGGAGCTAAGCCTATGAATTGTGTCGACACACTTGGCTGGAACAAACGCGCATAACCCAGTGCAACGCCCAAGGTATCTTCCATGAATTTGCCCTGATAGGAAAAACTCAAACGATGGCCAAACTCGTCTGCGTCAGCAACCTCTGATGCTCTGTTGTTAAACATTCCTCGCACATTGGCATTAAATGTATGCTCTTTATCATTCGATAATGGGCTAGCCGTCGTTAATTCGACCGTACCGGCAACACCACCCTCGATCAGAGATGCTTTTGGTGATTTATACACTGCGGCAGAGCTAATAAGCTCTGAGGGATATTGATCAAATTCAATTGAGCGACTACCGCTAGTTGACACCTGCTCTCGACCATTTAAGGTTGAGAACACAAACCCGCCAGACAAACCGCGTATATTTATTTCTGCTGCCTGCCCGCCTGTTCTTACTGCCGAAATACCCGGTAGTCTAGTCAGCGCGTCTGCCATTGACACGTCGGGCAAGCCGCCAAGATCATCTGCCGATATCTGTTCTGATACCGTATCGCTGAATCTCTTTTGGTTGAGCGATTGAATAAGACTGGTACTAAAACCTCGTACTTCAATCTTTTCAATTACGTCCTCTTCCTGAGCGGCAGAATCAGATGCTGCATCTTCTTGCGCATACAATGGCAAACTACCAAACATCATTCCGCTTGCAACAAGTGCAGCAGTAATCAAGCTGGGTTTGAATTTAGTCATAGTTATGTCCCATAAGTGTTGAAGTTGACGTTTACCAAAGTTATACACTCATTATTGAGTCTACTTTCTCGGATGATGCGCATACGCGCACCGACGCCTATTTATACTTGATACAAATGTTACATTTTTGCTACTAAATTTAACATTTTGTGCATACGTATTCATAATGAGATTGACATTATTAATTACATCATGTTAACAAAATAAAAATACCAAAGGGCAAGAGCCATAAAAAACCGCATTAAAAACATAAGATTAAAGGAGCTTGCAGTAATAAGTTAACTATCGTCGTGGGGAAAGATTTAATTGAGGGTTTTGTATGCAATTTGTTAATTCATAGATGTAAACGCTTTCAACTACAGATTCGTAAGATAACACTTACATCTATTGAATATTATTTCGTCATTTGAGCTAGAATATCACTATGTTCAGGCAGTCGTGCGGCAGTGCCTTGCATAATAGTGCTAAGGTTTTGTAGCAGCTCTTCAAGCTGCCCTTCACTTAATGAGTCTGCTAAAGTGTGATAGCAACTAGGCTCTATTCCCTGCCCGATGAATACTTGTTGCCAACCAGCCTCAGTAAATAACTCGTCCTGTTCGCGAAAAATAGTACCCGTTTGCTCAAATAGTCTTATTTTTAAGGCGAGGCTGTCTGGAATAGGCATGTCTTTCATTCGCTGCCAAAAAGGTTCATCGCGACCATTCACTTTATAATGAAGAATAATAAAGTCGCGAATACGTTCAAATTCAATCTTAGATTGACGGTTATATTCATCAACTTGTACTTCATTCATTTGTTTGTGTGGGAACATTTTAACCAAGCGCACGATGGCACTTTGAACCAAATGCAGGCTGGTAGACTCAAGAGGTTCCAGAAAACCACTTGATAAACCAATAGCAACACAGTTTTTGTGCCACTGTTTAGTTCTGCGTCCGGTTTTAAATTTGATAAGTCTAGGCTCGCCGAGAGGCTTTCCATCAACATTTGTTTTGAGGTACTCAATCGCCTCTTCATCTGTCATGAACTCACTGGCGAAGACAAGGCCATTTCCTGTTCGATGTTGCAGAGGTATGCGCCATTGCCATCCAGCTTTATGCGCAATCGACTTTGTATAGGGTATAATTGGATCAACTCTTTCACATGGCATCGCGACTGCACTGTCGCAGGGTAACCAGTGTCGCCAGTCTTCATAACCGGTTTTAAGGGCGCCCTCTATCAGTAACGCTCTAAAACCACTACAGTCGATAAAAAAGTCACCTTCGATGACATCACCAGATTGCAAGCTAACACTCTCGATGAAACCACTGACAGGAGCCGTGTTTACACTAGAAATAAAGCCTTCTATTCTCACTACTCCCATTTCTTCGCTGAGCTCTCGCAGATAGTTTGCATACAAGCCAGCATCGAAATGATAAGCGTGTACTAAACCCGGTAGTTTCGTATTCGGAATAGTAGGCAAAAAACCAAACTTATTATTTTTTGCCGCTTGGTAATTTAGGGAGTAATCCCAGAGGTCACTATCAATTCCCGCCGCTTTGCCACGAAGCCAAGTATGGTGAAAACCCGCCATTCCCATATCTTTGCCAATGCGGCCAAAAGCATGCATATAGACATGTCCAGCCTGCTTCCAACCATCAAATTCAATACCCAATTTAAAGCTACCTTGGGTTTTTTTAATGAAATCAGCTTCGTTAATACCTAAAACTTTATTAAAGTAGGCAATGGGCGGGATAGTCGCTTCACCAACGCCAACGGTGGCTACATCGTCAGACTCTATTAAGGTGATTTGATGTTGTTTACCAACTAGCCTCGCTAGCATACTCGCAGTCATCCAACCTGAAGAGCCGCCACCAACAATTACTACATTCATAATCTGTCTTCTTTTACGTAATTAGTTAATACCCTACGATATCTATACTTTACTGGAGACTGCAACGCTTCTCCAAATAAAAGAGCCACTTCAAGTGAAGTGGCTCTTAATAAAGTCATTAGCTATGTTGTATTTCAGTGCTAATTAAGCACCTTACACATGCTAGAACTTGTAACTTACACCGAACAAGAAGTTACGACCAAAGCGCTGAACATCACGAATGTCAAGGGCAGTGTTGTCGGTGGCACTGTGTTCAGTAACAAACTCTTCGTCAGTTAAATTTTGCGCCTGTAACGTTACGGTTAGGCCGTCAAGACCTTCAATACCCGACTCACTGAAATCATAAGAAATCTGAGCATCAACTAAATCGCTACCCTGAACATTAACTGGTTGTCTAACTAAGCTCAAACCTGCTACTTCACCTAAGAAATCAGAACGACTTCTCCAACTTACACGGGCTTGAAAACCAGATTTTTCATAGTAAACAGTCGCATTAAACACTTCTTCGGATAAGCCAGGTACAGGCTCATCAAAATCAAGTGTCGTTACACCACCAGATAGGTCAGATGGTACTTCGACAGAATACTCTAATTCACTGTCTAAGAAAGTAGCGGAGAAGATACCACCGAAGCCTTCAAGGCTATCAGAGAACAATGAACCGTTTAAGGATAAGCTCAATTCAAGGCCTGAAATTTGCCCTTCACCCAAGTTATTCCAAGAGTTTAATACACCAAATGGTGCAACTGGTTGCCCAGACGGTGGTGTTAAATCTGACGTATCTACTAAACGTCCTGCCTGTTGTTGCCAGTTAGACAAAGACTTGTAGAAATATGCCGCGGCAAAGTATCCTTCTTCATGGAAGTAATTTTCGTAGGTAATATCAAATTGATCGGCCATTACCGGGCGAAGTTGCGGGTTTGCCACACTACCAGACCAAATATTTGTTTGCTCGCTATAGGATAAATCACCTGAACTTGCGTTCATGCGATCCATACGTGAACGAGACATTGTTCTAGCAAGACCTACACGTACCATTTGGTCATCAGCTACTTCCGCAATCAAGTTAACACTAGGAAGTACTTCCGTATATTTATCACCGCCTGAAGTAGGTTGAATATCTAAGGTTCTATCATCTAGTCGGCGAGAAGAACTTCCCGTCGAGCTTTGATCAAGTTGCACAACTTGCACACCGAAGTTACCACGAACAGGCATGTTGCCAATTTCTGTATCTAGGTTGGCTTTAACATAAAACGTGAGTGCTTCTTCGTTCACAACCCAAGTATTTTGAGCGCGGCCAGGGTCAGTGATTGCTGAATCAAACTCTAGGTAGTTTCCGTCTTGCCAAAAACGGAAAGAATCAAAGGCAACTTGCTCGCCAAAACCGATAAAATCAAGAGATACATTCGGTAAACGGTATTCATCCGGAATAGGCATACGATAGCCAGGAATAACATTACCAAGCGCATCTATCGCACCAGGAAGTGTTAAGAATACACCGGTATCATCACGCGTTTTTGTTCTATCACTGAAGTTAATACCCATATCAACACTGGATATCATGCCGTCATCGAATACGTATTGTGCAGCGGCTTTCAGTGTTGTCAGTTCATCTTCAACAGTGGGTGTGTTGATGAAACCATCTTGGTCGTTATCACTATTAGGATCGATTAGGTTGCCCCAGCCCCATCCCTGTGGGTTACCAAGTTGAATAACGCTGTCGTCACCATAGTTAAGGTCAGGATCAAAATCAACACCGGTGTTGCCATCAATTAGCGTGAAGTCAATAGTCTCTGGTTGGCGATCATCTGGCCCACGGCCAGAACCTGCATAAGCTTCTAAAGACCATGTTTGGCGGTCAACTTTTGAATAAGCGGCATCAAATTCAAGTGTAAGGTTGTCATTAAGTGAATACTCAACATTGGCGCCTAGAGCGATCAGGTCGGCTTCACGAATCGTAACGTCGTTACGAATTACAACACCTACAGGTGAAGTATCAGAGCCGATAGTACCAGTTCTCGCAAAACCATCTGCACTGTCAGTCACTGTAATGCCTGCGTCACCCCATGCTGCTGGAATTTCTGGACCACGAAGCACCTGGTCATCTTTAAAGTCGATATAAAGCGCATCAAGATTTATTTGTAAATCATCAGATGGGGCGATTTCAATCACGCCCATTAAAGTATCACGCGTTAACTCGGCAGAACGAACGAATGGCTTGAAACCACCTACTACGCTCACACCGTCATCATTAGTCGGATAACCCCAAGTATTGAAACGTTCTTCATTATTGGGTGAACTCATGTGTGCATAGGCTAAAGCTATACCCACAGTATCGTCAGCAAATTGATTGATGTATGAAACACTTCCGCGAATACCGGTATCTTCACCATCTGGGTTAAGTGCGCCAATATCGTTATGTTCACCTCGAAGCGTAAAAGAAATACTTTCTTTACCGAAAGCCAGAGGCTTAACAGTACGCATATCGATAGTACCACCTATTCCTTGGGTGATAAGTGATGCTTCTGGCGTTTTATAAACAACCACTTCATTCATTATTTCCGAAGGATAGACATCGAACTCTACGCCACGGTTATCGCCTAACGAGACTTGTTCACGGCCGTTAAAAGTGGCAGCACTGAAATTCTCGCCCAAGCCACGAATGGATATTGAACTCGCACGCCCATCTAAACGTTGAGCTGCGATGCCTGGCAAGCGAGCAATAGATTCAGCGATACTTGAATCGGGCAACTTACCGATGTCTTCAGCCGTAACCACTTCGACAATCGAAGATTCAGTCATTTTAATTGATTGTGCTTTTTGAAGACTGGCACGAATACCAGTGACTTCAATTATCTCGACGACTTCATCTTCGTCAGAGTTAGACGCTTCTTGTACAGCCAAAGCATTCATACCAAAAGCCAAACCGCTTGATATAAACGCCAGCTTGATAAGGTTAGGTTTAAAAGTTTTCATTAGGAAGGTCCCTTTGTGTTGTGTTCCAAATAATCTTTACGCCTTCATCACTACTTTTAGAAAGCATGATTGAATTTGATGTCGGGATAGTAAGCGTTACGCCAATGAAAACACAAACTTATGCATACGTATTCACATAATTTATTCAACATTAAATTAACAAATGAGCTGAGAAACAAATGGGCAAATAGACCGTAAACACATGTTTTATATGGAAATAAAACATAAATGAGACAATATTAAAAATAGGAGGCGTAATGAAGGTAAGTCAGCTTAAAGAATACAATGTAATAACAATCATGCAAAAAAAAACTGCCTTTCACCTAATATGAAAGACAGTTTTAGTATTGTTCAGCAGCGTAGTAAATGCGCTCCTAAATGGCCGTATAATTACCAGCCTGTGATTTCACGCAGACCTTTACCGATATCGGCAAGAGAACGAACGGTTTTAACACCAGCAGCTTCTAATGCTTTAAATTTCTCGTCAGCCGTACCTTTACCGCCAGCGATGATTGCACCAGCGTGCCCCATACGCTTACCTGCTGGAGCTGTAACACCAGCAATATAAGAAACGACAGGCTTAGTAACATTGTCTTTAATGAAAGCTGCAGCTTCTTCTTCGGCTGTACCACCAATCTCACCAATCATAACAATGGCTTCGGTAGCTGGATCTTCTTGGAAAAGCTTCAAAACGTCGATGAAGTTAGAACCAGGGATCGGATCACCACCAATACCAACACAGGTTGATTGACCAAAACCTTCATCAGTTGTTTGTTTAACTGCTTCGTAGGTAAGCGTACCAGAGCGTGAAACGATACCCACTTTACCAGGTTTGTGGATATGGCCAGGCATGATACCAATCTTACACTCTCCCGGAGTGATAACACCCGGACAGTTAGGTCCGATCATACGAGCACCCTTCTGATTTACGTATTCTTTTACGTAAAGCATATCGATTGTTGGGATACCCTCTGTAATACAAACCACTAGTTCGATACCCGCATCAACCGCTTCAACAATTGAATCTTTACAGAAAGCAGCAGGTACGTAGATAACAGATGCCGTTGCGCCCGTTGCTTCAACTGCTTCGCGAACGGTGTTGAAGACTGGAAGACCCAAATGCTCGGTACCACCTTTACCAGGTGTAACACCACCCACCATTTGCGTACCGTAAGCTATAGCTTGCTCAGAATGGAATGTTCCTTGGCCACCGGTGAAACCTTGGCATATAACTTTTGTGTCTTTATTGATTAATACTGACATTATTTGCCCTCCGCAGCAGCAACAACTTTTTGAGCTGCGTCTGTTAACGACTCAGCAGCAATGATATCCAGGTCTGAACCAGCAAGAACTTCACGGCCCAATTCTGCGTTTGTACCTTCCAAACGCACAACTACTGGTACGTTCACGCCCACTTCTTTAACCGCACCAATGATACCTTCAGCAATCATGTCACAACGAACAATACCACCAAATATGTTAACGAGAACCGCTTTAACATTGCTATCAGATAGGATAATTTTGAATGCTTCAGCAACACGTTCTTTAGTTGCACCGCCGCCAACGTCAAGGAAGTTAGCTGGGCTACCGCCATGTAGGTTAACAATATCCATTGTTCCCATTGCAAGGCCAGCACCGTTAACCATACAGCCAACGTTGCCATCAAGAGCAACATAGTTCAGTTCGAATTTCGCCGCATGTGCTTCGCGAGCATCTTCTTGTGAAGGATCGTTCATCTCAGCGACTTTCTTTTGACGATATAGCGCGTTGCTATCTACGCCAAGTTTAGCGTCAAGACAGTGCAAGTCGCCGTCCGCTTTGATTACTAATGGGTTGATTTCAATAAGCGCTAAGTCGAGGTCTTCGAACATTTTCGCTAAACCCATGAAGATGTTAGTGAACTGACGAACTTGAACACCTTTGAGGCCAAGTTTAAATGCAATTTCGCGAGCTTGGAAAGGTTGAGCGCCTACCAGAGGATCAACTTCTGCTTTCAAAATCTTTTCAGGTGTTTCCTCGGCAACAGTTTCGATTTCAACACCACCTTCGGTAGATGCCATGAAAACAATTCTGCGAGACGTTCTATCAACAACCGCACCAAGATAAAGTTCCTGGTCGATGTCAGTGCATGATTCAACAAGAATTCGGCTAACAGGCTGACCATTTTCATCTGTTTGGTAAGTTACAAGGTTTTTGCCAAGCCAGTTTTCAGCAAACGCTTTAATGTCTGCTTTGTCTTTTACTAACTTAACACCGCCCGCTTTTCCGCGACCGCCTGCGTGTACTTGACACTTAACTACCCACTCGTCTCCGCCAATGGCGTCAGCAGCTTTCACTGCCTCTTCAGGAGTCTCAGCAGCGTATCCTTCAGATACTGGCAAACCATATTCTTTGAATAATTGTTTGCCTTGGTATTCATGCAAATTCATGTTGATTTATCCGATTTTATTTAAGAGAAAAGCCGCCAGTCGATGTTCTTAAAGAACAGCTAAGGCGACTTGATTTTACTGCGCCGAATAGTATCACATACTCAGCAATTTGACAGTTGATAAGAAGCCTATCACCTGTCTTTTTGATTTCAAACTAATGTATTTACTTGTTGTTTACACATCAAGTAACAAACGCGTAGGGTCTTCTAACATTTCTTTAACAGTTACCAAAAACCCTACTGACTCTTTACCATCAATGATTCTGTGGTCATAAGACAGTGCAAGATACATCATTGGTAAAATTTCAACTTTACCATTCACGGCCATTGGGCGATCTTGAATCTTATGCATGCCCAAAATTGCGCTTTGTGGTGGATTGATAATAGGTGTCGACATTAATGAGCCGAACACACCACCGTTGGTTATAGTGAAGTTACCGCCTTGTAAATCGGACATAGCCAACTTACCGTCGCGCCCCTTCAAGGCTAACTCTTTAATTCCCTTCTCGACACCTGCCATGCCCAAAGCATCTGTATCACGTAGTATTGGCGTGACCAAGCCTCTTGGTGTAGAAACAGCAATCGAAATATCGAAATAATTGTGATAGCAAATATCGTCGCCATCAATTGATGCGTTTACTTCCGGGAAGCGCTTAAGTGCCTCTGTTACCGCTTTAACATAAAATGACATAAAGCCTAAACGAATACCGTGACGCTTTTCAAAGCTCTCTTGATATTGTTTGCGCAGATCCATGATTGGCTTCATGTTAACTTCATTAAAGGTTGTTAACATCGCCGTAGAATTTTTAGCTTCAAGTAGGCGGTTCGCAATCGTTTTGCGCAAGCGAGTCATTGGAACACGCTTTTCGGTGCGTTCACCCGCCGCTACTGAAGGAGTTTCAGCGCTGGCACTCTTCGCTGCCGGAGCCGCTGCAGGTGCTTTCAAGTGCTTCTCAACGTCTTCTTTCGTGATTCTGCCGCCTTTACCAGTACCCACGATTTTGTTTGCATCGATACCTTTTTCGGCTAACAAACGACGAACTGATGGACTCAATGCATCGTTATCAGCTTCTTTCGCTGCAGCTTCACTTGCCGGAGCAGCGGCCTGTGGCGCAGAGGCTGGAGCAGCCCCACCTTCTACAAAAACAGCGATGTCGGCCTCAGCCAATACTGTCTCGCCTTCTTGTGCAAGATACTCACTGATAGAACCATCAGCAGGAGCAACGACTTCAAGCACAACTTTATCAGTTTCGATGTCGACTAAATTTTGATCTCGGGTAACAGCTTCGCCAGGCTGAACATGCCATGTGGCAATAGTAGCGTCAGCAACAGATTCAGGTAACACTGGCACTTTTATCATAGTTTTGCTACCACTAGCCTGAGAAGCACTAGAGGCGCTCTCAGCAGGGGCTGCAGTTGTTGTAGGAGCCGACGCACTTGCACCTTCTTCTACTCTTCCGATGACTTGTTCACCTAATACAGTGTCGCCGTCATTATGCAATATTTCAGCTAATACGCCGTCTGCTGGTGCTACTACTTCCAATACTACTTTATCTGTCTCGATATCTACAAGATTTTGATCGCGTGTTACGGTCTCACCAGCTTTGACGTGCCAAGTCGCTACAGTAGCGTCAGCAACAGATTCAGGTAATACGGGAACTTTTATTTCAATTGTCATCATGGTTCCTTATTTAATTGTAAGTGCGTCTTCAACCAACGCTTTTTGTTGTTGATTGTGAACGGATACGTAGCCAACAGCAGGTGATGCTGATGCCTTGCGGCCGGCATATGTTAGGTTAGAGCCCTTAGGAATCGACTGCCAGAAATGATGCTGACTGCAATACCATGCTCCTTGGTTTTGTGGCTCTTCTTGACACCATACCCAATCGGTTACGTGCTCATATTTTGCCATAATAGATTCAAATTCAGCCTGTGGGAACGGGTAAAGTTGTTCCATACGAATTATAGCAATATCGCTTTGCTGGTTTTTACGACGCTGTTCTAACAAATCGTAATAAACCTTACCTGAGCACATAACGACACGCTTCACATCAGCAGGGTTTATATCATCTATCTCGTCTATTACATTATGGAACACACCCTCAGCTAGCTCTTCCATCGAAGACACCGCCAGTGGGTGGCGTAATAGTGATTTCGGTGACATTACAATAAGCGGTCTGCGCATTGGACGAACAGACTGTCGACGTAACATGTTATAAACCTGAGCAGGTGTGGAAGGCACACATACTTGCCAATTGTGATCTGCACACATTTGCAAGAAGCGTTCTAAGCGCGCAGAGCTGTGCTCTGGGCCCTGACCTTCATATCCATGTGGCAATAGCATAGTTAGGCCACATAAACGGCCCCACTTTGCTTCACCCGACGATAAAAATTGGTCAAAAACCACTTGGGCGCCGTTCGCAAAATCACCAAACTGTGCTTCCCATATTGTAAGGCAAGAAGGCTCTGCGGTAGCAAAACCATATTCGAAGGCCATTACCGCTTCTTCCGATAATACAGAATCGTAAATTTCTATGCGACCTTGATCATCGGATAAATTTTGAAGCGGCATATAACTGCTGCCATCTTCCTGATTGTGCAATACTGCATGACGATGGAAAAAAGTCCCGCGCCCTGAATCTTGCCCAGTCATTCTGATATTTGTCTTTTCAGCTAGTATTGAAGCATAAGCAAGGTTTTCTGCCATACCCCAATCTAGCATTTTCTCGCCCTCAACCATTGCTTTACGGTCGAGGTAGAGTTTATTCACCCGAGACTGCAGACGATGCTGCTCAGGGAAGCGGATTAATGCTTCGCCCAACTCTTTGATGCGCTCTACGCTCAAGCTAGCATCGTATCCGACGTCCCAGTCATGACCGATATAAGGAGTCCAATCAACTGAGTGCTCAGTCATCGGTCTCCACTCCTCGACGACACATGCACCATGGTCAAGCGCAGCCCTGTACTCAGAAACAAGCTTGTCAATTTCGTGCTTTTCTATGCTACCTTCCGCAATAAGTTGCTCCGCATAGATTTGGCGAGGCACTGGATGCTTCTTAATTTTTTGATACATTAAGGGCTGCGTTGCGTTTGGCTCATCAGCTTCATTGTGGCCATGTCGGCGATAACACACTAAATCAATAACCACATCACGTTTGAACTTGTTACGATAATCAAGTGCCAACTTAGTCACAAACATCACCGCTTCTGGGTCGTCGGCATTTACGTGGAAGATAGGTGCCTGTACCATTTTCGCAATATCCGTACAATATTGCGTAGAACGGGTATCTTCGGTATTAGAGGTAGTAAAACCGACTTGGTTGTTGATGACAATGCGGACTGTTCCGCCTACCTTGAAGCCACGAGTTTGCGACATATTAAAGGTTTCTTGCACAACGCCTTGACCAGCAATAGCAGAGTCACCATGAATAGTGATTGGTAATACAGCTGACCCATCTTCACATTCGCGACGCGCAAGTCGAGCCCTAACTGAACCCATTACCACTGGATTAACAATTTCTAAATGCGAAGGGTTGAAGGCAAGTGCCAAATGAACATTGCCGCCCGGAGTAGCAAAATCTGAAGAGAAACCGGCATGATATTTTACGTCACCAGCACCGAGACTATCATCATGCTTACCAGCAAATTCATCGAAAAGTACTGACGGGTTTTTACCTAAAACATTCACAAGTACATTTAATCGGCCTCGGTGAGCCATGCCCACAACAACTTCTTTAGCACCTGCAGCTCCAGCTTCATGAATCAGGCCTTTCAGCATTGGGATAAGTGCATCGCCACCTTCTAATGAAAAGCGTTTTGCACCTGTAAATTTTGAGCCAAGGTATTTCTCCATACCATCAGCAGCGATAAGACCTTTAAGGATTTTGACTTTTTCGTCGCGTGTAATTGTTGGCTTAGCTTCAACTGACTCAATGCGTTGTTGTAACCAACGCTTTTGCTCAGTGTCGGTTATGTGCATGTATTCACTACCGATCGAGCCGCAATAAGTTCTATTGAGCGACTTATATAAATCACCCAAGCCCATTTTCTCTGCGTTTACGGCGTAAGAACCCAAGTTAAACATGGCATCAAAATCGCTCTCAGACAGATTATGATGAGACAATTCCAAATCACGTACTCTAGGTTGCTTCCATAATCCGAGTGGATCAATATTCGCAGCCTGGTGGCCTCTGAAGCGATAGGCATTGATAAGTTGAAGTACTTTTACCTGACGCTCATCACTTTGAACGTCGCTAGAAGCACCTGACGCACTGAAGCGCGCAGCAGGCCCAAGCGATGCCATGTGTTTAAAATCGGCCTTAATTTGCGTGTGGTTGGTCTCGACTTCTACACCATCAACTTTGGGTAAACCGTCGAATGTGACTTTCCAGTTTTCTGGGACACGTTGTGGATCTTCAAGATAAGCCTCGTACATCTCTTCGATGTAAGCGGCATTACCTCCCGCCATGTGGGACGATTCCCACCATGCTTTCATCACGCTATCTTGCATTATTTAGCCTTGATATTAAAAGTTAAGTATATTGTATTCTATGTAGATTCTTTTTGTAAATTGACTTTTACAGCTTTAGACGAATACCTTCGACTATAATGGTATATATCGTCATAATAACCTATCTAATAAGCTATTTTTTTATCTTTACACATAAAAAAATAGCCATTCCTTCCGGAATAGCTATTTAGTTATATACGTATCAAACACTTTGACCGAATGGCACTAAACAGCCCTTTGCAATAGCATGGACTTTATTTGTCCAATTGCTTTTGTTGGGTTCAAGCCTTTCGGGCAAACACTTACGCAGTTCATTATGCCATGGCACCTAAACACGCTAAATGCATCGTCTAAATCATTAAGACGCTCTTCTGTCGCCGTATCTCTTGAATCAATCAAAAAACGATATGCATGAAGTAAGCCAGCTGGGCCAATAAACTTGTCAGGGTTCCACCAGAACGATGGGCATGATGTTGAACAACATGCGCAAAGTATACATTCGTACAAACCATCTAGCTTGGCTCTGTCTTCTTGAGACTGTAAATGCTCTCTTGCCGGCGGCTGTTTGCTATCATTGATTAAGAAGGGTTTAATTTTCTCATACTGCGTGTAGAACTGTGTCATATCCACAACTAAGTCACGCACTACTGGCAATCCAGGCAATGGACGAACGACTACCTTGCCCTTTCCTAGTGCAGATAGTGGCGTTATGCATGCAAGTCCGTTCTTACCATTCATGTTCATGCCATCTGAGCCGCATACACCTTCTCGGCACGAGCGACGGAATGATAAAGTAGGATCTTCTTCCTTTAATGCAATCAAAGCGTCAAGAACCATCATGTCTTGGCCTTCTTCGACCTCTAACTGATAGTCTTGCATCTTAGGTGCATCATCTACATCTGGGTTATATCGATAAATCGAAAAATCTAACTTCATAATGATAACTCCTATTAATATGAACGTACTTTCGGCGGGAAGGCTTCACGAAGCTTCGGTGCCATATTCACGTCACGTTTGCGCATTGATTCACTTTCTGGAAGATATACGCTGTGGCACAACCAGTTTTCGTCATCACGCTCTGGAAAATCGAAACGACTATGAGCGCCACGACTTTCAGTTCTAAAGTTTGCTGCTACCGCGGTGCTGTAAGCAGTTTCCATAAGATTGTCTAGCTCCAGGCACTCAATACGCTGAGTATTGAAGTCAGAACTCTTATCATCTAAACGGGCATTTTGCAGACGCTCGCGGATTTCTTTCAGTTCCTTCAGGCCTTCAGCCATTGCATCGCCTTCACGGAATACTGAGAAGTTAAGTTGCATGCATTGCTGCATATCTTTCTTGATTTGTACTGGATCTTCGCCTTTACCTTTTTCAGAGCTTTCCCAGCGATTAAATCTCGCCATGGTAGCTTCCAAATCAGACGCCGAAGCATCACTCTTCACTTCAATCTCATCGATGTTCTTGCCTAGGTGTAAACCGGTAGCGCGACCGAACACAACTAAATCTAGTAGGCTGTTACCGCCCAAACGGTTAGCTCCGTGCACTGATACACACGCAATCTCACCACAAGCAAACAAGCCATCAACTTTACTTTCGTTGCCGTCGATATCAACGGTAATTACTTGACCATCAACGTTAGTTGGAATACCACCCATCATATAGTGACATGTTGGTATTACCGGAATAGGCTCTTTTACTGGATCAACGTGAGCAAAGGTTCTCGATAGTTCAAGAATACCTGGCAGTCTTGACTCAAGCACATCTTTACCCAAATGATCTAGTTTGAGTTTGATATGAGTGCCCCATGGACCTTCACAACCACGACCCTCGCGGATCTCGGTCATCATCGAACGAGCGACTACGTCACGACCTGCTAAGTCTTTAGCATTTGGCGCATAACGCTCCATGAAACGTTCACCGTCTTTATTAAGAAGATAACCACCCTCTCCACGACAGCCTTCGGTAACTAGCGTTCCCGCTCCAGCGATACCCGTTGGATGGAACTGCCACATTTCCATGTCTTGTAATGGAACACCGGCTCGTAGCGCCATGCCAACACCGTCACCAGTATTGATGTGAGCGTTAGTTGTTGACGCATAGATGCGCCCTGCACCACCAGTTGCTAGCACGACAGCCTTCGACTTGAAATAAACGACTTCGCCTGTTTCGATATCAATGGCAGTACACCCTACAACTTGGCCCTGCTGGTTTTTAACCAAATCTAATGCGTACCACTCACTGAATACTTTAGTGCGGTTTTTAACATTCTGTTGGTAAAGTAGGTGCAACAACGCATGACCTGTGCGGTCTGCTGCAGCAGCTGTACGAGCAGCTTGCTCGCCACCAAAGTTTCTTGACTGCCCACCAAATGGACGCTGATATACCTTGCCTTCTTCTGTACGCGAAAAAGGTAAACCCATGTTTTCCATTTCAATGATGGCTTCAGGGCCAGTTTTACACATATATTCAATTGCTTCTTGGTCGCCAATGTAATCAGACCCTTTTACGGTGTCATACATGTGCCATTCCCAATTGTCTTCATGGGAATTACCTAAAGCAACGGTAATACCACCTTGAGCAGATACCGTATGAGAACGTGTTGGAAAAACTTTTGACAATAAAGCGCAAGACTTTCCAGATTCAGAAATTTGCAAAGCTGCACGCATACCTGCGCCGCCTGCACCGATGACTACCGCGTCAAACTCATGAACGGGTAAACTCATATTAAACACCCCACAAAACGAATAGACCTACTGCAACATACGCAAATGCAATTAGATTAAGAACATATTGAAGACCGGCGCGTAGACCAGCTGGCTTGATGTAGTCTGTTAAGACTTGCCACAGTCCTATACGCACATGAATCATAATTGAGATCAATGTAGCTAGCGTAAAAGCTTTCATGTAGATATTTGCAAACAGACCTTGCCATACTTCGAAGCTAACAACAGGTGTTGCAATAAAGAAATAAATCATAAAAAGTGTGAACGCTGTGATAATCGCTGCAGTAGCACGAAGTGACACGTAGTCTTGCACACCATTTCGTTTAATTGATGCTTGATTAGTTACCATAATACAACTCCTAAACCAATTGTAACCACAACCCATAGGGCAATGGCTATTTTCGCGCTCGAATTTCCAGAATCTAATTCTTCCCAAAAACCCATGTCCATAATGACATGACGCACGCCACCGATTATGTGGTAAGCGAGGGCCGAAACCGTGCCTATGGTTATAATTTTGCCGTACCAAGCATCCATCATACCTAATACAGAGTTGTAGCCTTCAAGTGACGCAACAGAAGTCGCCCACGCATAAATAACGAATAACAATGCAAAAAACATCGCAACACCCGTTACACGGTGGAGGATAGAAGCTATCGCTGTTGGAGGGAAGCTAATGGTATTTAGCTCTAAGTTTACCGGTCTTTGTTTCTTCACAATAATATGCCCGTAGTGTTCCTGGGTAAGTTGTACTTTTGTGCAGGCCTTACCCGAGTTATGTGTAATGCTAATTGGAGCGATTTAACGCCCTTATTTTTGTTAACTATTTGTGAATGTATTGTTGCTTAAAATAAGCGCTTTCAGCAGCTAGTTCCCAGCGCCGTTGAATATACCAATCCACCTGCGAAAATACAATTTTTTGTTGCTTATTAAGCCTTTAGTCGTAAACAAAAGTTGCTACCCGTATATTAACGGTAAATATAGAATATTTATTAATCCAATGTGCATTTAAATTGACTTACTACTACAATAGCAGTACAAATAGCGCCACTTTTTTAATGTTTTGAACAATTTTGCCGTTTACAACGTTAAATTAGGAAATTAATGAGGAGATTAATGCATGGCACAAGACAAAGCCATTTTAAAAGCAGGTGATGTAGAAGTAGAACTTCCAATACTTACTGGAACAGCAGGTCACCCTGTTATCGATATTAGAGCACTTGGCGGAAAAGGTTACTTTACTTTCGACCCAGGTTTTATGGCTACAGGTTCATGCGAATCGTCAATTACATTTATTGACGGTGCTGAAGGCGTGTTACTTCATCGTGGTTTTCCGATTGATGAGTTAGCCCGCGATTCAGACTATCTGGAAGTATGTCATATGCTTCTTCACGGCGACGCGCCGGATGAAGCTCAGTACCAAACATTTAAAGAAACGATTACTCGTCACACCATGGTGCACGAACAAATTAATATGTTCTTTCATGGTTTTAGAAACGACGCTCACCCAATGGCTATGCTCTGCGGAACTGTTGGCGCGATGTCCTCGTTCTATCATAGTGATTTGGATGTTAATAGCGAAGAACAACGACTGCGCAGTGCGCATCGCTTGATAGCCAAAATGCCAACGCTAGTAGCCATGTGTTACAAGTACAATGTTGGCCAGCCCTTCGTTTATCCTCGAAATGATTTGAGCTACGCAGCAAACTTTTTAAACATGATGTTCTCTGTTCCAGCAGAAGACTATAAGATTAGCCCTGCCGTTGAACGTGCCATGGATAGAATCTTTATCCTTCATGCCGATCACGAACAAAATGCCTCAACGTCTACGGTTAGACTTGCTGGTTCATCAGGCGCTAACCCTTACGCTTGTATCGCTGCTGGTGTAGCATCTTTGTGGGGGCCTGCTCATGGCGGCGCAAATGAAGCTTGCCTTCAAATGCTTGAAGAAATCGGTACTGTTGATCGCATCCCTGAGTTTATCGCACGGGCGAAAGACAAAGCAGACCCGTTCCGCTTAATGGGTTTCGGCCATCGTGTCTACAAAAATCACGACCCTCGTGCAACAGTCATGCGCGAGAGCTGCCACGAAGTGCTTGAAGAGTTGAAGCTAAACGATCCACTACTCGAAGTAGCAATGGAACTTGAACGCATTGCACTAAGCGACCCTTATTTCGCAGAGAAGAAGCTCTTCCCCAATGTAGACTTCTACTCGGGCATTGTCTTAAAAGCGATTGGTATTCCAACCAACATGTTCACATGTATATTCGCCCTATCGAGAACGGTAGGATGGATTTCACATTGGCATGAAATGTTGAGCCAGCCTGGTCAAAAGATTGGTCGTCCTCGTCAGTTGTACACTGGTGAAGCACAACGCAAATATACGCCACTTGGCAAATAAGCGTCATGCAAACTAAAAAAGCGCTCATTTGAGCGCTTTTTTTGTAAACAAAACAAAGCCTGTTTGAATAAGTGTTTGTGTATCCCTTGATTGCATGACTGCTGCACAAAAGCAAGTGAGGGGTGCATAAACACTTAGGCAAACCTTCGAAGGCCATGGATGGCCTTTGTGAGCGGTTAGGATGACGAAAAGCGTGTTTGAATAAGTGTTTGTGTATCCCTCGATTGCCTAACTCATGCACAAAAGCAAGTGAGGGGTGCATCTTCGCAAACTTACACGGTTTAACACTTTAAGATGAGACTGATATGAACAAACAATTTTGGATCTTAGGTTACGCGGGACTCTTGCCGTTTATAGGGATTCCACTGTTAGCGCACACTGACTTTTTAAATAATATCTACGCATATCAATATTTTGTTCAGTACTCCGCCATTATTCTGTCTTTTTTTGGTGGCATTCATTGGTACGACGCCCTACAAAACAACCGAACGAATCATCAACTCTACGTCGCAATGCTACCCAGCATTATCGCTTGGCTAAGTCTTGTATTTTTAAGTGGAAACATACTCTTAGCCTGCCTATCATCCGCCTTCATTGCGATTCTGATGTATGACAAACACGTGCTTGTACTGGAAAAGCAGAAGATCATCGCGTATACAAAATTGCGCATAATCCTTACAACAGTGGTGGTGTTTTCTCACCTCGCCATGGCGATGCTATAAAAAAGGGAAGCAGATGCTTCCCTTTAAACTTTAAACTTTAAAACACAGCTTGTTATGAGCGAATTAAGGCAACTAACTCATTTGTTTTCTCTTCCATTAACGCAATGTCACCTTTTGACTCCACGTTTAAGCGAATCACTGGCTCGGTATTTGATTTTCTCAGATTAAAACGCCAGTTCCCAAACTCCATCCCTATGCCATCAGTCTTATCAATAGCGCTTGCTGCAGACTCATAGTGCTCAACTATTTTCTTAATTGTTAAGCCAGCATTTTCAACCGTAGAATTGATTTCCCCAGAAGACGGAAATGCCGCTATTCGCTCTTGAACTAATGCCGACAGTGGCTTTCCAGTCGAACTAATAAGCTCAGCAACCAACAACCACGGGATCATACCCGAATCACAGTAAGCAAAATCTCGGAAATAATGGTGTGCGCTCATTTCGCCACCATACACTGCATCTTCCTTGCGCATTCTCTCTTTGATAAATGCATGACCAGTTTTACTTTTAATTGGCTTACCATTGTTGTTAGTGACAATTTCTTCAGTATTCCAATACACCCGAGGGTCATAAATAATTTTAGCACCCGACTCCTTTGCTAGGAAGGCTTGAGCCAATAAACCGACGATGTAGTAACCCTCGACAAAGTCACCTTTCTCATCAAATAAGAAACAACGGTCGAAGTCCCCGTCCCAAGCGATCCCCATATCAGCATTACTGGCTTTAACGGCCTCAGCCGTTGCTGAGCGGTTTTCAGGAAGTAATGGGTTTGGGATGCCATTAGGAAAATTACCATCAACATCATGGTGTACTTTAATGAACTCTACTGGCACATTTTGATGCTTGAAAAAAAGCTCAATAGCATCCAAAGCTGGACCCGCACTGCCATTCCCAGCATTTACGACCAGTTTTAAAGGCTTCAACTTGGTATAATCAATATACTCGCTGAGGTGGAGAACATAATCATTCACGCAACTGACTCGTTCATATTGTCGAGTTTCAAGCAGCTTGATTGGCTTTATCGAATGTTGCCCCTCAAGGAAGTCTTCATCACTGACAATCTCTGCACCACTAAAAGCAATTAGGCGAGCTTGTATATTCATTTCATCATAACTTTGCGCTTTATCACGAATCGCAAATAGGCCAGTATCACCAGAAATAGGAACCGAACCTGCTTTTACGAACTTCATACCATTATAGTCAATCGGGTTATGAGATGCTGTTACCTCAATTCCGCCATCAACGCCCAAGTGTTTGGTAGCAAAATAGATCTCTTCAGTGCCACACATGCCCAAATCAAGTACTTTGGCTCCACCATCGATAAGGCCAGCAGACAGCGCCAGTTTGAGAGGAAGAGAGGTTTTTCTGGCATCAGCACCGACCACAACTTGTCGTGCTTGTAGCTCTTCAGCAAAGGCTCTTCCGATCCGATAAGCAATTGATTCTGTCAGTTGGTCAATCAGTTTGCCTCGAATGTCGTAGGCCTTAAAGCAAGTAATACTAGTCATTAAATTTGTCTTTTATGTGTTAATTATAATGCACTCGTTAAAGTGCGTTGATAATAGCGCGTTGATAATAGTGCATTGGTAACAGCGCAGGTGTAACTGCGCAGTAGCAGTAATTACCCTTAGGTTTTTACTCGCCCGTAACGGTCAGAAAATCGCACTATATCATCTTCTCCCAAGTAGCTTCCCGATTGAACTTCAATAAGTTCTAAAGGGATTTTCCCAGGGTTCTCCAAGGCATGCACTTCACCTATGGGAATATAAATCGACTCATTTTCAGTAACTAAGGATGTTTTTTCACCCACTGTAACGTTGGCGGTACCACTAACCACAATCCAATGTTCCGCGCGGTGGTGATGCATTTGTACACTCAATTTTTCACCTGGCTTAACACTGATCCGTTTCACTTGATAACGTTGTCCGTTATCTATTGAATCATAACTTCCCCAAGGACGAAAAACCTCGCGATGGAACTCAAATTCAGGACGCTTCGAGCGTTTTAGCTCGTTCACAACATTCTTGATGCCTTGAACCTTATTCTTGTTAGCTACGAGAACGGCATCTTTTGTCTCAACAACAACCACGTCATCTAAGCCAATAACCGAAATGAGACGTTCTTCAGCGTTAATATAACTGTTTGAAACATCATCTAAGAGTGCGTCACCGATGATGACATTGCCTTGTCTATCTTTATGTTCAGCCGTTTCCCAGAGTGAGCTCCAACTTCCAACATCGTTCCACCCTGCATCGAGAGGTAGCATACAGGCAAGTTTAGTATGCTCCATAACGGCATAGTCTATTGAATCATCGGGGCATGTGGCGAAGATATCGGCATCGACACGCAAAAAGGTCATGTCGGCGTCGGTTTTGCTCATGGCTTTTTCGCACACGGCGTAGATTTCTGGTGCAAAGCGCTTTAACTCACTTAGAAAAACACTTGCCTTGAACATGAACATGCCACTGTTCCAGAAGTAATTACCACTACTTAAATAGCCCTGAGCAGTTTCTTTATTGGGCTTCTCAACAAAGTTTGCAACGTCAAAACCGACTTCGTGCAAGCTACTGCCTGCTTGAATATAACCATAACCTGTGTGAGCTTCTGTTGGCACAATTCCGAAAGTTACGAGATGGCCTTCGTGAGCAATTTTTTCAGCTTTTGCGATTGCATCATGAAAAGCAGTTTCATTTGAAATCAAGTGGTCTGCGGCGAGTATCAGCAAGGTAGGATCTTCACCAGAGGATATTGCATGAAAAGCCGCTAGCGCTATTGCAGGTGCAGTATTGCGCCCTATCGGCTCCAGTATAATACTATCGTAATCAATGTTGGCTATACGCAGTTGCTCAGCAGCCAAGAAGCGATGATCTTCATTGCAGATAAAAAGGGGCTCCTCCATATTGTCTTTAGGTAGACGCAGTATGGTATCTTGTAACATCGTTTTATCTGACGTTAATGCCAAGAACTGTTTTGGAAGTGCGGCGCGTGACTTTGGCCAAAGGCGGCTTCCAGTGCCACCAGCTAATACGACAGGTTTCATGCTTGTCCTTTAATTTGTAATCTGCCTGAATGGTATTGAAGAAAGGCCATTTTTTCAATGTTTATGGTGGTTAATAGGAAAATAAAAGCAGTAAGATGGCTCTAGTCAGTCCAGAGCCATAAATAATCAATGAGCGATGCGCTTAGTTTAGCGACCAAAGCTTAGGCAAGAACTCCCATCTGATAGTCTTTAAGTGCCTGATTTATTTCATCTTGGCTGTTCATAACGAAAGGACCATATTGCACCACAGGTTCGTTAATGGGTTCTCCACTTACAAATATTAACTTGGTCGCCTTGGCGCTTTTAATTAACAAGGCATCAGTGAAACGGATAACCGCAAGTTGCCCTTTTTTCACGCTTTTCCCTTCGATATTTATTTCGCCTTCGTATACATAGACAAAACCGTTATGGCTTGAAATAGTAGGCAACTCAAACGACTGCTCTTGATCAAAATGAAAATCGAAAAATTGGGGTTTTACAGCTTGGGTTTTTACCGCACCCGGACTTCCCTTAAATTCGCCTGCTAATATTCTGATTTTGGCTGTGTCGGAAATCATTAACTCGGGCACATTAGCCGACGCGATGTCGTGATAGCCCGGTTCAGACATTTTTTCACTTGATGGCAAATTTACCCATAACTGAAACCCTCTCATTTTACCTTCAGTTTGTTTCGGCATTTCTTCATGAATGATACCTTTACCTGCATTCATCCATTGCAGGCCCCCATCTTCTATAAGTCCTTCATTGCCAACACTATCTTTATGTCCCATCTTACCATTCAACATATAAGTGACAGTTTGAAAACCTCTATGCGGATGTTGTGGAAAACCAGCTAGATAATCCTCTGCTTGCTCCGAGCCAAATTCATCTAACATCAAGAACGGATCTAGACGTTTCAGTATAGGTTGACCTAATACGCGTTTTAATTTGACACCCGCGCCGTCTGATGACGCCATGCCTTGCACAATCTGCGTTACCACTCCGTATTTTTTCTCACTCGATGTCGGTGAATGACTTGCCTTAACATTTGTCATGTTTGCCTCTCTATATTAGTGCTCTACCATGCTCACTTTCCAAATCCATTATCGGACCTGATGGAACAACTTGCGTTGGATTTATCATGGTATGGCTAAAATAATAATGTCGTTTTATATGATCAAAACTGGTTGTTTCTGCAACCCCGTCAATTTGATATAGCTCTCGAACGTAGGCTGATAGGTTGGGATAATCTGCAATACGTTTTAAATTACACTTAAAATGCCCAACGTAAACCGGATCGAAGCGAATTAATGTGGTAAATAGGCGCCAGTCTGCTTCTGTCAGTGTATTGCCCATCAAATAACGTTGTTTCTCAAGAATGCTTTCAACATGATCTAAGCCTTCAAAAAGTTGATGCAAAGCCTCTTCGTATGCTTCTTGAGTGGTCGCAAAACCTGACTTATAGACTCCGTTATTAATGCGATGATAAACGTAGTCGTTAATTTCATCGATCCCAGATCGCAGGCTTTTTGGGTAATAATCGTCATAATTGCCGGTAAGCTCGTTAAACGCATCGTTAAAAATACGAATAATGTCGGCCGATTCATTGTTCACAATTGTGTTCTTCTTTTTGTCCCACAAAACCGGAACAGTGACTCTAGTTGTGATATCTGGCTTCGCTTTTGTATACACTTGATGCATGTAGTCGAAACCAAAAAGGTGATCTTCCGTTGCGCCCTCATAGCCAGAAAACACCCATCCTTTATCGAGCATATCCGGGCTTACTACAGAAACTGAAATGTGTTCTTCAAGGCCTTTCAGCTTTCGAAAGATAAGTGTTCTGTGTGCCCACGGGCAGGCTAAGCTTACATAAAGATGATAACGACCTGACTCTACTGGGAATTCAGCACCATTTTCAGAAGAAATTGTTTGTCTAAACTTAGAATCTTGGCGAACAAATTTGCCTTCGCTCTTTTTTGTGTCGTACCATTGGTCTTTCCAAACGCCGTCTACTAATAAGCCCATAGTGATTTCCTTTAATAGTAAGTGATATTGATAGGAACTATTAAAGCATTAAATTAATGGAACGTAACTTAGTATAAATCGGACAAACCATTCTATTATTTAGAAAGGATTGCTTTTTAATCATGGTTTAATCATTGAAGGTAACGCAGTACTATGACCACAACACCCATCCCAAGCCAATTTTCTGGGCTAAGTCGTCTTTACACAGAAGATGGTGTACGAAAATTGAGTCAGGCCAAAGTGATGGTCGCTGGAATTGGTGGCGTCGGCTCCTGGGCTGCCGAAGGCCTAGCGCGCTCTGCTGTTGGTGAGATTGTATTAGTTGACCTCGATGATATTGCGACTACTAATATCAACAGACAATTACACGCTTTGCATTCAACAATAGAGGCCTCGAAAGTAGAGGTTATGGCTGAGCGAATTAACGACATAAATCCACAATGCCATGTGCATGCGATTGAAGACTTCATTACCACCGACACGATTGCTGACTACATTACTCCTGACATTGACGTCGTAATCGACGCCGTGGATAGCGTAAAGGCTAAAGCTGCGATGATTGCTCACTGCAAGCGCCATAAAATAAAAATTATTACGGTAGGCGGCGCTGGAGGCCAAGTCGACCCTTTGCAAATTAAGTGCAACGATCTAGCGAAAACAATACAGGACCCTTTGGCCGCAAAACTGCGCTCAGAACTACGACGCTATTACCATTTTAGCAAAAACCCAAAACGAAACTTTGGTGTTGAATGCGTTTACTCGACCGAACATCTACGCTATCCACAACCGGATGGAAGTGTTAGCTTTCAAAAATCTCAACAACAAGGCAGTGGAAAAATGGATTGTAGTACCGGTTTTGGCGCTTTTGTTAGCGTCACCGCCAATTTTGGTTTCATAGCCGCATCAAGAGCTATTCGCCATATTGTCAAAGACTATTTATAGCGAAGTGACCTTAGCTAAGCATTTTGTTGTTTTTGATGCTGTCGAAAATCGATGAACAAGGCAATGGCTAACCATGTGCACACAATTGATATCAATAGCGCTGTATTTTCCGCCATTGCCATTACTTGTTCACTCAATACGGCGGTGCCAGCAATCAACAATAGATAATAAGGTAAGTTGAGTAGTCCTGCTGTGGCAATCACTTTTGCTGACTTGTCTTGATTGCCCTGGGAAAACATAAAAAAGGCGAGTGAGTTAATGTGTATCATCGCCAACAACAGATGCTTTAACTTGGTCGTCTTCTTGGTTATCTCCTTTCCCTTAGCCTCTTGCCTTTTAGCGGCAGCCCGACCGATGCCGTAATTGATTGCAGAGCCAATAGTGGCAGCGAGAACCATGCAGAGCGTTAGGTAAAGCACGTCTGTACTGCTAGGTTTAGAACCTACTACTAAGATAACTGCAAAAAATTGCCCTGGAAAATAGAAACCGACATAGATTATGGATTCGAGAAGAATAATTAAAAATATCATGATAAAGAAGCCATCTTTCATCTTATCTTGCATGCTCTCCAATAAGCTCAAACCTGGTGGAATAATGCCAAATTCGACTAAAGCGGCAATGCTGACTAATGCTACTAGCGCAGACAAGGGTAAAAATGAGGCGTACTTCATGCTAATCCAATATAAATGTGCGTTATGATTGGATTACGCTATGCTTGAAAGCAAGATCATCCATTACAATTACTTAATTAAGTGTTGAGCTTAATAGATGTTTAACACTTTTACCATAGAGGATAGGCTGAGTTGTTTAGACCGAAAAGCACATTAGAACAGTGGCGAATTCTTCAGGCTGTTGTCGATTATGGCGGCTATGCTCAGGCTGCACAACACCTTAATAAATCTCAATCATCTCTCAATCATGCAGTTTCAAAATTGCAAAGCATGCTCAATGTGCAACTGCTTGAGGTTATTGGTAGGAAGGCAGTATTAACCCCCGCTGGTGAAGTCATGCTTCGGCGCTCTCGTTATCTAACACAGAATGTTGAGGAGCTTGAAGCCTTAGCTATTAATATCAACCAAGATTGGGAGCCGGAAATAAAACTTGTCGTTGACTTGGCTTACCCTAAGGCACTTCTTTACCCTGCGTTGAGTAGTTTCCTTCCTCACTCAAGAGGAAGTCGCGTGAACATTATCGACCATGTACTGACAGGTACTGAGGATGCGATTATTAATCATGATGCAGATTTGGTCATCAACGTAAACGTACCAAAAGGCTTTCTTGGAGAGCCTCTTGCAAATATTAATTTCATACTGGTCTGCCACCCTCAACATTCGCTGGCATCGATGCCTTTACCTATCGATCCCAAAGAGCTAGCACAGCATTTGCAAATAGTAATTAAGGATTCGGCCACAAACCCAAGCGAAAAAAGTGGTTGGCTAAAATCAGAAAATCGCTGGACGGTAAGCCATTTTCACACGGCAATCGAACTACTTAAACAGCAATTAGGTTTTTGTTGGTTACCCGAGCATTATGTAAAAGAAGAGCTCGAGAAGGCGACATTAGTGACTCTTCCGGTGGAAGGTAGCCACTTTCGCCACTTTAGCGCTTATTTAGTTTGTCCTAGCCCTGACAACAAAGGGCCCGGAACCCAATTACTAGAAAAGCTTATTTTACAACACCGTCAAATTGATTTACCGTCAAGTATGAACAGTCAACCGTGAGTATTTATGGAACAACAAGCTTTGAATCAACTTATGCGCGATAGCGCAGCTGACGCAATAACAACATCGAACGACCAGTTTGGTCTTGTACTCGACTACAGCGCGCAGAGTATTGCTACTGTAGATGAGGCATTATTGCGCTTCTTGGATAGCTATCATGACCAGGCCTTAGAAGACAAAGCTGTGTTTACCTTGTGTAACATTTACGGCGCATATATCGGTGAAACCTTCAGGAAGCTTGCTGGAGGTAAGTGGCAATACAATATAGAAAATGAAGATGCGCCAACAATAATGTTGTTATTCAATGAGCGCTCCTATGCTTTTGCTGGTATATGTTATGAGCGTTTGGTAAATGACCGAAACACTAGTGTGAAGCGCTATTTTGATGAAGCACTAAGTAGTGTAACCCAGTAAAACTTGGCAGAAGATAAGCGGCGTAAATCGGTCTACCTTAGACACTCGCTTGCCAGTCTCGTAATATTTCTCTGAGGTGCTTGCTCAGCAGCAAGTACCAGATAATGAGAAGTGTTATCAGAAATATCGTAGCCATCGGCCAAGAAAACAGATAGCCTTGCTGCGCTATAATATATAGCTGTAGCCCAAGATCAAAAGCGCAAATAATGGCTAACAAGACAGGCAATGCGACAAATACCCTCGCCCTTCCTGTCTTCCATATTTTTTCTCTAAAACCAATAAGAAACAAAACACTTACGCTTAGAAGCGAACCAAGTAGAGTCAGATAAAATTGATATTTGTCGGGGTAGAAGATAGAAAGTAGTAAACTACCATCCTGACGAAATGACAATGATGCAATAAACACCACAACGCTACGCGCAAAGAATATAAGGGCAAACATTAACAACAGTGGTGGCTTTATGCGCCCGTTGTCGTCGTAGCAGTGTAGTGGAAGAGACATTTTCATGCTTGGCATAGTAGTGAATAATAAGAATAATTCAATATCAAAATGCAAAGCTAAAGGCAGGGAAATGCCGTCCTAGCGTGATTATCTCTGCTAAGGACGGCATAAAGCTTTATTCGCTAACTTGATCTGCCCATTGTATCGAGACTCCATTTTCCGCATTTTCGTCTTCAACCAGAATCATAAACATTGCGTTGCTATCCTGATCTAGCGTCAATTCATCTTGCGTTAGTATGATTTCAGTCCCGTCAATTTCTGCAACTGCAAATACTTGGTATGTATTGTTGCGTAAATATAAGCTTGATTGGTTACCAAAAACCACTGATCGTGTTGCCTCAGCGGTGGATATAATTTCATCACTTTTCACAAAATACGTAGCAATTCTTGAAAATTCTGTGTTATCCACTAAGTTCACTACTTTTACTTGATGCTCATAAATACTATTACCTTCAAGCGTAGTGGTTTCCAGAGTTCTCAGCACAGCCTTATAAGCATCCACGATACCATCATCGTTTTCATCCACATTGCCGTCATCATCTTCATCAACCGCTTCCTCTTGGATGTAATAAAAGATCGTTTTGTAAGTATTTTCTGGCAAGCTCAACAATTGATTAGCAAACAGCCTTTCGTCGGTTTGGCTATCATTTATACGTACACTATAGTCGCCATTATCTTTATCTAGCGGCTCACTAAAGCTATTTGTAGCAAGTGCGCTTACATCTAAATCGCTGCCATCAGAGCTTGTTGATATATTAATTGCACCTGTGTATTCAGGCATTAGCTCACTCACTTGCATGCCATTAAAATAACGTACTCTAGCTTCTGAATCGTCATCGGGAAGATTGGTTGTGCCACCACTAGCAATTAAATCTAGCAGTACTGGTGCACTCCCTACCCCTGTGTTATCTCGCAATGCAATCACGTATTGGCTGGTTAAGCTAAAAGTAACTTCGTTTGATTGATAAACGACTTCATCCGAGCCTGCCTCCGTTACGTAAAAGATATATTGCTCTTGCTCGAACTTTTGATTCTCTGAAAGTTCTTGAGGAGAATAAGAGCCTATTAATTCGGCCTCGTTGAAAGTTTCATCAGCATCAGATAGGTAAATATCATAGGGGTTTGTAGAGGTGCTAATGTTAAGCACTCTAAGATTGAAAAGATCCAAATCGTCATCTTCGTCATCATCAATTACAGGAATATCATAACTGACAATGCTAGGGTCGAGGATGTCACCAGCTAGCACCAATAGTCGGATAGTGTCTTCTTCAAGTTTCGTTTGCTCTTGATAAACTAAAGTAAGATCGGAACGAGCAGCGCTGTCCTCCTCTTGCCACGCGAGTTCAATATAATAGGAATCAGAAGGTATCGTTTTATAGCCTGATGACTCACCAAAGCGAACTGAAGAATATGTCGTTTCAATTTCATCATCATCATCACTGTCAAGATCTTCATCAACAGTAAGAAAAATTGCCGGTGAATTCACAGAGGCATTATAAAGATTTAAATAGGCGTCTTCACCATCGCCGTTATCATCTGAACTACATGCACCGAGGGTAAAAAGTGCTAATGCCGTCAAAGTAGTTCGAAATAGCGTAAGAGAGCGCTGTGGGGCCGTTTTGTTTCTCATTGTTCATCCTGTGATTTAAATAGCATTTTATGAAATGCCTTGCTTGTATTCACAGGGTAGGTCTTTTCATTTTGAAAATAGTTCTAGAACTTTACACTTCTTTACATAGCTTTACGCCGGCTTACACTAAATAACAAAAACTGACACTCGAATGCGAGCGACTCCCACCTAGTGCGCTTCGTAATCGATTCTCCGCTTTAATGGCTTTGCTCTGCAAATCCGTTATAATCTGCGTATTATTTGAGAAAGCTAAAAGTAGCGAAAATGACTGTAAAGACCTTCAACCCAAAACAAACCACCACTATGTCGGGTGCCAAAACAGCAATAGAAGCGCAAGCTATCAAGGTAAAAAACCTTAGCGATGAACCGCCTGCGACGAAGATTGGCTTTGTAAGTTTGGGCTGTCCTAAAAACCTTGTTGATTCCGAGCGTATCCTTACCCAATTGCGTACCGAAGGCTACGATGTCGTTTCTAGCTACGACGACGCAGCTTTGGTAATAGTGAATACCTGTGGCTTTATTGATAGTGCTGTTGAAGAGTCGTTAGATACCATTGGTGAAGCACTTGCCGAAAACGGAAAAGTTATCGTTACTGGCTGTTTAGGCATAAAAGAAGATGAAATAAGAGAAGTGCATCCAAACGTACTTGCGATAACTGGCCCTCATGCCTATGAGGAAGTCGTAAGTCAAGTGCATGAACATTTGCCAAAGCCCGAACATAATCCCTTTATCCACCTCGTACCCGACCACGGCATAAAACTCACCCCGAAGCATTTTGCCTATTTGAAAATATCTGAAGGATGTAATCATAGATGTACTTTTTGTATTATTCCCTCAATGCGCGGAGACCTTGTGAGCCGCCCTGTCGGTGAAGTACTCAGTGAAGCTAAAAGGCTCAAGGCTGCTGGAGTAAACGAATTACTTGTTATCTCACAAGACACAAGTGCCTACGGTGTGGATGTAAAATATAAGACTAACTTTTGGGATGGCATGCCGGTAAAAACACACATGCAACAGCTCTGTGAGAAGCTGGGTGAGATGGACATGTGGATCCGTCTGCATTATGTATATCCCTATCCGCATGTTGATGACCTTATTCCATTAATGACGGAAGGTAAGGTATTACCTTATTTGGATATTCCGTTTCAACATGCCAATAAACGCATTTTACGCCTTATGAAGCGACCAGGCTCGGCTGACCGAACGATAGAGCGAATTAAGAAGTGGCGTGAGATATGCCCTGAACTGGTTATCCGATCAACCTTTATTGTTGGTTTCCCCGGCGAAACAGAAGAAGAATTCGAAGAGTTGTTGGACTTTTTAAAAGAAGCACAACTCGACCGTGTAGGTTGCTTCAAATACTCACCCGTAGAAGGTGCGAAGGCAAACGACTTAGCAGACCCCGTTGATGAAGAAACCAAAGAACGTCGCTTACAACGCTTCATGGAAGTTCAATCGCAAATAAGTAAACAACGTTTACAAGATAGAATTGGCAAAGAATATAATATCGTTATTGATAGTGTTGACGCCGAGGGTGCGATTGGAAGAACCTTTGGAGACGCGCCTGAAATCGATGGTGTAGTGCATTTGAACGGTACTTTTGATGTAAAAGCTGGTGACCGTATCTGGGCTGAAATCATACATGCTGATGAACACGATCTTTGGGCTGTTCCATCTCAAGAACAATAAAATAAAGGTTACGCGTCACTAATAACCTTCTTATGGCTATTATTTGGGGTTCTAAGGCGTTATCGAGATTTACTGGCTATATCACGCAAAACGAGCTAAGTCGTCGGGTGTATCGACGCCGTGAGGCGGTGCATGTTTGGCTACGTCGATGTGAATAGGATAGCCATGCCATAACACTCTGAGTTGCTCAAGCGATTCAGACTTTTCTAATTGCGTCGTTGCCAGAGTATCGTATTGCTTTACAAAGCCCGCTCTGTAGCCATAAATACCAATATGGCGAAGATAGATTGAGGTTAAGCTACGCAGCTCAATATGGTTAGCACCGCCTTCTTGTTTCGCAATAAACTCATCACGGTCAAAAGGGATAGGCGCTCTTGAAAAATACATGGCACGTTTGTTTTTGTCTGCAAGCACCTTGACTACATTTGGATTAAAAATATCAAGTTCGTCTGATATAGGATATGCCAAAGTTGCCATAGGAAAATCGGAATTTTCATGTAAATTACGAGCAACCTGCTGAATATTTGCGCTAGGTATAAAAGGTTCATCGCCCTGCACGTTAACCACGATTGTATCGTCGTCGATGCCATAGCTGTGTAAAACCTCTGCGATCCGAGTGGTGCCTGATTCGTGATCTTCGCGAGTCATACACACTTCTGCACCAAAACTGCGTACGGCATTTGCAATACGATCGTCATCAGTGGCCACCACAACCTGTTGGGCACCAGCTTCACCAGCGCGTTCAACTACGTGCTGAATCATTGGCTTATCCTTGATTAATGCTAACGGTTTACCTGGAAAACGTGTTGAACCATATCTAGCAGGGATAACAACTATGAATTCCACATCATGCTCCTTTCAGCGCTTCAAGCTCATCCAAACTAAGCTCAATTGCTTCCGAATCTAACAAAGCGGGTATATTGTTTTTTATTGGATAAGCGAGGCGATCAAAACGACACACAAGCACTTGCTGTTCTTTTTCCAAAACCAACTTTCCCTTACATACTGGGCATGCAAGTATATCCAATAACTGTTTGTCAAATGCCATGAGGGCTCCTTTAGCGCGCAGTCTGCGCTGTTTTTACAGATGAACACTTCTTACGCGATGTTAAGCGTTAAAAAACTCATCTAAACGTGTTTTAAGCAAAATAAATAAGGTTTCATCAATGAGACCTTCGACTTCTAAATACCAACAATCATCATGCGCAAAATTACGCACCTTTACCGCATCTTTTTCAGTCATCAACACTTTTCCGTTTGGCAAATCCGACTTCATGTAATCGTGATGATCTGAAAACGGTATTTCTTTCTCCACGCGTATATTCATGCTTTTGAGTGTTGAAAAAAAGCGATTAGGGTCGCCTATACCTGCTAAAGCAGTTGCATTTTTTGCAATCAGATTATCACCTAATTCGTTACTTTTTACATTTATCCATCGAGTAGGCTGAAGTAACATTTGTGAGCAAGAAAGCGATGTATCTAGCCCTAATTTAGCCGACAAACTCTCAATATTATTTGTAGTATTGAACACAATTGCATCAACTGACTTAAGCCTTTTTGTGCTTTCTCGGAGGGGTCCCATTGGCAATAAAAAGCTGTTTCCTACCAAGCGATTATCCATAACAACAATTTCAAAATCTCTTTGTAAAGCATAATGTTGCAGACCGTCATCACAAATAATCACATCACAGCCTAGCTCGTCTGCCAAAAATTTCGCTCCCCTTGCTCGCTTAGGATCTATTACCACAGGGCAAGGCAAACGATGCGCCATCAATGTAGGCTCATCGCCAACGACTTGAGCACTAGATGCGCTTGTGACCAAACACGGAAACTCTCGTTGCGAACCACCATATCCTCTCGACAACACCCCGCAGGAATAGCCCTGGTCATGTAGCCTTTTTACGATAGAAATAACAGCGGGTGTTTTACCATTTCCGCCAACAGAAATATTACCTACAACAATCACAAAAGCTCTGCATCGATAAGCTGATTTCAGACCAAGCCTATACAACACTCTTCGACAAAAACTCAATAAGCAAAACACAAGCGTAAGTGGCAGGAGAACCCATACCCATTTTGCATTTGAAAACCACGCTTTCTGAAGTGTCATCACTTAACTTTGCGAGAATTGCATTTGATGCAACTGAGCATATATTCCGTCTTTAGCGATCAATTCCGCGTGCGTACCGCGCTCAATGATTTCGCCTTGCTCTACAACAAGAATTAGGTCTGCACTTTCGATAGTAGACAAACGATGAGCAATAACAATATTTGTTCTACTTTTTTGGAGTTCATCAAGAGCTTGTTGAATGAACTTTTCAGATTCTGTGTCAAGTGCCGAAGTTGCTTCATCAAGAATAAGGATAGGTGCATCAGCAAGGATTGCTCTGGCAATAGCAATGCGCTGTCTTTGCCCTCCTGATAGCGTAACCCCGTTTTCGCCAACAATGGTATCAAACCCGTCTTTTTGCTCGCTCACAAATTCTGATACGTGCGCAATTTCAGCAGCTTTGATAATATCCTCACGGCTTATGCTTGCATCACAGCCGTATGCAATATTGTTCGCAACAGTGTCGTTAAACAAGGTTACCTGCTGTGATACCAAAGCAAACTGCTTACGTAGAGACTTCAGGTTGATGTCGCTTAATGGAGAACCATCGAGTAATATGCTGCCGGAATCGGGTTCGTAAAAACGTGTTAACAAATTTGATAGTGTAGACTTTCCACTTCCCGACCGACCAACAAGAGCAACCGTTTGCCCAGTTTCGACGGCAAAAGAAATATTCTTTAATGCGGGAGTATCCTTGGTTGGATACGTGAAACTCACGTCATCGAATATCAAGTTACCCTTCGCTTTGACTATAGTCTTTGTACCGCTATCTTGCTCTTCGCTTTTATCGAGTACCTCAAAGATGCTTGCACAAGCAGCCATTCCTTTCTGAAACTCATTATTCACGGTAGTGATTTGCTTCAGCGGTTTTAGTAAGGCTATCATCGAAAAAACAATCGTGGTAAAAACACCAGCGCTCAATTCCTGCAGCATACTAGGGGTACTCGCCAAAAATAGTACAAAAGCTAGTGCGATAGAAGCAATAACCTGAATAGTCGAAACACTGAGTATTTGAGTGTTTGCCAACTTCATTGTTTGTTGGCGGTTATGATTATTAGTCTTTTTGAATTTATCCGCCTCGAGCTTCTGACCACCAAACATCAACACGACTTTGTGCCCTTTCACCGCCTGCTCAACACCTGTAGTTAACGATCCCATGGCTTTTTGTATGGCTTTACTTACCTTTCTAAAACGCTTACTCACGACCGACACTATAATCGCCACCACAGGCGCAATGATGAGAAAGATAGCTGACAATTGCCAAGAGTTATAAAACATGACGACAAGCAACCCAATAACAAACGCCCCCTCTTTGATTAGGGTGAGAAATGCTTTACCTGCTGCATTCGCTACTTGTTCAGTATCGAAGGTAACTTTTGAAATGAGGGCTCCAGCAGATTGATGATCATGAAACTCAACTGGCAGGTGAATGTACTTTTCAAATAACTGCTGGCGCATTTTCATGACTACCTGTGAGCTTATCCAGCGTAAGGTGTAAGTACCCATAAAATTAAATAATCCGCGCACGATGAATATAGGCACAATGGCATAAGCAGCGATTCGAAGGAAATTTGAATCGGCGTCCTTTAGGCCAACATCGATCATGGGCTGGAGCTGAGAAATAACTGCTGCATCAATCGTGGAAAATCCTAACAAACCGAGAATGGCGACAACAAAAGGCAACTTAAACGGTGATAAATAGCCGAGGAAACGTTTAACGACCTTCGGCTCAGCTTCAATTTTGGTAGTCATTCTGCGCGAATTCTCTCCGATAAAAATAATTTAGGCTTTTGCGTAACTCTGGTGTTCAACACAACGACATTTAAATATCAGCCTTGGGCCCTAAGTTTACCGCAAGCTACATCAAAGCCCAAGCTAAACACACATAATCCTAGCAAACATCAGCGTTTGCGTAGCTTTTGATACCAAGGAGAAGCCGTAGCACTTCGCATCGTGTCGATATTATAGCCCTCTGAGTCAAATTCAACTCGTATGGCGCCATCATCTGCGGTGTTATATATGCGAGCACCAACCGCATTGAGATTTTCTACAACACGGCTATGTGGAAAACCCCAGTGATTGTAATATTTGCTACTAATAAAAGCATGTTTGGGCTTAACCTCCTTTAAAAACCCGGCAGTTGAGGAGGTTTTGCTTCCATGATGGGCGATCAATAGGAAATCAACGTTTAGCAAATTAGCGCTTTCATAGTGCTTGATCAAGGCTCTCTCAGCTTCTTGTTCTATATCGCCAGTAAGCAACCAAGAATGTTCCTTGTGATCAATCCTTATGACACACGACTCATCGTTCACCTTGCCTTCCTTTTGACTTAGAGGCCACAATACTCTTATCGAGAGGCCATTCCACTGCTCTCCCAATTGTCGCGACTGAGCTGTGTTACACCCGTTATCGGGGCCAAAAAGTGCACGTACATTGAAATGCGACGTAATAAACTCATTTCCTCCTGCGTGATCGCTATCGTAGTGACTATTTATTAGCATATCCACATCGAACTCCCCCTTACTTGTTTGTTCTATATACTGCGGGAGCACTCGTGAGGCAACAGCTGGAGAAGATGCATATCGCGGGCCCGTATCATATATAATAAGTTGTTCATTCTTAGCTATAATCACGCTCAAGCCCTGGCCTATATCAACGATATCGATATGCCAACGCTCATTGTCTTCTTTCATATTAATGTTAAATACCTTACTAAGACCTTGAGTTATAGGGAAATAACCATAGCTTGCATCAACGATATAGTTGAAGCTCATGACAACACTGATAAACAAGAACAGTCGTTTATTTGGCCAAGCAGGTAATAGCAAATAAAGGCCAGCAATAGTCAAACTTGTGACCAAAGCATGATTAAAAACAGGGCTATTGAAGGCACTAATCTCCGTGTTTAGGAAAGTGTTGAATAGCAGCAATAAGTAATCAAAAACAAAAGAAAAGCTAGTCATCGAAAGTATGGCAAGATCATGCATGTAGGTAGCCGTGGCAAACACAACAAGTAATCCTAGGGGGACTAATACCACACTCACAATTGGAAGCAGCAACATATTAATCAAAGGTGAAACAAGTGAAATTGTGCCGAATTGGCTTGCCACGATCGGCAACATAAACACCGACAAATAAAATTGAAGGTAAATCAATTGTTTCAGTTTCGCTGTGAAAGTAGGTGCACTAATTTGCCATCGCCATACCCAATAGAGTATCGCGATTACCGCAAGGTAGCTGAACCAAAAGCTGAGACTCAGCAAACTCAACGGAAATAGGACGATAAATAAGAAGCTAAGCAATAAAAGTGAAGAAAATATGCGCCAATGAAGCTCGAAACTGGATAACAGAACAAGAATAGTATAAGCAATTAACGCTCGTATCACGGGGATCTGAAAGCCGCTTAGCAGTGCATAGAGATAGCATAATGGAATAGTGCATAGCAAACTCCACTTCAACAGGTTGAGCTGCTTGTAAGGCAAGTTCTGAGGAAAGAAGCCCAACGCCAAAGATAATATGCACTTACAAATAATGAACATAAAGGCGCTTACGATCCCCAGATGCATGCCCGATATGGCAAATAGGTGGGCAGTACCACTCTCTTGTAGCATCCTCCAATCTGCGCTATCTAATAAACTCCTTTCCCCTAAAGCAAGCGCAATCAGCCATTTTAGATTATTTGGCTTGTACTCCTGTATTTGATTCAATAACTTTTGTCGAAGGCTGATCGACGAGTCGAGTATTTGATTCGACGGGCTCGTTCTTATCTTTCCAATGCTAACAATATTCTGACTGGCCAAATATTTTTGCTGATTATTTCCATCTATATTCAACAAGCCGTGTGGTGGTAGCAAGGTCACCAATAATCGAACCTTGTTCCCCTGATAAAGCTCAAACTCAGGGGAATACCAGTTCAATATCACCTTTATAGGCGTGCTAAGTGACTTCTTTCCGAGTTTTGATATCAAGACAATTAAGCTCTGTGATTTTAAAATATGGCTTGTCACTAATGTCGAGTCGTATACCTGTGTATTATTACTTTCATTGACCTGTTCACGCCATTTTTGTTGAATATGTATAGAGTCTACAACGCCTTCAATAACAATATTTTGGTTGATAAACGAATTAGGGAGTTGCCAAAACGAATACCAATGACCTACACTGCACGCCCAGATAAAACCTGCGCCGGCACCAAAAAGAAATGCTTTGCACTTTTGCTTGGTCTTATTAGATAACAGGGTCAACAAAACGACAGTGAGTAGAACCCCAAAGACCGTAAGTGCGCTAGGCATTACAGGCCAGAATAGGCTTGTTAGATAAACCAAAATGAACGCAACGAGACTTTTTTCGATAATGGCCATGAGAGCTTCCCGACGAGATTAGATGATATATGCCGAAAAAACTGATTAGGCGCTTTATGCCAGACCACAATGCAGTGAGAGAAAACCGATATTTACGTGTTTTCGGAAAACTTCTGCATGATCCTAACTTATGGCATCTAAATCGACGCTCGGCAAGCGGTGCATTTGGTGTAGGCTTGTTTTTTGCCTTTTGGCCAGTTCCCTTTCAAATGATATTTTCGACCGCTATTGCGATTGTATTTAGGGTGAACCTGCCTTTGTCGGTGGCTACGGTTTGGATAACTAACCCTTTCACTATGCCGCCTATATTCTACGGTGCTTATTTAGTGGGCAGTACTGTACTTGGGACTGAAATTGACCAGTTTGCTTTCGAATTAAGCTGGACTTGGTTGGCTGAATCTATTGGGACAATAGGCCCAGCATTTCTGCTAGGCTGCGCAATATGCTCTGTTTTCTTTGGTTTGCTGGGTTATTTCTCTTTAGATTGGGTCTGGCGCTATTCAGTAATGCGAGCGTGGAAAGCTCGCTCTACTCAAAAACCCTAAACGAAATGGGTGTATAGCTGCTTGTGATGCGGCGCGCTCGCCATATGTTACTTATCATCATACTCGGCAAAGAAGGCTAGCATTTGCTCTTCATTCCAAATATCAATATTTAATGACTGTGCCTTACTCAACTTGGAGCCAGCTTTTTCACCCGCTATCAGTAAATCTGTCTTAGCAGAAACGCTACCTGACACCTTAGCTCCCATATCTTGAAGCTTTGCCTTTGCTTCACTTCTTCCCATTTGCGATAGCGTACCAGTAAGCACGACGGTTTTGGCTAATAAGGGCTGCTGCTCTGCACTAGCTTGCTCAATCGTAGGCCAATTTACACCCAAGTCTTGCAAGGAAGTTATAATGTCAATATTTGACGGTTCTCGCATAAAATGGAATAAGTGCTGGGCAACAATATCACCAACATCAGGCACTTCAAGTAAGGACTCAATTTCTGCTTGCATTATGCTCTCAAGACTCAAAAAATGCATAGCTAAATTGCGTGCAGTCGACTCTCCTACTTCGCGAATACCTAAGGAGTAAAGAAATTTAGGTAAGGTAGTATTTTTTGCTGTTTCAAGTGCATTCAGCAAGTTGACTGCTGATTTATCGCCCATTCGCTCCAGTGACGTGAGCATCGGTAAGTTTAAGCGAAAAAGGTCTGCTGGATTTTCGATAAGCTTGGCCTCAACCAACTGCTCAACAATTTTGTCTCCCAGACCATCAATATCAAAGGCTTTTCTTGAGGCGAAATGTTTAATAGCTTCTTTACGCTGAGCTGGGCAAACCAGTCCTCCTGTGCATCTAGCCACAGCTTCGCTTTCACTCCTTTCAACATGTGACTCACACACTGGACAATGCGTCGGGAAAACGATATCAACTGCGCTAGATGTGCGTTTGTCCATTACAACCGATACGATCTGAGGTATCACATCACCGGCTCGTCGAATAACAACCGTATCATTTATTTTAACCCCCAAACGCAATATTTCGTCTTGATTATGCAAGGTGGCATTCGATACTGTCACACCGCCAACAAAAACAGGCTCCAAACGCGCCACGGGCGTTATTGCTCCGGTTCGACCAACCTGAAACTCAACGTCTTGTAATACCGTAATTTCTTCTTGGGCAGGAAATTTTTGCGCCATCGCCCAGCGAGGAGCTTTGGAGACAAAGCCCAAGCGCTTCTGCATAGAGATATCATCAACTTTAAACACCACACCGTCGATATCATACGATAGCGCATTGCGTTGCTCACCGATGCTGTTAAAGTATTCGATACACTGTTTTGCCCCTATGGCCACAGCAGATTCTTTACACAGCGGAACACCCCATTCCCCCAAAGCAGTCAAGCGTTGCGTATGAAAATCGAGCGCATTTAATGTTTCCCCTTCAATCACCCCCATACTATAGGCATAAAACAGTAGAGGACGTTTAGCTGTAATTCTTGAATCTAGCTGGCGCAAACTACCTGCGGCGGCATTGCGAGGATTCGCAAATAATTTGTCGCCCCGCTCTTTTTGTGTTTGATTGAGCTGTTCAAAGCCCTGTTTAGGCATAAACACTTCACCCCGAACCTCAAGCCTTTTAGGAATGTTTTCGCCTCTCAGCTTTATCGGAACATTAGCAATCGTTTTTACATTTTGTGTAATGTTCTCGCCAACCTGCCCATCACCTCGCGTGGCCGCTTGAGTAAGTACACCGTCCTCATACATGATTGACACCGCTAAACCATCCAATTTTGGCTCACAGCTAAAGCGCAAATCATTGACGTTCAAAAGGCGCTCTTGCAAACGCTTTTCAAAGGCAATTAAGTCGTCTTCATTGAAACCGTTGTCTAACGATAGCATCGGTACTTCGTGGGTTATTTGCTCAAACTTAGACAGCGGAGCGCCGCCCACTTTTTGGCTTGGTGAGTCGGCGGTAATCAGGCTCGGATATTCTTTCTCAAGTGCTATCAAGGCCCTCATAAGACGATCGTATTCAGCATCGGGAATGCTGGGCGCGTCCATCACATAATATTGATAATTATGGTTTTCTAACTCTGCCCTTAGTGTTCTTGCTCTTTCTTCTATCTGAGATAATTCTGTCATGTGCCTATCGATTAATACGTTTTCTTTCAAATTCACGAATTCGTTCCGAGTACTTCTGTAAACCCTGTTTTGTGAGCACGCCTCTGCTTCCATCAAGTGTCTGACAGCCAAACTCTTCAGCCAACTTGCGGGCCGCATTGTGCATCATATTAAATACCTGCTGAGCATCACCCTCTATTGGTAACATCATGAACAATGACAAGCCTCGCGTGCTGAAATTTTCAATGTTGTCGATATCGAACACACCTGGCTTGAAAAGATTAGCTAAAGAGAACAAAACCGGTCCCTTTCCATTTGTGTTTACGTGACGATGAAAAATATCCTGCTCACCAAACTTAAAGCCCAAAGTAAGAAGCATGGGCAACAAGGCCGCGCCTGGAATTTCTCTATCGGCCGGCGCTCTCACATTGAGTACTAAAACATCTGTGGCTTGCTCGTCTGTTGAAGTATTTGTTTTATCCGACGCATTTGTGTTTGATGCACTGGTGTTTTCAACTGAGCTCACCGACGCTGCGCTCTCTGCTGCTTGTGACTGCGCCTCATCGTGATTGAAGTCGATACGCATTTGTTCTTCATTTGCTTTAGTTGTGCTGCCTAATGCAGGCTCTTTCCTGATTTTGTCGGCAACACTCTTCTTTTTACGAGACACCAGCTTGCGTGCCTGCGCAGCTAATCCAATGGGCTTTTCATCAGCTTCATTTTGCAGCGGTTCAGCATGAAGTTTAAAATCAGGTTCGACACGCCCTTGAGAATCAACTGGAGAGCGCTGATGTGTTTGATTAGGGCTATTAACCTCAGGATTTACGGCGGGCGTGGCGGCTTCAGACTTTAGGAGAAATGGTGGCGGCTCAGGAATTGATGTCTCACCTGAAGCTTGTGTCGGGCGAGCAGCTGAATCCGGTGCTCTATTTTTCGCCTTAAACTCCGGTTTTGGTTGCGTTACAACACTTCCGTATAACTTAGGTTGCTCTTCTTCGTGTTCTTGGGCGAGCTGACCAAAGTCCATTTCTGTATTATCGAGACTCAAGCTATCGTCTATCTCAGCATCAGCAGCAATGGCTTCTGTTTGCTCTGATGTAAGCTCTTGTGCCATCTCAGAAGAAATACCATTGGCATTCGAAATATTACCACTGTTAAGTGGCTCAGCGATAATGAGAGGGTCATCAGCTTGCAAGCTTATATCATGGGCTTCGTTAAGACCAACTGAGCTACCCACTGCGTCGGAAGAAAAAGCTTGATTAGCATGTGAATTTGCTTCTGGCTGCGACTCATCAGAATTAAGATTTGCCCCCGAAATAACGCGAACCGAGCCTACACCAACATCATCGAAGCCATCATCTGCGCTCCCTGAGTCATCCTCTGACTGGTGCCATTCTTTAGGCTCTAGTTTCGTTTTCGCTGCGGACTTGGTGTTCTTGCGAATAGTCCACAGACCATGAATTAGGACACCAACGATGGCGACAAAACCGAAAGCTAAAAATGTTAAGCGCAAATTTTCCATTTATATTACTCTTGTTTTTATTCTATGTACGCGCTTGCTTATTCTGCAATCGCTAATGCTTCTTCAACATCTACAGCAACCATGCGAGAAACGCCTGGTTCAGCCATTGTAACGCCCGTAAGATGACTGGCCATTTCCATTGCCACTTTATTATGCGTTATGTATATAAATTGTACGGTCTTCGACATTTCTGAGACCAATTTGCAAAAGCGCCCAACGTTGGCATCGTCTAGCGGCGCATCAACCTCATCCAAAAGACAAAATGGCGCTGGGTTGAGTCTAAATATCGCAAATACTAATGATAATGCGGTTAGCGCTTTTTCTCCACCAGAAAGAAGGTGAATAGTGCTATTTTTCTTCCCTGGTGGTCTGGCCATGATGGTTACGCCAGTATCGAGCATATCATCTTCGGTTAACGCTAAATGCGCGCTTCCCCCTCCAAACACTTTTGGAAACAACAATTTCAAGTCATTGTTTATTTGATCAAAAGTTGCTTTAAAACGGGTTCGCGTTTCTTTGTCAATTTTCTTTATGGCTGTTTCGAGGGTATCAAGCGCTTGACTTAAATCGTCGTTTTGCGCATCGAGGTGTGCTTTTCTCTCTGCCTGCGCTTCATATTCATCTACCGCAGCAAGATTAACCGCCCCCAATCGTGATATCGATGCACTTGTTCGTTCTGCGTTTTGTTGCCAAGCGTGCTCGTCGATATCTTCAGGTAGACTCTCTAGTATAGGTTTGAGCGATTGCTGCATATCATTAAGATTATCAAGATAGCTTTGGGCTCTGACTTTTGCCCCTTCGGCTTGTAAACGAACACTCTCGATTTCTGACTTTATTCTTTCAGCTGCTTGCTCGATACCAGATTGACCTTTCTCAGCCTCAATGAGTTGTTCCTCTACGTTACCTAGTTGTACTTGGAGGTCCTTCTGTTTCAGTAATAGCTGCTCTTTCTCTTGAAGTAGATTATTCAGCTTGTCTTGTTGATCCTCCATGGGCATCGACAGCTCTTCAGCCTCCTCCATCAATATCGATTTTTTGTCTTCAATGTCGTTGAGTTGAACTTCTCTAGCTGTTTGTTTTTCTTTCAATAATGAGTAACGATTTTTCACATGTTGAAATTGCATAGCGGTTTCATGCATCTGAGCGACAAGTTGCTCAACCTGCGAGCGACTCGCCTGCAACTCATTTTGGAGTTTTTCAGCATGCTCTTGAGTGTTGAGCATAACATCCTCGTATTCAGCCAGCTCCATAGCTAACATTTCGACTTCTTCGTTTAATAGCTCGAGAGTCTCCTGCTCTTCTTGCGCTGCATGTTGGTGTTTTGTTAGTTCACTTTGTAGCCGCTCTGAGCGAATGGCTTGTTCACCTATACTTTGTTGCACTTGGTGTAATTGCGTGTTTAGCCTGAATTCCTGCCCCTCGTAGTCAGCTATTTGTCGCTGAGCGATTTCCAACAAATTCAACAAATCTGTCTTTTTTTGCTCGCAAGAAGTGCTTTCTTTTTTCGCTTTGTCGAAGGCATTTTCTTTTTCAAGCAGAGCTAGGCTTAAATCTTCAATTTCAGCCCGTCTTGTTAGACTATTATCACTTTGCTCGCTCAACCCGTTAATTAATGAGTCAGCAAAAAGCCATAAACCATCGCGGCTAATCACAGACTCCCCCTCAGCAAGACTGTCGTTATTTATAGCTACAAAGGCGTCCTCATCGCTTTCCACTAGCCTTATACTGTTGAAAAAATGAGGAATTTTAGGATTATTTAGTTTTGCCGCAAGGGTATTAGATTTTTTCTGCTGCGTCATAGCTTGCTCAAAAAACAAAGCCTGACCATTTTTTTCCTTGAAATATGCCGGGCTAATGTTGGATGCGTCGCGCCCCTCTAACACTTGAGCATTATAATAATGCGCAATAACCACTTCCACTAGATGTTCGTAGCCTTTACTCACGTCCAAATAATCAATGAAGGAGCGAGTTTTTTCGCTTGCTAGAAAGTCTTCTTCAGTCGTCTTTGCGTGGTTCTGAAGTGCTTCCAACGCTTGTTTTTGTGCTTTTATAGCAACTAACTCTTGGTAGTGCGTTGCCTCTATTTTACCAAGTCTCTCACAGTCGGCCTTTGCACTGTCATATTGTTGGCTTAAATGCTCGTAATCGGCCTTCCCACTTTCCAAGCTCTCACATACAAGCTCGAGCTCTTGTTGCAACATGATTTCGTTTTGAGCAATGTCGTTATGTTTTAGTTCTTCTAGCTCTTTTAATAGCTCGGCGATCCTAGCCTGAGTTCTTAGTTGCATGCTCATTATATTTTGAATTTGACCATGACTTGTTTGTAGCTTTTGTTTTAATGCATGGTACTGAGCTTCTCCTGCTCGGTTTTTTTCATTAAATGTAGATAAACTTTGCTCAGCCTCATCACGAGCCACTTGAGCATTCTCAACGCTTTCCTCTAATATGAGCTTATTAGGTTCAAGCTCTACTATGTCAAATTGCACGAGCTCAAGTTCTGTTTGTGTTTCCTCAAACTGCTCTTTTATCTGTTGTGATTGACTGTCAAGTAGTTGTAATTCGATTTGAATTTGTTGCTTTCGCTTTTTTGAAAATAGCTGTGACTGCTCGAGCTTTGTGATATTAGTACTCACATTAAATATCTGTTTTTGGCAGTCTGATATAGCGGTTTTAAAGTTAGCCTGCTGCTCTCTGAATAACAGAATGTTTGACTCATCGCCACGCTTACGAGAAATAACGGCTTCTAATTCTGTCTGCTTTGCTACTATCGTTGCTTCAGCATCTTTCACCAAATCGCTTTGTTTCAACCATCGATAAACCGCAAGTTGACCTTTAAGTTCACGTTCAGTGGCTTTCAATTCTTTATAGCGAGTGGCTGCCGCAGCTTGCCGTTTTAGTTTGTTAAGCTGCTCACCAAGCTCTGCTCGAACGTCATCTAAGCGCTCGAGATTCTCCTTAGTGTGACGAATTCGATTCTCTGTTTCACGTCTACGTTCTTTATATTTTGAGATACCTGCGGCTTCCTCAACAAATACTCTTAGTTCTTGAGGTCGACTTTCAATGAGCTTTGATATCATTCCCTGCTCGATAATCGCATAACTTCTTGGCCCCAAGCCCGTACCGAGGAACAAGTCAGTAATATCACGTTTGCGACATTTGCTACCATTTAGCAAATAACTTGAAACAGCTTCTTTCGTCACTATTCTCTTCACTGATAGCTCATTATATGCAGCGAACTCCCCCGCAATTCGGCCAGAACTGTTATCGAAGATTAATTCAACAGAACACTGCGATACTGCCTTTCTTGCTGTTGAGCCATTAAAAATAACATCCGTCATGGCATCACCACGCAGATTTTTGGCCGAACTTTCCCCTAAGACCCATCTTACAGCGTCGATAACATTCGACTTTCCACAGCCGTTTGGCCCCACAACCGCAGTCATTTCGCCGGGAAATGGAATAGTGGTAGGGTCAACAAAGGATTTAAAACCTGCAAGTTTAATTTTCTTTAAACGCATCCTAGCCTTCTTGCTGATTATAAAAAGCGAAAGCCTATCAGTTCGCCTCAGTCACTCAAGTGTAGCGCACTAAATGTAACAAAAGTAAAACTTGGTAACAATTAGGGGCTATAAATCAATGTCCTAAAAGTATATTTTGGCTATTAGTAGACAATACATCTAAGTATACTACTGGGCAAAGCAGAAAATATATCGCCTGCGCACCACTCGACAGTTTTGGTGAGACCATCAACATAGTATCAGGAGTACATCAAGATAATGAATAATAAAAGTGGAGCCAGCTACTTTTTTGACGGCTTTGGTTTAATCACCACAAAAGGACTTAAACGCTTTGTTTTTGTTCCTTTATTTATCAATTTATTACTATTCGGAACTGCGTTTTATTTTCTAATACCTCAAATACAGGCTGGCGTTACCTATATTGTTGACCTTATCCCTGACTTTATGGCTTGGTTAAAAACTGCCTTGGAATATATATTATGGCCAATAGCCGTTGTCACAGTTTTACTCGTTTTTGCACTCATATTTGGCACCTTAGCAAATTGGATAGCAGCTCCCTTTAATGGCTTATTGAGTGAAAAGGTTGAGCGTCATCTTACTGGGCAGAGTATGGGAGACGAGGGCTTGTTAAGCGCAGTTAAAGATATACCTCGTACTCTTGGTAGAGAGATGTCGAAAATGATGTATTTCATCCCTCGCGCTATTGGTTTTTTGATTCTGTTTTTTATGCTTCCGGTGATTGGTCAAATAATCTGGTTTCTTTTTACGGCTTGGATGATGGCTGTACAATATTGTGACTACCCCTTTGATAACCACAAAGTGGGCTTTAAGGATATGCGAAGACAGTTAAATCAGCGCAAGAGTCAGTGTTTTAGTTTCGGCATTATGGTGAATATTTTTTCCTTGATCCCTATCATGAATTTTTTAGTGATGCCGGTAGCTATTTGCGGAGCAACTTCCTTATGGGTCGATGAGTATTCTGGTCAAAAAAGAGTGATTTCTTCATAGCCTTATTGTTCTGACCAAAATAAACCAGCCTCGTCGTCATCACGCGAGAATGCGTCTATCGCCAAATTGTCACTTATTGCAGAGTAATTGGCGGTATCGAGCAGTCGTTGCCGCCAAAGCGTTCTATAGACACGCGGTATATTCCTGACGTCATGATATTCCAAAAAAGTCATCTGCTGCGTTGGCTTAAATGAGCTAATGCCAAGGTTTTTACAGGTTGCTGATTTCGCAATACGATGAAGTACTGGCTGCCTGCTCTCAAGTTTTTGCAAGGTGTTATGCGCGTCTAACGCTGTTTTCCACATCAGTGCCCTAGACTCAGGTAAATAATTGATAGACGACTCGTCAGTCTCAGCTGACTCGTCTTTCAACAGGAGGTTTGGCGCGGTATTCTTTGAACAATGATAATTAGCCAAGTCTGTGGGTAAGGCGTACTCGTCCACAAAACCCGCAAAATGTGCGAGCTCATGAACAAACACCGAATAGGTGTCACTCTGATCTAAAAACATAATGCCGTTGTTAACATTGGCTTTGCCCTGCTCTGCAAAAATGACCAAATGGGTGAAATTTAAAGGGGTTTTCCAAGCCGAGATTCTACTAATATTACAACCGAGTCTTGCTTGGCCTTGATAATTAGCATCACAGTTAATTTGTCCTTTTTTAAGCCAAATTGGCTTCATGACACACAATGGAAGTGTTGATAAGCGAGCATCATCGTCGAAATTATTTTTGAATGCTATTGCTTGAGCGAATGAGCGTAGATTAGTCGCTACAAACTGTATTGACTGGGCGCAATGAGGCCCTTCAGGAGGCACGTTGAGCAACTCTTTTAGTTCATGGCTATCGTTGTTATTAAGCACATGTAACAAGGACTTTGCTGGCGCATACCCTTGCTCGGCAGCGTTGTCTAACAAGCTTTTTGATTCCTCAATTAAACCGTCACCCCAATAAAGGTTAGCCAATTTATACGCGCTTGTCGCATCAAATTTTGCTGCTTTTTCAAGCCACATGCGCGTAGCCGCTTGTTTTTCAACAGAGTTTATATTTCCATCAGTAAGGTGTTTTGGAGACTCAAAGGAATACTTCGCCATGGCGATGATAGCAGGTTGATAGTCAGCTATTGCTGATGCTTCCATCCATCGCATCTTAGCATCGATGTCAGTTTGAAGCAGAGCGTATTCAAATTGCCCTTTTGGATGACCAAGTTCTGCAGAGCGCTTCAACCATCTCATAATTGCTTTTGGATCATCCGAGTGCATGGCGGAATAATACAAAGCACCACTGCTACCGAACTCCCCTGCTAACTCCAACCAAAACGGGTCCTCAAGATCGATCGCATATTTAGTAAATAGCGATAAGGCATCGGTATCACCATCAACAAGGCCGGGGTACAAAAATGCTAGTTGTGAGGGAATAGTATTGAGTTCGGGAGCCTGTTTAACCAAACGTTTTGGTTCACGACATACATCTGCTTGCAATACTAAAGCAAAACATATAGCGATAAAGGTAAGTTTTGAGATAGATAATATTAGTTTAAACACGAGCCAACCTTGTCTATGCCTACAAGTTAAAACGCAACCATAAGTCTACACTGCTATTGCTGAGCAGAGTCATTCACTTTGCGTTGTTCACGCAGGCGATCAAGCTCCAGGCGAGAATAGCGATGCTCAACGTATTCATACACATTTGTGCTTAGCGACAACTTAAAATAATTTGAGGCTTTTACTCGGTTTCCTAAGTCACTATGGTATTTACCCAAATAAAAGTAGGCTTCACAAAGCCGGTCGTTTAATTGTTTTTGACTTGTAACATCGTCAACTAAATCAGCAATTACCGCCGACTCATCCACCCTATTAAGATAAAAATCGACAATACTGGTCGCCCAGTTGTTATCACTAAGCATTTGCCTGTGCTTAGCTAAATTAGTTAAAGCACTGGTTTTATCTAGCTCTTGCTCAACAATAAATGACCAAAGCACACGATACGGGTCTGTCACGTCTTTTTCATAAAAGGCTTTCAGATCATCAATCGCTAAATTAGCGCGCCCACCGTAATAAAGTGCAATACCTCTATTGAGAATAGCAAAGTCGTAATCTGGGTTGATGTCTAAAGTGGAATCAAAGGATTCGTAGGCCTGAATGAAATCCATTTGCTGAATATAATGAATACCAATAGAGTTATGCGCCTCAGCCATATCTGGTTTCAATTGAAGTGCCTGTGAATAATCAAATCGGGCGAGACCCGCTAAACCAACACTGTCATATAACATTCCGCGCTGAAAAAGCAGTTCAGCACGCTCTTCTTCCTTTAACGGCGCCTGCGTGAGAATATGATTATATCGAGCAATTGCCATTTGAGAGCGCGCACTAATTGGCTCTGGCTCCGCCAATAAAAGATTCCCCATTGGCCCAGTGGCACTATCTCCTTGCTCTAAACTGCTGCAGCCGCCCATCGATAAAGAAAGCATAACGACAAGGCTTAGCCCTAAAAACTCTAATTTCACTATTTACTTTTTCCTTGTGCCACTAAAGTGGAATATTCCGCATTACCCTTGAGTGATTATATTGTATTTCTTTAGGAATTTCGCTTTACGCTAACAAGTTCATGCGAGAATATAAAGCTAAAGTGATAAAAACCCAGTTTTTTGTTAGCTCTCGGCCTTCGATTTAGCTTCTCTTTTGGCATTAAAAGCGGCCATTTGTTCCTCGGTTGCAGGTAACTGGTGCTCACTTTTCCATTGGCTATATGGCATTTTATAGACAGCCTCTCTTGCCTCATCATCAGAGAGTGGAATATCTCGCTCTTGAGCAGCGGCTAAATACCACTTTGATAAGCAGTTGCGACAAAAATCCGCTAACAGCATTAACTCGATATTTTGAACTTGCTTGTTGGCATCGAGATGCTCAAGCAAACGGCGAAAGGCGGCAGCCTCAACCTCTGTTCTTTGTTGTTCATTCATATACATTCCTTATTTGATTTATAAAATAAAAAAGGAGCCTAGGCTCCTTATTCAATCGCTACTTAATCTATGCTCATCATCTACCGCAGCAGATGATGAGCCATCATTAAGAGTTACTCGCTATCGCTAGACTCTTGCGGAGCTGGCTTTTCTAGCAACTCTTTAATACTCAAACGAACACGGTTTTGACGATCAATTTCCATCACTTTTACGTCGACCATTTGGCCTTCTTCAAGGTAATCACTTACCTTGTTAACGCGGTCATGGGCGATTTGACTGATATGTACTAAGCCTTCTTTACCAGGTAGCACTTCAACAAAAGCACCAAAGTCAACAATACGCATAACTTTACCGTTATAGGTTGTGCCTACTTCGATCTCAGCTGTAACAGCCTTAATGCGCTCAATTGCGATGTCTGCTTTCGCTTTTTCAGTAGCAAAAATCTTAATTGTACCGTCGTCTTCAATTTCGATGTTAGTATCAGAAGCTTCAGTGATTGCACGGATCATTGCGCCGCCTTTACCGATAACGTCGCGAATTTTGTCTTGATCAACTTTCATTTGATAAATACGAGGTGCGTATTCAGACATCTCTTCACGGTGACCAGAAATAGCAGAGTCCATTACACCAAGAATGTGTAAACGGGCTTCTTTTGCTTGTTTAAGAGCAAGTTGCATGATTTCTTGAGTGATACCTTCAATTTTGATATCCATTTGAAGCGCAGTAATACCACCGGTAGTACCAGCCACTTTAAAGTCCATATCACCAAGGTGATCTTCATCACCAAGAATGTCAGATAGAACCACGAAATTTTCGTCAGATTTAACCAAGCCCATCGCAATACCAGCAACAGAAGCTTTAATTGGTACACCAGCATCCATAAGTGCTAACGAAGTACCACATACCGAAGCCATTGACGAAGAACCGTTAGATTCAGTTATTTCTGACACTACGCGAACAACATACGGGAACTCTTCAGCAGAAGGCATTACCGCTTGGATACCGCGCTTCGCTAAACGGCCATGACCGATTTCGCGACGCTTCGGAGAACCAACAAAACCAGTTTCACCTACACAGTATGGAGGGAAGTTGTAGTGCAACATAAAGCGGCTATCTGAACGACCACTTAATTCGTCAATCATCTGAGCATCACGCTCTGTACCTAAGGTAGCTGCAACAATTGCTTGCGTTTCACCACGAGTGAATAAAGCAGAACCGTGCGTTCTTGGTAATAGGCCCGTAGCAACGTTTAGTGCACGAATAGTTTCAGGATCACGACCGTCGATACGCTTTTCGCCCGCTAGGATGCGCGAACGTACAACGTCACTTTCTAGGTCGTGTAAAAGCTCACTCGCTTCTTTCGGATCTTGCTCTGGATTGGCTTCGAGTATCGCAGCAATTGCAGCTTCAGTGACTGCATTGATAGCGTCTTTACGAACCATCTTGTCAGATATTTGATACGCTTCGGTCATACCAGCTTCAGCAAGCTCTTTCACTTTCGCTTTTAACTCAGTGTTTTCAGCTTCTGCTTCCCAGTTCCAAGACTCGGTACCCACTTCAGCAGCGAATTCAGTGATAGCGTTGATCACGGTTTGCGATTGCTCATGACCATACACAACAGCGCCAAGCATCACATCTTCCGATAAAATATCGGCCTCTGATTCAACCATTAATACTGCGCTTTGAGTACCAGCAACAACAAGATCTAGCTGACTTTCTTCTTGCTCTGAAGCACGCGTATTTAGAATGTAACCACCGTCTTTGTAGCCTACGCGAGCTGCACCAACCGGACCATTAAATGGCATACCCGATATAGCAAGCGCCGCAGATGTACCAATAAGAGAGATGATATCTGTTGGGATCTCTGGGTTAGCAGAAACAACTGTGATTATAATTTGAACTTCGTTTTTGAATCCATTCGGAAACAATGGACGAATTGGACGGTCGATAAGGCGTGCAGTAAGCGTTTCGCTCTCTGAAGGTCGACCTTCACGTTTGAAAAAACCACCAGGTATTTTACCTGCAGCGTATGCTTTTTCTTGATAGTTAACTGTTAATGGAAAGAAGTCTTGATCAGATTTAGCTTCTTTTTTACCAACAACTGAGACCAATACGGACGTGTCGTCCATGCTTGCCATTACTGCTGCAGTTGCTTGTCTTGCGATTACACCCGTTTCTAGGGTGACAGTATGCTGACCATACTGAAATGTTTTAGTAATAGGAGTCACACTCTATCCTTTAGTTTATAAGTATTTTATGCTTTTTAATGCGCCGCATAGTATAACGATGAAAGCACATGATTACTATTAAGATATGGTGAAAGCGTGTGATTTTTATCTATTTATTTAAAAATTTTGTCACGAGCACTGTTACAAACCGCCGCAACCGCAGGATGAGTTACTTTACGCTCAGCAGAAATCGCATAAAACTTTTGCTTAATTTCATCTAAGCGACCAACCACTTCAACATGAAAAGTATCACAGACCTCTTCTTCAATTATCGTAGGCATGAAGAAAACACCAAAACCTGCTTGTCCGAAGCTTTTCATCAGTGCGCTGTCGTCGTACTGCCCGCGAATTACTGGGAAGATATTGTTATCGTTCGACCACTTATCAAAAAGTTGCCTAATCGCATACTGCTTTGTTGGTAATAAAATAGGGGCTTGATGCAAGCAGGCTGGGAATTCCCCTTGAAGCTGTTCTTTTACCTGTTTTGAAGCAAAAAAAGTTAAGCCGCTTTGACCCAAATAATGATTGTAAGCACGCACGCTAAAATTGCTCGACAACGGAGTATCAGTGAGCACCATGTCAACTTCATGAATGGCCAATTCAGCAAGAATAGATTCCACCGGACCTTCACGGCACACTAAGCTCACTTCTTTTGAAAGATTTAGAGCGGGCTCTATGATTTTATAAACTATCGTTTTAGGCAAGGCTGAGGCCGCACTAATTATGAATTCCGAGGTTCCGACGAGTGGGGCCCCGCGAAGCACATCGCTCAATTCTTTACCCAATTCAAATATTTCATCTGAATAGCGTAATACCAAACGACCTGTTTCGGTCAAGCGCAAGCGACGCCCAACCCTATCAAACAATGGTTGCCCTATTCGCTCCTCCAACATACTCAACTGCCCGCTAATAGTTTGGGGGGTAATAAATAGCTTTTCCGCTGCTCTAGCGATGCTACCCTCTGTTGCAACGACCCAAAAGTAGTGCAGGTGCTTATAGTTCAAGTTGTCAGACATTAGGTCATATTTTCCTTCGATAATTTCTGTAAGATTTTTCCGAGCTGTTCTTATACATTTATACGAATATAAACGTTCACTTTAAATTGATAATCTTTTGTCTTAGACAAGTTTATCTTTACTAAGTGTAGTCAATGCATTTCAAAATTGCGCAATATGAATTGAAAATAGATGATCATCAAGCTCAATACTTGGATGAGACCTTACGCATGCAGCTAGGCAGATACACGCCCGTGATTGATTTAGTTACGGTCAATTTCAAAAAGGATAAGGATCAATTTGGGCAAGCTGTTATACACTGCGGCATCGAAATAGATTTTTATAGCCAAGAAAAAATGACCGCCAGCAACACCGCGACAACTATCGAAAAGTCGTTATATAACGCTGTGAGTCGAGCAAAAAGGCAATTAGACCGTCAACGCAGAGCGAACACCCGACAAAGCAACCCACCTTATATCTCTAAGTAGTAATCTATTTTGCGAACATAGTAAGTCTGAGCCTCACTTGAGGCTTCGGTTCAGTTCGACATGCATTCACAAAGCTCAAATATTGACATGAAACCGAGCTTACACTTTGAACAACACTCATCATTTAAGGCCGAGTTAACGCCAACTAGTATTTGCAATTTTAGTATGAAGAGTATAGATTGGATTTTTAGACGTCTGGAAGTCTATATTTAATTACTATGATGAAACGATCACTAGAAAGCGATCTTAAGAAAGCTACCACGAAAAGCTAACACAACACTGAAAGGCTTATAATGCAGCAGCAATCTTTGAAAAAGTCGGATACCAATCGAAAGCTGAGCGATGCCGACCTCCGCTTTTGCGCCGTAATCAGCGATGGCTTTCGCCAATCTGTGGTGTATCGACATGCGAGAAGTGAAGCTGATTTCAGAGAATTCTTAACGACAAAATACCGCTATCACATTTTCTTATATGTCAGCCTTGCTTGATTTAATTTGACACTTTACCCACGCTCACTGACACTGATAGTCAATGGATTAGCCAAGCGAGCAAAGATATGCCTGATAAACTGCAATCTTTATTTATAGTAGCAAGCCTCATCATACTTAGCTTTATAACATTCAATGCTGATGCATCTTCGATAAACCAAAAAGAAGCACTTGAACCTTGGCAAGATCCGCAGGTGTATCGCATTAATAAAGAGCCTGCTCGCAGTTACTTCTATAGTGTTAACAAACTCGATAGTGCTTTTAGCAAAACGCCTTGGAACGAAGCAAATCATTTACTGCTTAACGGTAGGTGGAAGTTCTACTGGGTTGCCAATACCCAAAAAAGACCTGAGCATTTTGAGCAGCCCAACTATGACGATACTCGATGGGACGATATCGAGGTTCCGGCAAACTGGGAGCTAAACGGTTATGGCACGCCTTTTTATCACTCTCATCAGTGTTTTGATAAAAATGCAATACCGCCAGTGCTGCCAAATTCTTACAATCCAGTGGGTAGCTATCGTAAAAGCTTTAATCTTCCTAGTGATTGGCAAGATAAACAAATCTATTTGCATTTTGGTGCAGTAAAATCAGCTTTTTATTTGTGGATAAATGGTAGCAAAGTCGGTTATTCAGAAGATTCAAAAACAGCCGCTGAATTCGATATTAGTCCTTATGTAAAATCAGGACAAAATACGATTGCGCTACAAGTATTCCGCTATTCGGTAGGTTCATACTTTGAATGCCAAGACATGTGGCGCATAAGTGGTATCGAGAGAGATGTTTATGTTTACGCGACTGACAAGGTTCATATAAAAGACTTCCATGCGCATACTAGCCTAAGCGATAATTACCAACATGGTATACTTAATTTCTCGGCTTCTATCGCTAATTATACTGTCAATAGAGCCATTAACTATAAACTTGCTCTGCAACTTTCGCCGAAAGATAAGAGTAATGTAATCTTTAATAAAACAATCGACATTCCATCTGTTCCCAAAGGTAAATCGGTAAGCGTCAATATTAAAGAACTTATCGATAGTCCTCAACTATGGAGCGCTGAAAGCCCAACACTTTATGAGCTCTCAATCTCCTTGCTGCAAGAAGGTGATAAGCCACAAGAATATATCGGCCATTTATTAGGTTTCAGGCACACTGAACTCAAGCATGGCAATATTCTCATTAACGGCAAGCCAGTGCTGTTTAAAGGAGTAAATCGACATGAACACGATCCAATAACAGGCCATGTAGTCAGTCGAGCCTCAATGGAAAGGGATGTAAAACTGATGAAGCAGTTTAATATTAACGCGGTACGCATGGCGCATTATCCCAATGATCCTTACATGTATTACCTAGCTGACTTACATGGTTTATATGTGATGGATGAAGCGAATATTGAGTCACATGGAATAGGCGCAGCAAACCAAGGGGGCTCCTACAGACCGGAAACACACCTGGTTAATAAAGCGGAATGGAAAGGTGCATATATTGACCGCGTCAGTAACATGTATCAGGTAAGTAAAAATAACCCGTCGGTGGTAATGAGAAGCTTAGGCAATGAATCCGGTGACGGGCCAAACTTGGAAGCAATTTATGATTGGTTGAAGCAACAAGATCCTATCGCGCCGGTTATTTCGGAGCAGGCCCAATTGCGAAGACACACCGATGCTTATGGTCAAATGTATGCCCCCATTCGTGACATAAAGCGTTATGCAGAAATGGGGATCGATCCGAAGCGCCCCGTTATTTTAATAGAGTATCAACACGCGATGGGGAACTCATTGGGCAATTTTGCGCAGTACTGGGAAAATTTTGAGCAATATCCGCAGCTGCAAGGCGGTTTTATCTGGGATTGGGTCGATCAAACTTTTGCGCTTGAAACCGACAATGGCGAAAAGTACTGGGGCTATGGTGGTGATTTAGAGCCGCCTGCTACTGAGTCGTCATTAAGCTTCTCGGCGAATGGCTTAGTGTATGCAGATCGCAGTCCCTACCCTTACTTATACGAGGTAAAACGAGCACAACAAAACATTGGGTTTGCACTTTCAAACGACAACGCTAATGAAGTGATAGTATCCAACAAGTACTACTTCAAAAGCCTGTCAGACTATGAACTGCAGTGGGAATTGCTTGAAAACGGCCTAGTCGTCAGCAAGGGCAGTAATATTAAACTATCGGCAAAAGCACAAACATCACAACGCATTGCCCTTGCACTCAACTACGATTTAAGCCCCAACAAAGAGTACTTTGTAAATGTGAGTGTGAGTTTACGAAAGGCAACGCATAGCCTAAGTGCTGGTCACGTTGTTGCCCAAGGACAATTAGCCATAACGCAAGCTAGCCCAAGGGTAACCCTCACGAAAGCCAATAACGACAAAAAGCCTGTTAAATTGAAGGTATCTTCCAATAATAATCATATTAACGTTAACAGCGGGAATACCCTCTTTAGATTCTCGAAAAGCAGTGGCTTACTAACGCAAATTAGCGTGAATAAAAAAGATGTTTTAACCGCAGCAATTGTCCCCGACTTCTGGCGCGCGCCGACCGATAACGACTTACCAGTCGCTGGCTTTGGAGATGCCTTGCAAGCGTTTTATGATGTCGCGAATAATATCGAAAAAGTCAGCTTAGAAATAGGTGAAAACAGCAAACATAGTGCTGTTATACAAGCAGAATATTACTTACCCAGCATAGAGAGTCGTTTATTCGTAAATTACATCTTTGACAGTCAAGCTCGACTCACACTAGATGCATACTTTTACGCTGCGCCACATAAAAAACAGGCTGAATTACCTAGAATCGGCTTTAGATTTCCATTAACAAGCGATTACAGAAGTGCTCAATGGTATGGCCGCGGACCACATGAGAACTACCCTGATAGAAAGTTATCGGGCTCAGAAGTGATGTAAGATACTTGAAAATGCGCTCACCTGAGGGTGCATCCGTGCGTTTCACTTCCAAACGTCTATTCAGTTTCTCAGCCTCATCTGTGGCGAGCGATCAATATCATAAAAATGCAGAAGATGTTAAGAAATACAATTTACACCCCACTTCCTTACAGCATAGCGACAGCGTATTTGTGAACATCGATTTCCTACACAGGGGCGTTGGTGGCACCAATAGCTGGGGTGAAGCACCGCTTCCTGAATACATCATTCCTTGGTTAGATTATCAGTATTCGGTGACTGTTGAGTTTGAAGACTAGGCTTTGATTATGTCAAAGCTTCGCTAGAGAGTAGTCGCTAAAGCTACATCATTAGACTTAAAAAGCAGCGCTCGTGAAAGAATATTTGGGCCTTGAGTCATTAATTGAAAGAATGAGTCTAAAAATAAATGGAGAAGAAAAAGAACTGCATCCGACGGAGGGACAGCGAGATAAAAAACTATCGGTGTAAAAGGCTGACTACGATGCAGGAAAATCTAGTGAAACTTGAGCATTAGACTAAAGCCTTTTCAATTCCTCTCGCTCAGGCAGATCTTTAGGTAAAATCACATCCCAAACCAAGCCAATAGTTTCCAAGTACTGTAAAACTAACCAACCAATATCAACCTGCCCTTTCTCTAGTGCTAAGTTGGCAGAGCCAGGAAAGGCGTGGTGGTTATTGTGGTAGCTTTCTCCCATCGTCAGCAACGCTGCAAAGGGAACGTTATGACCTTGAACGTGGGCTTTTTCAACGTGCCAATCTCGGTGCCCGTGGTTATGCGCAAAATAACCTATCAACCAATGACCTACTACACACACTGACACTCGCATACAAATGCCCCAAATAAACCAATCTATGCCGCCGAGCACGAACAATAAAATAGCTAGCGGAAGTTGTTGCAGCATCCAAGTTATTTCCATCCATTTGTATACACGATCGTTAGTAACAGACTTTTCGATATTGAAGGTAGGTGGATGCTTTAGTTTAATGTCGCAGAATACTTGCCAAAAGAAGTCAATCCACATTGGTTGTTTGTGTCCAAAGTAATCATGACAATATTCCTGTCGCTGCGCCCAATCTCGCATGTCATGTGTTTTTATCATGCCTATGGGCCCAGCCAACCCAACAATGACGCCTAAATGCACAAACAAATACTCCAACCATAAAGGGCATTGGTAGCTTTTATGTATTAGACGACGATGCATACCAAGAGAATGCCCCAAGCAAAGCGAAATGATTGTTGTTAATACAAATACAATTAGCGTAGTAAATGAAAAGGTATAATAGCCGCCAATAAAAGCAACTGAAAACATGCTTCCCATCCAGAGCATTTTGGATACAGAAACAACGACTTTGCCCTCTTTCGCATTGCTGTGTGCCGTGGTAACAACTCTTTCATTGGCGTACATAATTGTTCTCCTTTTGCTGACTTAACCCTTAGCCGGTACAAATAACTCTTCAAGCAGTAAGCTTGCTGTTTGACCAATTGCATACTCTTGGAGAGGACCGAAATACCATACAGGGTCAAGAAAGCGATGATAATGAATAGTCAAGATCACTTTTGTGCTCCCATCTTCGATAGGTGTAAATCTGATTTCAGTTCCCCTCAATCGAAGGTAATTGCCAATATAACTGGAGTCTTCCAAAAAGGTCGTTTGTATATAATCCTGTTCAACACTCGACAACTCTAAAATCATATTCCCTTTGTGGGTATTGGTAACAAACCAGCGGTGATAAACAAAGTCGATAGTATGTATATCGCCTGATTTTAGTGTTCCTGCGTCAATGCGGCTTGGCATTGGAAAAAGGCTAAGTAACCAATTTCGCTCTACCTCAAGTTGCATTGGTTGTGTCAATTTATGCTTTATTTCAGCGGTAGTGGAGTTAACAATCAACTCTTTAGTTACGGAGTAATCGCGATTGAAACTGGTACTGGGGATCACCCCTTCAAATGCACTCATAACAATCAAAACAGGCAGCACGTGCGCATAGTGCTTATTTTTATCAGTATGATTGAGATATTTCACGAGTAATTCAAAGAGATACATCAAAAAGATAATGGCGAAGTAGATTGGCATAAACATGACAACACATATAATACCTTCAAATAGAACAATGGAAGTACCCAACATCACAATCAATGACCAAAGCACAATATGCAAGTAATAGTGGTGTAAACTTGGCTTCTCGGGCTTTTCCACAATCGACAACAACGCCAATGCTACTAAGAAAGGGATACCGACATATAATAATGCTGTTTTATCAAACTCATATGAGATAAGCAGTCTAATAAGCAATGATGCGAGGCCAATTACTAACAAAATATATATATTGCGGAGGCGCTTATTGAATGTTTTATTTAACTCTGAACTTGACTCAGACATGGTGTTTTCCGATATTTTGAGTTAGTGTTATCATACGTATAAATTAGTTAATTAACTATTTAGTTAAATATATAATCAATGAGTAATGTTTTTCAAGCTTTATCTTCCCCTGTTCGCCGAAAAATATTAGCTTTTTTGTCCGAGGCCAGTTTAACTGCGGGTGAAATAGCCGATAAATTTGAGATGAGCAAGCCTGCCCTTTCTAAACATTTGGGGATTCTGTCTAATGCAGGGCTGATTGGCTCAGAGAAAAAAGGACAATTTGTGCACTACTATTTGGTGAAAGAAAACTTGTTCGCAAGTATGAATGACTTTCTGGTCGATTTTTGCCCAGAAGGAAAGCCATTGAAAATCGCGAGCCAAAATATAGCGCAAGAACGCCGTGACGAAGACGAGCGACAAAGTTAAGACTTTAGTTAATATCTGAAAGTCTTTAAGTAAAAAAAAGAGCCAAGTCGATGACTTAGCTCTTTTTTTAATTGGTGCGGAGAGCGGGACTTGAACCCGCACGTCTGTTAAGACACCAGCCCCTCAAGCTGGCGTGTCTACCAATTCCACCACCTCCGCGTATTTTTTAATTAATTTGGCACATCTTCAGATGGCTTATCTTCTTCGTCTACTACCACAGCCGGCGCAGGAATGTCACTAGATGCAGGTGCTGCTGGTAAAACGGCAGGAATGTCAGCACTCGCGGGTAGCTCAACTGTTGGCGCTTCAAGCACTTCAAATTCATCTACTTCTGTATTGTTGTTCGACGCAATTGTACCAAGTGTTAAGCTGATACCAAAAAACAGAGTGGCAAGTATCGCCGTCGTCTTCGTCATAAAGTTACCAGAACCTGAAGAACCAAATACTGTGTTGGAACCGCCAGCACCGAATGATGCACCCATATCGGCACCTTTACCCTGTTGGATAAGAACAAAGCCAATTAGTACTAGTGCAACTATTAAATAAGCTGCCATTAAAATTTGATACACAGTGTATTCCTCGTTAACTTGCCGCTTGGCAAATTGCTGTAAAGTCTTCTATTTTCAAACTAGCGCCACCAATGAGGCCGCCGTCTATATCATTTTGAGCGAACAGTTCGTTAGCATTCGATGCGTTAACGCTGCCACCATATAACAATCGAATGCTTTGTGCTGCAGATGCATTCAATTGAGCTAATTCTTTTCTAATAAAAGCATGCACTTCTTGCGCTTGCTCTGGGCTTGCTGTTTTACCCGTACCTATCGCCCATATTGGCTCGTAGGCGATGACTGCAAGCTCAATATAAGTATTTGAACAGACTGAAGCAACAGCATCAAGTTGAGCTTTCACAAAATCAAACACTTGGCCTGATTCTCTTACTTCAAGAGGCTCACCTACACATAATATAGGCACTAAACCAGCTTCTATAACAGCTTTCACTTTCGACGCTACAATATCATTTGCTTCGCCGTGATTCTCTCTTCGCTCTGAGTGGCCTACTATTACGTAGCTGACCTTGCATTCCTTAAGCATTGATGTGGAGAGTTCCCCTGTATGGGCTCCAGAAGTAAATGAACTTACATTCTGGGCACCTAAGGAGAATTGTGCCTGTTCAAAAGCAGTTAGATAACAACTTGGTGGACATATTACTACATCTACGTCGCTTGTTTTTTCGAGACATTTTACAAAGTCTCGAACTAGCTCGTTGTTTCCATTCATCTTCCAGTTGCCAGCAACTAGAGGCTTTCTGATTTTGTTATTCACATAAACTCCGTTTCAACAGTTAATCAAAGAGTGATTAGATATCTCGACAACCTTTATGAAAGCGGCGGCGATAATACCCAACCATTCAGCAATATACAAGTATTTGACGCTGAAATTCTCTACTCAAATCGACTTATGATGACTTTTTAACCACTTCGGCAATTTTCTCAGCCCAAAAATCACTTAAGGCTTTGTCAACAGCTTCAACCATTACTCTAATAAGGGGCTCAGTACCGCTTTTTCTCAACAATACTCTGCCAGCATCACCCATTTCCGTTTCAGCCTCTTTAACAATGGCTACAACTGAGTCGTTTTCAAGAGGATTTATTCCAGTATCTTCAAATTTAACGTTTATTAATCGCTGGGGGAATTTTTCAAAGCCCGAGTTTAATGATGACATCGACATGTCAGAGCGCAACATTGCTGCAATAACTTGAAGCCCAGCAACAATACCATCACCCGTTGGCGCGTAATTCAAATTGAGTACGTGACCAGAGTTTTCGCCACCAACGCGCCACCCCTTGCGCAATAGCTCTTCCATTACATAACGGTCGCCTACATCCGCTCTAGCGAAAGGAATACCTAGTTTTTCGAGTGCGACTTCCATTCCGAGATTCGACATTTTTGTACCCACAACACCGCCTTTCAACTCACCATTTTTCATGGCTTCGCGTGCGATGATGAAAATGATTTGGTCGCCATCTAAAATGGCTCCCTTCTCATCAACCATCATTATGCGGTCGCCGTCACCGTCGAGTGCAAAACCAAGATCAGCGTTATGCTCTTTAACTGCTTCAACCGCAGCACGCATAGAGGTAGCACCTACCTGATGATTAATGTTCGTTCCGTTAGGGCTTGTGCCTATTTCAATAACCTCGGCACCTAGCTCTGATAATACGTTTGGCGCTATGTGATAAGTGGCACCATGAGCACAATCAACAACAATTTTGAGGCCTTTAAGGGACAAGTCAGATGGGAATGTGCCTTTACAGTATTCAATATATCGGCCTGCTGCATCTTCAATTCTGCTGGCTTTGCCTAATTTATCTGACTCTACGCAAGTCATAGCCTGTTCGAGTTGCGCCTCTATCGCCAATTCTATGTTGTCATCGAGTTTGTGACCTGTAGACGAGAAAAATTTAATACCATTGTCATAATAAGGATTGTGCGAAGCACTTATCACAATGCCCGCTTCCGAACGAAATGTTTTGGTTAAATAGGCAATTGCAGGGGTTGGCATGGGCCCCAACAAGCCAATATTAATACCCGCTGCTGACAGCCCTGCTTCTAACGCTGATTCAAGCATATAACCAGAAATCCTGGTGTCTTTACCAATTAATACTTTATTTGTGCCTTGTCCTGCTAAAACCTTCCCTGCTGCATAACCAAGCTTGGTCACGAATTCTGGGTTTATAGCACTTGTTCCTACCTTCCCACGAATTCCATCAGTACCAAAATACTTGCGTTTGGTCATCTTATTTCCTTTTAAATTCTATTCTACCATTTGCAGTTTGTTGACTATTTTCACTGCGTCGCTAGTCTCTTCCACATCATGCACGCGGATAATGCTTGCGCCTGACAATGCGGCAATGGTAGCAGTAGATATGCTACCTGCCAAGCGATCACCCACCTCTTTATTCAATAAATTGCCAATCATAGATTTTCTTGATGTGCCTGAAAGCACGGGCAAATCGAACTGGCTGAAATCAGAGATATGCTTCAATAGTTGATAATTTTGTTCCAGTGTTTTACCAAAACCAAAACCGGGATCGATAATAAGCTGTGAATAAAGGATGCCAGCGTTAACACACTCTTTAATGCGCTGCTCGAAAAAATGAATAACGTCTTCGACAATATCGTTACATTCAGGTGAATCTTGCATGCTCTCGGGTGAACCTCGCATGTGCATGATACAAGTAGGCACACTGTGTGTTTTGGCAGCCCAGACAGCCGCATCGAGCGCACCTTGATCGCGAAGCGCTTTTACATCATTGATCATTGTAGCGCCTGCTTTTACGGCTTCTGTCATGACTTGCGCTTTGTATGTATCTATCGAAATCACAGCGTCTACGTCGGTCGATATTTTCTCTATTACAGGAATTACTCGGTCTAGCTCTTCTTGTAGAGAGACCGGTGTAGCGCCTGGTCGTGTAGATTCTCCCCCGATATCAATAAAACTAGCACCGGCATTCACCATTTTATGGGCTTGAGAAATAGCGCGCTCGATTTGTGCAAATTTCCCACCATCGGAAAACGAATCAGGGGTTACATTTAATATCCCCATGACTTGAGGGCTATCGAAACTCACTTCTCTTGTTTTGAAAATCATTGTTCTATGTCTTGCTAGATTCACTGAAGCCCCAGATTGCAATAAAAGCAAATTTATTTCATTGTTTCTAATCAAATATTATGCAAATAATTTTGATTTGTCGTAAATAATGCTTTTGCAGCACCAACAAAAACGCTGGCATTATAGCCAGCGTTAAATCACATCACGACAAAATAGCTAGTGAGTTACATCACTCGGATCGGCAGCACCAGCATCATTGTCTTTGCTTTCACCACCGGCGTTTATAGAAGCACCACCCGATGGCTTATCTGAATCAGACTTTTTATCGTTCTCCCAATCAGCCGGCGGACGAACTTCCGTTCTATTCATCAAATCATCGATTTGTTTGGCATCAATCGTCTCGTATTTCATTAGCGCGTCTTTCATGGCTTCAAGAATATCCATATTATCTTTCAATATAGATTCTGCTAATCTGTAGTTACGGTCGATGAGGGCTCTGATTTCAGCGTCGATGTCACGAGCAGTTTCAGCAGACATTGGATTGCCGCCACCGCCCATAAACATCTCGTTCTCATCGTCTTTGTAATTGATCGGCCCCATCTTTTCAGACAAGCCCCACTGCGTTACCATTTTTCTCGCAATGTCGGTTGCGCGCTCTATATCATTGGAGGCACCGGTTGTGACTCCGGCTGAACCCAATGTAATTTCTTCAGCGATACGACCACCGAACAAGCTCGCGATGCGCGATTCTAACTCTTCTCTTGAGTTACTGTATTTGTCCTGTTCTGGCAAATACATGGTCACACCGAGCGCTCTGCCGCGAGGAATAATAGAAACCTTGTACACCGGATCATGTTTCGGTACCAAGCGTCCAACAATTGCGTGTCCAGCTTCATGATAAGCCGTATTGGTTTTCTCTTCCTCAGACATAACCATGGTTTTGCGCTCAGAGCCCATCATGATTTTATCTTTGGCTTTATCGAACTCTTCCATGCTCACTACGCGTTTGTTCGTTCTTGCAGCAAACAGAGCAGCTTCGTTAACGAGATTAGCGAGATCAGCACCAGAGAAGCCTGGTGTACCGCGAGCGATAAGTGATGCTTCAACATTGTCGCCCAATGGCACTTTGCGCATATGAACTTTGAGAATTTGTTCACGCCCACGAATATCTGGAAGGCCAACCATCACTTGGCGGTCGAAGCGACCAGGACGCAATAGCGCAGGATCGAGCACATCCGGTCGGTTAGTTGCCGCTATAACAATAATGCCTTCATGACCTTCAAAGCCGTCCATTTCAACCAACATCTGATTGAGCGTTTGTTCACGTTCGTCATGCCCACCACCATGGCCAGCACCACGCTTACGGCCTACAGCGTCAATCTCGTCAATAAATATAATACAAGGTGAAGATTTTTTTGCTTGGTCGAACATGTCTCGAACACGCGAGGCACCAACACCCACAAACATCTCTACGAAATCCGAACCTGAGATGCTGAAGAACGGCACTTTTGCTTCACCCGCTATCGCTTTAGCGAGCAAGGTTTTACCCGTTCCTGGTGGTCCTACCATTAGAACACCCTTAGGAATTTTGCCGCCTAGCTTTTGAAATTTAGTAGGGTCGCGTAAGAAATCAACCAATTCGGTTACGTCTTCCTTCGCTTCATCACAACCTGCTACATCGGCAAAGGTTGTTTTAATTTGATCTTCACTTAACAGGCGCGCTTTGCTCTTACCGAATGACATCGCACCTTTACCGCCCCCACCTTGCATTTGACGCATGAAGAAAATCCATACACCAATCAACAAAAGCATCGGGAACCAGTTGATGAAAATAGATGCTAGTAATGATTGCTCTTCAGCTGGTTTGCCGTTTACCACTACCTTTTCGTTAGCTAAGAGTTCATCCATTAATTTACTGTCGTAGTAAGGGATTTGCGTTGTAAAAGTATCGTTATTATTCCTAACGCCTTTTATTTCACTTTTAGCCTGATCAACGGTTACCTCTTTTATGTCACCGCGCTTAACTTGCTCAAGGAAAGTAGAATATGGCACCTTCGAGCTTGGACTCTCGCCACCTGATATATTTTGAAACACCATCATAAGCACAACTGCTATGACGAGCCATAAAATGAGATTCTTTGCCATGTCGCTCAACGCTGCATACCTCTAAAAGTAAAAATGAAACTTGCATTTGTTTTTATATCCATACGCAGCTATTAGCGTATTAGATGACTCGAAGACTACTATATTACAAAATTCTTCGCTATAACGAATGTGTATTGACCTTCTTTTATGAAGACTAGTTCACAAAATCCTTATTTACCAAGCAAAACCTATGAAGAAGGTCTCGTTTTTGCTAAATGCGGAATGAATTAGGAATACTACATAGATAAAGGTAGAATACGCGTTTTCAAGGTGTAAACCATAAACTAATCGTAACAAAAGATAAAAAATGAAACTAACTAATAAACAAAAGCAATATCTAAAAGGTTTAGCGCACCCTCTCAAGCCAGTAGTGCAACTAGGTAATAACGGGTTAACCGAGGGCGTTTTGGCTGAAATCGAAAATGCCCTTTCGTTCCATGAATTAATTAAAATTAAAATTTCTTCGGATGATAGAGAAGAAAAACAATTGATCATGGACGCTATTGTGGGCGAAACCAAAGCGATACTCGTTCAAAAGATAGGGCATGTGCTAACGATATATCGAGAAAGTGACGAGAAAAAGATCAGTATTCCCAAAAAATAGCGACAATTTAATAGCTCAATATAATAAAAGCGTGTAGATATAGAACGCTGATACAAGAGAATGAGATATGACGACAGACAATAAAAAAGTTGCGATAGTTACAGGCGGTTGTTCGGGATTGGGGCACGCTACTGCTTCAGTATTAGTAAAACAGGGTTATCATGTTGCGATCTTCGATATGAATGCAGATGCGGGAAGCGATAGAGTAGCAGAGTTTGGTGCTGCTGACTGTAGCTTCTACAAAGTCGATGTTACTGATGATAGTAGTGTTGAAACTGCCGTAGATCAGGTTATGAAAGACTGCGGGGAAATTCGCTTGTGTGTTAATTGCGCAGGAGTCGCACCAGCCAAACGCATCCTCAATAGAGATGGCGACGCCATGCCATTGGCTAATTTTGAGTCTGTTATTAACATTAATCTTGTTGGTACGTTTAACGTGTCACGAGTAGTTGCTAGTGCAATGGCGAAGAACACAGTATGCCCGACGAGTAACGAACGAGGCCTTATAGTTAATACCGCCTCGGTTGCTGGCTATGAGGGTCAAATTGGTCAAACAGCGTATGCGGCGAGTAAAGGGGGGATTATTGGATTGTGTTTGCCTATGGCACGCGACCTTGCCGCGCTGGGGATACGCGTTAACACCATTGCACCTGGCATCATGGGAACGCCAATGCTACTTGCCATGCCTGAAAATGTGCAAGAGGCCTTGGCACAAAATGTTCAATTCCCCAAACGTTTAGGTTTGCCCGAAGAGTTTGCTAATTTAGTTGTTCATATGAGCGAAAACACTTATATGAACGGTGAAACGGTGCGTTTAGACGGTGCGCTGCGGATGCCACCTAAATAAGTTAACAAAATTAAGATGCTGGCTCAGAGTAATTATCACTCTTCTGAGCCACCATTTACTAGATTGGCGATATTGTAGAGCCTGTTTACTGCAGCGTAATGCACACTCTTCTTAGGATAGCGACCCTTCGAATTAAGTTCCCCAGCCTCAACGCCCATCAAAATTGCTAGGGTTTCATCCACGCTAGATACTGCATATACATTGAATAGGCCATCGTCTACAGCTCGAACAATTTCTTTGTCCAACATTAAATTTAACGCATTCGATTTGGGTATGATAACCCCTTGTTTTCCATTTAATCCACGTTGTGAGCAAAGCGAGAAATAACCTTCAATTTTTTCGTTTATCCCGCCTACCGCTTGTACCTCACCGTATTGATTTATTGACCCCGTAACTGCCACACCTTGCTCGACAGCAATATCAGTCAATGCCGAAATTAACGCGACAAGTTCTCCCAGGGATGCGCTATCGCCATCAATGTAGCCATACGACTGCTCAAGAGCGATATTTGCCGATAAGGTCAAGGGAAAGTACTGCGCATATTTGTGGCCCAGATACCCTGTTAGTAACATGACGCCTTTTGAGTGAATAGGTTGACCTAATTCAACTTCCCTTTCAATATCGACTACGCCATTAGAGCCTGCATACACGGTTGCGGTAATTCTGGCGGGCGTACCAAAAGCCGTATCACCAACCTCTAAAACGGTGAGACCATTCACCTGTCCGACCGTTCTATCTTCAGTGCCGATAAGCACATGCCCTTCGCGGATATCTTCTAAAAGTGCTTCACTCACTCGCCCTGTTCTTCTTTTCTTAGCTTCAAGCGCCGCTTCGATATGCTGAACCTCAAGCACATGAAGTTGGTCTTGCATACAAAAGTAATTCGATTCATTGATAAGTTCGATAACGTCAGCAAAGCGGGCACTCATTTTGGTTTGATGCTCAGCCAGTCGCAGGCTGTACTCAACTAATCTCGCCATTGCCTGCTGACTGATTGCACTTAAACCTATCTGCTTCGCGTGCTCTTTGCTGCGCCCCACAAAATCATTCAAATTTTGTTGTTCGAGAGGGATTTCATGATCAAAATCGACCAATACCCTGAAAAGCTCTTTAAATTCATCATCATAGTCTTGAAGTGTATAATATAGCTCGCGAGAGCCAAGTAGTATTACTTTCACACTCAGTGGAATAGCTTGTGGGGTTTGCGTTATCGAGTTCACCATACCCACGTCTTGCTGCGGAAGTTCTATTTTGAGCTGACCGAATTTTAGTGCCAATTTAAGCGCCTCCCAAACGAAGGGTTGCTCTAATAACTTATCAGCATCAAGTAGCAAGTAGCCCCCATTTGCCCTGTGTAGAGCACCGGGCGTAATCATACTATAGTTGGTATACACACTGCCTTGTACGCTCGTGTATTCAATTTTGCCAAATAGGTTTTGATGTGTGGGATTTGGCTCATATACGATGGGGGCTCCAGCATTATCAGCATGGCTCACCAAGATATTTGGCACGTAGGTGTCGACCAAAATCATGCGTTTATCATAGTCGTCTTGTTTCTCTTCATGACGCTCAGACTTTGAAGTGGGTGCTAAAAGTTCAGTAACGGTGTCAATAAGATGGGGTTTTAGTTGGCGTAAATGCTTTAATATCGCGATATCACCGGCATGTTTATGCTCAAGTTCTTTTAATAACCCTCGAATACCTTGCTCAGCCGTTTCTCGCTTAAGTTTTCGCTGTTGCTCGGCGCTTTCGCGCTGCCACAAAGGAACTTCTATCAGGGCCTCACTTAAACAAGCCTCTAAATCGTCGATTAAATCATAGTAGTGCTGGCGCTGCTCATCGCTTTGGCGAGCGAAATCGTTATCAGTAATAGCTTTGCCATCTACGATAGGTGAGAAGCTTATTGAGCCCGCCTCTTCTACCAAAGCTACACCTTTGCTAAGCGCTATTTTTTCCACTTCATCAATAGCCTTGTCGTAACGAAGTTCGTTTTTACGGGTTATTGCGGCTTTTTTACGCTGATAACTAGGATTCTCATAAACTGCTGGAAAGGTATCCATTATCTCATCAAGGAGATTTTCAATATCTTTAACGAATGATTTACTCTGATTACAAGGTAGCTGCAACGCGATGGGCTGTCGTTCATCATCAAAATTGTTTAGGTAACACCAATCATTTGGAGTCTGTTGCTTTTGAGCTTGTTCATTGATCAGACTATGCACCAAGGTGTATCTACCTGTTGCCTGCTCTCCCATCACATACAAATTGTAGCCTGTGGCATGTACACCTAAGCCAAAGCTCAATGCCTCTTTAGCTCTTGATTGCCCAATCAAAGCAATAGGCACATGCTTGGCTTGCATAGCTTCTTCAAGTTGCTCAAAAGCTATTGAAGCCTTGAGATCACTTGCTGGAATTGCTAATGATTTTTTTTGTTTTGCTAGCGTGGTCTGAGGTTCTGACATAGATAAATGTTAAATCTCTTTCAAAAATATGATGCGTTGAACACAATTATTTGCCCATGGTAGTGGAAGTCCAAAGTGATTGCTTATATTTTTCATCAAAACTGGAACGTTGGCAGAAAAAACCATCGTTTTTTAGATGAAACTCGACAAAAACATCATACAAAATACCAAACTATGGTGAAAGCGAGCGTATCTCGAGCTTAATTGAACAATTAGCAAGGGTTTATGCTTTCTTCTATTGTCGAATTGCCATGATAAAAGGTATTCTATAGGGAATAAAACAACGACAAAGTTTGAGAAACAAACCGACATGACCAACACCTCTACTTCAGCGCAAAATCAGTCAGGCGCAAGCGAAAACGTTTACGATCCCAAAAAGGTTGAAGATGCAGCACAAGCCCATTGGAACGATACTAAGGTTTTTGAAGCTAATCAGGACGACGACAAAGAAAAGTTCTATTGTCTATCGATGTTCCCCTATCCAAGCGGTCGTCTGCACATGGGCCATGTTCGGAACTACACCATCGGTGATGTAGTCAGTCGTTTTCATCGTATGCAGGGAAAAAACGTTTTGCAACCGATGGGCTGGGATGCTTTTGGTCTACCGGCTGAAAATGCTGCGATAAACAATAAGACCGCGCCAGCAAAGTGGACCTATCAAAATATCGAGTACATGAAAACTCAGCTAAATTCATTAGGGTTTGGTTATGACTGGAGCAGAGAGCTCGCGACCTGCAAGAAAGACTACTATCGCTGGGAACAATGGTTTTTCACTCGTTTGTTCGATAAAGGCTTGGTGTACAAGAAAAACGCCACTGTTAATTGGGATCCAATTGATCAAACTGTTTTGGCCAACGAGCAAGTTATCGATGGTAAAGGCTGGCGCTCAGGGGCTGAGGTTGAACAAAAAGAAATACCGCAATGGTTTATTAAAATTACCGATTACGCCGACCAGCTTCTAAACGACCTCGATAAGTTAACAGACTGGCCACAGCAAGTCGTTACGGCACAGCGCAATTGGATTGGACGCTCTGAAGGTGTCGACGTAAGTTTTGACTTAACAGATGAAGTTGCTGGCGAAAAAACCATCGAAGTGTACACGACGCGTCCCGACACCTTATATGGTGCCTCCTACCTAGCCGTTGCCGCAGGTCATCCCTTGGCGTTAGAAGCAGCTAAGGCAAGCAAGGAAATTCGGGCCTTTATTGACGAGTGTAAAAATACAAAAACCACTGAAGCCGACATGGCAACAATGGAAAAGAAGGGTATCGACACGGGCTTTCAAGTGTTGCACCCACTCACAGGTGAAAAATTACCGGTTTGGATTGCGAACTTTGTGTTAATGGGTTACGGCTCTGGTGCCGTGATGTCGGTGCCAGCTCATGATCAGCGAGACTGGGAATTTGCTACCAAATACCAGCTTCCTATATTGCAAGTGGTCGAGTTCAGAGAAGAGCATGCTCAAAGCGCAAATATTAGCGAAGCTGCTTATCCGGAAAAGAATACCTTAATCAACTCTGGTGAATACTCCGGGATGTCGTTTGAAGATGGTTTTAATGCTATTGCCAGCAAGCTTGCTGAGCTTGGAAAGGGTAAGAAAACCACCAATTATCGACTACGTGATTGGGGCGTATCGCGCCAACGTTATTGGGGAGCCCCCATTCCTGTAGTAAATGATGATGCTGGTAACTCCTTTGCGGTAAATGAATCTGATTTACCCGTTGTATTGCCTGAAGACGTCGTTATGGACGGTGTAATATCTCCCATAAAAGCCGACCCTGAATGGGCAAAAACAACTCACAACGGTCTTCCCATGACTAGAGAGACGGATACCTTCGACACCTTCATGGAGTCGTCGTGGTATTACGCTCGCTATGCATCTGCACCAAACGACGCCATGCTTGACCCAGCAGAGGCAAATTATTGGTTGCCAGTTGATCAGTATATCGGCGGTATCGAGCATGCTATTTTACACCTGCTCTATGCACGCTTTTTTCACAAATTATTGCGTGACGAAGACTTGGTTACCAGCGATGAACCATTCAAAAAGCTGCTATGCCAAGGCATGGTATTAGCCGATGCATTTTTCACAAAAGATGAAAAAGGTAAAGAAATATGGCATTCGCCGAGCGACGTTATCATTGAAAAGGACGACAAAGGCAGAATAAGCAAAGCAACATTGGCCGACGGCACCGAAGTGCAACATGCTGGTATGATAAAAATGTCAAAGTCGAAAAACAATGGTATCGATCCGCAATCAGTAATTGATATTTACGGAGCAGATACTATTCGTTTGTTTACCATGTTTGCCGCGCCACCAGAGCAAACGCTTGAATGGATCGATTCTGGCGTTGAGGGCTCAAACCGTTTCTTAAAACGTTTCTGGCGCCTAGCGAATGAACACAAAGCTCAGTGTGAAGGTCAAGATGAATTGCCAAGTTCACTGGTCTCAACTTTATCCACCGCATCGTTAAATAAAGAGCAAAAAGCCCTGCGACGTGATATTCATCAGACCATCGATAAGGTAACAGATGACATCGGGCGTCGCCAAACCTTTAATACTGCCGTAGCAAAAGTGATGGAGTTATTAAATCGCCTGCAGAAAGCACCTAATGAAAGCGCACTCGACAGAGCGCTCATACATGAAGGTTTGTTAGCGATGGTGCAGCTACTTAATCCAATTACGCCACATATCTGCGAGGCTCTTTGGAGCTTGCTAGGCGGCGAAGGTGAGCTTCAGTGCTCAAACTGGCCTGTGGTGGACAAGAGCGCTTTAGTCGAGGACGAGAAACTACTCATAATACAAGTAAACGGTAAATTGAGAGCTAAAATGACAGTTGCCGCAGATATCGATAGCCAAAGCGCCCAAGACCAAGCTCTACAACAAGAAAATGTGCAAGCGTTTATTGAGGGTAAAACCGTACGTAAAGTGATTTATGTTCCTGGCAAACTCGTGAACATTGTAGCGAACTAGTCAATGAATAGACTCTCAGACGTTTTTGAAGTGCTTATCACAGCAAAGAGTGCCATAGCTTCTTCCCTATGTGCACTCATCAAAGGCTGTAAATTAGCTGTTATTGTGGTGATCGTCGCAGCACTCATGCAGGGCTGTGGATTTAAGTTACGAGGCTCTCAAGCACTGCCCAGCTTTCTTAATAATGTTGTTATCATTACGCAGTTTGATTATCTTCCACTATCGAGGGCACTAGATGAGCGCTTACCTGTTTATCAATTAAACAGTATTGTCGGCGAAAAAACGATACCGGAAGGAATTGAGCCTACTACTGTTGTAGTTATAAAGCTGCAACCAGAGCAACTTGATAGGCGACTTTTGTCAGTATTTTCGACTGGCCAAGTTGCCGAATATGAGCTTATTTACACGGTTGATTACGAGGTAATATTCCCCTTTGCTGAGCCGATATCGGCAACAATGGCAGTTGCCCGCGAGTACCAAGATGATCCTGACCAAGTGTTGGCGAAGTCTCGGGAGCTCGATTTGGTGTTAAATCAAATGCGCCAAGAATCAGCTGATCGAATCATTCGCCTGTTATCTAGCCAATACACACAAGCCCTGAGCTCTATAGAGGAGCGAAAGAGTAAGGCTACGAAAACAAGCGAGCAGCCATAATGCAAGTTTACCCCAATCGCTTCGAACAACACATCGCACAAAATGGATTACCTCCATTTATCATGGTTTTTGGCGATGAACCTCAACAAAAACTAGACATTATTGATGCCGTTAGAGCGAAAGCTAAAGGCTTAGGCTTTGATGAGAGGCAAACCTTAGTTGCCGATAGTGATTTTTCGTGGTCACAGTTGATCGATGCAACCCAGTCGATGTCTTTGTTCTCTGATAAGCAATACATAGAACTCACCTTACCAACAGGTAAACCAGGGGCGGAAGGGGCAAAGGTGCTGAGTGCAATTTGTGACTCTATATCACCTGATACTATTATCCTGATCCAAGGTCCTAAAATAGGTAAAGACGTACAGAAAGCGAAATGGTTTAAAACAATCGACGCCCATGCCATCTTTAGCCTCTGTTATCCGCTTGAAGGAAAGCAGTTGCTGCAATGGGTAACGCAGAGGTGCAAAGAACAAAAGATCAACCTCAGTCAAGCAAGTATTAATCTTATTTGCGATTTTAGCGAAGGTAACCTGCTTGCAGCAAAGCAAGAAATTGAAAAACTCTCTCTATTGTATAGTGGTTCAAATCAAGCCATTGATGCCGACGCCTTAGCAAAGAGTATGGTCGACCAATCACGTTTTACTGTGTTCCAATTTGTTGATGATTTGCTTGCTGGCGATATCCAAAAAGCAATTAAAATTCTGTATCGCTTGGAAAGTGAGGGCGTTGAGCCGAATGTTATTCTTTGGAGTCTAATTAAAGAAGCGCAAACCCTAGCAGAGTGCAAAAGCATGCAACGAATTGAAGGTACAGTGAACTTCAATAAGTTGAGAATTTGGCAAAATAAACAGACACTGTATCGAAGTGCACTGCAACGTTTGAATGATAAAGACCTAAGATTAATGATGGAACATTTACAGCAAGCTGACCTTATACTGAAAAGTGAACAGTCACCGAAACCCTTTGTGTTGATCAGCCACTTGGCGTGTTTGTTTATACCCGCCCCACTTCAACATCTAGCTCTGCGATAATGCAATCCGCACAGGTATTGTTCGGCGGTACTTTTAATCCGCCACATTTAGGACATATACAAGGTTTGCAATGGTTGATGGATGCCCTTTCCATTGAACACATTGGCTTAATGCCGTGTAATATACCTCCACACAAAAATACCTTGAGTATCGCAAACCACCACCGATTAGCAATGTTAGAAATAGTATGTGAGTTAGATACTCGTTTTTATGTTGAAAGCATTGAAATGCAACGAGCTGAGAAAAGTTTTACAGCGCAAACCCTGAGAGAACTCAAACAAAAGTCGCCAAGGCCAATTTGGTTAGTGATGGGAACAGACTCGTTCAATAGCATTCAAAGTTGGCATCAATGGCAAAGCATTTTCTCTTTGTGCAACATAATAGTATTGAAGCGCAGTCAACAGCCGTTAATAAAGATAGACGAAGCGACTCATATCTATGAGCTGGACACTAACACTATGGGCAACAAGACAGTGACTGATATCGAAGCTGTAAAACAAACGCATGGCGTTGTGATAAAAGCGCACTGCCCCATTGTAAATGTATCTTCGACCGAGTTAAGAAGGCAATTATCGCTAAACAAAAACTCAAAAAAGCAAAATCCGTCGTTAATGCTCCCACAAAGGGTGTTAAACTACATACAAGAAAACAAGTTATACGAACCACAATAGATAGGAATGAATTTGAAGCAAAATGAAATAAGTGCGTTTGTCGTTGATAAGCTCGACGATATGAAGGCAAGAGACATCATTCAAATAAATGTAGAAGGCAAGTCAACAATTACCGACTTACTTATTGTTTGTTCAGGCAATTCGAAGCGTCACGTGTCGTCTATCGCTGAAAACTTAGTTGTTGAGATGAAGACTGCCAATATGCCCCCTCTGAGTGTTGAAGGAAAAGAGAGTGGCGAGTGGGTGCTGGTCGATTTAGGCGAAATTGTTGTGCATGTAATGCAAGATGAAACACGTGACTTCTATCAACTAGAAAAGCTTTGGCAATAAGATTTTATCTGCTAGACGGATAAAGCTAGGTTTACTATGCACATACAAGTGATCGCGGTCGGGAACAAAATGCCTAAATGGGTGGTCGAAGGTACGAATGAGTATCTTAGACGATTTCCGCGTGACATGAAGCTTTCGTTTACTGAAGTCCCCCCTGGGAAACGAGGTAAAAACGCTGATGTTCAGCGTATTTTGTATGACGAAGGGCAACGTTGTTTGCAAGCGATACCGAAAGGAAACCGAATTGTAAGCCTTGAAGTACTTGGCAAGGCATTAAATACTGAGCAGCTCGCCGGTGAATTAGAAAGATGGAAAATGGATGGGCGCGACGTTAGTCTCCTCATTGGGGGGCCCGAAGGCTTATCGAAGGAATGCCAGCAAGCGTCTGAGCAGAAATGGTCATTATCGAATCTCACTCTCCCTCATCCTATGGTAAGGGTGATCGTTGCAGAGAGCCTTTATAGAGCGTGGTCGCTTACACAGAACCATCCGTACCATCGAGAATAAAAACAAAAATAAGACAAACTTTACTTATGCCACAAAAGCGTCAAACGATCAGAGACCATACTGCAGAGGCAAATTTATTTGCACGACGAACTGTAGTGTCAATTGCGTTCGTGTCGGCTTTAATGTTGGTGATAATTGCTAACCTTTACACTCTCCAAGTCAGTCAATACGAAGACTATCAAACCCGCTCCAATGGCAATAGAATTAAAGTCCTTCCCGTTGCTCCAAATCGAGGGCTTATTTACGATAGAAACGGCATTATTTTAGCTGAGAATAGACCTGTATTTAGCTTAGAACTGACTCCCGAAGATGTCGATGATCTTGATCAGACTTTAGAAAACTTAACAGATCTAATGAACTTAACTGAAAACGAAATTGCTGAGTTTCAAAAAGCGAGAAAGCGCCAGCGTCGTTTTAAACCGATTTCATTGCGTGAACAATTATCGCACGATGATGTCGCGCTATTTTCAGCTAAGCAACATCAGTTCCCCGGCGTTAGCATAGAAGCTAGATTATCGCGCTATTACCCTTTCAAGAGTGCACTTACCCATATGCTGGGCTATGTTGCTCGAATAAATAAAAAAGATCTCGAAAAGCTAGAGCGAAATGGTCAGCTTGCTAATTATGCTGCAACTCACGACATAGGCAAGCAAGGGGTCGAGCGCTTTCATGAAGAGACCTTACATGGGGAAGTGGGTTATCAGCAAGTTGAGGTGAATAACCAAGGCCGAATCATAAGGGTATTAAGTTTCGACCCACCCATACCCGGTAAAGATATCGTTTTAAATATTGATATTAATCTACAAAAAAAAGCTCAAGAAGTGTTAGCTGATAGGCGTGGTTCAGTGGTAATTACTGAACCAAGCACCGGAGGAGTACTAGCCTTGTATAGTAGCCCCAGCTACGATCCAAATTTGTTCGTACATGGCATTAGTCAGAAAGAATATTCTAAACTCTTGGATTCAAAAGATAGTCCACTTCTTAATCGTGCTACTCAAGGACGTTATCCACCTGCCTCGACTATCAAACCTCATCTGGCGTTGTTGGGTTTAGAAGTAGGTGAAATAGACGAAGATACGACGATAAAAGACCGTGGTACCTATCGTCTCCCTAATGTAAATCATGTTTGGCGAGACTGGAAAAAATGGGGACATGGCGATGTAGATGTCACTCGTTCTGTCGAAGTGTCCTGCGATATTTTTTACTACGACCTTGCCTTCAAGCTGGGTATTGATAGGATCAGCGACAGTATGCAAGCCTTTGGTTTTGGAAAGCGCACTGGTATTGATCTCTATGAAGAGTCAGGTGCAAATATGCCAAGCCGTGGCTGGAAACGAGCAAGGTTTAACGAGCCATGGTATATCGGTGATACGATACCAGTAGGTATCGGACAAAGTTTCTGGAATGCAACACCTCTACAGATTGCCCAATCGCTTAACTTCTTATTGAATAAAGGAAAGCGTCACGTACCTCGTTTAATCAGGGGTTATATGGTAGAAGGTAATGTAGATATGCTACCTATCGAAATGTTAAGCCCAATCCCTATGGTTAATGAGCGAAACTGGGATGTTATACTTGATTCACTGTATGGCACGGTAAATAGACCGCACGGCACTGCACATACTGCGTTTAAAGGCACAGATTATGTGTCGGCAGGGAAAACTGGCACAGCTCAACTTTTTTCAGTTGCTCAAGACGAAGAGTATGATGAAGAAAATGTTGAAAAACGCCTTCGTGATAATGCGATGTACGTCGGTTATGCCCCCTATAATTCTCCTGAAATCAGCATTTCGGTGGTGATTGAAAATGCGGGTGGCGGTAGTTCAAATGCAGCACCTGCTGCTAGAGAAGTGATGGATTATTACTTTACTGAAGTAAAACCAAAAGGTATTGCAGCCGCTCCTAATGTTAATAACAATGATGCTAATAACGCCGATACTAAACGCTTTGTAAATCCAGTTACGATGGAAAATGAGGTAAGTAGTGGCAACTAAATTCAACACCGCCAAAACAACATTTTTAGAGCGCCTGCACATAGACGGCTTTCTATTGTTCGCACTCGTCTGCCTTATGGGTGTTGGTTTGGTCACGATATATAGCTCCGGAGGCCAGGACTGGGACTTAGTAAACCGGCAGCTAACCCGTTTAGGTATAGCACTCTTAGTCATGGTCGTTTTAGCTCAGATTCCACCTATGGCGTATCGCCGGCTCGCGATATATTTCTACGGGTTTGGTCTTCTGTTGCTGCTCGCTGTATTATTTTTTGGCGTTATAGGTAAAGGCGCTCAGCGCTGGCTAGACTTAGGTTTTATACGCTTTCAGCCTTCAGAAGTGATGAAGCTTGCCGTGCCGTTAATGATAGCTTGGTACATTAGTCAGTTTAATTTGCCGCCACGAACACGCAATATTGCTATTGGTTTTGTACTGGTATTTATTCCAACTATTTTAATCGCTAAACAACCTGATTTAGGCACGAGTTTACTGGTAGCCAGTTCTGGCATATTCGCACTCTTTCTATCGGGTATGACTTGGCGGCTTATTTTTGTCATCACTGGGATGGCTGGCGCATTTACCCCGATAATGTGGTTCTTTTTGATGAAGGCTTATCAAAAACAACGGGTGCTGACCTTCTTGAATCCGGAAAGCGACCCGCTTGGCTCAGGCTATCATATCATTCAATCCAAAATAGCAATTGGATCTGGCGGTGTGAGTGGCAAAGGTTGGTTACAGGGAACACAATCACAATTAGAATTTTTACCAGAGCGGCACACCGACTTTATTTTTGCTGTGTTTAGTGAAGAATTCGGTTTAATTGGAGTGGTTGGTCTACTTTTCATATATATGTGTATTATTGTTCGCGGTATGATGATCGCCAATTTAGCGCAAGACGCTTTCAGTAAGTTACTAGCAGGCAGTATTACCCTGACCTTTTTTGTTTATGTCTTCGTAAACATGGGAATGGTATCAGGTCTATTACCGGTGGTTGGCGTACCACTGCCCTTGGTGAGTTATGGTGGCACGTCAATGGTTACTTTGCTGGCGGGTTTCGGGATATTAATGTCAATTAGTACACAAAAACGTCTCATGTCACGATAGCTTAAGAATTTTCTTCATTTACGATTATAAATATAGTTGCTGTAAGTAGTTTCATAAAATATATAACAATAAGTGACAACGGAATGAACACAATAAGAACAGTATTTGCCATTAGCCTTATTTGTTTAGTACTAATATCGTGTACTAACCAACCTAAGAGCCGTTACAAGCTTAAACAAGACACCGCACCTCAGTTCGAATATGGTGAGATTAACCTTCAAGACGCCATCCCTCGTTACGAGCCCTACGCGCCTTTAAATATGCGTCCTTACGAGGTGTTTGGACAATATTATACACCTATATTGACGGGAAAAGGCTTCGCTGAGAGCGGACAAGCGTCGTGGTATGGTCAAAAGTTCCATGGGCACAGAACATCTAACGGAGAGGTCTACGATATGTTCCGGATGACAGCGGCACATAAGACCTTACCTTTACCTTCGTTTGTGAAGGTAACAAACCTCGACAATCAAAAGACTGCCGTGGTAAGAGTAAACGACCGAGGACCCTTTCACCCAGGCCGCATAATTGATTTGTCTTACGCGGCAGCAAAAAAACTCGACGTTATCTCTACCGGTGTTGCGAATGTTAAGATTGAGGTCATTCATATTGATAATGATGGCATCATGACTGTAGGTACCGGCGACCCCGTTCAACCTGATGTACCAGCAGCCTTAGCTGATGAGTCTCAGTTTGCGAGAACAAACGACGATAATTATGAACCTAAAAATCACTCAAAAGAACTTGACGTTTATAACGCTGATACTCCTACAATTGAAATGCGCACACCGTTTTCAGACGCCGAAGACAAAGTTTTCGTGCAAGTAGCAGCATTTTCAAACAAGGAGGCCATGTTAGAATTATCGGACGGCCTGGGTCGACTTTACCAGGTGCCCACCGAAGCTCCGCTTATTGATGACATATACAGATTACGATTAGGACCTTTAAAAAATGAACAAAAAGCAGAAAAACTAATCGAAGAGCTGAAAGAACTCGGTTTCAATTCTGCTTTTCGGTTAATTGTGCCTGCTGAATAGTAAAAAAAGCCCGTAAAGCTGGTAGAATCTAGGTAGAATGTTATAAAATCCGTTTCACACGAAAAGTGACGTGAATGCTAGTTTCCAAAGTCAGTGTCAACATAAAAATAGACTGGAACTAAGGGCCTTAAGATGGTCCACAGTAACGTCAACTCTATTAAAAATAAAACCTCAAAAAATGGTTAATTAAATGCGCTTAAAAATTATTTCCACCCTACTACTCGCCGCTAGCTGTTTCGTAGCAAGTGCAGCTGTTGTGATTCCGCCACCGCCAAGTGTTGCAGCTGGCGGTTTCATGTTAATGGACCACAACACAGGTCATATTATTGCCGAACAAAACATCGATATGCGTTTGGCACCAGCGAGCCTAACTAAAATAATGACCCTTTATGTGATTGGTAAAGAAATCAAAGCTGGTAATATCAGTCTTGATGACATGGTTACCATCTCTGAAAACGCATGGGCCAAAAATTTCCCCGATTCGTCAAAAATGTTCATTGAAGTAGGAACTAAAGTGTCGGTCAGAGATTTACTGAAAGGCATTGTTGTACAATCTGGAAATGATGCCTGCGTGGCAATGGCTGAGCATATTGCTGGCAGTGAAGAGGCTTTTGCAAGCATGATGAATGCACATGCGCAAAGTTTGGGTATGACCGCAAGTAATTTTGTCAATAGTCATGGATTACATGATGCAGAACACTATACGTCTCCACGCGATATGGCAATCTTATCTTCAGCCTTGATTAAGGAGCTTCCTGAAGCCTATAGCCTCTACCAAATCAAAGAGTTCACCTACAACGGAATTAAGCAGTTCAATCGAAACAGCCTATTGTGGGACAAAAGCATGAATGTTGATGGCATCAAAACTGGTCACACATCTGATGCAGGATACAGCCTTATTACATCAGCGACACAAGGCGATATGCGGTTGATTTCCGTGGTTATGGGTACAGAAAGTGAACGAGCTCGTAAAGTAGAAAATAAAAAACTGTTGCGTTATGGCTTTCGCTTCTACGAATCAGTAACACCATATCAGGCTGGCGACAGCTTTGTAGCACATCGTATTTACATGGGCGATCGTGAGACAGTAGACTTAGGCTTGAATCAGTCTACACCGATCACTATTCCTCGAGGTCAAACCGACAAACTAAAAGCACATTTCGAATTAAGCGAAAGTCTTGAAGCGCCAATTGAAAAGGGCCAAGTGGTGGGAAAACTCTATTTACAACTTGATGGCGAAGATATCGCTACCTACCCTCTGGTCACTCTGCATGAAGTACAAGAAGGTGGATTCTTTGATCAAGCCATGGATTGGGTATCTCTTAAATTAGGCTTTGAGGACTAACATGGCTTTAGATACACACTTTGACGAACTACTTGAGTTTCCATGCTTTCAGACTTTTAAAGTGATGGGCTTAGCCGATCCACGTTTACCAGATGTTGTGATTACCAAATTACAAAGTTTAGCGCCAGGCGACTACAGCCCGAAAGTGAAACCTTCGAGTAAAGGTAATTATCACGCTTTGTCATTAAAAGTAAAGGTGACTAGCAAGCAGCACATGGAAAGTATCTACACTGAACTATCGAGCCTAGAGCTCGTAAAAGTGGTGCTGTAAGCTTGACTATACCTACCATTGTTAGACAACTAGGAAAGCAAGAGTACACCCCTACTTGGCAAAAAATGCAAAGCTTCACCGACTCGCGTACCAGCGAAACGCCAGATGAAATATGGTTGATTGAACATCCACCAGTATTCACCCAAGGACAAGCTGGTAAAGCTGAGCATATTCTGGCAGCAGGTGATATTCCAGTTGTGCAAGTTGATAGAGGCGGCCAAGTGACTTATCACGGCCCGGGTCAACAAATGATGTATACTCTTATTGATGTTCGCCGTAGTAAGTTGGGCGTTCGTGATTTGGTTAGCGCATTGGAAAATAGCATTGTTAATTTGGTGAAAGACTATGGCCTTGTTGCCTATGCTAAAAAAGATGCTCCGGGTGTGTACGTAGATGATAAAAAATTATGTTCTGTTGGTCTTCGAATCAGAAAAGGCTGTTCTTTCCATGGTCTGGCGTTGAACGTCAATATGGACCTAAGTCCTTTTCAGCGCATTAACCCATGTGGATATGCTGGGATGGAAATGGTAAACAGTGCGGTATTAGGTGGCCCAGAGTCTTTACAAGAAGCTGGTCCAAAATTAGTTGATCACTTTTGTAAGTTATTAGGTATCAACGACAAAGAACTAAGAGAAAAATTTGATGAGTAATACACGTCCACAAGCTGGTGTAAAATTAAGAGATGACGAAAAAGTAAAGCACATCCCCATCACAATTGTACCCACTGAAAAAGAACAGATGCTGCGCAAACCTGAGTGGATAAAAATTAAGCTACCACGCACAACTGACCGCATCGATCACATCAAAGCTACCTTACGTAAAAACAAATTGCATTCAGTATGTGAAGAAGCTAGCTGCCCTAACCTAGCTGAGTGCTTTAATCATGGCACCGCAACATTCATGATTTTAGGGGATATTTGTACGCGTCGTTGCCCATTTTGCGACGTTGCACATGGTAAACCCTTACCCCCAAGTGCCGAAGAGCCAGAGAAACTGGCTAAAACAATTGCCGAAATGGGGCTAAGCTATGTGGTAATCACCTCGGTTGATCGCGATGACCTTCGTGATGGTGGCGCTCAGCACTTTGTTGATTGTATTAATGCCATTAGAGAGCATAGCCCTACAACCAAAATTGAAGTACTTGTGCCTGATTTTCGTGGTCGTATGGATCGCGCTCTGGAGATATTCAAAAAGGGCGTTCCTGACGTGTTTAACCACAATCTTGAAACTATACCAAGGCTATACAGAGAGTGTCGCCCAGGGGCTAATTACCAGTGGTCACTCGACCTACTAAAGAAATTTAAAGAGCAGCACCCAGAAATACCAACCAAATCTGGCTTAATGATGGGCATGGGTGAAGAAGCAGACGAAATGCAAAAAGTACTCGATGATTTACGCGCCCACAATGTAGACATGCTCACTCTTGGACAGTACTTGCAACCCAGCAAGCACCATTTCCCGGTGAAACGCTATGTACCACCAGTAGAGTTTGATGCTTTGGGTGATTACGCCAAAAAGATTGGCTTTACCCACGCGGCGTGTGGACCAATGGTACGCTCGAGCTACCATGCCGACAAGCAAGCTGCGGGTGTTGAAGTTAAATAAATCAATAGCAGCGCACTATCAGTTAACCAAAGACATAGTAGGCAGTGTAGCAAAGACATAATAGGGCAGCCAAAATGAAAAAAAGAAATAAGTTCAAAGAAGCGAGTATCAGTATGCTGATTGGACTTTTCTTGTTACTTGTTTTTTTAGTAGCTGGTCGGCATGCACTTCCTGCTTATTTATTTGGAACAAGTACTCAAGCGACGGTAGTTGATTATACCGTCACTAAATCGCAGGAGGTCATGATTGATAATACGCAACGCCCTCCCAAGTTGCATGAAATACTGGTTGAATACCGCGTTGACGGCTCAACCTATTGGCTAACTGTAAACTCCCACGTATATTCAGCTTTTGGCATCATAAACATGGGAGATACACTTACTGTGGCTTATGATGATGAGCACCCTCAGTCAGGCTACGTAATGAACTATGCCCTATTCACTACCTTATCATCAGTTTTGTTACCCTTTTTATTACTGATTTTTATTGCCGTTACTCCACAATGGCTTTATCACTACCGACAAAAATAATCATTTAATAATATCTTAGCTGTTCAGCCTTTCCTCTAAACGTGTAGTATGAGAATACAGTATAAGCGCCGATAAACGGTAACACGAACACACTACCAATCAGTATTATCTTCAGCGAAGCGGGTGAACTGGCGGCTTCGTTTAAGGTCAGTTGCCCAGGCACCACATACGGATAAAAACTAAAACTCAAGCCTAAGAAGCAACACACAAATATAATAACGACCATATAGAAGGGAAGCGATGCTCCAGCATCGTCAGCAAGCGGCAAGCGCTTGAGAACAAGAAACCCCAATATAAACATAAAGGCACACAATAGCGGTATTGCTGCATAGAAATAAGCCCAGGGCAATTCGGTCCAAATTCGAAGTACTGATGCATTCACGTATGGATTTACCAAACAAACAACCAGAATACCAAAGGCCGTTAGTACGCCGCATTTCTTTGACCAAGAGATCGCGCTTAGCTGCAATTCTCCACTTGTTTTCATTACTAACCATGCTGCGCCTATCAAACTATAGGCTGCAAGCACACAAAAACCACTGAAGATAGAAAAGACAACAGAAGCTAAGGTGTACTCTAGCCCCATCACATAAAGGCCAAGCATGAAGCCCTGCGTGAATGCCGTTAGCATGGAGCCAATTTTGAAGGTGTAATCCCAAATCCGTTTACGTCGTGGTTTTACCTTAGCTCTAAAATCAAAGGCAACACCTCGGAGTATCAATGCTAAGAGCATTATCGTAGCGGGTAAGTAAAAAGCTTTTAAAATAGCACTATGTGCGGCTGGAAAAGCAACTAACAATAAGCCAACCGCCAGCACCAACCAAGTTTCATTGGCATCCCAAAACGGACCAATGGAGGCAATTGCGGTGTCTCTCTGCCCTTCATCGCTCATAGGTAACAAAATACCAACCCCCAGGTCAAAGCCATCGAGAATCGCATACAGCAGCAATGACAGCGCAGTTAACATGGCAAATACTATGGGTAGTGCAGTATCAGAAAATAATATATCCATATCAGGCCCCTATAGTTGAGTTATTTCTCGCTTGCTTGACGCGAGGGCCTTCTGGTAATCCAGGAGGCGACAAATCATACTCTTCGATGTCGACAGCGCGTTTAGCCATTAAAAATAGCGTGCGAACATAAACTACTAATAAGACAACATACATACTCATGTATAAGATAAACGTTAGGAGAACATTACCAGATGCAATATCGGTAACAGCGTCTGCTGTTCTTAACACTCCGCTGACCAAATATGGTTGCCTACCTATTTCAGTAACATACCAACCAGCTAAGGTAGCTACCCAACCTGCAAAAGAAAGACTCATTAATGTCCAAATTTGATATTTATTAAGTTGCTTTTTGCGAAGTAAAGTGATGCCGCACCACCATGCAACGGCTATCATCAGCATGCCGATACCTACCATGACTCTGAAGCTATAGAACACTGGCGCGACGGGAGGATGAGCTCCCTCAAATTCATTGAGACCTTGCAACTCGCCATCGAGCGAATGAGTTAAGATTAAGCTGGCTAATTTAGGTATTTCGATAGCATATTTGTTTGTTTTACTCTCTTCATCCGGAACAGCGAATAGCACTAAGGGGGCGCCCTCTTGTGTTTCCCATATTCCCTCCATCGCTGCGATCTTTTGAGGCTGATGTTCGAGTGTATTAAGGCCATGAAGATCGCCGACGAAAGCCTGAAGTGGCGCTATTAACATGGCGCTAAAGATCGCCGTTTTAAGCGCTACCCGCGGTGCTTTTTTGTTGTCGCCACGATAAATTCTATAGGCCGACAAGCCCGCGACTAAGAAACACACCGTTAAGGATGATGCTAACAACATATGTGAGAAACGATAAGGAAATGAGGGATTGAATATTATCGCCATCCAATCGCTGGCATGCGCCACACCGTCAATCATTTCAAAGCCCGCGGGGGTTTGCATCCAAGAGTTAAGCACCAATATCCAAAAGGCCGACATCGTCGTACCAAAGGCCACAAGAAAGGTTGCTCCCGTGTGAACCCACGCCGGTACTCGATGAAAACCGAACAGCATAATGCCGAGCATGGTAGCTTCTAAGAAAAAGGCTGTAAGCACCTCATAGGCGAGCAGTGGGCCTGCAATATTGCCTATTGTCTCCATGAAACCAGGCCAGTTTGTACCAAACTGAAATGACATGGTTATACCGCTAACCACGCCCATCGCAAAGCTCAGTGCAAATACTTTTACCCAAAAACGATATGCACGCATCCAAACGGGGTGTTTTGAAAATTGATACCTTAGTTTGAAGTAAAAGAGTAACCAGCCCAACGCAATGGTAATAGTTGGAAAAAGAATATGAAAACTAATATTGGCAGCGAATTGAATACGCGATAAAAGTAGTACGTCAAACATGTGAGCCTCTTAATGCTTGTTGGCTAGGAAAATAGTTATTCGGGTACCTATGGTTTTACTTGTCGCTTACTTACTCCTCTAAAAATTTGTGCGTTGATGCTGCTCTGTTAGCTAACTATTATTCTGCTTTTTTCATCATGAGCTTATCTTTCATATCAAGAACTTTACCCACCCCGGAACCAAGTTTCATCAGGGTATTCAGTTTGTCCGGGCTCAAAGCCTGTAAGCTTTGTGTCCAATGAGTAATATTTTCTAGCAAGTCATGAATTTCAGCTATTTGTGCTTGAGCATATTCCTCTGAGCGATTTGCTGGCTCATCAAGTAAAATATCTCTAAGCAAACTCAAAGTTGGGTCCATTTCTCGTTTACGGCGCTCTTCAAAGACACGATTCGCCATGTCCCATATACTGCCTTTGCTTTGATAGTATTCTTTTCTATCACCAGGTTTGTGTGTGGTAGCAACCAATTGCCATGAACTGAGTTCCTTAAGCCCCATGCTCACGTTTCCTCGCGATATGCTTAGCGTATCTGCAATTTGATTCGCACAAAGTGCGGCTTCACTCATCACAAGCAAGGCGTATATCTGCCCAACAGTTCTGTTAAAGCCCCATCTGCTGCCCATTTCGCCGAAATGCATCACAAAGGATTCGATCATTGGTGTCATTTTGAACGTTGATTCCACAATAAACCTTCTGAAGTTTCAATATTTTCTGAAAGTATAATACAAAGTTGATTCAAATCAAGCAGAAGTCTCAGCGAAACTTGGCACTAATGTAATTATATGCTTACAGGGAGGTAATACTACGCTGTCGCAATAGCTTACTTAACACTCAGCTCGCCACGTAGGCTTACTGTCATGAGCTGTTTGCGTTCAACAGTGGAGAGTTCGGGCTTACTCAATAAGTAATGTAGTTTTGCAAGTGCAGCTTCTGGCGTCATATCTTGGCCCGATACAAGGCCGATGTCTTGCAATAAATGACCATTGGCATAACCAGCCATATTAACCTTGCCTCTAAAGCACTGAGTGCAATTGACCACAATAATACCCTGCTCTTGTGCACGTTTAAGCTCCAGTAACAAAGCACTGTTTTGTGGCGCGTTACCTACTCCATAACTAAGTAGAATAAGGGCATTTACCGGTTGTTGAATAATATTTTTTACCACGTCGGCTGATATGCCTGGGTACAAACTGACTAAACCAATGGGCTGGGAGCTTACTGCACTCACCTGCAAGCGCTTTTTTCCCTCGAGCGATGTGGTATTAACCACATCATGGTTCACTTCGATGTTAATACCCGCTTTGATCAAACTTGGAAAGTTGGGAGAATCAAAAGCATCAAAACCATCGGCGTCGACTTTTCGACTTCGATTACCACGAATAAGTTTATTATTAAAAAACAAACTGACTTCTGGAATAGGAAAGTTCGCCGCAATATATAAGGAGTTTAATAGATTTGTTTGACCATCGGAGCGCAGTTCCGCAAGGGGGATCTGTGAGCCAGTGACAATCACCGGCTTTGCCAAATTTTCTAACATAAAAGATAAAGCCGACGCGGTATATGCCATGGTATCGGTACCATGCAATATAATGAATCCATCATAGTCGTCGTAGTGCTTATCGATATCATCGGCGATCAATTGCCAATCGGATGGAGACATGTCACTGGAGTCTAGCAAGACGTCATATTCATGAATGGTGAATGCAGGCATTTCTGAGCGATGAAATTCTGGCATTTTTGCAAGTGTTTCAGAAAGATATCCGGCCGCTGGTACAAAACCGTTTTCAGAGGGTTTCATACCGATAGTACCGCCAGTGTATGCAACGTAGATATGTTTACGCACCAAGAGCACCTACGTGAATCGCCATCGCTTTTTTAAGCCTTTTCAATAAAGCACTATCTTGCTTTTCCAAACACCCTTTTGCTATCCAACTTTGCAGTACAGCCTCAGCAGTCAGCACATCGTTGCCTTCAAGTTTTGCAGCCATCATCGCCAATTGCAGCTCTTTGCGACGTTTTTCATCGGCTTTATTACTCTCGACATCACTTAATATTTCTAATTGAATGGTCAGCGACTTTCGATCCAATTCTGTTTCATCTTTGGCTTTGAAGAAACTTTGAAAACGTGACGGAAGATCAGCCACTTCATTAGGTAACTCATCACTTCGCCAAATACTCAGGACCTCAAAAAGAGCATCCCATTGCGCTGAGACACGCAGGTCAGCTAACACTTTTTCGCGCGTATCGAGAGTCGTTTGTAACACGTCGATTTGGCGACTCACAGCCTTACCTTCGCGCGGCGGCATTTGCGTTAGTAGCGCTCGAGCCTCGTCAATCTTATCGCTAATTAACGTCAGCTCAGCACTTTGGGTAGCACTTTCTATTTCCTTCGCTAAAGTGCCTGTAAGCTCAGCTATTTGTTTTTTGAGGTCGGCGATTTCATTTGCCTGAGCGTCGCGCTCTTCGTTTACTTTTGCAAAAACAGCATCATTGGCTTCTCGAAACTGTTTCCAAAGCTTATCGTCATGCGGCTTTCCAGCAAAACCAATAGCCTTCCATTCTTGCTGAAGATTCTTAGCTTGTGATGATGCTACTGCATTATCTTCAAGCGCAGCGAGCTTGATAACTTTATTAATCAAGCTCTGCTTTTGACTGGCATTGTCTGCATAAAACGCCTCTAACTTCGCTTGAATAGGTTTCAGAGCTGCAAAGTATTGTTTATTTAAGGCCTTTTTATCATTGTGCTCTAAAATACCAAGCTCACGCCAGCGCTTTCCAATAGCATTTACGCGTCGCCCTAAGGTCGCAAGCTCATCATCTAAGGCAAGCGGCTCTAAATCTGTAATAATCGTGCGTGCAATCTCTGCATTATCCGCCCTTATCTTGTCTTGCTCTGCATAGTGCGCTCTGCAAGGAGCGAAAGCTTTTTCCAATGCTTCATCGAACGCTTCATTAAGTTTGTCGTCTTCTTCGGTGCCTAAGCGACCCAAATCATTCCATTCTTTTCTTAATCTTTTTACTGCTGCAGCGCGCTCTGGTATATCAATCGCATCACCACCGTCGAGCATAGTTTTTACTTGGTCGAGAAGAGCCGGTTTCCTCGGCGCAGCTATGAAAGCCTGTAATGCTTGTAACTCAGCTACTTTTTCGGCCAATTCTTCAAAGAGCTTACGCTGACTACGCTGTGACTTTTCAGCTAGCCCTTCAAATAATGCTTCACAGTGTTTAAAGGTAGCTATGGCAGGTTTATAACTGCCTTGATTTATCATTCGTTGCACCATTTTAAGCTTTGATTGTAACTTTTTTTCTTGTTGTTTGATGGCGCTAAAATGCTCACTTAGTGCCGTTCGATGCTTTTTTACTGCTACATTCCACTCGTCAACAAGGCCTTTTGGTAAGGGCAACTGTGTGTCTGAATTCAACTGCTTCCAGTCTGATTCAAGGCTTTTCAGCTGTTCTTGTAAGTCGTTTGGACTAAGTGAAGCATCCAACTTTAGCATTGCAGCTATTGCTTCTTTAGCTTTAGCCACACTTTCTCTTGCAGCAGGAAGATCGTTCAAAAAGCCCTGATAACGTTTTAGGTCACTATCGAGTGCTTTGATAGTTCGCTTATGAGCGATGGTTTGTGGGCGTGCTCGTGCGTCTTCCACATCTGCCAGAATATCGTTAAGTGCATTCGCCAACAACTTAGACTGAGCCAATAAACTCGGATCATCTATAGAGGCTAATATCGCGTTAATTTGTAATCGAATATCAGCAAAGCGGCTCTCTATTTCACTTAATGCGTTGGTTGTTTGCTTTAATTCATTGGCACTGAGCCATTCGGACTTCAGCGCAGCCAAGCGCTTTTCAACCGCCTCATTTGTGCGCAGGTACTTTTCCGCCAGTAAAGCCGCAGACTCAGCATCCAAATATGAAAACTCTGCTTTTAGTTCATTAAATTCTTGGTTTAAGCTTTGCTTGTTTTCAAAAATATACTCATAGTCACCGTGCTCTTTTAAGGCAAGTAACTTGGAAATATTAAGTGTAGCAAGCTGATGTATTTTGGTCGGCTTTTGAGATGCTTCATGAAGCAGGGCAAGTTTAGACTCAATAGCATCTGATACCGATTGATGACTAGCATACTTTGCTAGCTTGGATAATTCAGCTGCATCATTTGTACGTGACACAAGCACCAATTGCTGGGCGTTATTAGCATGTTCGCGAAAGTACAAACGCGCGGTATTAACCTTATTTATTTTTAATAACGTGGCCAGAGCGAGCGCATCATTTGTTTGTAAACGTCGATTCGAAAACAATATTTCTTCTAACAAGGAGGTGTTCTTAGATTCGGCAATGAAACGCTCAAACTCGTCATTTGAGATAAGCGCAGAATCCGCTTTGTTTATTTCAGCTACGACCCATTCATGAGCATGCTTTTTAATTCTTTTATTATCTGCAGTTTCTGACGCTTTTAACCACAGTGCAAATGAATTTAACTTATCGAGCGCAGCCAGACTAACACTCACGTCGTTGTCGTTAAAGGCAAGCTCATGAAGCGCTTGTTTATCGCTGACTTTGCTTACCGACAAATGCTCAATCGCAGTCAGACGAACAGCAGGATCTTTACTGAGGTGTTTAGCCTGAAAAAGTCGCTTAAATATCATCTTGTTTAAACCGCGCTATAGGACTTTGATTAGTTGATTGCTGTTGCATCTCTTGCTTAAGCTCTTGTCGACTTTTCTGTACAACTTCGCCATTTTTACCCACTGTCATGTGCTCTTCAGATTGCTCAACTCTTGCTTGATAAAGCAATACGGCTTGCAAAGAGTTTTCTTTTTGCTCAGGACTTAACACCGCCCCATCTGGCCACTTACCTGTTTCAACGGCGGTTCTTAAATTTTCAAAAATCTCAGGTGTCATCGCTTGCACTAGCTGATCTACATTCATACTTAGTTCCTCTTCGCTAACACTATTCTAACGCGATTAATGGCATACCATGCAAAGCCAACCACAGCTGCTGCGATTGATAAATTATAGGGTGTGTCACCCGGATCAGAACCACCCCAATAGAGAAAACCAATACCCGCTAAGAAAATAAAAATAGCGATAAGTGATTGATTTTGTAGGTTATGCATTTTTTGAAATCGAGCAAAGTTTGCTTTTCTTTCAAGGTCTTCGGCAGTCGCATTACCGATATCAAAGCCACAATGGCTACATACTTTGCTTTTATCCGAAATTGGCTTTTTGCACGATGGGCATGCCGTAATTGCCATATATCACTCCCAAAAAATTTTCTTAAGTCTTTTTACGCAAAAAAAGGTTAATCGACCACTCGACTAACCTTTGTTTTTCTATTTACGTAAAGCTACTTTTTGTGTTTTTCCCAGTACTCGTTTACTGACTCTTTCATCTCTTTGCGTAGCATCATGATACCGAACAAGTTAGGAAGTGTCATAACGACTATTGCTACAGCAGACAATGCCCACACTAACGTGGTGTCAGATACCGCGGCCCAAAAGAAGCCTGCACAGTAGATAACCCTATAGGGCATTACCGAGCGTGGACCCAATAAATAGGTCATTGCTCTGTCGCCGTAATATGACCAAGCAATAGCAGTCGAGAAGGCGAATAACAGCAAGCCAATTGAAACAATGTATTTCCCGTATTCTCCGAAAAATCCTCGCGTAAATGCAATCGCCGTTAAGTTCGCTGAATGCACTAAGGATTTTCCTTCAACAATAATACTTTGTTTCACCAAGGCACCATCTTCAACTGCGAGTCTGCCTGTGAAAGGATCTTCCGTTGAACCAACACTGAAGGTAACGTCCTCGGCGAAAGAACGACTGTTAAGTAAGGTGTAACCGCCAGTAACGGCAACCCCATTAACCACTTGTATCTCACCAGTGAAATTCTCTAAGCTTGCACCGTCTATTTTGTTTAAGTAAGAGAACAGCTTGTTAATATCTTCGCTATTGCTTTCTTGATATTCTCCAGCAACAAACATCATGTCGGAGCGGTCAAATATATTATGATGCTTTTCCTTCCACACACCTGAAGAAAGAATCACCAAACCGGTAATCGTACAAATTATGATCGTATCAATAAAAGGCTCTAGTATCGACACCATACCTTCTGATACCGGCTCTTTAGTCTTAGCGGCAGCATGTGCAATAGGCGCCGAACCTTGACCAGCTTCATTACTGAACAAGCCACGGTTTACACCACGGTTGAACGCATAAGCTAGCGTAGCACCTAGGAAGCCACCAGCTGCAGCCGAGCCTGTGAATGCGTCAGAAATTACCGACGCAAAAGCTGGACCGATGTTCTCAGCATTGGCAAAAATAACGGCAAAAGCGCCGATAATATAGATAACTGCCATAAAGGGCACAATTTTAGAGGTTACCGCTGCGATTCGCTTTATACCGCCGAGTATAACCAAGCCCAAGATCACGGATAATACACCACCTACGATCATCGGCGAGAAACCGAAAGTAGATTCAATACTTGTCGCGATGCCATTACTTTGCGGTAAATTTCCAGTACCGAAAGAGCTTATTACTGTGGCAATAGCAAAGGCGACAGCTAACCACTTCATATTCAGGCGTTTGTCCATGTAATACATCGGGCCGCCAGCCATGGTGCCGTCTTCGGTTTTCACTCTGTATTTATGCGAAAGGGTGACTTCAACAAATTTAGTGGTCATCCCTAAAAATGCGGTCGCCCACATCCAGAACAAAGCCGCAGGACCGCCCAAGAAAATAGCAAAAGCAACACCGCTAATGTTACCGGTACCAACAGTGCCAGAGAGCGCGGTTGTTAACGCTCTGAAGTGAGTAGTATCGCCGGGTTCGTCGCCTTTATCATACTTACCAGTAACCACTAACCAAGCGTGTTTAAAAAATCGAATTTGCGGAAATTTAAGGTAGATCGTGAAAAAAGCACCGACGCCTAATAGCGCATACGGGAACCAATCAGCGCTTCCCAAAAAACTATCAAGCAAATTAAAAAAGTTTAATACACCTTCCAAAATAACGTCCTCTTTGTTTTTATTATTATTTGTTAAATTGACTCGTTACTGTAGCACTCTATCGGGTGTCTTGTCGCGTTTTCTTGCCAAAGATCCACGAAAAAACTGATGATAAAATGCGACAACAAAGCGCTAACGTAAATTTGGCGCAACCGCTCGAATAGCGATAAGGAGGTCTTCGCCCAACTGTTGGCAGCGGGGTGCAGACCAACCATAGGCTGGGTCTGGTAAATTTTGATTGTCTTTAAACGGCATTTCGAGAGTATAAGACAAACAATGATATCGTTGCCCTACCGCATTGGCACCAATGGTTAAGTTGGCTTTGCCAGCTTCATCTTTGTCGTAGCCAAACACATCTTGAAACTCTGGCGTAGCCGTGAGTAGTGCATTTTTAAAAGCATTTTCTAATTCTTCAAGCTTGGTGTTATAACCGGGGTTGCCTTCACACCCAGCAACAAAGTTGTAAGGTAATGCTTCGTCGCCATGTATGTCTAAAAACATATCCACGCCATATTTATCCATGGCTTCAAGGGTATAATAAACCTCAGGGCTCTTCTCTAAGGATGGCGTTTGCCACTCACGGTTTAGGTTCGTTCCTACCGCGTTTGTGCGAAGATGTCCACGAGCAGAGCCATCAGGATTCATATTAGGGATGATATAAAACACATTGTCCGCAAGCAATGACTTTGCTACACCATCATCTTCATCTAACAATCGACGAACCAAACCTTCAACCAGCCATTCGGCCATAGATTCACCTGGATGCTGTCGAGCGGTAATCCATATTTTCTTTTTATTTTCGTTTTCTTCGCCTATTACTAGCAAAGACAAGTCTCGTTTATCGAGGGTGAAGCCTAAGTGCCGTAATTCACAGTCGAAAGACATCTGAGCAGAAGAAATAAAATCTTGATGGCGCTCGTAACTGTAAGGCGTAAAATATGCAAAATAAACAGAATCATACTCTGGCACAAAATCGATGGTGAGATTATCGCCATCAAAGTCGGTATCGACCCTGAACCACTCTTCGCGATCGTAGGACGCTACGGCTTGATAGCCCGGCCATCCTGCAGGATAGGCTGAGTTTTTTAAGTCGCCTATCACCAGCTTATGCTCTACAAACTTCGTTGTTTGAAGTTTAAAATGAAACCATTGAAAGAAGTCAGACTGATTGTCTTTTTCAATGCGTAAGTGAATGTTCTGTGGATCTGTCGCTTCTAGAACCTTGATGTTACCGCTATCGAATTCACTGGTGATGATCATGCGCTTACCTTATGTCATTTTTTGCGTACTGTAACATAAGCGCCAGACAAGATTAACACCGTACTAACAGCAAATTATGATGCCGTACGCAATTTTAATCCTACGTAGGTGCTATAACCCATATCACTCCTTATTACTCGAAGGTTTTCGTCCAAAATGTAATAGGTTGGGTAGCCACTGATGTTAAAGCGTTCTTTATGTTTGTCTGCACCAAGAAGTATGGTTCCTGATACTCCAGCATCGTCAGCAAAGGAATCAATTTCTTCTACTGACTGGTAATCCAAAGCCACGCGAATAACATTAAATTCCTGAGTGTCAACCGCATCTAAGTTACCAATGCTCAGTTTACACACAGTACACCACGGTGCAAAAAAGTAGATGAGTGTTTTTTTATTACTAGGTGCTAATTTATAAATTTCGCCTTTCAAGCTGATAAGGCTTTGCGAGTTAATTTGAATTGAACCATCGCTATCCAGCAGATTTCTGTTTTGCCACGCCATAACAGCAAACACGATAATGAGGCCTAGCACAATATCACGAGGCCAAGAAGACTTACGAATGAAGTTACGTATGTAGATTGCGATGCTCTTTTTTGTTTGAACTTGTTGTTCAGCCATTCCACTTCACCCTATTCAGTTTTCATTCCAATAACTGTCGCACTAGTCGCTTTGCTGCGCTAACGCTTGTGTTCTAGTTAAAGAAAACACCGACATTTCAACTGTGCTATTAACTGTGCTATTAACAACGCGCCAGTAATGTCACAACGCATGCCATAATAGACCAGCTAAACACAAAATACTTTCACAAAAAAACCGCCTCAACTCGTTGTGTTTTGGCGGCTTTTGACTAGCATGTAAGAAGCGAACACGCTTGAAAGGCTTATGTTCCTCGATTTAAAGTGCTTTAGGCTTTGGCACTACAGGATAGTGCAAACCGGCCATATCGCGCACAACACGCATCACTTGGCAGCTGTAGCCAAATTCATTGTCGTACCACACATATAGTGTTGCACGATTGTCCGCAACAATCGTGGCTTGAGAATCAACCACACTGGCAGCTCTTGTGCCCACTAAGTCAGTGGAAACAATTTCTTTTGAGGCGGTAAAATCCAACTGGTGCTGTAAATCGGAGAACAGACTCGCCGTTTGCAAATAGTTATTAATACCATCTTTATCGGTTGACGATTTCAAGTTGAGACTAAGGATCGCCATTGATACGTTTGGTGTAGGCACTCGAATCGCATTGCCTGTTAGCTTTCCAGCCAACTGCGGGTAGGCTTTGGCAACAGCTTGTGCCGCACCGGTTTCGGTGATGACCATGTTGAGTGAAGCACTTCTACCGCGGCGGTCAGCCTTATGGTAGTTGTCAATTAGGTTTTGATCGTTAGTAAATGAATGCACTGTCTCGACATGACCGTTCTCAATACCATACTCTTCGTCCAATGCTTTGAGTACTGGGGTAATTGCATTAGTTGTGCAACTTGCAGCAGACAATATTGTATCAGTGTCAAGAATATCACAGTGATTAACACCATGAACAATATTCTTAATATTGCCTTTGCCTGGTGCGGTAAGTAAGACTTTTTTAGAGCCTTTGGCTTTTAGATGCAATCCAAGCCCTTCTTCGTCACGCCACATACCAGTGTTGTCAATAATCACGGCATCATTAATACCGTACTGAGTGTAATCAATTTCATCTGGACTATTTGCATAAATTACTTGGATGTACGAGCCGTTTGCTTTTATTGCTTTACGCTCTTCGTCGATCGTAATGCTGCCATTAAATGGCCCATGGACCGAATCTCGACGCAAAAGGCTTGCTCGTTTTTCCAAGTCTCCTTCTCTACCACCACGCACCACAATTGCACGAAGGCGTAATTTGTTATTCTTGCCTTGTCGCTCAATTAGAAGACGCGCTAATAAACGTCCAATTCTACCGAAGCCATACAATACAACGTCGGTCGCTTTGTGTTCATCGGCAGCGCCATGCACTTCTTTCAACGCGTCGTTTAAATAGGCTTGTAGGTCGTCCTGATCTTTGCCAGCGCCATAATGGAAATCGAAAGCCAATTTACCTATATCAACTTCCACAGGCGCAAGTTGCATATTATTAATAGCTTCCAATATTGGCCAGCTTTCGCGAAGACGGAGTTTTTGGCCTTCATGACGTCGCACAGTGCGATGTGCTTTAATCACTTCAATCGCAGTAGCATTTAAAAGTGTACGTCCATATACGGTTATTTCCACGCAGTGGTTACGATACAAACTTCCGATAAGTGGTAGCATTTTTTCAGCGTATTCTTGTCGCTCTTGCCAACTACTTAGTAATTCCTGTTCGAACTGTTGATTCATGCAAAGTGCCTTCTAAACCTAGTGAGTGAATGTTAAGTCGCGCGCATTCTATGCAATCCGAGAGTTGATGCCAAATTGTTGATAATTTTCACTTTTTTGGCTAAAGCTAAAAAGGCTTTGATTTTGTGTGTAATTTTTCAACAAACAAGCACTAGGCTCAAGACTGAGCCTGAAAAATACTGTGAAAGAAAGATTTTCGATAGCGCTTAGATATGCTATGGATGTTCAGCTGGCAGAGTGGAACTAAGCTAAGACAATGATTTGTATTAGCTTATTTTTGGAAGTGGCCTAGGTTAAAAAAGCTTGCAAAGAATACGATGCATTTTTCATAGTTCTTCCATTTGTAACTTAATTTCATCAAAAAAATTGATATTTGTTTAATTTATCTGCGTATTCAGTCAGATTTTGGTGTTTTACTCAAAAATGTAGGTATCGTTTACTATTCGTTTTCCTCAAACGTCAAAGAAACCGAATTTACGCAATAACGCTGGCCAGTAGGTTGAGGACCATCATTAAATACATGGCCCAAATGTGCATCGCAGTGCTTACACAAAATTTCTACTCTTTTCATGCCAAGGCTGTTGTCTTCGCGATAGACCACATTGGCTTCGTCACTTTGCTCATAAAAAGAGGGCCAGCCACAACCTGAATCATATTTGGCGCCAGAGTGAAATAGAGGTGCCGAACAGCATTTACATAAATAATTGCCTGTAGCTTTATTATTCAAGTATTCGCCTGTGTAAGGCTGTTCCGTTCCGGCAAGGCGCGTTACGCGATATTCCTCTTCGCTAAGTTGCTCTTTGTATTTATCACTCATTACTTACTCCAGTAGAAAACGCAGCAGTTATTTCTTAATTTGTACCTGCGGACGTTCAGGCTTGTTCCATTCTATATGGAATTTTTTGCCTTCTGGTTTATCTGTGCGTGAAAAAGTATGCGCACCAAAGAAATCTCGTTGCCCTTGCAAGAGGTTTGCCGGCAATACTGCGCAACGATATGAGTCATAATAGCTTAACGCGCTAGACATTGCCGGGCACGGGATACCCGCGATCGTCGCTGACGCAATCGCACGTCTCCAATTAGCCTGATAGTGATTGATTTGTTCTATGAAGAAAGGGTCAAGAAGCAAATTCGCAAGATGCTCATTGTTTTCATAGGCTTTTGTGATGGATTGTAAAAACACTGCGCGAATAATACAGCCTGCTCGCCAAATTTTTGCAATCTCTGCAAAGTCCAAAGTCCATCCGTGCTCTTTCGCGGCAATGCTCATCAATTGGAAGCCTTGGGCATATGCGCATATTTTCGAACAATACAGAGCATCATGAAGTTGCTTGATGACATCTTCTTTGCTGTCTGATTGTGTCATATTGATAGCTGGCCCAGATAAATGCTGGCTTGCCATCACACGCTCGTCTTTAAACGACGATAAGCTTCTGGCAAAAACAGCTTGGGTGATAGTTTGTGCAGGGCTGCCTACTTCAAGTGCGCTCACTGCTGTCCACAAGCCGGTTCCTTTCTGACCCGCTTTGTCCATAATTACATCAACGAGGGCTGCACCAGACTCGGGATCATGTTGGTCAAGCACTTCCGCGCTTATCTCTATCAAATAGCTGTTTAAAATACCCTGATTCCATTCTCTGTAGGTAGCAGCAATCTCGGCTGGCGTCATTTTCAGACCAACACGCATAATGTGATAAGCCTCGCAGATGAGTTGCATATCCGCATACTCAATGCCGTTATGTACCATCTTCACGTAATGCCCAGCGCCAACGGGGCCTATGTAGGTTGTGCAAGGTTCCCCTTCAGTCACTGGCTTGCCTGGCTCATAAGATTCAATAGGCTTTCCTGTCTCAGGGTCAACTTTTGCCGCAATTGCCTGCCATATTGATTCGATGCGAGTCCAAGCGTAAGGATCTCCAGAGGGCATTAAGGAAGGACCAAATCGAGCCCCTACTTCGCCACCTGAAACAGCCGTCGAGAAGAACACGAATTTTCCTCTATATTTTTTCTCGCGTGCAACAGAGTCCGTCCAAAGGCTATTTCCTGTATCGACAACGATATCGTCAGCTTGCACGCCAGCATCTATTAAATGATGACAGACATGGTCGACAGGCTTACCAGCAGGCACCGAAAGAATGATCGTATGTGGCGCTTTGAGATTGGCTAAAAGCTCAGTATATGACCGACAAGCTACCACCCGCGGTTTGTCGACCATGCGTTCCTCTTCGTCCTGCGCAAGTATGGCGTCAATTTTCGTCTGATCTAGGTCGAAACATGCCACCTTGTAGCCATTATCAGCAAGGTTAAGTACTAAGTTCTTACCCATGACTCCCAAGCCAATAAAGCCGATATCACATTGTTCTGCGTTGTCGATGCTACTTGGGGAGGTTGGCACACTCATATTATTTACTCGTCAATAGTGAAGTGGCGCGATCATAGCACTCATCTAAGTAGATGATAAATAGCTAAATACCAAAAAACATAAACCAAGTTATCTTTTTCTGAATAACGACAAACATCTCGCTGGCATTTTAAAAAGCGGACTAATAGGTAAGGATTGATAATCATCTATTCTCTCACACGCCGTATGCAGCATGCATTCCCATTCCACATCATTCAACAAGAGGGGAAGATTAAACTCAACGTCATCTGCTGAGCCGTTAACGCAATAAAGCCACTCTTGCCCGTCTTCCGTTTCGTCTGTGCTTTGATTAGCTATCGCAACAAGGTGTAGCGCGAAGCAATGATGATTGTCGTTAGTCCAATCTTGATCCCGCTTGTGTGAGCCGTCTACGCGATACCATTGAGTGGAAGCGATGTTGACTTCACTGGTAAACTTGTCATCAGCAAACATCATTCGGCTGAGAATTTTGTGTTGTTTTCTCAGCGCTAGCACGTGACGGGTAAACGCCAAAAACTGACGTTGCGTTGATGTGAGTTCCCAATTGAACCAATTTAGCTCATTATCTTGGCAATAGGCATTATTGTTACCTTTTTGACTGCGACTGAGCTCGTCCCCCCCCAAGATATGAGGTGTGCCTTGCGACAACACTAGAGTGGCAAATAAGTTACGCTTTTGCTGTTCTCGCAACGCAATAACTTTAATGTCGTCAGTTTCCCCTTCAACACCGTAATTCGCACTTAGATTATGATTATGACCGTCTCGGTTGTCTTCTAAATTTGCAAAGTTATGCTTGTGTGCATAACTTACCAAATCATGTAACGTAAAACCGTCATGGTAGGTGACGTTATTGATACTTGCTTGCATAGGCCTAACGCCCTTGGGGAAAAAGTCCTTCGAGCCCATAAAGCGGGTAGCAAAATCAGCTTTAAGACCCTTGTCTGAGCGCCAAAAACCTCTCACATCATCTCTAAACCTGTCGTTCACTTCTAACCAATAATCAGGGAAATGACCTAATTGATAGCCACCAGGTCCAATATCCCAGGGTTCAGCTATCATAATGGCATCTTTGAGAACAGGATCTTGACGCAGAATTTTAAAGAAGGCCGCATTAGCGTGAAAATCGACGGGCTCTCTGCCGAGAGACGCTGCCAAATCAAAACGAAAGCCATCCACCCCCATCTCAACAACCCAATAGCGTAGTGAGTCGATGATCATAGTCTGCATGAAAGTGTCGGCAGTATTGATCGTATTGCCACAGCCCGAGTAATTTAAATAGCTAGGATGACTGAGCTCATCATTGCTTACTTGTAAATAAGCGTGTTGATGACAAAGCCCCTTAAAAGACAGAATACAGCCGGGCTCACCACTCTCACAAGTGTGATTATAAACAACATCAAGCACAACTTCTAAGCCTGCAGCGTGATAGCGCTCTATCATCTGCTTACACTCATTTACGGCATCAGTTTGTGCGTAGCGAACTTCTGGGCTGAAAAAATTAATTGGGTTGTATCCCCAATAATTCGTTAGCCCTTTTTCGCTAATGTAAGGTTCAGGCATAAACGCAAAAATTGGCATGAATTGCACGGTGGTCACGCCTAGGGAAACCAAATGTTCGATGATATCCGGATGCGATGCACCTAAGTAAGTTCCGCGCTGCTCACTAGGCACACTCGGGTGCAATTGAGATATGCCCTTCACGTGAGCTTCGTAAATGATGCGATCGCTTGCTTGCAACACACGCTTTGCGTAGTTAGTTATCGAGTTTGTTGTTGCTGTTTTTTGACGAACAATAGACTTAGGAACAAAGGCTGAATTATCCTTCACCGTATTACTGTTGATTAGCGCATCACTCCCGTTATAAGCCTCTCGGTCCCAATGAAGTGCTTTGCTTATCTGTGTTGCGTATGGATCGATGAGCAGTCTACCCTCATCCATTTCATCATTGACTCTGCGATGCACTTTAGGTCTAACACGATAGGCATACTTTTGCCCTTCCTTAACACCCTTAATACAACAGAACCATTTAGATTGAATACGCTGATGCAGTTTGAATCTAGCGAGTTCTTGGTCGTCCTCGCTGAACAGACATAAAAAAACTTGCTCTGCATCGGGGCAGTAGATGGAGAAATTGCAACCGCTTTCATTCAAGGTCGCACCAAAAGGTGCCACTGATCCTTCACAGATATCGAAACCTGCATTATTCAAAGTTTGGCCTTCATCGAGGGCATTTGCATTATTTAACGCTGTCATTACTCGTTCTTTGCTACTTAGTCCAGCGAAGGAATATCACACTTAATGGTGGTAATTGCAATTCGATTGAGTGTTCACAATCATTCCAAGCGATAGCTTGCGACTGTAATGTTGGCATTGAGTCGAGGTCACTTGCGTAGCCGCTGCCGCCAAACTTAGGGTGGTCGGTATCAAGCAGCACATTATATTTGCCAGCTTTTTCAACACCCACCTTAAAATTATCTCGAGGAATTGGGGTGAAATTAGCTACTACGACGATATTTTCATCATTTTCCTTGTTTCTTCGAAGCAGTGATACCACAGACTGCTCTGCATTATTATGGTCTAACCATCGGAATCCTGCGGGGTCATGATCAAGTTCGTATAATGCCGATTGAGAGGTATAAAGTGTATTAAGAGACTTGTATAACTCACTGATTCCTTGGTGCTTGGCCTCTTCCAGCAAATGCCAATCCAAGGAAATATCGTGATTCCATTCACGGTTTTGGGCAAATTCATTGCCCATAAATTGCAGCTTTTTGCCCGGGTGAGCAAACATAAAGCCGTAGTAGGCACGAAGGTTTGCAGCTTGTTGCCATTCGTCACCTGGCATTTTTTGCAGCATTGCGCCCTTTCCATGCACTACCTCATCGTGAGATATGGGCAATACAAAGTTTTCATCAAAAGCATACACCATACTGAATGTGAGTTCACCGTGATGAAAGCGTCGATAGGCTGGATCTTTTGAAATATAGTGCAATGAATCGTGCATCCACCCCATATTCCATTTAAAGCCAAAGCCGAGACCGCCCATATCGACAGGCTTTGATACGCCTGCAAACGACGTCGACTCCTCGGCAATTGTCATTGCATTCGGATGTTTCGCATACACCTCGGTGTTCATCCATTTTAAGAGACTAATTGCTTCGTAGTTATGGTTGCCACCATCGATATTAGGGATCCACTCGCCCTCGTTACGAGAGTAGTCTAAGTAAAGCATAGACGCGACTGCATCGACTCTAATCGCGTCAACGTGATACTTGTCGAACCAAAACAGAGCGTTAGCTACCAAGAACTGGCGAACAGTATCTTTACCAAAGTCATAGATGCAAGAGTTCCAATCCGGATGCCAGCCTTTTCTCGGATCTTCATACTCGTATAGGTGCGTGCCATCGAACCGAGCCAAGCCATGCCCGTCTTCCGGAAAGTGCGCGGGAACCCAATCGATAATCACGCCAATACAGTTTTGATGGCAAACGTCGACAAAATACTTGAAGTCATCAGGGTCACCAAAACGACTCGTGGGTGCAAACAAACCAACTGGTTGATATCCCCAAGAGCCATCAAAGGGAAACTCTGATACCGGCAATACTTCTATGTGAGTATATCCCATGCTTTTCGTATAGGTAACTAAGTCTTGCGCAAGTTCGCGGTAATTTAAATAACGCCTTTCGGGATCACCTGGCTTCTTCCAGGAGCCTAAATGCACTTCATAAACACTCATGGCACTATGGTAGTGGTCGATGTTTTCACGTTGCATCCATTTGTCGTCTCGCCACTGATACGCGTGTTGATCGTATACAACAGAGCAATGTGATGGATACTGTTGATGATGAAAACCAAGGGGGTCGGCTTTGTCTGGCAAACGATGACCGCTGGCATCTTTAATAGCATATTTATAAGTATCGCCAACCTGTAAACCGGGAATAAAGAGCACCCAATAACCGAAATTAGTTTTTTGCATAGGAAAAGAGCGATCATTCCACAAATTAAACTCACCAATTAGCGAAACGGCGCTTGCATTAGGCGCAAATACTGCAAAACGTACCCCTGATACTCCCTCTACTTCACACAATTGTGCGCCTATTTGGCGATATAAATTCTCTGGTTGGTGGTCAACAAAATGTTCGGCGTGATACGCGGTATCTTTAAATTGGTAGGGATCAATAAATTCATGACTATCTGCACCAAAATTGGCCTTTATTTTAAATACGGTGTTTTTGGTCTTCGCTAACGAAAGCTTCCCAACAAAATAACCTTGGTAATCCTTGTCTTTAGTTAACTCGCACAGCACGCGATTATCTGCTGCGTCAATTAGCGTTGCTGATACCGCATCAGGCAACCAAGCTCGGTAGAACGCTTGAGCAAGGGACTTTTTAGTCTTGACTTTCACCTCAGGGGCAACTGTCAACCCCAAAAGTTCAAAAGGCCTACTGCATTTACCGTGCACCAAATTGTTTGCCGTATTCATTTTTTTATCCTTTATCAGCTAGCCACTTTGATCACCAAGATGATTAGCTTATACAACAGAGGCTTACACAATACAATGTAAGCCTCATGAATTGTTAACTCGCAAATTCTGAAACGCAGAGCGCTCTAAGTGCCGATTATTGCAATACTAGTCGCTACTCGCTACCTTTCTTCTGTTGCTCAAGTTTTTTGCTAGCGCAGTAATTTTTTCATCAGTAAAGATGTCTTCCAAATTACGAGATAATTTGCGTTTCCAATTCGGATACTCCTTAAATGTGCCAGGAATATTGACTGGTTTGTCCATTTCAAGCCAATCTTCTAATTGCAAACTTAACAACGCACTTGTGCCAGTTGCCATATGGGTTTGCAAAGCGTAATTCAGCTCTGTATTCATACCTACATGATTCACATCATGACTGATATTGCTGGAAACAGAATGATGGCCATGCAATGAATCTAAAATATGCTGCTTGTTTTCATGACGGCTATCATAGAGCGTTGCCAGAATCTCATCATCAGGATACAAGCCAACTTCCTTCCCTAGCGCTAAATCATCGCAATGCCAGTAGCCGCTGAGCGTGGGCATATCGTGAGTTGTTAGCGTCGCCATAGACTGACATGGATAATGGGATGGCGAGTAAAATCCACCATCTTTGGCCTGTTCAAAAAAGAATACTCGGTATGAATACATGCCATTATCGGCAAGCTTTGAGCGAATTTCCTCGGGTACCGTTCCTAAATCTTCACCAATCACTAAGCTTTTATTTCGTTGGCTTTCAAGTGCCAAAATAGCTAGCAGATCATCGACAGGATAAGCCACGTAGCCGCCGTCACAAGCATCATCGCCTTTATACACCCACCAAAGACGTAGCAGAGCCATTACGTGATCAATCCTCAACGCACCTGAAGCATGCATGTTAGACGAAAAAAGCTCTATAATAGGCTGATATGCTTGTTCATAGAGTTTAATCGGATCCATTGGAGGAAGCCCCCAATTTTGCCCTAATGGCCCAAGAATGTCAGGAGGAGCACCCACTGAAGCGTCTGTGCAATAGAGCGATTTGTTACCCCATATTTCAGCACTTCCTTCACTCACACCCACAGCCAGGTCACGATAAAGGCCGATTAGCATACCTTCGTTATTGGCAACCTCGCTAGCTTGTTCAAATTGAAGTGCTGCCTGCCATTGTAAAAATAGATAAAAACTCACGCGCTCCTTATTCGCTTTTGCAAATTCGGCAACCGCTGGCATATCGTAAGCTTTGTATTCGTCGGGGAATACCGGCCAGCCCCAGAATTCTTGTCCTTGTTTTTTGAGGTGCTCTTGTAGGGCTTCAAACACAGCGAGGGTTTGCAAACTTTCTGCGCCGCTCTCAACAAAGGCCTTAAAAGCTTTGTTTTGTTTCGTATTTTTGGAGAGATATGTAGACTTATAGGCCTCGAAAACTCTGTTTAATGCTTCGAGCTTTATACTGGCAACGCCTTCGTAATCAACATATTCAACTGCTCTAAGAGCGTTAAGTGTTGCTTCGACATTTTCTTCTTGCATCCACTTCTGGACGCCTTTTGAGGAGAATTGATCAATCGCCTCAACGTCGATATATAGATAATTTAACCATCTTCTTGAGCTAGGACCATAAGGACTACAAGCGTCCGGATTCGATGGGTAAAGTTCGTGAATTGGGTTTAAGCCAACAAAATCAGCACCTTGATCGGCAGCATGTTTGACCAGAGTCGATAAATCAGTGAAATCCCCAATACCCCAGTTGCGTCGGCTTCGTACACAATATAACTGAACGCTTAAGCCCCATATTTTCCTGCCCTTCTCGATTTCTTTGGGAATATAGCAACGCTGAGGGGTTTTGATTATTTTGGAAACAGCTAATTCAGCTTGCTTGTGTTCGATAGAAAGTGAATGGTAGCCCATGGGTAAATCGTGTTCGAAAGAAATAGCATATTCTTGTATCTCCTCATCATCAAGCTGAGCAACATTTAGCAAAGTATGCTCCACCGGCTCGAAAGACTGACTTATTACTTCGCCACTCTCGAGGCTAAGTTGTGCTGTAAACTCTTCTGCAGCAAATTCAATTCCAACTCTAAGTGGAAAAGTAAACACTTCGTCATGCTTGATTACCTGAACGGGGTTCAGCATGTTTAGCCACTGATTACTTAGCTGCTCGTCGACTTGCTGCTCTAGAATGCTTTCATCATCAACTGAATAGCCCATAGCTTTAAGAAGCTTAGATTTAGTGCAGTCTTTAACTACCGCTGGTTTTCCCCATGCGTCAATAAAAGTAGACTCAATTCCTCGTGAGGAGACTAAATCTTCGACAATATGATTCATATTTATCATCCTAGTTGTTCCCACCTCAACAATTTGATGCGTGGCGAACTTTCATTAGCGTTTTTGCAACATAATTTTAACGCGACATTATTCATCAGAACAGCGAACTTGGGTATTGAATACGTTTGCATTAGTATTTTAGTTATGAAAATTTGTAATTAAACAACAATTGTTAATATATCTTTGCAATACTGGTCCTTTTGATCAATAATTTTTGTAATTTTATTTCAAATGATTAGTTTATCAGTCAAAGAGGTCACTTCCATGGCAATTAATGTAGGAATTAACGGGTTTGGCAGAATTGGGCGTTTAGTATTACGTGCAGCTGCCAAAAGAGACGATATTAATGTTGTAGCAATTAACGATTTGCTCGACTTAGATTACATTGCATACATGTTCAAATACGATTCTACTCATGGCCGCTTCGATGGTAGCGTTGAAGTTGTTGGCGACAAACTTGTTGTAGATGGTCAAGAAATACGCGTTAGCGCCGAGCGCAAGCCCGAAGACCTTGCATGGGATGCTGTCAATGTCGACGTCGTAGTAGAATCGACTGGCCTCTTCCTAACTGAAGAGACAGCAGCTAAACACATTACTGCTGGAGCTAAGAAAGTTGTTATGTCTGCCCCGTCGAAGGACCATACACCGATGTTCGTAATGGGTGTTAACCATGATAAGTACAATGGCCAAAGCATTGTTTCGAATGCTTCATGCACTACAAACTGCTTAGCGCCTCTAGCAAAAGTACTGCATGACGAGTTTGGTATTGTTGATGGTCTCATGACTACTGTTCATGCTACTACAGCTACTCAAAAGACAGTTGATGGACCTTCTGCCAAAGATTGGCGTGGTGGCCGCGGTGCTTCTCAAAATATCATCCCATCTTCCACTGGTGCAGCAAAAGCGGTAGGCAAGGTGATCCCTGAGCTAAATGGTAAATTAACCGGCATGGCATTTAGAGTACCAACGGCTAACGTTTCTGTGGTTGACCTAACAGTAAACCTTAAATCAGCGGCGAGTTATGAGACTATTTGTAAAGCAATGAAAACGGCTGCCGAAGGCCCTTTGAAGGGAATTTTAGGCTACACCGAAGACGCAGTCGTTTCTCAAGACTTCATTGGTGATACGCAGTCTAGTATTTTTGATGCAGACGCTGGTATTTCTCTGACCGACAATTTCGTTAAAGTTGTGTCTTGGTATGATAACGAAGTAGGCTACTCTAATCGCGTGCTTGATTTGGTTGCTCATATCAGCAAATAGCCAACATTCAACTATGGCTTTTGATGACTTTAAGCCGATAAAAGACGACAATGAGTCGTCTTTTTTTTATCTGTTGTAAAAGACTCGCTAGCCTACTCTAGTTTTACAACAAACTCGGCGCCCTATTGTGCAAAGCAAATTGTGGATGGAATGATAATGATTTTGGATTTAACACGACTCAATTCAGTAAGTGAAAGCCAATTCGGTGAATTGCCTGTGTTGGAAATTAATAACGCCTCTTGCTCTGGCACTATAAGCCTTTTTGGCGGCCACATTCTAAGTTTCAAGCCTAAACACGACCAACGCGAGAGATTATGGCTTAGCGATACTGCTATTACCGATAAATCAAAGCCTATAAGGGGCGGTATTCCGATATGTTGGCCTTGGTTTGCGAATATCTTCCCAAGCGTTCAAACACCTAATGAACAACTTCCTGCGCATGGTTTTGTTAGAACGCAAGATTGGCTTTTGGTAGATGCTACTGAGAATGACAGTAGCACGAGGCTTGTTTTACAACCCAAAAAGCTTGGTCTTTATGCTTTTTCCGCCTCGCTAAGAGTTTGCTTGGAAGTCACTTTTGGAGCCGAGTTAACAGTAAAGCTCATCACGACATACGATAAAAACGAAGATGTCCAAGCAAAAGTAGCGAGCGCGCAGGCACCTCTAGCAATTACCATGGCACTCCATAGCTACCTCGCCGTGAGTGATATTAACAAATGTGAGCTAGTGGGTGTGGAGGCCGATTATATTGATAAACTCGCGAATGATAGCATCACAACAACACCCTCCCCTTATATTTTTGATCAAGAAGTAGATCGTATTCACATGTCGACGCAGAGCGCACCGTTACATACAGTGTCGGTAAACGACGCTAAAACTACCACCCTAAAGCAGCAAGGGCATGACGCCTTAGTAGTTTGGAACCCATGGATAGATAAGTCGTCGGGGATGGCTGATATGCAACATGATGGGTATAAATCAATGTTGTGTGTAGAAGCAGCTGTTGTAAATCCAATAACGCTGAATTACGGCGAAAAACATGAGTTGATACAAACAATTAGCTAATAGCTAGCGCGCAAGTACTTTTTGAGTTGAAGCACAAAAAAGCAGTAAGGCTAAGTCAAGCAAAAGGGAAGCCATTGTTCCCTTTTGTATTAACAAAAAATAAAGCGTACTTTAGTTTATTTGACGGCTTGCTGAGCTAACTCAGTAATAATGTGCCATTGTTTATTTTCGATAGCGTCGCTAGGTGCTAGCCATGAACCTCCACAACATTTCACATTTGGTAATGCCAAATACTCTTTGTAGTTACTAGGGCTAATGCCGCCTGTTGGACAAAAAGTAATATCAGGGAATGGACCACCAATTGACTTCAAAGCTTTAACGCCACCTGCAGCCTCAGCTGGGAAGAATTTGAGGTGATCATAGCCCGCATCTTTTGCTTTCATGAGGTCAGAAATATTCGAAACACCTGGAATAAGCGGAATACTGCCTTCTTTACCCGCTTTTAATAGGTCTGCTGTTAAGCCCGGACTAATTGCAAACTTTGCACCAGCCTCGGTCACCGCTTTAAGTTGTTCGCGATTGGTAACAGTGCCAGCACCGATATAAGCATCGGGCAATTCTTTCGCAATCGTACGAATAACGTCCATTGCTGCCTCGGTTCTCAAGGTAACTTCTAAAACGTTAATACCGCCGGCCATTAGCGCTTTAGCAATTGGCACTGCGTCTTCCACATTTTCAATTACGAGAACGGGTACCACCGGTCCTTGTTTAAAGATTTCTTCTGAGGAAAAGGTCCAGTTATTCATCATTCGTTAGTCTCTTTTAGTTTGTTGTAGTAAATAAGCTAATGCGCCAAGCAATCCATGATCGGGCTCATTAATTAAGTAAGTTGGAATAGGCGAAACATAAGAAGAAAAATTCCCTTTTGCTTCGAAACATTTTCTAAAGTCGCTGTGTACAAAGAAGTTACCCAAACGAGAAGCTATGCCGCCGCCAATAAAAACGCCGCCAGTGGTGCACAAATTTAATGCCAAATTCCCTGCAAAACTGCCCATTATTCGACAAAATTGCGACACGCTCTCTACGCACAAACTGTCGCTATTATCGAGCGCTCTGCGCGTAATATCTGCAGGGTCATCATAGGCAACTTCTGCGTTTTCATGCAGTGCCAAGGCCGTATAAATATTCACGATACCTCTACCAGACATGACTTCTTCACCAGATACACGACCAAGTTTTTCTTTTAAATAACGCCAAATAATGATGTCTTTATCATCGTTTGGAGCGAAATCAACATGACCGCCCTCACCATCAAGAGTTTGCCATCCCTCATTGGTAAGAGTAAGGTGTTCGACACCCAAGCCTGTGCCAGGGCCAAACACCACGATATTGCCTCTTTTATCTGCTTCGCCAGAGCCCACCTGAATAAGTTGCTCGCTAGACAGAGTAGGAAGAGAATAGGCAACCGCCGAAAAGTCATTAATCACAAATAAGTCATCAAGACCTAACTGTTCTTTAAGTGCACTTTTTGAAAATGACCAAGAGTGGTTGGTCATTGTTACCTGATCCTTATTTACCGGGCAAGCGATAGCAATGCATCCTGCACTAAACCGGCTTTGCCCTACTTCATTACCAAATTCAACAATTGCGTCATAAATGGTCTCAAAGTCTGTGCACAAATATTTTTTAATGGTGTCTATTTGCCCATTCTTAACGAAGGCTAAACGAATATTTGTGCCACCTACATCTGCAACGAACATATTAGTCATACTCTTACTCTTGCTCAAAAAACAACGAACAGGCACCTTCTTCAGCACCAGATAAAGAAGCTCGCATACCAGCAAACAATTCACGGCCCATGCCTATGTGACTCTCGCTAAGATCAGCGGTTTTAGCTTCTCTTGCGCTTAGTTCTGCGTCATCAACATGGAGCGTAAGTTCGCCAGTTGCTGTGTTAAGCTCCAATAGATCGCCTTCTCGCACTTTTGCAATCAAGCCGCCTTTGTAAGCCTCTGGGGTAAGGTGAATAGCAGCAGGCACTTTACCCGACGCACCAGACATTCGACCATCAGTTACCAAGGCAACTTTGTAGCCTTTATCTTGCAAGACGCCAAGCGGCGGTGTGAGACGATGAAGCTCTGGCATACCAATGGCAGCCGGTCCTTGGAAGCGCACAACGACAATACAGTCTTTATCCAAATCACCATTATTAAACGCTTCGTCCAAAGCATATTGATCTTCAAATACCACTGCTGGCGCTTTTATGTGACACTCTGGATCACGCAATGCAGATGTTTTAATAACGGCACGGCCTATGTTGCCCTGCAAGACGCTTAAGCCGCCATCTGGTTTAAATGGTTTTTCAACTGTTGCCAACACTTCAAGGTCAAGTGACGCTGTTGGTCCATCTTGCCAAATGAGTTCACCATCGCGAATAACAGGCTCTTTGGTATATTGTTCTAAACCACGTCCACATATAGTGTTTACGTCGTTGTGCAACAATCCCGCGTCAAGCAATTGCTTGAACAATAAGCTCATGCCACCGGCAGCGGTAAAGTGATTAATATCGGCTGATCCATTCGGATAAATACGGGTTAGCAGCGGCGTCGCTTTAGAGAGATCAGAAAAATCGTCCCAAGTAACTATCAAGCCAGCAGCGCGCGCAACAGCAACGAGATGCATGGTATGGTTGGTAGAACCACCGGTAGCAAGTAACGCAACAATACCGTTGACCATCGATTTGGCATCGACGATATGACCAATTGGCATGTAGTTCTCGCCTAAGTCGGTTAAACGAGTCGCTTGAACCGCTGCCGCTTTTGTTAGCGCATCACGTAGCGGTGTTCCTGGGTTAACAAAGGATGCACCAGGTAAATGCAAGCCCATCACTTCAACCACAAGTTGATTACTATTCGCAGTGCCATAGAAAGTACAGGTACCGGCAGAGTGATATGACTGCGACTCCGCCTCCAAAAGCTCATCCCTACCCACTTTGCCTTCAGCGTATGCTTGACGCACTCTTGCTTTTTCTTTGTTTGGCAAACCCGATGGCATTGGGCCAGCAGGTACGAATACTGTAGGTAGATGACCAAAACTCAAACCACCCAATAACAAACCGGGTACGATTTTATCGCAAATACCAAGCATCACGGTCGCATCAAACATATTGTGCGACAAGCCAATGGCCGCTCCCATCGCAATATTGTCTCTACTCATCAAGCTCAATTCCATTCCAGCGTTGCCTTGAGTGACACCGTCACACATGGCTGGCACACCACCGGCGAACTGAGCGACGCTGCCGACAGAACGTACCGCATCTTTAATTTGTTGAGGGTAACTCTCATATGGCTGATGCGCTGAAAGCATGTCATTATAAGACGAAACTATAGCGATATTTGCCTTCGTCATACTTCTTAGATCAGCTTTGTCTTCCTTACCACAGGCCGCAAAACCGTGAGCTAAATTACCACAGGATAATTCTCCACGCAGTGGCCCTTGTTTTCTCGCTTTTTCTATTTTCGCTAGATAGGCAGCGCGAGTTTTTGCGCTGCGTTCAATAATTCTTTGAGTAACTTCTTGGATAATTGGATTCATTGTATTCTCCTATGGCGCCCACATTAGTTCTACAGAGCTTTTATCGCACACAGCCTTGATCGGCTTTTCGATATCAGTTGCGTTTTCAAGCGCATCCATTAACACCGCACGTTTCTTGTCACCAGTAAGGTGAAGAAATACATGGGTAGCACTGACGAGGGCTCTGAGAGTAAACGACATACGCTGATGTGGCGCTGTGGTTGGTTGAGTGGCAATTAACATCGCTGGTGAGTTTACATCCAGCCCTGCTTCAATTTGCTCACTACAGGGGAATAGCGAGGCCGTGTGCCCATCTTCCCCCATGCCAAGAATAACAATATCAAATGGTAAGCCTAGGTTAGTGAAGGTAGCACTTAGTTGTTCAAGCGCTTCATTTGCATCACTATGGTGCGTCTTAAGTGGAATGAAATTCGCACTAGCGGCATGGCCGGTTAACAAGTTTTCTCTAACAAGTTTCTCGTTACTTGCTGAGTCGGCGCTATCTACCCAGCGCTCATCAGCAAGCGTAATAGTGACTTTTGACCACTCCAAAGGCATTGCTGCAAGCGCCTTAAACAAAGGTAAAGGTGTGCTGCCACCGCTAACTACTAAGCTAGCTTGCCCCTTCTCGCTAATTGCCTGCTTGAGTGTGTCTGCAATACGTTGGCTAAAAACAGTAACCAGTTCATTTGATGTAGCAAATGTGTGTGTGTGTAAACTCATCGTTGCTACCTCTTAACCTTGCTTTCGTACCATGAACGTTCTTCTCTAGCGAGAAGCGCAATAGACGACACTGGGCCCCACGTGCCGGCTTGATATGATGCTGGCGGCTCTTTGCTTGCATCCCATGCGGCCCTAATAGAGTCAACCCAGGTCCACGCTTGCTCAATTTCATCGCGACGAACAAACAAGGCTTGGTTGCCTATCATGACCTCAAGCAGCAATTTTTCGTAAGCATCTGCAATTCTTTCGGCAGCGAAAGCTTCTGAGAAACTCAAGTTCAGTTTTGATTTTTGTAAATCCATTGAACCGGTGCTTGTTAAACCAGGCACCTTATTCATGACTGTTATTTCAACACCTTCATCAGGCTGAAGGCGAATAACAAGTTTATTTTGCGGTAAAGTGGTAAAGCTATCGCCGAAAAGATTATGCGGCTGTCGCTTAAAATAGATAACGACTTCACTGGTTTTATTCGGTAAGCGCTTACCCGTGCGCAGATAAAATGGTACTCCAGCCCAACGCCAGTTATCAATTTCTGCTTTTATTGCAACGAAAGTCTCGGTTGTACTTTTTTCGTTAGCATCGGGCTCTTCAAGGTAGCCAGGCACTTCTTCACCGCGAACAAAACCTGAAATATATTGCCCGCGCACTGTTTTTTCACTTACGTTACTAGCGTCGATTGGACGAAGTGCTTTCAATACTTTGAGTTTTTCATCTCGAATACTATCTGCATCAAGTGTTGTGGGTGGCTCCATCGCAACCAACGAGAGTATTTGCAATAGGTGGTTTTGCACCATGTCACGCATTTGACCAGCATCATCAAAGTAGCCCCAACGCCCTTCAATACCGACAGATTCGGCAACGCTGATTTGGACATGATCGATACAATTATGGTCCCAGTTGGTCGCAAAAATACTGTTCGCAAATCGCAGTGCAACCAAATTAAGCACAGTTTCTTTACCAAGATAATGATCAATGCGATAGATTTGCTTCTCGTCGAAGAACTCAGCCACTTGCTCGTTAATAACCATCGACGACTCAAGATCGTGCCCGATAGGCTTTTCCAGCACTACACGTACACTTGGATCTATTACTTTTGCCGCATCCATACCCCGGCATATATCACCGTATATAGAAGGTGGTGTTGCAAGATAACAAACCATGGTTCGTGCAGGATCGACATGCTCACACAATTTTTTGTAGTCTTTTGGCGTTTTCATATCGATCTGAACATAGTCCAAACGCTTTATCAAACGCTTCCAAGTATCCTTACAAAAAGGTTCATCAGTGAATTTTTCGATATTGTCTTTGACTTGAGTCGCATAGTCCTCAACAGACATATCTTGACGTGCCACACCAACTATTGTTGTGCCGTCGTTTAGTAACTTTGCTTTTTCTAGCTGATATAAAGAAGGGAGAAGCTTTCGTCTTGCGAGGTCACCAAGGGTGCCAAACAACACGAAATCAATAGGTTCATATCCAGTACTAGTAGCCGCGGTATCTATACTCATAGTAGCCTCTGTGCACAAACTATCTGTGCGAAGTTGTAATTATTGACAGGTAATTATCACCTATAGTATTCAACAAATGTAGTAATATTACAACCAATTCCAGAGTAAATGACGATAATAATTAACATATATTCAACAGTCTTTTGGGTCTTGCATAAATATTACTCGATTTAGAGTATTTATCATACAAAACCTGTTACGACGGGCTGTTATTGACACCCACAACGAACGATTACTTAACAAAAAACCAGCAATTCGAGAAAAAGATGTAAATTAATTTTGTCAAAAAGTTACAACATAAATGACAAACGCAAAAAATAATCGTAGTATAATTACATATTGAGAGTTGACCTTGTATTTACAACGCCAGAGTCTCTGTTCAAACGCACAACCAAGGCTGGTTGTCGTCTCGATTTCAGACGAGCAAGAATGATGAATATATTAGAAAAGATTACAAGCCAAAAAACTGATTTTAGTAAGTCGGAAAAGAAGGTTGCTGAAGTTATATTAGCTAATCCGCAAGTTGCCATCCACTCCTCAATAGCTACCCTTGCGAAGATGTCAAATGTAAGTGAGCCCACTGTAAATAGATTCTGTAGAAGACTCGATACTAAAGGCTACCCAGACTTCAAATTGCATCTTGCACAAAGTTTAGCAAATGGCACTCCCTATGTTAATCGACACGTGGATGAGTATGACGGCCCCTCCGAGTACACTAACAAAATATTTGAATCCACCATGGCATCGTTAGAGGTTGCTCGCCAATCAGTAGATGTACCCACGGTAAATAGAGTAGTTGACTTACTTACTCAAGCCAAAAAGATATCGTTTTTTGGAATGGGCGCTTCCTCTTCAGTTGCGCATGATGCCCTTAACAAATTTTTTCGTTTTAATGTTCCCGTGGTCTATTTTGAAGACGCACTTATGCAGCGAATGAGTTGCATGAATTGTACTGAAGACGATGTCGTTGTTCTCATCTCCCACACAGGGAGAACTAAGAGTCTTGTCGACATCGCACAAATAGCCAGAGCAAACGACGCGGTAGTTGTTGGTATCACATCAGCCAATAGCCCTTTATCAAAGGAGTGCAATTACGTGCTGTCTCTCGCCGTACCAGAAGACACCGACCTGTACATGCCAATGGCATCACGGATTGCACAATTAACGCTGATCGATGTTCTAGCGACGGGCTTTACCCTGCGCAGAGGCACAAAATTCAGAGAAAATCTAAAGCGAGTCAAAGATACCCTAAGAGGTAGTCGCTTTAATAAGAACGAAAGTTAAGTGTAATAAATTTTCAAAGATGAAATAAAGCTGTCATTTTTTAATGTAACAATAGTCAAAAAGAGAATCGAGTTATTTATGTCACGTAGAACAAAAATCTTAGCAACCCTAGGTCCGGCAACGGATACAGTAGAAACGATTGAAGCCATTATAGCCGCAGGTGCTAATGTTGTTCGTATGAACTTCTCTCACGGAAATGCTCAAGACCATATCGAGCGAGCTAATAGAGTGAGAGCAGCAGCAAAAAAACTAAACACTTATGTAGCAATTTTGGGTGACTTACAAGGCCCAAAAATCAGAGTGTCTCGTTTTATCGACAGCGCTGTTCACTTGGACCTTGGTCAAGATTTTTGTTTAGACGCAGAGTTAGATGTTAATGCCGGAACCAACAAAGTGGTTGGCATTGATTACAAAGCCCTACCCGACGACGTAAAAAAAGATGACTTATTGCTTCTCGACGATGGTCGCATTCAATTAGTCGTGACTTCTGTAGAGGGACGCAAAGTACACACTAAAGTAGTCGTAGGTGGAAAACTCTCCAATAATAAGGGAATTAACCGTCAAGGTGGCGGCTTGTCTGCTGAGGCTCTCACCGAAAAAGATAAACGCGACATCGTTACTGCCGCCGAAATTGGCGTAGATTATCTAGCCGTTTCTTTCCCACGTTCTGGTGCTGACTTAGACTATGCGCGTGAATTAGCAAAAGCTGCAGGTGCAACACCTATGATTTGCGCTAAAGTCGAGCGGGCTGAAACTGTTGCTTGCGACGAAGCAATTGACGATATTATTATGGCGTCCGATGCCGTTATGGTTGCACGTGGTGATTTAGGTGTGGAAATTGGTGATGCAGAACTTGTTGGTGTGCAGAAAAAATTAATAGCACGCTCTCGTCAACTCAACAGAATTGTAATCACTGCTACACAAATGATGGAATCGATGATTGAGAGCCCTATGCCGACTCGGGCCGAAGTAATGGACGTAGCCAACGCCGTGTTAGATGGCACAGACGCTGTTATGTTGTCTGCAGAGACCGCCGCAGGTAAATTCCCGGTAGAGACTGTACAAGCGATGGCTCGAGTGTGCGAAGGGGCTGAAAGCCATCCTAGTGTGAAGATATCAAAGCATCGTCTTGATGAGTTTTTTAAAGATGTGAGTGAAACCACTGCAATGGCTACTGTTTATGCAGCAAATCACTTACCGACAATCAAAGCCATTGTTGCTCTAACAGAAAGTGGCACAACACCTAAACTAATGTCACGAATTACTACCTCTTTACCCATCATAGCGATGTCTCGCCATGCTGCCACACTCAAAAAGATGGCACTTTATAGAGGAGTTATTCCACTTAAATTCGATTCTACAGAGTGTAAGCCTGGTGAATTGACCAAAGACGTTATCGTTGCTCTTAAAGCATCTGGTCTAGTTAAAGAAGGCGACCAGTGCATCTTGACCTACGGCGACCAAATGGAAACCATAGGCGCGACCAACGTGTGCAAAATAGTTAGTATCGTATAAACAACTACCTGCAATAATAAGAAATAGCCACACTCTGTTGTGGCTTTTTGTTTTCAGTTAAGCCACGCACTCAATAGTAAAGCGCCCGCAGCAGTGGGCCTGAGCTATTGGGAAATAATACTTCACTTTTTCAGCCATTATACCGATAAATAGTAATCGTTCCTCAAGGGTAAGCTGATGGCTTTTATTTTTGGCAATAAAGACAACTCCACGATTATTCAAGCATTAGATCAAGCGGTTGACGCCGTTGTGTCTATCGACGTTGATAACAAAGTGACTTTTTTCAACAAAAGTGCCCAAAAGCTTTGGGGCTATAAACAGGAAGAAGTCATTGGCCAGAACGTAAAAATGTTGGTGCCTTCAGATATCAGAAGCTCGCATGATGACTATATCAACAATAATCGAACGAGCGGCCGAGATAAAATCGTCGGTATATCAAGGGATGTAGAACTCTTTACGAAGAGTGGCGAGCGAATTTGGTGTAACCTCTCTCTATCTAAAGTAAAAACAAAAAAAGGCATAGAATATACCGCTTTTGTAAAAGATATTACGGAACAAAAAGAAGCACTTTTCATTATTGATCAAACACTCGAGCAGTGCCTAGATGCTGTTGTTACCATAGATGAGCAAAATAAGATTGTATTTTTTAATGCCGCAGCAGAGCGTTTATGGGAATGCGATAGAAACGAAGTGTTAGGCGAAAACGTTAAGATACTCGTACCTGATGCCATCAAAGCCGGTCATGATCAGATGGTCAATAGCAATCGCCTCGGCGGCGTTGATAAAATTGTCGGAACATCCCGAGACGTCGCCTTCAAGTCGATGAAAGGCAAAGAGATTTGGGGCAACCTGTCGCTGTCTAAGGTAGCACTAGAGGATAGAGTATTATACACCGCCTTTATCAAAGACATTACCCACCAAAAAGAGCAACAACAGCGCATAGCCTTGCTCTCTCTGGTCGCAGATGAAACAAGCAATTCGGTGATTATATGCGATCCCGATGGACTGATAGAGTATATAAACCCAGGATTTACTACTCTCACAGGTTGGACTTTGGACGAGGTAATGGGTAAAAAACCCGGCAGTTTCTTGCAAGGAGAGCACACATCACAAAAAACCAAAGAGAATATATCTAAGTGTTTACGAGAACAAAAACCCTTTTACGAAGAGATTCTGAATTACGACAAACAAGGTAATTCTTACTGGATAAGCTTAAGTATATCTCCAGTTTTCGATGACCAAGGTCGTCTAGAAAAATATGTCTCGATACAGGCTAACGTAGACAGCACAAAAAAACTCGCTCTTGAAAACGACATCAAACTAGATGCTATAGACCGCGCCAATATCATAATGGAATGGTCAATCTCTGGTGATATGACGTTTGCCAACAAACGTTGCTTAGAAACCTTCGGTTATAGCTCACAAAACGAGTTAAATGGCAGCATAGATAACTTGTACGAGCAATTAACGAGCTCGGAGCTCGACTCGCTTAAATCCGGTAACTCTGTCCAGACAGAGATCAGTTATACGGTTGGCGGTGGCAGAAAAATTTTACTGTCCGTTATTCTAAGTCCTGTTGACGATGAGACTGGTGCAATAGTTAAAATACTAATGTACGGAAGCGACGTGTCGGAACGCAATGCGGTTCTGCACGAAACTCATGATGCGATGTCGCAGGTAATGGACAAGATAGGGTCAATTATCCAGACAATTAACCAGATATCGTCACAAACAAACTTACTTGCTCTAAACGCTGCCATTGAATCAGCTCGCGCAGGCGAGGCTGGCCGAGGTTTTGCCGTGGTGGCTGACGAAGTGAGAAACCTAGCTGGCAGTACAACCGAATCGGCTAACGAAATTGGCAGCCTGATAGAAGAAACCAAAGGCCACGTTGATAAACTATCCAGTTATCTAAAATAGTATAAAGCGAGGCGCACTAAAACCGCCCGCTTCCAATTAACCCGATAATCAAGCCTGAAAAACCACTGGCTATACCGAGAACAAGACAAGCATAGCTGAGCAGTTTCATCCCCTTGCTAACCGGTTGGGAGCCTGACTTGAGATAGACAAAACGCATACTCCTTAGCATTAACACAAATAGACCTATTGAAAATCCAACAAAGGTAATCAGGGGCCAAAACCAACCATCAGTTAATTCGTATGCAATTGTTAATAAAACACCCCAAGTGAGTATCCAAGCGATAAGTTCATTGCGATAGCCCCTCATGGTTTGCTTGTCGTCATTGTCATTTAACTGCTTAATCGCAATATTTGATGACCATATCGTAGCGAACACAGCTAAAAAAGCCCCTATCATAGCACCACCAAGTATCACGAAGAATTTTGACAATGAACTTCCAGACACTTTAGCGGACACCGATGCCCCAGTAACTCCAGCCACTGCTTGCGAGGTTGGCGCCAACAGCCCGGTGATTGCACCGGAAAAACCCACGGCAGGCGCAGTTGCAAAGATCGCTTTACCAGCCTTCTTAACAAATTCGTCTTTCAATGCAAGTCTGGTTCTTGATAGCTTTTTTCGCACGTTGGCTTCACTCAAATCGAGCAATTTGGCAACGTGGGCACTCGACTGCTCTTCACGATAAAACAGGATGATAATTTCTCTATCCTCTGGTGGTAACGCATCAATTAACTCCTGAATTACTGCGTTTTGTTCTTTTGTGCAGATTTGGCTCTCTGCATCGGATTCGTCAAGTGCTTCGTTATCAAATTGCCCCTCGTCGAGCCTAGTGTAGTTTTTATTCGAGCGTAAAAAGTTGAAAGCAGTGTAGCGTGTACTTTGGCGAAGCCATGGTATGAAACTTCCCGCATTATTTAGTTGTTGAATATTCTGCCAAAGAGAGACAAACACTTGTTGTGCAATCTCTTCGCTATCATCTACATCCTTCACCACGGCTAAAGCAATACTCGTTACCAAATTGCGCGTCTCATGAATCAGCGTTTCGTATGCTTGAAGGTCACCATTCTGGGCTTTTTCTACAACGCTCGTTAGTTTACTGTCTACTATTGATGCCATAATTTATCCCTTTGCTGACGTGCTTAAAAACGCGTTGAGGTTGGCCATGAACCAATCGAAGCTATCTAGCATGATGAAATGGCGAGCTTTAGTATTCATTTTTACCTCTGCATTTTCAACACCTTCAAATTGAGCGCGATATAAGTTTGCAATAAATTCGTGTTGCTGAGTAGTCTGAAATGCGCCAGATGCCCCCATCAGTAAAATAGGGGTTGTTGTTGATCGCAGTGCAAGTCTCAAATCAGTACTCATTAGTTCATGCATTACTTGGCCAGTAAACTGCGGGTTAGACCCTTTAGCCATATCAATAATGTACTCTTGATCTTCCTTTTTTGTTGCTTGTATGAAAACACCACGGCGAGCCTGATCGGCTAGTTGCGAAGAAGTCATCGACGAAAATGCTGCCAGCATAGAGTCAGCTTGGGAACGAAGTTGATCTGCTGTGGTTTCATTTGAACGAGTAAATACCGGGCCAATAAAGGGTAAACCGTCTACCGATACTACTTTTTCAATCTCATTCGGATAGCTTATTGCCATGGAAAGCGCAGTAAAGCCGCCCATACTATGCCCGACAATGTGAGGTTTTAACGACATATTTGTACGAATGTAGCGAATTAAGGACTCCTCAAGCAAATTCAAACTGAAAGGCAGCTGCTTATCATTGCTTCTGCTACCTAGCTTGCCAAAACCGTTCAAACTAAGCGCATGAACCTCAAAATCCTTTTGTAGAGCCGCAATCGTTTCTTCGTATACTGATGAATCCGACATCAACCCGGGCAGCAAAATAATGGGCTTTCCATTACCATATATCTTCGCTTCGAATACAGTGGAGAGACTTTCATCCGGCGAAGTTGCCGCCTGAGGTGATGCTATTTCACTGATGATTAACAACAAGCTAATAATTACGATTTTTATTGTCATGACAATTTTCCTTACAAAGTGGCTCTCGATTGAGCCTTCTTAACTAAGTAACCAGCCAACGAAAAAATGTGACAACTATTTTCAAATAATTTGAGTGATAACTCCTAATAAAGCAAAAAAATAGCCCTCTGCGCAATTGAGTCCTAATATTAGACGAGTTCAGTCACTGCCAAGCCTAGCTAGTGGGTAAGGTCAATTCATTCATCTGAGAATCTACGAGGGAATATAATGCTTAACAAACAAGAGAAGAAATACGATGTTGTGATTTATGGTGCTAGCGGTTTTACTGGAAAATTAGTGCTTGAATACTTTGTCGAAAAATATGCAGATTCGGATGTGTCTTGGGCCTTAGCCGGTAGGAATGTAGTCAAGCTAATGGAAGTTGCTTCAGCACACAATGCCCCGCAAAACATTGACATTATGTATGCAGATGGAAATGACGAGGCCAGTATTCAGCAATTGGTTGCGCAAAGCGCTGTTGTTTTAACCACGGTTGGTCCTTACCAGATCTATGGTGAGAACTTAGTTAAAGCTTGCGCTGAGTCAGGAACAGGTTATGTCGACCTCTGCGGTGAGCCAGTGTGGATGCACCAAATGATTGAAAAGTATCAAGCAAGCGCACAACAAAGTGGGGCTAAAATTATTTTTTCCTGCGGCTTCGACTCTATCCCCTTCGATTTGGGTGTATTTCATCTTCAAGAAAAAGCCATTAAAGAAAGTGGTGCTCCAATTGAGTACGTAAAAGGTCGAGTGAGAAAAATGCAAGGTAAGTTCTCTGGTGGCACCGCTGCCAGCCTAAAAGCCACATTAAAGGCAGCGTTTGCCGACAAGACTCTGATGTCAGTCCTTAAAAATCCGTATTCGCTTGCTGGTGATTCTGTGGCGGTCGAGCAACCAGATGGTGATAAGCCTTATTTTGACGAAACGCTTAACAGCTGGGTAGCACCATTTATTATGGCCGCCATTAATACCCGAAACATTCACAGAAGTAACATGTTGCTCGGGCATATGTATTCTAACACGTTTAAATATGATGAAATGTTACTCACTGGGCCAGGCGAACAAGGTGAAAAAATTGCACACGCGGTAGCCTCAGACAAATCGCTTTCTAGCGATTCAGGACCAAAGCCTGGTGAAGGCCCAAGTAAAGAAGAACGCGACAATGGTTTTTACGACGTGATGTTTTTAGGAAAGGATAACAACGACAAAACTCATATAGTTAGCGTTTCAGCCACCTGTGACCCCGGTTACGCATCCACGTCGAAAATGTTAGCTGAGAGCGCCATTTGTTTGGTTGAGAACTACCCGACCATTGCAGGCGGAATATATACCCCCGCGCCATCGTTAGGGAACGCCTTAATCAAACGACTTGAAAACAATGCGGGTTTACGCTTCAAGATTGAGGCCTAATTGACTCTGCTTCTCATCATTAGTGCACAAGTGCGTATGACACTTGTGCACTGATAAATACTCCTTTTACTGTTACCTAGCTCCAGTGCTCAAAATAATCACTGCTAGCACGCTCAGGCTTCGGCATAGTTTTAAGTTGCGTTGAACCAAGATACATGAAACCTAGCACTTCATCATGATCAAAACATCCTAACGCTTTTTTTACCTCGGGGTCTTGCGCATAACTCCCTGTACGCCAAACACCTTGAAAGCCCTGAGCTATTGCAGCCATTTGCATGTTACTCATGGCGCAGGCGGCCGATGCAACTTGTTCAACCCACGGTACTTTTGGATCTTCTTTATATTTCGCTATCGCTATTATTACCATAGGAGCCCTAAGGGGTAACTGTGGCGCTCGCTCAATGGTCTTTTGATCAGCATGCTTTGTAATTGCAGCGTTTTCAAAAATGCGTCCTAATTTATGCAGTCCTTCACCTTCACATACAATAAAATGCCAAGGTGTAAGACAGCGATGGTCCGGTGCTCTTAAAGCGGCCTGTTTAATATTTTCAAGAACCACACCGCTTGGCGCAGGTTCGGTAAGACGTGGCTGTGAACTTCTATTCAATAAGAGATCTAACGCATCCATAAAGGCTTCCTCGATAATTGCGACTATGTGCTACTATAACTACAGTGTACTGTTGAAAGGAAAAAAAAGCACATTTGCTTTGAACGTGTCGAGTGAGTATCTATGAAGAATCAAAAATTACCAAGCCCTCACCCTAAACCTAGCAGCGCACTCGCTAAAATCATGCGACCACACGCCAAGTCCGAAGCCGTTCAAAAGCGCCAAAGCGCCCTTCTTTTAGAATTTGCTGACAACGATGCCAAACATATCGCTGCCCTACTTCAAGAATGGTTAAAAGACAAGCAATAACAATTTCATTTCATGCCTGCCTAGCTCTTTAAGCCTGAATATTGTTGAGGGCTTGGCAAAATCTTGGCAACAGAATCGTCGGCTAAATAAACGAGTACACACTCATTTACATTTAAATGATGTTGTTTGAAAAGTTGATTCGGTAGTATACACGATAGAACGACTCTACAAAGTTAACAACAACAAGGTATTCATAGAATATGTCAGAGAAAAGAAGCTGGACGAAATCCTTATTTATTGGTGCGTGGACAACCATAAATTTCACCAGAAAGTTCATATTGAACCTAGTGTTCTTCATTATTTTATTTGCAGTGCTGATAGGCTTGAGTAATACAAGCTCCGACACTGTTAAAGTGCCAAATGACAGTGCTTTGGTGTTAAATTTACAGGGTAACTTGGTAATCGAAAAAACCTATGTGGATCCCGCTGAGAAATTCATTGGCGAAGCAATCGGTCAAAACCAAGAGAACCCTGAAATTTTAGTCAGAGATCTTGTCAAAGTTATCGAGAACGCAAAGGAAGACAAGCGAATTAAGGCTTTAGTACTTAAACTTGGAGGTTTAGGCGGCGGTGGCCTTGATAAGATGCGTGATGTTGCAGACGCGCTGACAGATTTTAAGACATCTGGTAAGCCAGTCTATTCTATGGGTGACTATTACGGTCAAAACCAATATTACCTTGCCGCCCATGCAGACAATGTTTATTTGCATCCGATGGGGGCTCTTATCATTGAAGGTTATGGCCGATATAGAATGTACTACAAAGAAGGGCTTGAGAAGCTAAAAGCAACAGTAAATGTATTCAAAGTAGGTAAATTTAAATCTGCTGTTGAACCTTTTCTACGGAACGATATGTCACCTGAAGCTCGCACTGCAAATGAAGCCTGGCTTGGTGAGCTATGGTCGCAATATAAATCTGATGTTGCAAAAGCAAGAAATATGGACGTGAGTAATTTTGATGAAAAAATGGAGCAAATTTTAGTTAAGTTCGAAGCTGCTGACAGCGATTTCGCCCAGTATGCCCTACAAAATGGCTGGGTTGATGCGCTGAGAACTCGCAACGAATTTAGGAATGAAATGATAGAACTGCTCGGTGAATCAGACGATAAAGCCGGCTATAACACCATTTCCTACGGCAGCTACTTGGATGCCATCACATCACCAATAACGATACCAGAATCTAGCAAAGACAAGGTTGCCATTGTGGTCGCGAAAGGAACTATCTTAGACGGTACCCAGAAGCCAGGAACAATTGGTGGCGACAGCACTGCTGCCCTGTTACGTAAAGCGCGACTCGACGACAAAGTTAAAGCCGTGGTCCTGCAGGTTGATTCTGGCGGCGGCAGCGTGTTTGGCTCAGAAGTTATTCGAAAGGAAGTTGAGCTCGTAAAAGAAGCCGGTAAACCGATTGTTGCTTCAATGGCTACCTATGCCGCATCAGGTGGTTACTGGATTTCTGCTAGTACCGACCGGATCGTAGCAGAGCCTAGCACCGTAACTGGTTCAATCGGTATTTTTGGAATGCTTACCACCTTCGAAAACTCACTTGAGTATATCGGCGTGAGAACCGATGGTGTCGGCACAACAGACTTCGCCGGAATGACCCCTACTCGTGCATTGTCGCCAGGAATGAAGCAGGTGATTCAAATGAATATTGAACGTGGCTACAAACGTTTTATAGATCTTGTTGCTACCGAGCGTAACATGACCCCCGAAGCCGTCGATGAAATCGCTCAGGGACGCGTCTGGATAGGTACTCAAGCTCTTGAGTTGGGTTTAGTAGATGAATTAGGTGGCCTAGAAGACGCTGTTAACATTGCAGCGGAACTAGCAGAACTCGAAGATTACGACACAAAGTACGTAGTACGTGAACTGAGTGAACAGGAGCTATTTTGGCAGAACCTGATGAACTCAGGCAGCTCTATGTTAGCGGGCTTTAATATTGAACCTCGCAAAAGCGCTCTGCAAGAAATCGTTTCTAGGGTTGACGCGGACCTTAAGCAGTTTACACAGCTGAACGACCCGCTTGCAGCCTATGCAATGTGCCTAGAGTGTAAAATAGACTAAACTACACAATTGCAGTATCTTTAAGGCAGTTACCATTTTGGTCGCTGCCTTTTTTATAGAACTTTCACGAAGCGAATAATCCTTTTTATGCCCACGCTGTTAGAACAAGCCGAACAACGAATTTCCGACAACATAAAACAAGCATCTTTACACTTCGCTTACGATTTTAAAACACCAATGGTGAATACCCATCAACGTGGAAAAATAGCAGGTAGTGCCCACCTTCAAAAAAACCTAATAAAGCTAAACAAAGTGCTATTCGAGGAAAATCCTGCTCATTTTTTTAGTGATGTGATCCCCCACGAAGTTGCCCATATTGTATGCTATCAATATTTTGGAAAGGTAAAACCGCACGGGAATGAATGGAAAATGGTAATGACACAAGTTTTCAACCTGAAAGCTCTGGTCACCCATTCCTTAAATGTAGACAACGTTGGTTTAAAGCACTTTGATTATCGTTGCGCATGCGACACTAAAATAAAACTAAGCAGTATACGTCACAATCGCATCCAACAAGGGAAGAGGCAATACCGTTGTTCGACTTGTAAACAGGAATTGATTGCCGTAGACAGTGTCTAAAAGAATTGTTTGGTGAAGCCCTTGTCCAGTTCGTTAAAGGCCGTTTTAAGCAGCAAGGCTAGCTCTAAAAACCTAGGCTTCGACTTAATCCCTTCAAGGGCACAGCCCTGCTCTTGCATTTTTCGATAGACTTCTTGATACCACGCTTTCATCTCTGGTGGCAGAGGTTTTTCCGCTCGCAGACCTAACCATATGAGACCTTGAACTGGTAAACTAAGAAAGAATATCCCGAAGGTAAGCGCTTGTGGTAAGTGTTGTGTGCCCAAATAAAAAAGCTGGGTCGCTACTGTTATCACAGCCAAAGCAGGCATGACCTTAAAGCCGAATTTAGTGGCCGCGACTATTCTACATTCTGGAAATAAACCATATAGTACTTTCTGCATCGGCCAGACTTCCATATAGTGTTGGCCACTTTTCAAAATATTTGGCACAGCTTGTTTCATTATTTACATCTCTAATGGCGCTAAAGCCTAAACGGCTAGCAAAGATAGAAATTCCGTGTATGCGAGCAGTAAATATACACCGAAACTCAGTTAACTTATATACGCACTTAGACTAAAAAAGCCTAAAAGAGTCTTTAGTTATTGTTGAAACTAAAAAGATATATATCTTAAGCATGGAGGCACACACAAAGTGAATGTATACTGTGAGTATAAAGATAGGGTAAACAATAGTTGAAAAACAACATACTTACCCCATCTAATACTAATCATCTTACTGTAGCAATAGCGAAAAACGCTACAGCATTCAAACTTGTTTTCGGAGATTTACATGTCAGAAACCAGACACGTTCCCTTGCTAATACTTGGGTCTGGACCAGCAGGCTATTCTGCTGCCGTTTATGCTGCACGAGCAAACCTTAATCCAGTGCTACTAACAGGAATTCAGCAAGGCGGACAATTAACAACGACGACTGAAGTTGAAAATTGGCCGGGCGACCCTGAAGGCTTAACCGGGCCCGACCTCATGGTTCGCATGCAAAAACACGCGGAAAAATTTGATACTGAAATTATTTTTGACCATATCAATAAGACAGATCTTTCAAAACGACCATTCACCCTCACGGGCGACCAAGGTACCTACACTTGTGATTCACTGATCATTGCCACTGGCGCATCTGCAAAGTACTTAGGCTTAGAGTCTGAAACGGCATTTATGGGTAAAGGCGTATCGGCCTGTGCTACGTGTGACGGTTTCTTCTACCGTAATCAAAAGGTTGCTGTTGTTGGTGGCGGTAATACCGCTGTAGAAGAGGCACTCTATCTTTCTAATATTGCCTCAGAGGTACACGTCATCCACCGCCGTGATACTTTCAGAAGTGAAAAAATTCTTGCTGACCGCCTCATGGAAAAGGCAAAAAATGGGAATGTTGTATTACACCTGAACAAAGAACTCGATGAGGTCTTAGGGGATGATATGGGCGTTACGGGTATCAATATAAAAGATACTCACAGCGGTGAAAAATCTCAGATTGATTTAATGGGTCTCTTTATTGCTATTGGTCATTCTCCAAATACTGGAATATTTGAGGGCCAGCTAGAAATGAAAGACGGCTACATCAAAGTGAAAAGCGGCTTAGAAGGCAATGCGACGCAAACCAGCGTGGAAGGCGTATTTGCTGCCGGTGATGTAAGCGACCACGTTTATAGACAAGCAATTACCTCTGCAGGCACAGGTTGTATGGCAGCACTAGACGCAGAAAAGTATTTGGATGCAAAAGACGATTAAATTGTCAGGTTTTCGGTGTCGCGGCCGAAAATAAAAGCATGCTAGAACTCTTTAAACTCGACCATACCAACCGCTTCCCAGCGGTTGATTTTGCTTTGATTGAACCAAACGGCTTACTTGCCTTCGGCGGAGACTTGTCCGCCGAGCGTTTACTTGAAGCTTATAAACACGGTATTTTCCCTTGGTTTTCTGAGGGTGATCCCTATTTATGGTGGTCTCCAGATCCTCGTGGTATATTAGCGCTAGAAGACTTTCACTGCTCGAAAAGCTTTCGCAAAAGTCTGAGAAAGAACCAATATCGAGCAACACTTAATAATAATTTCTTAGCCGTTATTAACGAGTGTGCATCAATTCCAAGAAAGAGTCCTGGTCTTGGCAATGTTAGTGAAACTAACAACCTTACTTGGATAACCCCTGAGATGAAGAATGCCTACGTAGAACTTCATCACAAGGGCTACGCACATTCTATCGAGATATGGGACAAAGAAATTCTTGTTGGCGGTCTATACGGCGTGGCTGTTGGTGGCGTATTCTGCGGAGAGTCAATGTTTCACCGTAAAACGGATGCCTCAAAAGCAGCACTTTATGCACTAGTTTTGCATATGAAAAATCATAATATGGGTTTTATTGATTGCCAAATGGAAACGGAGCATTTGCGCAGTTTAGGCTGCCAAGAAGTTGATAGAGAGCTTTTTATAGACATGCTAGACGAACAGTTAACGGTTGAATTGTCAGAAGACTGTTGGCGCGCTCAGTCGCTTGGAATACTTGTATGAAATTTGGCATTACACAAGCTTTTGACTGTAGTTATCTTCCAGATAAAAAAGAACAACTCTTGGTCTGTGTTGAGCCCAAAGAGACACTAAGTGACATTTTTTCACAACTCACTCAATCAGGGTTTAGACGCAGTGGCGAACAGATCTACCGCCCTCACTGTAATAACTGCAGTGCTTGTCAGTCTATTCGGGTCATTTCTCGCGCTTTTTCACCAAGCAAGAGTCAAAAACGTGTGTTATCAAAGAATCGTGATATTCAAATTAAGATAAGCGATCATGATAATCCCGACTACTACCCATTATACGAGCGTTATATTAATGAAGTACATAATGACGGAGCGATGTTCCCGGCCACCTACGAACAATACACCAGCTTTGTGAATTGTGAGTGGAATCAGCCTCTATTTATCGAGGGTTATATCAAGGATGAACTCATTGGCGTTGCTGTGACAGATGTGCTTGATGATGGTTACTCTGCTCTTTATACCTTTTTCAACCCCGAGCTCAGTGCACGCTCCCTTGGTACCTTTTTCATCCTTCAACAGATAGCTCTCTGCGCACAACAAGATAAAGCATATCTCTATCTTGGATATCAGATTGATGATTGTCGTAAGATGAATTATAAGAAGAATTTCTACCCAACCGAAAGATTCATTCATGATAAATGGGTATTATCCCCGAAAAATGAATGAAGTCCTTTACATAAAGGGCTAGATGCGTTAACTTCTGCGCGGCAAAATTATTGACTAACAACTTGAGGTTATTGCTTTAGATGGCAAAAGAAGATTGCATTGAAATGGAAGGTACTGTTTTAGACACACTTCCAAACACTATGTTCCGAGTAGAACTAGAAAACGGTCACGTTGTGACAGCCCATATCTCTGGAAAAATGCGTAAAAACTATATTCGTATTTTGACTGGCGACAAAGTAACTGTGGAAATGACACCTTACGACTTGAGTAAAGGCAGAATCATATATCGAGCTCGCTAACTTTTAAGAACTTGAGCTAGCTAAACGACCATTAGCAACTAGCGAGTATGGATAGAGAATAAAAAACCGCCGTAAAGGCGGTTTTTTTGTGTACGGGTCGTGTACCTAATGTATTATTGTAGTGACATAATGAGATATTCAGCTACAAGCTTGGTTGAGTATCAAGGAAGCATTTATTCAAAGGAAGTACAGTGATTAAAAAGATTATTATTTGTATAGCATCATTATTAGTATTGGCTGCCTGCAGTGGATCAGGTGGTGATAAAACACCACCTCCGCCGCCTCCACCAACGCCACCAACACCACCAACGAATAGTGCACCAAGCTTGAGCGGACCGTTATCTTTCGATGTCTTGGCGAATGAATCGCAAATAGTGGTGTTAGATGCTAGCGATGCCGATGGAGACACGATGAATCTTAGCATCGAAGAGCCGCCATCGTGGCTTACTGTTAGTTTTGAAAATAACCAAGCTACAATTGGCAGTAATCCTGGCTTTTTTGATATCGGTGAATACCAAATAAGACTAACGATTGCCGATGGTACTGTCAGCAAAGACTATAGCCTTATGATACAGGTTGCTGATAACCCTAGTGCTTATACGCTTCCTACATATACGCAAGAAAGTCTTCCACAAACTTGGTTGTTAGAAAATGAAGAACAATTTCACTTTTATAACCAAAATAATGGCTTATTCAAAGATGCCGATGGTTCGCTTTTCCCTATTGCATGGTCTGTTGAAGGCGATAATATTCAAATTAACGTACTCCAGCCAACCGCTGTTGAAGATGATATCCTTGATCGTATATCACTGCGTGTATTAGTTGAAGAAAACAACAGGTATAGACTTTCAGTTGAGAGAGAAGATACGCCAAGTTTAACGGTTAATACCAAGGCAATTCCTACTATTTCACCACAACATACTACTTATGGCACTTTGTCACTATCAAATGCAAGATCATTGAGTTTTGACTCACAAAGCAACAGCATAATTGGTTCTATCTCAGGAATTACAAGTCAAGACTTTACAATGTCTGGCACATTTGACGAACAAGGCACTGTCACGCTAACTAGTGGTGAAATAGTTACCAGAATCGAAGTTTTCGAAGCACAAAATCGCAGAACTGGATTGATGGAGCGAGTTCCAGTGAAGGATGTCATTACTGAAGTACAAATTCAATATGTGGATGATAGCTTAGCAATTTTCAAAACAGCTACAAAGAGTTTTTTAACCGATAGTGATCCTGATGCCACTGCTGACGACTATCCTGCACTTGAGAATAGGCTTAATCGAACACAAATAAACTACCACGAAATGTATGCTTTGACAGAAGCGGACATACCTGCTTTAAGCCCTGGGCAATTTCTTTTCTCAAAGTTCAATTCTGGATTTGAAAGTAGTAGCGATGATTATACAAATCTCGGGGCTAACCAGCTTGAAATTGTAAGTGACTCCGAAGCTATTTTAACGACCACAATGATCGGTCCTGGTCGGCGAATAGAAACGGAAGAGGTTGTCTGGAGTGCTAGTGGCAACATGCTGGAGCTTATTCGCGATGGTCAAGCTGAGCGATATTATGGCTTTACTACTGTGTCTGGCGAATTTGTTTTGCGAGGTTATATCGAAGCCATTGAAGCGGGTGTTCCTATCACTGCTTATGAAACTGCAGTTGTAGGTGAACCACTGGCATTTACCTCAAACGACTTTTCATATTTATACAATACACTGTCAATTTCCTTATTGCGAGGCAATGAGCCAATAATACATAACTTTAGACCTGATGGGACCGGCGGACTTTTTAACTTGGGAGACGATAGCAACGCAGAAAGGTGGAAACTTAATCCCGATGGGTCGTTTTCAATCCTATCTAATTTATCAAGCGCCATTTGTGGTTCCACCGATAGCTATGACAGCTGTTACAATGGATTTTTGATGGAACCTTATCTTCCCCTAATCGTGCGCGAAATCACGCCAATTAGAGTTGTAAATGGCGATGTGTATTTTAAATATCTGTATCGCGCTTTAATAGAAGATGATCTGAACTCGCTCGACTTTGCCAATAGTTCGGTGCGCAAATGGCGAAGGATCTCTAGCAATTAATCGTTAACATAAAGCTAAAAATAAAAACCGAGTGCTTGTTTAGGCTCTCGGTTTTTTTCTTTAACGCGCTCGCATGCTGCTTGAAAGAGATAATTAGTCGTTAATACTAAGGTCTAGGCTTCACTCTTCTCTTTACTTATTGACGTATAAGTGAAGGTTAGCTTCTCTTTATTTAGATCTACTTTCACTTCGCCGCCGGAGGCAAGTTTGCCGAACAACAACTCTGCCGCTAGTTCTTTCTTAAGTTGTTCTTGTATCACTCTACCCATCGGGCGAGCCCCCATTGATTTGTCGTAACCCGTTTTTGCTAACCAATCTCTTGCTTTGTCTGTTACCTCAAGAGAAACACCTTTTTGGTCAAGTTGAGCTTGTAGTTCAATAATGAATTTATCAACAACTTGCAAAATAACATCTTCATCCAGATGATTGAACCAAACGATACTGTCTAGTCTGTTTCTAAATTCGGGCGAGAAGGTTTTGTTAATCGCCGACATTGCATCATGACTATGGTCTTGCTGCTTAAAGCCTATCGACTTGCGAATTGTTTCTTGTACGCCAGCATTTGTCGTCATCACTAACACAACGTTACGAAAATCAACTTTACGTCCATTGTTGTCGGTAAGCGTGCCGTGATCCATTACCTGAAGCAAAATATTGTAAATATCCGAGTGCGCTTTTTCCATTTCATCAAGCAGCACAACGCAGTAAGGATTTTTAATCACAGCGTCAGTGAGCAGTCCGCCTTGGTCATAACCTACATAACCAGGTGGGGCGCCAATCAAACGGGATACAGCATGTCGCTCCATATATTCAGACATATCGAAACGCACAAGCTCAACGCCCATAATTTTAGCAAGCTGTTGAGTTACCTCGGTTTTACCTACGCCAGTGGGGCCAGCAAACATGAAACTACCAATCGGTTTCGCCTCGTTACCCAAACCAGAGCGCGACAATTGAATGGCGTCAGAAAGCGTTTCAATTGCATTGTCTTGGCCAAACACAACCATTTTAAGGTTACGCCCAAGGTTTTTAAGAACTTCTTTATCCGACGCACTCACCGACTTCTCAGGAATACGCGCAATTTTGGCAATTATTTGTTCGATGTCGGCAACATTAATTGTTTTCTTGCGTTTTGACGCAGGTAACAGCCGTTGACTCGCTCCAGCCTCATCCATTACGTCGATAGCTTTGTCGGGTAAATGTCTTTCACTTATATATTTAGCTGATAATTCCGACGCAGCAGCTAGGGCTTTTTGGGTGTATCTCACACTATGGTGCTCTTCATAACGTGATTTTAACCCCATTAATATCTTGGTTGTATCGGCGACACTTGGTTCAACTACGTCTACCTTTTGGAAGCGTCTTGCCAAAGCACGATCTTTCTCAAAGATCCCTTGATATTCCTGATAGGTTGTTGAACCAATACAACGTAATTCACCGCTACTTAATTTCGGTTTGAGTAAATTTGATGCATCCATTACACCGCCCGACGCTGCGCCAGCACCAATAATGGTATGGATTTCGTCTATAAATAAAATTGCGTCAGGGTCTTTACTTAACTCTTTAAGTATACCTTTAAGGCGTTTCTCGAAGTCGCCGCGATATTTCGTACCTGCCAGCAACCCGCCTAGATCTAGGGAGTAAACTGTCGAGGAGGCAATAACGTCAGGCACGTCATCTTTTACGATCCTGTAGGCCAGACCTTCGGCAATAGCAGTCTTACCTACACCAGCTTCCCCAACCAACAAAGGATTATTTTTTCGTCGGCGACACAACACTTGAATACTGCGCTCTAGTTCTTTGTCACGACCAATGAGCGGGTCTATCTTGCCCTCTTTTGCGGCAACATTTAGGTTGCTTGCATACTTGGAGAGCATTGATTGGTTTTCATCGCCGTCTTCACCCTCTTGCGCGACCTCGTCGGGCGAGTCACCTTCGTCCTCGGCCTTGCTGACCCCGTGAGAGATGAAATTCACAACGTCCAGACGAGTAACATCTGCTTTCTTTAAAATGTATACGGCTTGGGATTCCTGCTCACTGAAGATGGCCACTAGTACATTAGCACCCGTGACCTCACCTTTGCCTGATGATTGTACGTGAAAAACGGCTCTCTGAAGCACTCGCTGGAAACCTAGAGTAGGCTGTGTTTCTCTCTCAGTGCTTTGTTGCTCTGACATAAGAGGTGTCGTTTCGTTTACGAAAGCAGTGAGTTCTACGCGAAGTGTTTCAATACTCGCCCCACAAGCTTTCAATGCTTCTTGCGCTGCTGCATTGTCTAAAAGCATCAACAATAGATGTTCGACTGTCATGAACTCATGCCTATTTTGACGCGCAAACACAAAAGCATCATTTAACGTTTGTTCTAAATCTTTATTTAGCATTATTTCCCCTTACTCAATGTGCAGGTTCCATTGTACACATCAATGGATGCTGATTTTTTCGTGAGTACTGATTCACCTGCATGACTTTTGTCTCTGCAATCTCTGCAGTAAATATGCCACATACTGCTTTTCCTTCATAGTGAACCGTAAGCATGAGTTGATTAGCTTTCTCAGTATCCATATTAAAATAGGTAACCAGAACTTCAATAACGAAATCCATGGGCGTGTAATCGTCGTTGTTTAGCAACACCTTATACATAGGTGGTGGCTCAACTTTCTTTTTGACGGTGTCAATTTGCTTCTCGCCGTCAATGTTTATGGTGTTTTCTTTAGTCATAGATACATAATAGTGTTAAAAAGCCCAACAGGAACACTTTTTTAAACAAATAGTCACTTCGTGTAATTTACACTTGACAAACAATGGTTAAAAAACCTACAGTTTTAGTATGTGATGCTTCAGATGTGAGTCACACCTGTTGCTCTCTCCTAGTGTGGGGGTAATTTAGCGGTATTTCAAGGTTCAAGAAAAGGAAGTAGTAGTATGGCAGTCGGCAAAGTTAAGTGGTTTAACAATGCTAAAGGTTTCGGTTTCATCGTTCCTGAAGATGGTGGCGAGGATATTTTCGCACATTATTCTACTATCAAGATGGACGGCTATCGTTCCCTGAAAGCGGGCCAGGAAGTGACTTATGAAGTTCAGCAAGGTCCAAAGGGCTTGCATGCCGAGAACATCGGTTTGAGTTCGGAAGAACCGGAAAGGTAATTCCCACACTCTAATAAGCAAACTCGATAAAAAAGCAGGCAACGCCTGCTTTTTTGTGCCTGAAATATATTTCGCAATATGAATGCTTAACAAAATAATCAGAAGCATGCGATAATTGCAACATGTAACCCAAGCCAAGTTAGCTCATTGTGAAAAACGCTCGCGCCACATTTTATCGTCATAGAAAAAAAGCAGCTTTGCAAAACGATCCTAATAAAAAAATACCTTCGACAAAAAAAGCGGCAATAACAAATGCCAACCGCAAAATACTATTATTTAATAAACCTTACATGGTGCTAACGCAATTTACCGATCAAGACGGCCGTAGCACTCTTAAAGACTATATCGATGTTAAAGATGTTTATGCAGCGGGTCGACTTGACCGCGATAGTGAGGGGCTGCTATTGCTTACCAATGATGGGAAGCTTGCGCACCAAATTGCTTCTCCCGATAAAAAAACAGCAAAAACCTATTGGGTACAAGTTGAAGGAAGCCCGAACGAAAGCGATCTCGATAAGCTCAGGAAGGGCGTTGAGCTGAAAGACGGCAAGACCAAACCAGCGCAAATCAGCATAATAAGTGAACCTGATATATGGCAAAGAAATCCGCCAGTCAGATTTAGAGCAGCGATTCCAACAACATGGCTCAGTATTACCATTACTGAGGGCAAAAACCGTCAAGTTCGTCGAATGACTGCTCATATAGGCTTTCCGACGCTTCGATTAATTAGGTATCGTATTGGCGATTGGACACTAGACAATATTAGCAATGGTCAGTACCGCAGTCTGTAATATGCTAGCACCCTAAATACTACAACAAAGCTACAAATAATCTTTGATTATTGTTATTATCTGCGCCCTTAAAAAAGAGCAAACTTACCTCTTTAGTCGCATTGCAATGTCCGCTAGATTTTTAGCCGTATAGGAGCTCAGTGTTGGATTCTAAACCAAAATCAGAAACTAAAGTTATTGTAGGCATGTCTGGCGGAGTAGATTCGTCGGTTTCTGCTTATTTGCTCCAGCAAGAGGGCTATCAAGTAGAAGGCCTCTTCATGAAAAATTGGGAAGAGGACGACAATGACGAGTATTGTGCCGCAGCACAAGACTTGGCTGATGCACAAGCAGTTGCTGATAAATTAGGCATACATTTACACACTATCAATTTTGCCGCCGAGTATTGGGACAACGTTTTTGAGTACTTCTTAGAAGAATACCGAGCGGGACGCACACCAAACCCCGACATTATCTGTAATAAAGAAATCAAATTTAAGGCCTTTTTAGAGTTTGCGGCAGAGGACCTAGGTGCAGACTACATTGCTACTGGGCATTATGTGCAGCGCCGGCTAGAAAACGACACTTGGGCAATGGTTAGAGGTTTAGATAGCAATAAAGACCAAAGTTATTTCTTATACACGCTCAGTCATGAACATATCGCCAAAACACTCTTCCCCGTGGGTAACATTGAAAAACCGAAGGTACGGGAAATTGCTGAGCAACAGGGTTTAGTAACTCACAATAAAAAAGACAGCACCGGTATATGCTTCATTGGTGAAAGAAAGTTCAAAGACTTCTTAGCGCAGTATTTACCCGCCAAGCCAGGAATTATTGAAACGGCTGAGGGAGAGGAAATTGGTGAGCATGAGGGTTTGATGTACCACACTCTTGGCCAACGCAAAGGTTTACTCATTGGCGGCAAGAAGGATCATGGTGATGCGCCATGGTACGTTGTTGATAAAGATGTCGCGCGCAATGTCCTCATCGTAGGACAAGGGGCAGACCACCCTCGTCTATACTCCGATGGCTTGCTTGCAATGCAACTGCATTGGGTCGATCGCACAGGGCCTTCTGACAAAACTCGAATGCTGGTAAAAACACGATATCGCCAACAAGATATTCCCTGTGAAGTGACACCCAATTCTGATGGCTCAGTAACGGTTATGTTTGATGAGCCACAAAAGGCTGTCACTCCAGGGCAGTCTGCCGTTTTCTATCAAGGCGATCGTTGTCTTGGTGGCGGCATCATCTTTGGTTATATTGCTGACAACAAAATTCAAAGTATCGCCAAGCCTGCCGTCGCTGTTGACAGTATCGGCTCTTAGGAAGGCATGCAAATGATAAGCCCCAACATTGAAAATCAACTGGCCCTCGCTGGTGTTTGCCAAGCAGCGTCATTAGTAAAAGCTATCGCTCAGACAGGGGAAGCCGACACTCTTGCGTTTGAGGCCAGTATCTCTAGTATTTTAGTCGTTTCACCCGACAATCCTCAGCAAGTATTTGGCTCCTTACCCAATTTGCGTATTGGCTTCACAACAGTTGTCGAACAACTCGACGGCGAAACTAAGAACAAAGACGTCTTAATCACGCGCTACGTAGCCTCAATTTTGAGTTTAGAGCGCAAACTGAGCAAAAACACTGGAGCTCTGAAAGACTTAGGCGAACGTATTTCTCATGTTCAACGCCAACTAGCGCACGTCGACTTCGAACACCAACAAATAGTGTCTTCGCTTGCGAGTATTTATACCGACATTATCAGCCCGCTTGCACCTAAAATACAAGTTGCTGGTAGCCAACAATACCTCGCGCAACCTGTGATTCAGCATAAAGTAAGAGCCTTGCTATTGGCAGGCGTTCGAGCTGCTGTTCTATGGCGACAAATGGGTGGAAAACGTCGCCAAATTTTATTTAACAAAGGGCATATATTAAGCTCTGCTAAACAAGCACTGCGTGTAATTTCGTGATCATGCATTTACACAACATGCCCATAATCAAAGCCAAACAGACTTTAATAATCAACACCGAGTTTGACTCTATGTCACTATTTACTAAGGACCCGCAATGAATTTATCTGCACTCACCGCCCTCTCACCTGTAGACGGTCGCTATGGAAGTAAAACAAAAGAATTAAGAGAGTATTTCAGTGAGTACGGCCTAATTAAGCAACGCGTAATAGTTGAAATTCGTTGGCTACAAGCTCTTGCTAATTTTGACGACGTTGTGGAAGTGCCGACGTTTTCAAGCGAAGCAAATACCTTACTAAACAACATCATTGATAATTTTTGCGAAGCCGACGCGCAACGAGTCAAGGACATTGAAGCAACCACTAATCATGACGTCAAAGCGGTAGAGTATTTTTTAAAAGAAAAGGTCGCTGATAATGCTGAACTTAATGCTATCAATGAGTTCATCCATTTTGCCTGTACATCAGAGGACATCAATAACCTTTCACATGCTCTGATGCTAAAAGGCGGGCGGGACGAGGTGTTGCTTCCTTACGCCGACAAACTCATTGAGGAGCTAAAACGTCTCGCCAGTGAATATAAAACAATTCCAATGATGGCAAGAACGCACGGGCAACCAGCCTCTCCTACTACCATGGGTAAGGAAATGGCAAACGTAGCAGTGCGATTACAAGGTCAGCGCAAGCAGATTGCACAAGTAAATTTGCTGGGCAAGATTAATGGTGCTGTTGGTAACTATAATGCACATTTAAGTGCTTACCCAGATGCTGATTGGCAGGCTTTTGCGCAGCGCTTCGTTGAGAGCTTAGGGATTAGCTGGAACGCTTTTACCACTCAAATTGAGCCACATGATTACATTGCTGAGCTCTATGATGCGATCGCACGATTCAACACTATCATCATTGATTTTGACCGTGATGTGTGGGGCTATATAGCACTCGGACACTTCAAACAACGGACTATTGCCGGTGAAATTGGCTCTTCCACTATGCCGCATAAAGTAAACCCTATTGATTTTGAAAACTCCGAAGGAAACTTGGGCATAGCAAATGCGATATTGGGGCATTTATCGAGCAAACTGCCTGTGAGTCGATGGCAACGTGACCTTACGGATTCAACAGTGCTTAGAAATTTAGGTGTCGGCATTGGTTATGCTGTAATTGCATACCAAGCCACTCTGAAAGGCATAAGTAAACTACAAGTTAATGAAGCTAGCTTAGCTGCAGAACTCAACAGCAATTGGGAGCTTCTCGCCGAGCCAATCCAAACAGTTATGCGCAGATACGGGATCGAAAAGCCTTATGAAAAACTTAAGGAGCTTACCCGCGGCAAAAAGGTTGATGCCGAAGTGATGGCAGACTTCATAGATAGCCTAGACTTACCAGATCCAGTGAAAGCAGAATTAAAGCAGTTAAGTCCAGCCACATATATTGGTGATGCAATAAGGTTGGTCGACCAGTTATTGGCCGAACAATAAAACCTTGTATTTAGCAAAGTAGATGGCCCCACAAGGACGTGAGCCACGCCTGTTGTAATAGCTACGCCTGTTGTAATAGCCACGCTTGTTATGCAATCCACACAGCTCATTTGCCTTCGCTCGCAAACATAAGCGAGCACCAAGCTACATATTCATAACTCAGTGCTGAGATTGAGTACATTAGTTCATATCTATCTACCACGACCTTACATCAGCCTTTATGTTAATACATACACTTGAGAAAAAGCATCTCAGGCAAAAGTGAGTACTGTGGCAGTAAAAGCCATAAATAGCTTATTTTTGTTCTTTTTTATTCCTTGAGGGAACCCCAATAACCTGTCTTATAGACTAGAATCAAGCGCAAACGGCATGATATACGAGTTTGTTCACACATGATGTTGTATAGTTAGCGGCACTAGCAATTCAGCACTCATTCAACACAATACAAAAGTTGTGCTAAAGGAATTAGCCGCGTTTCAACATATTGCTTATTAGGAGAAGCAAATATTCATGATCATTGAACAATTTAACAAAGATGAATTTATCGCCAACTATTGGCAACAAAAACCCTGCATAATCAGAGCATTCCTTCCCGATTATAAAGATCCAATTAGCGAAGAACATTTAGCTGGTCTCGCTGAGGAGCTAGATATCGATAGTCGAATTGTGTCTTTCGATAAGGGTCAATGGCATGTTGAGCAAGGACCGATAAACAACTTTAAAAAATTTTGCAAAGGAAAGTGGACTATACTCGTTCAAGGCGTTGATAAATTTATAGATAATATCGACTATTTGACCGACTTGGTTCGCTTTATTCCGCACTGGCGACTTGATGATGTAATGGTAAGCTATTCAGTGGAAGGCGGTGGTGTTGGCCCCCATCTCGACGAGTATGACGTATTTATACTTCAGGGGAAAGGAAGCCGGCGTTGGCAAGTAGGTTTACCATCGTCTTTTGAAGAAAATATCGTTCATCCCTTACTTAAACAGATTAAAGGCTTCGAGCCAGTTATTGATGAAGTGCTCAGACCTGGTGATGTTGTATATATTCCTCCGAAGCACCCTCACAATGGGGTAGCGCTTGAACCATGTATGAATTACAGCATTGGTTTTAGGGCTCATACCGACGTAGAATTACTCACAGGTATTATAGATGAGCATGCCTTTGAAAATGCTGACACCCGATATACCGACAATAAGACTATGCAGCAGCGATCCGGCGAGCTTAGGCCTGGAGCAATCACCGCGCTTGAAATGAAGAAAATAAAAGACGAGCTTGCTTCGCTTATTTTCTCAAAAAATGCTGAATCAGCCATTGTTCAATACCTCAGCAGGCAATCCCTTCCGGACTACGACTACGAGTTAAGCCAAGAAGAAATAGAAGAAGTTGACCGTGCACTTGCCTCTGGAGCAACGCTTTTACGTCAATCAGGAATAAAAGCCATTTACGCACAAGAGCAATCTGGCGAAGAGTTTGAATTCTTTGTTAATGGCGAGAGATTTTCAACAAGTATTGCCATGTCGGAGCATATTCAAAAAGTAGTAGATTGCCGTGAGATTCATTTGCGAAACCATTTCGCTGCTAACATTTTAGAAAATGACACTTTCAGCGAGTGTTTGAAGGCGCTATTGCTAAGTGGTTATTGGGACTACAAATATTAAAATTCAATTGCAACAAAAAAGGCTATCCCTTTCGGAATAGCCTTTTTTTATTGAGCGATGACAGAACTAAATTGCAGCTAATACGTCGTTAAGCGTTGCACTAGGACGCATTGCACTTGATGCCTTCGCATCATCGGCAAAATAGTAGCCATTGATATCGACAGCAACACCCTGAGCATCGTTTAACTCACCAACGATGGTTGCTTCAGCCGCCGTCAACTTTTCAGAAACGGGCGTAAATTGTGCTTTTAGCGCCGAATCATCCGTCTGATTTGCTAATTCTTGAGCCCAATACAGAGCTAAGTAGAAATGCGAACCACGGTTATCTAATTCATTAACTTTCCTCGACGGTGACTTATTCTCTTGCAAGAACTTAGCGGTAGCTCTATCAAGAGTGTCAGCTAATACCTTAGCTTTAGGCTTGTCGGTATTTACACTCAAATGCTCTAAAGAAGCAGCCAGTGCTAAAAACTCACCTAAAGAATCCCAGCGCAAGTGATTTTCTTTTTCAAATTGCTGAACGTGCTTAGGAGCAGAGCCGCCCGCACCAGTTTCAAACAATCCACCACCGTTCATTAGCGGTACGATTGACAACATTTTCGCACTTGTTCCCAATTCTAGGATTGGGAAAAGATCGGTTAGGTAATCTCGTAACACATTGCCCGTTACGGAAATCGTATCTTGGCCCTTCGCGCAACGCTGAAGCGTAAACTCTGTCGCTTCCACAGGGCTCATAATCTGAATATCTAAACCACTGGTGTCATGATCCTTTAAGTATGTTGTCACTTTCTTGATCATCTGAGCATCGTGAGCACGGTCAGCATCTAACCAGAATATAGCAGGAGTATCCGTAGCGCGCGCTCGCGTTACAGCAAGTTTCACCCAATCTTGAATAGGTGCGTCTTTGGCCTGACACATTCTCCAAATATCGCCTTGCTCTACGCTGTGGCTAAGCAAGACATCGCCCGCTGCATTAACAACGCGTACTGTCCCGTCTTCAGCGAGGTTAAATGTTTTGTCATGTGATCCATACTCCTCAGCCTTTTGAGCCATTAAGCCAACGTTAGGTACGGTTCCCATTGTTGTTGGATCGAACGCACCATGTTTCTTACAAAACTCGATAACACTAGCAAAAACGCCAGCGTAGTTGCGATCAGGGATCATGAATTTAGTGTCTTTTTGCTTGCCGTCAGGCCCCCACATTTGACCAGAAGCTCGAATAGCAGCAGGCATCGATGCATCAATGATGACGTCACTAGGAACGTGCAAGTTGGTGATACCACGATCAGAATCAACCATTGCCATATCAGGGCGCACAGCATAAACAGCTTGTATATCCGCTTCAATTTCAGCTTTTTTATCTGCTGGAAGAGATGCAATTTTTGCGTAAACATCGCCCAAACCATTTCTTACGTCGACACCAATTTCGGCAAAGGTATCAGCATGCTTAGCAAAAACGTCTTTATAAAAAACTTCTACCGCATGGCCGAAAATGATTGGATCCGATACTTTCATCATGGTTGCCTTCATGTGCAAAGACAACAAAACATCCTGTTCCTTTGCGGCGTTGATTTCTTTATCGAAAAAGGCTACTAATTTAGATTTGCTCATTACCGAAGCATCTATAATTTCTTTATCAAGCAAAGATACTTTTTCTTTTAATACTGAAACTTCTCCAGCCTTATTTTCGAATTCGATTCGAACGTCTTGCGCACCAGCTACGGTAGTAGATTGCTCGCTACCATAAAAATCCCCTGCTTCCATATGCGCCACATGAGACTTAGAGTCCGCAGACCATGCTCCCATTGAATGCGGATTATTACGAGCGTACTGCTTTACAGAGCTCGGCGCACGGCGATCAGAATTACCTTCGCGTAATACTGGGTTGACGGCAGAACCAAGAACCTTCGCGTAAGTCGATTTTATCTTTTGCTCTTCTTCAGTTTTTGGATCTTCTGGATAATTCGGTAAAGCATAGCCTTTGTCTTGAAGTTCTTTTATCGCTGCTTGCAACTGAGGAACGGATGCGCTGATGTTAGGCAGTTTGATAATGTTGGCTTCAGGTGTCTTTGCCAAGTCACCCAATTCTGCTAGTGCATCACCAATACGTTGCTCTTCAGTTAGGTAGTCAGGAAAGTTAGCAATGATACGACCAGCCAATGAAATATCACGAGTTTCGACTTGAATACCAGAAGAAGCAGTGAAAGCTTTGATAATTGGTAGTAGTGAGTGCGTTGCGAGTGCTGGTGCTTCATCTGTAATCGTATAAATGATCTTTGGTGTATCAGTAGTCATTAAAGTTCCTAATGCTGGTTAGCGGTTAAACGGGTGTATCAGTTCAATGGGCTTTGTTGTTGAATTTCAATCAAAAAGCGCACAATTACATTAATGCAAATCTGCAAGCCCTAATTCGTGCGCGTGATTTTAAAGGAAAACGCGGCGTTTTTATATAGCTAGTAATGTAAAAAGCATCAATGTCCTCAACTGATCGGACGTGTTAAGAATATCATTGATGCACTACATAACATGGAAAGTCTATTCGCGGCTTCGAAACCCTTTTCTTGTAAAAATACAACAAAACTATAGTCTGTAGTAAAGGTCATACGCGAAAAACAGTATACTCGACCAAATCACTCAATAAAATCGAAGACAAATTATGTGTTATTGCGGAACAGAAACGCCATTTGAGCTTTGTTGTAAAGTTATCATCCAACAACAGTCAGCCGAAACACCAGAACAGTTAATGCGCTCACGTTACAGTGCATTCGCTTGCCATAGTTTCGACTATATCATCGATACGCACCACCCCAGCACTCTTGATACGCTAACAAAGCAAGATCTGGAGGAAAGTGCAGAAGCGACTCAATGGCTTTGTCTTAAGGTTATTAATACTAGTCCAATTCAAGCCTTAAGCCCTCAAGAGTACTTTGCTGAAGTGGAGTTTGTAGCGACTTACCAATCAAATGGTAGCTTTTACAACTTGCACGAACATTCCTATTTCGAAACTATATTAGGAAAATGGTTTTACAAATCAGGAAAAGAGGGAAAGTTGAGCGGATTGTATAAACCTGAAAGAAATGAGCTTTGCCCTTGCCAAAGCAAGAAAAAATATAAGAAATGCTGCTACGTTTGAAACTCGCCATTTTGTAAAAAACCCAATACTTGCTCAATAACCTCTTTATTTCGCATCATGAAGGTGTGAGTTACTGGTAAAGTGAGATGATCGTTCATACCGTCAACTTTAGAGCTTTCTACCGATACTTTACCATCATTAGGTTGCGGGATGAGAGTAGAGAGTATCAGGTTAATACTTCTTGACCCAGCAATGATACCCAGCTCAAAGTCTGCGGGACCAAGCTGATTAGGAACACTTTGGTCATTCGTTGCTAGCTGGAGGCCAGCGGGACCGTTAACAGTTTTAAAGCCTGGCAGTTTATGTAGTTTATCAACCACCTCACTACCGTGATTAGGTGGCCCTAGCATTACCACCTTTCCTAGGTTTGGCAATGTGTTTTCATGAAGAAAATGACGAACCAATATGCCCCCCATAGAGTGGGTAACAAAATGAATAGAAGACTTATGCTGTAAGCGAGCTACGGGCTCAGCAATCGCCAAATCGGCAAGCGCCTCAATATCATGCTTTGTTGATGGGTAGTCGATATTAAGCACTTCGTAGCCATTGTCTGATAAGGCGCCCTCAAGCTTCGCCATGGAGGAAGCACTTCTAGCAAGACCATGTAATAAGATTACAGCTTCTGACATCTGGCCCAGCCCCTAAATGAAACGCTCTAAAAACTCCTGAATCACTGGCCAGAGTTTGAAATACTGTATCGAGAAAGCCGCAGCACCTAGCACCACAAGAACCGAAATGAAAATAGTGAAACCACTATTGCTCTCATCTTCCACCTGCAAGCTCACCTTATTTTCATTACTATTTTGCTTAGGGCTTTCTGTATGGTTAACTTGTGCATGAGTGGCTTCTGCGTCATCACCAATGAAATGCTCAATTTCTGTCTCAGTTTCAGGCTCAGAAAAAGGCGCTTGCTGAGAAGACGTCTGTTCTTGCTTTGACCGCTCTAACAACGCTCTTTCTAGCTTGCTTTGTTCTGGCCTCAATTGTTCTTCTGTAGCTTGCTCTGTTTCAACTTGTTCTACTTCAACTTGTTCTACTTCAACTGGTTCTACTTCAACTGGTTCTAATTCAACTGGTTCTACTTCAACTGGTTCTACTTCAGCTTGTTCTACTTCAGCTTGTTCGGCTTTAGCTTGCTCAGGCCTAACTGTTGCTTCGATATTCTCTGTCGCTGGTGTTTGTGCGATAGGGGCATTTACTTGTGCGTTTTGTTCTGTGTTTTGTTCTGTGTTAGGCTCTGCGTTTGGTTCTGCTTTAGGCTGAGCGTTTAGTTGAGCGCTTGATTGAGCATTTAGGCTCGCGACAGAGCTCATGTTGAGGACATCGGCTTTACCTGACTTTTCATCACCGGCACGCTTTTCCCCTAAATCGGCTTCAAACATTGCCTGAATATGGTCAACATCCTCTTGATAGGTATCTTTATCCGACTTCAGCACACACAAGAGGGATTCTTGCGCAAGCTTATCGCCTACATTAACGTTAATACTATGAATAACACCGTCGGCGGGAGCAAAGATTTCCAACACAACTTTGTCAGTTTCGATATCAAGTATACACTGATGATGATCCACTCTGTCGCCCTCGGAGCAGTGTATAGCAATAACCTCTACTTTCTCTGATTCGTCAGGAAGAAGGGGAACTGTCATTTCCATCATCGGATATATCCTTGGCTCAATGCGCTGTCAAAAGTGCTGATTTACGAGGCTTAGGCCCGCTGCGTACCATCCATACTAACCGATTCTATTTGATATTCAACGGCGGAAAGCTTTTTACTAGATCATCAATTGCTTTCATTTGGCGTAAATAACCTTCAAGTTTATCGAGAGGCAGCGCACAGGGACCATCACATTTTGCGTTATCGGGATCGGGATGCGACTCTATGAATAAACCAGCAATACCCAATGCTATACCACTGCGAGCTAATTCTGCCGCTTGCTGTCGACGACCGTCTGCAGAATCACTTCTTCCACCAGGTTTCTGTAGAGCGTGCGTGGCATCGAAAATAACTGGGGCCATGGTTTTCATCTCATCCATTCCCAACATATCAACAATCAGATTGTTATAGCCATAACAAGAACCTCTTTCGCAAAGCAAAATTTTATTGTTACCCGCCTCAGCAAATTTGCTAATAATGTGCTTCATTTCATGTGCGGCTAAAAACTGAGGTTTTTTGACGTTGATAACTGCATTAGTTTTCGCCATCGCGACCACTAAGTCTGTTTGGCGCGCTAGGAAGGCTGGTAATTGAATGACATCAACTACTTCGGCAACGGGTGCAGCTTGATATGGTTCATGTACATCTGTGATGATCGGCAGATCAAAACTGGTTTTGATGTCTTCAAAAATCCGTAAGCCTTCGTCCATGCCTGGGCCTCGATAGGAATTAATTGAGCTACGATTTGCTTTATCAAATGATGCTTTAAATACGTAGGGAATTCCAAGTTTAGTCGTTACTTCCTTGTAAGTTTCGGCAATACGCATTGCCAAATCTCGTGATTCCAATACATTCATGCCACCAAACAACACGAATGGCGCATTATTATCGACCTGTAATTGCTGCACATTTACTTGAGAAATCACCATTTACCACCTTACAAAATAAAAAAATTAATACCTAACAAGCTTCATTGTTACAAACAAACTGCAACGCTCATGTCTGCTGACATTCTTAGCAGTTGCTCAAGGGAAATTAGACTAAGAAAGAAAAAGGCTGTTTTGAGTAAGCTATTGAGGCGGTTAGCATCACCCAAATGACTGCACATGCGAAACCAATAACTCTCGAGCGATTATTTTTAGCCCATTTTAAAGCGAAAAATCCCGACACAATGTACAACGAAACCCCAATAACTTTACTCGCGACCCAACCGTCAACGCCTACCATAGGAGATAGCGTAAGTAACCAAATAGCCGAACCTAAAAGCGCCGTATCAACAACATGAGGAAGAATTTTCAACCATTTTTTTTGAAGCATTGGGTGGGCTTTCATACTGAGTACAAAGCGAAATGCGAACAAAGAAAGACTTATAACAACCGCTGTAACGTGCAGATGAAGCGCCATTTGGTACATATTTATTCCTTTACTTTCAGAGTATTAGACGAGTTGACCAAGAGTAACTCGGTCCAATCCATTGAGATCTTTTTTGCTTTCAATCGACGTGTAACCCGCTGATGCTAACAACGCTTGGATATCTGCAGATTGCTCAAAACCATGCTCAATAAGCAAATAACCGTTCGAATTTAGATAGTTATGAGCTTTTCCTATAATATGCCTGATATCTTCTAGACCGTCTACACCAGATACAAGTGCGGAACTTGGCTCATGAAGCAAATCACCTTGCTGCAAATAGGCAGACTGCGACTCAACATAGGGGGGATTTGAAACAATCAAGTCGAAAGCGCTTTTAGCCGAATTAGCATCACAAAGCATATTAATAGCAGAGAACCAGTCGCTTTTTAGAAACTCAACCTCAAGCTCATTACGTTTCGCATTGCGCCGTGCAAGCTCAACAATAGTTTGCTTAAAATCGCTGCCCGTCACCTTCCAATGTGGCCTTTCCGACTTCAAGGCCAAGGCGATAGCGCCAGTGCCGGTGCCTAAGTCGAGCACGTTCGCGTTTGCTGGTAACTCAAGGGCTAAAGCTGATTCGACCAAAGTTTCGGTATCAGCCCGCGGAATAAGCGTTTCGCGAGAAGTCTCCAAGGAAAGCGTCCAAAAAGCTTGTTCTCCGGTGATGTAGCCGATTGGTTGCCCCTCAATACGTTGGCGCAGACAACTAATGTAACGTTGTTTCTGACTGAGTTTAACAGCGCGATCATATTCGGTAAGTAGCTCAGTAGGCGACACTCCAAAGGCATGTCCGGCAAGTATTTTTGCTTCTAAATCCGGCTCATTATAGGTAAGCATCCTCTGCTCCGCGTGCAGTATTTTGCGGCCACAGGCAACACAGTCGGCCAAACTGACAGCGTTATCCTGAAGTTCATCGAACAATTCGGCAAGGCTTGTGTGCATTAATGCTCTTCTGAAAGAGACGCGAGCATGTCAGCTTGATGTTCTTGTCGTATGGGTTCCATCAGCGCACCCAAATCGCCAGCAATCACATCATCCAATTTATATAAGGTAAGGTTAATTCGATGGTCGGTTACTCGACCCTGCGGAAAGTTATAGGTTCGTATGCGTTCAGAGCGGTCGCCACTTCCTACAAGGCTGCGTCGAGTGCTAGCTTCTTCGGCATTGCGTTTGTCTTCTTCCAGTTGATTAAGACGGGCCTGTAGCACAGACATCGCTTTGGCTCGGTTTTTGTGCTGCGAGCGCTCGTCTTGACACTCAACAACAACGCCAGTAGGAATGTGTGTGAGTCGAATAGCTGAGTCGGTTTTGTTAACATGCTGTCCCCCCGCACCCGAGGCTCGGTAGGTATCTACACGCAAATCGGCTGAATTGATTTCAATTGCCTCGGATTCAGGTATTTCTGGCAATACTGCTACTGTACAGGCTGAGGTGTGAATTCTGCCCTGAGATTCAGTTTCAGGTACACGCTGCACCCTATGCCCACCCGACTCAAACTTCATCACTCCGTAAGCACCATCACCGCTAATATTGACGATAATTTCTTTATAACCGCCATGATCACCTTCGTTGGCGCTCATCAACTCTAGCCGCCAGCCTTTGGTTTCCGCATAACGGCTATACATCCGAAACAGGTCACCAGCAAAAATAGCGGCTTCATCACCGCCAGCTCCAGCTCTTATTTCCAAGAAACAACTATTATCATCGTTAGGATCTTTTGGTAACAGCAACACCTGAAGGCTTAACTCAAGTTCCTCAACGCGGAGCTTAGCCTCCTTTAATTCTTCTTGGGCCATTTCGCGCATCTCTTCATCATCTTCCTTTAACATCTCAAGCGATGATGCAATATCTTCCTGAGCGGCTTGATAAGCCCCAAATTGTTTGACGAGCTCTTCTAGTTGGGCATATTCTTTAGATAAACTGCGAAACTTATCTTGGTTACCGATAACGTCTGGATCACCTAGTAAGGCTTGAACCTCTTCAAAGCGTTCAACCAACTGCTCTAATTTTTGCACTACTGATTGTTTCATTATTTTCCTGTTTCACTTTTCTCAACTGACGCTAAACCCAAAGCATTGGATAAAAGACTAAGTTGTGTATCTTGTTCTAGTTTACTTGCTTGTTGTAGGGCTTTTGTCGGCCCATGCAGCATTGACTGAGTGAGCTTAAACGCTAGCTCTTGCATCGCATCCTCAGGTTTAGCGCCATCTGCGACTTGCTTTATCGCTTTTTGCAGAAGTTCGTCGCGTTGTTTATGGGCATTTTCTCTATAATTCTTAATTAAATCGACATTTTGATAGTGTTGCTGCCAGTAGCGATAGTCTTTTACCTGTTGCTTAATCATTTGCTCAGCTTGATTTGCAGCCACTTCTCTATTTGCGACGTTTTTCTCAACAATATTTTGTAGGTCATCAACGGTGTATAGATAAGCGTCGTCAAGTTCACCAACCTCTTGCTCAACATCACGGGGAACCGCAAGGTCAATTAGCAACATGGGCTTATGTTTACGTTGCTTCAGTGCCGTCGCTACCATTCCCTTTCCGATCAGAGGCAATGAGCTGGCAGTGGAACTTATTACCACGTCAGCATTAGCTAGATGTTCGGGCACCTGGCTGATTGTGATGGCTTTACCGTCTAGGCTTTCGGCTAGTGCTGCCGCTCTTGAGAGTGTTCTGTTAGCAACGGTAATCGTTTGGGTCTGGGCGTCAATTAGGTGTTTTGCGACAAGTTCAATTGTTTCGCCAGCACCAACGAGTAGCACGTTACTTTTGTCCAAACGAGAAAAAATCTGTTTTGCCAACTGAACAGCAGCAAATGCCACAGAAACAGCATTTGCGCCGATATCGGTTTCGGTTCGCACTTTCTTTGCTATCGAGAAAGTTGATTGAAACAACTTTTCAAATTCAGTATTTATTTTACCGGCGTTTTTAGCTTCAGTGTAAGCCTGTTTCACCTGCCCGAGTATTTGCGGCTCCCCTAAAATCAGAGAGTCTAAGCCACAGGCTACTTGCATCAAATGCTCAATAGCATCGTCATCTTGCTTGATGTAGGAGTGCTCGATAAGCATCTGTGGATTTGTTTGATGGAAATCGGCTAACCATTGCCTTAAATTTTCAGCCTCGTTTGCCGCAGAAGCGCTAGCATAAACTTCGGTGCGATTACAGGTAGACAATATAACCATTTGCTCAGCATTCGTGCTCACAGAAAAAGACTGCAACGCTTGTGCGAGTTTATCTGGGGAAAAGGCAACCTTTTCTCTCAGCTCGACTGGAGCTGATTTATGGTTGATTCCAAGTGCGATAATGGTCATTAAAAAATTTTGCTGGTGCCCGAGCGTTATTTGTCGCGGCATTGTACGAAAAAGCACAAATGAATGGAAGAAATAGCCGCTAAAGAATTGATATTGAGCTAATTTCCAGCTTTTTATCGATTTTCTAAAGAAATTTGTTAACCTTTGGGCATGATAACGAAGGTAAAGACTAAAATCCGATATGACATTGACTGAGCCCGATTGGCTAAAACACAGCGTAATAATCATCATCACGCTAGTTATGCTAAGTGCATGCAAAACGACCACAAAAGAGCAAATTGACGCTTTGCCCGACAATTATAGTCAATTAAGTAACGAAGAGAAATTGTCGATGCTAACACGTTGGGAGTTATCAGGGAAAATAGCCATAATTAGCCCCAAAGAAAGACAAAGTGCTTACTTAAATTGGGAACAATTAGAGGATCAGACCGACTTCAAACTCACCAATTTACTCGGGGTATCGTTACTAAAACTAAACGCAGATAGTCAGTCAGCCAGCCTGGAGGCCGACGGTAAGCTATATGAAGATGAATCAAAGGAAGCATTGATTTATCGTACAACTGGCTGGCTTCTCCCCCTCGACAACCTAATATTTTGGATAAAAGGGGCAAGTAATGAGCAAGACATCATCGAACTCAATCAACAAGGCTTACCACGTAAAATATCTCCGAGCTGCTTTCGCTGCGCAGGCTGGCAAATCACCTACGCAAATTATAAGCAATTAGACGGCTTGTGGCTTCCACATGCGATAACTGTTGCCAATTTTGATCAAGAAACCACCTTAAAATTTAGAGTAGATGAATGGCTACGAAAATAGACTGGTATCCCAGCCCAGCTAAACTCAATCTTTTTCTGCATATTAACGGTCGTTATGAAAACGGCTACCATCAATTACAAAGTCTTTTTCAAATGCTCGACTACGGTGATGAGCTTGGCTTTCAAGTGAACTCAAGCAACATGGTTACGTTACATAAGCAAATCGACGGCGTGCCAGAACAAGAAAATCTGATTTACAAAGCGGCGATGCTGTTAAAGCCTTATGCGGCAGAGAGCGCCGGATGTATCGTTCACCTTAAAAAAAGACTAGCGATGGGCGGAGGTATCGGTGGTGGATCATCTAATGCCGCCACCGTATTATTGGTGCTAAACAAACTATGGAAATGTGAGTTGAGCAATGCAGACCTTGCTAAGCTAGGTTTAACTCTAGGTGCAGACGTTCCCGTGTTCGTTCAGGGAAAAACAGCATTTGCACAAGGTGTGGGGGAAATACTTGTGCCTGTGAAGCTTCCTACAAAATGGTATCTTGTGGCCACGCCACAGGTTCATGTATCGACTCAAGCCATATTCACCCATCCCGACCTACCCCGCTCAACACCCAAAATTGAGTTTTCTGACTATAGCTTTGAAGGGACGCACAACGATTGTGAAACTTTAGTGTCGAAATTGCATAAGGAAGTTGCATCTTTATTACAGTGGTTGTTACACTACGCACCGTCGCGGATGACCGGAACGGGCGCAAGTGTTTTTGCTGTTTTTAATGCGAAAGAAGACGCGCAAAATGTGCTCGACAAATTACCTAGTCACTATACAGGTTTCGTAGCCAAAGGTGTCAATCACTCTGGCATACATAAAGCACTTTAAGCTTATCTGTTGCACGGTGAAGGTTATTCCTGACAAGCTAAAACCTTTATTGGGGTATAGCCAAGTTGGTAAGGCAGCGGGTTTTGATCCCGCCATTCGTAGGTTCAAGTCCTGCTACCCCAGCCACCGCCAAAATAACGCACTGAGGATTAATCTTGTGCCTGATATGAAGCTTTTTGCAGGAAATGCTGTACCTGAACTCGCCCAGAAAGTCGCCGAACGTTTGTACACCAAGCTAGGAAACGCCAGTGTTGGCCGTTTCAGTGATGGTGAGATTAGCGTAGAAATCCACGAAAATGTTCGTGGCTCGGATGTATTTATTATTCAATCTACCTGCGCCCCTACAAACGACAACTTAATGGAACTGATCGTCATGATCGACGCCTTTCGTCGAGCGTCTGCAGGACGTATCACAGCGGTAATCCCTTATTTTGGTTATGCTCGTCAAGACCGCCGTGTGCGCTCTGCTCGTGTGCCAATTACAGCAAAAGTTGTTGCTGACTTTTTGTCTAATGTGGGTGTCGACAGAGTATTAACCATCGACCTCCATGCTGAGCAAATACAAGGTTTCTTCGACGTACCTGTTGATAACGCTTTCGGCACGCCAATCTTGTTAGACGATATGTTCCAACGAGACTTTGTGAATCCAATTGTTGTTTCTCCTGATATTGGCGGTGTTGTCAGAGCGAGAGCGACAGCTAAACTGTTGAACGACACCGACCTTGCTATTATTGATAAGCGTAGACCAAAAGCAAACGTTGCTCAGGTGATGAATATCATCGGTGATGTAAAAGGACGAGACTGCATAATTGTCGACGATATGATTGATACCGGTGGCACGCTAGCGAAAGCAGCTGAAGCACTCAAACACAATGGCGCTGCTAGAGTATTTGCTTATGCAACACATGCGATATTTTCAGGTAACGCTGCACAGAACTTGAGGGATTCAGTAATCGATGAAATTATCATTACCGACAGCATACCTTTAAGTAAAGAAATCAGAGCTTTGAAGAAAGTTAAACAACTCACGCTATCAGAGATGTTAGCAGAGACTATTCGTCGTATAAGCAACGAAGAATCTATTTCAGCGATGTTTGAATACTAACAACACGGCTGCATTGCAGCTTTCGAAGTAGACAAAGCCGGTATTAATAATGCCGGCTTTTTAGTTGGCGAAAATAAATAAACAAGGTATGTTATCTTATTTAACATGCATCATTTTTAGTTGGGTAAACATCAGTAAAATGCGTTTAATGAGTGGTTTACGAAAAAAATACATCGCTTATAAATATAAACGAGATGACCTTAATATCATTGAAGCGATCCCTATAGACCGCTTCAATGCCATCATTCAAAAGTGCATTAGTGAAGGTTGGGAAATTCGTCCCGAATATTACGAAATAGAGCGTCTTGAACAAGCATGGGCAGGAAAACTTCGCAAGGGGCACAGCACATTGCACTGTTCATGGAGTAGTGAAACTTATGGCGCAATTAATGGTCCTAGACCAATAATACAAAGCTTGGGAAACGAGCATGATTTGCAAAGCAGTTCCCTGCCAAGTTAGACAAACGACAATAGCAAGTGACAAACAAAAAGAGAGCAATATGAACAAAAATAATAAAGCAAACAGAACAGTGAGCATGCTCAAAAAACAAAGCAGCAAAATGCTTATGCTATTAACAGCCAGCGTGATGTTGAGCGCCTGCATGGAGGACAAGCCAAATGATGACCTTGCCAACACTGCAGCGGTTGAAGCACAAGATACCAAAGCACCAGCTAGGGAGTTAAGCCAAGTCGATGGTGATAAAGTAATCGAATTAAGCGAGTTAAGCATGGAAAATGAAAAGGCTAAAAACCAGAAAGCCACGATTACTGGTCGTATAGTTCTGAACGACATGGAAGGTGGTTTTTATGGTTTTATCGCAGAAGATGGCAGCAAATATACGCCGATGGAACTGAATAAGGAGCACATGAGAGACGGTCTTGTGCTTGAGTTAAGTGGAGAACTAATGCCAAACATGATTACAACGACACAATATGGCACCGTATTCAAAGTGAATAGTGCTAAAGTAATTGATGAATCAAAAGCAGCACCACTTCAGAAAAAAGCGGTGAATCCTAGCGATCTATAATACGCAGTCGCCCGTGCGAACCTTTTGTCGCCCCTGCGAAACGGACGTCACCCCTGCGAAACGTCCGTCACCCCTCCGGACCTCCGTCGCCCCTGCGGAGGCAGGGGCCTAGATTCCTGCCTCCGCAGGAATGACGTAACAAATGCCGCAGGTATGACCTAATAGACACCGCAGGAATGACGTGACAAATACCGCAGGAATGACTCAATAGACACCGTAGGTATAACGGGATAAACACCTCGGCTACGATAGCATCCCCGTCATCTTGGCGAAGGCCAAGATCTAAGCCTCTTTAGTTTTAAACAAATACTCGCCATCTTTGCCAATCTCTCGTGAACAATCACCGCAAAAATATAAATAATTTAAGTGAGAAAATGCCTCAGCAATCGCAAAGAACATGTTGTGCTGATTTAACTCACGCTTAAAAAGTATCGGCAAACACTCTTTAATGCTCCTTTCTTGGGCACAAAACGCTCGTAAATTACTTAAATGCAAGTGGTGATGCGCCAATAGCGCCTCAACCCGAGAATGTAGACCGTGAAAAGGCTGTTTATGTGACGGCAGTACGAGTGTTTCTGATGGCAAATCCAGAAAAGGCGGCAAAGTACTTAGGTACATTTCTAATGAGTTAGCATTTGGTTCAGTACTATAAACACCAATATTTGGGGAAATAATCGGTAAAACATGATCGCCAGACAATAATATTTTTCGCTCATCATTGAACAAACAAACATGCTCTGGAGAATGCCCACGACCAATAATAACCCTCCATAACTCACCTCCCAGATTTATACTAGCGCCGGCTTGCAAACGCTCGAACGCTACTGGAATTGGACGAATCACCTGCCCTACACCTTTGCTTTCTCTGCGATTTTTCTGGGCATCAGCAATATACTTCGACCCCATACCACAACGCACTAAGTAGTTATCATCTTGCCAATCAGAAGCACCTCTGCTGCCCGCAGAGATAGCTCGGGCAACAAAGTACTCAGAGTGACTCATATAAAGTGCCACTTTGAACTTATCAACTAAAAAGCCTGCCATTCCAATATGATCTGGGTGCATATGAGTAACAATAACTTTTGAAATACCTTTATCTAGCTTAGCTAAGATAAGTTCCCAAAGCTCCTCGACACGTTTAGTACCGATGCCTGTATCGATAAGAGCATAGCCATCGCCATCATCTACTAAATACAAGTTAATGTGGTCTAAATCAAAAGGCAAAGGCATACGTAACCAAAAGATGCCTGTAGCAACTTCAACCAGCTCACCCTCTTTTGGAATATCTACGGCAATAAACTCGACTGACATAAGCGCTCTACTTGATTAGAATGGAGTTTATATTAAAGATAAGCTTTGATAATAAAGCCAAGCATAATTATGAATTAGCATGTATCAAAAAGGCTGATAGCGCGTCTAAACTACCATCAATAGCATTTATTGCTCTGAATTTAGTTATCGGCACAAAAAGGGGCCACAAATTGCGGCCCCCTCGCTATGTCAATTTAGCATTCACAAGATCAAAACTCGTAAGACACCGATGCTCCGAACGTACGAGGTTGATTCGGGTAAGCGTTGAAGCTCCCCGCTTGTATTGGCGGTGGAAATGCCGATAAGAAATACTCATCGTTCGTTAAATTTCGCACCCAAATCTGCAGTGCAAGGCCACTATCGAAGTTTAGTCCGGCACTGGCATTTACCGTATTCACTTTGCGCGTTAGCGACTCTGGCACGTTTGCCACCAAACGCACCTCACTCTCATATAAATAATCACTGCGAACATAGCCAGTAATGTCATCGCTTAAATCAAAGTTGTAAGTAATGCCAGCAGTGAAACTGCGTTCGTGAATACCAGCAGGCTTCTCGCCACTCAAGTCCTCAGGCCCATTAACACCAGCGCCACCTACGAAAGAGTCATATACAGGGTCGAGTAAAGTGCCTCCAAAAGTAAGCACGATATCATCAGTTGGCCGCAGGTTAGCATCAAATTCAATCCCAGTTGTTGATTGCTGGCCTGCATTAGCTAACACAAACCCTGTACCAACGAAGGTACTAGATTGAAAACCTTCGATTGTTTGGTCAAACAAAGTCACATTTAATGCACCATAAGCAAAACGAGACTTCATACCTAGCTCGTATACTTTCGCTTCTTCAGGGCCAGCAAATCGGGTTCCGTAATTCTGATTTGCTTGAATTAAGCCAGCATCGGTCAATGCTTGGGCGTCACCGGGAAAAGGTCTAGTATCGCGAGACAGGTTCCATGATGTTGCTTTGAAGCCAGTTGCAGCAGTTGCAAAGAAATTGAAATTTTTATTCAATTCATAGGCTAAACGGAGGCTCCACGTAGTGTCACTGTCATTACTATTTCCACTTTCCACAGCATTGGGGAACTCAAGTTGCTGCGGTAAAAACTGAACGCCTCGCAAGGTTGGAATAAATGGCGCCAAGCTATCAATGAATGGCAATGGCACACCAAATAATGTTAAATCGTTATTCAGGTCGATTGCCGATAGTGCTTCGGAGTTAGTCGAGTCGATTGTGACGTCTTTTTCGTCTTTAGTGTAGTTTGCACCCAAGGTTGCTGTTAGTTGCTCTGTTAATGCATAGTCGAAATTTACAAATAGCGAATAAGCATCATTTCGTTGAGTAAAGTCTGACGTAATTGTGGGCCCGGCGGAGAAGAAAGTGTTCGGGGCTAAGCCAAACACACCCTCTACACCAGCCAACAACGGCGCTAAGCCTAAAGCATCAAAATAACTTCTTACGTCATCTCCGTAGAAAAGAGTATCACCAGTATCAACATCCTCAGAGAAGATAAAGGCACCTACCATCCAGTTGAAATTACTTTCGGTTGTTGAAGTAAGACGAAATTCTTGAGTGAGTGTTTGAATATCGGTGTAGCCACTCTCGGTTAATATATCAAGTGAAGTATAATCAACATCAACAAAGTAATTTGATTCGTTATTACGTATTGCGGTGATTGAAGTCAGTGCAAAAGTGTCGAAATCTACGTCGACCTGAAGGGAAATCCCGCCATCTTCTACATCGTTATTAGGATCGATGTTCAACGCAGACTCAAAAGCAAACGGGTCAGCTTCGTCTAACACTACACCACCTAGCGCTCTAACTGCTGCTGTCGTAGGGCCATTTATAACATCGGCAACGGTACAACACGCTTCGCTTATTTCACTATAATCTGCGATGAAACGCACACTGACATCTTCTGTTGGCTCGTAGAGAAATTGACCTCGTAGATTCCAGCGGTCTCTGTTATTTAGCTCTCCTAAACCCACGACACTCTCGGTAAAACCGTCTCGTTTATTTAAGCCCGCAGAAACACTAAAGGCCATCTCATCGTTAATCGCATTGGTATAGTAGCCCTTCATGAGCCTTTGATTGAAGTTCCCAATACCCAGCTCTACTTTTCCCTCAGGAGCAAAAGATGGTGCCTGCGTGCGAACACTAATGACCCCTGCAGAGGCATTTTTTCCGAACAAAGTACTTTGTGGTCCACTCAGCACTTCGACTTGCTCTAAACGTGGCAAGTCTCCTATTTGAGCAGCAGCTCTAGAGCGATAAACGCCGTCGATAAATACACCAACAGATGGTTCAATACCGGTATTGTTAGTACCGTTTCCAAAGCCACGAATGGAAAAATTGGTATTTGTTGAACGTTGTAATGGCGTAACGCGGAGGGTTGGTACGAGTGTTTGTAGATCCTGAATATCTAATACTTTGGTTTGCTCAATAGCTTCAGCACTCGTTACTGTTATCGCAACGGGTGTTTCTTGCAAACCGGTTATTCTTTTTGTCCCCGTGATTAAAATAACCTCAAATTCAGTGTTTTCCTCTTCCTTGGTCTCAACATTTTCTTGTGCCATCAAAGACTGTGAACTTAGACCTAGTGAGAAGGCCACAAGAGTAGATAGGGTAGTTTTTCTAAACAATGGTAATGCGCTTTTATTCATAACATACTCTTCAATATTAACTTTATTATTATTTATTCGTGTTTGTGCAAAATAAAGAAGCTTAGATTGCTCTCAACATCCGTTTACAAGTAAGGTAGTGAGTAAGCAAAGTTTGGTTATATAACTGCGGCAACAGTAATCGACTAGCAACCTTTGTGATTTTTGTCAGTACGAATACTCATAAATTAGCAAAGGTATAACTAGTCAAACTTCTTACTCTTCAACGCATAGTAGCAAGTAAATAGTTAAATGTAACAATTATGTTAATAGAATGTATTTATAGTTAATAATAAGGTGGTGTTTTTAAAGTTTGAGGCATACAACAAGACACATCTTGTTTGTCAAAAAGGCCTTTGTGAAAAGACTGCCTAGGCAATGCCTCCTTTTCAGCTTAAACGATATGATCGCTTCGGATTATTCATGACATCACTCCAGACCTAGTTAAATTATGCCTTATTGAACAAGAGAAACGGTTCTTTAAAAGAAAGCTTAGTAGTGTTAACTAATGAGTGGTCAATGCTCAAAACTGATCGTTTAGATAGTTCTTGCAAATAACGCCGCTGGGCCGCTCAGGTCGCGGTGTTAATCCAAATAAATTAATTATTCTGCGTAAAGCAATGGAAGAATGGCTGTTTTTATCAAAAGCATATTGTACCAACCCCAGCCCAGTGATAGAATGCGCCGCCCGTTTAGCTACGGGCTTTCGTTTAGTCATTATTACAAACGAAATTGTATTCGGTTTGGTCGCAAAACCGAATGAATCTTACTCACAATTTGGAGACATCATATGTCTGACGCAATATTTACATTGGATGCAACTGTCCGTACTGACCTAGGGAAAGGTGCGAGCCGCCGCCTTCGTCATCAGGATAAAGTGCCTGCTATCCTTTATGGTGGTGAAGACGCACCTGTTTCATTAACACTAGAGCACAACAAAGTACTTCAAGCACAAGAGTTTGAAGCATTCTACTCGCACGTACTTACTATCAACGTTGATGGTAAAAAAGTAGAAGCACTCGTAAAAGACATGCAGCGCCACCCTTACAAACCAAAAGTAATGCACATTGACTTTCAGCGTGTTATTGCCGGTCAAGCTCTACAAACTAACGTACCTTTACACTTCATTAACGAAGATGCTGCTGCATCTATCAAAGTTGAAGGCGGTCACGCAGAGCACCACATGGCTGATATCGAAATCACTTGTATGCCGAAAGACTTACCTGAGTTCATCGAAGTTGACCTTATGGACGTTGCACTAGGTCAGACTTTGCACATTTCTGACATCAAGTTGCCAAAAGGCGTTGATTCTGTTGAACTTACTAAAGGTGAGTCACACGACTTAGCTGTAGTAACAGTTAAAGCAGCAAAAGGCCCAGCAGTTGAAGAAGATGCTGCTGAAGGTGACGCAGAGGCTTCAGAGGAATAATCAGCTTGGCTGACATTCGTCTTATCGTGGGCCTGGGAAATCCAGGCCCCGAATATAAAAATACTCGTCACAATGCGGGTGCTATGTTTGTGGAAAGCTTAGCTTCAAGGTTTAATTGTCCTTTAAAGTTTGAAAGTAAGTTTTATGGTTTTACCGGTCGTTTCACTCTTAACGGCAAAGATGTACGTCTCCTGATCCCAACTACCTTCATGAATAAAAGCGGCCAATCCGTTGGTGCTCTTGCCAATTTTTATAAGATCGACCACTCTGAATTGTTAGTTGCTTTCGACGAACTCGATTTTGAACCTGGGATAGTGAAATTCAAGCTTGGTGGTAGTTCAACTCAAAACGGAATTCGAGACATTGTCGCTAAACTAGCAAACCAACGTGACTTTTTGCGTTTACGCATCGGTATCGGTCATCCAGGCCATAAAGGCAAAGTTACTGGCCACGTACTAGGCAGAGCGCCTAAAGACGAACAAGATAAAATGGATGCCGCTATTGATGAGGCTATCCGTTGTGTCGAGATACTATTTAGAGATGGTTTAACCGCTGCCACACAGCGCTTACATTCATTCAAAGCAGAATAAATAACGATGCTGTATTTCATCAGCATCATTGATAGAGGAACTCCCCCATGGGTTTTAAATGCGGCATTGTTGGTCTACCAAACGTAGGTAAATCTACTCTTTTCAACGCTCTTACCAAAGCTGGTATTGAGGCAGCGAACTTTCCTTTTTGCACAATTGAACCTAACACTGGTGTTGTTCCTGTGCCCGACGAGCGCTTAGATGCCTTAGCAAAAATTGTATCACCGGAACGCGTTATTCCGACCACTATGGAGTTTGTTGATATTGCGGGCCTTGTTGCTGGTGCCTCAAAAGGTGAAGGCTTGGGTAATAAGTTCTTAGCCAACATCCGTGAAACCGATGCAATTGGACACGTAGTGCGCTGTTTTGATGATGAAAACATCGTGCACGTTGCGGGGAAAGTTAACCCTCAAGAAGATATCGACGTTATCAACACTGAACTTGCCTTGTCTGACTTAGAAACCACCGAAAAAGCAATATTACGAGTCGCAAAACGCGCTAAAGGTGGCGACGCAGATGCTAAATTTGAACTGAAAGTCCTAGAGAAGATATTACCTCACTTAAATGAAGGTGAATTGCTTCGTGCTGTTGAATTGACCAAGGAAGAAAATGCGGCAATCGCCTACATGAACTTCTTAACGTTAAAACCAACCATGTATATCGCCAACGTAAGTGAAGATGGTTTTGACAACAATCCATACCTCGACAAAGTCAAAGAAATTGCCGCTAAGGAAAACGCCGTAGTGGTAAGCGTTTGCGCAGCTATTGAATCTGATATCGCAGAACTAGAAGACGATGAAAAAGCGGAATTTATGGACGAACTTGGCCTTACCGAGCCGGGGCTAAATCGCGTAATAAGAGCTGGTTATAGTTTACTTACACTTGAAACCTACTTTACCGCTGGTGTAAAAGAAGTGCGAGCATGGACCTATCCAATAGGCTCTACAGCGCCACAGGGTGCCGGAAAAATACATACCGATTTCGAAAAAGGTTTTATTCGAGCTGAAATTATTGGCTACGATGATTATATCGCTAACAACGGTGAAGCCGGTGCAAAAGAGGCCGGTAAATGGAGATTGGAAGGCAAAGACTACATTCTAAAAGATGGCGACGTTATTCACTTCCGTTTCAATGTGTAAGCATTAATTAAGTTATCGTAATTCTACAAGCCTTCTTCACGAAGGCTTTTTTCTTTCTCAATTCTAGTTTTTACCTAATTGTTATAATCACTGAATAAATTCGCATAATAAAAAGCCCTTTTGTTTAAAACTTTAAATTTATTTTTAGCGTATTTAGCTCCATAACGAAATTTACCCTGCAATTTGTAGGTCTATTTAGGTAATCAGATTTGGTGTCGTACGTATGAAATCACAACTTCCATTGTTACCCGGTGAAACACCGATGCCTAGAGCGCCACAAGTACAACTCGATGACGGTACAAACTGTATTCCGCAGCACTACTTGTCATATCATCACACGATAGAATCCGTAGAAACGATAGTAGCGGATATAAGTTACGACTCATGCTATTTGCTTTTTGTTGATGAAGATAACGGGGGTATTTTTATACAGGTTGGTATCATTGGCGTTGACAACTATTTATCAAAAGCAGAACTATCGAAAGCCAAGCAAGGATGCAAGAAAATTGTTTACGGCAGACGTTGGCGTGTTGAGCCGCAACTACCCTCCTCGGAAATAATTCAGACGGCTTATCTAGCGCTACTTAAAGCTAGAGAACACGAAGTACGAGAGCTGGTTAAATATAATGAAGAGGACAAAACCACGACCCCGTTCAGTTGCCATCACGACTTGCCTCTTATGGCCATGTCGAGAAACACTAACACGGATGACGACGACATTGCATTGCCCATAAGTCGCCTGCAGCAAGTGATCGCTAAGTTAGAATATGATGGTGGCAAGTTCGCCCTCAGTAATCTACTTCCTCTTGCCAATGGACAACAACTTATCGTATTAGATTATGTGAAGAGTGACAGCACGCAACTACCTGAATTACTCACGCTACAACAATTAAACGTGATCACTGAGTCTGCGTCGGAGAATGCTTTCCTCTTCAGCTTCATTGATGCTTTGTTGCACCTTAGCCAAAGGCACGTCGAGGAACACTTTGAGTTCAAAGGTTTTGCGCGTTTCTCGCGGCACAATAGTGTAAAAAAAATAAGTCAATTATCGGCGCGAACAAGACACAAAGGTCTAACCGAAGACGATAAAGAGTTTGCCCAAGCTTTCAAGCAAAACAATTACGAAACAGATGAATCACGAGTGCCTAAATTCCCCAAGTCTAGATTAGGTGACAAGCTTAGGAGTCAAATGCAGGCCTTTGACATAGCAAGTGGTATATTGCCAAGAATCGAGAACAAAAACAGAGCCTAATCGCCCACTAAACAACTAAAGTGGGAATTTTTTGAACTATTGAGACTAAATTTTAAGCAACTGGATGTTTCGTGTAAAAAAGGGGTTGACGACCACAGTTCAACTAAGCATAATACGCGCCACTCTGAAGCGGACAAGCATCGCAGATGAGTACTTTGATGGCTACGTAGCTCAGCTGGTTAGAGCACATCACTCATAATGATGGGGTCGCAGGTTCGAGTCCCGCCGTAGCCACCAATACACTTTTTACTCTGTAAATAGTGACTGAAATACGCGGGAGTGGTGGAATTGGTAGACACGCTGGATTTAGGTTCCAGTGCTTCACGGCGTGAGAGTTCAAGTCTCTCCTTCCGCACCAAACATTGTTGGGGTATAGCCAAGTTGGTAAGGCAGCGGGTTTTGATCCCGCCATTCGTAGGTTCAAGTCCTGCTACCCCAGCCATTTCAGTTGTTGGTTTGTATGTAATGTAAAAAGCGACTAAGTGAGTCCAACTTCTTAAGCGAAGTATCACACGGTCAATACGCACTATTGTAATCTAGGGTTTCCTTGATTATATTGGGGTATAGCCAAGTTGGTAAGGCAGCGGGTTTTGATCCCGCCATTCGTAGGTTCAAGTCCTGCTACCCCAGCCATATTTTTAGAACGCCGGTTATCCGGCGTTTTTTGCGTTTAAGGGAATATATTTTGATAAATAGCATAGTCGACGCAGTGAATAATCTGCTTTGGGGTAACGGCCAAGTTCTTATATATATGCTGCTTATTGCAGGTATCTGGTTTACTTTCAAACTCAAATTCATCCAAATCCTTAACTTCAAACACATGTTTAGCCTGCTCAAAGGCAGCACCAAAAGCGACGCTGCCGGCATCAGCTCATTTCAAGCATTGTGTACTAGTTTATCTGCAAGAGTCGGAACCGGTAACTTGGCCGGTGTCGCTGTAGCAATTTCTTTGGGCGGCGCCGGTGCTGTCTTTTGGATGTGGGTTATTGCTCTTTTAGGAATGGCGACGGGTTATGCAGAAAGCGTTCTAGGGCAAGTATATAAAATCAAAGATGAAAACGGCGAATACCGAGGTGGGCCTGCTTATTACATCAAGCAAGGCCTAAAAAATAGTTGGTTTGCCGTTCTTTTTGCCCTTTGTTTATTCTTTGGCTACGGCTTTGTATTTTCTGCGGTTCAAGCAAATACGATTACCGACGCGCTCAATAACAGCTATGGTATATCAACGACTTATTCTGGATTGGCAATTATTGTCTTGGCCGGCGCAATCGTTATTGGCGGCCTAAGAGCAATTGCACGTTTTGCGGAATTTGTCGTGCCATTTATGGGTATCGCATATGTATTAGTAGCCTTGGGTATTACCGTCATTAATATACAGTTCTTACCTGCGGTGCTCTACGATATTGTAAGCTCTGCATTTGGTTTGCAAGAAGCCGGTGCTGGAGCCTTTGCGGCGGCCGTGAAGAACGGTATACAACGCGGCCTTTATTCTAACGAAGCAGGTTCAGGTAGCGTACCTCAGGCGGCGGCTAGTGCAACACCACATCCAAATCACCCGGTATCACAAGGTTATATGCAAATGTTGGGGGTGTTCATTGACACCATGATCTTATGTACGGCCACCGCTTTTATTATTTTACTCGCAGGTAACGGGATGACCGGAGAGCGCGAAGGCATACGATTAACACAGTCAGCCATGGAATCTCACCTAGGTTTCTTTGGAGGAGACTTTGTTGCCGCTGCTATTTGTTTGTTTGCATTTACCTCAGTAGTTGCCAATTATGCTTACGGAGAGAGTAATCTACACATTTTTAAACTCGACAATAAACTAGGGCGGATTTTTTACACCTCAGGTTACTTATTGATGATATTTTGGGGCTCAAGAGAAAGCTTACAAACAGTGTGGAACATGGCAGATATGGCATTAGGGCTAATGACAGTGGTGAATATTATTGCAATCGTGCTACTCACTCCCACTATCGTGGCAGTCACTAAAGACTACAATGAAAAACGTAAGGCAAGTGCTAAAATGGACTTCATAGAAAAAGACTGTGAGATCCAAGGTGAAACAACCGACAACATTTGGAAATAAGCTCTTTCGCTTCATTATCAGAGTACAAAGGGCTTGTTAAAAGCCCTTTTTTCTACAAAAAGAAAAACAATTGAATAAGTACCGATATGAGTAATAGTGGAATGATCCAACGAGCGAACTTACTTTGCGTTTCTTGCGATATTCGAATGCTCGACTTTTCTAACATCGGCACGATGATTATCAATGAAATAAATAATACTGCTAAAATTCCTAATACTGACATTGCTCTTCCCTACTCTATGCCCATTGCATATTTTAATACGCGCTGTTTTAAAAAACCGCCTGCATTGGCCGCTTTCACGCCTAAGTTTCGAATACGTTTTAGTGGCCTAATATTATTGCTGAAAGTGTGATAGAACCCATCCATTGCCGTCATCATCAATAAATTTTGCGGGCGTCGTGCTCTTTCATAGTCGACAAAGGCCTGCTGACTTGCAATGGATATGGGGTTAATTTTTATAGATTCAATCAACGCGCCAACGTCTTTAAAGCCTAAATTTACCCCTTGCCCGGCGAGCGGATTTATTTGATGTGCTGCATCGCCTAACAACACCAAGTTTTCACGCCAATATTGATTGGCATGCATGCGTCTTAAACCAAAAGAGATCTTATCTAACAAATCGAAGTCTGCCAGCAATGGTGGAAACGCTTGAACAATCATTTCTTTGCACTGTAATAATGTCGCTGTTGCCAAACGAGAGGATTGCTGCACATCAGCGTACCACACTAAGCTTGCATAGCCGTTAAATAGAGGTAAGAAAGCCAAGGGACCATTTGGCGTAAACTCTTGCCACGTTTGCGGCTCAAAATCAGCCTTCATTTTAACCAAAAACACATTGGCTTTTTGTTTATATTGCCAACCCGTTATTCCGATTGACGCTATGTCTCGAAGTTGCGAAAAGCCCCCATCGGCAGCGATCAGGCACCTTGCACTGATTGCTTCACCATTACCAAGTTGTACATTGGCTTCGTTGTTTTTATCGTATTCAAAGCCAAGCTTAACGTGCTTTGCTTTTGAATAATGAATGCTTACCTTGCTAGCGTAGTCGCTTTTAAGCTTATTCAGTAATGCAAGTTGCAACACTCGGTTTTCTACAAAATGGCCAAGATAACTCTCTCCAAGCTCTGCAGCTTCGAAATGTAATGCAGAATTCGCTTGCTCCCACACCGACAATTTATTGTAAGCCTGTGCTCGCATGGCAAGAACATCATCCCAGACTGCATAATCAGCCAATAGCTTCTGAGTGTAACGATTTAATGCCGACACTCGCAGATCAGGCAGTTCTGTCGGATCAAATCCATGCGGTTCTTGGGCTTCCACTACGGCAACGCTATAACCCAATCGGGCTAAGCCTAAAGCAGCCGCTGAGCCAATCATACCGCCACCAAACACACAGTAATCTACGTTAATCATCAATACTCTAATTCTGTCTTTATCTAAGTCACAGCGCGTTCCAGCACGAAGTTTGTCACAACATGCACGCTAATAATATTTATAGGCTATCACAGTTTACTGAAGAATCTTATGTGTTGGCGTTATCAGTCTCGATAATTTTCCTTGTTCGTAATACTTTTCAATGGATTTGTGGCCAGCAATAGCCAAAAATCTTTGGCTTTGAAGTTAAATCAGCGATTGTGCGGCGATTGCTAGCCAATAGAGGTGTTTAGCGCTAAAATGGCGGCAAATTTGAAGCAGTGTCACTTTTTCCAAATGAGTGGCTTTCTACTTCTTACGAACAGCATTTTACTTTGTTACTCTGCAAAAAGCTTCGCACAGAAGCGACAAGCAATAACTAAGTTCATGACGACGGTAAACACAGTTGCTAGCCAACGAAAACAATACAGCGAAACTATGAATAAGAAGTTATTTATCAAAACTTGGGGTTGCCAAATGAACGAGTATGACTCGGAAAAAATGGCAGACTTACTCGACTCTACGCATGGCTACACACTTGCTGAAGAAGCTGCAGAGGCCGATGTTATCCTTCTAAATACATGTTCAATTCGTGAAAAAGCACAAGAAAAAGTGTTTCATCAGTTGGGTCGTTGGAAAAACCTGAAAAACGATAAACCAGAATTAATTATTGGTGTGGGTGGCTGTGTTGCATCACAGGAAGGCGCTGAAATTCGCAAAAGAGCTCCCTTTGTCGATATTGTTTTTGGTCCACAAACCCTGCATCGCTTGCCCGAAATGATCAAAGATATTAAGAGTGGAAATAAGGCCGTTGTTGATGTGAGCTTTCCTGAAATTGAAAAATTCGATCGTTTGCCTGAACCTCGTGCTGATGGGCCCAGTGCTTTTGTATCTATTATGGAAGGCTGCTCAAAATATTGCAGCTTTTGCGTAGTCCCTTACACCCGTGGTGAAGAGGTAAGTCGCCCTGTAGACGATGTCTTACTGGAAGTTGCTCAACTTGCTGCGCAAGGCGTTAGAGAAGTTAATTTGCTAGGCCAAAATGTTAACGCTTTTAGAGGCCAGCATTTCGACGGAAGTATCTGCCGCTTTGCAGAGTTACTTGAACTCGTTGCCTCCATCGACGGAATAGATCGTATTCGTTACACAACCTCGCATCCGGTCGAATTTACCGACGATATTATTGAGGCTTATAAACATATTCCAGAGTTAGTTGACCACCTTCACCTTCCGGTACAAAGTGGTGCAGACCGCATACTTAATCAAATGAAGCGTGGCCACACCGCTATTGAGTATAAGTCTATCATTCGCAAGCTTAAGAAAGTTCGCCCCAATTTATGTATGTCGTCCGACTTTATCATAGGCTTCCCTGGGGAAACCGACGCCGACTTTGAAGCGACAATGGACCTCATTGCGAAGGTGGACTACGATATGAGCTTCAGTTTTATCTATAGCTCGCGCCCTGGAACGCCGGCAGCCGACATCGTTGATGACGTGAGCGAAGAAACCAAGAAACAACGCTTGCAGATACTTCAACAACGCATCAACCAGAATGCTCTGCGTATCGCCAGGGCGATGCTTGGGAGCACACAACGCATACTTGTTGAAGGGCCATCTAAGAAAAATGTGATGGAACTCACCGGAAGAACAGAAAATAACCGTGTCGTTAACTTTGAAGGTAGTCCCGACATGATTGGCGAATTTGTTGACGTTGAGATTACCGATGTTTACAGCAACTCCTTGCGTGGCATAGTAGTTAAACGAGAGAGTGACATGGGCTTACGCGTTGCCATATCGCCTCAAAGTATTTTAGCGAAGCAGCCCAGTTCAGATGATCTTGGTGTTAACCAATTCGTACCAGCAAACTAGATTTTAGTGATAAAGGAAACATATTGAGTCAATTAGTTAGTAACGAAATCATATTGCAACCAGAAGATAACAAAAGATTGTCTAGCCTTTGCGGCCCTTTTGACGACAATATCAAACAGATTGAGCGTCGCTTGGGAGTAGAAATTACTTATCGCAATAATCAATTTAAAGTGATGGGTAATGCCCAACAGGCAAATGGTGCAAGTGAACTTCTTAAGTTGCTATACATCGAGACCCAAGCTATAAAAGGCAGCGTGCCGGTGCTCGAAGCAAATCAGGTACACCTTGCCATTCAAGAAGCGAATTGCATGGAAGTTGCCGACTCTCGAGACTACGGTAAAGAAGTTCACATCAAAACTAAACGCGGCGTAATTAAGCCTCGTAATCCAAATCAATCTCAGTACGTTGCTAACGTAGTCAATCACGACATCACTTTTGGGATAGGTCCTGCTGGCACTGGTAAGACTTATCTGGCGGTAGCCTGCGCGGTTGATGCATTGGAACGCCAAGACATTCGTAGAATCTTACTTACGCGACCAGCAGTTGAAGCTGGCGAAAAATTAGGTTTTTTGCCCGGTGACTTATCACAAAAGGTTGACCCTTACTTGCGCCCTCTTTACGACGCTTTGTTTGAAATGTTGGGCTTTGAGAAAGTTGAAAAATTAATTGAACGCAACGTTATCGAAGTCGCCCCTCTTGCTTACATGCGCGGTCGAACCCTCAACGATGCTTTTATTATCCTAGATGAAAGTCAAAATACGACCGTTGAACAAATGAAGATGTTTCTTACTCGTATAGGTTTCAACTCACAGGCAGTCATCACAGGTGATATTACTCAAATCGACCTACCGCGCGGCGCTAAATCTGGCCTACGCCATGCAATAGAAGTATTAGCTGACGTTGATGATATATCATTTAACTTTTTTACCGCACAAGACGTTGTTCGCCATCCTGTGGTAGCTCGTATTGTAGAAGCCTACGAGCATTATGATGCAAAAAAAGAAGCTGAGGCTGCTGAAAAAAAGCGTTTGAGAGACGAGCAGAATAAGAATAATGACGATCCTGCTTGACCTTCAGCTAGTCGTTGATCAGAAGGATATCAAACATAGTTTGCCCACTGCAGACGATTTTAGCCTTTGGCTGAACACGGGTATATCACTACTAAAGGACCAACAAAAGAGCGATAAGTCGGCTTGCTCAACAGCAAATGAATCAGATAGTGAGCCCCTGGAGGTGACTATTCGTGTTTGTGGTAATGACGAGTCGCAAACGCTTAATCATACTTATCGCGGTAAAAATAAAGCAACAAATGTTTTATCCTTTCCCTTCGAGTCACCCGAGCACATTGAGTTAGCCTTTTTAGGCGATTTAGTTATTTGCGCTCCTGTTGTTGAGGCCGAAGCACAAACGCAAGGTAAAAAGGTAATTGATCACTGGGCACATCTTACCCTACACGGCCTATTGCATTTACTGGGTTACGACCATATAGAAGATGATGAGGCAGAAGAGATGGAAACACTCGAAACTGAAATACTGGCTAAATTAGCTATTGACGACCCTTATCAAGATCACAGATGATGTTGAAAGGTGTGAACATGAATATGCGAAACAAAAATAGGACATAACAAAAATCATGAGCGACGACAACCCCCACTCTACCAACGGTTCCTCTAATAAAAGCTGGCTCGCAAAGCTCAGCCAAACTTTTAGAGGGGAACCGAGAAACAAGGAAGAACTATCAGAAGTTATTTCTGATGCCGAACAACGTGAACTCATTGACCCTCAAACGCGTGAAATGATTGAAGGCGTGATGTCGGTCAATGAGATTCGAGTAAGAGATATCATGATACCTCGTGCTCAGATGGTTACCGTCGATATAGAGCAGGATGTAGATGAGTTCCTACCGATTCTGCTTGACAACGCTCACTCTCGTTACCCCGTTATTTCTGAAGACAAAGACCATATTGAAGGCATTTTACTTGCCAAAGACTTGCTCCCCTATGCCTTTATTCCTGGTAAAGAATTTCATCTTAAAGAAGTATTGCGCGAGGCCATTATCGTCCCTGAAAGCAAACGCGTCGATGTTCTCTTAAAAGAGTTTCGCCAACAGCGCTATCACATGGCGATAGTTGTTGATGAATATGGCGGTGTATCTGGCTTAGTAACGATAGAAGATATTCTTGAGCTAATTGTTGGGGAAATTGAAGACGAATTTGATACTGAAATCAATGAATCGGACGAAATACGCCCACTCAACAAGCATACCTACAGCGTGAAAGCCTTAACATCCGTTGACGATTTTAATCGTTTTTTCGAAACCAATTTAAATGAAGAGGCCTCTGATACGATTGGGGGCGTTGTACTCAGAGCCTTTGGTCACATGCCAAATACTGATGACAAAGTGACTATTGAAAATTTAGTATTCAAAGTGACTAACTCAGATAAGAGGCGGATCTTGCAATTAAAAGTCACTCTTCCTGATGAGGATTAACCGATAAACTTCTACGCCAAAGCCACAGTATTATTTTTACTCGGTGCAAGCAATACCCTCGCTTTCGCGCCATTCAACCTGTGGTGGTTACCCTATATTAGCTTTTCTTTATGGTTCTACCTGCACCATATTAGCGAAGGCAAACACTTCAAATTAGCATGGTGTTTTGCTTTTGGTTATTTTGGCGCCGGTATCAGTTGGGTACATGTTAGCATTGCAGACCATGGCGGCTTGCCACTTGTGGTGTCAATCGGCATGATGGTAGCCCTATGTAGCTACCTCGCAGTTTTTTTCGCCAGCGCAATATGGGTGACAAATAAGTATATAAGTAAACGCTTATGGCCTCTTGTTATCCCCTTCGCTTGGCTACTTATTGAGTGGTGCAGAGCTCATTTTCTAACGGGTTTCCCATGGTTGTCAATCGGGTATAGTCAGTTGCATGGCGGTTTAACTGGCTGGCTTCCCATTGTAGGTGAAGTGGGAGTATCAGCTTTTCTCATTCTAATCACACTGAGTATTGGACAAAACTTTCGCATCCAGAAGAACACAATCGGTGTGAAAGTAAATGGCTTAAACAGCATTGTGCTTTTTGTCCTTTTTATTGCCTCCTCATGGGTGTTGAACCAATATCATTGGGCAACACTTAATGGTGAGAGCAAATTGGTAACGATGGTGCAAGGCAACATTGAGCAAACTATGCGATGGGTGCCTGAGCAAGACCTTCCAACCATGAATAAATACCTTGCGTTGACAGAAGCTCACTGGAATTCAGATATTATTATCTGGCCCGAAGCCGCTATACCAAAACTGGAAATTAAGGCTGTCGATTTTCTAGCCGCATTAGACCTCAAAGCACGTGACTCAGACACCGCTCTTATCACTGGCATAGTCGATTATCAGTATGCTAACGATAAGATTTATAATAGCTTGCTCAGCCTCGGTAACAACGAAAACGGGCAAAGTACTCTTCCCTATCGCTATGGGCATAATAATAGATTTAGTAAGCATCATCTGCTACCGATTGGTGAATTTGTCCCTTTTCAGTCAGTATTAAGAGAGTTGGCACCCATTTTTGATTTGCCGATGTCTTCGTTCAGCCGAGGTGATTACGTGCAGCGTAACTTAGCCTCAAATGGTCTTAAGATGGCGCCTGCTATTTGTTTTGAAATAGCTTTTCCTAAACAAATATTAGCGAATTTATTTGACGATACTGACTTGATCGTCACTGTCAGTAATGACGCTTGGTTTGGTAATTCTCACGGCCCACATCAGCATTTAGAAATAGCGCAAGTACGGGCAAAAGAGTTTGGCCTTCCCGTTCTCAGAGCGACTAATAATGGCCTTACCGCTTTTATTGACCATCGAGGCAATATACAAAAGCAGGCTACGCAGTTTGAGGCAAGCACCATTACTCAAAAAGTAAGCTTAGTATCTGGGTATACGCCATACAGAAGATTGGGAAATATTCCCATTTATGCTTTTTTTGGTCTATTGTTTATAGTGGCTATACTTATACAGAGAAAGCCAGCTAACTCGATATAAAGCATAGTATTTTTGAGCTAAATGCTCGTAAAATTCGAAGAATAAAGTCCAGTTAATCGACTTTTCCTTAATTGGTTTTTCACGTATAAACGTGTGCAATAATTAAAAATATAAAAATAATTCATTAGAGGAAAATTTATGATCGCGAAGTTGAAACAGGTATTTCATCATGATGCTGCCGGCGGTGTTCTTCTCGTCTTTGCAGCACTGCTTGCTATGGTAATGGCAAATACACCTTTAGTTTCTTTTTATAACGATATTTTCTCTACACCCGTAGCGGTAAAGTTTGGCGCATTTGAGGTAAATAAACCTCTTATACTTTGGGTAAACGATGGCTTAATGGCTATCTTCTTTTTCTTAGTTGGTCTGGAGGTAAAGCGCGAAGTGCTTGCAGGTCACCTACAATCACGTGACCAAATAATGCTTCCTGCGATAGGTGCCATAGCGGGAATTACTGTTCCAGCACTCATTTATGTTTTTTTCAACTACGACGAGCCTGTCGGTATCAATGGCTGGGCAATCCCCGCAGCAACCGATATAGCCTTTGCCTTGGGCGTATTCAGTCTATTTGGTAAGTCATTACCGATTACGCTTAAGCTCTTTTTGTTATCAGTCGCTATTTTTGATGACATCGGTGCCATTATTATTATCGCGCTGTTCTATTCAGCGGAACTTTCGACTACATCATTAGTTATCGCTGCAATTGGCCTATCAATCATGTTTGTGTTTAACCGCATGAAGGTAAAATCAGAAGGCATGTATATCATCATCGGGGTGATTATTTGGGCCGCGGTGTTGAAATCAGGCGTTCATGCCACATTAGCGGGCTTCGCCATGGCCTTATTTATACCTTTAAAGGGGAAAAACAGGAGCGGCCAAGCCATGTTGCCGCACTTGGAGCACAAACTTCACCCATGGGTAGCATTTGCTATATTACCTATTTTTGCTTTTGCAAACGCGGGTGTTCAGATAGTAGGCACAACAGCCGAACAAATATTTAACCCCATCGTTGTTGGTGTAATGGCGGGCCTATTTATTGGTAAACAGGTTGGCATTTTCGGGGCATGTTGGCTAGCCGTGAAAGTGGGTGTGGCGAAACTACCGGCTGGGGTTACCATGGGTCAGCTTTATGGCGCATCCATACTCTGTGGTATCGGTTTCACGATGAGTCTCTTTATCGGCACCTTGGCCTTCGAAAATGTCAGTGTCGACTATCTCAACAGTGTAAAAGTGGGCGTTCTAGCGGGTTCCCTTTTATCTGCAATCTTAGGGGGGATCGTAATTTCTCGCTCCTCAAAGCGCTTTGACAAACGACATGCGACAGCAGATCAAACCACTGTTTAACGAGTAAATTGATATACTTTAAATAGAAATAAGGCGCTCACTCGAGCGCCTTATTTATGCGTAATTAGTCACATTGTTTTTGATAATTATAATAATAGGTAGTGAGTGTGCAAATTTTTAATACCATTAATCGAACTAATCTGCGTGGCGATATACTGGGTGGTGTTACCGCAGCAATTGTATCTCTTCCTCTAGCATTAACCTTTGGTGTAGCATCTGGTGTAGGTCCTGAGGCTGGTTTATACGGTGCGATTATTATCGGTCTTTTTGCCGCATTGTTTGGTGGTACCCCTACTCTTATTTCAGAGCCTACCGGCCCTATGACAGTAATCATGGCTGCGGTAGTAACCACTCTGATTGCGAACAACCCCGATAACGGCATTGCTATGGCGTTCACTGTGGTTATGATCGCAGGACTAACACAAATCATTTTTGGTGTAATGAAGCTTGGCAAGTACATCACTATGATGCCCTACAGTGTAATATCAGGCTTTATGTCTGGTATTGGATGTATTTTAATTGTTATGCAACTCGCACCCGCAATGGGGTCAGTAGCGCCAAGCGGTGGCGTTATCGGCACGCTTAGCGCATTACCAGAAATTATCGCTAACGTGAGCTTCATAGAACTCGGCATGGCCGCTGCAACTATCGCAATTTTGTATTTAACACCCAAGAAACTTAAAAATATTGTACCCCCACAGCTCATTGCTTTAATCATGATATCTATCGTATCGGTTATTTTTTTCCAAACGGTCGATATTCGTCGCATCGGGGAAATAAACGTGAGTCTGCCAACACTAATCCTGCCTGAATTTACGCCAGACCAGATCAAAACGATGATACTCGATGGTATTGTGCTTGGCATGCTAGGCTGCATAGACTCGATGCTCACCTCTGTGATCGCCGACAACCTTACCCGCAGTGAACATAAGTCAGATAAAGAGCTTATCGGACAGGGCATAGGTAATATGATGTCCGGTTTATTTGGGGGCTTGCCAGGCGCTGGTGCAACTATGGGGACGGTGGTAAATATTCAGGCTGGGGCGAGAACCGCGCTCTCAGGTTTGGTGAGAGTTGCCGTGTTAATTGTTGCAATATTTGGCGCATCGACCTTAATCGCGACCATACCTATTGCAGTGTTAGCAGGAATAGCAGTGAAGGTTGGCATCGATATACTTGATTGGAGCTTTATAAAACGCGCTCACAAGGTATCTAAGCAGTCTTCTCTTATCATGTTAGCAGTTTTGCTGCTTACTGTGTTTGTCGACTTAGTGGTTGCTGTAGGCATCGGTGTATTTATTGCAAATATTATTACTATTGAGAAGCTCAGCGCCTCACAAGCAAAAAACATTAAGGCCATAAGCGATGTTGATGGCAGGCTTCCTTTAACTATCGAGCAACGCAAATTGCTTAACAAAGCTAACGGCCAAATTTTATTTTTCTACCTAAGTGGCACAATGATCTTTGGCGTATCTAAAGCACTTTCTCGTGAATTGAGCAGCATGACTGAGCACAAAGTTATTATCATTGACTTAAGTGACGTGTCGTTTTTAGATGACACCATTGCCTTGGCGATAGAAAACTTAATCAAAGATGCCAACCAGCTCGAGAAGCACATAATCATGCTGGTTAAACAGGACAGTTCAAAGAAAAAACTTCAACGAATGGGATTCACTGATATTCTACCGAAAGATGCTTTTGTAAATAATCGTACTGAAGCACTCACAAAAGCAACCGAGTGGTTAAATAAAGAAAATTAGTATACAAGGAATAATAACAGTGGTGCTTAAGGCAATAAATGCACCACTGAATAAAGAGTGTGAATACAGATTAATTGGTCTATAGACTAAATATATTGTACTTCAATGATTTCGTATTCAATCACGCCGTTGGGTGTTTGAATATTCACCACATCATCGACTTCTTTACCAATTAAGCCCCTAGCAATTGGAGAGTTTACCGAGATAAGCAAATTCTTAATATTTGCTTCATCATCGCCCACTATCTTGTAGGTAATCTCTTCATCATTTTTAGTGTTCATTACAGTGACGGTCGTACCAAAAATCACCTTGCCTGTGTTAGGCATTTTAGTCACGTCGATAATTTGAGCATTTGATAATTTGCCCTCAATATCTTGAATCCGGCCTTCACAAAAGCTCTGCTGCTCTCGTGCTGCATGATATTCAGCATTTTCTTTTAAGTCACCATGCTCACGGGCTTCAGCGATAGATTTAATTATTTCAGGTCGCTTCACTTTCTTAAGTTCTTGCAGCTCTTCAGTAAGCATTTGAGCGCCGTGCGCTGTCATTGGATATTTGGTCATGACTGTACTCTTCTTCCTCAGATTTTTTGCTAATGCGCTTAAAAGACAAAATGCGCTCGTGTAGAGCGCATTCTTCTTTCGTGTATTACATAGAATTATATACTATTTTTTGACAGACAAAAGTAGCAGAACCACTATGCTCCAAAAAAACGCAGTATTAGGGCTGTGCGTTCACTCTTTCATGTAACTCTTGAACAGAAGTGACATTCACTTTTGCATCTGCATTTAACGCGCTTAGGGTCGCAAAGGCAGCGTTCAGAGTTGTCGTGTAGCTAATTTTATTGAGTAGGGCTTCACGACGAATATAAACAGAATCGGTTATCGCTTGTCTCCCTTCCGTCGTATTTACCACATAGCAATATTCGCCATTTTTTATAGCATCAACAATGTTGGGCCTACCCTCGGACAACTTGTTCACCACACCACAAGCAACACCGTGCTCTTCTAGGAACTTTGACGTTCCTTTGGTAGCCTCAACACTAAAGCCTTGCTCGATCATTTCGCGAGCTAAGCCTATCAAGCGTTGTTTGTCGTTGTTACGCACCGACAATAATACCTTTCCTTTAACAGGCAGTGGCGCAGACGCTCCTAAGTTAGCTTTCGCATACGCCTCATCAAAACCATTCCCTACTCCCATTACTTCGCCAGTAGAGCGCATTTCAGGACCTAGCAAAGGGTCAACACCTTGGAACTTAGCAAATGGCAGCACAACCTCTTTGACCGAGAAAAATGGAGGAATAATTTCTTTGGTAAAGCCTTGTGCTTGTAAAGATGTCCCAGCCATTGCTCTTGCTGCTACTTTTGCCAAGGGCACGCCTGTCGCTTTCGACACAAAAGGTACCGTTCTCGCAGCGCGTGGGTTAACCTCGATCAAATAAACTTCGCCGTCTTTAATGGCAAATTGGGTATTCATCAAACCGACAACTTCAAGTTCCAGTGCCATCTCGGTAACTTGCTTGCGCATAACATCTTGCACATCTTCTGATAACGAATATGGAGGCAAGCTACATGCAGAATCTCCAGAATGGACACCCGCTTGTTCAATATGCTCCATAATCCCACCAATAACGACCTGCTCACCATCGCAAATCGCATCAATATCAACTTCAATAGCATCGTCTAGAAAGCGGTCTAATAACACGGGACTGTCATTTGACACTTTTACTGCTTCATTTAGGTAACGTCTTAAGTCTTTCAGGTCGTAAACAATTTCCATTGCTCGTCCGCCCAATACATATGATGGGCGCACTACAAGAGGAAAGCCTATCTCTTCTGCGCGCAGAAGTGCCTCTTCCATGTTGCTCACAGTCGCATTCTCAGGTTGCTTTAAACCTAATTTATTCACCATGTGCTGGAAACGTTCTCGATCCTCTGCTCGGTCGATAGCATCGGGAGACGTACCGATGATAGGAACGCCGTTTTCTTTAAGTGCTCTAGCTAGTTTTAGCGGTGTTTGCCCGCCATATTGCACTATCACGCCTTTGGGTTGTTCAACACGCACAATTTCTAACACATCTTCTAAGGTGACTGGCTCGAAATACAAGCGATCTGACGTATCGTAATCAGTAGAAACTGTTTCTGGGTTACAGTTAACCATAATAGTTTCATAGCCGTCTTCGCGCATAGCGAGAGCTGCATGAACACAGCAGTAATCGAACTCTATGCCCTGTCCTATTCGGTTTGGCCCGCCACCAAGCACCATGATTTTGTCCTTGTTTGACGGAGCCGACTCACACTCCTCATCATAAGTACTATACATATATGCGGTAGAGGTGCTGAATTCAGCGGCGCAGGTATCAACGCGCTTATACACAGGTAAGATATCAAATTTCTTACGCATATCTCGCACATCACTTTCTGCAACTTTGGTTAATTCAGCGAGTCTTGCGTCAGCAAAGCCTTTGCGCTTTAATGTTCGCATTAAGCTATGGTCTACTTCTGAAAGGCCAATTCTTTCTACAAGTTGCTCTAACTGAACTATCTCTTCTAGTTGTACCAGATACCAACGGTCAATATTTGTCAGGCCGAAAATTTCGTCAACTGACATACCCATTCTAAAGGCGTCGCCGATGTACCAAATACGTTCAGCACCTGGTTCACGAAGTTCGTAAATGAGTTTATTTTTAGCTTCAGGATCATCTAAGTCAAGAATAGGATCGAGGCCAGTTACACCAACTTCTAAGCCCCGCAGTGCTTTTTGCAAGGATTCTTGTTGGTTTCGTCCGATAGCCATAACCTCGCCAACCGACTTCATCTGGGTGGTGAGGCGGTCGTTAGCACCAGAGAATTTTTCAAAATTAAAACGAGGAATTTTGGTTACTACGTAATCAATTGAAGGTTCAAAAGATGCAGGCGTTAAGCCTCCGGTGATATCGTTGGCCAATTCGTCAAGCGTGAAGCCAACCGCTAGCTTCGCTGCTATTTTAGCGATTGGAAAGCCGGTAGCTTTAGATGCTAATGCTGAAGAGCGAGAAACCCGAGGGTTCATCTCAATAATTACCATACGACCAGTGTCTGGACATACACCAAACTGAACATTTGAACCGCCAGTCTCTACACCAATCTCTCGCAGCACTGCCATGGCAGCGTTGCGCATAATTTGGTATTCCTTATCAGTGAGCGTTTGAGCAGGGGCAACGGTGATTGAATCACCAGTATGCACCCCCATAGGATCGAAGTTTTCAATGGTACATACAATAATGCAATTATCTGCTTTATCGCGAACCACCTCCATTTCGTACTCCTTCCAGCCAATGAGTGACTCATCAATAAGCAATTCGGAGGTGGGAGATAAATCTAAGCCACGAGTACAGATTTCATTAAACTCATCTTTGTTGTAAGCAATACCACCGCCAGTTCCGCCCATGGTAAAAGATGGGCGAATAATACATGGGAAACCAATTCGAGTCAGAACATCATGAGCTTGCTCAAGCGTATGGGCGATTTCAGCCCGAGGACACTCAAGTCCGATAGATTTCATGGCTTTGTCGAATCGCTCTCGGTCTTCAGCTTTATCGATTGCATCTGCGGAAGCACCGATTAGTTCAACATTGAATTCGTCAAGCACACCATGTTTGTTAAGGTCCAGTGCACAATTCAGCGCGGTCTGCCCACCCATGGTTGGTAATACCGCATCGGGACGTTCCTTATCGATAATGTTGCGAACAACTTCCCATTGAATCGGTTCTATATAAGTAGCGTCGGCCATCTCAGGGTCAGTCATGATAGTCGCAGGATTAGAGTTGACGAGTATTACTCTGTAGCCTTCTTCACGAAGTGCTTTACAGGCCTGTGCGCCGGAATAGTCAAACTCGCAAGCCTGACCAATCACAATAGGCCCAGCACCAAGAATTAGTATACTCTTGAGGTCGGTACGTTTTGGCATAGTCTTATTCCTACTATTTGGCTTGAGTGTTGTTTTTCGCTTTAGCTAGTAGCTCAATAAAGCGATCGAATAATGGCGCAGCATCGTGCGGGCCTGGGCTTGCTTCAGGATGGCCTTGAAAGCTAAAAGCTGGCTTATCGTTACGCTCGATACCTTGTAGTGATTGGTCAAATAGCGAAACATGCGTGACTTTCAAGTTATCTGGCAAAGATGTCTCATCAACAGCAAAACCGTGGTTTTGGCTAGTAATCATGACCACATTCCTAGCAAGGTCCTTCACTGGATGGTTAGCACCATGATGACCAAATTTCATTTTTTGTGTTTTAGCACCACTCGCTAAAGCTAAAAGTTGATGGCCCAAACAAATACCAAAAATAGGCAATGATTTATCGAGAAATACTTTTATTGCATCGATAGCATACGTACAGGGCTCGGGGTCGCCGGGGCCGTTCGACAAAAATATACCGTCAGGATTGAGTGCAAGCACTTCCTCAGCTGTGCTTTCAGCGGGTACTATTGTAAGACGACAACCGCGATCAACTAACATTCGTAAAATATTATTTTTTGCACCAAAATCATACGCAACAACGTGATATGGAAGCTCTGATTGATCGACAGCATAACCCTTACCCAGTTCCCATGAGCCATCAGTCCATGCTTCTGATACCTTACGAGTCACCACTTTCGCAAGGTCCATTCCTTTAAGACCAGCAAAAGATCTTGCTTTGTCTAAAGCGTCACTTTCCGACAAGGCACCGCCAGCAACAATGCATCCTCGTTGCGCACCTTTATCTCGCAAAATTCGAGTCAGTCGACGGGTGTCAATATCAGCGATAGCAACAATATTATTATCAGAAAGGTAGTCAGACAGGTTTTGTTCATTTCTGAAATTACTCGCGATTAGCGGAAGATCTCTGATAACTAAGCCTTTGGCCCAAATTTTGTCGGATTCGACGTCTTCTGAATTAGTTCCGGTGTTACCGATGTGAGGATAAGTGAGCGTAATGATTTGTTCGGCGTATGATGGGTCGGTTAGGATCTCTTGATATCCGGTCATTGAAGTATTAAAAACAACTTCTCCGACACTGTAACCGGAAGCACCGATTGCTGAACCATTGAAAATAGAACCATCTTCGAGCACTAAAAGGGCAGAAATAGCCAAGTCAACCTCCTAAAATTAAAGGTAACAAGGGAAATAGCAATGAAGATGCTATTTCCGAAAAAAACAATTGTACCTTTAGTAAAAAAAGGAAAATTGTCGCTTCTTCGCGAAACTTTACACTCTCAACGCATTAACGCTTTCCAAACGTTTATAGCTTTTCTTGCCATAAACAGTTGCGTGCGCCCTGCGCGAAATTGCAAATTGGTGGCAAATTCCAATGAGTATATATTAATGAAATAGTTTGGTCTATTTTTTTCTCAAAAGCCGCCACAAAAGTGACGAAAATAAGCATTTAACACTATTATTATGATGAACTACGCATAAACACACTTTGACATCTTGGTGTTTATGCGATTTATATGACATTACTCGCCTAAGCCCAATACATTCTGCATTGTATACAAGCCTGGTGGCTTCGTCTTTAACCAAATAGCTGCTCGCAATGCGCCATTGGCAAAAGTGAGACGACTAGATGCTTTGTGTGTTAATTCGATACGTTCACCTATAGTGGCAAATATCGCGGTGTGCTCACCAACAATGTCGCCAGCTCTAATTGTACTAAAACCTATGGTTTGGTGCTCTCTTTCACCGGTATCGCCCTCTCTTCCATAAACTGCGCAGGAATTAAGATCTCTGTCTAATTCATCTGCGATAGCTTCGCCTATAGCCATTGCTGTGCCTGAAGGCGCATCTTTTTTAAAACGATGATGTGCTTCAACAATTTCGATATCAGCGATATCACCCATCACTGCGCTCGTTTGACGCACGAGACTAAGCAATAGATTAACACCAACGCTGTAGTTTGCTGCGAACACTATCGGTATTGACTTAGCCGCTGTATCAATGGCTGATAAAAGCTGCTCGCTCAAGCCAGTTGTACCAATTACTATTGGTTTATTGTGTTGTACACACCAATCAAGGTTGGCCTGAAGAGCCTGAGGTAGCGTAAAATCGACAATTACATCTGCTATGTCGCTAGGCTGTTTACTATACTCACACACATTTATGTATTGTTTTGCGACCCCAGCCAACTCACCTGCATCGATGCCCGCCAAGGCAGAGCCGTCTCGAACGCTTGCAAAACCAAGCGACACATCCGTATGCTCATAACAAGCTTCTATTAATACTCTTCCCATTCGACCGTTAGCGCCAAATACACCAATTTTTGTCACGTCTGTGCTCTCCTTTAGAATTACCACGGTATTCTGCATGAATTGGCGACAAACAAAAAGCCGTAATCGTGCTTTTAGCTCTTTTCTTTCCCACCTTTTCTAATAAGCATTGCTGAGATTTGTTCTAGCGCTTTGTTAAAATTACTAATGAAGATTTATTTGCAAGCGCTATACTTTCCATATTGTTATTCTGCCAAGAAGCTAAAATGAAAATATATGTTTGGGACTTTCCGACGAGAATATTCCACTGGCTATTGGTGGTCACTTTTGCCGCGCAATATTTAACTGGGGAGTTACTTGACGATGCTATGCAATGGCACTTCTATGGTGGCTATGTGATGCTTGGGCTAATCATCTTCAGGCTTCTCTGGGGGATTGTTGGTGCCTATTATGCTCGCTTTTCTCAGTTTATACATGGCCCTACTACCACTATTGCCTATGCCAAGAGTCTGAATAAAAGTAGCTACACAACATATTTAGGGCACAATCCGCTTGGCGCTTACTCCATCATTTTTGTCATGAGCATGCTGTTAACGCAAACCGTATCAGGACTATTTATCACCGACGATATCTTTTATTCAGGTCCTTATCACTCTGTCGTAAGTGATGCGGTTGAAGATATAATGAACATGCTGCACAGTAACGCTGTTAACGCCGTGCTATTTTTCTTGGTCTTGCACATTACTGCAATGATTTTATACAAAAGACTAAAAGGCCAAGCATTGCTTAAAGCAATGGTAACTGGCAGAAAAGAGCTAAGTGAGTCTCAAGTATCAAAGCTAGAGAATATTGTAGCAAGCAAGAACCATTGGCTTCGTTTTGTGTTTGTAGCGAGCTTATCTGCAGGCGCAGTGTATCTCATTGTCGTCAGCTTCGCTCCTGAGCTAGCAGATGACTTTTACTACTGACAAAAAAATAGCCGAGCAAGGCCTGCTCGGCTATTCATTTGTATCAATAAGATATGAGTTTGCTATCTTAGAAAAATACGTTAGCTTGTGAAATTGTTAACCCGTAGAGGATAGTCAAGCCCACAGCAAATGCTGTTTGTTTTAAAGCATGTTTAGACATATTCGCCAATCCTTTTATTTTTTTTATTAGGATTAAGCACTACAACTTCCATTTACATTAAACACCGAGCATTGCTAAACGGTGTCGCTTTACAATCATTGTATTAATTGAACAGTAATAATAGTACTCCAATAAAATCATTCTTCTCCCAAAGAACAATTTCATTAACATTATAATTACATATCTCTACAAAATTGCAAATGCTACTTTATGTTTCTTTTGATTTGCTTAGTGCAATAACGTCTAATCAGTTTTGTATTTATCGTGACAGGCTTTACAAGTAGCCCCTACCGAACCAATCGCTTTACGATAATTTGCTTCGTCCCCAGCTTCAGCTACTTTCTGGAGCTTTGCTGCCGCATCTGCCATGTCTAATGCGAGTGAATTGAAGTCGTCTTGATTCTCCCAAATATCATCTGAAGCGTCAGTTTTTAGCTCAAATTTGCGAGTATCTGTAGCAAAATAATCTTCCATCATATAACTGAGCTGTTCAATTCTTAAGCCATTGGTCATCATTACCTCACTATCATAAGGAATTTGACCTTTTGCCATCGCCCCAAGAGGACCCATATTGCTCCTGACTAACTGAAGAATCGCTTTTCTAAATTGTACATTTGCTTTAGCTTGTTTTTCAGAACTTGCTTCCTTAGCTACGATAGACGCCGAGAACAGAATACTCAAGATGCTCGCAATTGATAAAAATTTCTTCATTGTTGTTTTCCTTTATCACTTATATTTGTTGTCAAAAAATAATAGTTCAGAAACACCGATTTAAAAAGGCCTCAATATTATTTTTCTTAAAACAAAAACGCCCATCGTTGTATGACAGGCGTTTATGTTATGGATTTTAGCTTGTGTTACTTGGTTAAATCGTCAAAGAACTTTTTCACGCCATCAAAAAAGCCTTGCTCTTTAGGGCGATGTTTACCGCCACCAAGAGAAGCGTCGAACTCTTCCAGCATCTCACGTTGCTTGCTCGATAAATTAACTGGCGTTTCGATTACAACTTTACACATCAAGTCACCTACGCTGCCACTCCTTACTGATTTCACACCTTTACCACGCAGGCGGAACATCTTGCCTGTTTGTGTTTCAGCAGTAATCTTAAGCTTAACTTTGCCATCAAGAGTCGGAACTTCAATATCACCGCCCAGTGCTGCAGTCGCAAAACCAAGAGGGACTTCACAGTATAGGTTGTTGCCATCACGAGCAAAAATTTCGTGCTCTCGGATATTTACCTGAACATATAAATCACCTGCTGGAGCCCCGTTCTCACCAGCCTCTCCCTCGCCGCTCAACCGAATACGATCGCCTGTGTCGACACCTGCAGGGACTTTGACCGAAAGTGTTTTAGTTTTTTCAGTTCTGCCTTGACCACGGCATGGATTGCAAGGGTCTGATATAATTTTGCCTTTCCCAGAACATGTTGGACAGGTTTGTTGGACTGCAAAAAAGCCTTGTCGCATCTGTACTTGCCCGTTTCCTTTACATGTAGGACATGTTGTTGGTGAAGACCCTTTCTTTGCACCCGAGCCATGACATGAGTCACACTCCACTAAGGTAGGGACTCTAATTTCAACTTCCTTGCCTCGCACAGCTTCCTCAAGTGACATTTCGAGGTTATAACGTAAATCGGACCCTTGGCGAGCACGTGATTGACGCCCCCTGCCTCCACCAAAAATATCGCCAAAAACATCTCCAAAAATGTCACCAAAATCAGCCCCATGACCGTGACCTCCGCCACGGTTAGGATCAACCCCAGCGTGTCCGTATTGATCATAAGCGGCACGCTTTTGACTATCGGTGAGCATTTCATGAGCTTCTTGAATCTCTTTAAATTTTTCTTCCATGTCCTTGTCGCCCTGAGTTCTATCAGGGTGGTACTTCATGGCGAGTTTCTTGTAGGCTTTCTTTATTGTGCGCTCATCGGCACTTTTGGGAACACCTAAAACCTCGTAATAATCTCGTTTGGACATAAGATAAAAACTTCCTACTATATAAAATCTGTGTAAGGGTACTGTTTTATAAGAGCTCTATTTCAAGCCTTAGTTAAATCGCTTATAAAACCACAAATGCGCGTTTGTTAGACTTTTATTACCATATTGTGTAAAACAAACAAGGCGCAACCTGTTCACAAACAGCTGCGCCTCGTTATCTTACTTAAAGCAATTCGACTTATTTCTTGTCGTCTTTCACTTCTTCAAACTCAGCGTCAACTACATCATCATCCGCTGGAGTAGCTTCACCTGTATCAGCTTGAGGTGCATCTTGACCTTCTGCTGCAGCTTTAGCCTGTGCTATTTCCATTAACTTAGCTGATGCTTCCATGAGCTCTTGAACCTTCTGGTCAATCGCCGCTTTATCTTCGCCTTTGCGCGCAGTTTCCAGAGCGTCAACAGCAGCTTCGATTTTCGCTTTCTCATCTTCAGCTAAAGCGTCACCGGCTTCTTCAATTTGCGTGCGAGTGCCATGGATCATGCCATCAGCTTGATTTCGAGCTTGTACTAGTTCTTCGAACTTCGCGTCAGCATCTTTATTCGCTTCAGCGTCTTGTACCATTTGCTCAATTTCTTCATCACTTAAACCAGAGTTAGCTTTGATAGTGATCTTCTGCTCTTTGCCCGTATCTTTATCTTTGGCCGAAACATGTAATATGCCATCGGCATCAATATCGAAAGTTACCTCAATTTGAGGGGTTCCACGTGATGCCGGACGAATACCTTCAAGGTTAAATTGACCTAAAGACTTATTACCTTGAGCTTGCTTACGCTCCCCCTGTAACACATGTACTGTAACCGCAGACTGGTTATCTTCAGCGGTTGAGAATACTTGTGACTTCTTAGTAGGCACCGTTGTATTCTTCTCGATAAGGGCTGTCATCACTCCACCCATCGTCTCGATACCGAGAGATAGAGGGGTAACGTCAAGTAATAGAACATCTTTCACATCACCCGCTAGAACACCACCTTGAATCGCGGCGCCCGTTGCAACTGCTTCATCAGGGTTTACGTCTTTACGCGGCTCTTTACCAAAAAACTCAGTAACGTACTTCTGAACCAAAGGCATACGAGTTTGGCCACCAACAAGAATAATGTCGTTGATGTCGCTTACCGACAAATCTGCATCGGCAAGGGCTTGCTTCAATGGCTCAAGTGATTGCTTCACTAAATCTTCAACTAGCGACTCCAATTTCGCACGTGTCACCTTTATTGCTAAGTGCTTAGGACCAGTTGCGTCAGCAGTGATGTATGGCAAATTAACTTCTGTTTGCTGCGCTGAAGAAAGCTCAATCTTGGCTTTCTCACCCGCTTCTTTCAAACGTTGCATAGCCAAAGGATCTTTACGTAAATCAAAACCTTGGTCTTTCTTGAACTCATCCACAAGATAATTGATCATGCGGTTATCGAAATCTTCACCGCCTAAGTGAGTATCGCCATTGGTCGCTAATACTTCAAATGTGTGCTCACCGTCAGCCTCGTCAATCTCAATAATTGAAATATCAAAAGTACCACCACCAAGGTCGTAAACAGCAACTACGCTATCGCCTTGCTTTTTATCCATGCCGTAAGCTAATGCTGCAGCCGTTGGCTCGTTAATGATACGCTTTACTTCCAAGCCCGCGATTCGACCAGCATCTTTAGTAGCCTGACGCTGAGCATCATTAAAATAAGCAGGAACAGTAATAACAGCTGCAGTGACTTCTTCACCCAAATAGTCTTCAGCAGTCTTCTTCATCTTTTTGAGCACTTCCGCTGAAATCTGAGGCGGTGCCATTTTTTCGTTGTTTGCTTCAACCCAAGCGTCGCCGTTATCAGCTTTCACGATTTTAAAAGGCATGATGTCAATGTCACGCTGCACTTCTTTATCTTCAAAGCGGCGGCCTATTAGGCGCTTAATCGCAAACAATGTGTTTTCAGGGTTAGTCACTGCTTGGCGCTTCGCCGGCTGACCAACAAGTGTCTCGCCTTCGGCGCTGTAAGCGATAATCGATGGCGTTGTACGATCGCCCTCTGCGTTTTCAATTACTTTTGCTTTGTCGCCGTCTAGTACTGCGACACATGAATTAGTTGTACCTAAGTCGATACCGATGATTCTACCCATTAGTGTGTCTCCAAAATATGAGTTATTGCGTTATGACTTACTAAGTGGGGCTAATACCCCTGTTTTCAACACGTGATTAAACTTTTTTTTATTTTTTTTAATTTACCTAGAAAAAAGCGCTGTGAGCCTGTCCAGTATTGGGCTTTGCTTTTCTAAGCTTGTGCTTGCTGGGACTCTTCTCTTTGTGACGTTTAATAGACGATAAAACAGATGTGATGCAGAACACGCGCGGACTACTGCATAAATTAATTGCCAAAGGACGGGTAGTCAAAGTTTTATCGTCGTACTAGGTTTGAAATGCTTTTTAAATAAGGTTCACACCAAACACTTATGCTTCGGTGTCAACCCCATCACTTGCTGCACGAGATACCATTACCATGGCGGGGCGAATCAAGCGACCATTCAAGCTATAGCCTTTCTGCATCACAGCCATGACTGTATTAGGCGCAACATCTGACGATTCTTGCATGGACATTGCTTGGTGAAGTTCAGGGTTAAAGCTTTCACCCTGTGGGTCTATCACTTCCATACCAAATTTCTCAACGGTCGACACAAATGATTTCAGGGTAAGATCGACACCTTCAATCACCGGTTTTATTGCCTCATTATCAGCATCAGCAACTTGCATCGCTCGCTCAAGGTTATCAAGCACAGGCAGTAGTTCACCGGCAAATCTCTCAAGGGCAAATTTACGTGCTTTGTCAATTTCTTGCTCTGCTCTGCGTTTAGCATTTTCCATGTCGGCACGAGCTCGAAGTACAGCGTCTTTCTGACCGTCAATAGTGCCTTTTGCAGCCTCTAACTCGGCTTCCAACTCTGCAATTCGTTCAATATTATCGGTATCGTTCATGCTTTGCTCAAGCTCATCAGCCGTCATTGGCTGTTCTTCATTTTCCGACGAACTTTCTTCATCGTGGATCTCTACTTCGTTATCAGGATTGGCTTTTTGGTCGCTCATTATATTTCTCCGCGGATACTTCGAATCTTCTCTAAAACGGTGGGGACACCGTTGGTTTATGCATGGCGATGTAGATGGGGTTATTTTAGCTTTCTTCAAGGGAAAAAATAAAATTATATCCTAAGCCCTTGAATATCATATCAAATACACTGGAACTGTTTAAAGATAAGTTCTAATACAGTTGTTGTAGTTATTAATGTACAATTTGATAAGAAGTTACTTGCAGCGTCGTTTACATTTAAGTGGTGAAAAGTGGTTGACCGAATAAATCAGCATAGCACTCAAAGCTTGAGTCCTCTTGAAGAAAAATATCAGCATTTAAGCCCTGATCATGCAAACATTCGACTATACATCACCCTGAGGACGGTTTGTTTCTTAGGTGCCGTATCGCACATCATATTTATCTTTTTCTTTTTGAGTATAGGAGCGTTATGGCTGTCGTTTCTGAACGTAGCAAGTGTGCTAGTTTGGCTAATAGCGCTCTATCAAAACCATAAAAGTCGGTATTTGCTCGCGACCATATTGATTTCGTTGGAAATTGCGGTGCATGCGACTATTGCAACTTTGGTGATTGGCTTATCGATGGGTTTTCAATATTTTCTTTGGCCGGTCGCTTCTATGGTGATTATATTTCCATTATTTTCGCGCCAATTGTCAGCCATAATAAGCCTCAGTCTTATTGTACTTTTCGGTGTACTTAATCTACTTACCGCCAACTTTGACTATGTATATGCCTTTCCAAGTATTGCCCCCTATGTACAATTTATCAATATTGTCCTCACTGCAACGGCCTTCGTTATTATTACTATGAGTGCTAGGTCTCGAAGCATGAGACAAGAAAAAAAGCTATATGAAATGGCAAATAAAGATGCGCTTACTCAGAGCTATAACAGGCAGTTCGTCTACGACTTTCTAAAAAGGCGACACCAAGAAAGGCGTGGGCAACATGCCCAAAATTACACTGCAGTGCTTTGTGATATAGATAATTTTAAGAATATTAATGCCACCATTGGTCCGCTTGCCGCAGACCAGGTAATTAAAGACACCTCCGACTATTTACAAGCGACTGTTCGCGGGAGTGATATTGTATCTCGATGGGGTGGCGAGCAATTTTTAATTCTGTTGATGAATATAGACGAAGAGAGCACCGAAACACTCGTTGAGAAAATTCGTAAAAATATTAAATATCACGTGCGTCCAAGAGCGCATCCTGAACTAAAAACTACATTGAGTATTGGGGTTGCGGCGGCTCTGCAAGGTGAGCACTTTGAAGATACTCTGCGCAGAGCCGATGTAGGGATGTACAAGGCAAAAACGCTTGGAAAAAACACCATTATTTATACACGCTAAACTGACGATACATTGTAATATGCAATGCCAAACCAAGGCTTGGACACTAATTTACCTTTCGAACCCAAAAATACACTTGCAAGTCAACTAGAATTGGGTAACAGTTATCTTATTATTAGCAAGCTTCACTGTACTATAATCAAGCACGACCAAGAACAATCAATAACAGGCGGAGTAAGGTCTGCATGTAGAGAAGGTTATTTACATCAGGCAAAGGAAGTTATAGCGCATTTATGAGTTATCAAACAGTAGGACTGATAGGGAAGACCGACCATGAAGGGAGTCGGGTTAGCCTCAATGCATTGGTAACAGAATTAAAGGAGCGAAACTGCCAAATTTTGGTTGAAGCTCGCATCAAAGAAGAGCTTGACGATCGTTCTTTAGAAGTTTGTAGCTTAGAGGAACTTGGTGAGCGGTCAGAGCTAGCGATTGTTGTGGGCGGCGACGGCTACATGCTTGGGGCGGCCAGGATCTTGGCAAACCACAATACCGACGTAGTCGGCGTTAATCGCGGTAATCTCGGCTTCCTAACCGACATCAATCCTGAAGATATTAGCCGTCAAATCACCAATATTTTTGAAGGAAGAGTTCACAGGGAAGAGCGCTTCCTTTTAGAGGCCACCGTGGTCAGAGACGGCGAAAACCAAGAGACGAATTCAGCTGTTAACGAGATTGTTCTGCACCACGGTAAAGTCGCTCACATGATGGAGTTCGAGCTATACATCGACGGACTTTTCGTATTTAGTCAGCGTTCAGACGGTTTAATTGTCGCGACTCCAACCGGCTCCACAGCCTATTCTTTGTCTGGTGGAGGCCCAATACTTATGCCTCAATTAGATGCCCTTACTTTAGTACCAATGTTCCCTCACACTCTCAGCAGTCGACCAATTGTTGTTGACGCAAATAGCGAAATTTATTTGAAAGTATCCAAAGTAAACACTGACAATTTGCAGGTTAGCTGTGATAGTCATATTGTTATCTCCCTACAACCTGGCGACGAAGTTAGAATTCGAAAAAACCCAAATAAATTGACCTTGGTACACCCAAAAGACTACAACTACTTCAACGTCTTAAGAACAAAACTTAATTGGGGCAGTAAACTCTACTGATGCGTCAACATATCGATAAACTATATGGTCTAACTAGAGCAAAAACTCGCAGGATTATTGGGCTGATGAGCGGTACCTCGCTGGATGGGCTTGATATTGCTTTGTGTACTATTGACGGTCACGGAAAAGCAACTCGCGTTAGATTGGAAGGCTTCGAAACAAAAGCATACGACGACGCGTTTTTGCTCGCGGTCAAAGATGTTTTTTCAAAACAAATCGTTGATCAGTCAGTCTTGTGTTGGCTTAATGCTTTTATCGCAAGAACTCATGCTGATATGGTCCTTCAGTTTCTTGAGGATAACAAGTTAACTAGTGCTGATGTTGATCTGATAGCAAGTCATGGCCAAACTGTTTTCCACTATCCCAATTCACTGAGAGTCGCGAACTCTTTGAAAAACGTGTCGAGGACTCCTTGCCCTGCTCAAACCGAGAGCACTTACCTTGAAAGTGCGGCTAATTCCTCAATTCACTCTACACTTCAACTTGGCGATGGCGACCACATAGCCTCATTAACCCATATAATTACCATCAGCGACTTTCGCCAAAAACAGATAGCTCATGGCGGTGAAGGCGCCCCACTCGCCATGTACGGAGACTATTTGCTATTTTCCAGTCACACTAAGAACCGTTGTTTGATCAATATAGGTGGCATCGCTAACCTAACTTACTTACCGAAGGGTGCAGGTTTTAATGACACGGTCTGCTCAGATTTAGGCCCAGGAAATACACTCATGGATGCACTGATTAGGGCTGAAAGAGATAAATCCAATGAGCAAAGCGAACAATTGGCGTGGGGTTACGACAAGGATGGAAAGATCGCAGCCATGGGAAAGGTCAACACAATCTTGTTAAAAAAAATGCAAGACGACGCATTCGTAAATGCAGCGATGCCCAAAACAACTGGGCCAGAGTTATTTAACATCGCATGGTTAGATAATGCAGTCAGCCAATCTGACACTGACTCGAGAACAGCGACGCCTATGCAATTGGACGAACAGAAAAGTATCAGCTTTGAAGATAAAATGGCGACTTTAAATGAATTCTCAGCTTGGCTTATTGCCAAGCATGTGCTGTGCCTACCAATTGATACTGAAATCTACGTAAGTGGTGGCGGAGCGCGTAATACTCATTTATTAAACCGACTTTCTTTTCATTTGAAGCGCAGTGTTTCAAATACACGAGCTTTAGATATCGACCCCGATGCAAAAGAGGCGATCCTTTTTGCTCTGCTTGCAAACGAATGTGTTGCTGGGGATATACAGACTTTTGCGGCGGAATCGGCCACAGGAAGTAAAGGGTCAACTAACGTCAATACCAGCATGGGCAAGATTTCACTACCACAGTAAAAACACTAATGCCTGACCCTCTGCTTTACTTAAACTCAATTACTGTATATATTACCAGTACATTTATTAGCAGCGTTAATTATCAAAACATAGTTAGCAAATTTAGAATCTTCGGGAAAGCCAGATGCTCGTACACATTTCAGTTAAGAATTTTGCTGTTGTTAAACAATTACAAGTTGACCTAGTTGAGGGCATGACCGCCATTACTGGTGAAACTGGTGCAGGTAAGTCAATTGCTATAGACGCCCTCAGTTTATGCTTGGGTGATAGAGCCGACGCAGCTAGCGTGCGAAAAGGAGCTGAGAAGGCAGAAATTGTTGCACACTTTGATGTCAGTCATCTTAAGCTGGCAAAATCATGGCTAGAAGAGAACGAATTAGAACAAGAAGATAACAAAGATGAGTGCTTTATACGTCGTTTAATTAGCCAAGAGGGTCGCTCGAAAGCCTTTATTAATGGCGTTGCCGTATCACTTAATCAGCTAAAAGCGCTTGGCCAATATCTGGTAAGCATTCATGGGCAAAATGCACATCATCAGCTTCTCAAAACCGATAACCAACGGCGCTTAGTTGACATTTTTGCCGAGCATTCCAGTTTAATTGATGCTGTTGCCTCAGCATGCAAAGCCCTAAAAGAAAAACAGTCGCAACTAAGTGAATTACAAGAAGCACAACAGCAACGCAATGACCGAAAGCAACTGCTGTCATATCAAGTGGCCGAACTAGACGAATTTAGTATTGCCGAGAATGAGTTTAGCGAATTGGAAATAGAGCATAAAAGGCTAAGCAATAGTCAGACCTTACTAGAGCAAGCTCAAATGAGCTTTTATCTCTTATATGAAGGCGACGAGTTTAATGCTTTATCTGCGATCCGCTCTTGCATCGACAATTTGGCTGACATGCAAGAGCACGATCCCTTGTTAGGCCCAATTGTGGAAGTACTCAATGAAGCCTCTATTCAAGTTGAAGAGGCATCGCAAGAATTACGTCAATATTGTGAGCAATTAGAAATTGATCCCATGCGTTTACAGCAAGTTGAACAAAGGTATGCGAGTTCAATGGACTTTGCGAGAAAACATAATGTTAAACCTGAAGCGCTCTATGATAAACATATGGAGTTGGCAGCCGAGTATGCCACGCTGATTCAACAAGAAAACAGCTTAGGTGAGCTTGAGGAAGAGTGTCTTAGACTCGCTAGCGACTATAAAAAACACGCAGAAGCCTTGCACCTATCACGTCAAAAAAGTGCGACACTATTGGCTAAAAAAATCGAAGCACATATTCGTGATATGAACATGCCACATGCGAAAGTAGAAATTGAAGTAAATAGTATTTTGGATGCAAAGCCAAGCGCACATGGCACTGATCAAGTTTCAATCAAAGTAGCGACTAACCCCGGCCAAGCAGCAGATAGCTTAGATAAAGTCGTTTCAGGTGGCGAACTGTCGCGAATAGGATTAGCCATACAAGTGATCACCGCTAGCGGAAACCACATACCCACTATGATTTTCGATGAAGTCGATACTGGTATAAGCGGGCCTACCGCCTCTATAGTGGGCAGGTTACTTCGTAAACTAGGTGAAAGATCTCAAGTAATGTGTGTCACGCATCTCCCACAGGTCGCTGCACATGGTCATAATCAGATATTTGTTACCAAATTAACCGATGGCGACAGCACCGAAACGCGTATGCTACAACTCACTGAAAATGAAAGAGTGAATGAAATTGCAAGGTTACTTGCAGGCGATAAATTAACCGATACCGCCATCGCAAACGCACGAGACTTATTAAAACTATAGAAAGAACTAAATAGATGTTGAATGGTCATAATATAGTGGTAGCATCAGCTACATAATTACGCTTACGCTGAAAATACCAAATATCAGTGACAACTAAATGAATAGGTTGGCTAAGAATGCCAATAAATCGGAAAATTGAATGAAACTTACACATCTCTTAATTATCATCGCCGTCGTTTTCGGTACCACTGCTTGTAAAAACTGGATATTCAGAATTGACGTCCCTCAGGGCAACTATCTGGATGACAGAGATGTTAAAAAACTTCGTATCAATATGACAAAAGAGCAAGTTATTTATGTATTGGGGCACCCTGTGGTCGAAGATTCTTTCGACCAAAATACATGGTACTACGTTTATGAAATGAAGCGCGGAATGAGTAAGCGTGGCGAAGACTTTAAAAAGGAATTGGTCATCGACTTTGAAGATGGAAAGTTACAAGCAGTTAGAGGTGATTTTGAGCTTGATGAAAACTTCAATGTGCCCCTCGACTCGTAAATAGACCACAGCTTATGGAATACAGAGCTTAGTGATGAGCCGCACTGGCAGAGCGTTTTCAGAACTAAGCATCTACAACAAAGGTATTTCTGCCTTTATCTTTCGCTAGATACAAAGCACGATCTGCGTTTTTGAACAACTGTTCTTTAGTTTCAATCGTTGTCTCACCTTCGTCGATTGAGCTTGTTGCTATGCCCATTGACACCTCAACATGAATGAGTTGTATTTCGGTCAAAATCCTCTGACTTATTGTTTCTACTTCTCCTTCCTTGGCGTCATACAAGACAATACCGAACTCATCTCCAGCTATTCTGCATGCAAAGTCACACTCTTTCGTACATTGCTTGGATAGCACTCCTGCAAGATTAACTAGGCATTTATCACCATAATCGTGACCATTCCTGTCATTAAGCTCTTTGAAGTTATCCACATCTATAATAATCAAAGATACTTTTTTAAATTCATTTCGTGCTCTGTCAATGAGTGATAAAAGCTGTTTCTCAAAGTATCGACTGTTTTTTAAGTTAGTGAGTCGGTCGGTTATTGAGTGGCCATAGAGCTCATTTATCATGTGATAGTTATTCACTAACTGCCTAGATAGGTTTCGATTAATGAACAAACACATGCTTGCTATACCCACATAAACAAACAATTGGAAAGCGAGCTTGTTGGCTTCCCATCCCAAATTAGGATAAACAACTGCCATAATAATTATCATCAACAAGGTTATTGTTGCTGCTGGCTTTATCGGTAGTGCTGTCATCAAACATCCAAAAAGGATGAGAATAACGAAACCGAGCTCTGAGAGATTTTGATCATAATTGCGAGCAAAGGCAAATACGAAGATGTGCACCATGCCACAGCTAAAATAAGTAAAAAGACACAAATTGAGATACTGACGAGTTGATGTAACACGTTTTGTCCAAAATAAAAGAGACACGCACAGTAGCGGTAAAACACCAAAGATGACACGAATAGGAATGGTTATTTGATGGACATCAACCGAAAAACGATGATAATCGATATAGGTGAAAGCCAGATAAAAAGCCAAAGCGCCGGTAAACGACCATCTTTTTATATTTAGGGTTGATTGAGCTATAAATTCATCTAACTTAGCTTCATATACTAGCTGAGATGGTTTATTTACACCGAACTTGCCACTCAAACTCTACTTTCCTTTTAGTTGTTCAAGTAAAGCGCTAGCCTCTTCTTTTTGCTTAGCATTGCCCTTTTTCACAACCTGATCTAAGGCTTCAATAGCGGCTTCGGTATCTTCCATATCGATGTAAACTCTCGCCAAATCCAAGTTGCTCGATTGGTCGGCATCAACGTCAACATCAATTCCGTTGCTTTCATTCAAAAAGCTATCAAGAGACATGTCTAAATTTAATTCAATTTCATCATCGCTTGCAGGCGCTAATTGTTCACTTTCCTCGATCAGATTATCGACATCGATGAAATCAGCACTAGCATCAACTTCACCTTCTGGATCGTCAAATAATGCCGTTAAGTCTAAATCAGGATTGTCTAACTTATCAGACTTGCCATTGTCCGAATCAAGTGCCTCAACCAAGCTATCCAAATTTTCCATATCTGGTTCAATTTCAGCTAGCTTAGATCCTATATCATCATCAGCAATTGCCCCCATTTCCTCTAGGAGAGCATCAAAGTCTGCGCTTTCTATTTCTTTAAGCACTTCATCTTCAGCGCTTGTTGAGGGAGCATCCTCTCCTAAGGTGTCGATAGCGAGATCGTCATAATTGCTAGGTAATTTACTCTCACCTGAAGAATCAAAATCATCATCTACGTCATTAGCCCTAGACTGACTGTCCTGCGACTCTTCATCTTCTTGTGCCTTTTCATCATCAAGCCAATCGTCTAGGTCTGGCAAGTCAAGAATTGAGTCATCGATATCATCTACATTGCTACTAGCGTCTTGACTATTATTAAGCTCTGCGTCTAATTCACTTAAATCGATATCATCAAGCGTTTCAACACCGGCTTCGTCGAGTCTAGTATCAATCTCGAGATCAACGATGTCACTTTCTTGGGCTGAAGCCCCCTTTTCTGGCGAAGTACGCTCTGGCTCTAAGATTTCATCTAACAGAGCATCCTTACCTGATTGAATATCATCCTCATCAATATGATTATCGATTAGGTCATCTAAACTGTCGTCCAGGATGGAATCAAGATCAAGGTCGTCAGTGTCATCTGTATTAGCTGTATCGTCAGCTGTATCGACACTGTCTGCTGTCGCTGGGTCGTCATCACTGGTATCAGCTGCAGAATGACTATCTTCAAGTTCAGCACTTTCCTCTACAGCAAGGTCATCTTTATCTGGAAGTTCGGCTTCAAGCTCAGAAAGTAACTCATCACCAAGGGGATCGTCTAAATCAGTCTCGTTTAAGTCAATCTCGTCTAAGCCACTCTCGTCTAAATCAGTCTCGTTTAAGTCAATCTCGTCTAAGCCACTCTCGTCTAAAACGCTCTCGTCTAAGTCAGAGGAATCTACTTCTACTTCATCATTGATGTCTGCACTAGTATCTGAGCCAGCATCTGCACTAGTATCTGAGCCAGCATCTGCGCTAGCAGCTTCAACATCTTTAGCTATCTCGTCAATAGACGGTGTAGATTTTTGTTGTTCGCTATCTGTAGCAGTCTCTTGAGCTACATCCTCCTCCAAACTATCCAAATCTAAGTTGTCATCAACGAAATCGTTATTTTCGAGGTCATCCTCGAGCTTCTCTGTAAGCGCATTAATCTCGGTATTTTTATCGCTAATACTGGCTTCTATTTGCTCGATTACGGATTCATCTATTTCACCGGTACGCCCGATAGTAATGCCATCTGGTGTGTCGCCATCATCCAAAGCATTTTGTTCCAGCAAGTCTTCGATGTTAACTTCATCTTGAATTTCCTCATCAGCAAGGTCATTGCTTGATTCGATATCACTTACACTGAGCTTATCACTTTCTTCCATCGACTTGTCGTTATCGAGCTTATCGCCGGTCAAGTCATCTATCTCGCTCTCTTCAGCGGTATTAGCTATTTCAACGTTTTCATCTCCAAGTACTTGGTCAATGTCGATCTCTTCCAATTCACTTTCATCACTTGCTTCGTCATCATCAAGACTAAAGTCATCGTCGTCGAGACTTATTTCGCCATCAAGGCTATCGGCGTCAAGTGAGTCGACATCGAAATCAACATCATCATTGGTATTTGCATCGGCATCGTCGACTTTCGTGCTTTTAGCTTTGTTATCATCTTTTTGGTCAGGCACGAGCATTTCGTCTTCTAACGAATCGAAGTCTTCTATGTCGGGTGATATTTCATCAATCGTGTCTTCGAGATCGTCCGACAAAATGTCATCTAATAAATCATCATCCGACACATCATCACTATCCAAGATTGCCAGCAAGTCATCGGCATCTTGAGAGGCTGCGTCGTCAAGCTCAATCAAGTCGTCATTAAGAGGTTCAGTAACTGCCTCTGCTTTCGCCTTTGGCTTTCTCAACAAAACCATTGCCACTAAAACAAACACCAGTAAACCAGCGACTGTTGTGGCAATAATAATAAATAAGGGTTGTCGGATAAGTGTCCCCACAGATTCGTTTTGCGCTAATTTCTCCTTCGCCTGCGCGATGCGAACAAATTCCTTAAGCGCTTCAATCTCTGCGGCTTGCTCGGCAAGCTCAGCATTAAACTGTTCGGCTAGCTCAGCCCTCAGCGCCGCCATCTCTTCATCTTTCTGTGCCATTTTTTGAAGCACTAATTGATTTTCATTAACAATGCTCTGGGTAGCATCTATTGTTGCGCTTAACTGTTCACGCAATTGACGCACAACTTGACCTTGTTGACGCTTGAGGCCAGATATTTCTTGCTGAAAAGACTCTTGTGCCGCATCGAGTTCATCTTTGTTAACTAATTCTGCGTCAGGCTTTAAATTAATTTCGCTGTCGCTCTCCACTGGGGCAACACTCGACCCACTCCGACCGGTAGCCTGAGCAAATGCACGGTCATCATCTTGAGCTTTTCGCAAAGCCCTTTGTGGGTCAATTCGAGCGATATAACGCTCAGTCGGAAGTTGCAGCATCGAACCGTTAACCATGGTATTGAAGTTTCGGTTAGTAAATGCGCGAGGGTTGAGCTCGTAAATTGCGAGCATAACTTGATAGACAGTGAACTGTTGATTTTTTCTGTACTGGCTAGAAATGGCCCAAAGCGTGTCGGATTGGTCGATAGGACCATACACAACGCCAGAGTAAACATCTGCTGAATCTCGAGGGCCTTGAATTTGCGTACTCTGCGCGAAACTATGGCTTGAAAGCACGAATGCCGAACACAAACACAATACTTGAATGACTTTTGAAAACCACTTCATAGCAACTTTTTTAACTCTCCAATACAAGCTGTTCACACTGACAATGCATTAAGTTAAGAAGACGACCCGATAGTTAACTAAGGCACTTGCTATTCAATCTGAATTTACTTTCTTTATTTTGTTGAAAAGCCGATAACTAAGTTGATCAAGCCTAAAGAGCTTGTCTCATCAACAGGTTATCGGCATTACTGACTGATTATTTATAAATATTCTTTTATTAGTGTTTCCGCAATCTGCACGCTGTTAGTTGCAGCACCTTTTCGTATGTTATCCGAAACCACCCACAGATTAATACCGTGGCTATGCGAAATATCATTACGCACCCTACCAACATGAACCGAGTCATTGCCACTAGCAGATGAGACCTGTGTGGGGAACTCGTCGGTTTGAGCGTATAGGGTAACACCCGGCGCCGCACTCAGAAGTTGCTTAACATCTTCTGCATCGATCTGTTGTCTTGTTTCGATATGAATTGCTTCACCGTGGCCATAGAAAACCGGCACTCGAACTGCCGTTGCATTTACTAAAATACTCTCGTCACCCATGATCTTTTGAGTTTCCCACACCATTTTCATTTCTTCTTTGGTGTAATCGTTATCCATGAACATATCAATCTGCGGAATAACGTTGAAAGCAATCTGACGACTAAATTCATCGCCTGTTACCGCTTTTGCGTTTAACAGTTCTGCCGTTTGTCTTGCTAAAGCTTCCATTGAAGACTTACCTGCACCTGATACAGATTGGTAAGTGCATACGTTGATTCTTTCAATCCCAACGGCATCATGAATTGGTTTTAATGCAACCATCATCTGAATCGTTGAGCAGTTAGGGTTGGCGATGATATTACGATTACGAAAATCAGCCAGCGCATGGGAATTTACCTCAGGCACCACAAGCGGTATGTCTGCTTCATATCGGTAGTGAGAGGTATTGTCTATCACTACGCATCCGGCTTCAGCAGCCAATGGCGCAAATTTGGCAGACACACTACCTCCTGCCGAGAAAAAGCCGAATTGCACTTTAGACCAATCAAATTCGTCAGCATTGAGAACCGTGATTTTTTCACCCTTGAAGGTGATCTCACCACCAGCAGAGCGCTCACTGGCTAATGGATATAATTTGTTTATAGGGAAATCTCGCTCAGCAAGCAGTTCCATCATTGTTTGGCCAACTAAGCCAGTTGCGCCTAGTACGGCAACGTCAAACAACTGTGACATGAATTTGTATCTCCAAAAATAATATAAAAAGGGTAGACATCTGTCGCTAGTTGGCTATTAAAAACCCTAGTTCTCTCGCTATTTGCACTGCTTCTTTTTGCTTTAACGCAATATTATTATCGCTATTAGCCGGCAGTTCACCCGCTACCTCTCCTACTGTATCAACATAAAGGGTGGCAGCGCTAAATTCTCTTCGTATTTGATAGTTTTTTCGAATATCAGCGAAGGCCTCTGATTTTGCCATGCGAGAGCGAAAATTACCATCATCCATTTTGATGTTATACATATGTTTTACAACATGAAAAATTTGTTCAAACGTACTTTTGTTAGCCAATAATGTGGGGCAATTCTGATAGTTTGGTAAAAAAGTGGCTAACTGTTGTTGCTTCTCGAGCCCTTTCCATTCACAAAATTGGTCATAAAGCATTGATGTTCCTCGCGCTTTACCCTCTAGGGTGTGTCCCGCAATATGTGCAGTAGCAAATCTAACAAAAGGGATAAGCCTGTGCTCAATGTAGGGTTCACCTTCCCAAACATCGAGTATCACATTCAGTTTTTTACCTGCGTTAAAGGCTTCCAGTAGAGCACGATTATTAATAACCTCTCCTCGACAGGCATTGATCAGATATTGCGCTTCGCTAATTTGACGCAATTCGCTATCGCTGATCATATTCCGTGTTGGGTGTTCGCCGTCTTCTACTAGAGGAACATGCAAGCAGATAATATCAGCCGACAGTAGCTCGCCAAAGGAAACAAAGTGCCTAGAATCACCTTTGGCTTGAAGCGGCGGATCATATAATACATAGTCTATTTGAAGCGCTTGTAATCGCAAAGCGAGCGCTGTCCCGACGTTTCCTGCTCCCACGATTGCCACTTTTTTCGTTTGTGGTAGAAAGCTATCTTCATAAGCAAGGTGATAAATTGCACTAACAACATACTCAGCAACTGCAATGGCATTGCAGCCAGCAGCAGAGCACCATTTGATCCCCCTACGATTTAATTCAGGCAAGTCAAAATGATTAATGCCGGCAGTTGCGGTGCCAACAAACTCGAGCTTACTTGCATAACTTAACAAGGCCTTGTCAACCTTAGTAGTCGATCTCACCATCAGCGCATTGGTCTCAGAAAGCTGTTCAGGCCTCAACTTCCCAGACTCAAAAGCAGTTGCTTCACCTAAATCTGCAAAAAAGTTCTCAGCATAAGGCATGGCAGCATCATATAGAATATTCACTAGCTGTTTTCCTTTACATAAAAAAGCCATTCACATTGAATGGCTTTATGACGTCTTTCCGACCGATGAGCCTTTGGCCTACGACTGATACTTTTTGAAAGTAAGCGTTGCGTTAGTGCCACCGAAACCAAAGCTGTTCGACATGATGAGGTCGAGCGGCTGCTCACGCATTTCTGTCACTATATCGAGACCTTTAGCGGCTTCATCAAGCGTATCTACGTTAATCGATGGAGCAATAAAGCTATTTTCCATCATTAACAAACTGTATATCGCTTCATTAACACCTGCCGCGCCTAGCGCGTGCCCGGTTAATGATTTAGTTGCACTCATTGCAGGGCTGTCATCACCAAATAAAGCTTGAATCGCCTCTAGCTCTTTAACATCGCCCACTGGCGTAGATGTACCATGAGTATTGAGATAGTCAACTGATTGGTCTATACCTTGAAGAGCCTGTTTCATGCATCGTATTGCGCCTTCTCCAGAAGGAGCAACCATGTCATAGCCGTCGGATGTTGCACCGTAACCTACGATTTCAGCATAAATCTTAGCGCCACGGGCTAGCGCGTGCTCAAGTTCTTCAACCACAACCATGCCGCCACCGCCTGAGCTAACGAAGCCGTCACGGTCTGCATCGTAGGTACGTGATGCTTTAGTTGGTTCATCGTTGTATTTCGTTGACAGAGCACCCATTGCATCAAATTGACTCGATAGTGCCCAGTGTAACTCTTCACCACCACCGGCAAATATCATGTCTTGCTTGCCTAACTGTATCATCTCAAGCGCATTACCAATGCAGTGTGCACTGGTAGCACAGGCTGACGAAATACTATAGTTTACACCTTTAATTTTAAACGGTGTTGCAAGGCAGGCAGATACGGTAGAGCCCATGCAACGTGTCACCATATATGGACCAATGCGCTTCACACTTTTTTCACGCAATGTGTCGGCAGAAATAACTTGGTTTTCTGAAGATGCACCGCCCGAGCCAGCAATAATACCCACTCTTTCATTTGAGTATTGCTCTTCACTAAGGCCTGCGTCTTCAATGGCTTGTTGCATAGCAATATATGCGTAGCTAGCAGCATCGCCCATGAATCTTAGTGCCTTGCGATCAATATGTTCTTTCAAATCGAGTTTTAGGTCACCCCATACTTGGCTTCGAAGACCCATATCTGCAAACTGTTGAGAAAACGTTATACCTGAGCGCCCTGCTTTTAACGACTCAGTTACTTCCTGTTTATTATTTCCTATACTCGACACGATGCCTAAGCCGGTTATGACTGCTCTTCTCATTTTTCACCCAATCTGTTGTTGCGTTTTGAATAATTATTACAAGCTAAGAAACTTGTGAATATATGTTTTCAGAATATACAAACATTGTGGAAATTGTAATTCTTCTAAAAGCTGCGCAATGTTAGCTTTTTTTTACCACTAACTGGTCTGATATTAACGAAATCAGCAAAATAAATCACCATTGTGGGCAATTAAGTCTCAAATTGAGCAGTAAAGATGCCTTTAAGAACATGTTATACTTGCTCTTAGAGTAAAAGCCGCATCAACGAAGTACTATTAATCGCTATGAAGATCACATCTGCAAACATCGAATTTAACGAATTTGGCACACCTGTAGCACAAAGCTTTGATGATGTATATTTTTCAAATGAAAACGGACTTAAAGAAACTCAGTACGTATTTATCGAAAGCAATAAGCTCATCGAGCGTTGGCAGGGTTCACAGTCATCTTCGTTTTCTATCGGTGAAACGGGCTTTGGTACTGGCTTAAACTTTCTGCTAACAGCAAAAACTTTTTTGGATATTGTAAAAGACCAATCGCAACAACTGTATTACCTAAGCACCGAAAAGTTTCCACTTAGAATAGAAGACCTGCGCAAAGCATTGAATTTGTGGCCGGAACTTGCTGAATATAGCAAGGAACTAATCCAGCACTACCCTGTTTTGCTTCCAGGTTTTCACCGCATATCACTCTTCCACGGTAAAGTTATCCTCGATCTATTCTTAGGCGACGCCACGGAGGGTTTTCAGCAATGTCACTCTCAGCCCCTAGGTCGGATAGATGCTTGGTTTCTAGACGGTTTTGCACCTAGCAAAAATAATGACATGTGGAACGACAAACTCTACGAAGCTATTGCGCGTTTGAGTAAGGCCGATGCTACTTTCGCTACATTTACGGCCGCTGGCGCAGTAAAACGTGGCCTTGCGGCGGTTGGCTTTGATGTAAAAAAACAAAAAGGCTTTGGTAGAAAACGAGAAATGCTTGTAGGCGAAAATAAGTCGGTCGAGAAGCTTGCCGTTACTCGACAATCGCCCATTTTTCATCGACATTGCTCTGTAGATTCAGTCGATGCTAAAAAAAATCATATTGCCGTGGTTGGCGGCGGTATTGCCGCTGCCATAATGGCTCTAAAACTAGTAGAACGAGGCAAGCGAGTTACCCTCTATTGCGCAGATAAACAACTTGCACAGGGAGCTTCAGGTAATGATCAAGGTGGCTTCTACCCACAATTGAATGCCGAAGCTGGAATAGCTAGTCAAATTCATGCTCATAGCTTTTTGTATGCAAGGCGCTTCTACGACGATATTTTGAATCAAGGTGCCCACTTTTCTCACAGTTGGTGTGGGGTGCTGCAACTTGCTTTTAATGACAACGTAACAAAGCGCTACACAAAAATGATGGCTAAACAAACCTGGCCCAGCGACTTAGTTAATTGGCGCAATAAGGTAGAAGCCAGCGACATAGCAGGTATTGACATACCTCACGACAGTTTATTCTTGCCCCTAGGAGGCTGGATCTCTCCACCTGAACTCACCAAGGCCTGCATTAGCTTAACTCATTCGCTATGCTCAAACTTTTCAGTCAAATTTGAGCACGAATTAATCAACCTAACAGCCAAAAGCGCATCTTCATTACACCAGCCTCAAAAAAGCTTAGCGCTGTTACACTTTGAGTGCGGTAACAAAAAGCCTGAACAAATAGAGGTAGACGCTGTTGTTTTGGCCTGCGGCTCTAAATCAGCGACTATTGCTGCACTAGATTTACCCTTCCGTCTAACACGAGGTCAAGTAGAAAGTATCCCAAGCTCCATCAACAATTCAAAAATGGGCCAACTCAAGACAGTGTTGTGTCATAAAGGATATATGACACCCGTTATGAGTGGGCATTTAGCAATGGGATCAACCTACATCAAAAACGACACTAGTATTGATTACCGGCCAAGCGAGGCGCAAATTAATTTAGCCATGCATCAATCTGCACTGCAACAAGCGACGTGGGCTAATGATATTGCACTCAATCAAGGTGAAAACCCCGGGCGGGCAGCAATTAGATGCAGCTTACCCGATCACCTTCCTGCTGTTGGTGCGGTGCCAGACACCGCTTTGCAGAAAATGGAACTGAACGAATTATATAAGGCTAAGCCGCCGCAATATTATCCAGTGCCTAGCGTCTTAAATGGGGTTTATATGCTCACAGGCTTAGGTTCACGAGGACTTACTACTGCCCCACTAGCAGCTGAATTATTAGCGAGCCAGATATGTGGTGAGGCTTTACCGCTTGGAAACCCGCTATTAGACGCGTTAAACCCTAATCGTTTTCTTATCAAAAGTCTTATTCGCCGCCAGTAGTTGCCATATTACCGTAATGCCCTATCACTTGAGGGTGTAAACGCTGGACGATGAAGTGCGGAATTAATACCGATGCGCTAGCCACTACGCGTTTATTGGTAACCGATATTATCCGCGCGTTTACTTGAATACCTTTTGGTTTGTCTATCATGGTGCCCGACAGCATGTGGTCCATTTCCAGATCTTGCGCCAATTCGAGCGAATCACGAGAGAACATGTAGTCCCCGCTAGACCTCACATGAACATGATTCATCGCTTTAAAGTCTATCACCGACAAACCAAATTGTTGCACTTCAGATATAAAGTACTCAGACAATTGATTGCCCAATACGTTAGTTGTTTGCAAGCTTCTGTCTAAGCGAACGAAGGAACCCACCCCAATAAGGTCGCTAGTTTTCAAGCCCGCGCTGTTCTTAAGTAATTCCATGGCCATTTGCGCGGCGTAGTCTTCTATCGACTTATGCACAAAACTAGGCTGAAATAGGCTCGATGGTGTTTGCCACGAGCGGTAATCTACTTGCTCATCACCTCTGTTTTGAAGCAATGGAAAAGGAGCATCCCCTTTATATGATTCTAATGAAATAGCACCTTGTTTCCTTTGATTTTGTACACCCTGATTAATATCAACAAGCAAGTCATTGTCTTGCTCCAATTGCTCAATCAACGGTGGTGGCGTATAGCCTGAAACTAGCATTCGACCAACCGCACAGCCACTTAATAAGAGCACGAACGTCATCAAGAGTAAGATTCGACCGTAGTTTCGGTGATAGCGTCTTTTTGGCATCGTTTCGTCATGCATAACAAATTACTCCCCGCGAATGAGGCGAACCCCGTCGACAATTTCAGCCGACTTGCTCGACTCACTTGGTATCAGTGCATCCACTACATAAAATGGAATAAACATTTGTGAACTGGCCACAATCACATTCGATTCCATCCCTAGCATTCTCGCATTGACGATGTAACCGCCTTGATGCTTGGTCATCGTGCCAGTAAGCACATATTGGATTGGGGTGGTACTAGCAAGATCTAGGAAGTCTCTTGATAAAACAAAATCCCCAGTATCGGTGACGCGAATAAACTGTGTCGCTTTAAATTCGACTACTGGCATTCTAAATTTATGGAATTCGTGAGCAAAGGACTCTGCAATTTGAAAACCTAATAAATTTGTCTCTTTTAAGTCGCTGTCAATTAGAGAAAAATGCGTAACAGCAACTGGGGTGCGCTCAGTGACATATTCCATATTAGACACCAAATCTTGTGCCATATTCTGCACATAATCACCTATGTGTTTGGCTAATGGTCGACTTTTATATGCACCATTCACACTTGAGTAAACTGCTGGGCGAACAATAGCACCGAACTCATCAATCGCATCTTCTTGCTGATCCATTTCCTGACTAGCAGTGCTGATGACTTCTGCCACTGGCGTAGTTTCTTGTTCTACCTCCAACACTTCTGGCTCGTTAGTGCTAGCGCTCAATGACCCTAAATCAGGTAATAGCGAGCAAGCCGATATAAGGAATAAAAAGGGTGTAACTAGTAAAAGCTTCATAACGATGCCCCTGTTGTTGCGTTATCAATACGATATAGTTTGCCACCACGAGTGGTCACTTGTTCTGTTTGCCAAAATAAATCCCCTGGGAAAAACTGAGTTGCCGCCGCAATCACGTCTTTGCTTCGCGCATTTATAATTCTGGCGTTGACAACCGCACCTTGCTGTTGGTGCGTGATCGTGCCAGTTATAAAGAAATCAACACGTTGCACAGTATTTAACTGGTCAATGTCACGTGACAATACGCGGTCAGATTTTTCCGTGATGGTGATACTATTTGCCGCTTTGTAGTCTTGAGCCACGTAACCGCGTTTTACTGCTTCGGTAATCAAACCTTGTTCGAGTTGTTGGCCCAAGAGCATTAAAGGACCTTGGTGCTCATGATTTGTCTTGAAGGTATCAACCGGCACAAAACCTGCGACGGCAAAGCGATAGTTACGATCAGGTCGCATCGCCGCAAACAATTCATTTGCTAACAAATGGGTGTGCAACTCAGCATTCCCTAAATCGCTCTGCTCTCGCACAGGCGACAATTCTGAAGATGTAGTGAAACTTGAGCACCCTGAGATTGCTAGCGAAGCAATAAGCGTCAAGCCCGCTAAACAAGGGGAGATGGCCTTCTTGTGAGAACTTTTCAAAGTGATTACCTAAAGCTATATGAGTAATAGATGTGAGATTGTTTGCAAAATCAGAACCACTTTGTATATTTCACTAAATAAAAGTGCTAACTACGCTCCTGAAAGAGCTTGCTGAGAGGCTGAGCTAACAAGCACCGTTAAGTACAACGAAGAGAAGCATCGCTTTAGGTAGGAATACTATGAGAGCTTTGAAAGGCATTCTTATAGATAAAACTCTTAAGCACTAACGCTTTTATAGTTTTAGCTATTTGAAAACAAACGCTTTACTAAAGCCTTTACCTGCCTTGCATCATCTTCCGACAACTCATTTGCATCGAAGGCATCGTTAAGTTGCTCGCTTAACTGCGACTGCAGGGCCTTAATTGGCGTTGTAGACAAGGTTTGCTTTTCTAATTGTTTGTCGATGTTCGCTACTGCAACATCAAAATGACCGTGCAAATAACTCGCTATAAATAGCTCTTGATCGCTTCCGCTGTCGATAAATGAATCAAGGGTTAACTGCATGCTATCGGTTTTATCAAAAAATTCTTGCTGCTCGCTACGGCTCATTGTTTGCTCTTTGCTATATAAAAATTAAATATCAATAACGGGATAAAGTACACGGTCTCTATATCCGGTGATAATAGGAATAGGTCCAGACATTAGCGCATCAACTTCTTGATCACCAGAATCACAAACAAGTGGCTTCCCTTGTAAATTCTCTATTTTTGTTTTTGTCGCAACCACAAGCACATTCGCTTTGCCAACTCGCTTAAGCAACTCGGCAGAAAGTTGTTGATTACCGCGACCAAAAATATGGCCTTGCCCACCGATCAAGGTGATCACCAATTTTGTATCGCAAGCCTCGGTAATATTCAACAGCTCTTTGGCACTTAGGTCGCTGGCAAGTAAAGCCTGATTTTTAACAACATCAACACCCAACAACGTATTTGCCAAGCCCATTTCACGCATAATACTATCAACAGTAGAACCCGAGCCCATTACGAACAACGTTTCAGGTTCATCCTCCATCATATCAATGACTTGTGCAGCAATATCAGCCAACACGAGTTCATCGGACTCTTTCCCACCCATTTTTACTGCTTGAATATATTGCAGTTCCTCTGGCACCATCATCTCACCGTAGTGTTTAGCAATGACCTTACCCGAGCGAAATGCTAACTCATCAATGTCTTTAACTTCAGCTTGCATCAGACTAACCAGTTCTCCCTTCACCACTTCGGCGAGTACCTTCCCCGCCGCTTTTGGCGTGATGGCATAAACGCCACTGTGGATCTTACATCCTGCAGGTACGCCTATAACTGGACAGGCATTCGTTATCACTTCACATATATTTCTGGCTGTACCATCTCCACCAGCAAAAAGAATGAGGTCGACCTTATTAACCAACATTGCTTTCGCCGCTGCGGTGGTGTCAAAGGCTTCGCTTTGTTCATCTTGTTGTTGGTATACCACAGTCGTTTGAATGCCCAGCTTTTCAGCGACGTCTTGGCCCATCTCACCAGCAGCTGTGAATATATGAATATGGGAAAATAGCTCAGCGCACTCGTTCAGCGCTTTCTCTATTTTAGCGTTTGCCTGCTTATCTGCACCGGATGCCAATGCTTGCTGCCTAATGTGAGCGCCGTCGCTGCCCTTTAGCGCAAGCGCGCCACCGATACCAGAATAAGGATTAACGATAAGGCCTAGTCTAAATTGGCGCTGTGATAACACGCTATTTGTGCTCCAACATAGTGAAGGGGGGAGTTTTATAAAAAGTATGAAGCGCTGCTAAAAAGCGCTGTGTTCTAGCATTGAAACCTGTGATGATTAGTTCATTTAGCCTATTGCTCACGGCAGTTTCAAAAGCTTTACTGCAGTTTTGTTCACCAGAAAGGTTATCAATACTTACGCGAAACTTGATCGCACTTGCTTTAGAGAACGCGCATTCTATTGCCTGCGGTGTTACCTCAACCTGTTCAAAGCGTTTTTGTTGCTCTGCATCTCGGCCATCGGGCAAATACCAATAGCCATAATCAACGAGCCTTCTTCTTTGTTTACCAGCAACACACCAATGTGCAATTTCATGTAGTGCACTTGAGAAGTAGTCTTTAGTAAAAATCACTCGATCAAAGCTTTCACCATTACTTGCCGGAAGATACACCGGTTCATCGGCGTTTCCCACCAATATAGTATTTTCGCTCTCTCTAAAACACTCGTTAAAGAGCTTGATAAGATCGGTCGACTTCTGCGACTCATACAATTCAGCAGGTGAATATTGATTGCTATTACACAACACAACGCGTTCCTAGTACGATTAAACTGTTAAAATTTAGACTGCCATTATACGTTAATTCGAGTTAACCTGAGCACTGAAAATAAAAATTTATTTTAGGCTAAGTTAGAAGCAGTGAGTTATATCAACGTGAAGCAAGCGAATATACACAGCAATAATGAAGTAGCACTAAATACCGTGGATGATGGAGTAGATGTTGCGGTTGATCACACTGTGCTCGAGCTGGAACCTGCACTCACGTCTTTAGCATGGGAACTTGAGGCCCCCTTTGTTGATGTTTGGAAGATTGAACAACAACATATCGATCACTACAAGCATGTGAATAACGTCGCTTATGTATCACAGCTAGAAAAGCTCGCATGGAAGCATTCGAATAAGCTAGGGCTTAGCATGCAAGACTACAAAGAGTTTGACCGCGGCATGGTGATACAACAACATGTTTTAAACTACCACTTCGCTGCTCATCTAGGAGATGAAATTGCGTGTGCGACTTGGATTGCTAGCTGCGATAATAAGTTTAGGCTCAGCAGAGCCTTTCAATTCATTTCGTTAAAAACCCTGAAAACTGTTTTTTCGGCTCAAACCCAGTTTGTTTGTGTGAGTTTGTCAAAAGGAAGCCCAAAAAGAATGCCAGCCAAATTTATAGAAATATACGGCCAAGCAGCGAAATTAAGTAATCCAAGCAGCAAGGTAAGCAGCAGCAAGGTAAGAGGTAGCAAGGTAAATAGCAAAGCAGATGATAGCGAGAGAGACTAATGCTAAAAGCTTTAAGTTTGTTATTACTATTATCACTTTTAGCAAATTGCTATCTACTGTTCAAAATACAACAACTATCCCCGAATCAACAACAGCCTAATCAAAAACAGATAGAAACGCTTGTTAAGCAAAACAAAAACGGCCAATCACCCGCTCTGTCAGCACAAAACCCATTCTCGACGCCAGCGGTGAGCAGCAGCAATAATAACGACACGACGAGTGAAGATCTCACTAGGCTAAATGAAGTTCCTGAGTCACTTTCTACTAACGACCTATTCTCCATGCTTAAGGAGTTGCAGGCTGCACAGCGCTACAACGATATGATTCTGCCGGTACGCGAATACCTAAAACTCAATCCCAACGACTATCGAGCATGGCTAATTGAAGCAGACATTATTTTTCACACAGAAGCACTTAATGTTGCCATAGCCTATTACTATTCATTGCTCGATAAAACTATGCCCGACAGTGAAAAAAGTAAAATCAGGTCACTAATTAATGTCAATGCCAGTCGAGTAATTAAGCAATTGAGTGGTGATGGCGCATGGGAATTGCTAGCTACCTTTCTTGAGCCGCTGATTCAAATTGATCCCTTGAACAAGCGCTATATTCTTGCCCTTGCCCGTGCTTATGGTCAACAAGAACAATTGGTATTGATGGAAAATGTGCTTGCCGCAATGGATTATGATGATGAAAAAGCTCAGAAACTACGAACTGCAATGTATAACCGAGCCAAGGGTATTGAAAGTGGTGAAGATGATCTAATAGACGACCCGATAAGTGAAACAGCCTCCCTATCTAAGCGTAAAATCAAAGTGTCAGGTAACGGCGAACAATTTTTCGTTTCCGCGCGCTTTGGACGTCGCACCTATCCTCTTCTACTCGATACAGGCGCATCAACAACTGCCATTAAGCAATCTGTATTTGAGAAAGTTGCCGATTCAGGCAAAGAGTTTGTCGGCTACTTCACCGTGCAGACTGCCGGTGGGGCAATCCAAGCACCACTTTACAAGCTTGAGAGTATCCAATTAGACCGACTAGAGTTAACGAATGTAAGCGTGATTGTGTTACCCAACGAAAATCTTAAAGGTTCATTTTCTGGTTTATTAGGGATGAACGTACTGCGTGCATTTGAGATGCGCTTCGATCCCTCAACACAGAAAATGACGCTGTTCGAGCGTTAACTCAAACAAATAAAAAAACGCAGGCAAAGCCTGCGTTTTCCTTCATTATTGACGAAGCGCTATAAGCGTGCTGCTAGACGAGTTCCTTGATCGATTGCTCGCTTTGCATCCAACTCCGCCGCAACATCAGCACCGCCAATGAGATGATATGGAGCAGTTAAGCCTTCAACTAATTCCTTGCGTGGTAGCTGACCTGCACAAACAACAACATTGTCTACCGCGAGTACTTTGTTCTCGTCGTTAACGCGAATATGCAAGCCCTCGTCGTCGACCTTGAGGTACTCTACCCCAGCCAACATGTTCACACCTTTCATCATCAAACCTGCGCGATGCGCCCAGCCAGTCGTTTTGCCTAGCCCAGCACCGACTTTTGAGCTTTTTCGTTGTAACAAAAAGATTTCTCGAGGTGAAGGTTCAGGCATCGCTTGAACCCCTTCAACACCGCCACGAGCCTGCAAGGTCATGTCAATACCCCACTCTTTCATAAAGGCTGGTATGTTCGTGCTATTAGACTGCTCACCATGCGATAAGAACTCTGAAGTATCGAAACCAATACCACCAGCGCCCATAACTGCTACCGATTTGCCCACTGGCTTTTTGTGCTTCAGCACATCAATATAGCTAAGCACCTTGGGATGATCGATTCCCTCAAGCTCAGGGGTTCTAGGAACGATACCCGTGGCAAGAATGACTTCATCAAAGCCTTGAGCATTCAAGTCGTTTGCAGACACCTTTGTATTTAACTTAATATCAACGCCATGTAGCGCTAACATCACACCGAAGTATCGAATCGTTTCATAAAATTCTTCTTTACCTGGAACCTGTTTAGCAATATTGAATTGCCCACCAATTTCTGAATCTGCCTCAAACAAAGTGACTTTATGACCTCTTTGGGCGGCAGTCGTAGCTGCTGCAAGGCCTGCGGGACCTGCACCAACAACTGCAATGGCCTTCGGTTTATCCGTTGTTTCAATACTGAATTCAGTTTCATGGCAAGCCCTAGGATTGACCAAGCAGCTTGTCATCTTGCCTTCGAATGCATGGTCTAAACAGGCCTGATTACACCCTATACAAGTGTTGATTTGGCTAGATTTGTTTTGCATTGCTTTATTTACAAACTCAGCGTCTGCTAAAAACGGTCTTGCCATCGACACCATATCTGCGTCACCTCGTGCAAGCACTTCTTCGGCAACCTCTGGAGTATTTATTCTGTTCGATGTAATAACGGGAATATTTAGGGCTTCACGGAATTTTGCTGTAACCCAAGTAAATGCGGCTCTAGGTACTTTGGTCGCTATCGTTGGAATACGCGCTTCGTGCCAGCCTATACCGGTATTGATGATTGTAGCGCCAGCTTTCTCAACCTTTAATCCCAGCTCAACGACTTCATCAAAGCTAGAGCCCCCTTCAACCAAATCTAACATTGAGAGACGATAAATGATAATGAAGGCTTCGCCGACAGCTTCGCGTACTCTGCGAACAACTTCAATCGGCAATTTGATGCGGTTCTGGTATTCTCCGCCCCACTCGTCAGAGCGAAAGTTTGTGCGTGCAGCAATAAATTGATTTAAGAAGTAACCCTCAGAGCCCATGATTTCGACGCCGTCGTAACCAGCCCGTTGAGCTTGCAGTGCAGTTTCCACGAAATCATTGATTTGTTTCTCTATGCCTTGCGCATCAAGTTCTTTGGGCGTAAACGGATTAATCGGTGCTTGTACAGCAGATGGTGCAACTAAGTCTTTGTTGTAAGCGTACCTGCCAGTGTGCAGTATTTGCATACAAATTTTCCCACCTTCAGCATGCACTGCATCAGTTACTTCTTTATGATGCTCAACGGCCTCTGGAGAATCTAGCCGCCGCGTTACCGCATGAGTAGCTCCTTCATCGTTCGGACCAATTCCACCTGTCACAATCAGGCCAACACCTCCTCTCGCTCGTTCTGCAAAGAAAGCAGCCATTCTTTTGTGCCCATTAGGTGCTTCTTCAAGCCCGGTATGCATTGAGCCCATCAATACTCGGTTTTTCAACGATGTAAAACCGAGATCTAGTGGGCGAAACAAATGTGGGAAAGGAGTGTCAACAGAGGTCGTCATGGTAAATCCTTATGTTGTGATATGGATGGCTACTACGATATATATCTAAATGGGGAACATTAAGCCTCTCAGAAAACACACGGCAGAGGCGTTAAATAGTGTATTAATCAACGATGTTAGTGGGTAAATCTTTACGAACTTGTTGCCAAATTTTGCCACTTTCAATACCGTAAGTTCTAACAACGGAGATAACTTTGTCGGCATCTTCATTAGCGAGCACTTCAAGCAGTTGCTGATAATACTTTGTAGCAACGTCTCTGGCGGGCTGATGCGAGAAGAAATAGCCGCCTATACGAGCATAGATGCTTCTAAATCCATTCATCATTAATACGTACACGGGATTATAAGAGGCAAAAGCTAAATCGTGATGCATTTGATAATCAAAATGCGCAAACGCTTTTCCTTCCTGCTCTACTGACGAATGGTTGGCGATGATCTCTTTGCATTTGTCAGGGTTTTGCTTGAAAGCAGCCCGCATGAAAACGGCACTTAGGTTTGTTCTTGCCGATAGCAGGTTATCGACCAATTGGGGACGACCGTCTTGGTCAAGTCTAGCAAGGGTTTCTAGGATATTAAGCCCACAAGTTTCCCAAAAATTATTCACCTTTGTCGGCTTGCCGTGTTGGATGGTTAACCAGCCATCACGAGCCAGGCGTTGAAGCACCTCTCGCAGTGTTGTTCTTGTTACCCCAATTAATTCTGACAATTCACGTTCGGCTGGCAAAATAGTACCTGGAGGAAACCTGCCGCTCCATATAGATTCAACAATATATTCTTCTGCGAACCCAGCTGGACTTTGGGATTTATAAATCATGCTTCTCTCAAACAACATGTAATTAAAAAGTTAACTGATTGTACCAGATGAATGACACAAAGAAAGCAATAAAACTTTAGGAATCTTAAAAAGCAGCCAAAACCTTAGGAAATAAACAGCTTGTATTGCAGGGCAGCGAAAGTTGCTATGCTGCGTCGGCTTTTCTGTTGGCGTTAAATGATGTACTCTGCCGACGGCACAGCTTCCCCTAATACGATAGTGTTAACGACTATAGCTCTGATAGGTGTCTATTTGGGCCTTTTTGAGTCTATTTTAGTCTATTTTAGTCTTTTAGAGGATAGTACTTGTCTCTATGAACACCATCTCATAGAACACCAAAGTGCCACAGCAATGCTTGAGAAAGGAGGTCGTAATGGGCATTAAATCCATACGCACCAGCTTGCAAGCTATGGTATGATAATCAAAAAAATGAGAGCGTAGAATTTACATGCTTTACAAACTTCAGTTATGGTCGCATACGCGAGGGTCGTGGCAAATACTCTTTTTATCTGCCGCCATGTTAATTGGGGCGGCCTTGGCCTTCCAACATCTGCTAGGGCATGCGCCTTGTGTGATGTGTATTTACCAGAGAACCGCTGTATTTGGCATTTTGCTAGCAGCTTTCCTTCCGATGTTGCATAACACTTTTTTGGTAAGAATAGTGGCCTATGCGATATGGGGAACGTCGGCGGTAAAAGGCTTTGTTTTATCGTCTGAGCATAAAGATATACTATTCAGCGAAAATTCCTTCTTGGTGCCTTGCCCAGTTGAGCCTGAATTCCCATCGGTTTTGCCGTTGCATGAATGGCTTCCCGACATATTTGCCGCACCAGGTAGTTGCTTAGAGAACACTTGGCAATTTATTGGCATGGGTATGGCTGAATGGATGCAAATTATTTTTGCCATGTACATTGCAGCGTTTGTCGTATTTTTTGTTGCTCAATTTGTTAGCAACAAGCGCTAAAACCTTAATCAATATCTTTTAAAGGCCACGTAACTATGTGGTCTTCAAATTTTTCTAAATCCACATCATTTTCATTCACCGTTTGGCCTCTAACTGATAAGCCGAGCTCGTGCATTTTAGTTTTCTTCCCCTTATTTAGCAGAGGATGCCAACTAGCAAGACCTCGTCCTTCGTGCAAACGGCGGTAGCTACATGATTTAGGCATATAAAAAATATCTTTGAGGTTTTCTTTGCTTAAGGTAATGCAATGCGGCACAAGCTCACTGCGCTTGTCATACTGGGTACAATCACAATGCTTTGTGTGCAAATATTGACACGAAATATTAGTGAAGAAGACCTCATCCCCTTCTTTCGCCTCGCTAGTTGGAAGCGCTTCAAACTCTGCAATGTCACCCGCATCCTCGTCATCCATGTATTTGTGCAAACAACATTTGGCACAACCATCGCAAACGGCCTCCCACTGGGCACGGTTCATAGACTCAAGGCTTGTATCAAGCCAAAACTCTGATTCGATCAGTGTTTTTGTGTACGGTGTTTTTCTCATACTCAGTCTACCTGTGTTTTTATATCGAAATGCCCTTTCAGGCTAAGCTCAAGGATGTCAGTACTCGCCAATGCGGCAACTCCTTTCGGCGTGCCAGTTAGCACAACATCGCCCGGTGTAAGTGAAAAAACGGAGGAAATTTCGCGCAATAAATCTATCACAGAGTATAACATCAGACTGGTATCACCATATTGCCTGAGCTCATTGTTTACTGTCAGACTAAATTTATAGGGTTCAGTGTTATTAAAGTGACGAAGCGGAATAAAAGGAGATATTGGACAGCTTTTATCGAAACTTTTCGCGCGCTCCCAAGGATGCCCTTTAGCTTTTAATTCCTTTTGTAAATCTCTCAGCGTTAAGTCTAGGGCCAAGCCAATACCGCCAATAGAATCCGCAAGTTGCTCGTTAGTATAGGCGGTAGATACTGACGCTAAGAGAGGTTCTGTTATCAAAAGTGCGAGTTCAAGTTCGTTATGACACTCACCCAAATGCTTAGGGATCTCAATATTATTTCGAAGATCACAAAATGCGGTTTGCGGTTTCAAAAACAGAATTGGCGTCTCGCTTACTGTATTGTCTAATTCTTGGATATGATCTAAATAATTACGCCCGACGCAAACAACTTTACCCACAGGTATGTCGGGTATCGAACTAACTGAGAGGTCGGTGTTATAAAATGAGTGAGTGTAGCTACTGTTCATAGATATTTACTCAGCTACCCTTGCGAATGCGATCGGCTAAATAACCCACTGAAACCCCAAAATATTGAGACCGATTCCAACGCATTAAGGTGTGAAAGTTATTGTAAACTAAGTAGATGCGCCCTTTTGCTCCATCAGGGAGAATAAGGCTCGCTTTAATATCAACCGAAGGCAGAGCTGTGCTGTCAAAACGCGTGACTCCCAAATTTTGCCACGCTCTTAGGCTTAGCATTTTACTTTTCGACAGGCCCGAATATTGATTCAGTAGCGATAAATCGAATTTATCACTCAGTTTAACCTGTCTGCCCCAAGTTTCGCGGCCCTTCCAGCCTTCTTTACTGAGGTAATTAGCAATAGATGCAAAAACATCAGCAGGCTCTGACCATATATCTTTTTTACCGTCACCATTCCCATCAACTGCATAGCTGAGAAAAGAGCTAGGCATAAATTGACTCTGACCCATCGCCCCCGCCCAAGAGCCTTTAAACGCTTCAAGTTCAACGTGCCCCTCACTCAGAATTTGCAGCGCAGCAAAAAACTGTTTCTTAAACAAGCTTTCACGTCTACCGTCATAGGCAAGTGACACCAAGGAAGACAATACTGGGTGATTTCCTTGAATACGCCCAAAATTACTCTCATTGCCCCACAGCGCTACAATGAAACGCTTTTGCACCCCGTATTGCTTTGAAACCGACTCTAGCAAGTCATTATGTTCAGCAAGCTTGTCAATGGCTTGTTTCACTTTCCAGTCGGGCACTCTGGTACTCAAGTAGCTATCGAGGGTAAGTTTACGCTCGGGCTGATTTTTATCCGCCTTAACGACTTTCTTACGCAGGCTAATGGTGGCGAAAGCCTTATCTAAAAAGTCCGCAGAGTAGCCTTTTTCCTCGGCTTCTACTCTCAAGGCACCCAGGTATGCGGTAAAGCCTGGATCGACCTCGTCCTGTTGTTCGCTCTCGGCAGCATGGCTAAAATTTGTCGGTAAACTAGATAAAACGAGCATCATGCAACAAGTGACGGTGGAAAATTTCAAAATATTATAAAAAGAGAGGGCTGAAGTCATTCGTGAATCCGATTGAAATACTAAGTGGAATAATGTGTCGAGCCTAGAATTTTTTATCTGGCTGTGCGTTAAGGCCTTTTTCTAAGCGATGAGATGTAAGTAGGTTCTCTTCTTTTGGTGGAAGTTGCAGATAGAACCCCTTGGACTGCAAAGTCTCAATCATTTCATCACTCGATATTTTACCGATTTTTCTCGGCTTTGTAAGCGGCACTAACATTACAAACTTGGGTTTACCAAAGGTTTCAAGCAGTGCTTGTGGCACTGCATCAAACTTATCCTTATTAGCTAGGTACAAATACGTATCAGCTTTTTTGGGAGATTTATAAACTGCGCAAAGTTTCAAATTGACCACCTTCGTTGTTAAATATTTCGGACAATCTCTTTTTGAAGATTTCTCGGCGCCACCCGCTTACGATGTCGGGCTGTATATTCATAGCTGCCAGCTCATCAAGGTCGAACCAGCACCACTTAATCCATTGGTTAAGTTGTTTTTTAGAGGCCAGCACATCTGCTCGCGTGTCATGCTTTTTCGCCAATTCCTCACACAGATCTTTAAGTACGTTAAGCGCTTTTTTGTAGTGTTTAAAATCGACTAAACGTTGGATTTTTCCCGGGCAATCCTCGGCTTTGGTTTGTCTAGCTTGTTCAACAATATCAAGTAATACATCTTGATGAATGCGAGCTTCTTTTGGTGTAATCGTAGGCAACTGAAAGAGTTTATTTTTGGAATCAGGCAATGCCATTGCAAGCTCCAACATCGCTTGTTCACGTAAGACGAAATTAATCGCCATATCGCGCGACTGAGCTTCTTCATACCGCCAAGCGGCTGCTAGCTTTAAGGCTTGACGAGAATGACAACCCAACTTCCAATTATTTTTAATATTCAAATAAACCAAGCTCGCGGGCATTGGGTTGCGCTTCTTTTCAGATAGAAAAGCCGACTCCGAAAACACCCACGAGTCCTTGCCAGCATGCTTAACTTTATCGGCTAAATCGCGATACACCGGCAACAAATAAAATACATCGGCAGCGGCATAGTGCAATTGCTCTGGAGACAAAGGTCGAGCTATCCAATCGGTGCGTGATTCTCCCTTATCTACATGAATATCAAACATCTGCTCTACTAAGTTTGCGTAGCCAAGACTCGGCCCCATATCAAGCAAGTTAGCGGCGAACTGAGTGTCGAAAAGCGGCGACGGCACTACCTTTAAATTAAACCACAGTGCATCAAGATCTTCAGAACAAGAGTGCAATACCTTAACCACTGACTCAGACACTAAAATATCGGCAAAAGCCGAGAGGTCGTCTATTGCCACAGGATCTATCAGTCCTAGGTGTTCACCATCATAGACTTGAATAAGACCCAGTTGAGGTATGAGCGTTCTCGTTCGTACAAACTCAGTGTCAATCGCTAAGGCATCTGCATGCTTAATGCGTTCGCAATAATCATGCAAGGCTTCAAGGCTATCTATATATTCAAATTCAATCAAAGCCAATTAGTCTCTTAGTTGTCTTCGCAGAATTTTGCCTACATTTGATTTAGGCAGTTCCGTTCGAAATTCAACTGTTTTTGGCACTTTATAGCCAGTTAGTAAAGATTTGCAGTGAGTAATAACCTCTTGCTCTGTGAGGGCATCATCTTTTTTAACCACAAAAAGTTTAACCACTTCACCAGAAACCTCATGCGGTATACCTACAGCAGCGGCCTCAAGCACACCGTCATGCATGGCAGCGACTTCTTCGATTTCGTTAGGGAACACGTTAAAACCTGACACTAAAATCATGTCTTTCTTTCTATCGACAATATAGAAAAAACCATCTTCATCCATTTTGGCAATATCACCCGTTGCGAGCCAACCATCCTTTAAAATATCTTGCGTCGCTTCCGGGCGATTTAAGTAACCTAACATCACCTGAGGGCCTTTAACATGCATTTCACCAGCTTCACCAACAGCAACTTCCTCGCCCTCGTCATTCACGAGCTTAATATCCGTTGATGGTACAGGCAGCCCTATAGAGCCTTTATATTCTGATATCTTTGTTGGGTTTACTGTTACCACTGGAGAGCATTCAGTTAGGCCATAACCTTCAATCAAGACCGTACCTGTCACTTTCTGCCATTTTTCAGCTACTGGTCGCTGCACCGCCATACCACCTCCTAAACCGAAGCGGAAATTACTAAAATCAAGTTCAGCGAAGCCTGGCGTATTCAACAAGCCATTAAATAGCGTGTTTACTCCGGTAATAATAGCGAATTGATTTTTGCTTAATTCTGACACAAAAGTTTTCATGTCTCTGGGGTTGGTGATCAGCAAATTAGGACAACCGTATTTCATAAAGGTCAGGCAGTTACTAGTAAGCGCAAAAATATGATAAAGAGGCAAAGCCGTTACCACCATATCCTCACCTACTTTGACAGAGCTCTCGAGTGTACCGGATACCTGCTCCAAGTTAGCCACCATGCTTCGATGGGTCAGCATGGCACCTTTAGATACACCTGTGGTTCCCCCTGTATACTGCAAAAAAGCAATATCTGTTGGTTCGACTTTTGGTCGCGAATAAGTTTCGTTTTCACCTATGGACATAGCCTGAGTAAAGCGTTTAGCTGACGGAAGGTCGAAATCAGGCACCATTTTTTTGATATATTTAACTGCAAAATTAACCAACCAACGCTTGGGTGCAGGAAGCATGTCTCCGATACTCGTGATCAACACTTCTTGAACTGGCGTTTCATGGATGACCTCGGCAAGTGTATGGGCAAAATTATCGACAATAACAATCGTTTTTACCTTTGCGTCACTTAGCTGATGTTGCAGTTCTCTAGCCGTGTAAAGTGGGTTTACGTTAACCACTGTCATCCCTGCTCTAAGTACACCAAAAAGTGCAACTGGATATTGCAGTAGATTGGGCATCATTATCGCCACCGCATCGCCTTTTTCTAAGCCTCGACTTTGCAGGTATGCAGCAAACTGCATAGATAATACGTCTAAATCCTCGAAGGATATTTTGTGACCCATATTAATGAAAGCAGTATTGTTTGCATATTCTGTGACGGATGTTTCGAATATTTCTAAAATAGTCGATAGATTATCAACGTCAATCTCGGGTTTCATGGCTTCGTCGTAATGCTTTAACCAGACTTTTTCCACATTTATGTCCTCAGACTTTTATAGTTATTCTGTCGTGCTTGCAGGTATTGTTATTATTCTTAACTGTTAAGCTGTTAATACCAGCAAAGCATCAATGTATACAATGCACTAGTATACATTGTGTTGGGCCTATAATACTAAAGCATGATACTTTTATTTAAAACGATGTTTAATATTCATGCCGTGAATACCGTAATTACCTTACTTATACGCATCAAAATGCGTCGATATAATTTTCGCCACCTCATCACAAGCTTCCATGTGAACGTGATGCCCTCCCTCTAGCTCAGTGACTTGATAGTTTTTCAAAAGCCCGCTGCGTTGGTGCAGCAACTTACTCACCTTGGAAAAACCGTTACTACCTAAAACAAAGTGAGTCAGGCATGCGAGCTGAGACATGATATTTTCAGCCTGACCAGATGTTAGTCGGAGTGTCGATTTTGTGCGCAATCGTTTATCTGTTGACCAAATCAGTTGCCCAGAAGGATCTAGCTGCGTATTACGCGACAGAATGACTTTTGCATTATCAAATGAAAGATCGCTTACTTTTTGTCGAGCACGAATTATGCTTTCTAAATCTTCAGGTTGCTTTATCTCTTTATCGTCGGCTTGAAGACGGCTAAGAATAGATTGGCGAATTTGCTCAATACTCGTCGATTCTAGCTCTGTTAATGGTCCTGCTGATTCGATACATACAAATTTTGAGACACGTTCAGGGAAAGCAGCACAATATATACTGGAAATTATCCCCCCTAATGAATGCCCTACGAAAAAGATAGAGTGCCAATGCTGACTGGTAATTAGCGCGTGTAGGTCGTTAACGTAGTCGATTAAGTGGTAATGAGCGTCTGCACTTCTGTGCGAGGATTTCCCATGCCCCGGTAAATCAATAGCGATAACGTGGTAATCATCAAGGTAGGGGATGAGCGGTGAAAAGCTAGCAGCATTATCAAGCCAACCATGGACCATGATTAGAAGAGGTTTAGTCGACTTAGCGTTCGTTAATGCAGCAATATGCGAGTTAGGAAGCGTAAATGAAATATCACGAATAGACATAAGGGGCCTGTAAATAAGTCGCTCTTTGAAAACTAATTTAATAACAAAAAGCGGCTTAGTTAGCCGCTTTTATGCTGATAAATGATCTTGATTTAAGGTTTCTTTTTCGGTCCGCTGGTAGCGCCGCCGTCTTGGGGACTTCGAGTAGAAGGACTTGAACGCCCCGCGCGATTTGACTGACCCGATACGCTGTCTTTCACTTTTACCCTAACCGTTCCGCCTTGGTCATAAAAACGCCAGCCGCGATGGTAGCCAAACCTGGGGCCGAAAGCCCAAAAAGGTGAAAACGGAGAAAAATGAAAGGCCGCTATGTCATAGTCCTGTGTTTTCTTCCACATATGATAGCCGTCGGCCAATAAAACTGGGTATACGTAGGTTTGCTCACCTATTACTCCTTCAGCAGGCTCACCTATCTCACCAATAAAAGTAACTAAACGCCCTTTTGAAAATACTAATGGGTCGATAAAATCACGCACCCTTACTTTAAATCTACCTGCACTTTGGGCTGTCGCTCTTGGCTTACCGTAATGATTATTTTGATAGTGCAATATCTCAATTTCAGAATAGTCGGCTTTATTTTCGACGGCGACAATTTCACCGCCCCAACGTGCCATGGAACCTGTTCCAGCACTCTCTCCATTGAGAATTTGTTCATAACTTACGAGATTAACGTCGTCGGCAACATCAATTTGATCAGGATATACTGCGCATCCAGCTAAAAATACAGCTGCGGCAACGAGGGGAATTTTCATAACAGAGTGCATAACTTACTCCAGTTCAATTTATGGTATCAATGGGTACCGTTTATTATCGAAGTATGATGTCGATAAAACAGTATTGGGCCTGCAACGACCTCTTCTTATTTTGTTGCTTTCTTGCATCATGACAATATTACGTCGCGCTTGCAATAATTGACCATTTTAATCTTTGACAATGGCGTTATTGTCAAAGTTCAAGCACAGCTTATTGTGAAAGTTAAAACACATGTTGCGCGACATTTTAATCACTTGTGCAAAGCAGTATGTTCTCGATGTAAGCTAAGCGAATATATCGACGCCTAACATTTTTGAGATATCTTCGCGTTGTTTTTGTTTATCTATCATCTGATAGGCCTCCAACTCCTTTCGAAGGCTATAACGAATATTTTCGTTTACAACACTCTGCTGTTTGAAGCTATCCGCTTGTTTAAAAACATCACTGTTTCCAGCAATTATTTTTTCAACTGGCAATGCTTCGAGCACTTGAGGACTAGCTGTTGATTGATCACTCTTTTGCTGTTCAATCACTAGCGCCTGAGGCGAATTAGATACTGACTCTTTAGTAATGAAGATTGAATTTGACTTTATATTTCCAGTATCCAACATTTACCCCATCGTTTAATTGCGCTTACTTATTCTTTTCTTAGTGGCTTTTAGTCTTTGCCTGGTAACTTTTTCCACGTTACTTTGTCGCGTAAGTAGACTGGTGCCAAATCGTCTACAGACTTAGCTCGACCAAGCTCAAATTCTTTTTTCGCAAGAGATAGCATGTACATGGCATTAGGAAAAAGCACCTTCACTTTGTCAACACGACTATCAAATTGTGTTTGTTCCGAATAGGCTTCCCAGCCGGTTCCAGCCAGCGCTGTTGATTTTCTATCTATGCTTTGATTACTTATACCAGAATTTTGAATATCTGCATATTTTTTAAGCGATTCTTGTGGCGCTAATACGGCTTCCTCTTGAAGTGTTAGTGCAGTACCCTCTTTTATAAAATAGTCACCAAAATAGACTTCCCCCATGCGTGCATCAATCAATACTTTTGAGCGCAAGCTGCCATATCGTTCGAAATTCTCTTGAGCCATTGCAGCTAAAGTCGAGATCTCCAGCACAGGCAGTTCAGTTCCTAAGGCCAAGCCTTGCACTATACCCGTGGCTATTCTTACTCCAGTAAAGCTGCCAGGGCCTCGACCAAAAGCAATAGCGTCGAGCTCACCTATCTTCAAGTCATTCCTTTTCAATACTTCGTCAATCATTGGGAGTATTCTTTGACTATGTTGTTGAGGGCAGAGCTCAAAAACACCGTCTCTCACATCACCATTTAACAGCGCAACAGAGCAAGCTTCGGTTGCAGTATCAATCGCTATAATTTTCATCATTCACTCAATATTTTGCAAAAAGTCGTGCACAGCTTGCAGACTTCGCGTTCGTTTCATATCAGGCAAGCTTTTAAGAAATGTTTGCCCATATTGCTTGGTTACAAGACGATTATCACAAATAACTAACACACCTTTGTCTGTTTCATCACGAATTAACCTACCTGCACCTTGTTTTAAGGTAATAACAGCTTGTGGAATTTGTATCTGCGCAAAAGCATTGCCACCCTGCTTTTTACAATCGTCGATGCGCGCTTGCAGTAAGGGGTCATCAGGTGAGGCAAAAGGAAGTTTGTCGATCATTACGCACAAGAGATCGTCTCCCTTCACATCAACCCCTTCCCAGAAAGCGCCAGTTCCAAATAATACCGCATCTTGTCTCTTAAGATATTCTTCTAGCAATGCAGCTTTTGTTGTGCTGCCTTGCACTAATATAGGATTGTCTATTCTCTCACTCACTATTTCCGCAACCTCTCGGAGCATTGCATGACTGGTAAACAAAATAAATGAGCGCCCTTTACTTGCTTCGATTAATCCGACGGCAATATCCACCAAATTATGCTTGATACTTCTATCGTTTGGTTCTGGCAAAAAACGGGGAATACACAGAATAGCCTGATTCTGGTAATCAAAAGGGCTATCGAGTGAGAGCGTTTCAGCGTCGTATAAGCCCATTGTATGTCGGTAATGTTCAAAATTGCCATCTACCATGAGCGTAGCCGAGGTGAATACCCAAGCCGATGGTTGTGCTTGGATAATACTAGAAAACTTGTCAGCGATACTCAGAGGTGTAAGGTGCAGCACCACATGCCGAGGCGTAGTCTCATACCATAAACTCACCCCTGTGCTAGTAATATCAGTGACCTTCTCCAAACGCTCAATAAAATCTACAATACGTTCTATCATCAAATCGAGGTCTTTATCTCGACCTTGATGAACAACTGCCACGTCGGCCAAGTTCTTCAAATTGTGTTTAATAATATCAATTTGCTTTGCCACATCATCTTGCTGAAGTTTCTCAATCCAATTTCCGCGCGAAGGATTGTGAGGAAACAACATGCGTAAGTCTGCCATATGTAACTGACACTTTTCGGCAATTTTGCCAAGTTGTTCAGCATCTTTCAAAGCAGTCCGCTGCAAAGCAATAATGTCTTTAGTCAAGTCTTGTACTTGGCGACTCGACAGATTGATACCAAAGTATTCACTCGCAATATCAGGTACTTGATGAGCCTCATCGAATATAACCACATCAACTTCAGGAACAAGTTCGCCAAAACCGGTATCTTTGAGCGCTAAGTCGGCAAAAAATAAGTGGTGGTTTACGACCACGACATCAGCTTCCATCGCCTTTCGTCTCGCCTGCACAAGATAACAGTCTTCATAACTAGGGCAATCTTTGCCCAAACAGTTATCAACGGTCGACGTCACTATCGGTAAGACCTTTGCATCTTCCTTTATTGTTTTAAGTTCGCCAATGTCGCCCGTACTAGTGGTTTCGGCCCACCGTCGGACTAAAGAGAACTCATTGAGCGTTTCTTTTTCCAGTATGCCGCCGCCATGCTGAGAAAGACGATGAAGACATAGGTAGTTTGAGCGCCCTTTTAACAAGGCTGTTTTTTTGGTTTTATCAACTGCTTTTTTCACCATGGGTAGGTCGCGGTGAAATAGTTGCTCTTGCAGGTTTTTTGTTCCTGTGGAAACGATGAACTTCTTTTTAGACAGCAACGCAGGTGCTAAATAAGCAAACGTTTTTCCAGTACCCGTGCCCGCTTCAACTATCAACGACCCTTTGTTTTTAATTGCTTCGCCAACGGCTTCGGCCATTGCAGTTTGTGCATCACGAGGTATAAAACCCTTGATTACATCCGATAGCGGCCCAGGATTCGAGAAAAAGTCTGTTATATCGCTCATTTACGCCTTCAAATTATTTAGTGCACTTAGGCTCAGACGACCATAAGCTCATTTCGGGCAGTATTATGCCAAATTTATTAGGTGCTTACCCTATATAATTCGCATCATCCAAAATACATAGATAGCCATTTATGGTTGATTATACCGAAGCGCATTCATTGTTCACCTGAAACACAGACTAGAAGCACAAGACCAGCGCGATTGGCAATAAACGACAGAAGCCAGCAATCGGCTACTCGATTCTTAGCTATCGACGGACACAAAAAAGCTTCGGCGCCGAGCATTACGAGCGGCTACCGAAGCTTTATCTAAGCTCTTATATCTGCTTTTATCTACGTTCTTATCTAAATAGTACTTTTTCTTGCTTAAACCAGTAAATACAGAATGCTAAAAGCGCCCCAGCAATAATTGCAGTAGAGCCAAATATTGCAAACAACTGTACATAATCCATGGTCCCCTTTATTAACTCTTTAATAGCCAATGCAACGTTAGTAAGCGGCACCCAAGCCCAAACACCTTTGAGTTCGACACCAGGTAGCATGGCAAAGATAACAGGAATGATGGTGACGAAAACAAGAGGCGTCATGTAACCCTGGGCTTCTTTAAATGAACGCGCGTAAATTGACAGTGTTAGGAGGATAGCAGAGAACACAGCAACAACTGGCACCAACATCAAAAAGACAAGAAGAAAATCAACTGCACCAATGGCAGACATAAAGTCAGAAATGGCTTGTCCTATCTTTACCAATTTAGGATCGTTTGCGGTGAGCACACCAATCAGCGCGGTCCAGACTGCCATACTCAGTACCGTGACTAAAGCGGAGGTAACACCAGCGAAACCGATGGTAAAAAACTTTCCGAGTACTAGCTTGTTTCTTTCAATTGGAGAAATGAGTAAGGTTTCAAGAGTGCCTCTCTCTTTCTCGCCGGCGCCCAAGTCACTTGCTGGAAGCATCGCTCCTTGCAAACAAAGCATGAAAATAAAGTAAGGAATGAATGCTCCCCAATTCTCGCCTTGTGTCTCTCGTTTGTCTGCCACGTTAATTGACTTAATAGTGATAGGTGACAGTAAACTTTTCTGTTCACCTTCACTGAGTGCTAGCTTGTCAAAAGCAGCATTTTGATAGGCTTCAGACAGCTCGTCAATGATACCATTGAGCTCTCTCTCTACAACTTGTAAACCCGCTTGGTTTCGATAGAGCGTTAACGATATTGCTCCTGTCTTAAGAACATCGTTGCTGTAGTTTTGAGGAATAGTGATGATAAAGTCGACCTTTCCCTCTTTAACGTAAGCTATTATCTCTTCTTCCGTGTCGATGTCGCTTGGCAATGTAGTCAATTCGAATTGCTCAACAGCGGCAAGACTATCTACAAACTCACTGCTATATTCTGCACCGATAAGCGCATAAGTACGCGTTTTTTCTTGCGCACCAATCGCCACTTGAGTAGCGACATAGAGGGTTCCACCAATGATTAAGGGAAACAGCAAGATGGGTAAAGCGATCATGAAAAACAGGGTTTTTCTATCTCGTATCAATTCTCTTAATTCTTTTTGAAATACTAACCACATGTTTATTCTCCCTTCCCTGAAGCTGAATTTGTTATTGCTGTCTGGCCAATAGCTTGTAAAAACGAGTCATGTAATGAGTTGGCCCCGAGTGCTTTGAACACATCAAAAGAGTCGTTAAATTTCGTCTCACCTTGGTCAATGATAGTGACCTTGTCGCATAGCTCGGCCACCTCGTCTAAGTGATGAGTGGAAAATATCACTGGAACTTGTTGCGCTTTTAAATCACGAATGAAGTTCAGCACGGTTTGCGTTGCCATGATATCGAGCCCCGTAGTTGGCTCATCAAGAATAACTACTTTAGGAGAGTGAATCACCGAGCGTGCAATAGATGCTTTTTGTTTCATGCCGGTTGAGTATGTTTCGCTTCGACGATCAAGAAAGGTATCCATATCCAAACGGGTCGATAACTCATCAATTCGCGCACTGATCTGGGCTTCAGTCATACCATTTAGACGCCCAAAATAAGCGATATTCTCTCGCCCTGAAAGCCTACCGTACAGACCAGTACTGCCTGAAAGAAAACCAATTTGGCGTCTTGCCTCAACTGGGTTGGCGAGTATATCAACACCACCAAGCTTTATACTACCGCCGTCGGGCTGAAGTGCCGTTGAAAGCATACGTAAGGTGGTTGTTTTACCTGCGCCGTTAGGGCCTAGTAAGCCCAAGACTTGTCCGCTTTCACACGAAAACGTGACGTCCTTTACAGAGTGAAAAAAGCGGCCTTTTAACCTTGGGTCCTTTTTGTCTTGTTCACTCAGCTTTTTGGGGTTTTCTACTTTAAACTTCTTTGCGAGCTTGCTGATCTCTATCACACTGAATTCCTTTTATTTAACTCGAAAACGTGCACGATACCATGCAACATTTGAACTTTACTTAGGTTAAGTGATTATGTAGTCAAATGCGATCCATAAATATTACATTGACGCGAATAATTGTTTCAAAGTGATACAGAACAGCTTTTTTACTTGCGCCGAAAAGGAATAACATAAATACTCAGACACTCAGAAAAGTAAGGAATACGTATGACTGAAGAAAATAAGCAAAATAATGATGAGCAAGCAGCAGAGCCAACGTCGGCGAGCATAGATGAGACCGAAAACACGCAAGCAGTTGACCTTCCAGCTCAGAAGGAAGTCGCGTCGGTGCCTCGAGAACTCACTGTGACTAACCCCGTTCAAGCTTGCAATGATATTTTCATTAAGCCATCAGAGGTATTTCGCTCGCTTGCAGTTAAAGACAACTGGTCGTGGTTTCCCTTTTTATTGGTCAGCATCATTGCCGTTTTGCCAGCCTATCTATACTTCGGTGTCATCGACTTTGACTGGCATGTAGACACACAACTTGCTGCTCGCATGGGAGATGTTGCACCGGCACAGTTAGAGTCCCAACGAGAGTTGATGGGTACGGCAGAATCATCTCGCTTTTTTTCCTTAGTATTTACTCCTATTGCCCTTATCGTAGTGTCAGCATTGGCAGCGTTGTACTTTACTATTGTGACACGCAACGACGAGAAAAGTGTGCATAGCTTTTTTGATTGGTACGGTGTGCAATGGTGGACTATGATGCCCTACATTATTGGTGCGGTAGTTTCTTTAGCGATATTAGTGATGCAGGACCCTGGCGCGAAACTAAGTCCAGCAGTGATGGCTCCACTATCACTTAGCTATGTACTCGGCCTTGGCATCGACAGCAAGTGGTTAACATTTATGAATGAAATCAGAGTCGAACGTATCTGGAGTGTATTCTTAGGAGCTTATTGTTTACAGCAGTGGACCCACTTCAGCAAAGCCAAATCCTACATTGTAGCGGCAATACCAAGTTTATTCCTACTGCTACTCACTTTATTGTTTGCGGTATTTAGCTAACATTGAGTGAATAATAAGCTAAACTTCAAGCGTCGCATTTCTTGCGGCGTTTGGGCATAAAGTAGTGTTGATTACTATAAAATTCATCATTCTGGCTTCCCTCGTACCAACCTGGTACGCCAAGCAAGGGCAAAGGGTAGAAAGGTTTACTCTGATGAAATACTCTGTCGTCGATTAGCCTACTCTTTAACAGATCATCATAGCGCTCACTGTTTTCTTCCCAAGCGAAATGCTGCGTATCAAGCTTATTTTCTACATTCACAATCAATACCTTCGCGGTTAAGCCGATAAAGGGCTGCAAAAGCATTTCGTAATTCGCGTGACCAAAAATCACCGGTACAATTTCATTGTGCCATTTATCCTTGTGCGATATGAATATCGTTTTCCATAGCTGAGCGCTGAACAATTCTCTTAGCTCTGCAGCTAGGTCTGCGCAGTGCACAAATAGCACAACACCACATTCATCAAAGTGGGTTAAATGATTTCTCACCTTGGTGCGAGGATGTAAGCCGTGGGCCTCTATCTCTGCGATATGCAGTTCATTCAAAAGTGATTTTGATTGTGGAAAGCTTGCCCACACTAAGCCATTAAAGAAATCGTGCCAGCTAGCGGGCCTAGTGGGAATATTGCGAGTGTGAAAAATAATCTCTTCGTAATATTGCGGAACTACTATGTCTGACGCTGAAGACATTGGGCTTGGACTTATGACCTTACTATCGAGTTCGTGTTGACAGATGAAACGATACTGGTGGTTTCTGTTATTCAATCGCTCGCTTATTCGATTCAGCAGGCCGGCATTCAAACAGTCAGTAATATCACTAGCAGCATCAAACAGCTCGCGCTTAACCTTAGCATCTAAGAGAAAAAGGAGTTGCTGCAGGGGGGCTAGGAAAAAGCGTTTTTTAATTATATCACTCAAGAAAAACTCGTTGAAAAGCTAACTGTAAAGTTGTGTTATTATGCCACAGTCACTAAACTTACGCCTTAGATAAGACCTAAAAAAAACAAAAATAACAATACAAAGGACAGATGAATGATCTCACGCAAGACACCTATTATTGCTACGCTAGCAGTCGCATTGAGTTTAAGCGCATGCTCTCAAAGTGATGTCGATGAAAACAGCAATGATAAAAGTAACAATGATAGTAAAGTGCTCGAACAAGCAAATAACTTCGAGTCTGTTTATAAGGCTATCAGCACTGAAACACTCAAGCAACACACAAAAATCTTGTCTTCAGATGAGTTTGAAGGTCGCCTTCCTACTACCATAGGCGAGAAAAAAACACTCGACTACCTAACAAAGGAACTCACCGAAGTTGGTTTTCAACCTGGCAATGGCGATAGCTTTTTCCAGCAAGTCGATTTAATGCAAATTACCGCATCGAGTGATATGACCTTGTCGATGGGTTCGCATTCCTTCGAATACAAAAAAGACATGGTAGCTGGCTCGAAAAGAGAGGTAGCGCAAATAGATTTGACTGATTCCGAGGTGGTATTTCTTGGTTATGGGGTAAATGCACCGGAATACGGTTGGAACGATTACGAAGACATCGACGTAAAAGGAAAAACGGTTATTGTTTTGGTCAACGACCCTGGTTTCGCCAGTCCCGACAGTGAGCTGTTTCAAGGCTCGACAATGACTTACTACGGACGCTGGAGTTACAAATATGAAGAAGCAAGCCGTCAAGGTGCTGAAGCCGTATTTATAGTCCATGAAACTGCGCCCGCGTCTTATGGTTGGTCGGTCGTTGCAAATAGTTGGAGCGGGCCGCAATATGGGTTAGTGACTCCCGACGGTGGCGCAAGTCGTGTCGCTGTCGAGGGTTGGTTATCACGCGAAGCAGCTGTAAAAGTATTTGCTGAAGCAGGTCTAAATTTTGATGAGCAAAAAGATTACGCCGCTCAAGGAAGCTATTCTGAACCATTAAATCTCAAAGCTTCTGTGACGGTTAAGAACGACTTTGAAAAATCAAAAAGCTATAACGTATTAGCCACGCTTGAAGGAAGCGAAAAGCCAGATGAGCATATCATTTATACCGCACACTGGGATCACTTAGGTAAAGACGAGACTAAAGAAGGTGACCAAATTTATAACGGTGCTCACGATAATGCGACTGGCACATCGGCTATTTTGGCAATGGCAGAAGCTTTTTCCTCGTTAAATAGTAAACCGAAACGTTCAATCAGTATGCTTATTGTGACCGCTGAGGAACAAGGTCTGCTTGGTTCTAAATACTACGCTGAAAACCCTATTATCCCGCTTGATAAGACTGTTGCTAACATTAATATGGACGCAATGAACGTGCTTGGAAGAACCAAAGATGTTGCTGTTATTGGAATGGGTAAATCAGAGCTTGAGAGCTACCTTGATAAGGCAGTTAAACGTCAAGGCAGAACACTCGTTCAGGAGGCCACACCTGAAGCGGGCTACTACTATCGCTCAGATCATTTCAGTTTTGCCAAACTTGGGGTTCCAGCACTCTATGCGAAAGGCGGTACAGAGCCAATTGATGAAGCAACTGCAGACTATCGAAAGAAGACGAATTTAATTGTTCGTGGCTGTTATCATCAAGTGTGTGATCAGTTCCGAGAAAACTGGGACTTTGGTGGTATACAGGAGGATACTCAGATGCTATTTGAAGTAGGTTATGATATCGCTAACTCAGAAAGTTGGCCACAATGGGCTGAAAGTAGCGAATTTCAGAGAAAATAAAGACTTAATAAACAATAAAAGGCCTCTTCTTTAAGAGGCTTTTTCATTTCATTTGCAAACACTTTTTTAAAATTATCAGCACGATCAAACTAGCGTCACTTTCTTTATATGATATTTCGTTATAGCGACATGAAAGTGAAGAAAAGGCTTGCTTTTTCCTCTCAGAATGGCACATTCAACATGAAGGTAAGCTAACAATAATAAATTCGAACATAAGTTCTACATACCTACCTTATTATCGACAGAAAACGATAACTAATCTAACAACCTAGCAAGAAAAGGCGAACCAACCTATGTGTGGTATTTTCGGTATCCTTGATATCAAAACTGATGTGTCTGAGTTGCGCACACAAGCACTCGAATTATCAAAATTATTACGCCATCGCGGCCCTGACTGGTCTGGCATTTGGCACAATAATAATGCAATTTTATGTCATGAAAGACTCGCTATAGTAGACGTTGACACTGGCGCGCAGCCGCTTATCAGTAATAATGGAAATCAAGTATTAGCCGTTAATGGTGAAATTTATAATCATAAAGAACTCGAACAAAAGCTAGCAAAGCCCTACGACTTTGCAACCAAATCTGACTGTGAAATTATCTTACCTCTGTACCAGCAAGAAGGCGTAAATTTCATCGACAAACTTGAGGGCATGTTTGCCTTTGTTTTGTACGATGAAGAGAAAAACACTTATCTGATCGCACGTGATCACATAGGTATCATCCCTCTTTATACTGGTTTCGATGAATTCGGTAACTTTTACGTAGCATCTGAAATGAAAGCACTTGCCCCTGTTTGTAAAACTGTACAAGAGTTCCCTCCCGGTCATTATCTCGATAGCAGCGATGGCAAGTTGGTGAAGTACTACCAGCGCGATTGGATGAATTATGAGGCTGTGGAGAACAACGAGACTAACCTAGCCGATCTAAAAGCCGCATTCGAAAAAGCAGTTAAGTCACATTTAATGTCTGATGTGCCATACGCGGTGTTACTATCAGGTGGTTTAGATTCCTCTCTTGTGTCAGCAGTAGCTGCTCGCTACGTAGCTAAACGAGTTGAAGATGGCGACCAAAGTGATGCTTGGTGGCCTCGCTTACACTCTTTTGCAGTAGGTTTAGAGGGTGCACCAGACTTGATTGCCGCTAAAAAAGTGGCCGATATGATAGGCACCGTGCATCATGAAATTCACTTCACTATTCAAGAAGGCTTGGATGCCATCCGTGACGTCATATATCATCTTGAAACATTTGATACGACTACCATCCGCGCAGCCACTCCGATGTATTTGATGACGAGAAAAATCAAAGCAATGGGAATAAAGATGGTCTTATCGGGCGAAGGTTCAGATGAGATATTCGGCGGTTATTTATACTTCCACAAAGCACCAAATGCCAAAGAGTTGCATGAAGAAACAGTTCGTAAATTGGATCGCCTTCACATGTTTGACTGCGCCCGTGCAAATAAATCAACGAGCGCTTGGGGTGTGGAAGCTCGAGTACCTTTCCTTGATAAGAACTTCATGGATGTTGCAATGCGTCTAAATCCACAAGACAAAATGTGTATTGATGGTCGCATGGAAAAATGGATACTGCGTAAGGCTTTCGACGACGAAACCTATCTTCCAGCGGAAGTATTATGGCGTCAAAAAGAACAATTTGGTGACGGTGTTGGCTACTCTTGGATAGATTCGATTCGCGACTTTGTTGATGCTGAAATAAGCGACCAACAAATGGCGACAGCAGAATTCCGCTTTCCAATAAACACGCCAGACACCAAAGAAGGCTATTATTACCGCACTATTTTTGAAGATTACTTCCCACAAGAGAGCGCAGCAAAATGTGTTCCTGGTGGTAAGTCCATTGCATGCAGCACGGTAGAGGCACTGGAATGGGACGCTAGTTTCAAAGCAGCAGCTGATCCATCCGGTCGTTCGATGAAAAGTGTACATAGTGGTGAATTTAAAGCATAAATTTGCGCAAATAAACGCTAACGACGAAGGCTTGCCCCAATATGTGGGCAAGCCTTTTTTATTGGTTTATGGCAGCTGAGCAGGGCTTACATCTTTTTTAGCATCAAGTGGTGAATACCAATAAGCTTCTTCAAAGATAGGCGTGTTAATCGGTAACAATGGGTTTTCTAATTCGAAGTGTTGCATGTCTTCAAGCGCTAAGGTAGTTAGCATGTTACCGTGATATTCATAAAATAACGCATCGAAGCTGCCATCTTCTATTGCACGTTGTAGTCCAACTTCAATCACGCGAGCTAGCGTGACATTCTTCTTATTGACGAAAAAATACATGGCCGCTTTATAATGCAGCGCGATACCATTCTTTAGTTTTACGTCGGGATCTGCGTTAAGGGCATTAAGCTCTGGAAGAACTTCAATTACTGAGCGCGGATAGAAATCAGCTTGTTTCCGCGATATCAATTGTGAGGATTCAGTGTGATTCTGGGCTGCTAGCACATTGAAACCATTTGCTTGTAAGATCTTAGTATCAGGCCAGTCTAAGCCTTGAACAGCTGAATAAACCTGAAGATCAGCCAAACTATCGATTTTTTTTCGAAAAAATGGCTTATCTTGATGAGTAAGCAATACTCGCCAACCAATCAGTCCCTTTGCGATAGGAATACGGATAGGGAGAAGCTCGTCCTCACGCTGTCTGTCAGTCATGCTCCATACTACATTTACTTGTATATTTTCTCGTAACTGACGCAAGGCCTTAGCTTGATATTTAAGACGCTCAGACGCTCTCATCTCAAAGCGTACACCTGTTTTTTCAAGTGCTAGTTTCAATACCGCTTCAGGATACTCATGACGTTTATCACCCTCGAATAATGGTCCAGGATAGGTAACCACCCAAGTTGCAGCCTTAACACTAGATGAAGCCAAAATGACGAGCATGAGCAACATTCTGAGGGTGATATCAAACATCATCAATTACCACGACTATGATCTTCATGCTCTTATCCTCATCATTGGCTAAGGTGAAGGAGATATTCAATGACTGCTTAGTATCTCTCATTACGACACCTTGAACAGCAACCTTAATAAAACACACTTTGCTTGACATATTTACACTATGTTGAGTTACAAAGGACAACTGATTATCATTTTCCACTGCTAATCTTTTTGCATAGCGACTCAACCAAGTAGCGATATCTTTGTGGTCATTGAAAACATGTTTCTGTTTATTATTCATTAATACACAAGGAGTGTGGAAATAAGTTGCACACTCGGAAAACTTCAAATCACTTAGCAAACTAGCGAATTTTTCGAAATATTCAACTTCATTCATGTTAATACCCTTTTGCTTCTAGGCCTAATAATAGCCGACAATGGCTTACTATCCCTATTCAACACCAATATACTTATGCATTTGCAGAGATAAGCGCCAATTGCGTGAGATACATGTTTTGACAGCGAATTCGGTTGCCCGCTTCTGCTGACTGATCGGTTGCAAATAAATCAGAGCTTGTTTTGTAAACTTAATGCCTTCTAACAATGAATCTAGTTCATCAACGTGTTTTTGCATAGCAACGGGGTGTTTTATTTCGTCTGCTCGCAATAGAGCGTCTTTCCGAACATCATAGCCCCCTTTCATATTGATTTTCGGAGACACTGTCACCCATGTATTTTCCGAGGCACGCACTTCAAAGGTGCCGCTGGTTTCAATTTGTGTGCTATAGCCTTTTTGATGCGCCAGCTCGGTTAATTCTCGCAAGTCAAACATGCATGGCTCACCACCGGTAATCACAAGATGCTTAGCAACATAAGCATGACGCTCAAATAAGGTAAATAACTCTTCAGCGGACGACGAGAACCATTGAGTGGACTCAAAACTCTGTTGCATAACAACATCGGAATTTACTTCGTCGTTCAGATCAATATGCCAAGTATGTTTAGTGTCGCACCAAGAGCATCCGACCGGACAACCTTGCAGCCTCACAAAGATTGATGGCACTCCTGTGAAAGCCCCTTCACCTTGAAGCGACTCAAAGACTTCATTTACCTTCAATGCTGCTTGTTTCAATGCTACTTGTTTCAATACTTTGCCTTAACGTTACCATATTTCAGGTTGGGATTTTAACAGGCTTCGCGTAGAATCAGCACCGTTTTTTAAAGGAGATTATAAATGTCGGCAAAAGTCGTAGTAATATACTCGGGCGGTATGGATTCGTTCACCGTGTTGAATAAAGCGATAAAACAAGGCTTTGATGTTTATGCCGTGTCATTTAATTACGGGCAACGTCACAACAAAGAGCTCAGCTATGCAGCTACCGTATGCGAGCGATTAGGTATAGAACATAAAGTGATTGATATTAGCAGTGTTAATCAAGTGCTTGGAGGCTCTGCACTCACTGACGATATTGATGTTCCTGAAGGGCACTATGAAGAAGAGAGCATGAAAACTACGGTTGTGCCCAATAGAAATATGATGATGTTATCTATCGCCGTCGCTTACGCCGTGGCAATTGAAGCTGAAGCAGTATATTTCGGAGCGCATTCTGGAGACCATGCTATCTACCCAGATTGCCGAACAGAGTTTGTTGAAGCAATGAACGCAGTTTGTAAGATTGCTAATTATCAAGCCGTTGAGGTGAGAGCACCGTACTTAGACTGTAGCAAAATCGATATTCTTGCCGACGGTATTGACATGAAACTTGATTACGCTTTAACGTGGACATGCTACAACGGCAGAGAAAAAGCTTGCGGTAAATGTGGTGCCTGCCAAGAAAGACTTGAGGCATTTTCCGAAAACAAGCTATCGGACCCACTTGAATATGAAGTTTGAAAGCTAGTTTGCGTCTAAAAGCTACAAAAAAGCCGGCCAATTCTTAATGTAAAAGCCGGCTTTTCTATAAAGTGCTAGTTTACTTTTGGCTTTCAGAAATAAAATACTCTAATTCTTTGATGCAATGACGAAGAACAGGGTTTAAACGCGTATTTTTACCATTCATGACAAACAGCTCGTGACTAAACTCAAATAAACTGCCTTTACATAAAGGAACTAAGCCAGTTGCGGCTCCCTGCTCTCTCGCAATATAGTCTGGTAGCAAACCAACGTATTCACCTGTCATAACTGCCGCCATGCAAACATCGTACGAATCAGAGAAGGTTTGGATAGCAAGACGAGTCTCACCATTTATATAATTAACTGAGGACAAGCCAGACATACCAATCGCAGGGTAGTCTTCAATTCTAACATTTTCCGGAAGCGCATCAGCTTCACGATATTTGGCCAGCGGATGTGTAGGAGCACAATATAAACGCCCAGTACAATGCACTCCCGTAGGGTGGAAGGTTACCGACTCAGGTTTTACCATATCGTAAGTAGATAATACTAAGTGACACTCGCCAGATAAGGCGACATGCTCGACTTCATTGTATAGTCTGGTTTGAATATTTACATGAATATCGTCAAACTTTTTCATGGTACTTTTCACGGCTTTACTTACAGCAAGTTGCATCGATGTAGCAAGGCCAGCCATCAACACTAAAGTAATATGACCACTATAGTCATCATGTAGACTTTTCAGGTTAAAAACAAAGTTATCAAAAGCATTGAATATTCGCTTTGTCTCTTGAAAAACAACTTCGCCTTCTTTAGTCATTTGGAAGCCACCGCGCCCTCGATGACAGAGAACAAGGTCGAGCCTTTCTTCTAGCTTCTTAATAGCCGCGCTTATATTCGGACGCTGCATACGAAGTACAGGTTCAGCAGCAGTGAAACCATTGCATGAAGCAACCGCATAAAACACTCTTAGTAATTTGATGTCTGATTCTTGTAAACGATTTAACATATTTCCACCGCGTTAGGTATAGTAGCTCATACGACTTGTAGATATATTATTCAAAGTGTGAGCGCATTACAACGTTTTTGTTATAAAGATACATAACTATTTCATTGCAACTTGCGATCCCAAGTAAATTCAATGGATAAGATTGCAAACTAAAGAAATGCGCGTGACAATGTGTTTCTACGCATTTATCCAAAAATGATGACTTCAGTATGCTCAAAACCTTCCCAGCTTCCACTTCGAGCGTTTTCAGGGGATACATTGCCAGAGAAACGGCTAAACTGCTCACGACCAACAATGTATCACGCGTCATACTTTACTCTGGTTTTCACAACCATTAGAGCCAATGTTGTCGCATTACAAGTCACAACATAATGTTTACGATAACTTCAGAATTTCCGCTCGAAGGGTTTCAACCTCATCTCTCAAGGATGCTGCTTTTTCAAACTCTAAGTCTCGAGCAAACTCAAACATTTCTTTCTCCATACCTGCAACCTTTTCCATCATTTGCGTTACCGTCATGGCTTTGTAAGTCTTCTCTTTCTCAGCAACTTTACGTAACCTCACTTTTCCTGAGGCTGGATGCGCAGTAGAGTCACCTAAGTCCATAATGTCTGTTATCGGTTTGTTTAACTGTTGCGGCGTAATGTTATGTTCTACATTATAAGCAACCTGTTTAGCGCGCCTGCGGTCAGTTTCATCCATCGCTTTTTTCATTGAACCAGTAATCTTGTCTGCGTAGAGTATGGCTCTACCATTTAAGTGTCTTGCTGCACGCCCGATGGTCTGTATAAGCGATTTCTCGGCTCGTAAAAAGCCTTCTTTGTCAGCGTCCAATATGGCAACTAAGGACACCTCTGGCATGTCTAAGCCTTCTCTCAACAAGTTAATGCCAACAAGTACGTCGAACTTTCCAATTCGAAGGTCACGTATTATTTCGATACGTTCTACCGTATCAATATCGGAATGTAGATAGCGTACTTTCACCCCGTGTTCATTAAGATATTCACTTAAATCTTCGGCCATACGTTTTGTTAGCGTCGTGATGAGAACACGTTCGTTCACCGCGACTCGCTTGTGAATTTCAGACAACACGTCGTCAACTTGCGTTGCAACTGGCCTCACCTCTATTTCCGGATCAATGAGGCCAGTTGGTCGCACCACTTGTTCAATGATATCGCCATCACACTTCTCGAGTTCATAATTTCCGGGGGTTGCTGACACATAGATGGTCTGTGGAGAAATATGCTCAAACTCTTCGAATTTTAGGGGTCTATTGTCGAGCGCAGAGGGCAATCTAAAACCAAATTCTACCAATGTTTCCTTCCGTGAACGGTCACCTTTATACATTGCGCCAATCTGCGATACCGTCACGTGTGATTCATCAATGAACAGCAAGCCGTCAGCTGGAAAATAATCTAACAAGGTTGGTGGTGGCTCGCCTGGAGCGCGACCCGATAAATATCGGCTATAATTTTCGATACCAGAGCAATATCCTAACTCCAACATCATTTCAATATCGAACTGAGTACGTTGGCTTATGCGCTGCTCTTCAATGAGCTTGTGATTATTTTTTAAATTTTCTCTTCGCTCTTTTAACTCGTCTTTAATCCTATCAATCGCGGCAACTATTTTTTCCCTAGGTGTGACATAGTGCGTTTTAGGAAACACAGTTGTTCTAACCACTTTTTTGTCTATCGCGCCGGTTAAGGGATCAAATAAACTTATCGATTCGATTTCTTCATCGAACAGCTCAACACGCACTGCTTGCTTCTCAGAATCTGCGGGGAATATATCTATTACGTCCCCACGCACCCTAAATGAGCCGCGTTCAAAAGCTATGTCGTTGCGCTTATATTGGAGTTCAGCTAGGCGACGAAGAATGTCTCGCTGGTCCATAGTGTCACCCTGACGCAAATGTAAGAGCATTTTCATATAGCTTTTTGGGTCACCAAGACCATAAATCGCCGACACAGACGCAATTATGATAACGTCACGTCTTTCCATTAAGGCCTTGGTTGCCGACAGCCGCATCTGTTCGATATGATCATTAATCGAGGCGTCTTTTTCTATAAAAGTATCAGTGCTAGGAACATAAGCCTCTGGTTGGTAATAATCGTAATAGGATACGAAGTACTCTACAGCGTTATCGGGAAAAAACTCCTTCATTTCTCCGTAAAGCTGGGCTGCTAAAGTCTTATTGTGAGCCATAATGAGTGTCGGGCGCTGAACTTGCGAGATGACATTAGCCATGGTAAATGTTTTACCAGAACCTGTTACCCCCAACAAAGTTTGCTTCGCTAAGCCAGATTCCAAGCCATCAACCAAACCTTCAATAGCTTTGGGTTGATCTCCTGCGGGTTGATATTTTGATTGTAAGGAAAAACCTTTAGTCATCTTATTTTATTTCCGAAATAGGTAATGTTGGCACTAAGTCCATTTGTTTTTTGATGTAATTATTAAACCAAAAGTAAGCGATAGAAGCGGTCACAACATTGGCGACAACACAGCCCCAAAACAAGCCTTCAAGCCCATAAAAGTAACTGCCCAAATACGCAATAGGAATGTAGCAAACGAAAAGTCGTAATATGCTCAACAATAGCGCCGACATTGGCAGGTGCATTGCGTTAAAAGAAGAGTTCGCGAGTATAATGATGCCTTGCAGCCCATAGGCGACTGGCACAATAAATAGGAAGAGTTTGATGTCCTCAGCAACTTTCTCGTCATTGGCGAAAATGTTGGCGATGACGTCAGCAGATAAGGCTAAAATAACAAAAACGATAAGTTGCCACACGACAACAAAGCGAACGCTGATGTCGAAAGCCAGCTTAATTCGTTGAAGTTGGTTTGCTCCATAGTTTTGACTGATAAAAGGTGGCAGCGACATTGATAGAGCTAATACGACAATAGAGGCGATAGACTCTAACCTATTCCCTACCCCCCATGCCGCAACTGCCTCTGCACCATAGCTTGCTACAACCGCAGTTATCACCCCACCTGCAATTGGCGTAAGCATGTTTGCCCCCGCCGCTGGCAAGCCAATTTTTAACACATTCCGCGAGGAGCTTAAAAATTCTTGTAGCGATAATATGCGGGCTTCAATTAAGCCGCGTTTAATAGCCAGCAAGTAAAGTATCCATACAACGCTGATAGCCCATGCAATTGCCGTTGCCACGGCCGCACCTTGTATGCCCATCGCTGGAATGGGACCCCAGCCAAAGATAAGAATAGGATCTAGCAGGGCATTTATGCCACCTCCGGCAGCCATGATGATACTTGGCGTTTTAGTATCACCTGATGCTCTCAGAATAGCATTACCAACCATTGGCAGCGCTAGGAAAACACCAGCGAAGTACCAAGTAACCATATAGGCACGTATGTAAGGCATAAGTGCTTCAGTTGCGCCCATCAAAGAAAATACCCAATCGATGGTAAAGTAACCGACGATTGCGAGGAAGCCAACAAGCACCACCGACAGCATCAGTGCACCCGTTCCAAATACTTTTGCATACTCAGTATCACCAGACCCAATATATTTCGCTATAACAGCAGACGTTCCTATACCTAGGCCTATGTTCAAGCTGATTACGGTAAAAGTTACTGGGAAGGTAAAGCTAATCGCGGCTAGTTGCTGTGTGCCCAACATGCTTACAAAAAATGTGTCGACTATACTAAAGGTCATCAGCATTACCATGCCGACGATCATTGGAATCGTCATGTTCTTAAGCGTGACTTTTATATCTCCGCCGAGCATGTCATTTTTTCTGTTAGCCGATGTCAGCTCTGTTTTATTCACTATTATTCATAATATAATTAATGGTTACTATGCCTGCTATTAAGTATGCACTTTAGTTAATTTAAGATTTAATTAAGTCCAAATTTCACTCGATTAAATTATCCGCATGAAAAGTATAGCCTCTTTGTCGGCTTGAAAGTTACAAGTCATTGGAATTGGGTCAAAAAACCGTCAATAAACTGTCACAATTGTCTTTGCGAAAAACATATTTAGAAGTAATACACAGGCCTTTAAGCAAGTTTTGATTGTCAACAACAAAAACTTCAAAAAAAGCACCTAAAGGTTAAACCTATGATTTTTATAGATATTTTATTTTTATTAAAATATTCACATAATTGATTGACTTTCAAGTAATGATAATTATCGCTTTTTTCACAATATCATCCACACACTTATCCACAGATCTGGTGGATAACTGTATGCGCCCTAATAATGACGCTTTCTTAGGAGCATTTGGCAAAAATTTATGTAAGTCACCACTAACCTTGTACGTATTCCGACTAGGCCACAATACTTCAAACAACTGGACATAACAACAGTGGTCAAACTATTTTTAATAACTAATTGCGATAGATAATGGATAAACACAAGAAAAGAGTTATTTAACATTACAATGATAAACTGAAGCACCTTGATTATAGAAAATACCAACGTATTTTCAGTGACTTAAAATTTAGTAATCTATTATTCGAAGGCTTGCTCGGGTCTTGCTAGTTAAATCTATGCTGCCTAGTAAATAATCAACACAAAATTAAACAAAAAAAAGCTAAGTTCTTTGTTGACACAAGGCCATTCGCTCATTAGTATTCGCATCCGTTAAAAGCAGGTCCCCCTTAGCTCAGTTGGTTAGAGCGACGGACTGTTAATCCGCAGGTCCCCCGTTCGAGTCGGGGAGGGGGAGCCACTTTTAACCAGCAATGCTACGAGCCTTTTCGTAGCTGAAAGACCTGTTCCCCCTTAGCTCAGTTGGTTAGAGCGACGGACTGTTAATCCGCAGGTCCCCCGTTCGAGTCGGGGAGGGGGAGCCACTTCATTTCTAAAAATACAAACTCTCAAAGTAAAAAGCATAAACATAATCACTCTGTGGTTTTAGCTTTACTCAAAGTCTCTTTTTAAATATCGATACAAGTTGTTCTTTTGACTGTAAAAAGCGATAATTCCATGTGCAAAACCAAAAAGCATAAATTTCAGTAAACATAGACACAACATGGTTCACTCGAGAAGCAATGACAGAAATCATCCTACTATTGGTCGGTACTATACTGGTAAACAACTTTGTGTTGGTTCAGTTCCTCGGTTTGTGCCCTTTTATGGGTGTGTCGGGTAAACTTGAAACCGCAATTGGTATGTCTATGGCAACCACCTTCGTTTTGACTATCGCATCCATGTCTAGCTACCTTGTTGAAAGCTACATTCTCGCACCTTTAGGTATTGAGTATTTAAGAACGCTTAGCTTTATTTTGGTTATTGCAGTGGTCGTGCAATTTACCGAAATGGTTGTGCATAAAACAAGTCCAACGCTTTATCGTCTGCTTGGTATTTTTCTTCCTTTAATAACAACCAACTGCGCTGTGCTCGGCGTTGCTTTGTTAAATATTACCGAACAACACAACTTCATCGAAAGCATCATCTATGGTTTCGGTGCGGCAGTAGGCTTTTCTCTCGCACTTATTTTGTTTGCAGCCATGCGCGAACGACTTGCCGCCGCAGATGTGCCCTCACCTTTCAAAGGCGCATCGATAGCGATGATTACCGCCGGACTTATGTCTTTAGCCTTCATGGGATTTTCGGGGCTTATTAAATAATGTTTACCTTTGGCTCACTTCTCATTGTTGCCCTACTTGCCCTCGTTTTTGGGGCCATATTAGGCTTTGCGGCTATTCGCTTTAAAGTCGAAGGCGATCCTCTAGTTGAACAAATAGACGCAATACTTCCACAAACTCAATGCGGGCAATGTGGCTATCCAGGGTGTAAACCTTACGCAGAGGCGATTGCAAACGGTGATGACATCAATAAGTGTCCACCGGGAGGGGAAGCAACCATTAAGGAACTCGCCGACCTAATGGGTGTAGAAGCGAAACCACTTGATGCCGCTCATGGTGTGGAAGACATCAAAAAAGTGGCATTTATCCGAGAAGACGAATGCATAGGTTGCACAAAGTGTATTCAGGCTTGCCCTGTCGATGCCATCATCGGCGCTGCAAAGCAGATGCATACCATTATTACCGATGAGTGCACGGGTTGTGATTTATGCGTCGACCCCTGCCCCGTAGACTGTATCGACATGATTCCGGTTGAAGTGGATGCTAGTCATTGGGAGTGGAATTTCTCTAAAGTGCCTGTGGGCGACATCCCAATAAAGCAAGTGTCGTAAGAGGGTGAGTATGTTTGCAGACTATGACCAAATTATGGAACGCCTCAGTGTGAATCAACTTTGGGATTTTCCAGGTGGCGTACATCCTGAGCAGAAAAAATCATTATCCAACCAACACAATATTGAAGCGATGCCCTTAGCAAGCGCTTATTATGTGCCTGTAAAACAGCATATTGGTGTTCATGGAGAGTTATTGGTAGAGGTAGGTGACCATGTTCTAAAGGGGCAAGCACTGACCAACAACGAGCAGTCAATGGCAGTGCCCGTTCATGCGCCAAGCTCGGGAACCGTTACAAATATTGCTGAACATGTATCGGCGCATCCCTCAGGAATACCTGAACTCACCGTGACAATCGAGCCTGATGGGCAAGACCAGTGGATAAGCTTAAAACCCGTGCCGGATTTTACCAAAGTAGCGAGTGTAGACTTAATCAACATGATTTGTGAGGCCGGAATCAGCGGGCTCGGAGGAGCTGGTTTCCCAACGCATATAAAAACCACTAGCGTTCAACCCACTGAATTCCTAATTATTAACGGCATTGAATGTGAGCCTTACATTAGCTCTGATGATCGCTTAATGCGAGAGCATGCGTGGCAAATTCGTCAGGGCATCGACATTCTGGTGCATATTCTTCAGCCTAAACAGGTATTAGTGGCTGTGGAGGACAATAAACCTGAGGCGCTTGAAACAATGGCTATTGCCTGCCAACAAAAAGACAATTATCAGGTTGTTTCGGTGCCAACAAAATACCCAGCCGGCGGCGAAAAGCAATTGATTCAAGTATTAACATCAAGAGAAGTACCCGCCAATGGGCTTCCCAGCGATGTCGCTTGCATTATGTACAACGTGGGTACCTGCTATGCGATTGCTGATGCCATCGTGGAAGGAAAACCATTGATTAAGCGGGTTGTGACGATAACAGGTGAAGCGGTGCAAACACCAAAGAACGTATGGGCTCGGCTCGGCACGCCCGTTGAAGAACTCCTCGAAAGTGCCGGTTATTTAGCCAACAAACAAAAAGAAGCTCGAGTGGTGATGGGAGGTCCAATGATGGGCTTTGCGATCACATCAACCAAAACACCAGTCGTTAAAATTACTAACTGTTTACTGGTGCCCAGCGATGAAGAATTGCCGCATATAGATGACGAGAGAGCATGCATACGCTGCTCAGCATGCGCAGACGCCTGCCCAGTATCGTTATTACCTCAACAAATGTTTTGGTATAGCAAAGCGAAAGAATTAGATAAAGCACAAGAATATCACTTATTTGACTGTATAGAGTGTGGTGCATGCGCCTACGTATGTCCGAGTGAGATTCCGCTCGTACATTATTATCGTCAAGCCAAAGCCGATATTCGAAATCAACAAGAAGAAAAAGCGAAGTCTGAGAAGGCCAAAATTCGCTTTGAGGCCCGTAAAGCAAGACTTCAGCGAGAGAAAGAGGAAAGAGAAGAAAAGCATCGTCTAGCTGCAGAAGCAAGAAAGTCGTCGATGACGAAAGATGGCGGTGCGGCCAAAGATAAAATTGCAGCCGCACTTGCAAGAGCAAAAGCCAAAAAAGAAGCACTTGCAAAACAAGCTGTAGCAGATACCACGACGCCTAGTGAAAAAACGACAAATGAGACGAGCGCAAGAAGTACAAACCAAGCGACAGTTAGCACTGAACAAACAAGCAAACAAACAAAGCAAGACAAAGACAGCGATAAAAAAGCAAAAGTTGCTGCTGCAATAGCTAAGGCAAAAGCAAAAAAAACAAAGCAGGCAGCAGGTGTAGTTGATGAGACGTCAGCGCCTAGCAGCAAAAAGAAAAAAAATAGCCCTATTACCAAAATACCTGAAGATACGAATGAATCAGAAGTACCTGCTGCAGAAAGCGAGAAAGCCAAGGCTGCAGAGTTAAAGAAAAAGAGAGTCGCTGCGGCGCTCGCTAAGGCAAAAGCAAAAAAGGCGCGCGAAGCAAAAGCAGCAAAACAAAAACAAACTGAAGCCGCTGAGGCTAATAATAATCAAGGTGAAGAAAATAACTGATGCGTAAATTAAGTATTTCGAGTTCACCTCATCACCATATCCGCCGCGATACTGGACAGGTTATGCGCATGGTTTGCTACGCCTGCATCCCAGGCATTTTGGCCAACATTTGGTTTTTCGGCTTTGGTATTCTCATACAACTCGCTTTAGCTATCGCGACAGCCCTAATTACTGAAGGCCTTATACTCGAGCTCAGAAAAAAACGAACCGAACGTATTTTGAAAGACTATAGTGCTGTACTTACAGCAGTCTTGTTAGCGATTTCGATACCACCACTCGCTCCATGGTGGGTGATTGTCATTGGCACATTTTTCTCCATCGCCGTTGTAAAACAACTCTATGGTGGCTTGGGCTTCAATATGTTCAATCCTGCTATGGCTGGTTACGTTCTTTTATTGGTGTCATTCCCTGTAGCGATGACCTCGTGGCTCCCTCCACAGTCAATAGCGGAGCAATCCTACTCATTTTATGATGCGGTACACACAGTATTTACTGGGTTCACTACTACGGGGTTTTCTATCGAACAACTCAAAGTAGGATATGATGGCATCACTATGGCCACCCCTCTGGACCACGTGAAAACCTCATTACTACAAGGCTATACCGTAAGCGAAGCACAACAGCATCTCATTCTTGATGGTGCTTTTGGGAAGGGTTGGACTTGGGTCGCCCTCGCCTACCTTGCTGGCGGCTTATTTCTGATAAAAACAAAAGTGATTAACTGGCATATTCCAGGCAGTATGCTATTTGGCGCGCTGATACTCAGCTTGTTGTTTTATATGGTTGACCCTGACCAGTTTGCTTCGCCAGTATTTCATTTGTTTAATGGCAGTCTTATTCTTGGTGCCTTTTTCATTGCTACCGACCCGGTATCGGCATCGACAACAAATAAGGGCCGTTTGATCTTTGGCTTTGCCATAGGTGTGTGGATTATTGTCATCCGTAACTGGGGCGGCTACCCTGACGCAGTTGCTTTCGCGGTGCTAATAATGAACATGGCTGTTCCGTTAATTGATTACTATACGCAACCCAGAACCTACGGCCATAAGAAAACAGCGGGCAAATCATCATGATAGCGAAGTATATGGGTAAGAACGGTGGAATACTAGCCGCCTTCGCATTGGTCACGACGGGTTTAATAGCCCTAACGTTTAACGGTACAGAAGAAAGAATAAGAGCAGCTCAAGAAAAACAACTCTTGTCGGTTTTAAACGATTTAGTTCCGGAGTCTGCACATAGCAACGAGCTTCACCTCGACTGTATCAGTGTTGCCGATCAAAGCTTGTTAGGTAATGCTGCACCCAAGCGTATTTTTCGCGCTCGAGATGGTGAAAACAATGTTGCCGCAGTCATTGAAGCAAGTGCTCCTGACGGTTATAGCGGCGCGATTAAGCTTGTAGTTGCGGCAGATATTAACGGAAACTCTCTCGGTGCCCGCGTAGTTGAGCACAAGGAAACACCTGGCTTAGGCGACAAAGTAGATATCCGAGTTGATGATTGGATACTTTCGTTTAATGACGTGCCTTTTTCTGGACCCGAGGACAAAAGGTGGCAAGTGAAAAAAGACGGCGGTCAATTCGACCAGTTCACCGGGGCAACAATCACACCAAGAGCGGTGGTTAACGCTGTTAAAAATGCCCTAGTCTTCTTTAATGAAAACCAAACAATGATTTTCGATACGCCATCAAATTGTGAGTCGGCAGGTCGTTCGCAGAACTTGGGCGGAGAACTTCGCGATGAATGAATATAAGGATCTTAGCTTACAAGGCATTTGGAAAAATAACCCCGCGTTGGTGCAACTGTTGGGCTTATGCCCTCTGTTAGCTGTTACAGCGACGGTTATAAACGGTCTTGGCCTTGGTATTGCAACCACCCTAGTATTGCTGGGCTCCAATATTACTGTTTCATTGGTACGCAATTTTGTACCTAATGAAATCCGCATCCCTATATTTGTAATGGTCATCGCAGCCTTTGTGACGATTGTCCAACTATTGATGAACGCTTTTACCTTCGAACTGTATCAAGCGCTCGGCATTTTTATACCGCTCATTGTAACTAATTGCGCCATCATCGGCAGAGCAGAAGCCTATGCTTCTAAGAACCCAGTTCAGCTAGCCGCATTTGATGGCTTAATGATGGGCCTTGGCTTCACTCTCATACTCGTTGTCTTGGGCGCAATGCGCGAATTACTCGGCTACGGCACACTGCTCACTGGTGCTGACTTATTATTGGGTGATTGGGCAGCTGAACTCACCATTGTGGTATTCCAAACAGATAGCCCGTTTTTGATCGCTATTTTGCCACCAGGCGCATTTTTAGGCATGGGCTTACTTATTGCGTTTAAAAATGTGATTGATAAATGGATTGAAAAACGCATGGCGTCTGAAAAAGCGAATAAAGTTGTTGAGCGTGCGCGCGTTACCGGAACTGACATATGAATAAAGAAAAGCGCTACGAGATCTTATCTCGCCTAAGGGCGAATAATCCACAACCAACCACTGAGCTCAACTTTTCATCACCGTTTGAATTACTCATCGCGGTTATCTTGTCTGCGCAGGCGACTGATGTTGGAGTTAATAAGGCAACCGATAAATTATTTCCCGTCGCGAATACACCCGAATCGATGCATGCACTCGGCGTCGACGGCTTGAAGGAATATATAAAAACAATTGGCTTGTTTAATTCCAAAGCCAAAAACGTGATAGAAACCTGTCGAATATTGGTAGAGAAACATGGCTCAGTGGTCCCAGAAGACAGAGCGGCGCTTGAGGCTCTGCCTGGAGTTGGCAGAAAAACCGCCAACGTTGTTTTGAACACAGCGTTTGGCTGGCCTACCATCGCAGTCGATACTCACATTTTTCGCGTGAGTAACCGCACCAAACTCGCCATGGGTAAAAATGTAGATAAAGTTGAAGAAAAGCTGCTAAAAGTGGTGCCTGCGGAGTTTAAAGTTGACGTGCACCATTGGCTTATTCTCCACGGGCGTTATACCTGTGTTGCTCGAAAACCTCGTTGTGGCTCTTGTATCATTGAGGATTTGTGTGAATTTAAAGATAAAGTAGAGTAACAAATCGATTGTTGTAGGCTTATGCTTATGCTTAATTTTCGTTACATGTTTTTAGTGGCATTACCTTATTAACACTCATCTTATAAGTCGTTTACGAGCCTTAAGATACGTGGGATAATTTTAGTAGAATAATATATTTTTTTACTTTAATAGACGGTATGGAATCACTCAATTTTGTTAACTTAATTCAAGCAGCGACTATCAGCGTATCTTTATTGGGTGTCCTTTTATTGTGGCGAAAAAGAGCTTTCTATGGTGTTGCTCTACTACTTGGATTAATTGCCTTTGCGACCATTGTTAATCTACTAGAAGAAACAGGTATTACTCGTGATATCTACATCATCAGCCCTGTATTTATTTTACTCTTTGGCCCCGCCGTTTATCTAGCCTCGAAACATATCATCAATGAAAAACTCGAAAAAAACGATTGGGTGCATTTATTACCAGTTGCTCCATTATTGCTATTTAGTTCACACGTTTCTATCGTGATAGCCATTGGAACTATTTGGCGATTAGTCTACGCCTATTTTACAGCTGCATTACTGATAAAGCACAAACGTATATTAGACGAAGAACGTTCAGATTCTGACGAATACTCTTTTAAATGGTTAGTTTGGGTTATTGTCATGACAGCTCTGTTTAATTTACTAGATTTAGTTAGGCTGAATAGCCAACCTTTTATTTCTTATGAAATGAATATTATTGGCCAAGGAATTAACAATAGCGTTTGGTTGCTTGCTGTTATGGTCATAACAATAAAGCTGGTAGAGCAAAAGTCACTACCTAAACCAATTCAAATCAATAGAGAGCAATCCAACAAGGAGCCATTTCAGGATAGTTATCATTCGACCTTTGAGGAGTTGAATAATTTAATTATTACCAACCAATGGTTTTTAAAGCCTCGTTTAACACTAAGCGATGTGAGCGAGTTAACGGGGTTACAACCAAGAGATATTTCGCGAGCAATTAATACTGTTGCTAAAAAATCATTTAATGAATACATCAATGAGTTTCGGATCAAGCATATTAGTCAAGCACTTGATGCTGGCTCTAACTACTCTCTCACCCGACTATATACCGAAGCAGGCTTTAGCTCTAAGGCAACGTTTAATAATGTCTTTAAAAATTATACGAGCATGACGCCAAGTGAATATAAATCTAAATATAAAGTCTAAGAACAGGATGATAGCTGGCTAAAAGCAAGATACTAGACGTTCTTAAAAGCAATCATTGTTAACTTAACCTCATCTTTTAAAGGAGTTAACAATGAAAATACTAATCACACTACTCGCGATTATTTCTAGCATAAGTTGTATTGCACGCGCTGAGTTAAAGCCCAATTTAAACACATTCATCTTAAACAATATCAATATTATTGATGTTAAGAACAGAAAGGTTCAACGCGATAAATCAATCTTAGTAAGTAAAGGAAAAATCAAAAAAATTGCCCATTTGCCGATACTGGACTCGCCAACAGACATCACAGTCATCGATGGCAATGGTGGGTATATAACGCCGGGCCTTATTGATATGCATGTTCATATTTATGAAAAAGCGGCATTTACCTTAGCACTAAGTCATGGTGTAACTCATGTACGCATTATGAATGGAACTCTTAGCCAATTAACATGGAGAGATCAGGTAACTAATGGAGAACTAATCGGCAGTAACGCAACTGTTAGTAGCCCCATTCTTTCAGGCTATGACGATGCAATTTTTCACCATACGGTGCATACTGCGGCACAAGCAAGTGCGGCAGTTAAGCAATATCATTCACAAGGATATGACTTAATAAAAGCCTATGGAAATTTGAATGAAGAAGCATTAACGGCGCTTATTGAAGCTAGCAATATCCTAAATTTTCCCATCGCCAAACATGGCCCACATGCCTCAGGTAATATGCCAGTATCTTCAATCGCAGGGTTCCAATCTTTTGAGCATGTAGAGGATATTTATCAAGGGCCTCTTAACTATAAGTTTGCTCCTGAGAAATTATTCAAAATAGCTGAAGAAATAAGAGCAACTGGTGTTCCGCTCACGCCAACCCTAAATATATATGAGCAACTCACGAAACTTAGTGATGAAAAAGAACAGTTCCTTGAAACTATACCTACTGAGTACACATCGGACATCGTCGCGTTGGAAGCGAAACATAATCAGGTAAATCGTTGGTTAACCGCATCAAAGGAGATGGCGAAACACAATCAAAAAACCTTAACTTTGTTAAAGCATATTACTAATGTTTTTCACGAGTCAGGGATCACCTTACTTGTAGGTTCTGATTCCGGCGTATTGCTGTCACCGCACGGCTTAGCAACTCATAATGAAATGCGCTTAATGCAGGAGTCAGGCTTGAGCGCTTTTGACGTATTGACTGCCGCTACGATTAACCCAGCTAAAGCATTGAATTTAGACAATCAAATTGGTCAGATAGTAGAGAACTACAACGCAGACTTTATTTTGTCCAAAACAAACCCTATACATGATTTATCTGTGCTTGAATCACCACGAGCTGTCGTCAAAAGTGGTGTTTTTTATCCCGACACAGTTTTAAAACAGTTAAGAGATAACGCTATAGAATCTCGTAGTTTTTGGGACGAGCTTGTCACCTTATTCGAGGCTCTGTAAAGCTGCTAAAAGTGGTGCCTGCGGAGTGTAAAGTTAGGCTGTACAGCAAACGGCAACGCCGTAGCCAAATAAAATAGCATTTACATCACAGAACACTCATTACCAAGACATTGATAGGCGACAAATAGCTTCTATTTAAGAACTATTGTATTGTTATAAGTAGATTAAAATCAAAGGGCAAAAATAAACATGAGACTATTACACAGTATGCTAAGAGTGGGTAATTTGGATGAATCTATCGCCTTTTACACCGACATCTTGGGTATGAAATTGCTTCGCCAGAGTGACAATCAAGAATACAAGTACACCTTGGCCTTTATTGGTTACGGTGATGAAAGTGATAATACTGTTATTGAACTTACCTATAACTGGGGCAAAACAGATTATGATCATGGTGATGCATTTGGTCATCTTGCGATCGGAGTCGATGACATATATGCAGTCTGCGACACCATCAAAGCAAAAGGCGGTGACGTTTACCGTGAACCAGGCCCGGTAAAAGGTGGGAAAACGATCATCGCCTTTGTTCGCGACCCTAGCGGTTACGCTATTGAGTTGATTCAAGAAAAGTCATTATTGTAATCTCATGCTAATGTCTATTACCGCTAACGCTCGCTTTTATCCGCTCCACATTGTCATGGTCTTAATGCTGGTGACATCCTGTGCTTCATCATTAGATGAAAATGCACTAGCACAAGCCTCCTCTAAAACTGATAAGGCGGTAGTTATTGCTCATCGAGGCGCTTCTGGCTACCTACCTGAACATACCATGGAGGCAGCTACCTTAGCCTTTATGCAAGGAGCAGACTATATCGAACAAGATCTTGTGCTGAGCAAAGACAACGTACTGATTGTTCTGCACGATATCCATATCGATACAGTCACCAATGTAGAGCAGGTATTTCCGAAGCGAGCCAGAGAAGATGGGCGGTTCTATGCCATAGACTTCACATGGGATGAAATTCAACAGCTTTATGTTCATGAACGCCAAAATCTGGATGGAAAGCAAGTCTATCCCGAGCGCTACAAGGGAAATTCCAGATTTAAAGTCGCTTCATTTGAGCAACATATTGCCTTGATCAACAATCTCAATCGTATTTTTAATAAAAGTGTCGGGCTTTACCCGGAGATAAAGGCACCAGAATGGCACCTTAGAGAGGGCAAGGACATTACCTATACTGTTTTCCAAGCTCTAGCAAAAGAAGGGCTTACGCAGGCCGACGCTAACATTTATATTCAGAGCTTTTATCCCAACACGCTGAAGCGCTTGCGGGATGAATTTAGCGTGTCCGCCAAGCTGGTTCAGTTAGTCGCCGAAAATGACTGGCAAGAAACTAGTGCCGACTATGCCCAGATGATGACTGCCGAAGGTGTTGCCGAAATTGCGAAGTATGCTGACGGCGTCGGTGCTTGGATACCTCAACTTATTACTCCTGATGGAAAGCCTAGCGGCTTTGCCGAACAGATTGAGGCAGAGGGCTTAGTGTTGCACCCATACACTTTTCGCAGTGATGACCTTGGAGTAAAACTACAAGACGGTAATGTAGAGCGCAAAGCGACGAGTCATGAGCTTCTGAATATCTTGTTTAATGAGCTTGAAGTAGACGGCGTGTTTAGCGACCAAGTTGATCATGTAAAATCATTTCTCATTGACGCTAGTCAATAACGCTGTTACTCAAAGCGATGGCTTAGCGGTTAATTATGGCTTTGCTAGCTGTATTACAACTCGGCGGTTTTGCGGGCGAGTCATTTCATCGTCATTAGGCGCAATGTGACGTTTTTCACCATGGCCGGTTACTTCAATGCGTTGAGAATCGACACCCATCGAAGCAAAATAGTCTCGTATCTCATTAGCGCGGCGTATGGAGAGTTGCTCATTGTTCCAACTGCCACCGTAGCTATCCGTGTAACCATCAAGCAACACCAATTCTAAATCAGTATCTTCTTTCAGGTATTCGCCTATCATGTCTAATCGGCGCTGTGAGTATTTTGTTAATTCAACGCTACTCTTCTTATAACTCAGCACGGTATAAGCAATGTCATCGAAACTGAATGGCAAGAGATTCGCCACGCAATCAGAAAACGCATAGTATGACGGTATAAAATTACTGGAATTAAGTGCGACTGCCACGGCGTCATTACGATTATTCCAGTCTTGATAAAAGATAGTCGGCCAATACCCCTTCTCGAGCTCTGTTAGCATCTCCCAAGCCGAGTCTGAAGGTAGATCACCGTCGTACTGTTTACGCAGGCTCATGCTTCCTATCGTTTTGCGTACTGCACCTGGCATCCATTTTGGTGGCGCTGAATAAACAGTTGCCGAATCGTAGCGATTAGGAAGGCGAAGCATATCCAACACAAACTCTAGATTCAGTTGTTTGGATGCCTCTGTAACAAAAGTAGCCTTACCATAGCCTGGGATTGGATGAGTGAGTTCACATTTTAATTTCGTTTGCTCACCTAAAGACCATTCAGAATTTTCGATAGATGCATTATACTCTCGTAAATTGGCTGATACTAAAAACGGTAAGCAGCAAAAGAAGCTAAGTAGAAGTTTTTTCATTTAGAATGTCGTCTCGTTAAGGCCAGTGCTTGGAAAAAGCAAGCGTGAAAATTCAACATGATAATTATTTTTATATTGTAATAGATATCGACTGATTCGAATGAATACTTAGCAAACAATTCATATTGGCGAAACAAGCCTTCAATAGGATACTACTTTTTTCATGTCAAACACCTCGCCTCAGCTTAAAGATCGTTTTCGTGGTTACTTTCCAGTTATTATTGATGTTGAAACAGCCGGCTTTAACGCACAGTCTGACGCTCTCCTTGAAATCGCAGCCATTACGCTGAAGTATGACGAAAAAGGCGAGCTCGTCCCTGACGCAACGTTTCACGAACATGTAATACCATTTGAAGGTGCAAACATAGAAAAAGCGGCCATCGATTTTAACGGTATCGATCCTTTTTGTGCTTTGCGCGGCGCGATTGACGAAAACAGCGTATTCAAAAACCTCTGTAAACATGTGAGAAAGCATCAAAAACAAGCGGATTGCCAACGTTCAGTGATTGTTGCTCATAATGCGACTTTCGACCAGAGCTTTGTGAATGCCGCTATTGCTCGCCACGACATAAAAAGGAGTCCTTTTCACCCCTTTGTTTCTTTCGATACTACCAGCTTATCAGCACTCGCCTTGGGTCAAACCGTATTGATAAAGGCTTGCGAGGCAGCTGGTATTGAGTTCAATCAGTCGGAAGCCCATTCTGCTCTCTACGACACTCAACGTACCGCTGAATTGTTTTGCTTCATAGTAAACCGATATAGCGCTATTGGCGCCTGGCCACTTGAAAATATCGAAAAAAAAACTGATGAATAATAATAACTTGCAAACGCAATTGAGAATTAGTCGCAAAAACTATTGCGTTTAAAACAAATAACAATTATTATCATTTGCATATCCTAACTTGAATTATTTTATTGGGTCTGCAATGTTTGTATGCATGTGTTTCGGAATCACTGATAAACAAATCAAAACCGCTGTGGAAACACATGGCGTTGGGAATATGCGCGACCTTAAAAAAGTAATGGCTCTGGGTGGTCAGTGTGGCAAGTGTGTTGAGTTAGCCCAGACGATCATAGATGACACCATCATCGACGAAAGCCTATTCAAAGAAGTTGGCTAAATTTTTCACCCTATTACTTGAAACCCGTTACTTTCAAATCAATCCTCTTCAGCTGTAGCACCTTAAATAGCTAAGCAATACTCTCAACTTCTGGCCTAGCTTAAAAACACGCATAAAAAAAGGCCACACAATGCTAGTTGCATGACCCTCAATAATGTACTTTCGCGAATTAGTCTTCAGCTTTCACGGCAGCTTTTTTCAACAAAGGTTGTAATTCGCCCTGTTGGAACATTTCTAAAATAATGTCGCAACCTCCAATTAGCTCACCTTTAACCCATAGTTGCGGAAAGGTCGGCCAATCAGCATATTTTGGAAGCTCAGCTCGGATATCGGGGTTTTGAAGAATATCCACATAAGCAAACTGCTCTCCACAGCTCATTAAAGCTTGAACTGTTTGAGCTGAAAACCCGCAGCTTGGTAGCTTAGGAGAACCTTTCATATAAAGAAGAACCGGATTTTCGCTTATTTGCTCTTTAATTTTGTCTACTGTTTCCATTATGTAACCCTTTTTAGATGATTCGAAAAGCTGCTTTAGAAGTGGTGATGAAATCGCATATTACAAGCTTGCACGCTGGTATTATTAATACGGGCATCACAAAAATCTTAATTGCGCATAGTTTAATGACTATATAACGAAAAATCAGTAAAAAATGATCTTCTTCGAGTTCATTTTCGAACTAGTTATATCTTATCAATTAATTTTTTCACGTTTTATCTTGGGTTTACTATAATAAGCCCAACATTAACTGTGTTAGCAATACTTAAAACAATACATAGACCTACTAACGGAGAACACAATGGCTTTTGAACTTCCAGCATTACCTTATGAAAAAAATGCACTAGAACCGCATATCTCAGCAGAAACTTTAGAGTTTCACTACGGCAAGCATCACGCAACTTACGTTACCAAACTAAACGGTTTAGTTGAAGGTACTGACCTTGCTAGCAAGTCATTAGAAGAAATCGTTAAAAATTCTGACGGTGGTGTTTTCAATAACGCTGCGCAAATCTGGAACCACACTTTTTATTGGAACAGTTTAAGCCCAAATGGTGGTGGCGAGCCATCAGGCGCATTAGCGGATGCTATCAACGCAAAGTGGGGCTCATTTGCTGACTTTAAAGCAGCATTTAATGATAAAGCGGTAAACAACTTTGGCTCAAGCTGGACATGGCTGGTTAAAACAGCAGACGGTAGCTTAGATATCGTAAACACAAGCAATGCTGGCACTCCAATTACTGAAGAAGGGCTTACGCCGTTGTTAACATGTGACCTTTGGGAGCATGCCTATTACATCGATTACCGCAACGTTCGTCCTAACTACCTAGAGGCATATTGGGCCTTAGCGAATTGGGATTTTGCATCAAGTAACTTCGCTTAATACGGTTAAATATCAACCGACAATTACCTACTAAAAGCCCGCTAGATATCGGGCTTTTTTTTACTCTCACTATCTGAAAAAAACACTAAGATCAAGGCACTAGCAAAAGCAAACGATGCTGACAACATAAAGCTAAATTCAGCGCCCTCACCTTGCAACCAAGTCTTACCTGATATGTAGCTTCCTATTGCCCCGCCCACTCCAAACGCAATACTGACATACAAAGCCTGTGCTCTGCTTTGAAATTCCGCGCAGAAATAGTGATGCAGAAAATGCACCGACGCAGCATGTGTCATGCCAAAACTGAAGGCATGTAAGGTCTGAGAGAGAAGTATCGCGCTCAAGTATTCAGGCAATAGAGCAAGAGTTAACCATCGACATGTTGTTAATAGCATTGAAATTAACATTATCCATTTCACGCCAAAACGAGAAATCACTCTTGTTGCAACTAAAAAGATAGCGATTTCCGCAACCACGCCAATTGAAATAAACAAGCCAGTTTGTTTGCCCGAGTAATCAAGATCGACCATGTAAAGAGCAAAAAAGTTATAGTAAGAACCAAAGCTCATTTGCAGCAGACTTGCCGACAACATGAATATGATAAAAGGCAATTTGCAGGCTTCTTGCCAGTTTGAGCTCGCAGAGTGACTTGTGTTACTGTGCTCTAATTTGCTCGGGGAGGCAATAAAAAGGCTAGCAAGGTAAAGTGCAAACAAAGTAACACTCGAGCAAACAACGATCACATCGCTGCTGAAGTAGTCTAATAGGCTGCCCACCACCAAGCTCAGCGCAACGAATCCTATACTGCCCCATAGACGAATAGCACCGTAGCCTCCCTTCGTGGTTTTTGTAGCGTTGACAGTAATAACTTCCAACTGAGGTAATACTGCCGTCCAAAACATCATCATTAAACCAAAGGCAAAAGTCAGGCCCCAGAAGCTATTAGTAAAATAGATGGCGTTGAAAGCCAAAAATCCTAGCAGGCAGCCGAATCGCAGTATGTCGGCTCCTCGCCCGGTTCTGTCAGCAACATTTGCCCATAAGTTGGGACCAAGAACGCGCGTTAATGTCACGATGGCTAACAAACTTCCAATTTCCTCTGAGCTTAAACCGCGCCCATCAAGGAAGACAGCAACATAAGGTATAAATACGCCCAGTTGGCCAAAATAGAAAAAATAAGTGAGGGATATAAGCCCTAAGTTGATAGGGCTAGCGATAGCAGCCTTGCTTTTTGAACTTATCAGATGATGAAAAAACAAGGCTAAGGTATTTAACGTTGCGCAGGAATAACTGGAGTAATACTCCTCACATTGGCATTCTGTGCACGATGACGCAATAAGTGGTCCATTAACACAAGTGCCAACATCGCTTCAGCGATAGGAACAGCACGAATACCCACACAAGGGTCGTGGCGACCTTTAGTAATCACATCATCAGTATTACCATGTACATCTACAGATTGACCAGAAATACTGATACTCGACGTTGGCTTAAGCGCCATATGTACCAATAACTCTTGCCCGGTTGAGATCCCGCCTAATACTCCACCAGCGTGGTTGCTATGAAAGCCATCAGGTGACATCTCATCACGATGCTCCGTTCCTTTTTGAGTTACAACGTCGAAGCCATCGCCCAGTTCAACGCCCTTGACAGCATTAATCCCCATCATGGCATGTGCAATGTCGGCATCAAGTCGGTCAAATACCGGTTCACCTAGACCAACGGGCACATTCGTCGCACTAACACTTACTTTAGCGCCAATTGAATTGCCCTCTTTTTTAAGCTGTCGCATATACTCATCTAAGGCATCAAGCTTTGTCTCGTCGGGGCAAAAAAATGGATTTGTATTAGTCACACTATGGTCGACCTTATCAATCGACACTGGCCCTAATTGGCTAATATAGGCATTAATTTCTATGCCGAATTCTTGCTTCAAATATTTTTTCGCAATACCACCTGCTGCAACCCTAATGGCAGTCTCGCGAGCTGATGATCGACCACCGCCGCGATAGTCTCGAAAACCAAACTTTTGTTGATAGGTGTAATCTGCATGCCCTGGGCGGAAGGAGTCTTTAATTTTAGAGTAGTCTTGACTGCGTTGGTCTTTATTCTTAATTAATAAGCCAATGCTTGTACCCGTTGTTTTGCCTTCGAAAACGCCACTGAGTATTTGCACTTCGTCATCTTCACGGCGCGCTGTCGTGTAGCGGGAAGTACCCGGTTTTCTGCGGTCGAGGTCGCCTTGTAGATCACTTTCATCAAGCTCTAAACCGGGAGGACACCCGTCAACAACCCCTCCAATTGCAATACCATGGCTTTCACCAAAGGTTGTTACGGTAAATAACTTACCAAATGTATTCCCAGACATCTCTTCTTTCCTTTTACTTTACTATTACTGCATTTAGCTCGGCACATTAATATTTGCCGATAAATATTTTACTCAACTGACGACCAGTAGGCCTGCAGTACTTCTTTTTGAACGGCAAAAATACCACTACCACCTGAGCTTAGTTCGACCCATTCCACTTCTAGGCCTGGAAAGCGGGTAGTCATGTGTACTTCACTATTGCCAACTTCAACAAAGATCCAAGCTTGATCTTGCATATAGTTGGGGGCTTGTTTCAGCATAATATCAACCAAATCTAAGCCATCGACACCCGCGGCCAATGCATGCTCTGGTTCATGACGAAACTCATCGGGAAGGTCGTCCATATCTTGCTGATCAACATAAGGTGGGTTTGACACTATTAGGTCATATCGCTGCCCTTCTAGGCCTGCAAATAAGTCTGATTGCAATGGAAAAACGCGATCTTCTAGCTGATATTCGTAAATATTCATAGAAGCGACATCGAGCGCATCAGAGTCGATATCGGCACCATCCACAATCGCATCTTCAAAGCTATCTGCCAAGGCTATAGCTATACAAGCTCCACCGGTGCATAGGTCTAATATATGAGACGGAGAACTGGATAACCACGGCTTGAATCCCTGCTGAATAAGTTCGGCAAAAGGGGAGCGAGGGATCAGAACGCGTTCATCGACATAAAACGGCATGCCTGCAAACCAAGCTTGATTTGTAATATATGGCAGCGGGCGTTGCAACTCAACGCGTTGTTGTAACCAGTCGATAATACGCGCCTTTTCATCTTTGGTTAATTTTGCTTGATATAACAGCTCTTGTCGAAGGGGAGCTGTATCGAGTGGCACATTTGCCGCCTGATAAACTAAGCTACAGGCCTCGTCCCATTCGTTATCAGTGCCATGACCAAAAAACACACCTGCTTGATAAAATACAGACACGGAATAGCGCACCCAATCAAGAATTGAGTCAAGCTCATCGACTACATGAGGATTAATGATACTCTTTACTTCATCTTGATTGATAGATTGATATTCACTCTCAACCCGATGTTCACTGGGCAAAGACTCACTTGAATTGTCGACAGACATGCACTTACTAACTCAATTGACTAATATCCTGATATAATACGCAATATTACGTTCAAATTCGCTTGTTATCTTCACTAATGCCAAAAAAAGTTAAAAGTAAAACGGATCCTATTAGCGACCAAGATATTTCATTTTCGAGCTTGTTTAGCGATGCTAAGCCTGTGAAGCATGATAAGTACGAGCTATCCACTGCAGAAAAGCGTGTTGCTATGAAAAAAAAGCGCTTTAGTCATGCTTCAATGGAAAAGCAAGCGAGCGCTTTGTTTGAGTTTTCTGATGGATTCGAAGCCAGCTTTTCGCCTCAAGGCCCGCTGAAATATGTAAAGGAAGGTGAGCGCAGTGATGAGGTAAAACGCCTTCGAAACGGCGAAATACCGCCTGACTTAGTACTCGACTTACATGGTTTGAACACGCAAAGCGCTAAACATGAAATTGCAGCCCTCATCTATGAAGCCCATCGCCGTCATCATCACTGTGTTTGCATTGTGCATGGCATAGGCGCTGGCGTGCTCAAAAGCAAAGTGCCAAGCTGGTTAGTGCAACACCCTTACATAGAAGGTTTTCATCAAGCTCCTCTTGAATGGGGTGGCAAGGGCGCTATTTTAGCCCTCGTCAAACAGAATGAAGAATACAATAAGTTCGACTAAAGACCGACAGCACTTACCAAGCAGTCAGCACAAAATAGCGAAGCCTCAATTTATCTACTTAGCGCCTTTATCTTCAACATCGGGATCACTATTGTGGATAAACATGTAGGTAAAGTACCCGCTCATTATCAACATGATCAAAATGCCAAGAAGTGAACCCCATACAACTGCGTCGCCAAAAATTAAATTCAACATAACTTACCTCGTTGGTTTATATCAATGAGTTAAGCGTAGTCGATTGCTAATGCATCACTACTGATCGAGATCAATACTGCGGTTTACGCCCCAAAAAGTGAGATCATTCTTTGTGCTAGATCAAATGAATTGCATGCTAGTTTAAGAAAATAACCTCATGAACCAATTTTTACTAAGGTCACTTTCACAAGTCTTAAGCTGCTGCGCATAACGCTTTGACCTTGCATCAACTTTTTTGGCAACGTTGACTAGCCATTGCTTTTTGTTGTAAGTCTTTCGTTTATACCCGCCCCACCCCTCATGGTAATTTAAGTATTGGGCGTTGGCATCCCACTTTGATATGCGGTTTATACTATGTGTTTTGGTAATGAACCACCCCATGAAGTCAATCGCATCATCAAAGTCTTCACGACTAGCAAAAGTGCTGCCAGTTTCCCTTTTATAGTCGGCCCAAGTCATCGTTTTGGCTTGAGAATAACCATAGGCCGTACTCACTCTTCCCCAAGGAATTAAGCCAAAAAAGATATAATCTCGAGGAGGCAATGCATCGTGGCGAAAAGAACTCTCTTGATACATCATTGCCATAGGAACGTGTATTGGCACACCCCACTTTTCACGCATGTCTACAGCGGCATCAAACCAATCACGCTTTTCATAAAAAATATCGCAAATATTTTCTTTTTCTTGTGGCGGCTGAGTAACACAGGCAGACAAAACACATTGTGTGAAAAGGACAAAAAATATTATTTTTAATTTATTTTTAACAAGTTGGAACTTTTTCATTAAACGGAACTCTTATCTACAACTTAGTTAACATTTATCCCTGTTACAAAGTTTCCCTGTTGATATTTTTATATAGCCCATTCAATTGTTTGGGCTTTTTTATGTCTTGTCATTATACATGAGCTACGGGCTTGCAAACTCATGCAAAATACGCCTCGATAAAATCGTTGAACGACTTAGTATCAGAGGCCTCTATTGCTTCTCTAGCTTGAATAGAATCTTTAGCTTGTTGCACAAATGAAGCTTCATCAAAATGCAAATAATTTAAGGCACTAACGTGTTCGCGGTACTCTTGAGCCAACTCTAAGCCCAATCTACTGTTGTCGATGTTGTGCTCAAGTAAAGTATCGAGCCATTTTGCAGACGGCGTTAACGAAGCGTCATTGACTTTTTTCAATTCAGTCGCCACGGCCTGACTGTAGCTAACAGTATTATTTGCAGTATCAAGTTGTTTTGCGACCTTCTCTAAATCAACAAATATTTGGTTCGCCCAATCAACTAGAGTGATGCTGTTACTAGCATTTTCTAGCAACAAACCCGGTTTTCTCCCCTCTAGCACTACCTTATCAAGATTGCTTTCACTCTCATCAAAATCATCACTTGTGAATTTTGGCGACTCACTTGCCAAACAGTACAAAAGAAAAACGTCTAAGAAATGAAATTGAGTTTCTTCAATTCCTAAGGGAGAAAATGGATTAACATCAAGTGCACGGACCTCAATATAGGAGACACCTCGATCTTCTAGCGCATCGCTTGGCTTTTCTAGAGATTTGGCCACCTGTTTCGGCCGTATCGGGCTATATAATTCATTTTCAATTTGTAACACATTGTCGTTTAGCTGTTGCCATTCGCCATTTTGCCCCGATGGAAAGCTTTTATAATGTTCAGAGGCAGTATTGATCGCAACGCGAACAGACTTCACATAGGATTGAAGATCGTTATAGCAAATATTAAGTGAAGACTGCTCGGAGTTCGTATAGCCTAGGTCGCTCATTCGTAATGAGGTAGCGAAAGGCAAATAAAGCGTACCCACACCTAATTTTTTAAACGGGAAGTTTTTCTCTTTGCCGGCCAAAAACGATTGGCATAGCGCGGGAGACGCACCATATAAATATGGGATCAGCCAAGCTAAACGGCGGAAATTTCTAATTAAGTCAAAATGAAACGTTGAACGGTTGTCGACGTTGTTCTCAAGCTGATGAAGGTCACACCAAGCTTGCCAAAAATCATCTGATAACGAAAAGTTAAAGTGTACACCCGCAATAACCTGCATCATGCTGCCATAGCGGTTATGTAAACCTTTACGATAAACCTCTTTCATTTGGCCCACGTTGGATGAACCGTATCGTGCGATTGGAATATTAGTTTCGCTGTTAACAAAGCACGGCATACTCATTGGCCATAAACGTTCATCACCAATATTTTCATAAACGTATTTATGAATATCAGCGAGTTGTGCAAGAGTCACTCTGGCCTGCTGTTCTGGAGGCGTAATAAATTCAAGTAGAGCCTCAGAGAAATCAGTAGTGATGGTTTCATGCGTTAACGTAGCACCTAACGCTGTTGGGTGAACTGTAGTAGCAAGACCACCATTCGGATTAACGCGCAATGCCTCGCGTTCTACACCGTGTTTGATATTAGGTAATGCGGACTGAAACTGAGGAAGTGAAAGTGCCTGTAAACGAGCAGAAAAGGTAAGTGAATCAATAGCCAAATTATTATTCCATTACTGGTTTTAAAAAGCCCCCGTAGCACAAACTACGAGGGCGTTTATTCTCAATAAGCTTAGTATAGAATGATACTAAGAAAAGCGCATCATTGTTTCTTTATTTAGGCACACTAAAGTCAATGATTTCTCGGTCGAGTACCGCCAATTGCTCGCGCAAGGTCGCAGCATCACCTACGACAATAATATCCATATTGTCAGTATCAAGCCATTTATCGGCCAATGCATTGAGTTCGTCCGTTGTTACATTGGCAATAATGTCTTTTTGACGCTGACGATATTCTTTATCGAGGTCATAGCCTAGCATACGCACTAAGATACCCGCTTTTCGAGTTGGTGTTTCTGAACTTAAGGCATCACGTTGTGTAAAGGCCATTTTCATCATCTCAAGCTCAGCTTCACTCATGCCTGATGCTTTGTACTCATTAATCTCTTTTAAAAATTCTTGAATACTCGCGACAGTATGTTGGCCCGCAACGTCTGCGCCAGCGCTGAAGATACCTGTTAATTTGCCGCCACTGAATCCACTTCTCGCGCCATAGGTGTAACCTTTGTCTTCGCGTAAGTTAAGATTAATACGGCTATTGAACATGCCACCGAGAGGGAAGTTCATCAAACGGGCTCTGAAATATTCACCTTCAGAATCAAACACTAACGCATGTTTTACCATTGAGATGACCGATTGAACACCACCTGGATTGTCGACAAGGTATATCTTACCCTTCTCTTTTGACTCAAATTTTTCAAAGCTAGGTAAGGCATAATCTTTCGCTTCCCACTTTGACAACAACGAACTTACCGCTATGGCTTTTGGTTTTGATATATCACCTACAATCACCATATCAACATAGTTTGGACGATAATAGTTGTCGTAGAAAGCCTTAATGTCATCCAAAGTGATTGCTTGCACGCTGGCCGTTGTGCCACCTTCTGGTTGACCTAACACTGATTCTTCGCCATACAACACTAAATCACGCGCTCGACTCGCTAAAGCTGATGGGTTTTTAAGTACCTGTTGCAAGCCTTGCAGAGTGTTTTGCTTTAGACGATTGAAGTCGTCTTCTTTGAACCCAGGCGAAAATAGTTTCTCTTGCAAAATGGCTAAGGTCGACTCGATATTTTTTGACAGCGAACTTACGTAGATATTTGTGTAACGCCCTGATGAGGTGAAAGTAATACTACTGCCAAGTAGTGCTAATTTGTTTGCAATTTCCTCATTGCTTGATAGCGCCGTAGACTCATTCATCAATTGAGCCGTCATGGAGGCCACACCTGGTTTGTCAGCACTGTCGAGTAGTGAACCACCTTCGATAGCAATATTCATAAACACAGTGGGGGTTTCTTTGGTGTCAACGCCCAAAATGTCTATACCGTTATCAAACGAGTGCTTCCAAAAGTCAGGGATATCAACAATAGGATTAACCCCAGCAGTAGGCTGCACGCTACGATCGAAGTTATCTTTGATATCGGCTTGCTTAATATCATCTGCCGGAGAGCTTTGCGCCTCAAAATTACGCGTAGGCAACTCAAAATTCTGTTCTGCCACAGCAAGTTGAGCTTGTCCTTTCGGCACTATACTAAGGACTACCGCAGGTTTGTTCTTCACATAAGTGTTATAAACCCGCATCACATCGTCTTTAGTCACCGCGTTATATCGAGCAATGTCAGCAGCAATACCATCGGGCTCGCCTCTGAAAATCTGTCCGCTTGCAAGTTGTCTTACTTTGCCAGCTACGCTTTGAAGGCCGAATATTGTATTACTCTCAATACTTGCTTTGGTCCGTTGAAGGTCATCATCCTCTACACCACGAGCTTCAAACTCGGTAAGCGTTTCGTCGATGATGGTCTGCATTTGCTTTAGGCTTTGCACTTTTTGTGGGTTTACCAAGGCAAGCATAGTAAATTCACAAGCTAATTCGCGACAAGGATGGCCAGCAAAAGCTTGTAGGGCAAGACCATTCTTAACCATATTTTTGTACAATAAAGAGGTTTTTCCACTACCGAGAATATTAGCTAACACATCCAGTGGCGCTTCGTCTGGATGATTCGCATACACTGTTGGCATAGTGATTTGTAGCAACGGCAAATGCACTTTGTCTTCAAGCGTTATGTAACGGGTTTCTTCCAACACTGCCGGTGCTTTCTCGGCCTTCTCAACTTCCGGACCTCGAGGAATGCTTCCGAAGTACTTTTCAACCCATGCTTTTGTTTGTGCCTTATCAATCGCGCCACCGATGGTAAGTACGGCATTATTCGGGCCATACCATTGTTGGAAGAAACGCTTGAGATCATTTACGTCGACTCTGTCTAAGTCTTCAACATAACCAATAGTCGACCAAGAATACGGATGGCCTACCGGATATAAAGCTTCGCCAGTGCGCTCAAAACGTAAGCCATAAGGTTGGTTATCAATGCGTTGTCCACGTTCATTTTTAACGGTTTCACGTTGAGTTTCGAATTTCTCTTGGGTTACCGCATCAAGCAAAAAGCCCATTCTGTCAGCTTCTAGCCAAAGAACCTTTTCAAGCTGATTAATCGGAACCGTTTGGTAGTAATTAGTGATGTCACTGTTTGTTGAGCCATTCATTGTGCCACCGGCTTCGGTAACTATTTTGAAATGCTCTTCATCATCAACATTTTCTGATCCTTGGAACATCATATGTTCAAAGAAGTGAGCAAAACCAGAGCGACCTAACTCCTCACGAGCAGAACCAACATGATAAGTAATATTAACTTCCACCAAAGGGTCTGATTTGTCTTCGTGTAAGACAACGGTTAGGCCATTCGGTAATTCATATTTTTCATACGGAATGCTCGTGCCTGATTTGCTCGAGGCACCAGCCTTAACTTTTTCAGACAGCGTATCACTAGGTGCAACGGTGCACCCTGCAATAACAAAAGCAGAAGCCGATAATGCTGTTACGATCAGCTTAGTTTTTAAATTCTTTATCATTATTTACCTTAAGGGTTGTTATACTCGCTTTAACCACACACTATATCCGCCTCGCTACTTGCACACAAAGAAAAGCGAAATATAATTTGTAAATAAATAATTCACATTTGTGACTGTGCTGATATTCTATTACTATGATGTGGAAGATGCGAAAAGCACTGCGCCTAACGCAACCTAATTGCTAACCTTGGATCATAAAATGGCTAACCAACTTCCTCTGCTCAACTTCGACTTTGCACTCAATCAATTAGGTGGCAATGAGAGCCTTTTGAGCAAAATGCTGGGCAAATTTGTTACCGAGTTTGAGCATTGTGCCTCGGAGGTAGCCAACTTTTGCGAGCACGGCGATTACAAAAACGCCAAGATGAAGGTACATACTGTTAAAGGGATCAGCGGCAATCTTGGACTGCAAGCCTTATATGAATGTGCAACAAAATTTGATGCTGAATTGCGCAACGAAGAATTTACTCCGTCTGTATTCGAAGAATTTAGTGCGTTAATTATCGACACCTGCGCAGAAATTAAAAAGCGCGACCAAATCGAAGATCCCGCTCGCTCTTTCGAAAAGACGACTTATTCTTTGCAAACAAGCAAGCTTGAATTAATTAAACGGCTGAAACGCAACGAATTTATCGACGACGACACCTTAGTCGATTTAGTATCGGGTCTTGAGTTATCTGAAAGCAAAGCGAACAGACTAGTAGAGCTGATTGAAGAATTACAGTATCAAGAAGCTATTGAATTAGTTGATGCTAGCTAGGCAATAGCGTCGTGCTTGAACTGCTTGTTGATACCGACGATTTCGTTATCATAAATAAGCCTATCGATATGCCTATGCACTTTGAAGCTGGGCAAAACACCCCTGTGATTCCTGCAGTTAAAGCTGCGTTCGGTTTATCTAAGCTCTGGTTAGTTCATCGTCTTGATACGGGCACGTCTGGTTGCATTATGCTAGCCAAATCAAAAGAGTCTGCGTCAGCACTTTCACAAATATTTGCTGCTCGACAGATCCAGAAGTATTATCTTGCGCTAATTGATAAAAAGCCTAAAAAAAAGCAAGGTAAAATTGTGGGAGACATGCAAAAGTCTCGAAACGGCAGTTGGAAACTTTGTCAGAGCAAACAGAACCCCGCACTGACTCAGTTTTTTACCTTTTCTTATCCAGTCAATCAAATGACGTCTCTGCGCCTTTGCATACTAAAGCCTCACAGCGGTAAAACACATCAACTGCGCGTGGCCCTTAAATCTTTGGGTTCGCCGATTTTAGGCGACCTGCGTTATAAAGGACGAGCTTGCGATAGGATGTATCTTCATGCATATGCGTTAGCATTTAACTATAAAGGGAAAGCCCATTCTTATCATTGCCTGCCGCTGCAAGGAGAGTATTTTGAAGCCAATGGACTACAGAAAAAACTCATTGAACATGGCGAGCCTAGTGAGCAAAAGTGGCCTAGAATATCAACAGCCGACAACTTAAGACATTTGGATGAAGGTAGAGAAGTGTAATATGGAGATTGGTATTGTTGGCCGTGGTGCCATTGGCCTTAGTCTATTAAATCACCTACAAAATCGTAAAGAACATAACATTACGCTATTCATAAGACCGGAGACGGCAGTGCTCGATGCAATATATTTCGCTACCCAAGAGCAAAATGAACGAGTATTACAAGCACAGCAATTACCGATAAGCCAAGCAAATGTGCAAAAGCTTGAACTTATTATCTTACCTATAAAGCATTATCAAGTAGCAGCAACGCTCGAGCAATTATCCGGTATATTGCCAAGCCGAACAGCCCTATTGTTGTTGCACAATGGCATGGGAACTAAAGAGCTTGCTCAAAAGTTATTTCCTCACAATCCAATACTCCTTGGAATAACAACCGATGGTGTTTATCAACTTTCTGCCAATCGTTTTCAGCACGTAGCTACCGGAAAACTAGAAGTTGGCTTAGCCACTACAATAGATGCATTGCAAGACAATGCGCTTACTGATAACCGAGAGGACCAGGAGCTTGCGACTTACTGGAAACCAAGACTGGAAACCTTACATCCGAACATGCAATGGCGAGAGGACATTGAGTACGCTCAATACCAAAAACTAGCGGTAAATGCTGTGATTAACCCGCTAACAGCCCTGAAAAACTGTAAAAATGGCGAACTCACTTTGTATCCTAAAGAAGTAGCAGCAGTTAAAAATGAAGTCTTTGATTTGTACGAGTTTATGCAACTGCCAATTGATACCTTTGCATTATCGACGCAAATTGATGAGGTAATTTCACTCACAGCCAACAACTACTCATCTATGCACCAAGACTACCACTTTCAGCGTGAAACAGAACTCGATGGAATTTTGGGTTTTCTAATAGAAAAAGCGGAAGCTACAGGTATGCAACTTCCGCTTATTAATGACATGTACATGCGGCTATCAAGATAAGATAGCCACTAAGTCTAACTTTCTTGATGTTGTGGTTTCATGTGCGGAAATAAAATCACATCTTTAATCGTTGGACTATCAGTGAATAACATCACCAAGCGATCAATACCGATGCCCTCACCTGCTGTTGGCGGTAAGCCATACTCTAAGGCAGTGATATAGTCCTCATCAAAATGCATGGCTTCGTCGTCACCCGCATCTTTTTCTTCTACTTGTTTCTTGAAACGACTGGCTTGATCTTCAGAGTCATTTAATTCCGAGAAACCGTTTGCTAGCTCACGCCCGCCAACGAAGAACTCAAAACGATCTGTTACAAAAGCATTATTATCATTGCGACGCGCCAATGGAGATACTTCCCACGGATATTCGGTGATAAAGGTAGGCTGATCTAATTGCTCTTCGGCTGTTGCTTCGAAGATTTCACAAAGGTATTTGCCTGGGCCCCATATTCCATCAACTTCTGGCTCTTTGATGTGCAACGCTTTTGCCATAACTTTAAGTTCATCAAGATGGTTTTCCGGATCATTTATTGCAGCTTCATTGGCATCTGGCCAATACTTAAGCACGGCATCACCCATACTCAATCGCTGGAAAGGCTGGCCGAAATCATACTCTTTGGTTTCAACAACTTCACCCTCGGCATTTTTCACCGTATTTTTAATGATCGTCGTGCCCATTATCGTTTGTGCAAGCTCTCTTAGCATTTCTTCCGTCAAATTCATCAGATCATTATAATCAGCATAAGCTTGGTAAAACTCTAGCATCGTAAATTCGGGGTTGTGGCGTGTAGATAAACCCTCATTTCTAAAATTACGATTAATTTCAAAAACACGTTCAAAGCCACCCACAACCAAGCGCTTAAGATACAGCTCCGGAGCTATACGCAGATACATATCGATGTCGAGCGCATTGTGATGTGTCACAAAAGGTTTAGCCGTTGCACCACCTGGAATAACCTGAAGCATCGGTGTTTCAACTTCCATAAATTGACGCTCGGCTAGGAAGCTACGAATACCATTTACTATCTGACTTCTAATTTTGAAAGTGTTTCGAGTGTCAGGATTAGTAATGAGATCAACGTATCGTTGGCGATATTTTGTTTCCTGATCGGCTAAGCCATGAAACTTCTCAGGTAACGGGCGTAGTGCTTTGGTCAACAATTGGTAGCTGTCCATATTGACATACAGATCGCCCTTGCCCGACTTGTGCAAGTCGCCGCTTACGCCGATGATGTCTCCAATATCTAGCGAGCCATACTTCTCTTTGATATCTTGTTGGGTTGGCTTGGCAGCATAGGCTTGGATTTGTCCAGTCATGTCTTGTAGTAACAAGAACGGGCCACGCTTTGCCATAATACGCCCTGCAATGCTTACCTTGTTAGCTTCATCTGCTAAGGTCTCTTTGTCTTTGTCGCCAAACGAGCTTTGTAAGTCTTGTGCGTAATGCTTGCGATCAAACTGATTAGGAAAGCCGTTCGATTGGCAATTCTCACGGATTTGCGTAAGCTTAGCGCGACGCTCCGTAATCAATTTATTCTCATCTTGTTGCTGATCACTCATGTGAAATCCTGTTGCTACTAGTTAATTACAAGCCAGATTTGAGGCTAGCTTCGATAAATTTGTCTAAATCACCGTCGAGAACGGCTTGCGTATTTCGGGTTTCAACGCCCGTTCTAAGATCCTTGATGCGAGAGTCGTCGAGTACATAGGAACGTATTTGACTGCCCCAACCTATGTCCGATTTCCCGTCTTCCATTGCTTGTTTCTCAGCATTTTGTTTTTGTAGCTCATACTCATAAAGCTTCGCTTTGAGTTGCTTGAAAGCCTGATCTTTATTTTTGTGCTGAGAGCGATCATTTTGACACTGAACCACTATATTAGTGGGTAAATGCGTTATGCGCACCGCTGAATCCGTTCTGTTAACGTGCTGACCACCGGCGCCCGAGGCTCGATAGGTATCAATGCGCAGATCCGCTGGGTTTAAATCAATTTCAATATCATCGCTCACTTCAGGATAGGCAAAGGCAGATGCAAAGGAGGTATGTCTGCGGCTACCAGAGTCGAAGGGAGACTTTCTCACCAAACGATGTACGCCGGTTTCGGTGCGTAGCCAACCAAAGGCATATTCCCCACCAAAACGTATCGTAGCGCTCTTGATCCCTGCAACATCACCATCGGAAACTTCAATAAGCTCGGTTTTAAAACCGTGCTCTTCGCCCCAACGCAGATACATACGTAGCAGCATGTTTGCCCAGTCTTGGGCCTCAGTACCTCCCGATCCCGATTGAATATCAAGATAAGCATCATTGGCATCATTTGGACCCGAAAACATTCTGCGGAATTCAAGCGCCTCTAAGGTATTAATTAGCTCTGCAACTTCCGATTCAGCTTCGCTTAGGGTGTCTTCATCTTCAGCCTCAACGGCCAATTCAACAAGCCCTTCTGCGTCGTCTGCACCTTGCGTTAAGTTATTGATGGTAAGAACGACGTGTTCTAGCGCCACTTTTTCTTTGCCTAAGCTTTGTGCCCGCTCTGGATCATTCCAGACTTCTGGACTTTCGAGCTCACGGGAAACTTCTTCTAACCTTTCAACTTTAAGGTCAAAGTCAAAGGTACCCCCTAAGCAGTTCGGTTCTTTGGCGAACGTCTGCAATAGCACTTTGAATTGGATTTAATTCGAACATAATTCCTGATGTTTGAAGAATAAATAAGACCGAGAATATTACAGAATTCCGGCCCTATTTGATAGAGAAATGGACTTGAAAAATTAGCTTTATTAGCAAATAAAGCATAAAGCCTTATTTTGCGAGCTGAACTAGGGTTTCAGCTAGGCTTCGCCCAATATTTTTTAAATTTTTTGCGGTTTTTTCGTCACTCACTTCATGCTGTTCGTTCACTAGCTTGTTGACACCACTCACCGCAAGTTGATTTGGCAACACAAACATACCTATATTACCGAGCAACATGCGTAGCGGCACTAAACCACGAATTCCCCCTAAACCACCTGGAGATGCAGCTATAATAGCAGCATACTTACCTTTGAAGGCCTGCAGAGGCTTTTCACCGTCTTCCATGCGTGATGCCCAATCAATAGCATTCTTCAGTACAGCACTGTATCCACTATTGTATTCTGGGCTAGCGATAATAAAACCATCGTGCTCTAACAACAGTTGTTTAAATTTTTTGGCATTTTCAGGCATACCTGAATCAGCCTCTAAATCTTCATTAAATAAAGGCATGTCGAAAGCAGACATATCAATAACAGTTACATCAACACCGTCGATGTCAGCCCCAGTCGCAGCACATTTAGCGATGCTGAAGTTGTATGAATTTTTGCGACCACTACCGGCGAAGGCAAGTATTTTTGGCATTATATATCCTCTTTATAAATGAGTTACTTCTACGCGCGTAATAAAGAAATGTTCACTTCTTTATCGGCGTGATAACAAAACTACATTGCATCAAGCGTTGAAATACCAAGAATATTTAAGCCTGTTTCTAGGGTTCTAGCACACAGTGCCGCCAACGCTAGTCGGCTTTGCCTAGTTTCTGTGGTTACGTCAGACTTAAGGATGGGATTTGCTTCATAAAAACGCATGAACAAACTAGCCACTTCGTATAAATAGGTGCAAATAACATGTGGTGTTGCATCTTTCGCGACACTCTCTAGCACTTCATCAAATTGCATCATTTTTACAACCAAGTCATGTTCTTGTTGAGATGCTACCCTTACACTTGCCTGATAAGTATCTAGATCGGCTTCTGCTTTTCTAAAAATACTTTTTACGCGAGTTACCGCGTATTGCAAATAAGGCGCTGTATTACCTTCGAAACTGAGCATTGTATCCCAGTCCAAAATATAGTCTGTTGTTCTGTTTTTGCTCAAGTCTGCATACTTTACAGCACCGATACCCACTGTAGCAGCAACTTGTTTTTTATCCGCATCGGATAATGATGACTCTCGTTGACTAATCAGTACATCAGCACGCTCGATTGCTTCGTCAAGCAAATCGGACAACTTAATTGTTGCACCGGAACGAGTTTTAAACGGCTTGCCATCCTTACCTAGCATCATGCCGAAAGGACAATGCTCATAACTTTCATCTTCTCGCAAATATGCGGCTTTGCGCGCAACAATTTCAGTTTGTTTAAAATGAAGTGCTTGGCGAGCATCAGTGAATATTAAGGTTCTATCAGCCTTGAGCTCTTTTGAACGGTAACGAATTGCCGCTAAATCAGTAGTCGCATAAAGGTAGCCGCCCCCAGACTTTTGAACGATATATACTGCGGGATCACCGTCTTTATTGCTCATTTCCGGGATAAAAACCACTTTAGCGCCTTGGTCTTCAACCGCAATATTGCGATCACTCAGATCGGCAATCACTACAGGTAAGTCAGGGTTATAGCTACTCTCACCCATCACATCTTTTCGGCTTAAGCCGACGTTGAGCTTCTGGTAAACCTCTTCGCTGTGAGTAATACTTATGTCGATAAATTGTTGCCATAACGCTAAGCATTCCACATCACCGCCTTGCAACTTGACAACATATTCTCGGGCTCTATCAGCAAAACCATCTTCATTATCAAAGCGTACTTTTGCAGCACGATAAAAATCTTCAAGGTCTGATAGCGCAGTTTCAGCGACTGAAGCATTTTTAAGTTCATCACTTAAATGAGCCAGTAACATGCCAAACTGGGTTCCCCAATCACCCATGTGATTTTGGCGGATAACATGATGCCCAAGGAATTCGAGTACATTAACCACAGCATCCCCGATGATAGTGCTGCGCAGATGACCAACGTGCATTTCCTTCGCTAAATTTGGAGACGAGTAGTCAACTACGATGCGCTGACGCTTATGCGGGCTGACCGTTAACTTGGCGTCACTAAGTGCGCTTTCGCACCATGCCGAGAGCCAGTCATTTTTTAGGTAAATATTGATAAAACCTGGGCCGGCTATTTCTAACTTCTCTGCAACATCATCCAAGCTTACATGCTCAAGTATTTGTTGTGCAATATCGCGAGGCTTCTGTTTCAGTCGCTTCGCCAAAGCCATGGCACCATTGAACTGATATTCACCGAAGTCGGGCTTGGTACTGCGACTCAATGGAATCGCGGCATCCTCTATTCCCATCGCTTGAACGGCGAGCGTAAATCTTTCACTGAGTAAATGATGAATATTCATAAAGTTGGAAGCCTAGTGTTCTCTGGTAGTTTTAAATTGAATGTCGGGGTAGCGTTCTTGAGCAAGCGACAAGTTCACCATGCTAGGTGCCACGTAGCTTAGGTTGTCGCCGCCATCGAGGGCAAGGTTGGCCTGTGCTTTGCGCCTAAACTCATCAAGCTTTTTGGCATCGTCACAATATACCCAGCGAGCGGTCGCAACGCCGATTCCTTCATAAATGGCATCTACATTGTATTCTGCCTTAAGTCGCGCCACCACCACGTCGAACTGGAGTACACCCACTGCACCAACAATTAAGTCGTTGTTTTGTAGCGGCCTAAACACCTGCACCGCACCTTCTTCAGCTAGTTGAATAAGGCCTTTTTGTAACTGCTTTTGCTTCAACGGATCCCTAAGACGAATGCGTTTAAAGAGCTCTGGTGCGAAGTTTGGGATACCCGTAAAGCGATATTTCTCACCTGACGTAAAGGTATCACCGATGCGTATTGAACCATGGTTATGTAGACCAATTATATCGCCTGCATAGGCTTCTTGTAGCAGAGCCCTATCACCCGCTAAAAATGTTACAGCATCGGCAACCCGGATGTCTTTACCTATGCGAGAGTGATGCATTTTCATGCCTTTTTCATATTTACCCGAGACTACACGACAGAAGGCTATCCGGTCGCGGTGTTTGGGATCCATGTTGGCTTGAATTTTGAACACGAAACCACTGAAACTTTCCTCACTACTACTCACCTCGCCGGCATCATGCTCGCGCCCCTGAGGCTTAGGCGCCCACTCGATTAAGCCATCGAGCATGTGATCAACACCAAAGTTACCTAAAGCTGTACCAAAATAAACCGGCGTTAATTCACCAGCTAAAAATGCCTCTAAATCAAATTCATGAGAGGCACCTTTGACGAGTTCGAGCATTTCTCGAAGTTCATCGGCATACATGCCAATGGCGTCGTCCAACTCAGGGTTGTCGATACCCTTAACAATCCGAGTTTCTTGAATGCGGTGACCTTGGCCTGTCGAGTACAAAATAGTTTCATCCCTAAGCAAGTGATAAACACCTTTAAACTCTTTACCCATACCAATCGGCCACGTAATGGGAGCACACTTAATATTGAGAATATCTTCTACTTCATCTAGCAAGTCGATAGGGTCGCGAGTATCTCGGTCAAGCTTGTTCATGAAAGTCACGATAGGTGTATCACGTAAACGTGTTACTTCCATCAACTTAATGGTTCTCGCTTCAACCCCTTTTGCAGCGTCAATGACCATTAAACAGGAGTCAACAGCAGTGAGCGTGCGGTAGGTATCTTCAGAAAAGTCTTCGTGCCCAGGAGTATCAAGGAGATTGACCAGATGGTTTTTATACGGAAACTGCATTACCGAGGTGGTTACCGATATTCCGCGTTCCTTTTCCATTTCCATCCAATCAGACTTCGCATGCTGTCCAGACTTCTTCCCTTTTACCGTGCCTGCTGTTTGCAAGGCATTTCCGAACAACAATACCTTTTCAGTAATCGTCGTTTTACCGGCATCGGGGTGAGAAATAATCGCGAAGGTGCGACGTTTCTCTATTTCACTCTGATAAGTCATGATTTCTCGTTCTACTGGCACATATTTAAGGGCGCGAATTGTACCTTCTTCCGAGCTATTTTTGAATGCTTAATAAGGGTGTCTTATAAGACTTTTTTCATGATAAGCGCATTTTCACGCCCAACTGAGCTCTTTTGATTGGTTTTACTCTGTTGATATGATATTTCTGCCACTTGGGGGGCGGCATCGTAATAATTTTTACGTTCACCTATGAGTTCAAAACCCAAGCTTCTATACATGGCAATGGCCGACTCATTTGATTGGCGGACTTCTAAGAAAATCACTTTCTGACCACGTTTTTTCGCTTGTGTAACACTGGCTTCAACGAGTGACCTTCCCACACCTTGTTTTCTAAAGGCAGGAAGAACAGCAATATCTTCGAGGGTTTCCTCATCTAACACACTGCTAAGAAGACTATAGCCGACAACGACCTCATTTTTGACCGCAACAAGAGACCTTCCATTTAACGCAGAACCCTCAAAGGTGTCAAAGCGCCAAGGCTGAGTTCTCTCCGCGGCAAATATCGTGTATGCCATCGCTGTATCACTAGTGTTAAAAAGCCTAAGCTTAATCATAAGCTCACTTTTTTAGGTGTTTAATGCTTAGCCAAAGTCGCTTTTTCAGCTCAGGGTTTTGTAAGGATGGAATATCAGGGGTCGTTAACACACTGGCACTGAGAGTGATGTCGTCGTTATCACCTATCAACCAAGTCAGACCTGACTCAGCAAGTGATGAAAAGCCAATAGAGTTTAGCACTTTCAAGACAAAAGGGTGATCGTGTTGAATATTGGAAAGTGCCTGACTTTCTTCCACACTTTTTACCGCTTCATAAAGAGTGATGCCCATAGCTTGTAATGTTGCTTTTTGATAAGTCGTCGTCACGTAAGATTGTCCTGCAAGGTTGTTAACAATAATCATCGTTTTAGGCGTAAAAAAACCGATTAGCACAACACCGCTCTCTCAGCGAAGCTGAATAGAATGATAACACTGCATAAATGAATAGTGGAAGTTGTTTGTAGATCAAGACCCAATAGAACGAGGGAGAATGGCAGGGGTGGAGGGACTCGAACCCCCAACCATCGGTTTTGGAGACCGCTGTTCTACCAATTCGAACTACACCCCTGCAGCGCGTTGCATTATACTTTGAGGCTGAAAAAAGAAAAGTATTTTATGTCGAATAATAGATATTAATCAGCGATCGTTCACAATTCATACAACCACGCACTCACTAAGTGCTTGTGTTTGGACTTGATACTAACTCTCGGTCTACGCAGCGGCCTGTGCACAGGTAATTGAGCGTGGGTGATTGAGCGTATTTAATTAGTCACATGCAACTAGAAACATGCCATTGACAATCGCTAATTTGGATATTGCATGTTTTACAATTAAGCGTTTTGCATGCCTAGCGCTTTATACCAAAGTGAGTACGTGAGGTCGACAAACTCAGCTTGTATGCCACATTGCTCATACGCATATTCAATACTTAAGTCATTTTGCTTCGCATAGGCAGCGACCAGCATTTCGTGTTGCTCATTATCGAACTTATTAACTTTGGCGCAAGACAGCAAATCAAAAAAGCGGTTACCCAAAGCAGCGTATTCCCAATCTAATATCAATTTAGTTGGGACACATACATGCGCCCACGCTAAATCGTTATGACACAAGACCCACGAAGCGGACTCGTTGCGCCTGTGTGATTCCCAGGCTTGCGTTGCCTTGGCAACTCGCTCGTGTGTATAGTCATTAATGGTGGGAATTGAGCTTAAATAGTGCTGCCAACTTACGGGTAAATTTGCTATAGGGAGCTCTATTTTGCAGCGATGAATATTGCTAAGCGTCTTCGCCAGTAAATTAATATGCAATTCATCAAAAAAGAGTGGAATTTGACTACGGTGTTGCTTAACCCACTGCTCTACATATATGCAAGCTTCGGCAGACAAATAGATAGGTCTTGGCGCAATACGTTTTTTAGCCAAGCGCTCTTGCAGCCGAAACCGCTCTAAACGATTAATGTCAACTGTCTCACTGGCCTCGAAACACTTCACCATGTACTCGTTTTTGTTGTCGACTAAATAGAATGCGCCATTAATCGTGCCGCCTGACAAAGGCAGCAACACTGCATTTTCACTTAGGTGCAGTGGCTCCGACAAATGAGCTAACAGCGCATCAATCTGCATCAATACTTAGGCCTCGTTAGGAATATCGCTCTTCCACTTTATGTAGCCGTAGCATGCCATGATAGTAAACACGACCATGAGAATGCTGGTTAGATATAGACCATTTTTATACACTAAATAGGCACTTAACGGATTCATTACCATCCAAAAATACCAATTATCGATATATTTTCTTGCGGTGAGTATTGTTGCAATAATTGAGAATACCGTGGTGATGGCATCCAACCATATCCACTCAGATTGAAACAATTGACTACCTATCATTACTAAAATGACGGTGATAGCCACACCTAAGCACAACAGAATCGCTAGCTTGTCGAGACTTAGTGCTTTCACTATGAACTTTTCTGTTTGTAATAACTTACCTTTGTTCCAACTGAAATAGCCAACAACAGCCATCACTATGTAAAACACATTCAATAACATATTGAAAACTAAAGTGCTTTCCCAAAATAAAAAGACAAAAATACTAGTGCTGATGAAGGCACAAGGCCAACACCAGCTATTTTGATGAGCAGCCAGAACAACATAAGCGACAGACAAAAGCACCGCAACGAGTTCCAACAAACTCTGCTGCTGTGCCTGTGTCCAAGCTTGCTGAAGAAATTCAATCAATGGCCAGAACCCATTTTGTCGCCATTAAGGAACTTACATACGAATATCGCCTGCCCTGTTTCTTCGTAAGTATATTTCATCTCCTTCGCCAACACCGCCATTACATGTTCATAATCGCCACTCACTATCGTACTCGTTGCAGACGTACTGGTTGTGAGTTTTGGATCACTATTGAGCCTGTCAATGAAGGCTTGAATAGGTGCAATATACTTCTCATTCAACGGATATAGCGAAATATCTACGACTAGTTTCATAATCTATTCCTTAAAAACGATAGGTAAGCGTTGCACCGAGTTGACGCTCTTGACCAAACTGATAATACGGCTTTGCAGGATCGTAGCCATCACGAGGATCATTGTTAAAACCGCCAAAACCACGCGTTAATACTTCTCTATCAAAGATATTTTTAGCCCATAACTGAAGGCTCATATCGCCGCGATGCAGAGTAATATGAGTGTTAACCAAAGCAGTAAACGGAGACCTTTCATCATGCCCAATAGAGAAGCGATGGCGGTCTTTTCCTTCTAATTCCAGCACCCATGAAATATCATCGGTGATGGCATAGTTAGAAGCGACATAAAAAGTAATCTTAGGCGCTTGTGCCTGCTTTTGCTTTGGAATAAAGCTGCCATTTGTTCGCGTATAATTTCCAAAGGTAGCATCAAGGTAGCCAAAGTTAATAGTTGTAGCAAAGGAATCGCTAAACTGCCAATTTGTTTGAATCTCAACACCTTTATTTAAGCCCGTATCCGCATTACCAATTACGTCAATAAAGGAATCGCCGCCCGCATTGCCATCACGACGCTCTACCGAAAAGTCACTCACCTGAGCATCTTCTCGCTCCATATAGAAAAAAGTCACACTCAATTGCCCTGCAATACCGGAACGAGTATTCACTCGGCCTTTTACACCTAGCTCATAGTTCCAGTTATACTCTGGATCGAACAGCCTGTCGTCTTCGCTCACTCGTTGATCAGGATTGAAACCGCCAGCCTTATACGAACGTGACACACTCGAAAATAACGTTGCTTTGTTTATTACATAACTTGCACTTACTTTTGCTGCAATCAGGTTATCGTCGAGGCTTTCAGTGAAATCGCTGCTATCGATATAATCAGCTTCAAATTTCTCTAACCTTGCACCAGCAGTGATCGACAAAGGCTTGTTGACTTGCCAGCTATATTCTCCGTAAAGTGCAATCGATGACGGATCATAGGTGCTTGTAAAATCGGCGCTTGCAAAAGTATATATACGACGCAAATCTTGCTCACTTGCCTGATAATACAAACCCACAACCCACGGTGAGTCTGCAGCAATACTTGCATAGCGTGCATCAATGGTGTGATTATTTACCTCACGGCTATAACGGTCGAAGGAGGAGTATTCGTCAGGATGAAAACCAACAAAGGTCCAATCTTCGTCATACGCATAATCAAGATCAGCAGTTAAAAAAGTGGCTGCAACTGAAAGTACCTTGTCGTCATTCTCGTAGATATACTTGGCACTTGCAGCTTGAGTCTCTGTGCGATCGAAACCCGGCTCGTCTGAGCGAGTCTTATTGTTATTATCGAGAGAGAAAGCATCGTAACCATTGTCAATATCGAAATGATAAAACTTAAATTCTAGATCTGAAGTCTCCGACAAGTTCGCGTCTATGCTTACTCTGGCACTGAGTTCGTCGATGTTATTTGTATCTTCTCTGCCTAAATGAATGTTCTCAACGAAGCCATCACTTTGCACTTTTTGTAAGGCCACTCTTGCATTTACGCCGTCGGTTAATTTGTCTGAGTAGGCACCCGTTAACCGTAGCGTATTGAATTGCCCAATGCTACCTTGCACGTAGCCCTCTGCTGTGTCACTGGCTTTGTTACTAACAACTTTAACAATACCAGCCAAGCCTGTCGCCCCGAAGCCAGTAGACTGAGGTCCAGACAGCACTTCAACCTGTTGCACATCGACTAAAGTGGCTAGGCCGCCAATCCCTGAAAAGTTAATTTCATCGACCACTAACGCGACCGACGGATTAATTGGCTCGGCGAATTGACTGCGCTCACCGATGCCGCGTATTTGCACGAACTTACCCCGTGATGCACCGCTACTAAAATTCAAATTCGGCACAACAGCCAGAATGTCTTCGAGATGAGTAGCTTGTCGAAGCTCCATTAACTCCGGTCCTACAATCGCGACGCTTGTTGCAAGGTTATTAGCTTCACGCTGGCCTAAATCAGAAGTGACAATAATTCTCTCTATTGCGTCTTCGTCACTGTCTTGCATTGCATTCGCAAGAGGAGAAAAGCTAAGCGCGGCAGAAATGAGCATCGCCATAGCTGTCGGCTTGAAGACGTGCCTTAGTGCTGCAGTACTATTCGTTGTGTTAGAAAAAATGTGTGTGTGTGTTTGTTCAAATTTCATGTGGTTCTCTTCAAATCCTTAGAAAAGAGCCGGTATGGGAGCAGGTAATTGAATTGCGATAACAACCATTCCTACGCCGGTACTAACCGGATCAGGTAAATAAGGGTTTTCCTTAGAATCTCAGCAACATAAAAGTTGCACCCCTTGGTGTTGAAATCGACAGGCTGTGTTTTGCTAGCCTCATTCGATTTCGCGCAGATACTATCAACAAAAAAACAAAAGTGAAAGATGGACTAAGTAGTTTATCGTTATAACTGTACACAAATCGTTCTAGCTAGCCCTTTTACCTTATTCTACATTAAGCGTTTTCATTTCTTCTTTCGTCTGTTGCACAAGCCCCTCAAGGGTTTTGCCATGAGCAACGGGTTGTTTGGTATCTGGGTCAACACGCACAAAAACGATATCATCCGCTAAACATATCGTCTTTTTTGTTGCTTTGTTACGCACTAAGCAAGTCACGGTGATGGATGTTCTACCGACCTTTTTAGTCGCTAAGCCAAATTCAACAATATCGCCCTGAATAGCCGGAGATTCGAAGGAAATTTCGCCAATATGCTTAGTTACCAAACAATTACTTTCGAGTTGGCAAATAGCGTAAATGGCGGCTTCTTCATCAATCCATTCCAATGCTCTGCCACCAAATAGCGCATTTGCATAGTTAAGATCGTTTGGCATTACCAGCCTTCTTGATAAAAAACGCATTTTAATCCTTAACAAGGTAAACTATAAAATCATGATGATAGCATAAAGATGGAAAGCAAGTTTGGAGCAGATGGATTTACAGCAATGGCTAAAACTCAGGCAAGACTGTGATTGTCATCGACAGCTATTGCTTATATCAGGAAGTAAAAGCTGGGCTTGCAAGCAAGTGCTACGGTTAACTCCCGACCGGCTAGCAGCAAATACGACTAAACACGCAAGTCGCCTACTTGTCTCTAATTCCGATTTACTTACAGAACAACAGCTGCGCGACGAGAGTTACCCTCCACTTTCCACCTCCTCTATCAAACACTATAAACAGCACCTAGGTAGCGAGTATCACTGTGTAATTTATAATGCATTTGATGGTGTTAAGCCGAGTGCTATGCTGGCCTTAGAGGGCACAGTAGCAAAAAGAGGCCTATTTGTTATTTTATGCCCTAAGCTTGATGACTGGCCTGACTACGAAGCAGCGCAACAGGGAATAAGCTTCAGCTACCAAGAAGAACAGCACTTTAGCTACTATACCGCAAGACTAGTAGCAAAGAGCAAAAACGATTGCTTCACTGCTATTTTGCAAGAATCTGGGCCCCAGCACTTTCCACTCGCACATGCAAAACAAGCAAACGCTGCCAATGAACAGGCGAGAATGCGCGCTATAAGCGAAACACAACTACACTACAAACAGCAGATTTCTTCGCATTTTAAGCAGAATGGCCGCTGTAGTATCATTCGCGCGAAAAGAGGCCGCGGTAAATCAACGCTCTTGGGCTTGATCGCGTTTGAGTTTCTGCTGTTCAGCAAAGCAACTCTGTATATAACCGCCCCTACTGTAAAACACTGCAAGAAAGCCATAGAAAAATTTACAGAATGCCAAGAGGAAGTGCTCGGTAGTTTGACGAAGGAACAACAAGATGGCTCACTTAGTTTCGTCCCGATTGATAGGCTCGATGAACTAAGCAGTGACTCTATTTTGTTTATTGACGAAGCAGCATCTATTGCCCCAGCTTCAATAATCAAGGCCTGCGGGCGTTTTGCCCACACAATACTTGCAAGCACATCAGTTGGCTATGAAGGAAGCGGGCTCGGTTTCAACTTGAAAGTGTTGCCAAAGCTATACGCTCTTGGAACGAAAACGAAAGAATTCACCCTCAGCTCCCCAATTAGATGGTTTGAAAACTGTGTGCTTGAAGCTGTTTTCGAGGATATTTTTGTTCCTGAACCGAAAAATACAAAAACACAGATATTGAACAACAACACTCAAGAGGCTTGGGACGCTGAAAAACTCTGCTTTCAAACTTTTACCCCGCCCGAACTATTCCAAAATGAGGAGTTGTTAGTCGACGTATTTTACATGTTATTGCAAAGTCACTATCAAACTACGCCCGACGATTTGATGCGCCTAATGGATAGCGAACGCAATTTTGTCGTTACCGCCATCGCTGCTAATTCTATGCTAGTCGCAGTAGCTAACGTCGTTGTTGAAGGAAATATAAAAGAACATGATGAGAACACTAGTAGTTTGATTAACGGTAGTCGACGATTTAATGGCCACCTTGTAGCACAAAACCTAGCAACAACATTTTTAGAGTCTATGTTCTTACAACAAAAATCCTGGCGAATAAGCAGAGTTGCAGTCGAACATACAGTCAGAAAACGAGGTTTTGGTAGTGCTCTGCTGAGACAAATCGCACAGATTGCAAACTCTTTACCTTTGGATAACCAACCGACATTCTTGAGTACGTCATTTGGACGTACCGACGAATTATATCGATGGTGGACCAAATGCGACTATCACTTCATTAAGTTTGGCTTAAGAAAAGACACATCTAGCGGCGAAAGAAGCGTCATATTGATAAAACCTTTAAGCAGCATAAGCATCGATAAAGTGCAGCAACTTATATATCAAGTCATATTTAGACTGCATAGCCTAATGGCTAACGATAAGCAAAATGAAAGCTTCACTGAAGAGCAATATCATCACATGGTAAACACCGCGGAAATAGGGTCAGACAAGTTGTTATACACATTTGAACAGCTTTGTTACTCCCTTCAGCTTTTTATTGAGGGCGCGCGCCCGTTTTCAAATGTCAAAGATGACCTATTTACTATAATTGCGATTAACAACAAAGCCAGTCAGTTATCAAAGTGGCTCGGCGATAATGATAACATTCCTTTCATCCAAAACCTTCGCAGGTGTAGCCTAGCCCGGCTGGAATCTGCCATTACCATCTATTCAAAAGCCCACACACCAAAAGAAATTAAATTAAAACAAATGAATATTATTAGAGAGGAAGTTATTACAACACTGCGGCAATTGATACTATAGCAAGAATAGCAAGGCATAAAAAAAGCTCCCGAAGGAGCTTCTTTACTAGGTACGACTAAATACAAAGTGGCATATACTATGCCTTAAACTAAATATTAATACCCTTATTAGACGCTTTATTTCTAATATGCGGCTCCCAAGCTAATGCATTCTTGCGCATGGCGCGGAACTTCTTAGCTTCTTGAGTTGCCTTCATTGCAGCTCTTAGGTCGCCAGAATAGAAATGAGCTTCTATAAGTGCATAGTGCACTTTGCCCAAGTTATCTTCGTTATTCACAAGTGCTTTGTTCAAGGCTTGGATAGCGCCCTTGTAGTCACCAGCTGATAACAGCATAGCTCCTTGACGTCTATACAAGTCATTATCATTACCTTCAACAGCAGCAAGCGCAAAGTACTTTGCAGCATCTTTGAATTCGCGAGCTTGATAATACGAATTAGCAATACCTTCGAGATTAGTATCGGTGCGTGGAATGACACCATCATTCAAATACTTCTCAACGATTTTAGCTGATTTGTAAGGCGCTCCGTTGACAGCATGTAGCTGTGCCAGTGAACGGTACTGACTAGCTGTTTTAAGATGGCCCATTTTATAAGCTAATTCAAACATTGCTAAAGCTTTGTCGTAAGATTCAACGATTTGATAAAACAAACCTAAGCGCGTGTACCAGACATCTGAATCAGGGAAAACCTGAACAGCAGTTTCCAGCACATCGATGGCTTCAGCGTACATCTTACGCTCATAATAAGACTGAACTTTGAGAGAGTACGCCCCTTGATTAGGCTTCTCCATCAACTCAATAGCTTTGTCTGCTGGCGCAATAACCTCAGCTTGTTTTTTCATTTCGCTGAAGCTTCGTGCAATTTTGAGATAAGCAACACCGTCTTCTTGACAGGTGAAGTCCATCCAACGCTCAAACCACTCAATGGCTTTTGCATAATTGCCTTCTGCATACTCGAGGTCGCCCATCAACTTCAGCAGCGGAGCATGGTCGTTATCGTTAAGTACCTTAACTTTAACAGCACGCTCTATGTAGTCTTTTGCTTCAGAACGTCTATCTTCGTCTGATACCAGAAGTTGCCCAAGAAAGCGGTCAACAGAAGCTCTGTCAAAAGGGTCTTTGGCTTCAATCTCATAGAGCAGATCGATAGCTTCCTTAACAAGGTCTTGGTTGTAAGCTTCAAAAGCCTTGTTCAGCTTTTTACCCGTTTTTTCGCTAAGCAACTGCGTTTTTGCCGGCTTGTAACCAGGACATTGAACTTGCAAGTTTGCCTGAGCAAAGGATGCTGAGGAATAAGACCCCAGCAACAATATCGAGCTGATAACAACTGAAGTTTTTAGATTTTTAAATTGCTTTTTCATATCATTGGTCCAACTTAAAGTCTAATTGTACTTCCAAACCGAATTGCTTCTGAGCTACCCCATCAACAACCTTAGGTCTGTACTTCCACTTACGAAGCGCGCGTTTCGCCGCACGATCGAAAATTCGCTTTGGTTCTGCATCGATAACATTGACGTCTTCAACACCACCAACTTCGTTAATGGTAAATGATAAACGCACCCAACCCTCTTTTCCGTCGCGAGATGCTTGTGGCGGATAATCCGGTGGTATACGAACGATAGGAGCTGCGTCACCATCACGCATTGCACCAATACCACCGATACTCACACCAATGTCGCCAGTATCAACGCTAGGTAGAGCTAAACTAAAACCGTCTGTGCTAGGCTCGGCAGTGTCGGGCTCAACAAGATCGAGCTTTGGTGGCTCTTGTGGCGGTGGTGGCGGTGGTGGCGGTGTGCGCACACGTTGTTGTATCTCGTCATCAGGTTGTTGCATTACAATATCGATAACTGGAATCGGCTCAAGCGCTTCTTGCGCTTGCCCATCGTTTTCAATCAACTTGGCCATGATGACGAATAAACCAAACGCGATAGCCGCACCGATTAAGATGGAACTTATCAATCTAACCATGCTAACTCCTCACCGCAATTGCGACACGGTCTATCCCTGCTTCTTTCACCTGATCCATTACCTTAACAACAATACCGTGCTTGGCTTTGCTATCTGCTTGAATGAATACAACTTCAGAGGGTTGTTCCGCTAATAACTTTTCCAGGTTCGCACCAACGGCCTCGACAGAAATTTCACGTCGATCCATCCATACATCACCGCTCTCAGTAATCGCAATAAATATATTAGCTTTTTTCTTCAACACCGCAGTTTCGCCATCGGGTTTGTTAACTTCCATACCCGCTTGTTTAACGAACACCGTAGTAACAATGAAGAATATAAGCATAATGAAGACAACGTCCAACATCGGCGTCATGTCGATTTGGGCGTCTTCTTCTTGTTCTCTTACTTTACGACCCATACTAATCTCTCTTAATGATGTGGCAGACTATCGATTAAGGTCTCTTTCGCAATCTTAGCTTTCGCTTCGAGGCGTGAACTGAAAAACAGTCCTGAAAGAGCTGCAACCATTCCTGCCATTGTAGGAATTGTTGCCATCGAAATACCGGCTGCCATGACTCTTGGGTTGCCAGTACCTTGCGTAGCCATACTCTCAAATACACCGATCATACCTGTTACAGTACCTAACAATCCAATTAGAGGACACATCGCCACTAAAGTTCGAATTACTAGTAATCTTGCATTTAAAGAATCTGACGCCTGTGAAATCCACGTGTCACGAATTCTATGCGCGTACCATGAAGTGGTATCGTTTCTGCTATCCCAATCAGCAATTATTTGCTTTTTAACTGAAGGAAATACAGAGGTGTAATACCAATAGCGCTCAACCATTAAAACCCACATTAGGAAAAGCGCTAAGGCGACGAAATACAGCACGTCACCGCCGGTAGCGATAAAGTCCCTGACAGATTCCCATAATCCAATCAGGTACAACATATTAAACTCTCTCCGACTCAGCTTTCGCTGCGATGAAGCCTGCTGTTTGCTCATCAAGTACATGAACAATCGACTTCGCTTTAGAAGCGACAACACTGTGTACAAGAATAAGTGGTAAGGCTGCAATAATACCTTGCGCAGTTGTTACAAGCGCCATCGAGATTGAACCAGCCATGATTCTAGGGTCACCGGTACCAAACAAAGTGATTTGTTGGAAGGTTTCAATCATACCTAGTACCGTACCGAGTAGACCAAGTAATGGTGCAATGGCAGCAAATATCTTAATGATATTCACACCAGCATCAATGCGCGGCAGTTCACGTAAGATAGCTTCATCAAGCTTAAGCTCAAGGGTTTCTACGTCAGCTTCTCTGTTATCTTGATATACCGTTAGAATTCGACCAAGTGGATTCTTCTCGCTCGGATCATCGATATTTTTAAGCTGTGACTTCATCTTCGCGCCAGAGGCGTTTAGTGTAACAAACTTATATAAACCGATAAGTAGACCAATAATTAGCATGGCTGTGATGGTATAACCTACCTCAGCACCAGCATGATAACGCTCGGACCAAGTTGCTTTTTGCTTGAATAAATTAAGAATTGTGCCGCGTGAAGGATCCACGTAAACAGGAATGAGGCCAGAGCTTGCGCTCAACAAGTCTTGAGTAGTACTTACCTGAAAACCATCAGGCTGGCGACCAAGCGGCTCAACCGTATTGTCGTCATCATTGTAAACTAAGTAACCCTGCTCACCGATAAGGTTGAAAGTACCAATACGAATAACTTCTTGTACAGACTTGCCGCCTTCAAGGTTAAGCACTTCAACTTCGAATTTTTCTACTTGTCCAGAAGCCGTCATTTCTGTTTGAAGAGATAACCAAAGCTGACGAAGCTCTTGAATGTTTGGTAGACCTTTCGCATCGTTAGACATTTCTGCTAAGAACGCATCACGACCTGGGTACTGTGCGCTCACTATCGACGTTGAGATTCGGCCGTAAGCATCAGCAGACGCTTGACGTACAACACCAAACATCTCACCTAAATCGCCTTTTGCAGCTTCAAGCTCTGCATCTTTGTCGATAAGTGTTTGTTCGTTTGCAGCAAATTGTGCCGCCAAACGATCACCGCGAGCTTGCTCAGCTGCTAATGCCGCTTTCGCTTCGCGAAGTAAGCGTGCTTGTTGGTCACGATCTCTTTTGAACTCAGCTTCGCGCTGTTGGTTTTCACGAGATTGTGCCGTTGCGCTTTGCTCAACCTTTTTCAATAACTCTTGTAATGTCGTTGATTGTTGTGCCTGTGCAACCGATGAGATACATGCGATTGCCGCTGCAGCAACAAGTGTTTTTATTGTTGTTTTCATTAACCTTACTCCGCAGCTTCAATTGGTAATTTAATTAGGTCTTGTGGAACAAGGCCTTTTGCCATACGAACAGCATTGATAATAGAACTTAAGTACTCATCACCAAGCTTTTGATAGCTTCTAGCTTTATTATCCCAAACCCAGGCACTCTTTTGGTCTTTAGATAGCGCTAATAAAGCTGTTCGACCTAAATTGAAGAAATCAACGGTAATCTCTTGGCCACCATCCTCGATAGTACCAGTCTTGGATTCAATCTTGGTGCCATACTCGTTTTCAGTTTGATAGGCCTCGAGTACTAAACGAAAACGCTCTGCTACGGTTACGTTGGAATTCGTCATTACGTCGCGCAAGCCTTGAATACGGTTACGACGCTCGTCGATATTGATAGGAATATCCAAATTGACAAATTCTTCGAGTGAATCAATCATGCTGAACATCAATGGAACAATGTTTTGTCTTGTTTCATCAATTGAATCAATTTGGCGTTGGTAAGAATCGATACCGCGTTGCTGGTCTGCAACTAGGTTGGCTAAATAGTCGTTGTATACTTTTAAGCCTTCCGTGGTGTCAATTACATTTCTGTATTCAGCCAATAGTTCTTGTGACTGTTCGAAAAGGTTATTGATTTTCTCTTGAGATTTCGCTGAGGCTTTCTGGACTTTTATTTCTGCTTTTTGTAAATCCTGAAGCTGATCTGCAGAGGCGATCGAAGCGTTTCCAAGTGCTAGTGCACCAAGAATGCATGACGCTATTTGAGTTCTCTTGCTCATTTTGGACATATTCCCAACCATTATTTGATGTTCACGCCGCTTAGTTTTGCCGGCGGAGAAATTATAATTATCATAGTCGTACACGCGTAACACATGCACTCCCGGTAGATAGTCACAGGATGTAAGCTAAATGTCAAGATGGCAGAAGCTCAGAATCACTTCGATAGTGTATTTTTTTCTACATTTTATTTACATCAATGCACTTAGTTTTTACCCGAACTTTTAGTACAATCATAAGGAATATCTGAGCAGAATTTTTTTTGCTATAAAAAACACAATACCAATATTTGGAAGCGAATGATGAATCCTACCTATGTCGCGCTTAGCGCCGACCTTCACAAAAATAAAAAAGTAAAAGAAATAGCTAACTACGCCCATGCAAAAGACTTTCATTTGGCAAGCATCTCGGTTGATGAGTTTGGATTGGCCTCAGCCAACTACCCAATTGTGTTTGTGCGCAACGACGATAAGTCTATTTCAGCCGTTGCTCTTATGGGCCTAGCACCAAAACAAAATTTGTTCATAGACTCAACATTCAATTGGCTGGTGCCCTATGTGCCAGCGATTATACGTCGCTATCCTTTTAGCTTTGTTAAAGTGAGTGCTGAATCCTCTGATATGGCCTTGTGTGTCAATGACACGAATGCTGTGCTCAATGATAGCGAGGGGCTAAATTTATTTAATAGTGACGGCACACCGTCTAGCCACCTGACAAAAGTTCAGAAGTTTTTAAGTCATATGCATAACATGCAACATCACTCACAGACTCTATTTGAGCTTCTCGACAACGAAGGTTTATTCACTGACAAAGCGCTTGAATATCAAGACAAAGGGGAAACCAAGTCAATGGGTGGCTTTATGGTGGTTGATTATGAAAAGCTGCGGTCACTTAGCGATGAAAAGTACCTTAAACTCCGCTCAATCGACAGCGCATTGGAGTGTATACACATTCATATGGGCTCACTGAATCAAGTACAAAATCTTGTACACCGAGCAAATTCACTCAGTCAAAAGGATAGCTAAAGCCGCATGCCACTTTCCATAGAATCTCCTGTTATTGACGCAAATGAAGCTCATAAGTTTGAAGCACACTACTCTTCGAAACAACGCTTTCGTATCCCTGGTTTCTTGGCGCCAAGTTCAGCAACTCGAATAGCGACAGTAGTTAAAGAAATAAGGGACTACGAGCTTGTATTTTTTGCGGGAAATGAAAATAAGGCAGTTAGAGAGTCAGAACTGCGCAAACACAGTGATGAAACCCGAGGAAACCTACAAGCACAGATTTTTCAAAACGCAGCAAACGGGGTAGGTTTTTTGTACGGGCGTCACCCTATTATAGAGGGTGAAAAGCAAGCTCCATTGCTTGAGTTTAAGCAATGGCTCAACAGCCCACAGACAATTGATTGGGTAAGAACTGTTACTGGGCACCACGATATTAGTCATGCCGACGCTAACGTTACGCGCTTTGCTCGAGGCGAGTTTTTAACGCGTCATAACGATGTCGCGCCTAATGAAACCCGTAGAGTTGCCTTTGTGATGAACCTCTCTGAACAGTGGCATGCGGATTGGGGTGGCTTATTGCAGTTTTTCGAGAGCGATGGCACCTCAGTCGAGTCTTACACTCCAACATTCAACAGCTTAAGCCTGTTTGATGTGAGCCGCCCACACTCAGTTACCTGTGTCGCACCATTTTCGCCGGCCTTGCGACTTAGTATTAGTGGTTGGTTTAGAGCTTAATCAATGACTCTCTCTGGGGCTTCACTCATAATCGCTTTTAACTTTTCATCGCGACTTTCAAACCAGTTATGGCGTTGAGTGAAGCTACTCTTTATTGCTTTTATTTCGGCGCCACTCAGATGTGGGTGCCAAATAGAGAACAGTAACACCACTCGGAGTTTGTCACTATCATTCTTGGCACTATGGATAAAAGAGTCATCAAATACTATCAGTTCGCCGTTCTTCCAGTAATAGTCGCTTCTTCGCACACTCAGCGTACAGTTATCAGGTATGTCAATACCTAAATGTACGGTTAAACTATGATTTGATAGACCATAGTGTTCTGGAATAGCTTGCCCAGCTTGCAAAATAGAAAAGAACACTTCGTCGGGATTGTCACCACGGCCACATAGCGGAATCAACTTCAAGGCAGCTAAGGTTTTAGGGAAATGTTGCTTGGCGAAGTTTGACAACAAGCCTTCGCGATATAAATCTAAAGCAGTCCATCTTTGCTTTCCAGCAAGTTGAGTAAGCTCAGCATTATTCTCAAAATGTTCATCTAGATAAGGCCTCGCATGATCTGCAATATTTTTGGTTACTGCCCTGAACTCTGCCAAAATATCGGGGTACTGCTTGCAGAAAGCCTCTGCCCAAGGAAACTGCTCTAGTTCCCAGACTCCCTTAGCAACCAGGTTTGGCACGTAAAACAAATGGGGTCTTTGGTCATGCAGAGCAAAGCTAAAGGGTCTCAAGTGTGTTCTTGTCCATATGGCTTCGGCAATGCGAACGCGCTCTTCTGCATATTGTGAAGGCTTAGTGTGTGCTTCTATGTATGAAGTGTCTTGGTTCTCGACATCAAGAGTTAAGGCGTTTCGATGCAATTCGTCAAAAAACACTAACAGTGTTCTTCCCGCAAATACGAGCTTCTGCATTACTTGAGGATTGAAATTAAAGGACTGGTGGTCGTAGAACCATTGTGGTGCCATATCAAAGAGCTTTGAAAATAACACAATCGCTTCAGGGCTTGCTTTAAGCTGACCATGGCAGTCTTCCGACAATAGATAACCTAGTGACAAGTAGGCAATTGGCGTTGCCTCATTTAATCGAATACATGATTTATGCAAGTCTTTTGCGGCCTCCCTATCACCCAATTGCTCTTCAACATTGGCCAGAAAGTTTAATGCCGCGAAGGATGAAGGTTCGGATTTTGCTAATGCTCTGGCCAAATTGACACCTTCAGAAATTTCATCACTATTTAATTTCAAACTAATACTATCAATGCTTTGCTTTATCTCATCTTCAGTCATTAGCTTCCCTTACTACCAACGATTTGCCAGGCCAATAAGTCCAAAGTACCATCTTTATTTTCGACTTCGAACGCCTTCTTCGTTTCAATAGCTAAGTCATTGTTCTCGGCTAGCCTTTCCATCATCACAAGATCATCCTCCGACATCGCTGCTGCACAGAGTTGCTTGAGTCGCGAATGCTCAGCTTTTACTCGTGTAATGACATCACTAATGCTGCCTTGTGTTTCGGGCATTCCTTGTTGCTGAATAAAGTGATTGATAGCTGAGAATATTTGACCACTAATGGCTTGTGTTTTAATTTGAGCCGTATGTAGATAATTTTGCCCCGACAGCTCTAAATCACTTACCGACAAATCAGAATGAGAGAAGCGCCATAAGTCGCTAATTAGGCCACCGTCTTGTAATAGGTAGGCAAGCTCGTCTCTTTTCCTTGCGTTGGAGTGCAGTAAGGAGCTCTCACTATGGTGTATTAATAGCTGAAAAATTCCACCAGGGCGCAGTAAACGGCTAATTTCTTGAAGCACTGACTGCATAGAGTCAGTGCCATTTGTGCACATCGCGTACTCTACACCGAATTGACTCGTAATAAGGTCAAAACTCTGGTTTTTAAATGGTGTTTGAGTGATGTCAATGTTGGAAAGAAACTGTGGAGAATGTTCATCATGTTGGCTTGCTGAAACAATCTTTGCCCTATCAATACCGGTAAGTTGCAACTTTGACTCAGCTTTGTGCAGTAAATGAACAACCGCGCCATTACCTGTTGCTAAGTCGAGCACCTTGGGTGTCTGTGGCAGGCGCGATAAATGCGAGGTCCAGAAAACAAACAAGGCATTATCCACAAGTTCATCTGATTGGGTAACACAGCTGTTTATTATCCCACTTTGCCAATAGAGATCCCAAGCTTCAGTATCGTTCATTTGTTTTGACTTCCATGATTAATTGCTACTTCGGGACGACATCAAATGGCGCAGTTAACCTCATTTGTGACGAAAAGTAAGGCAAGGTTCCGTGCCACATATAAGATGGAAAGAGCACTAATTGCCCTGCTCTCGGTGTGATACTAAGGCTAGGTTCATCGGCCTCACCTAATTCTAAGGGCGACTGACCAAAGCGTATACAGCCCTCATTCTCACTCAAGTTATCTGGTACTGAAATATAGCAGGCCGAACTTATCCATCCCTCTGGATGCACATGATTGACGTGAAAACCTTCATCATGCAACTTAACTGACCAACTACCAGTAATCTCAAATTCATTACTTTTCCGACTTAAAAAAGGATGTGCCTGAAGTTCACCTTTTGCATCGGGTAATTCTGCAATATATTGGGCAATGATTGTCTCATAAGCCCATTTTAACTTGTCTAACAACGGATGCTCCCGCTCTAGTAAACGCCCTGGTGTTTGCGTTCCTTTTTTAAGCGTTTGTTGAAGTGGCCTCTTGTTTGTGGTGTGCATACTCACCAACAAGTCCTTTAAGTCTGAGAGAAAGCTAGCTAAGTTGTCGTAGCCATCGGGCACAGGCAATGTATATGTTTTTACAGTAGAGCTAAACATATGGTAGTTATCGTAAGTTTCTCTATCGCAGAGTTTCAGACAAGTTGCTTCATAGGCTAACACTAATTGATTGTTAGGATAGTGAGACTTCAAATACTCAATCGTATTGGTCACCAATGCATAATTCTTTAAGGATAGGCCTAGCTTCACTAATTCGATACCGTTGTTCAAATTTGAACGTGACGCAAAGGCCGTCTTTGAAAGTCTGAGGGCTTCAGTTAATTTACCTGCATTGGCAAAATGCCGTGCTTTTTGGGCTAGATAGCGATTGTTTTCCGGCGCTAACGAAAGCCCAGTATCAATTGCTCTAGCGCTTTTTTCTATAAAGTCTGCACTTACAAGAGAGTCGATATAGTCAGCGCGAAGTTCATGTTCGTTTGGTAATGATAGCAAAGCAGCCTCATAACTTTTACCAAAGGCTTGCAAATCAGCAAGTTGATAAAGCATTTCATTGTACTGCTGATGGGCTGCACGATAATTAGGACGGATGGCAATCGCTTTTTCAAAACAGTCTTTCGCTAACACATGCTCATGCGTCTCAAAATAACAAAGTGCTAAATGATAATAGGCCATAGGACTTTCGACCTTTTCTATTAGCGCTGTTAAGTGGCTAATTGCCTCGGTGAACTGATTGTTTTTTGCAAGTGAAGACGCTAAAGCTATGCTTGCCTCAGTATAGTTAGGCTGTGTTTTTAATACGAGTCTATATTCGACAATAGCCTGCTCATATTGTTTTTTAGCGACTAATAAATCAGCTTTTAACTTTTGATAGATAGGCCAATTCGAAAAAATGTCATGGTGGCTATTTAAAAGCGTATCGGCCTCAACTAGGCGGGTTTCTTCGAGTAAAATAATCAAGCAATTTTTAAAAGCATCTTGATAATTAGACTGTAAGCTTAATGCTTTACTATAGTGTTCTATGGCTTTATTTGAATCTGTGAGCGCTTTAAATATGTTTGCGAGATTATTGTGAAATTCGGCTTGCTTGGGGTAACGTTGTGTCAATTCCTGCAATATGTCTTTAGCGCGCTCTAATTGCCCTGTTGACTTTAACGCTAAGGCATAAAAGTGTTGAACATTAGGATGTGCCTGCACTTGCTTACTCAAACCTTTGTATTTGCTCAGCGCAAGCTGCGAGTTACCACTTTGAATGTCCTTTGCGATTGACTGCAATAAATGCTGAAGCTGTTGAGATGAAGATGACACGTAACGCATGCTCTTTAGTTTAAATGACGTTGATAGTTTATCATCGAACGCTTAATGTTCACCTATTTAAGATAAAAAAAGCCGACTCATGTCGGCTTTTTTACTTAATTATACTCTGTTCCTTCTTAGAAGGTGTAAGTACCACTTATGAAGAGACGACGGCCAAGTACGTCGTATACTTCAGGGAAGGTGTTAGCCTGCTGTTGTTGGTCACCAATCGGAGTAGCTTCTTCTTCGAAGATGTTTCGAATACCGAAGTTAACCGAGAATGCGTCAGTAACCATATAAGCCGCACTTAAATCAACGTAGTATGCTTTTGCAAGTTCAGGTACTACGATACTGTCGCGGTCTACACCACCATTCACGATAGTGTCATCGTCTACTTCAGATAGGTGTCTTAGTAAAGCAGAAACCGTCAAAGGACCTGTGTTCCAAGTTGCTCGAACATTATACTGGAATTTAGAGCGGGGAATACCACAGGTATTACCGAACGAACCAGCACACTCGAACACTCTATCAAAACCAGTTACTGGCGTAGTGTCAAATTTATCAAGGAAGGTACTTCTAAATTGCACATTAACGGTTGATGTGTCTTCAAACAAGCCAAAACCAACTTCAGTCGTATAGTTTGCATTTAAGTCTATACCGCTAGTTGAGATTTGCGCTATGTTATCGTTTAATACCGTAGCTACGTCGACGTTACCATCCGCTCTACGCTCTATTACCTGACAGAATTCGCTGTTAGCATCTTGAACTACGTTATAACAAAGATCTAAGGTATTGTTTACACCACCACCAAACACATCAATTGCGTTTTCTATTTTGATATCAAAATAATCTATCGTAACATCCAAACCTTCCATTGGCTCAACAACTAAGCCTACAGTAAGAGTATCTGAGGTTTCCTCTTGGAGATCTTCGAAACCACCAAATGTACCTTCTATTTGGCTATTAGCTTGAGTGAAAACCCCTGTTTGCCCAACTGGAACACCGGTTGCTTCACATAAGCTCACTAGCTGAGCTGATGGAGTAATGACGTTGTCATCCGAGTCTAAACGTTCAGCACATGGATCTGTCGCGCCAGGGAAGCCGTTTGAAGATCCCAAAAATAACTCAGAAACATTTGGTGCTCTTACCGCTTTTTGAAACCCGACTCTAACGCCAACATTTTCAGTCGGCTTATAGTTTAGCGCAGCAGCATATGAAGTTACTGAGCCAATATTAGAGTAATTAGAAGAACGTAAAGCACCCCATAGACTTAAATCTTCTGCATAGTCTTTACCAGACAGGATAGGCACAGAAAGCTCAGCAAAATATTCGCTCGAACTATATGATCCTACTGTCGCTTGGCCTGCATTGAATCCAAGAACGTCACCCGCTGAAAGGAAAGTATCTGGGCGGAAATTAGATTCGTCACGACGACGCTCGAAACCAAGCACAAGACCGATTGCTTCATCAGCACCAGGCAGAGTATATGGCAACTCACCAGCAACTGATGCTAGGAATACGTTTTGCTCAACTGTTGTTAGGTTAGTCGCACCAACGTTCACAAAGTCGATAGCTGCTTGAGAGATGTTACCTGCACCAAAGATATTTAACGGCGCACAACCACCAGATGTATCTTGACAGGCAGTGCCGTCGTCAGTAACCAAAACAGCCTGACGGAAGCGACTTTCTGCAACATCATTATTTAGCGTGTTAGTCTGTGTGAGGATCGAGCGACTCAAGTACATATCATATGTCCAGTAGTCGTTTATAGCACCGTCAAGACCGACTAGTACTCTAAATGCATCACGAGTATCAACAGACTGACGTGAACCATTCTCAACCATACGGCGACCAATGAAACCAAATGAAGCATTGTCGTCACCGTCAATAACCCCGTCACCATTGGTATCAGTTCGCTCACCATCAAGTGCAGTTTGAACATCAGCGCCAAAGAATGGGCTATCAGGGTTAACTTCTAAGTTGCTTAAGAAAGCGGGTGTAGGTGCCAACTCTTGAGGTACTTCGTTGCGCACGTAAGTCATTTCACCGTACAAACGAACTTCATCAGCAAGGTAATAATGAGAGAAAGCTTGCACAGTGTGGCGTGTTTGTGGTAACTGAAGGAAATTATCTGGAGCATAGTTGAAACGATCTGCTGGGTCTTGGAACGCACGACCAGAGCCGTCTTCCTCAAATATGCCCAAGACTTCACCATTTGGAAGTGTTGGGCCACCAAAGACTCGTGTTCCAGGCACACCTGATGAACCACCAGGTACTAATTCGCCGCCACTTTCGGTAAGAGCAACATCTGAAAAGCTTCTGTCAGCTTGAAAAATAGGCTTACGCTCAGAGTAACCCATATAAATTACAGCGTTACCTTTACCGTCAGCAAAGTTTCCACCCATGGTAATATCGAAGTTGTATTTCTCGCCATCACCTTCGCCAGTGATATCGTAAAGCGCTGTCATTTCAACGCCTTCAAAATCATCAACTAAATTAAAGTTAACAACACCACCAAGTGCGTCTGAACCAAATACCGCAGATGCACCACCGGTAATAATTTCAACGTTTTCAATTAAGCTAGCTGGGATCGTGTTTAAATCGATAACACCGTCTTGACGCGATGGTACCCAACGACGACCATTAACAAGTACCAAAGTACGATTTGTTCCTAAACCACGAAGGTTGACTGTAGCGGTGCCATCACCAGGGTTGTTAGAACTAGGTCCAAACGCAGGAAGCGTTGATGGTAGTTCGTTTAGTTTTTGCTCGATGTTTAAGTTACCTGAAATATCGAATTCAAAGTCAGATACTTCTATTACTGGAGTTACTGATGTGAGTTCTTGTCTCTTAATACGTGAACCAGTAACTTGAATTTTTTCAACTGATTTAGCGCCTTCTTCTTGAGCCGCAACATTAGTTGCAATGCTCGCAGTAGAAGCAGCACCAAACAGACAAGCCAGTTTAACTGACTTAGCTATTTTTGAGTTTGTAAACATTTATGTCTCCCTAGACACCATAAACCTAATGGTTAGTGTTATTTAATCGCTTAAACGATTTTTATAAGATGTATGAGATTTTATTCCCATACCAGCAATACTATACGTTGAGTTCAAGATTGGTCAACTAAATAGAAGGCAAATTCAGTAAATATAGGTGCTATAGCGCAACCTAGTATAATGTTTCAAGAAGAATCTGAAAGCAAAATTAGAATAAACATCCTAAAAAAATAAACTATTTAAAATATATATGCATAATAATTTGAAATAAAGAACATAAATTTCGGCACCTGCTGAAATAAGGAAGTGCAACACAAAGCAAAAACACTTATATATTTGTATGTTTTTTAACCACTAGAGTTATGGATATGCAGTTTTCGCAGATGTAAGGTGGAGAATTGAGGGAAAATGTCGATAATGTTCATATCAAGAACGAGTAATTATTCATATTACACAGCGAGGCTGTTATGAAATTAGACGACGATATTCACAATTATTATGAGCATTTGGTGCTTGAAAAAATCACTTCTTTGAAACTTGTCCAAAGTAAAAGCGATGATTTCTTAGCAGACTTAAGCTGCTTGGTGCTTAACCAATTGCCCCCTCGCTATATACGCCATGAGGTTGATATGGCATTTTATTTACCCTTGTCTGAAAGACGTCAAATGGAAATGAACGTATCGCATGCTGTCAACAATGCGGTGAAGTATTTGGAGGCTAATCCAAAGCTCGATGAGAAACCCAAACTGGATTAAGATTGTAAGCGAGATTTCATAGCTAGAGAATTTGGGTGGCAAGCTCTAGCCACATCTCGGCACATGAGTCCTTTGGTACGGCTGCTCCCTTCCGGGCCTGACCGGGTTTCCAAACTATCATTGCGAGAGAACCAGAGCTCACCATAGAAAGGTCGTTGGCGGTCAACACTTGCGTCTTCTTGACACGGTTGACCTCAACGCTGCGGATTATGACGATTAATGCGCTGTCATGCAACCGCTTGCCAGCATTTTATTTATTTTTTTAGAAATCTCTTTTCTGCCATCTCATTTGCGATGAGCGCCGTTGGCTTATTTTCATTTTCAGCAATATTAAATATCTCGGCGAGAGTATCACCAATCTTTTCAATATGAGCTTTTAAAGCAGTCGCATTGCTATCAATACCCTGATGATATATGTCAATTACACCACCCGCATTGATCACATAATCTGGCGCATAAAGAATTCCTCGTTCCACCAATTGTTGGTCAAGTTCATCATTTTCCAGTTGGTTATTCGCAGCCCCAGCAATAACTTTAGCCTTAATTAAATTTATATTGCTTAAGTTAACAGACTTTCCCAGCGCACATGGAGCAAAAACATCGACATCCAGTGCATCGATCTCACTCGTATCTACTGAAACAGCACCGAACTCAGAAACAGCCTTATTGACACCCTCAGGATAAATGTCAGCCACATACAGCTTCGCACCAGCTCGATACAAGTGCTCAGCTAATCGTATTCCGACATGACCAATACCTTTAATAGCAATCTTTTTTCCCTGTAGGTCAGTGCCGAAACGATGTTTTACCGCGGCTTTGATCCCTACAAACACACCGTAAGCTGTAGCCGGGGCTGGGTTACCATCCGCAGCGCTGCCATCAAAACTGTATTTTGAAAAAGTGCCGCCAACGTATGTCGTTTTTTGTCCCATGATATGGATATCAGACACCGCAATGCCAGAGTCTTCAGCAGTAATATATTTACCTTTGAAGGAGTCGACGAAGCGACCCATGGCTAGCATGAGATCTTCGCTTTTATCCTTTCGTGGATTTCCGATGATTACCGCTTTACCGCCACCTTGAGGAAGACCAGCCATGGCAGCTTTATAAGTCATGCCCTTAGACAAGCGCAGCACATCAGTTAACGCTTCATGGGAGTTAGCGTAAGAAAACATACGGCATCCTCCCAAACCAGGCCCCAAATTTGTATTATGAACCGCAATCACAGCCTTTAAGCCGCTTTTCTCGTCGTGACAAAAACCAACTTGCTCGTGACCCGCAAACTCTGGATGATCAAAAACGGACATATTTACCTTTTATTATTATTTTAGTTATTTGAGACTTAACCTGCGGCTGAAGGCTGCAGGTGCGGATGCTGATATTCACTATTACTGGCGTAAATTGTAGCTGATGAACCAGAGGATGTATTTTGCAATTTACAGAGCGCCCAAATGAACTTGTTGAATAAATGTATTTATTATTTCCTTTTTCTAGGATATCTATCCTATAATGGAGAAGTCAAAAGTGATAAACGTCTTACACTGGAAATATAATGAAGTTAGATAAATTTGATAGAGAAATTCTACGAGTAATGCAAAAAGATGCGACTGTGTCTATGGCAGAACTGAGCCAATGTGTAGGCTTATCTCATACACCGTGCTGGAGAAGAGTGAAGAGAATGGAAGCCGATGGCGTCATTCGTCAGAAGGTCACCTTACTCGATAGCAAAAAACTCAATTTGGGCGTTTCAGTATTTATTTACGTAACGCTTAAAAACCATGACGGTGATTCGCTCATCGATTTCGAAAAAGCCGTTCAGGAAGTTGATGAAATCGTAGAATGCCACACAACCAGTGGTGACAAAGACTACTTATTGAAAGTGATTGTTGAAAGTATTGAAGAATACGAACATTTATTAAAAAACAAGCTAACTCACCTACCCTTAGTTGATCATCTAAGTTCGACTTTTGCACTCAAACAAGTAAAAAATACTACTGAGTTGCCAATAAAAAATGTCTAAGTTAGGGTGTTTAAGCTAGCTCACTTCGCCCATGATTATTTTACTGGGCGTCTACCTGCATCTCAGGGGCCGCTCTCTTAAACGCGTCTAACTCATTACAATTTTCCCAGACCTTTTTAATAATTGGAAAGCTATTTAGGTCTAAACCGAATCGTAAGGCATTATATACCTGAGGAACTAGGCAAACATCGGCCAAAGTAATCTCATAACCATAACAGTATTTGCCAGCTCGAGTTTTTAGTCTTTTCTCTAAGGCATCAAAGCCTTTCATTATCCAGTCGCGAGACCACTGCTTAGTTTGCTCGTCAGTTGCTTCAAATTCCTCTTTTAACTTAGCTAACACACGTAAATTTGCGATGGGTTGAACGTCACAAGCAATATCTTGAGCTAGCGCCCTCACGCGAGCTCTATCTAGGGTGTGTTGAGGAAGTAAGCGAGAAGTTTGAGGGTATTTTTCGTCCAAATATTCCAAAATAGCTAACGATTGATTTAACACAATGTCTTCATCATCATCAACAAAGGTAGGCACAAGCATAGACGGGTTTAGCTTTTGATAAAATTCTGATTTTTGCTCTCCTCCGTCTTTAACCAAATGCACTGGGATGTACTCAAAATCCAACTGCTTTAGATGCAAAGCAATTCTGACTCTATAAGAGGCTGACGAACGCCAATAACCATGCAATTGAATGCTCATGCTTCTTCCTCTCTTATGCCTTTTTAACTACCTGATCAATTGCACCGAAAATTGAATCACCATGTTTATCTAACATCTCGATGCGGATACGATCACCAAAAGACATAAATGAGGTAGTCGGTTTTCCATCTCTTATCGTTTCAATCATTCTAAGTTCAGCGATGCATGAATAACCAAGACCTCCTTCACTTATTGCAGAGCCATGCTCTGTGCCTTGTTTGTTAGATACAGTACCAGAGCCAATAACACAACCTGCGCCGAGATTTCTGGTTTTCGCGGCATGCGCTATTAATTCAGCAAAGTCGAAAGTCATATCTTGCCCTGCTTCAGGCTTTCCAAAAAGCTCACCGTTGTAGTGTGATAATAGCGGTAGATGTAACTTGTTATCACTCCATGCCTCACCAAGCTCGTCAGGCGTGACCGCAACGGGCGAAAATACAGAGGATGGTTTCGATTGAAAGAAGCCGAAGCCTTTCGCTAATTCACCAGGAATGAGACCACGTAAAGACACGTCGTTAACCAACATCAACAGACGAATATGTTTACCAGCATCAGTTGCATTTACCTGCATCGGCACGTCACCGGTGATAACTGCAATCTCGCCTTCAAAGTCAATGCCGTAATCATCACTAGGTAGTAAAACGTCGTCCCGTGGTCCAATAAAATCATCTGAACCGCCCTGATACATTAGCGGATCGGTCCAAAAACTATCTGGCATTTCTGCACCTCTAGCCTTCCTCACTAACTCTACGTGATTCACGTATGCACTTCCGTCAGCCCACTGATAAGCTCTTGGTAACGGGCTTTCGCACATTGTCTCGTCAAAGTGTTGGGCGTCTTTACAAAGACCTTGGTTGAGATCGTCGTAGCGACTTTGTAACTGTGATTCAACATGTTGCCAATTGTCTAGCGCTTGTTGCATTGTTTGCGCGATACCAGTAGCGGAGACTGCGAGCGTCAAATCCTTGCTCACTACCATTAATTTACCGTCGCGCGTATCATTTTTATATGTGGCTAGTTTCATTCAATAAACCTTCTATTCTCATTATTATGCTTTTATCACGGTTACAAGCTGTGGGTATTATAGGCAAGAGCTTGCTATTAATCATCTTGCTTACGGTATAGACACCAGAGAAAATAGACGAAAAAAAAGCCCCTATATAAGGGGCTTCAGAAGACATTCGTAACTAATACTTTACAGTTGCTTTACTTATACCGTACTCGCGTAACTTGTTCGCAATTGCCGTATGACTTAATCCTAACTTTCTAGCAAGTTGGCGCGTTGATGGGTAGGAAGGATAAAGGCGTTTTAGAAGCTCTTTCTCAAACTTCTTCACTTCATGCTCAAGTGTGCCTTCGAAGTTCTCATCAATATAGTTCACCGTAGTGCTGCAACTTGGCAATTGGATAGCTTCTTTCGTTATCTCATTACCGTCCATTAGGGCAATGGCTCGGTACAGTGCATTTTCAAGCTGACGCACATTACCTGGCCACGGATATGCCTGTAAATACTCCACACAGGATTTGCTGAGCTTCGGAGAGCGAATTCCAAGTTTGTTGCTGTGCGCACGAACAATGTTTTCAGCAAGTGGAATCACATCGGCTTTGCGATCTCTGAGCGGAGGGAGCACCAAAGCAAGCACATTCAATAGGTAGAAAAGGTCCTCTCGAAAAGTGCCAAGCTCGACACATTCAGATAAGTCTTTTCCGGTAGTGCAAATGATGCGTACGTCTATGAGTTGGGCCTCTTTTTCACCCGAATGTCTAAAGTAACCATCTTCCAACACTCTCAGCAACTTTGCTTGAAGCTGTTGTGACATTTCAGATATTTCGTCAAGCACTAAGGTGCCCCCGGTTGCTTTAACTAGCAAACCTTCTTTGTTTTCCGCATCATTAAACTGACTTTTAATACAACCAAAAAGCTCCGTTTCAGCAACATCATCGGGCAGTGAAGCACAATTGAGGACGTAGTAACCGCCTTCTGCTCTGGGGCTGCTGTCGTGGCAAGCTTTTGCAATACGCTGCTTACCAGTACCTGCCTCGCCGTAAATAAGCATGTGCCCATCCAGTTCTGCCATTCGTTTAGCATCTCGAATCACTTTCTTCATCACACTGCTACTTGCTTGGAAGGTATCGAAACAGTTTGATGTCGTTTTGTTAAATACCGTAATTTGTTGTCCAAGACGCGATTCTGATTTCAATATCACCACGGCACCCGCAAGTACCGTTTTGTCGTTATCAGGAACATCCACAGGCAAAATGTCTGCGATGTAATCTTGCTCTATAAACTTAACCCGATGGGTTTGCGCGTAGATTTCTTTCGACTCTAGCCACTTTGATACACCAAAGCCTGTGAGCACATCGTCGATATTCAAAGACAAAATTTGCTCTGCTTCCATCTCTAAACCACGGGCAACAGAATCATTAAACAAAATAATCTTACCGTTTGTGTCTGTTGAGAAGCAGGGATCGGGGAGAGTCTGTAAAAGAGCCCGCAACTGGTTGCGTTCGCGCTGAATCGGCATGAAGGGTGTCGTTTTGACATCCTCAATACCTTCTATTCTTCTGATCTTCGGCATCAAGTGTTGAAAGTTCTCAAACTCAATGGTTGGAAAGTCTAGAAATATCTTGCCAGTTTCATCTATCTCTATTCCCCTCAAGTCGATGTCGTATTCCGTAAGAATATCGAGCACATCTTGAGTAATACCGAGTCTGTCTTGACAGTTTATTTCCAATCGCATGATATTAAGTTATCCGAAAAGTCACCCCAGGGTGATATTGAGCCATTTAATTATTATTCTATACGCTTTTTGGCTTGTGGAGATCAGTCACTGGATAAGCGGAGTCACCAAAAAGAGCGGACAGTCTAATAGAAGACCGTCCGACTCGTAAACAAATTTCGCTTAACTAACTGGCTAGTTTTTCTTTGGGAGGAAACTTAGGCTCGAAAAGACCTAAGCCTTTAGCTTGCTCAACTAAGGCCATAATATCCATCTCAGATATATCGAATAAATCATCGAAACTATCAAGCACGTAATATATCGGTTGCATAATATCAATGCGATAAGGCGTTCTCAGCACGTCAATTGGATTTAATGATTTTCGCTCAGGCAACTCACTTTCCAATGCATAATGCGTTTCACCAGGTGATGAAAGTATCCCGCCACCGTAAATGCGCAATCCATCAGCACTCTTGAGTAAGCCGAACTCTACCGTAAACCAATACAATCTCGCTAGATAAGAGCGATCCTCTTTACTCGCCGCTAAACCCAGCTTACCGTAGGTATGAGTGAAATGAGCAAAAGCTTTGTTGGTGAGCAACGGGCAATGACCAAATATTTCATGAAATATGTCGGGCTCTTGAAGATAATCAAACTCTTCTTCGCTACGAATAAACGTCGCTACTGGAAACTCTTTGTTTGCTAGAAGCGTAAAGAAATCACTAAAATTGATTAATGCAGGAACTTCGGCGGTTTTCCAGCCGGTTTCTCGCAGTAACACCTCGTCGATATCCTTTAACTGAGGAATTTTGTTGCTCGGTAGATTAAGCAATTCAATACCCTGCATATATTCCTTACAAGCTCTTCCCTGCAACAACTCTATTTGACGTTCATACAGTCGCTGCCAACGCTTATTCTCGTCGACCGACCATGCTATCAGACCATTTTCATCAGATTGTCGGGACTTATATTTTGTTTTTTTTGTAGTCGCGTTTTGCGTTTTTACATCTAACATCGATTTTACAATCTCGTGAGTTTTGACAAATCGATGTTAACTAATTTTTCTCAATGAGTACTTTTTCTGCGATGAGTTGAACTAGCCATAAAACACCAGAACGTAAATTTAAAATTACGAAAACAGGCTGCAACCCAATAAAACAATACAAAATTTGATTTTTTATAGCGAAATCAGAAAAGAAAAAGCCGCAAGACTGCGGCAAAATAACGGGAAAGGGCTCTAATTAAAGACGACTAATTTCTCGATTAATTTGAAACTCTTTGGATGTGACGTAACCTTCTAACTTCCTTAGCCGACTCTCGGCAACCCTGAAGCGTTGTTGAATATCATGGAAAGCTTGTTTGGGCGGCTCGCCTGCTTGCCAAACTCTCGACTTCACTTCAACTTTAGACGCAACCGTTCCTTGAGAACTTGCACTTGCAGACTTCCTACCTACCCGCCATCCAACAAACTCAACATTTTCATCACCATCAGTACTTTGCTGACCCGCTAGATCATAGTCGCTAGGTTTTTTATCGAGAATAAACCAAGCTGCGACGTAAGTAACGATAACGAAGGGACCTGCCATCAAAAAGAAGGCCGTTACGGTTAGAATTCTAACCAGCCATGTCTCAAGTTTAAAATACTCTGCCACCCCTGCGCAAACACCAGCTATACGACCATTTTTCGGGTCACGATATAATGTTCCACCGCTTCTCATGCTCTGTCCCTCCACTTTGGCGCTTCTTCGTCAAGGATGCTTTCTAAAGTATGAATGCGTTCCGACATATGTTCGGCTTTTTCGGCTAAAGTCTGCAATTGGGCGAATTCTTCTGAAGATAAGCCTTGGTTCACTTGTTTCTTACTTCTGTAATGCAAAATTAACCAGATGGGAGCAACAAAAAGTGTAAATAAAATCAGCGGCACGCCTGTAAATATCACTAATAGTTCGTCCACGGTATCTCTCCTAGTAGTTAGCTGCGGTAGCGAGCGGCACTCCATGCGCCGCATCGATTCACGGTGTTATCGAGTTAAAAAGAACGACCTATGCCTTTTTAGCTTTTGTTGCTTTAGCTTCTGGTTTTGTCGATTTAGCTTGCATTTGCTTCTTCAATGCTTCTAACTCATTGTCAATTTTACCACCGGCTTCTAATTCAGCAAACTCATCTTTTAGCGTCTTCTTGCCAATATCATAAGCTTCGACTTGTGATTCTAAGTCATCAATTTTACGCTCAAACTGTTCAAAGCGGCCCATTGCGGCGTCTACAGTACTGCTGTCTAAACGCTTTTTAACTTCCAAGCGTGAACTTACGGTATTCTGACGCATAATAATGGTTTTCTGCCGTGTTTTAGCGTCAGCTAATTTCTCTTGAAGCTGGCCAGTTTCTGTTTGAAGCTTTTCTAGTTCAGCTTCAATCAAACCTAACTCATGCTCTAGTGCACCTGCCTGCTCACTGGTTTTTTGCTTTTCATGAAGAGCAGCTCTTGCTAAATCCTCACGATCTTTACTTAAGGCCAGTTCAGCTTTAGCTTGCCAATCCGCAGTTTCCTTATTTAATCGAGCAATCTGATTACTCACATCTTTTTTGTTGGCAATCGTTTTCGCAGAGGCAGAACGAACCTCTACTAAAGTGTCTTCCATTTCTTGGATGATAAGGCGAACCATTTTTTCAGGATCTTCAGCTTTGTCCAATAGTGAATTAATATTTGAGTTTATGATATCTGTAAAACGTGAAAATATACCCATCGTCATTTACCTCTGTCAGTTAATTTAAAAATTACGCAAGAACCTGATTGGCGCTTGGAAATTGTTGTACTTAGCTCTCTCTATTCAATTTACTTGCCAACTCACCAAAGAATGTAACCCGTTGTAATTTATGAACTTTAACAAAAACAAAAGAAAATCGTGATTTAATTTTATTTTCAAGTAGACTAACTTTTAGTGAAATTGACTACTTTTCAAGGAATGTTTAATGAGTCGCTTCAAGAAACAAGATAATCTCTTAGGTCAGGCGAATAGTTTTTTAGAAGTGTTGGAGCAAATTTCTCAAATTGCTCCATTGAATAAACCAGTTCTTGTTATCGGAGAGAGGGGCACGGGTAAGGAACTTATCGCGGCTCGCTTGCATTTTTTATCTCAGCGCTGGGAACAAAACTACGTAAAACTGAATTGTGCTGCTCTGAACGACAATCTCTTGGAAAGTGAACTTTTTGGATATGAAGCTGGCGCATTCACTGGGGCATCTAAACGCAGAGAAGGTCGTTTCGAATATGCTGACCAAGGAACGTTATTTTTAGATGAATTAGCAAACACCTCTGCTTTAATACAGGAAAAATTATTAAGAGTAATAGAGTATGGCGAATTCGAGCGCGTGGGCGGCACACGAACGGTGAAAGTCGATGTGCGTCTAATAGCGGCCACAAACGAAGATTTACCCTCATTAGCCGATCAAGGTGAATTCAGAGCTGATTTGCTAGATCGACTTGCCTTCGATGTTATTACCATTCCTCCCTTAAGGCATCGTCAAGAAGATATAATGTTGCTGGCCGAACACTTTGCCATCAACATGGCGCGCGAACTAGAAATGGAGTTATTCAGTGGCTTTACTGAAAAAGCCAAACGCAGCTTACTAGCTTACGACTGGCCGGGAAATGTAAGAGAGCTCAAAAACGTTGTTGAGCGAGCGGTGTATAGAAATAACCCTAACTTACCCGTGCATGAAATAAACGTCGACCCATTTGAGTCTGAATTTCGACCTCAAAAGCGCATCAAAGCCCTGTCAAATAAAGTTGAGCATCGCCCTGCCGCTACTACAACCGAATTGGCCCATGAAGCGCCAATGCAAAGCGCTTCGCAACCTAACAATGGCAACGACGATACAGAGACATCAGTAGAGCATAGCTTTGCGTTTCCAATGGATTTGAAGCAAGCATCGCAAGACCATGAGATAGCCATGATTAAGGCAGCATTAAAAGACGCTCAATTTAATCAGAAAAAAACTGCAGATAAGCTCTCTTTGACGTATCATCAACTGAGAGGTTATTTGAAGAAATACAATCTTTTAGATAAAGCTGACGATTAATGACACCTTTTTCACTTCAGACAAGTAAGCGGCTAAAACAAAAAGTAGTTAATTCTTTGTTGGTAGGCTGCTGTCTACTGACAAGCGCTTGCTCGCAACAAAAAACAGATATTACTCGAAACGGTATCACCTTCTGTTCTGAGAGCAGCCCTGCAAGCCTAAACCCTCAACTTGACACTTCTAGTACAACAGCCGATGCCTCGTCTCATCAAATTTATGATCGCTTACTAGAATTTAATACCGACAATGGCCGTATTGAGCCGGGTTTAGCAAGTAGTTGGTTAGTAAGCAATGATGGCCTGACTTACACTTTTCAATTGCGTAAAGGCGTAAAATTTCATTCCACAGATTATTTCACCCCATCCAGAAACTTTAATGCCGATGATGTAATCTTTAGTATCGACCGATGGCGAGTTGTGTCTCATCCTTATCACGACATCTCTGGTGGTAACTACCCCTACTTCGACAGTCTGGGTTTAGGCAATACCATTAAGGACGTTAAACGGATAAATGGTTATCGGGTTGAAATATCACTTTACAAACCAGACAGTTCCTTTCTCGCAAATTTAGCCACTGATTTCTCTGTTATCTTATCTGCCGAATACGCGATGGCGCTGATGAAAGATGGTAGTCCAAGTTACCTTGATCGCTTTCCTATAGGCACAGGACCTTATAAATTCCTATCTTATCGAAAAGACCAGTTCATCAGATACCAGCGTCACAATGATTACTTTTTAGATAGCAAAGGGCCGGAAAACTTAGTATTTGATATTACGCCGAAAAGCTCCTTACGAGTCGCTAAACTGATCACTGGCGAATGTGATGCAGTAGCCTTTCCTTCACAAAATGATTTGGAAACTATCCGTGAGCGTGACGACCTCACCCTGCTTGAAAAACCGGGCTTAAACGTAGGATTTTGGGCTTTTAATACAACAAAAGCGCCTTTTAACGACCCGAGAGTACGCAAAGCATTGGCACTAGCTATTGACAAGACCTCTTTGTTAGAAGCTGTTTATTTGGGACAAGCTACCCGCGCAAAAAGTTTGGTACCCTCTGCATCTTGGGCTCATCAATCAAATATGCAAGATCTGGGTTACAACCCAGTTGCCGCCAGAAAATTATTAGACGAGGCTGGTATTCCTTTTAATTTTACGATGAACATTTGGGCGATGCCAGTGCAACGAGCCTATAATCCAAACGCGATGAAGATGGCGCAACTGATGAGTTCGTATCTCGCTGACGTTGGCGTTACTGTGAATATCGTCAGTTATGACTGGGCAAGGTTTCGTGAAAACCTTACCTTAGGTATGCACGACTCGGTGTTGATTGGTTGGTCTGCGGATAATGGTGACCCTGATAATTTCTATCGCCCTCTGTTAACCTGCGCGGCGATACCTTCTGGCACAAATAGAGCGCGATGGTGTAATGAAGAATACGACGTCTTAATTGAGAGTGCATTGAATACCGAAGATGAGAATGAGCGGCGAATCTTTTATCATCGTGCGAACCAAGTGATATTTAGGGAAACTCCTTTGGTGCCCATCGCTCATGCTTATCAGTATCAAGCCGTGAGTAATAATATTCAAGGCATGGTAATAAACCCCTTTGGCGGCATTAGATTTGATGATGTGGAGCGAACACCTTGATCAATTTACTGGCTCGCTATGTGAACTTGGTGGTATTAACGATTGCAGCGCTAATACTAATTTCTTTTAGCCTTCCCTATTTATTCCCAGGTGACGTACTTACCAACATGTCTGGTATCGTGCCTGAATCTGAGGCGCAACGTGCGGCCTTAGAAGGTGTATATAAGCTAAACAGCTCGGTTTTTGTTCAGTTTTGGTATTATCTGAACACCTTATTCAGTGGAAATTGGGGGGTAAGTTTTTCGTCGCAAGAATCTTTGTTCGATGCTGTTAGTATCGCCTTTCCAGCAACTATTGAGCTAATTACCTATGCGCTACTGATTTCTGTTGTAGTAGGTATACCACTTGGCTTTATTGGCGGCATTTGGCACCACAAGCCTTTCGACTTTGGCGTTGTCACCTTTTCTGTCGTCAGCTATTCCTTTCCGGTTTTTTGGTTGGCCCTCATATTCATCACTATATTTAGTCTGCAGCTTGGCTTACTGCCGCTCTCTGGCAGAGTTAATTTACTCTACGATGTGCCCCACCACAGTGGTTTTATCATAGTTGATATTTTAGTCGCAGACATTCCGCATAAAGCTGATGCTCTGTATGACGCCCTGCAACACTTAATACTACCTACTTTATCAATCGCCTTTGTAACAACTGCGATATTTGTGCGTTTTACGAGGCGTTCTATCATGGATGTGATGGAAAAAGGTTACATCGATGCCGCGAAATCACGAGGTTTCACAACGAAACAAATTTTTTTCAAGCACGGTTTAAGAAATGCTTTGCTGCCTATACTGCCATTAATGGCGATGCAGATTTCAACTCTCATCACCAACGCCATGGTAGTTGAAACTATTTTTTCATGGCCTGGCATTGGAAATTGGTTGATTCAAGCAATTTATCAGCGTGACTATCCTGCGATTAGAATTGGTATGTTAGTCGTATCTGTGTTTGTGGTAACTCTCACTTTTACCATTGAGTTTTTAAGTCGAGCGATCGACCCAGCAAGGGATAAATTCGAACGTGCCACGATTTAGTCTATATCAAGAGGAGTTTCACCCCTCACCTTTTATGCACATCTGGCTTGAATTCAAGCGTAGCCACTTTGCATTAGTTGGTTTGGCAGTGTTGCTAATGTTTTGTGGAATTGCCGTATTAGCACCGCTAATGTCTCCCTATGACCCTAACATTCAGAATACGAATGCAATTTTGCTTCCACCCGCTTGGGAAGGAAACGGGAGTATATCTCATATCTTCGGTACAGACGCATTGGGCAGAGACGTATTCTCTCGAACACTTCATGGTGCCCGAACTACCTTTGGTTCGAGTGTGATATTGGTAATTATCGCTCTTCTTATTGGTGTTGCCCTAGGGACGTTAGCCGGCATGAATAAAGGTGTAAAATCCAGTGTATTGAATCACTTACTTGATTCTTTGATGGCTGTGCCAACACTGCTAATTGCCATCATCATAGTCGCTATATTAGGAACAGGCTTACTCAACAGTATGATGGCGATTATATTAGCACTCATACCACAATTCGTGCATCAAACGAGAAGCTTTGTGCGCGAAGAAATGAAAAAAGACTATGTGCTTCTTGATAAGTTAGACGGCGCTAGTTCAGCTCGCATTTTTTGGAAGTCTATATTACCGAGTATGTTCGAGTTATTAGCAGTTCAAAGTACACTCGCTCTATCGGTTGCAATTATCGATATTTCGGCTTTAGGTTTTTTAAGTCTCGGGGCGCAAGTGCCTCTGGTCGAGCTTGGAGCGAGTTTATCGCAAAGTTTGGAGGTTGCGTATTCGGCGCCTTGGTTAGTTGCTTTACCGGGTTTTTGTATATTTTTAATGGTACTTGCCGTCAATATTGTGGGCGAAGGACTGAGGTCGGCACTTAGAAATAGGTTGATTCACTGATGCCGCTACTCGACGTAAAAAACCTTACCTTAGAAATTGATACCGGCACCGAGTTTGTGAAAGCGCTGGACAAAGTCAGTATAACCGTAGAGAAAGGCGAAATTAGAGCCTTGGTAGGTGAGTCAGGATCAGGGAAAAGTCTCATCGTTCGTGCAATTATCGGAGCTGTTCCCGACCATTGGATAATTACGGCAGACAGACTGACGTGGAAAGGACAGAACTTATTAGCGATGTCAAACGAACAACGTCGGATGATAATGCGCCGAGAAATTGCTGTTGTATTTCAGGACCCAACCTCGTCTCTAGATCCCTCCGCTACACTCAAAGAGCAATTAGAGGAAAGTATACCTGCGGAACTGCTCGACAAAGGCAGGTTCTGGCAACGAGCAAAACAGCGTAAAGACATTGCCATTGGATTGATGCATAAAGTCGGTATAAAAGACCATCAGAGTTGCATGCAACGTTATCCGCATGAAATAGCTTCGGATATCGCGCAGAAATTCATGATTGCAATGGCCCTTGTTTCTGAGCCTGAGCTGCTCATCGCTGATGATCCTACTCGAAGTATGGAAAGCACCACCAAAAACCAAATATTGCGATTATTAGGCGGGTTGAACGAGTCAAAGGGCTTGGGCATACTGTTTGTTAGTCACGATCTATTAGCCATTTCAAGTATGGCCCACACAATGACAGTACTCTACTGCGGGCAAACAATTGAGTCAGGCAAAGTAAAACATCTTCACCGTCGCCCCTTGCATCATTACACCAAAGCTTTACTCGACTCAGCACCTTCTTTTCAAGTGAACTTGCCTCCAAAATCTCACTTAGTTGCCTTGGAAGGAACAATACCTACTTTGCAACACTTGCCTATCGGATGCAGGCTTGGTCCACGTTGCCCAAAAGCTAGAAAAGAGTGCGTAAAGGTGCCAGAAGAGCGCTTTATTCAACAGCACGCTTACAGTTGCCACTTCCCTTTACATTTGCCTTCGGCAGCTAGGAGTCACACACAAAATACTAATAATATTGGCACCAGTACTAAAGAGTATTTTTCCACAGATAGACTTTACAAATCCGACAATTCAGATTCTGAAAATAGTAATATTACTAGCCAAAAAACTGAAGGAAATGAACAATGACAGCGGTGTTGGAAGTAAAGGAACTCATCTACACTCATCGTATTCGTCGTTCGATTTTTAGCGCACCTGATGAATTTGTGTTGGGGCCAATCAGCTTTGCTGTTAATGCTGGCGAGACACTTGCGTTAACAGGTCACAATGGTTCAGGAAAAACACTTCTAGCCAAAGCGCTAGTTGGCGCAATACAGCCCCAGCAAGGTAGCATTCTTCTCGAAGGCAAAGAGGTGGAACAAAGCGACAAAAAGACGCGAAATCATGACATTCGACTGATTTTACAGCACAGCAATACCACACTTAATAAAGCGGTCACTGTAGGCAATGTCTTAAATCAAACACTTCAACTCAATACCAAGCTCGATGAGCAAGATCGAAAAGCGAAAATCGAACAAACCTTGGTAAGGGTTGGCTTGTTGCGTGAGCACTATTATTTTTATCGACACATGCTGTCTGATGGGCAACAGCAACGCGTATCTCTAGCTAGAGCAATGATACTTGACCCTAAAATTATAATTGCGGATGAACCCTTCGCAGCGCTTGACCCTTCAGTGCGTTCTCAGACGGTTAATTTGATACTAGATATTCAACGGGATTTAGGGATGGCTTTTATCTTCATTTCGCAAAATTTAGGGATCGTAAGGCACATAAGCGACACAGTGATGATAATCGATAAAGGCAAAGTGATTGAATCAGGAAAAACAGCAAGAGTATTCCAAAATCCGCAACATGAGTTGACACAAAAGCTCATCGACTCTCATTTCAGTCTGGTCGACAAGCATTTTGGACAGTTTTAATAAGCTTGGTCTTGTCGATTCTCGAGCATTAACATATACCTCTCAGCAATTGCCTCGTTCCAAGGGTAAAACTCCCGCCCCTCACTTATCGTAGACCATGCTTTTTCGCTGTTGCCAATAAACTCGTATAATTGCGATAATTGACCGTAAATAATCGGTTCTGGTCTTGTTAAACGAATACCATCAAGAAAATTAATGTAGGCAAGAGCAGCCTCATAACTCAGGTTGCCGCTCGCCACTCCCCTGCGAACGATCCATTGATACCTTTCATGCTCGTACAAATCTTCTAAAACTGGCCCAACTTTTACGGCGTAAAGCATTGATTCGTCGAGTTTTTTATTATCACGGTAATCAAGCATATTTTGTAAAGACACAAGCAATAGAAACATAAATGACACTATTTGAAACGAGATAAACGCAGCAACGGGAACAACTGAAATACTCATCATTTTTGATAATTTCACTTTGTTAACTGCACCTCTGTAGGACAGTGAAAGTATCGTTATAAAAGCAAGGAAATATGCAGCTGAATGATGAAATGGATGTTCTAGCATTGCATGTCCCACCATAGGTAGTGCAAGAAGCAATATACTGGGGTCGAGTTCGCTTTTGTGCAAACCTCTTACCCAAATAGCGAAAAGCAAGACGAAACCAAGCCCCGATACCAACCCTAACTCTACCATCCACTGCATTGGCTCATTGTGAATATGATCGATGGTGCGCATCGGTTTATTTGCAAAGCCACTTTCAGTTTCTAATGCCTTTCGTGAGAGGAACTCTCTGGGCATATTTCCGATACCAATACCCGTAATTGGCTTATCAGCAATCATTTTTAAACCAACTTTATACATTTGTGGGCGAATACCCATAGAGTTAATGCCGATGGGAGCCGTAATCTCTTGCTCGGGCCGAACATCAAACCACTGTTTAGGCATAAAACTAAACAAGCATGCGAGCAATATCAATGACAAACCAATAGTACGAATTTTGTAGAAATAAATGCAAAACATTAAGTAAGCACATATTGAAATAAGCGCAACAACTCTTCCTGTCTTTGCCTCGGCTAACATGCTCAGATGGGCATTTAATAACACTACCAAGAAGGTAAAGATAATAAGGCTCTTAGTTTTTTTTCCTCTCACTAAAAAGAATATTGATAGTAGTGACCCAAACGACAAGAAAGTAGTGTAGACATTCTGTTGACCAAAAATGCCATAAGGTATAGTGCTGTTTTCTGCATTGAAGAAAATTGGGCTATTCTCAAAAATAAAATAATACTGAATCAAGCCCCACGCAGACTGAATAAGTGTGGATATATAAAGTATTAAAAGTAATTTTATCTTAAATGCCTGCCTTGAGTGTTGGGAAACAATCATAAAAAAATATACCGCGGCAAAAATAACAGCAACAACATATAAGCCAGGTGCGGCTAGTGCACTGGAGTTATAGGCCAACGGAAATAAGAGCAAAGCAATAACGCCAAGATTTAACTTGAAATAATTCGATATTTTTAATCGGCCTGAGACACCAATTGATAAAGCTCCAATAAATGTAAATAGCGCAAACGCTACCCATGTTGGTAAGTTGAACACTCTGGCTAATCCTGTGCCCCCAAGGTCTCTTGCAGAGTAATTCATAGCGACAAGAAAAATCAAAGCGAAGCATGCTAATAATGCTAGCTCTGACCAACGAAAAAAATGTTTTGCTGGCATTGTATTAATAGGAATAATCTCAGTTGCTGTTATTAGGAAGCATTATACAAAATCTAAAATTGCAATTGCCGTCGCTGTTCGATTGTCACGAAGAGTATACTACACATCTTCTATCCCTTTAATTGTTTATAAAGCTCAGTGACTTTTTCATCCAATGGAAAAAATAAGTAGCCCTCTTCCATTATTTCTAGCGCTTTCTGGTTTTGACCAGAAATAAGATACATTTCGGCTAATTGTATATAAATGATAGCTTCGGGCCATTGCATTCGGATATTTTCAAGGAAGACAATGTAATTGAAAACAAGCGCTTGATCTATAGCACCTTTCTTGACTGCACGCTTTAACTCCCATTGAAATTTTTCGTGGGTAAAAAATCGTTCAAAGCCTATCGTTGGTTCAACTGCATATAGGAGATTTTCGTTTCTTTCGCCTGTCATTCGATATTCTTTAAGTATCTTATTCGAAGAAATTGATAAGATAAAGAAGGCAATCACTTTAAAAGAAATAGCGCTTAATATTGGGACAACTCCCCAACCTATCGATGAAGGAAAGTGCACTAACTTAAGCGTTTTCTTATTAGCTAGAGCGAGAATAGTGGCAAATGCGAGAAGGTGAGGAGCTGAATTATAAAATGGTAGCTCCAGCATAGTATGCCCTATGAATGGAAGAGCCAATAGAAGAATCGAAATGTCATACCAGCCTTTAAACAAACCCACTACCCAGACGCCAAAAATACCAACAAAGCTTACAAGAGAAAATACACCTAACTCAATCATCCACTGAAGTGGTTCGTTGTGAATATGATTCGCGATAGCTGTCATACGCTTCAGGTCTTGCTTACTAGATAAAAGTTCAGCTTTTCGAAAGTTGAACTCTCTTGGTAACTCCCCCATGCCGATGCCAGAAACAGGGTTATCGATTACTATTTCAATCCCTACTTTATACATAAGAGGTCTCATACCTAAGGATTGTATACCAATTGGTGCTTCAACTACTTGGCTGGGCCTAACGTCAAACCATTGTTTTGGAGTAAAGCTTACAAGGGCCGCGAATAGAAAAAGGAGGGATGTTAACAGCCATGTTTTATGATGTCGTTTCCAAGAAAAATACCCCAGATAAATAGCTAACGCAATAAGCGGAACTACCCTACCAGTTTTAGTTTCGGCAAGCATTGAAAGGTGCGCATTCAATATCACCAAGACAAAAGTAAAAATAATTAAAGCTTTCGTTTGTTTTTTTGCCGAAAATAAAAAATAAATAGACAAAAGTGAACCAAACGCAAGGTAAGTAGAAAACACATTAATCTGCAGAAAGATACCGTAAGGCTTTGCATGTGTTTCAGCATGCGGAAAAAGAAATGATGAATCAAAGATGAAGTAATATTGATAGAGCCCAAAAACGGTTTGAATAATGCTAGAGCAAAGCAAAATAAATAGAAGTCGGCGCGTGAAATTTTTGTTTTTAAATTGTTCAATAACAAAAATCAAAAGAAAAGCAGCTATAATCGCGCCATATATCAAGATACTCTCATATCTCAAGTCACTGAATGAGAACAAAGACGGAATAAAAAGTGGAATAGAAAACAGCACCAAATAAACAAAGCCGTTAGACAATCTAACCTTGGCCTTTTTGATTATTAAGCAGACTCCTAACAATACAATCAGGACGTAAGCAATCCAAACACTATTATTAAACAGTAGTTCAAGACCGTAACCACCAATCTGCTCCCCACTGTAATTCATTGCAATTACGAAGGTTACAAAAACAGTAAACAACATTATCGTTGATGGTAAATCTCCTGTTAACATCTGTCTTTTTGGTTGCATTAGCAGTGTCCCATTGGCTTTGTAATAAAAAACTCTAGTCTTTTTACATTTACTCAGTGAGATTTACATATGCAATTTTTAATCCAAGATGATATAAAAAATCCCGCAATAAGTGCGGGATTTTGATAAGTTATTATTCGAATAATGTCTTACATTTTTTGTTGCAGAGTTACCCGTTAATAGCTTACTTCAATCGAGAACGTACCCTCATAATCACCGTCCACTAATGGACCATGATTCGCCACAGTTATATCGCCTGCCAGTGTGATGGTGCCACCGACCGTGAATGTTACGGTACCATTTACGTCAGTAGCAAGGGCGATTGAGTCAGCGGCTGAATTGACCGTTCCAGACAACGTTCCGTCAGATATAGTGAATGTATCTAAGGTTAAGACGGGGGAGCCAGGAGGCGCAACAGAATTTTCCAAGTCAACAGAATCCTGTAAAGTTCTTACTTGTAAATCAGCGAAAGGCGCAGCTGCTGCAACTGTGTATGATGCAGGAGAACCTGGATTCAGCACTCTGATATTGTCGCCGGTGTTGCCAAAGGTGCCATCAGCGTTAACTTCATACGTAGAAGCTGTAGAAAAAACAGAAGCCGTAATGGTGCCGAAGCTAAGGGCTGCATCTTCGGTTAGCGTAAATGCATTTTGCACGGTAACTGAAGCAGTTGTTTGTTCAGTTTGTTGTGAAAGTGCGGCAAAAGAAACCACTGCGATACTTGTTGCAGCGATAGTTTTTAACATGTGATTGCGTTTAAACATGGAAATCTCCAATTTACTTATAAAATTAAATGACACAGACACGCATGTTTAATTGCGTTGTCTAAGCCTAAATCAAACATCATAGTTCGAATGTAAGGTTTTCGCCTGACAACCTAAGTATCGACATCGTAATTTTAAACTTTAGACAAAATTAGAAAAAACTTAAGCCTCTTCAAAATTACTATTTTGTTCAATTGAAATTATCGATATCTAAGACGGTCACGTTTTCAGCTAACACATTGTTCTTATTGTTATTTGAATCATAAAACACAAAACGATATTTGCCACTCGCAAGGCTTTCCCCGTCCAGCGCATCTACGGTTATAACTCTCTTACTTTTCTCATGAAAAACATTTATGCCACGCAAAATACCTACTTTGGCATCAGGTTGATTGTTATCACTCAAACGAAAGACATTTAACTCTCCATTGACACTAGTTACTCCGGATTTGATTAAATCCATTTGAAATGAAAGTTTATCTGTTGTTTTCCGCACAAGCCTTATATTGTCTATAGCAATAGAAGGTACCTCTTTTAGCGTTCGCACGATGACCGGTATGCTATAACTTGTAAGTACTTTTACTTTAAATCCAACGCCCTCAGTTGCGTTGCTATTGTCACTATTAGTAGTTACAGGTAGCGCGGTAAACTTGAGATGTGATCGATACTCGGGTGATTCCATGCTCGCTTTTCGTCGTAGCATTAATTTAATTACCTGACGTTCCCCAGCCTTTAAAGTTACCTGACGCGGGGAGTAGCGAATGAAGTTGCTCGATGCAAATGAAACATCGTTATCTGGTATAACTTTATAGTCACCTTTTTCATCAACCGTATACTCTTGCCAACCAATTCTATATGACCTAGTTTGCTCAGTGACGTTGATGAGTACAACGTCTTGAACTCTTTCCTTCCCTTCAAACAGGATACGTGTAGGAGATACTAATAAGTTAGCGTTGGCGTGCGATATCAGCGCAACAAGCAACAAAACTGATAAATATATATGCTTTAAATACGTCATTATTCTTCCTTACTACTAATAATTTACAGTGATAGTGTATCTAGCGGGATATTCGGTATCCCTAAAATTTAGAGACCCGTTGCCAGATGTTGCAAACGTTCCCCCGATGTTAAAGTTAGCTATACCGTTTTCATCAGTCACAACAAATTCTGCAACTTGATAACTTACTACAGTGAATTGCTCGGGTGATACCTCTTCCGTAGCCGTTCTAAACTGATTTGGTTGGATTGAAATAAACAATCGTCGGTTCGCCTCATAGCCCCTCGCTTGAACGAGAGCAGGCTGACCTTGGCTAATTAACCTTACCCCTCCCCTTACTCTGGTAACCGCTTCAGCATCAATTTCTATGCTTCCAATTGAATCATTGTCAGTAATAGCCACCACTCCGATATTTAATGGCTGAATAACTTCAATTTCTTGGCCAAGCGCGCTAACCGAGACCAACATAAAGTTAAACAAAACAAAAACTCTCACTGTCGACTTAAAGCTAAATAACAACTTAGAGAAAAGTCGATTCGTGTATTCATAAAAGTGCATATTGCTTCCAGTTTTAATTAATGTTGTCGAGCAAAAATTTATCTTTGCGAATATTGCAGTTCGGAAAGTTGTTTTTTTGTGCAAGACAAAAAGCCTCGGCAAGTTCTTGCCTTTCGAACAAGGCAGCTCCAACAAGGTATTTATCATTGGCTCTGTTGTGACTAATTGTTAAATTAAACGCCTGCTTTTTGGGGCCTCTAGTCATGAGATTAATATATGCTTTAGCACTCAGCTTTGACGTAAAGCTCGCGATATAAGCTTGATATCTTTCAACAAACGGTAACGTAGATGTTAAAATTTGGATATCTGGCACAAATCCTCCTGCTCTATTCGCTTTAACAATAATGTTAGGCAATGTTTCTAAGCCATTCTCACTGACATACTCTTCCGCTATAACTAAGGTATAAACACCGGGATGCAAAAGCCCCGAATAAAAATATCCATCAAATTCAGTTTTAACCGTTTTTACATACTCTCCATTTCTCCTGTAGATTTTTACCGGAGCATTTCGAAGCCCACTGACTCTGCTTCCATCAGCACTCTTGTTCAAAATATTACCTTCAAACTCTATACCTTGAACAAAAGGATAGTTCACAAGCGTGAGCAAACCCTCTCTAGTAGTGAGGGAGGTATTTTCTGTAGATTGAAGAAGATAAGGGTCGTCGAGTGATTCTAGGTCTACTGTTAAATCGGATTTTTCAAATGAACTGATCCCTTCAAAGAGAGCTATGCCAAATTCATCACTTTCTGCGAATCGTATTAATTGGTCGGCTGACACTTTAACATTAGGCAGTACTCTGTCTTCACTATCAAAAACAAAGTTCTGATTCACATCCTCGTACAATCGAACTGCAACAAGGCCTGTGGATGTGAGAGGTAAATTGGTTGACACATACCCCTTTCCAAAAGGCGCCTCAGACATGCTAAAACGAGCGTTTAATGACACGCTCACATCATCATTTGAATTATGTGTCACACTGCCAAATAATGCATAACTTGGCTGTTGCCACTGTAAGCTCCACTGGTAATTATTAAACCCAGTATCAAAGACTCTGTTTACCTTAAGACGAGTTGATAAATTATTGTAAAATTCGTAGTTTAGTGAAGCCTCAGCTCCTGTCCAATTTAGCGTTGACGTATTTGAATCAATCTCGTAATTCGCATTGAGTCGACTAACTAAATTGCCAGTAGACAAGCCTAGTGTCACGCCCCCCGCTTGTGTATCAAATGAGGTACCTGAGGCTTTTGTGTTTTGAAAGGAATAATTGTGGCTGATAAAACCAAAACGAGAAGAAAAAGTCAGTGTATTATTTAGGTTTACATTTGCATTTCCATTGCTTTGGTTTTGAAAAGACAACGAGTTTCCGTAGGACAATCGACCAAAGTCGCTTTGTAACAAATTTCCATTCATTTCTAACGATGCATTATTGCTATCTCCAAAATCCTCATCAATAGTTCTACTTATATTGAGAGATAAATTCTGGTCAAATAATAGGGACCTTAAATTTGCAGATATAGCATGCTTTCTTGAGTTAAAAGATGTGACTGCTACACTAGATAATAACCTAGGGCTTAGCCGCGCAGTTGCACCAAGCGAATATAACCCTTCCGAATCAGTCAAATTTACATTATGTGAAAATCTTGTGGAAAGCCAGCCAAGAAAGGAATAGCTGTAAGCGCCAGTGAGAAACAAATCTTGAGAGTCACTAGGGACGGTTGTTTCATTTAACAACGAAGTATTTGATTTAGTGAGAGATACATCATATCGAATTCTTTGATTAAATATATCTGCGTCTAAATTTCTCTCAAACCTTTCTCTTTCAACCTGCCCTTGAGGGCCATATTTAACAACTTCAAATCGGTTCAAATTAGCAAATAATGGTAAGTCAAGAAACTCGTATTGGCCGCCACCTGTATTTAAGATTTTTCTTGTTAATACTCCATTTTGATAGAGTTCGACGTCCCATCCGTCTTGTATTAATCCTGTAATCTCAGTGAACTCAAAATCGAAAGGTTGCCCTAGACGCCGATTACTTACATTCACACCAATCGACTGCGCGCCAGTAACTCCGCCAACTCGAGTAGGACGTATATCCCCAAACTGGACCGTGGACGCATTTAATGGCCCGAGTAAGTCTTCTTTTAGAGACTGACGCTTAAAGTTAATGTTTGCATTTCGCAGGATATCTTCTTCATTTCCGCTTACAAAGAAACGAGTGGAATACCCTAACAAGTCTTGAATACCTATCAAACTATAAAAATGGCTAAATTCGTCATTGATGTAACGTGAGGTCAACGTTGCATCAAACATTTGGTGAGAGCGCTCATAATAACCAAAATCAAAGTTCGGATAGTTGGGAATACGATGCTGTTTTTCATTTAGAGAGGCTTTCTCACGCTTCAATTTAGATTGCGCAGGCAGAGGAATACTGGCCTTTGCGTTTACCGACAAACGTTCGCTGTCGAAGCTAAGCGTTAAACCAAACCACGAGCCAACTAGGTCGAAATCAATGAGATTCTCTCCATTGATCACCGCAAATTGCTCTGGTGTAATGAAAGTGGTGTCACCTGAGCGGATCACTCGTCCAACACCTTCGCTTCGTACTTCATCGAATAATTGCAGATTGAAGCTTCTGTCTTCTGAAATGTACCAACCATCCAGTTCTAGCGGCCGATCGGTAGCAACTCTCTTAATTGGAAAATCCAAAACAGAGATCACTTCTTCAGCACTCACAAATAAGCCACGCTCGGTAACAACGGCGAATACCTCACCGTAATTAAACTGCCCAACCCGCATAGTCACGATAAGTTCTTCTCCCACCTCAAACCTTTCCGCTAGGCTTGAAAGCGCAACTTCGTTCGCATTTGCAGCAGATGTCTGCTCAATTACGTCAGATTGCGCATTGACAGTGCCAGCAAGAACACTCAGTGATATAAGTATTGAATGAGAAATGACAGTTAGTTTATGCACGATATTGTCTCAATAAGCTTATTGAATACGTTCGCCAGTGGCTGTGCTAACTGCACAATAGTCACCGCGTTGTTTAATTAGCGAGCATAACGCTAAAACCTTGTCTCGAGAGGCATAAGCGCCTACCCGCAAACTAAGGTATTCTCTACCTTTAACCACTACCTTAGCTAGCGTTGCAGGTGTATCACACCATGTGTCGGCATACTTCTTTTCTAGCTCATTCCAGCCATTCTCAGCAGCAGCTCTGGTTGTAAAAGAGGCGAGGTGAAGGGAATAGGTTCTTGTAGCATCGACCTTCCACTCGCTGCAATTATTTACATCTCCGACTATTTGATCAGGACTGGTCATAGTCGAGAATTTCGATAGCGTTACCGCTTTCGGGCTGCGTTCAGCGATATTATTTGTTATCGCTACCCTATCTGGCTGTCGCAGCTGAGACGGCCTTGACGCTGCTATACTTGGTCCCGGCGCACTGTTAACCTGCATAATTGGAGCGACAGCAGCAACTTCGACTTGACTGTTACCAGAAAATTTAGATTGGCTCACGCCTTGCCTACTTGCAGTTTGAGTATTCACCGCAACCTTGTTCGTAGGTCTGGTGCGCTGAGTAAGCCCTAATGTGTCCATCTCAGTTTTTAAGTCGGGTGATTTTGTTTGCCATTTACCGCCTATTCCGCTTTGTGTGTCTGCCCAACCATCTACTAGTTTTTCAGCGGCAATTTCTTGTCGTCCATTTTCAGTAAATACGATCGTTGATTGCGCTTGAGGTACCTGTTGTGGAGTAGTTGCGGCAGCAGTGTCATACATGATGGGGTTTTGTTCATTAAAACGACTCATTTCCTCCAACAAAAAGCTTAAATCCGCCTCTAATGCAACCAAGCGAGACAAACTCGGCTTCATTGTCTTAAAGTCGTCTATTTCTGTTTGTATCGATTGAGTACTTCGGGCTTGTTCGCTTTGAGAAAGTTGAGCGGAGTCAGTCTTAGCTTCATCTACGAAGGGCAACGAACTGCATCCAGACATTAAGACAGCCGTTGAAATCGCAACCGATAATGCACTTAGTTTGTGTTTTATATTGTTCATTTGCTAGTCCTCAAAAACCTACCGGCTTCCCCAAAGTCAATACGGTGCCTAAGCATCAATTTATTGACGGAGAAACGCTATTTTTGAGTAATTAGCAAGAAGCAGACCAACAAGAAAAGCTAACTGCTTGAGTATGTCGAGAATATCGAGAGAGTAGCGAAGGCTATTGCAAATCGAGCTTCTAATGCAACAGCCTAGGATAATTTAGCTTAGGGACCAACCAAGGCAAGCAATATACCTGCGGCAACAGCCGAACCCAATACACCAGCAACGTTAGGGCCCATAGCATGCATAAGCAGGAAGTTGTGGGGATTAGACTCTAAGCCAACCTTGTTCACTACTCTTGCAGCCATTGGCACAGCAGATACGCCTGCAGCACCAATTAAGGGGTTTATATTATCCTTGCTGAGCTTGTTCATTAGCTTAGCCATCATAACACCGGCGGCCGTTCCGATAGAAAACGCAACGGCACCTAGGGCTAAAATACCTAATGTTTCTGCAGTGAGAAAGGCGTCAGCACTTAATTTAGATCCAACCGCCAAACCAAGGAAAATGGTGACGATATTAATCAACTCATTTTGCGCAGTATTACTTAAACGGTCAACAACACCGCATTCTTTGAGAAGGTTACCGAAGCAAAACATGCCGACTAATGGCGTGGCTGATGGCAAAAAGATAAGTGTCATTAGCAATACTGCTAGAGGAAATAGTATCTTCTCCTTCTTTGACACAACCCGCAACTGCGCCATCGGCAACTTACGCTCTTCAGCTGTTGTTAGTGCTTTCATAATAGGAGGTTGAATGATCGGCACTAATGCCATATAGGAATATGCGGCAACTGCAATTGCTCCCAGTAACTCCGGCGCTAATTTAGATGCCAAAAATATGGCAGTTGGACCATCAGCGCCGCCAATAATTGCGATGGCCGATGCATCTTGTAAGCTGAAGTCAAAAAACGATAATCCGTTTAACAATATTGCTCCGAACAAGGTAGCGAAGATGCCAAATTGCGCTGCAGCCCCAAGAAGCAACATTCGTGGGTTTGCAATCAGAGCACTGAAGTCGGTCATTGCCCCGACACCCATAAAAATAAGCAGCGGGAATACGCCGGTGTCGACCCCAATATAATAGATATAGTGCAGTAAGCCGCCTGCTTCACTAAATCCAGCAAGTGGTATATTGGTGAGCAAAGCGCCGAAACCTATAGGCAATAGTAATAAGGGTTCAAACTTTCGAACAATCGCTAAGTAGAGCAAAGCGAAGCCCACTAGCATCATGATAATTTGCTTAATCTCAAAGTGAGGTATGGCAGTGCTTTCCCAAAGAATCAATAACTTTTCCATGTTCCTACCCAATTACCATCATTGTTTGCCCGGCCTGAACTGCGTCACCTTCGCTAACGAGTAAGTCTTGGACGATACCAGAAACGGAACTTCTGACTTCAGTCTCCATTTTCATCGCTTCAAGTATGAGGATAGTATCACCTTCATTGACTTGCTCACCGACTCTAACGATGGTTTTAAAAATGTTTCCTGACAATGGCGCAGCAATATCCGTAGCATTTGCGCTGACCGCGGACGCATCACCTGCTGCAGAGCTGCCTGAGTGGGACTTGTTGTTTGATGACGATGATATGTGACTCACTTCACCATTTTCAGCGACTTCAACATGATATAACTTACCTTCGACTTTTACCTGATAAGCTTTTGAGTCGCCAGCAATTGCGACAGAGTCAGAAGCATCAACAATATCAGACGGGTCGGCGGGTGCCGGTTCAAAGGCCCCTGGATTATCACGATTTTCGATAAATTTCATGCCAATCTGAGGAAATAAGGCATAAGTAAGCACGTCATCAACTTTATCTTCGGCAATTCGTAAAGACTTCTGCTTCGCAATTTCATCCAACTCAGCTTCTAATTTGTGAAGTTCAGGCTCTAATACGTCGGCGGGTCGGCAAGAAATAGGCTCATTGCCCTCTAAGACACGTTGCTGTAGCTCTTGGTTCACCGGTGCTGCGGTTGCGCCATATTCGCCTTTTAGCACACCAGCAGTTTCCTTAGTTATACTCTTATAACGTTCGCCAGTGAGCACGTTTAATACGGCCTGAGTACCCACTATTTGAGATGTTGGTGTAACCAAAGGAATAAAGCCAAGATCTTCACGCACGCGAGGAATTTCCTTGAGCACTTCGTCAAATTTATCTTCAGCGCCCTGTTCTTTCAGTTGGCTTTCCATATTAGTCAACATTCCACCAGGCACTTGGGCAATCAGGATTCGTGCATCAACACCTTTTAGCGATCCTTCAAATTGTGCATATTTTTTGCGGACATCCCTAAAGTAGGCGCTTATATCGGCCAAAGCTTCGATATCAAGGCCTGTATCGCGCTCAGTTCCCTCTACTATCGATACCATGGTTTCTGTTGCTGTGTGCCCATACGTCATGCTCATTGACGACACAGCGGTATCTAGCATATCTATGCCAGCGTCGACAGCTTTTTGATAAGTCGCCGTACTGAGGCCGGTCGTGGCATGACATTGCATAGCAATTGGCACCTCGACAGTGTTTTTCAAACCGTGAATCAGTTCTTCACAATCGTAGGGCTTCAACAAGCCAGCCATATCCTTGATGCAAATAGAGTGAACACCCATATCCTCAAGCTTTTTAGCCATATCTAACCAAAGCTGCAGATTATGCACAGGACTCACTGTGTAAGAAATAGTGCCTTGCGCATGCGCACCTACTTTGATCGCTGATTTAACCGCAGTCTCAAGATTGCGAACATCATTCATAGCATCAAAAATTCTAAACACGTCAACGCCATTGACGTGGGCACGCTCAACGAACTTCTCAACAACGTCATCGGCATAGTGACGATAACCCAGTAAATTCTGACCACGGAGTAACATTTGTTGCTTGGTTTTAGGCATCGCTTTTTTCAATGCTCTGATACGCTCCCAGGGGTCTTCGCCCAGATAGCGTATGCATGAATCAAAGGTAGCACCACCCCATGACTCAACAGACCAATAACCCACGTTGTCGAGCTTCTCAGCAATGGGAAGCATGTCCGCAAGGCGCATTCTTGTTGCGAGTAAAGATTGATGCGCGTCGCGAAGGACCAATTCGGTAATTCCTAATGATTTGGACATAAAAGCTTCCCTATTATTTCGAAGTTGATTTGCGGTGTGTGCTCACCGCAGCGCTTATTGCGGCAGCGATTTGCGGACTCACTTCAGTGATGTCGTTTTTTTGCTTGGGCTCTTGTCTTGGCCTAGTACTTGGGGTCTCAATCGGACTTGGGAAGGCTCTTTCAAACCAAGCAATAAGATGAATACCAGCAATCAGTAGTGTAAGAAAAGCAAACACAACCGACATACCAACGGCAAGTAAAACACCTGCTTCCATTAACTGCTCAGCCATACATTCTCCATAAACTGTTACGCCCCAAAATTTCAGGCACAGATAAATAGCACGGAGACGCAAAAAATACAATCGAAAACCATCTTAAGCTTGCATAAGATCACTATAAATATGCACTTTGAAGGATGATTGTCCTATTATTATTCAATTTTTACGAATTTTTAACAAAAGCATCACCCAAACCTGTTATCAAGACTTGGTACAAGCAGGCGGAAAATGGCGCTAAAAAAAATGCCCGCTGATTTCTCAGTGGGCATTCTATCGTTTTCAGCTTTGGAGCTTTAACGTGATATGGCGCGCATGGAAGGATTCGAACCTCCGACCGCCTGGTTCGTAGCCAGGTACTCTATCCAGCTGAGCTACATGCGCGTGGTAAACTTTAGTGGAACTATCTTGTTCCGAACTTGTTAGCAAAATGACAAGCATTTTGCCTATTCAATATGGCGCGCATGGAAGGATTCGAACCTCCGACCGCCTGGTTCGTAGCCAGGTACTCTATCCAGCTGAGCTACATGCGCGTTGTTTTGCTTTTGAACGCCTAATAAGGCGTTCTACATTTAGTCACATTTACTATGCTAATTGAGTCAGCAAATAAATGGCGGAGAGAGAGGGATTCGAACCCTCGATAGGGCTACAAACCCTATACTCCCTTAGCAGGGGAGCGCCTTCAGCCACTCGGCCACCTCTCCTAAATGTGGGGCGGAAGTTTACTGAATCAGTGCTATAAGTCAATGCTTTTTTGGCAACTAATTCACTATTATTTGCTGTTTGTCAGTTTTTTGACCAATAGCGAGTAACATCCAGCCTTCCTAAAGCAAAAAACTCAGAATAAACCGAGTTTTTTTGTGTTTGCTAGCATGAATTGCACTAGCAAATAATGAGTCGTGTAAAGTTGATTAAGAATTACCAGGCGAAACCTGATTACCTTTTTCAGCTTGAATTCTCATGTAAATCTCTTCCCTGTGAACTGAAACTTCCTTCGGCGCATTCACTCCGATTCTAACTTGATTTCCTTTGACGCCTAAAACAGTCACGGTGACGTTGTCACCTACCATTAAAGTTTCCCCTACACGTCTAGTCAAGATAAGCATTTTGTCGCTCCTTATAAATTTGGTCCAATCAATGTATCGATATCTGTTTTACAAACGCGCTTCCACAATAACAATGGATGTATGCACCTTGTGATTTATCTTGTACGACATTGGCCAACATTGAATTTTTAATATACTTCAAATTATTGATTTACGCCAAGAAAAATATAAATATTTGTACAATAAGCAAACAACAGTCAAATTCCTGACGTTTATCCCACTCATTTTGTTCACATTTTTCCAACAGGATTCTATATGCTATTTTCGAGCCAACTTTGAACAGAATCAAGTGCCTTTTGGAGGTTTTCCGGCTGTGAGCCCCCAGCTTGGGCCATATCTGGCCGGCCACCGCCCTTTCCACCTACTTGACCAGCCATGTGATTGACTAAGTCACCCGCTTTTACCTTAGAAATGAGATCTTTGGTGACCCCCGCAATCAAGTTTACTTTTCCATTACTTTCGAGCCCCAAGGCAACGACGCCCGACTGCAACTGATTTTTTAAATCATCCATCATTCCGCGCAAGGATTTTGCCTCAACACCTTCTAGTTTCGCGACTAGGAGTTTTACCCCGTTTACGTCTGTAACATTAGCTAACAGGTCTTTCCCCTTTTGCCCAGCCATTGATTGTTTCAACTGAGCCAGTTCTTTTTCAGCCTGTTTAAGCTGCTGTAGGGCTGATGATACTTTGTCAGCAACTGAGGCTTTGTCGGATTTCACCAAAGACGCGATGTCGAACAATAGTTGTGACTCATTATTGATGTAGTCTTGAGCGCTTTGACCAGTGGTAGCTTCAATACGTCGAACACCCGATGCAATTCCACCTTCCGTTGTAATTTTGAACAGGCCTATATCGCCAGTCCTAGCAACATGGGTACCACCGCAAAGCTCTGTAGAAAATGAGCCCATTTGCACCACGCGTACTTTTTCATCGTACTTTTCTCCAAACAAGGCCATCGCTCCCGACGCTTTAGCTTCATCAAGCTCCATTAGCTTTGTGCTTAAGGCATGATTTAAGCGAATTTCAGCATTGACTCTATTTTCAATCTCAAGCAATTGCTCGGCGGAAATCGGCTCAAAATGAGAAAAATCAAAACGAAGCTTTTCGGCATCTACAAGTGAACCTTTTTGGGTAACGTGCTCCCCCAGTAATTCTCGCAGCGCTGCATGTAATAGATGAGTTGCACTGTGATTGGCTTTAATTCGGTCACGTCGAGTTCTATCCACGGTGAGTTCAACGCTATCTCCAAGCGCTAGTTCGCCTTCTATTTGTACATGATGGGCAAAAGCTTGACCTAGCTTTACTGTATCAATAACTTTGGCGCTGGCGTCTTTTGTGCTTATTAGACCTGTATCGCCAACCTGTCCACCGGATTCAGCATAGAAAGGTGTTTCATTTAACACAACGATTGCACTGCCGCTTGCCCTACTTGCTTGCTCATTATCCTTTATTAGAGCTACCACTTCGGCACGTCCGGTTGTAAGGTCGTATCCAGTAAAGCTAGTTTGCTCATCAACGCTTAAAACATTCGCATAGTCTGCGCCAAATTTACTTGCTGATTGCGATAAAGCCTTCTGAGCAGCCATCGCCGCTTCAAAACCCGCTTCGTCGATACTAAAGTCTTGCTCGCGTGCCACATCAGCCGTTAAATCTGCAGGGAAACCATAAGTATCGTAAAGCTTAAAAACCAGTTCGCCCGGAATTTCTTTTCCACTTAGCTCAGCCAGCGCATCGTTTAAGATCGTCATACCACGAGCTAAGGTTTTAGAAAACTGTTCCTCCTCAACTTTCAATACTTTCTCAATAACTGCTTGTTGTTGAACCAGCTCAGGGTAAGCTTCCCCCATTTCGTCAACCAGGGTTTGCAATAATTTGAAGAAAAAGATATCGCTCGCACCCATTTTGTATCCGTGGCGCACAGCTCGGCGAATAATTCGACGCAGAACGTAGCCTCGCCCTTCATTTGACGGCATCACACCATCGCACACTAAAAAGCTACAAGAGCGAATATGATCGGCAATCACGCGCAAAGATTTGTGTTCAAGATCGGTAGTGCCGACAATGTCTGCTGCCGACTTGATAAGGCTCTGAAATAGGTCTATCTCGTAGTTGCTGTGCACGTTTTGTAGAATCGCTGATACACGTTCTAAACCCATGCCTGTATCGATCGACGGTTTAGGCAAAGGCAACATATCGCCATTAGCTTGTCGATTATATTGCATGAATACCAAGTTCCAGATTTCGATAAATCGATCACCATCTTCCTCGGCTGTGCCGGGCTTACCACCCCAAATATGTTCGCCGTGGTCATAAAATATTTCAGAACAAGGACCGCAAGGACCTGTGTCACCCATTGACCAAAAGTTATCCGACGTAGAAATTCGAATAATCCTGTCAGCGGGCAAACCAATTTGGTTTTCCCAAATATTGAAAGCTTCATCATCATCATGATAGACGGTAACAAGTAGCTTCTCTTTTTCTAAACCTAGCTCTTCAGTTAAAAATTGCCATGCAAACTTTATGGCTTGTTCTTTAAAATAATCACCGAAACTAAAATTACCTAGCATTTCAAAAAAAGTGTGATGACGTGCGGTATAGCCCACATTTTCGAGGTCGTTATGTTTTCCTCCAGCTCTCACGCAACGCTGGGAGGACACTGCTCGAGTATAGTTTCGTTGTTCAGCGCCAAGAAATACATCTTTGAATTGATTCATGCCCGCGTTTGTGAACAACAGTGTTGGATCATCATGCGGTACCAGTGATGAGCTAGAGACTATCTGGTGTTGTTGTTTTTGAAAAAATTCTAAAAATGTGCGGCGAATATCAGCAGTAGAGCGTGTCATTAATGTTCCTAAGTCTGCGGGGTGGATATGCTATATCGATGTTTTTTAATAATTGTTTGAAGATATCATGTTAAGTGGGGCTTTGTTAAGCGTAAAGCTACTCAAAGGCGTATTTGATTTGCTCCTGCTCGAAACCGCGATATTGCAAAAAACGCATCTGTTTCTGTTTTGCTTGCCAATCTTGTGGGAGCTCCCAGCCAAAACGCTTTTCGCGCACCGTTTTTGCCAGTTCAAACCAATCAAAATCATGTTCAGCAATTAGCGCTTTCACAAGGGCATAGTCGATATCATGTTCTTGCAAACTACGTTGTATAAATAGTGGGCCTTTACCCTTGCGATAGGCTCCACGAACGACGGCTTCTGCGTAGCGAAAATCGCTTTGTATATCTTTTTCGATAAACTGAGTTAATATCTCGTCAACTAACTCAGGTTGGATGACTGCTTCTGCGTCGAGCTCGCTCGAATCGATTGCTGTTTGTTGCTGCGATTTGTTTTTCGCTACTTGCCTAAAAGAGGGGCGTTCGTTATTCAAGGCTAACAGTTTTTGACGAATTTCGTGGGCACTGTGTTCACGACGAGACAACAAACGTGTTATTTTGTGTCGAATGATCTTTGCCTGACTATCTGACATAGTCTTTATAATTCCTCGTTATTTTAGGACATTGAACTGCCAATGCCACTTAAATGTAAATCAATACAAGCACTAGATGATATCTGTCAAACACAATGGCAACAACTGTCCGCTGGCAATAAGTATGACGCTACGCCATTTTTAAGCTACCCCTTTCTAAAAGCACTTGAACAAACTCAATGTGTCGACGGCAATAGCGGTTGGTTAAGTCATCACCTAGTGATTTACGATGAAGACGCTATAAATAAAAATACCATAGTCGCTTTTCTCCCTTGCTATTTAAAAACACATTCTTATGGTGAATATGTGTTTGATCATGCTTGGGCGAATGCCTATCACCATCATCAGCTTCCCTATTATCCAAAACTGGTGTGTTGCATTCCTTTCACGCCGGTTACGGGCAGCAGGATGTTGATTAACCAAAACATCGAAATCACTTCTCAAGAGATTTACCAATGGTTAGCAGCTCACAGTGAATCTATCATCCACGCAGCTGGCGCATCATCACTGCATTACTTATTTCTTCCAGAGCATGATAGTAGTGAGTTAGCAAAACAGAAGACTAAACAAACACTATTGCAGCGCTTAAGCGTGCAATTTGTTTGGAAGAATGATGGCTATACAGATTTTGATGAGTTTTTAGCCAAGATGACATCGCGCAAACGTCGCTCAATACGAAAAGAGCGTTCAGGGGTGTATAAACAAGGTGAAGATTTGCAGATCAAGCGCTTTACTGGCAAGGATATAAGTAAAGAACTTATGCAAGACTTTTATCTTTGCTACCAACAAACCTATTTAAAGCGAAGTGGCCACACTGGCTACTTAAATCAGGCCTTCTTTCACCAATTACTTGAACAAATGCCCGATAAGCTATTAATTGTCATGACATTTGACGCTGGACGGTGCATTGCGTCTGCGCTATTTGTTTATGATGATAAATTGCTTGCCGGAAGATATTGGGGTGCGCTGGAGGACATATCTGGTTTGCACTTCGAGTGCTGCTATTATCAAGGCATTGAATTTTGTATTGAAAATAATATTTCAACCTTCAATCCTGGCACTCAGGGTGAACATAAAATTCTTCGGGGTTTTGCGCCAACTTACTGTTACTCGAACCATCACCTTCTACATCCAGATTTCCACCATGCAGTTGCAGACTTCTTAAGCAATGAAAAAATTGCTATGCAAAGGTATAAAGAACAAGCAGAGAGTGTACTGCCTTTTAAGCAGCCTTGAGCACTTTACCGAAAACTGTTGGGGTAAAATAGACAGGCATCGAATGAAAAAATTCACTTATAAAATGCTAAATTAGGAGTAGATCCCACCTATTTTGGCGTTAAAAGAGGCTAAAATAAGGGTGAAGATCCTTAACTCCAAAATAATTCGATTTTTTTTCAAATAAATTTCGCACTTAAACACAGGCTTAAATGTTTGAAACTAAAGGCCTTTTAAAATTTTATACTTATGAACGAACGGAAATACCTAAATTCGTTTAAAAAACGCACTACTTTGCCACTATCAAGGGTTTGACTGTTCGTGCCACATTGCATTAAATTAGTAAGTGCACAAAAAGCAACTGGAAGTTGTGTTTGTTTGATTAAGTAGAAATGTTAAGAAAACATCGCTAATCAATCAGACCGGTCTTCACAAAAAAAGTTGCACATTTTGACCAAAATTTTTTTTGGATAAAACAATAATACTTAATCGCTATAAAGCGACAACAGGGAAACAATATGAATCAAAGCAACGATACCAAGTTGCATAAAGTGTCAATGGCGGTTTTAGTCGCCCTTGGATGCTTAGCAGCCCCAAACCTATACGCGCAGGAAATCGATGATCTTCTTGAAGAAGAGGAAGACGAAATTGAGGTAGTTGAGAGAATTTCAGTAACAGGCTCACGTATCAAAAGAGCAGAATTCTCAAATGCATCCCCTGTTCAAATTATTAGTGGTGACATCTCACGTGAACTTGGTTTATTCGACACCAACGACATGCTACAGAACACCTCACAAGCGTCTGGTGTTCAAATCGATAGTACATTTAACGGCTTTGTTTTAGATAACGGTCCTGGTGCTGCTACTGTTGGCTTCCGTGGTCTTGGTGCTGACAGAACGCTTGTTCTAGTGAATGGTCGTCGTGTTGCACCTGCCGGTGTAGGTGGTGCTCCAACTGCCCCAGATTTGAACCTAATCCCTTCTGTACTAATCGACAGAATTGAAAACTTGTTCGACGGTGCGTCTACTGTTTATGGTTCCGATGCAATCGCTGGTGTTGCCAACGTTATCTTAAAAAAGAACGTTGATGGCTTTGAGTTCAATGCATCAGGTTCAGCTCCGCCAGAGGGCGGCGAGCAAACTGCTTTCAGTTTGTTATATGGCTCGTCTGGCGATAACTACTCATTCACCATTGCTGGTGAGTATAATAACCGAGAAAGACAAACACTTGGTGAAAGTAGATTTAATAGCTCATGTGAAGAGCTAATTTATGAAGGCAACGACGGAAATATTTATCGTGGTCGCCGTGGTGATGGTCCTTCAGCGACACCCATTTCAAACTGTCAGATTTTCCCACTAACCAACCGTATGTCGATTCCATTCTTCGGTAGTGTTTACCGCACCGAAGGCTTCACTAACATCGGCATCCCTAACTGGAGTGAATCAACGCTCAACCCTGCTAACGTTGCTTTCTTCCAGTCACAAGGCGTTAACGCAATTGAGGTTGACACGAACGGCGACGGCATACTTGACGGCGCTATCTTTGATGGTAATGGCGATGGTTTGCTAGACTTCGATTTTGGTGATCCACTTTATTCTTTCTTGAATTCTGACTACAGAAACTCACAAGATTTCGTCAGTCCGCTAGAAAGAATTACAATGTATTTAAACGGTGACTATTTGTTTAACGACGAAAATGACACGCGTTTATTCTACGAAGGCTTATATGCAACTCGTGACTCCAGCACCTTTGCAGGCACGGGTCAAATTTTCCCATTAATCGACGCGACTAACCCATATAACCCTTGTGGTTCCGACCCGATTAATGGTAGTGATTGCCGTGCCGGAGTTGGCGCACCTTATGGTCCACAAGCTGTACGCCCGATTCTGAACATTCGTGGCGACAGACAAAATAACTCGGTTGATGCCTATCAGTATCGTTTAGTTGGTGGTGTATCAGGTAACATTGGCGCATTAGACAACTTTGGTGAAGGTTCTTGGAGCTATGAAGTTTCTGCTATTTACAGTGCCTCACGTGGTGAGTCGAGCCAAGTTGGTATAAGCTCAACGAATTTCGAAAAGTCAATTGCTGCTACTCGTAATGCAAATGGCGAAATCGTTTGTGGAGACCCAGGTGATGACTGCGTTGCAGTAAACTTGTTCTCGTCGAACATTTATCAAGAAGGTGGTGGTACTTTCACACCTGAAGAAGCGGCATACCTATTTACAACTCGTAATATCGTAACTGAAGTTAAGCAAACGATGCTAACTGGTTTCATTACAGGTGATTGGTTCACTCTTCCTTGGAATGATGAAGTTGTTCCATTGGTAGTGGGTGCTGAATTCCGTAAAGATGAAATTATTACGGATGCTAACCCTGCAGCGGTAGATGGTTTGTATAACTCTTTTGCTGACCAAGGCGCTGATGGTTCTAAAAACCTTCGTGAGATTTTCTTCGAAACTGAGTTTGCTATGTTACGTGGGCAAGAGTGGGCGGAAGAACTTACGCTTACTGCCTCTGGTCGTTTAACAGAAGAAACTTTCTATGCACCAGAGAAGACTTTCAGTTTGAAAGCATTATGGCGTCCTACTGAGTATCTAACTATTCGTGGTACTCGAGGAACATCATATAGAACACCAAACCTACGTGAGCGTTTCTTAAACGGAACCTCTGGTTTTAACTCAGTAACCGATCCATGTGTTGTTCCTGAAGCAGCTCGAGTATCTGATCCACTAGACGTCAATTCGGCTGAAACTTACGATGCTTCTGAAGATGAAAGGAATGAACGTGTATTTGCTTCGTGCTTAACTAACGGTATCGATGCAACTTCGTTTGGTCTAAACACCCCAGATAGTGCTGGTTTCTCTAACTTCGTATCTGCTGAAGTAACAACAGGTGGTTCTGAGACTTTACTTGCTGAACGTTCAGTTTCAGAGACTTACGGTATTATCTTTGAACAACCGTTCACAGACGCCTTTGATTTGACCTTATCTGCGACTTGGTATGATATTGAAATCAGAGGTGCGGTATCTGAGCCTACTTCAGGCTTCATTATCGCAAGTTGTTATAACAACGAAGAAGTACCTGATGGTACGAGCGGATTCTGTGACAGCATCCAACGTGATCCAACAACTCTACAAATGACTGGTGTTGATCGTTCTTTCATCAACATTGGTTTTGAAGGGTCAAAAGGTATCGACTTCAACGTATTCTATCAGCAAGACTTTATTGTTGGTGAGAATGAGCTAGGGGTAACTATTGATTTACTCGCTACTAAGTTACAGTCTCGTGAACTTGAATTCTTTGACATATTTGATGATAACGTAGGTGAAATTACTAACCCGCAGTGGCGTGGTTCTGCTCAACTTCGTTTAGAATACACTGACTTCAGATTCAACTGGTCAAGTCGTTTCATTGGCCGTGGTCAAAACGACAACTTGTTCGATTTTGAGCCTGATAACCAACCGTGTACTGGTTTAGATGTGTCTTGTCGTCCACTTGAGAAAACCAAAGACTATATCATTCACACTGTATCAGCGAGTTACGGTCAAGATAATTGGGCCGTTACAGCAGGTATTAGAAACTTATTCGACAGAGCTCCACCTCTTATCGATGGCGACGCTGGCGGTTTCCAACAGCGTAACGTACCACTAGGTGTAGGTTATGATATCTTCGGTAGAACGGTGTTTGCTTCAGTAGCATACTCATTCTAAGATAGAAGCAGCTAGTAATAGAGAGGCTCTCTGACCGCTGGTTTGGGAGCCTTTTTTTATCAAAACAAGGAGAAGATGAAGATGTTAAAAAAACACTTTCTCACCACAAGTTTTATTTTAGGTAGCGCATTGCTCTTTGCCGGTAATGTAGCGGCAGAAGATAAAGCAAAGAATGAAACTGACAGCGTCAAGATGCCGATTGAAGCTTTCGCTATCGAGCCCGCTATGCGCAGTGTGTCAGTGAGTCGGGATGGTAAAAAGCTAGCCTATATGAGAGCGACGTCAAAACGTGGTGATTATGTAGTCGAAATTAGACCGACGAGTAACCTTAGCGCAAAACCTGTTACTCTGGGTGCTGCCAAGATGGAGCTTACAGGCTATACTTGGCTAAATAATAAAAAATTGATGATGTACTTTCGTCAAAATATTGTAGATGGTGCTCGCAATTATTGGGTAAGTAAGAACGCCATAGTGAATGCCGATGGCAAAGGAAAATGGGATGTGCCTTTTGCAAAAGACGAATCAGCTCGCTTTAGCATAGTTAGTACCTTTCCACAGGACCCAGACGTCATTCTGTTGAACTATGACATTGACGAAGACGGTAGACCCGATATTATCAGATACGATATCGATACAGGCCGCACTAGGACCATTTTGCGCGGTAACGATACCGTAAATGGCGGCTTTGTCGTGGATAGTGACGGCGAAGTTCGAGCTGGAACGGGTTACGACGCAACAATCAGTGCAATTAACCTTTACGCCAGGTCTAAAGGTTCAGAAGAATGGCAATTAGTTCATCAAAATAAACCCGAAAGCCGTGAAGTTTTTGACTTCTTGTATTTCAATAAAGACAACCCCAATGAAATATTTGTTAGTGCTACCTTAGGTCAAAATACAGCGGGAATTTATAGATATAATATTGAAACAAAAGAATATTCGGAGCGTTTATTTGGTCTGAAGTCGTATGATGCAGACAGTATTGTTATTTCAAATAAAATGGCTGACCGCGGTCGTTTGCTTGGTTACTCTTATACCGGAAAACATCCCAAGGTTTACTGGACTGACGAAAATGAGGCGGCACTATATGAAGCCATTGAGGCGAATTTCCCTAAAAAGTTCGTGAGTTTAAATAGCCGTTCGGAAGACGACAATATGATTGTTATCAGAACTTCTGGTCCGAACGATCCTGGCACATATTATCTCTTAGAAAACAAAACGAAACTAAGCCTTATCGGCGATACTGCACCGCTGATCGACAATGACAAGCTCGCAAAAGTTCGCTGGATAAAGTACAAGGCGCGTGACGGTATGGTTATTCCTGCGTACGTTACGATCCCACAAGGTAAAGGACCTTTTCCTACCATTGTTCACCCTCACGGTGGACCTTGGAGTCGTGATGTTAACATTTATGACGAATGGTCGCAGTTATTAGCTAATAATGGCTATCTGGTGGTTCAACCGCAGTTTAGAGGATCAACTGGTTTTGGCCTAGAACTATGGAAGGCCGGAGATGCTGAATGGGGTAAAGCCATGCAGGATGACTTAGACGACGCTGCGCTTTATCTGGTCGAAAAAGGTTTGGCTGATAAAGATAGGTTAGCGATGTTTGGTTGGAGCTTCGGCGGTTATGCATCGCTTGTTGCGGCAACGAGAGACCCACAAATCTACAAGTGTTCTGCCGCAGGGGCCTCGGTTGGTGATTTAAATCGCTGGTTATCTGTGATAAACAGAGGCCGTTATTTGCGTATTTTCCAATCACCTACCGTACGTGGTATTGATCCCGTGAAAGAGGTATCAAAGGTGAATATACCTTTATATGTTGTACACGGTGATATTGACCGCCAAGTTACTATCGAACATAGTCGTGATTTCATTGAAGAGCTAAAAAAACATACCAACAATTTTAAATATACTGAAATTGAAGGCGCCGACCACTTTTCAAATACCTTGTTTTACGAGCATAAAATGCAGTTTTATGGCGAGCTTGTAGACTGGTTTGATAATTACTGCTTCAGCGGAAAATCAATAGCGGCAACTAAGTAAATAAAAACTCAGTTACATCAAAAAGGCTCCATACGGAGCCTTTTTCGTACTTGTTGGAAGATATACTATTGGAGAGCGGCCATGGATGGCGTAATGCGTGTTTGTAAGGCGAGAAGTATAGAGGGAGACTCAACCCCCTAGAAAACCGTCCAATGGCAAGGATGCCATTGGAGAGCGGCCATCGATGGCGTAAAGCGTGTTTTCTAGAGGGTTGAGCCTCCCTCTATACTATTTATCAAACAGTTAATTACTAAACAACTAAGCACTACGCCAAACAAGCATTAGATTATTTGCTGGCATATCAACTTTCTCATGTAGGACAAGCTTGGGTGCCCACCCAGCAAGCTCATCAATATCACGATAACCACCTCTGCCACTATCTAAGAGCTTCTCATGAAAAGCACGGTTGCTATCACTGGTGAACTTACCATCTACTATAAATGGCCCGTACTGACAGAATACGCCACCCGAAGGAAGGTTATCGCTAACCGAATGCATAAGCGCCTTGATCTCATGCTCAAGCATAATGTGCGCAGTATTAGCCGAGAAAATAGCATCAAATACTTCCGAGCTGCTTTCAATTCCAGTCGTGTTTAGCTTCACGGGCCCTTTAACCCATTCATCACGCGCAAGTTTGAGAGCAAAAGGCCTATGCAGGTTAGCGCTTGGATAGTCATCAATCCACTGATTGATGCCATGATGATAGTTTTCAACATCTGAACAATACCAATTAAGATGAGGCAAATTGGCTGCAAAGTGAATGGCATGCTGCCCAGAACCACTGCCCACCTCGAGAACATGCCGATGTTTAACAAGAACACGTTTCAGTTCAGCCAGAATTGGCTCCTTGTTATTTTCACAAGCTTGGCTAAAAGGTTTATCGCCACTCACAACGCATCTCTAGTCATGTAAATTCGGCATAAGCCACTTTTCAGCATACTCAATGTCCCATGCTTTTCTTTGCGCATAGTCTTTTAATTGATCTTGCTGAATTTTAGCGACGGCAAAATAGCGAGACTCAGGATGCGAAAAATACCAACCCGACACAGCTGCTCCCGGCCACATTGCGTAGCTCGAGGTTAACTTCATACCAATACTGGCTTCGACATCAAGTAGATCCCAAATAAGCTGTTTCTCAGTATGCTCAGGACAAGCCGCATAGCCAGGCGCAGGTCGAATACCTTGATACTTTTCACCAATAAGTGCTGCATTGTCTAGTGCCTCATCAGGAGCATAACCCCAAAGCTCTTTTCTTACTTGTTCGTGCAGATATTCAGCAAAAGCCTCAGCGAGCCGGTCGGCAACCGCTTTACTCATAATAGAATTGTAATCATCCCCATCCGCCTCATAGGCCTTTGCTAGCTCATCTTCACCAATTCCTGCTGTAACAGCAAATGCACCCATATAGTCTTGGCGGCCTTCACTTTCAGGCATAATGAAATCACTCAAGCAATAATTTGGACCTTTAGGTTTATGGGTTTGTTGACGAAGATGATGCGCTACGCCAATCACTGTATCAGGCTGTTGACTATCAAAAATTTTAACATCTTCACCGTCGCTATTGGCAGGGAATATACCCACTCTACCTTTAGCAGTTAGTGACTTATTCTCAATAAATAGATCTAGCATGTCGTTAGCGTCTTTGAATAAGGATTTCGCTTCTTCGCCCACAACTTCATCATTCAAAATTCGTGGGTATTTGCCAGCTAAGGACCAAGTGATAAAAAACGGAGTCCAATCGATGTATTCTCTAAGTGTTGCTAAGTCGACTTCTACCGTTTTTACACCAATGAAATTTGGCTTAGCAACTTGATAAGACGCCCAATCGCAAGTGAATTTATTTGTTTTAGCATCAACAAAATTGATTGCTTTTGTACGTGGGGTTTTCTTCGCGTGTTGAACGCGTACTTTCTCATACTCAGCAGTTATTTGAGCAGCGTATTGTGCCCTATGTTCTCGTGAGATAAGTTTTTGACATACACCCACCGCCCTGCTGGCGTTTGGCACATACACCACGGGATGATCGTAGTTTTGTTCTATTTTAACCGCGGTATGCGCTTTTGAAGTTGTAGCGCCTCCTATCAGCAAAGGCAAATCCATCTTCAAGCGTTGCATTTCCTTAGCAACCTGTACCATTTCATCAAGCGACGGAGTGATTAGGCCTGAAAGTCCAATCATATCGGCATTTTCATCCTTTGCGACCTGCAATATTCTGGCCGCTGGCACCATTACCCCTAAGTCAATCACTTCGAAGTTATTACACTGCAACACAACACCTACGATGTTCTTACCAATATCATGCACATCGCCCTTCACCGTCGCCATGATAATCTTACCGTTGGAGCGCTGAACACCGTCCTTCTCTGCTTCAATATACGGTTGCAAATGTGCAACAGCTTTTTTCATTACGCGTGCTGATTTAACCACCTGAGGCAAGAACATTTTGCCTTCGCCAAACAAATCACCCACTACGTTCATTCCGTCCATCAGTGGGCCTTCAATAACATGCAGAGGCTTTTCTGCTTGTAAACGAGCCTCTTCAGTGTCGTCTATTATGTAATCAGTAATTCCTTTCACCAAGGCATGCTCAAGACGTTTTTTCACATCTTGCTCTCGCCATGTTAAGTCTTCTTTTGCCGCAACTTTGCCACCACCTTGATATTTAGGGGCGAGTTCAAGTAGCTTATCGGTAGCATCAGGGCTGCGATTTAAAATCACATCTTCAACGGCATCTCGAAGTTCTAGTGGAATCTCATCGTACACTTCCAACTGCCCAGCATTGACTATTCCCATATCCATGCCCGCACGGATGGCATAATACAAAAATACGCTATGCATAGCTTCGCGGACGGGGTTATTGCCACGGAAAGAAAAAGAGATGTTAGATAAACCTCCGGAAACATGACAATGCGGCAGTTTGCTTCTTATTTCACGCGTTGCTTCTATAAAATCAACGGCGTAATTGTTGTGCTCTTCTATACCAGTGGCAACAGCAAAAATATTTGGGTCGAATATAATATCTTCTGGCGGGAAGCCCACCGTGTTAACCAGAAGATCGTAACTACGTTTACATATTTCAAATTTACGTTCTTGAGTATCCGCTTGGCCTACTTCATCAAAGGCCATGACGACTGTTGCCGCACCGTAGCGTTTAATTTTTTTAGCTTGCTCCAAGAAAGGCGCCTCACCTTCCTTCAAACTGATGGAATTGACGATTGCCTTGCCTTGCACGCACTTCAGACCAGCCTCGATGATTGACCACTTAGAGGAGTCAATCATGATGGGCACTCTGGATATATCTGGCTCAGATGCAATAAGATTCAAAAATCTGACCATGGCAGCTTCTGAGTCGAGCATAGCCTCGTCCATATTGATATCAATAATTTGAGCACCGTTTTCAACTTGTTGACGCGCGACATCCAAGGCACTCTCAAAGTCGTCTTCGAGGATCAAGCGCTTGAACATCGCTGAGCCTGTTACGTTAGTTCTTTCACCAACATTGATAAAACTAGAAAATTCTGCTGACACGATACTTCCTGATGACAATTTGTTGATATTTACTTACAAACCATAGAGTTTAGATAAGAGCGACTGAGCTATAAGCGCCGTTTCTCAAAGCCTAACTAATGTACGAAGGGCTCTAGCCCCGATAACCGCATTTTCACTTCAATCTCGGGAAGCTCTCGAGGTGCTAAATGTTTAACAGCCTCCGCTACTTGACGAATATGTTCAGGCGTACTGCCACAACAACCACCCAATATGTTAACCAAACCTGATTCTGCCCACTCTTGAAGGTGCTCTGCGAGTTCTTCAGCTTCCATGTCATATTCGCCAAACTCATTTGGCAAACCGGCATTTGGATGAGCAGATACCCTGCACTCAGCGACTCGTGATATTTCAGCAACGTACTGACGCAATAAGTCGGGACCCAGTGCACAATTTAAACCAATAGAAAATGGTGCTACGTGGCGCATACTATAGTAAAAGGCTTCCGATGTTTGCCCTGAAAGCGTTCTGCCCGAAGCATCGGTAATGGTGCCAGAAATCATGACAGGCAAGGTAATATGCATTTCTTCAAACACAGTTTCAACAGCAAAAGAAGCAGCCTTAGCATTAAGGGTATCAAAAATCGTTTCAATTAATATTAAGTCGACGCCCCCTTCGATTAACGCTTGGGTCGACTCTTTATAAGCCTCAACCAACTCATCAAAATGCACATTGCGTTTGCCTGGGTCGTTCACATCAGGAGAAATTGAGGCCGTGCGACTGGTAGGGCCGATAACGCCCGCAACAAAACGTGGCTTGTTTGGTGTTAGCGCATTAAATTCATCCACGGCTTCACGTGCGATTTTTGCAGCCTGCTGATTAATCAAACGAGATTCATCCTGCATGTCATAATCGGCCATTGAAATTGTCGTTGCATTAAAGGTGTTGGTTTCAATGATATCGGCACCCGCCTCTAGGTATTCTTTATGAATGTTCTTAATGAGCTCAGGTTGTGTAACCGATAATAGGTCATTGTTGCCTTTCACATCACAATGCCAGTTGGCGTACTGTGTACCTCTATAGGCTGCTTCATCTAGTTGATGTTTTTGTATCATTGTTCCCATTGCACCGTCGAGAATTAACACTCGTTCATTTGCGGCGACTTCTAATTTCCTTTTCGCTTCATTACTGGCCTGAATAATGGTGTTGCTAGCAGCTATCTCGTTTGTTTTAGTCACTGTTTTTCTCTAATTGTAATATTCATGCTGAGTAAGCAATCTTCTTAATTTATTTTCGTCGCAACTGCGTTAAATCATAGGGCGTATTTTGATACACATAATAATTCAGCCAATTGGTTAACAAAAGACTACCGTGTGACTTCCATCGAACCATTGGCTCTTGTTGTGGATCATCATTTATAAAATACGACTGTGGTAATTGCGGATTTAAGTCTGCAGCCAAATCGCGTTCATACTCTTGTTGCAAGGTAGATGCGTCATATTCGGGATGACCAGTAACAAAGACCAATCGACGATCATCAGTAGCCGATATATAAGTACCGGCTATTTCTGAGTGAGCAATAACGGACAAGCCGTCAACTGACTCATAATCACTACGTAATATTTCCCCGACGCGACTATGTGGCGCCCAAAAAAGTGGATCGAAACCTCGCATAAGCTCATCGTTTGGTTGCTCAACACTGTGCTCAAACACTCCTGATAGTTTGCTATCCCTCAGTTGGCGTTGTACGCCATAATAGTGATACATGGCAGCATGAGCAGCCCAACATAAAAACATTGTTGATTGGACATTTTCTCGGGCCCAATCAAGCAATTCAGTCATCTTGTTCCAATACTTTACATCTTCATATTCCAACAGACCGAGCGGCGCGCCAGTCACTATCCACCCATCATAGTTTTTATCTGCAACTTGGCTAAATTCATGATAGAAAGCATCCATATGAGACTTGGGAGTATTCTTTGGAATGGTTTCATCGATGCGGATCAAGTCTACATTAATTTGGATTGGCGTATTTGATAGTAAGCGTAAGATTTGTATTTCAGTCTCAATTTTATTGGGCATTAAATTTAAAATACCCACTTCCAATGGTCTTATATTTTGACTGTCTGCACGATTACTATCGATCGCAAAGATGTTTTCTTTGAGCAAAACATCTAGAGCTGGCAGATTGCTTGGAATATTGATTGGCATTACTCACCTTATTGGGTGCAAAACAAACGTTGGTAGCGTCATTTTGGCAACAATCCATAAAATGTCAACATCTTTACGTCTAGACGTCTAATTAATATAAGCGAGATCGACCTGATCATGGAATTAAGGAAATTAACTGTTAAGATGTTGGCATAAGCTAGAACTGAAATGGAAAACAATTAAGGTGCAAGAAGCTAAGATCGTTGAATACTATAGAGCTTGTTATGCCGCAGACTCTGCTGATTTCAACCTGCGTAACTTGTTTCGTTTAGCAAGCAGTGACATTGTGTTTTTGAAAGGAAACGATGAAGTCGCTGTAAACGAAATTCACCGCGCTGCACTTCTGCCCAAATCCGCAGAGGCATTGTCAAAAAAAGCGCAAATTTACTTACGTGAAAAAACCTTGTTGCACTGTTGTCTCTTCATCTGTGGCAAGGCGTCACTATTGTCGCCATCAACGTCTAGCTTTGCTAGTTCATCTAGCATATTTAGCCCACTGATTTATCGTCAAGCGAAAATAGAGACTGACGAATACGGACACTACTTTTCCAGTAGCGATGCGCGCGTGAACGAAGATCTACTTGCAATGCTATTGCCAAATACCGAACAGTTACCAGCGATAGACACTACTCGCATTCATGATCCAAGCTACTGGAGTGAATATCTAAAATACAGTCCTTTCAACATCGACATATCTCCGGCAATGCGCTTTCCCAAACTCAGCACAAAAAAAATCGCTGAAGATGCAACATCAGCCAATTTACTCTCTGTTCAACCTATTTCTACCTTGGCCTTGATTGATCGTTCCACAAGCAGCCGAGGAATTTTGCATGAACTCACAAAGATAGGTAAATTTTTCAGTGATAAGGCAAGTAATAATCCCACCTCGCTATTGTCTCTTTTAGGTAAAAATGACACAAATAGCGCTAATAAAAACACAGAAAAGCTACAATATCCTTATCTACCCTGTGTTTTTAGTCGTGCCCAAATCGATATAATGCGAATCGCTAGCGAGGAAAGCCTTGGCGTCGTGACCGGACCACCCGGCACAGGAAAAAGTTTCACCATTGCAGGGGTGGCCGCTGAGCACATGTTACGTGGCAAAAGTACACTGATTGTGGCTGGGTCCGAAACCGCCTTAGATGTTATTGCAAATAAGCTATCTATCGACTTCGCGCTTGAAAACAGTTTCATACGAAGTGGGCAAAAAGTCTTCCTCAAACAGTTAAAACTTTATTTAAGCGACCTGCTATCTGGTCAGCACAAATTAGCTCAAGCTGGCAAACATCAAACACTAAGTGCTGAGATTCAGAAGCATGTCGCGGCGATACATAATATCGAAAGCCAACTTACTGCTTTGCATATTAAGGCCGAAAAGCAGGGTAAGCGCAGCTATCGCTTACAAAACAGTCAAGGCTCTCTGTGGGATGCTTTGATGTTTAAACTTGAACGCTCGCTGTTTGCGAAAGTGGGTGGTGACATTGATTCAATTTGGGAAAAACTAGACACTTTCAAAGCGTTAGTTGCCAGCAAAGAAAATTTGTCTAAACAATATTTGCATGCAAGCAAAACAACAAAGATAGCCACATTATTAAGTCACGACAGGCCTACGATTCAAGGCTTAAACAAAGCGATTAGAGCTCGCTCTTCGTCAAAACAAAGCGAGTATTTTAGGGCCGTGAACTTTGCTTCGCTATTAAGCGGCTTTCCAATATGGCTAGTAAGTACAAGCACCTTACACAAGGTATTGCCCTTACAAGCTGAACTCTTTGACTTAGTTATCATAGATGAAGCAAGCCAGTGCAATATTGCTGCGTCTTTGCCTGCTGTGTACCGTGCAAAAAGAGCAATGATAGTGGGCGACCAAAAGCAGTTACGCCACTTTTCATTCCTTGCTAAACAAAAAGAAAATCAGATAGCAGAAGAGTTAGCGTTATCAGAAGAACAAAAAATAGTGAGTTATCGTGACAATAGCATCCTAGACCTTGCGATCGACTGTGTTAGGGAGCAGAGGCAGGTTTCATTTTTGGACGAACATTACAGGAGCGAGCCAGAGTTAATAGCCTTTAGCAATAAACACTTCTATTCAGAGCGATTACGAATTATGCAACATCGCCCATGTGCGAGTGCTGGTCATCTGCATGTGCATTCGTTTAATGGTAAGCGAAATAATCAGGGCATAAACAAGGTCGAGGCAGAGGCGCTTTTAGCGTATTTACTTACATCCATCGAAGAAGATGCCGATAAGCCTATTTCACGGACCATAGGCGTTCTCTCACCTTATAGTAAACAGCTATCATATATAGCATCGCTTATTGAAAAAGCCATCAGTATTGAGCTTCTTGAAAAACATGACATTAAGGTGGCTACGCCTTACGGTTTTCAAGGAGAGGAACGAGACCTCATGTTAATGTCATTTGCTATTGATAATGACTCAGCTAGATCAGCCACCTACTTAAACAAAGAAGATATGTTTAATGTTGCAATAACCAGAGCTAAATCTGCTCAGCACCTTTTTCTTTCTGTCGACAAATTAGCCTTGAATCCGTCCAATTTGCTTAGAAAATACCTTGATTCTATAGACAGTTTCAAAAGCGCTCATGCAGAGGATAAACAACCTGATGCATTTCAACAATCCGTCAAAGAAGCGCTAGAAAAAAGAGGGCTTAGCTGTTGGGTTGGCTATGAGGTCTTAGGTAACTACGTTGATCTCCTCGTAAGTAAAAATAAGCAATATCTGGTCATTGACCTCATTGGCTACCCTGGTCCGTGGGAGGGCTTTTACGAAATGAATATGTACAAACTCATTCAACGCGCCGGGCTCAACATAGTGGCTATTCCATACCTTCTTTGGTGTGAACAAAGCGAACGTTGTATCGAGAATGTACTGGCTAGTCTTTCGCCTTCTGTTGAAAGCCGACCATGACTTCTACTTCGGCCCTGGGCAGATCGCAGGCTTCCATGACTTCCTCGACTGATGCACCAGATTTTACCAAGGTTTGCGCTTTAGAATAAATTTTCGCTGCAGGCTCTTGCAGAGCAAGCTCATCGCATTGTGCCTGTAAGTTGTTGAGTTGTTCTTGTAGCAATGAAAGCTGGTTAGCCTGATTGCCAATGCTTTGCGAACTTGATGCAATGAGCCCTTGTTGCTTTTGAATCTCGCTCTCCACTCTTTCTTGATAGCCTGCCATAGACTCTTTCAGGTCATTCACTTTCGCTAACTCAGCTTCAAGCATGCTATGTAGACTCTTAATTAATCCCAAAGAAGTATGTAGTTTAAGACTCAGTTTCCGAGTTGCCATCAAGGACACAAGTGCAATCACCAGTGCAAAGCTGAATGCTACGACCACTATAATAATGATGCTAAATGAGGAAAGGGTGAAAGTTGGCATGAGTGCTTCGCTAAAATGATGTTTGTGAGCACTAGCATAGCAGTAACGAAAAACCGCGACAATGCGCGGTTTTAAAATCGTAATACTAAAGATTTTTTTTGAACTTAGAAGCCGCCTAACTCATCCCATTCATCGTCGCTCAGTAACTTATTTAAATCGACTAATATCAGAAGTTGACCACTGCGGTTGCTTACGCCTTGTATAAACTTAGCACTTTCTTCAGTGCCAACGTTAGGCGCACTGTCTATTTCAGATGAGCGCAAATAAACTACTTCAGCAACACTGTCTACCAAAATACCAACAACTTGCTCATCCGACTCAATAATAACGATGCGTGTGTTGTCTGTGATATCGCTTGGCGGCAAACCAAAGCGCGAACGAGTATCGATTACTGTCACGACATTTCCGCGCAAGTTGATAATGCCAAGAACGTAATCAGGCGCACCTGGTACTGGCGCAATTTCCGTGTAACGCAACACTTCCTGAACCTGCATAACATTGATACCGTAAGTTTCCTCATCGAGTCGATAAGTTACCCACTGCAAAACCTCGTCATTTGGATCGCTTGCGGTAATCGTTGTTCTTTCTTCGCTCATTTCTTCACTCCGTCACACAATATTTAGTCATTACTGCCTGCCCCTGATTGAAGCATCTGTACTAGCTCCGAGACATTAATTAAAGCACACATTTTTTCTTTTACCATACCAGCTAACCAAGGGCGTTTGCCGGTATGCTCTCGCCATTGAACGTCGGACTTTTCAAGTTCAACGGTATTGACTAGTTTTTCACAAGCTAAACCCCATTCGGTTTTGCCTAAATTAATGAGAAATTGATAATCCAATGAGTCCAATAATTCATTTGTACACTTCTCTGGCATCACCCATTTAGCTGAATCTACAACGTTAAATTTATCATCGTTTTTTATCATCACACCCATGAACCAATCAGGCTTACCTATCATTGGCGACACTTTGGCTATTTGATGAATACCACCCAACTCTATCAAGGGCACGGCTAAGGTTAAACCGGCAACCTCAAAAAACAAAGCTTGAAAACGTTCTGCAAGCGAGTCTTTCATGCTCAGTGGTGCAACAAACTCTACTTTACTAGTATCTATGTCGACCTGAGCCGTAATTTCTTTATATTCATCTTCAACAAATTCGTCAGCACTGTCGTTGCTCTCATTAAGCCTATGCTCAGTTTCTGTCTGCGTGTCTTCTTTGGTGTGAATGTTAGCATCGGTATTAATGGATGTTTCGACTAAGGAAGCAGCCGCTCTATCCAATAACTTTTGGGCCCTTGTCTCGTGGCTCTCATCGGTATCGCTATCAAGGAGTAAATCATTGAGATAATCCTCTACCACACTTTCTTTGGCAAATTCGTTTTTATCCTTCACTGCTAATGTCCTTTAACCACTTTTGATAAGCAAACACGCCTCTGCACTTGGGTGCAAATACCGACGCTGGCACCCTAGCTTCACTGGCGTCTCTAAGCCTCGTATCAACCGGTATAAAACCTCTCCACAGATAATCTGGATAGTCTTCTTTGAGCTTGTTGTATGCTGTAATAGTAGCGTTGACCCGTCGGTCAAACATCGTCGCGATGATACTAATGGGAACGTCTGCAGGCATGGTTTTACGCATAATTTGCAGGGTACGCATCATACGATCTAAACCTTTAAGAGCTAAATGCTCAGTTTGCACAGGCACAATAATTCTCGAACTGCAAGCAAGCGCGTTAACCATCGATACTCCCAAAATAGGCGGGCAATCAATGACCACATAATCGAAATGAGCTTCAATTGATTTAAGCGCTTTTTTTAATATTAGCCCTTTCCCGCTCTCCATGCCCATTTTTCGATCAAGGGTTGCTAACGCCATCGTTGCCGGCAAAACCTGCAAGCCCTTAAGTTCAGTGGGACATAAAACATCAAGCAGGCTTGCGCCTAAAAAATCCGCTGGCTCAGCGAACACATCATAAATACTTGAATTGAGTGTTTCAGAGTCGATACCAAAATAGTAACTCAATGAGGCATGGGGATCAGTATCAACGAGTAAAACGCGATTTTTTTGTTGCGCCAAAATTCCGCCGATAGTCACCGCCGAAGTGGTTTTCCCGACGCCACCCTTTTGATTTGCCACCGTCCAAATGTTCACGAGGATTTCATTTCCACTATTATGTGCTTGGCTATATTATCTAGTGGGATCACTCTATCACAAACACCCGACTCACCCACGGCTTTTGGCATGCCATATATAACACTCGTTGCTTCGTCTTGAGCCCACACCGTGGCACCCTTCAATTTTATTTGCTTTGCACCGGAGGCACCATCGCTTCCCATTCCTGTGAGTACAGTAAAGAGTACCTCTCCGGCAAACGACTGAGCAACAGAAGCCAGCGTAAAATCGATACTTGGATGAAAATGCAACTTTTGGTCGCGTGGTGCATCACTAATTTTAATTTTAGAGAATATGCCTTTGCCGGTGAGCGACATTTGCTTACCGCCCTCAGCAAGATAGGCGTGACCGGGCTTGAGCCGATCACCATCTTTAGCCAAGCTGACACTTATCTTTGAATATTTATCCAAACGCTCCGCAAAGGCTTTGGTAAAAGTACTTGGCATATGCTGCACCAACAAAACAGGGTGAGCAAAATTAGCTGGTAAAGCGCTTATTACTGTCTGTAATGCGACGGGGCCGCCAGTGCTCGCGCCAACGACAAGTAATTTGTAGTGTTTACCAGAGGGGGGAAGAGGCTCAACAGTGGTATCTGGCACACCGTGTTTAGTCAGTTTGTACTTTGATGAACTAAGTAATGGCTGTCTTACTCGCGCTTTTCGCCGCGATCTCGCAACCGACTTCAACTTATGTTGCAGTAATCGAATAGCCTCGGGGCGTTCTTTACTAATCTCGTCAAACTTTTTAGGTAAAAAATCGATTGCGCCTGCGGCAAGCGCATCAAGAGTTTCTTGCGCACCACTGTGAGTAAGGGAAGAGAACATTAAGATAGGAGTGGGTGTATTTTGCATTATCGCGCTTACTGCCGATATACCGTCCATTACCGGCATTTCAACATCCATTGTGATCACATCTGGTTGCAGCTCTGCGGTTTTTGCAATGGCATCTTTACCATCAACCGCTTGCCCTACTACGACGATGTTGGGATCTTGTTCGAGCATACTAGACAAACGCCGTCGATAAAATGCGGAGTCATCAACAATTAATACTCGGTAAGCCATTCCTAATCCCTAAAAGCGAGCATCGTGCTCGCCTTTGATTGTGTATGAGATGCGCTATTTAGGCGTAACGTTTCAGTAAACTCGGTATATCTAAAATTAACGCGATGCCACCGTCGGAGGTTATTGTCGCGCCAGCCATTCCCGCTGTACCTTGAAGTAAAGCATCTAGGGGCTTGATTACTACCTCTTCTTGTCCGATTAAGGAATCTACGACAAAGCCAACTTGCTGAGTACCAATTTGTACCACAACGACATGCCCTTTTGCGCGGTCAGAATTACTGGGTAATCTATTTAGCCAATCCCCTAAATAGAAGAGAGGTATCGCTTTGGAGCGCACAATCATGGTCAACTGACCATCTACCGTATTTGTTTTACTAATATCCATATTAATGATTTCATTCACCGACCCCAAAGGTAAGGCAAAGGTTTGCTCGCCAACCACTATCATTAATGTGGGTAATATTGCTAAGGTCAAAGGTACCTTTATTTCTAAAACAGTGCCTTTACCAAGCTCTGAATTAATATTGACTGAGCCATTAAGTTGGTTGATTTTAGTCTTGACTACATCCATACCAACGCCACGGCCTGAGATATCACTTATCTCAACCTTAGTTGAGAAGCCTGGAGCAAAAATTAAGTTAAATGCCTCTACATCTGACATTCTAGCTGCTGAGTCTGCGTCTAATACACCTCGACTAATAGCGATCTCTTTTAACTTTTCAGGGTCCATCCCTTTACCATCATCATCAATAGTAAGCAGTATGTGGTCACCTTCTTGAGAAGCCGATAGCTTCACCGTGCCCATACGTGGTTTGCCCGCAGCCTCGCGCTCATCTGGCATTTCGATACCATGATCAACAGAGTTTCTAACTAAGTGAACAAGTGGATCGGCCAAGGCTTCCACCAAGTTCTTATCTAAATCAGTTTCTTCACCTTCAAGCTGAAGCGTAATTTCTTTTTTCAGAGTTCGGGCTAAATCGCGAACAACTCGAGGAAAACGCCCAAATACCTTTTTGATTGGTTGCATGCGGGTTTTCATGACTGCGCCCTGCAGATCACCTGTTACCACGTCAAGATTAGCAATCGCCTTAGTCATACTCTCGTCGGCGTTATTGATACCCAAACTCAACAAACGGTTGCGCACCAACACTAATTCGCCAACCATGTTCATTATTTGATCAAGGCGTTTCGTATCAACCCTAACGGTTGTCTCGGCTTGAGGAGCAGCAGCACTGGCTTTCTTGTCATCTTTCTTCGCTGGTTTGGCAGGTGCGGCCGGTTTTTTTGCTGCCGCTTTGGCCGCAGGCGCTGGTGAACTAGTAGGCGCTTTATCTTCTTTTACGACTGGCTTCGTGGGCGGCTTTTCAGCTTTCTTATCTGTGCTCTTAGCATCGTTGACCTTCTTGTCGGTGGCAGCTTCACTGTCCTTTTTCGGTGGCGTAGCCGCTACTTTCGGGCCTTGACCTTCACCATGCAATTGGTCTAACAGCGCTTCAAATTCATCGTCGGTAATTTCATCAGGATTCGCGTTGTTTTCAGCCTCAACTTTAACGCTTTTGTCTTCCGCTTTAAATGACCCCTTACCGTGCAGGTCGTCTAGAAGTGCTTCGAACTCATCATCGGTTATATCGTCACCTGAGGTATCTACCGCTGCGGAAGGCTTAGCATCGTCGGTTTTGTTTGGAGCAGCATTGCCATGCAACTCATCGAGGAGAGCCTCAAATTCGTCTTCGGTGATTTCGTCAATCTGTGAATCGTTTTCGTCGTCTTCGATGACTAACTCATCTTCGTCAGCAGTGTCGTTATCTATTGCTTCAACGACTTCTTGGGAATCAGTAGATTGTTCATTGTCATCAGCGCCATCATCAGCGCCGCCGAAAATTTCTGAATCAGGTGTATTTGGATTGCTGAGTTTGTGCAACACTTGAATTAATTCATCAGGCGCTGCTTCTAAAGGCTCGCGATTTTTAACTTTTTCGAACATATCTACAACCACATCAGTGGCTTGAAGAATAGTGTCCATGAGTTCTGGCGTTAACGTGCGTTGTCCATTGCGCATAATATCGAATACATTTTCAGCTCCGTGGCAAATGTCGACTAGTTCAGTGAGTGCGAGGAAACCTGCGCCGCCCTTAACTGTATGATAACCTCGAAAGATAGCGTTGAGTAAATCACTATCTTCTGGATTATTCTCTAGATCAACAAGTTGCTCTTGGAGTTGTTCAAGAATCTCTCCAGCTTCCACTAGAAAATCTTGTAATATCTCTTCGTCAACTTCAAACGACATTCGTCGGCTCCCCTAAAACCCTAAACTGGACAGTAAATCGTCGACGTCATCTTGCCCACTAACTACGTCATTACGATTTTCTGCATCGATAATCGGCCCTTCGGCTTTAACTGTATCGGTCTCTTTCTTAGAACTTTGAGCATTATCTTCAGTTTGTTTTATTTCTTGAGTATCACCAAAGGCAGTGAGCATAGACACAAGGTTGTCTTCGACTTCTTTTACTAGTTCAATGACGCGTCTAATTACCTGACCTGTAAGGTCTTGATAGCCCTGAGCCATAAGCACTTCAGTGAGTAGAGAATTTAATTGAGCAGAATCAGCAGTTGCATCAGCAAGCAGCTTATCTAGGTCAGTGCATAGTGTTTTAAACTCACCTAACTCCATTTGTCTACCCATTAATTTTTGCCATTCTGGCATAATCTTGGTGAGGCGATCATTTAGACCTTCCGCTAATGGCATGCTCTTTTCAACGGCATCCATTGTCGAGTTCGCGGCTTTTTCGGTTTCTTCGATTACGTAGGTTAGACGTGAACGCGCATCAGGAATGGCATCTTGGGTGATATTTGTAATTTTCTCGTCAACTTGGAAAGAATTCAATGAATCATGCAGTTGACGTGTTAATTTACCGACCTCTGAAAAAAGCTCGATAGACTCTCTCATGGTGATCGTATCAACGAGCGCATTAGCCTGTTCTCGGTCACCGTTTTCTAAATATTCTACTAATAGCTTCGCCTCTTCGAGCGAAACCATATCTCGGTTATTCGTTGTCATACAACGTTACCCCTTGAAGTATCGCTGTTTATCCTAGACGTTCGAATATCTTATCTAGTTTCTCTTTCAATGTTGCCGCAGTGAAGGGTTTAACGACATAGCCATTAACACCCGCTTGGGCAGCAGCAACTATTTGCTCTTTCTTCGCTTCGGCAGTCACCATTAACACAGGAAGATGTTTTAAGTTGTCGTCGGAGCGTATCGCCCTCAACAAATCAATACCCTGCATTCCAGGCATATTCCAATCTGTCACAACAAAGTCAAAATCACCCTGTTGGAGCATTGGCAATGCTGTATTACCGTCGTCTGCTTCTTGGATGCTGGTGAAACCCAGATCTTTCAACAAATTTTTAATGATGCGTCTCATTGTCGAAAAGTCATCAACAACTAAGATTTTCATGTTCTTATCCAAAACTGCCTCCGTTATGGAATAAAAAAGGGATATTCGATATCAAAAATTAATCGGCTGTGCGCCAAGAACTCATTTTTGACTTTAATTTTAACATTGCTTGACTGTGAATTTGACTCACTCGTGATTCACTCACTTCAAGCACTTCACCAATTTCACGCAAGTTTAACTCTTCATCGTAATAAAGAGACAACACAATTGCTTCACGCTCTGGTAATGTTGTTATCGCCCGAGCCAGCGCTTTCTGAAATGAACCTTGCACCATATCGTTATAAGGACTGTCTTCACCCTTGGTTGCATCGGTGGTGAGTACATCTTCGCTTACGCCAAGATCTTCAATACCAACGAGTTTTCCGGCGTTCACTTCATTCAGCATCTGATGATATTCTTGCATCGATACCTGCAACCTCTCGGCTACATCAACATCACGAGCGTCGCGTCCGGTCGCTTTTTCAACCTGTGAAATCGCTTCAGTTATTGCACGACTGTTCTTATGCACTGAACGCGGAGTCCAATCACCTTTTCGAATTTCGTCGAGCATTGAACCGCGGATACGAATACCTGCAAACGTTTCAAAACTTGCACCTTTAGAGCCATCAAAGTTTTTGGCTGCTTCAAGCAAACCAATCATCCCTGCTTGTATCAAATCGTCGACTAAAACGCTTGCTGGCAACCTTGCCATTAGATGATGAGCAATTCTTTTGACCAATGGAGCGTGTCGTTCGACCAATTGGTTTTTATCAATTTGTTGTTGATAGACTGCCACTTTGTTACTCACTGATTAAATACCTACTCGTTTCTCGATACTAATTGTTCAATAAAAAACTCTAAGTGACCACCCGGCTGTGTCGGGATAGGCCAAGACATCGTCTTTTCTGCCAAATTAGATATCGCCACTGCTGCTGGTGATGATGGAAAAGCATCAACTACCGCAGCCTGCTTACGCACAGATTTACGAATATTTTCATCAAATGGAATAACTCCCACTAATTCTAATGCAACATCCAGAAATCGCCCTGTAACTTTGGAAAGCTTACTAAATAGTTCCTTCCCTTCCTTATCGCTACGAACCATGTTCGCAACAATCTTAAACTTAAATACGCCATGTTCACGGTTAAGAATTTTAATCAGTGCATAAGCGTCGGTGAGTGATGTTGGTTCATCACAAACTACAACTAACACATCTTGAGCTGCTCGCGAAAAACTCATCACCATATCGGATATACCAGCAGCGGTGTCCACCAATAACACGTCAATTTCCGTGCGCAGTTCGCTAAATGCTCTAATTAAGCCGGCGTGCTCGGTTGAACTTAATTCGGCCATAGACTGCGAGCCTGATGTTGCAGGGGCTATTTTAATGCCATGCGGACCAGTCACCAAAATATCATCAAGGGTGCATTCACCGCGCAAAACGTGGGATAGGTTTTTATCCACTCTAAGGCCCAGAAGCACGTCAACGTTCGCTAGGCCTAAGTCAGCATCTAGCACAAGCACGCGCTTGCCTTGCTTCGCTAAGGAAATAGCTAAGTTTAAAGATATGTTGGTTTTACCAACACCGCCTTTACCGCCGGTGACTGCCATAACCTTAATTAATTTGGACTGATTCATTTTTCGTAAGCTGCTCGCTTGATCTTCTATCATACTGCTCTAATTCCAGAAGCAGTGTGTGAATGTTTAGTATGCGCCAATCCGTACTTTTTATAAAGTTTTGACGCCACCAATGTTAAATTCTTTGCATCCGCTAGTTTTATATCTTCAGGCACTCGCTGTCCATCCGTTACGTAGCTTAGGCTGAGGTCATTTTCAATGACTACGCTGAGGGCCTCTCCAAGGCTATAACACTCATCAAGTTTACTTAAAATACAACCGCTTAGGTTTGTATTTCCATACGCTTGTATGGTTTGATGTAACACCTGATACTGCGCACCAGCAGGTAACACTAAGTATTTTTTGATTTTAGCGTTAATTTCTTTCTCGTAATCACTTAATTGATTGATTAGTCTAACATCTCGTTGAGAAAAACCCGCCGTATCGATGAGGATTAACTTCTTGTGTCTAAATTGATAAAGAATATGATTGAGTTCTTCGGAACTTTGCGCCTTTTTAACCGCACAACCAATTATTTTCCCATATGTCGCCAACTGCTCAAATGCCGCAATGCGATAGGTATCAATGGTTATCATAGCAACTTCATTGGCACCGTATTTTTGTGCATATTTTGCAGCTAACTTAGCTACTGTTGTGGTTTTACCTGTGCCGGTTGGACCAACTAAGGCAACTATGCCGGATTGTTGAAGAATGTCGTTTCCGCCAATTTGCAGGCGATTCGCGATTAGGTTTAACAAATATTCCCATCCATCTTGCTCGCTAGTGTTAGCTGGGAGAAAATTAACCATCTGCTCAATAAGCGTTTCGCTCACTCCCATACCCATCAATTTGTTTGCTAGATAGTGTTGTGTAGGATTTTGACGCTTGGTTTTTTCGTCACTTAACCCTCTCACTTGATGCTGTAACACATTTCTAATTGAATGTAATTCAGCTTGAATCGAGGAAAGTTCGGTGCTCTGTACTGGTGCTTGCTCGACAGGAGCTGAAGAATTACGCTGTTGCATTAAACTGGCAGCCTGGCTGTCAAAATCAGTATTCATTCGCATATCGTCATGTTGTGAATCGATCTCAGGACGATTCACTGGCGTTCTTACATACTCGTTGGTCAGCTCGGCTTCCCGGCGGCGTTTTTCCGCTTGCACCCCATCAGCATAGGTCTGGCTGACCACAGGTGATTGGGCTACCTCTGGCTTATGTGCTTGAAGTGATGCTTGTTGTTGTATTGCGTTTGGATTTTCCAACTGCCCTGACTGTTGCTTTTCTAGCAAGGCTCGCAAACTATCAGGTCCATCATCGCCAATTATTTCACTCAATGAAGGTGTGCTTTTACCTTTCTTGGCAAGACTGATTGTAGGTGGTGGTTGGCTCATTTCTGCCTCTTTGTCCACCGCAGCAACGAGCTCTACGCCACCGGCAACCTTTTTATTCGACATAATAACAGCGTCACCACCAAGCTCGTCTTTCACTTGCTTGAGTGCTTCGCGCATGTCTTTGCCAAAAAAGCGTCTAATTTTCATGATGTCCTCTTTAGTGTATGTAATGCGTCAGTTTATTGACCGACTGATGACACTATTTTAATTTGTTTGTCGTCAGGTATTTCCTGATATGACAACACATGTAAACCTAGCACTGAATGTTTCAAAAACCTTGATAACACGGGGCGTAACATTCCTGAAGTCAATAACACAGAAGGCTCGCCTGCTAACTCTTGTTGTTGACTTGCTTCGGTAAGTGATTGTTGAATCTTCTCTGCAAGCCCAGGTTCAATACCTGAACCATCATCACCTCCGGCTTGAAGAGACTGATGCAACATCTGTTCCAAGTCTGGTGCTAAGGTAATAACGGGTATCTCATCACCGCCAGAAGTAATGTCCTGAACAATCAATCTCTTAAGCGCAATACGTAAGGCAGATACCAACACATCGGGGTCTTGGCTCTTCGGTCCGTATTCACATAGGGTTTGACAAATAGTTCGCATGTCTCTAATCGGCACCCCTTCATATAACAAAGTTTGCAGCACTTTCACGACAGTGCTCAACGACAAGATATCGGGCACTAAGCCTTCTACTAATTTGGGGTTATTTTTCTCAAGCATGTCGAGTAATTGTTGAACCTCTTCATGCCCTAGTAATTGGTAAGCATTTGTCGTTAGTAATTGACTAAGGTGAGTGGCAACCACAGTCGCCGAATCTACCACGGTATACCCAAGCGTCTGCGCATGCTCTCGTTGCGAAGCTTGTATCCACACTGCATCTAAACCAAAAGCTGGATCTTTGGTTTTAGTACCATTTAGCTCACCAAATACTTGGCCGGGATTGATAGCCAGTTCATTGTCATGGCTGATTTCGGCATCACCTATCGACACTCCCATCATAGAAATTGAATATGCATTCGGCGAAAAGTCTAAGTTGTCGCGTATATGAACCGGCGGTATCAAAAAACCTAGCTCTTGAGAAAGCTTTTTGCGAACACCTTTGATGCGAGTCAATAATTCGCCGCCCTGTGATTTGTCGACCAAAGGAATAAGTCTGTAGCCAACTTCTAGTCCGATTGTGTCAACGTGTTGCACGTCATCCCAACCCAATTCTTTTACCTCAGAAGGCACAGCGCCCGCATCTGGCATGGTTTCCACCAGTGCTTTTTCTTGGGCTTGTTTTGCTTTCATTCTGTCGCGGAAATAGGCATAGCCGCCTACGGCAGCAGAGAACCCCAAAAAGGCAACATGCGGCATACCCGGCACAATTCCCATCACGAAAAGAATGGCAGAAGTGATATACAGGGCCTTACGATTTGCTAATTGCTCGCGAATTTCATGTCCCATCTCTTGGGTGTCGTTCTCGCGAGTCACAATAATGGCCGTAGCAACAGACAGTAACAATGAAGGAATTTGAGCAACTAGACCATCGCCAATAGTCAGTATTGTATAGACTTCCATGGCCGTGCTGAAATCAAGGCCATGTTGAAACATACCAATGAACAAGCCACCGACGATATTAATGAGCATAATAAATAAGCCGGCAATGGCGTCACCTTTAACAAATTTAGACGCACCGTCCATAGACCCATAAAAATCAGCCTCTGTCGTAATTTCTTCTCTTCGCTTACGAGCTTGATCTTGATCGATGTAACCTGCATTTAGGTCTGCATCTATCGCCATTTGCTTACCTGGCATGGCATCGAGGGTAAATCGTGCGCTCACTTCAGATATTCTGCCTGCACCTGCGGTGACTACTTTGAAATTGATGATAAGAAGTATCGCGAAAACCACCACACCCACAACATAATTACCGCCAATAACCACTTCACCAAAAGCTTGAATCACCTTGCCAGCGGCATCACCTCCTTCATGCCCTTGTATCAAAACTACTCGGGTAGAAGCGACATTGAGTGCTAAACGTAACACTGTTGCCACTAGCAAAACCAATGGAAAAATACCAAAGTCTATTGGCCGCTGAGTGAAAACCGACACTAAAATAATGACGAGTGAAAGTGCGATGTTGAAACTAAAAAGAACATCCAATAATACTGCTGGCATAGGTAAAATAACCATGCCCATAATAGCGAGAACGACGACAGGCGCGCCCATTCCAGCAAGGATGCTCTTGATTTGTGTTTTATCAACGCGTTGAAAAGCGGTAGTTAATTGCATACAACAGAATTTTGACAGCTAAGTAATAATACTTGGTGTATATCAACTACCGTGCCAGAAAATGTCGGCCTTGTGATTTAGTCAGACTTTTGAGAATAGGACTGTCGCTACAGCATAGGTAAAATTTGATTACGTCCCATTTTTTTACCTTCATAAAGCAATTTATCTGCATGATTAATACAAGCATCAACATTTTCATGTTCGCTGATATTCGCGACGCCAGCAGTGAGAGTAACTCCCATCTCCTTTCCAGCTATGGAAAACCGCTGATCGGAAATTATTTCGCGATACTTGTTGGCAATAAAGATAGCTTCCGGAAGCTTTGTATTTGGCAACAAGATAATAAACTCCTCACCACCCCAGCGAGCAAGAATGTCATAACTTCTAATTTGTTCACGCAACACCCTAGCTATTTCAACAAGGATTTTATCACCCACTTCATGCCCATTCTCATCATTGATTTTTTTGAAAAAATCAATATCGGCTAACACGATAGAAAAGGTAGCTTGCTCGCGCTGATAGCGAGAAAACTCTCGAGACAAGGCATCTGTGAAGCCTCGACGATTAAACACCTGAGTAAGGGGGTCAAGCGTGATTAAAAGTGATAAACGAGCATTAGCCTGTTTCAGTTCGATGGTTTTTTCTTCCACGCTACGCTTTAATCGCAACGCACTTTTGTGCAGAGCATAGGTCCGCCAGCGAAAAATAAGAAATAGAAATAGAGCAATCAGCACGCTAAATAGCATTAACGCCCATGGTGCTTTCCACCATGGCGGTTTTACGTCAATCGCTAGCGTAACCGCTTCCGGATTCCAAACCCCGTAACGATTAGTCGACTTTATCTCAAGGGAATATTCACCAGCATCTAAATTAGTGTAAGTAATAGTGCGATTTCTAGAGTCTAGGTATTGCCATCCTTCATCAAACCCAAGAAGTCGGTATGCATACTCGATAGTATCGGGGCTTCCGTACTCTAATGCCGCGAAATCTACAGCAAGCATAATATCTTTTGAATCTAAGGTGATACGCCCAGTCTTGCTTGCTTGACTTAATGAGCGCTGAGCACCGGTTTTATCCTCCAAGCGCAGACTTCTAGCATGCGTAATTTGCAGCAAAGGCATAGTGACATTTTTTACAATGTCTTGTGGGTAAAAGTATGTAATGCCTTGATCACCTGCGAAATAAATACTGCCGTCACTCAGTGATACTGCAGCGCCGATATAATATCCGCTGGCGTTAGTACCATCTGTTTCGTCAAAGTAAGCGAGCTCACCCGTTGACATATCTCCTTTTGCAATGCCACCTTCGGTTGAAATCCACAGCTTGTCAGAGCGATCCTTAACAACCGCACCTATCGATGCCTTCATAAGCACCGAATCAGTAAACAATTGTTTGAATTTGGGTTCATCGCTAAAACTATCCAGCGTTAATAGCATCAAACCATGAGAGTGTAAGCCAACAAAATATTCTCCTGGTTTATGTTCTGATAACCAAGTAATTACATTGTGAGCGATCGGCATTGCCAAGTCGCTGTTAGTCGTAATGACTCTGACGTCTTTGGTAACAGTGTTAATTAGGTAAATACCGTTTGTTGTGGCTACCATTAACTCCCTATCGTTACGAACAAAGATATCAATCACCATAGGAGTTTCGTAAGACTGAGTAATTTTACCTTGTTCAAAGTCATAGAAATGCAAACCATGCTTAGTACTACCTATCCACACCCCATTTGTCACTATTTCCAAGGTGTAGATTTCTTTATTTTCAAATGCGACGTACTCGATGAAATTACTATTGCTGACAATTTTTCCTAAGCCCAAGCGCGTTGCCACCCATACCGTTTGACTCGTTTCGTCAAATTTGAGCGACATCACTTTATTGACCGTTTGATCTCCTTCTTGAGTGAGGTAAGGTCCTATAATCTCTCCATCGACCGCGCGTTGCCACACTCCCGATTCTGCTGCAATCCAGAGCGTGTCATCTTTTTCAACAGCCACATTGTAATGATGTAAATTATCTTGAATAACATAACGGCCGAACATATTTCTATTCGGGTCGACAACACTGAAACCGTTTGCGTTAGTGCCAAAAAATACCAATCCAGTATCATTAGAAAACAGCGATATTAAATGGCTATTGAGAGCGTCTTTGCCGTTGCTATCTCGTTTGTAATAATTCAAAAACTCTTTACTTTCAGCATTTGGAAAAATCGACATACCGTTGGTAGTTGCTACCCAAATCGAGCCATCAGGCATTTCGTAAACATCGTTTATCAGACTATCGCTAAAGCCTTGGTCAGAAGAAATGTTTTCGACATTGCGGAATTGTTGCTGTATTAGGTCGGCCTTGAACAGACCTTCACCGATTGAACCAACCCAGAGCTGTTGCTTACTATCAACCAATACCGACTCTAAACTGATACCCTCGAGAAGCACAAGTTCCCATGTTTTGCGTACCGTATGATAACGGTAAAGTCCTTTCGCGGTGGCAGCTAGGACAGTCGTTTGACTTTCAGCATTGATGTCCTCGACCACAATAGCTTCGGTGGCAGTTGATGCTAAGCGAAACTCTTCATCATCAGACATTTTCACGTAAAAGCCAGTTTGCGTTCCTACAAAGACATTTCCCTTCGGATCGATATAGATTGAATTTATTGCCTTTTCGGTATCAAGAGGCAAAGGCACCAGCTCGAACTTTTGACTTTGCGCACGCAATACATTCAAGCCATTTAAGGTACCAAACCACATGTCGCCAGTTATGGGGTCATGCTCAACGGCATAAACTAAATCGGAACTGAGGCCGTTTCCATCCTTATTATTTTGACTGTAGTTAATAAAATCGTAACCATCAAAACGGTCAACCCCTTTTTGAGTGCCTAACCAGATAAAACCCTTATGGTCTTGGGCGAAGTCGTATATGGATACTTGGGCTAATCCGTCTTGCACGCTGTAATTTCTGCTTGGAGGAAGCTGATAATCGTTGTAGGTCGTTGCGCTAGTGGCGAGCGAGTAGATCGAGATGATAGTGATAACTACACCACGGATAGTTGTTGCCAAAGCTCGTTGGTACTTCGTTGACGTAATCAATACAAGGGCCTAAAAGGTAAGGAGCGTGTGTGCAAACACGTGTCTAAGTGAATCTTAGTATAAAGTCTTGTTTATCAATAGCAATATCTGACTTGCGCCTCATTGACAACGCTTGTGCCTCATTGACAACGCGATCACCCCAAAGGCCAAGCGACAGAAAGCCGCTTCAAGCCCATCCATGGGACGCTTGGCACTCAACATCCATGTTGAGTGACACTTTCTGTCGCTTGGCCTTTGGGATACTCGCTATCAGGTGACTTGTGGGCTTTTGGGCTTTTGGGCTTTTAGGCTTTTAGGCTTTTAGGCTTTTCAGAGCAGGCATTTACCTTCGAAGTTCGGGTGGTATTGGCAAGTTCTTCTTAAGCGGTTTCGGACGTGTCGCTTTACCTTTTTTATAGGCTTTGAGCTGATACACATAGGCCAGCACTTGAGCGACTGCCATAAATAACTTTGAAGGAATTTCTTCATTAGCTTCCGTGCTGTAATAAATGGCCCTTGCCAACATCGGTGACTCAATAATCGGAACTTCATGAGCATTTGCGATTTTACGAATGTGCATGGCCAGCTCATCAACCCCTTTTGCGACCATCACTGGCGCTCGACTGCCATCTTCTTCGTATTTCAACGCAACAGAAAAGTGTGTCGGGTTGGTGACTATCACGTCTGCCTCGGGCACTTCCTGCATCATTCTATTTGCCGCGGCTTGATATTGTAGTTTACGAATACGCCCTTTTACCTGAGGATCACCTTCTGAATTTTTACGTTCGTCTTTAACTTCTTGATTGGTCATTTTCATTTCTTCATTATGCTTGTAGCTTTGATATGGCACGTCAATCAGTGCTATTGGGATCATGCCCAAACATAAAATGAGAAAAGCCCACTCAACCATATTCAGGGCATGGAATAAATTTAAGGGGTAGAGCTCCATGTCGAGATGCAGCGCTTCATCCTCAAAAATGTATAGCGCTATATAAGCCATTAGGCCAATCACCAACACTTTTGCGATGCCTTTAATCAGTTCAACTAAAGCATTTGTACCAAACATTCTTTTAAAGCCCTGTACCGGACTCAAGCGATTGCCTTTTGGTGCTGCCGACTTCCAAGTGAAGTTGTAGCCGCCCAATGCAATACTGCCGTAAACACCACCTATCAAAGAAATCAGCATGAACATAATAACGGGCCAACTTGATTCACTCACCGCCATTTCAAGGATCTGGAACATGTGAATCTTATCGTAGCTTTCATCACGAGAAAGGGTAAACGCTCGTTTGGTAACCGTAAACATCGCTTTGGCAATGTAAGAGCCAACAAAGAGAAAAGCGACTGCACTAAATATGAGAACTAAGGCAGTTGATAATTCACGGGATCGCGCAACCTGCCCTTTTTTTCGGGCATCGTCGAGTTTTTTGGGGGTGGGTTCTTCGGTCTTTTCGTAAGAGTCGTCTGCCATGTCTTCTTCCTAGAAAATTAACATGTCAGCAATAGCTTGCACATAAACTCTTGTGCACGTTGCCATTGTTGCTCGAAGTGATATGTCTGATTGCTCAAGGTAATATAAATAATGAGCAAACCTGTAATTTGAGCGATTGAAAAACCCAAACTGAAAATATTGAGTTGTGGTGCAGCCTTCGTCATGACGCCAAAGGCTAAATTAACAATGAGTAAAGAAACAATCGGGGCTAACGACATGGTGACTGCTGAAATAAACATCCATGCAGCCCAATGAGCAACCAGCCTAAATTGTTCACCAGTCCACCACGGCGCATCAATTGGAAAAGCTTCAAAACTAAGCACTATCACTTGTATCATTGCGAGATGGCCGTCAAGCGTCCAAAAAAGCAGCGTGGCCAATATCAGATAAAATTGACCAACAGCCGGTACACTTATGCCGTTTACCGGATCGACAATTGACGCAAAACCCAAGCCTGTTTGCATCGCAATGATTTGACCAACAAGTACAAAGGTATTCAGCACCATCATAGAGATGAAACCAATAACAATACCAATAATCAGTTGCTTTATACCGAGCACAAATGTCCCTAAATTAACAAAGTCTTCTACCGGAACAGGCGGAATAACGGGCACAATCATCAGAGTGAGTAGTACAGCTAACAAACTGCGAACTGGCGTTGGAATCGTTTTGGCGCTAAAGCCCACCATCGACGCGAAAAGACCAGAGATGCGCATAAATGGCAGTAAATAGTCTGCCATAAAATTAGTAATTGTGGAGGCTAGAATATCCATATTATTGAGTAAAACCTCTTATGCTCATAGTCTTAGGCTTTAGCCCACTATCGACGGGATGCTGTGAACCATCTCAATGGTGAAATCCATCATTTTCTTTACCAGCCAACTACCACCCCAACTCAATGCTAAAAGGGTTACAATTAAACGAGGTAAAAAACTCATGGTTTGCTCATTTATAGAAGTCGCCGCTTGAAATACGGCAACGACTAAGCCCACTATAAGACTGGGAATAATCACTGCTGATACAATAATAATGACGATCAGCATCGATGAACGCAGTATTTCTACAAATGTTTCAGGGCTCATTGCGTCACACTCCCATACCGAAACTGGTGGCTAAGGTACCAAAGATAAGATTCCATCCATCGACTAAGACGAACAACATTAACTTAAATGGCAATGAAACAATCATTGGCGACAACATCATCATTCCCATCGCCATCAAAATCGAGGCAACAACCAAGTCGAGTATCAAAAATGGTATAAAAAGCATGAAGCCAATCTGAAAAGCGGTTTTTAATTCACTGGTAACAAAAGCAGGTATTAATACGGTTAGAGGAACATCGGCAGGATCATCAAATTGATCATCGTAGCCTCCAATTTGCACGAAGGTTTCTAAATCTTTAATTCTGGTCTGAGAGAGCATGAAAGCCCGCATTGGCTCTTTTGCAATCTCAAAAGCTTGAATCGATGTGAGCTCTTCACTTAAGTAGGGCTGAAGTGCTTTTTCATTTATCTCCTCAAATACAGGAGCCATAATAAACATCGACAGAAAAAGGCTTACGCCTATCAAAATTTGATTCGATGGCGATTGTTGTAAACCTATCGCCTGACGTAATATTGACAACACGACAATAATACGCGTAAAAGATGTCATCATCATAATGAAGGCAGGAATAAGACTTAAGGCCGTCATTATAAACAGTGCTTGCAAGGTCATGCTGTATTCTTGACTACCGTCGTCCGTAGTCGTCACCGTAATAGCCTGAATACCCTGCTCCGCTAGCAAGGCCCCACTGACACAAATGTATAAGGCAATAAGCACTGACATCTTCAACAGTATATTAGAGAGCTTTTGTAAGAGCTTATTGAGCGTATTTGAGTGTTGCGATTGATGAGCACTGTAAGACTTCATGCTATTGCCCCTGAATCGCAGCGTCGGAGGCGCTTTGTTTATTCGCTTTCTTAGGTGAGCCAACCATGGCATCTGCCATTGCTTTGACTAACTTATCTTTGAATGCTATATGCTTAGATTCGGCGCTGCTCGCGGTGTCTGATAATATAGATTTGCTGCTTTCAAGAGGCTTATCGAGTTTACCTAGCTGATTAATATTGTGGGCAGTCACGCCGAGTAGGAACTGCTCGCCACCCACATCGATTACCATAATTTTTTCTTTGGCGCCGGCCGACATAGAAGCGACCACTTTCATTTGACCATTTCCAGCCTGAGTGACGTTAAATCGACGCGCAATGAATGCAAACGCAAAAATAATGGCGATTACTAGCAAAAGACTAAGAAAAATTGACAGTATGGATGTGGGATTTTGAAGGGTTTGAGGGTTGGAGGCCGAAGCCTCCGCGCTGACCACGCTACAAAACAAAAAAAGGAAAAGGATGCAAGACCCTAATTTAATTAGAGTTTTACCTGAGTTTCTTGATTCTCTCGACTTGACTAATAACATCGGTTAAACGAATTCCAAATTTATCATTGATGACTACTACTTCTCCATGAGCAATCAGCGTGCCATTTACTAAAACATCTAATGGTTCGCCCGCAACGCGGTCCAATTCGACAACAGAACCTTGGTTCAATTGCAGTAAATTTCGAATAGATATCTCGCTTCTACCTACCTCCATTGAAATAGTGACTGGGATATCGAGTATCGTGTCTAGTTTCTTTTTCTCCGCTTGAGTGATGGGTGCATCCTCTTGCAGCTCATCAAACTCAGCAGGCTGAGCGCCATCGGAAGCGCCAGCAGCCTGCTCATTCATAATCGCATCAATATCATCCTGTGGATCACCACCGCCATCACCTTCGCCAGCTTCAGCTTCGGCTTGTTCGGCCATTGCTGCTTCCCAATCATCTAAACCTTCGCCTTCTTCACTCATCGTCTTAATTCCTATCTCTTATAAATCTTCTTCCAACACCTGCAGTTCGGCGTCGTTATCTATTACCTTGCCATTTCTAGTAAGAAGCTGTAACTCAGACTTCACAGAATTTGGTCTCGGAATTTTTTCAGTTATTTTTAGCGCTATGTTGTCTCGGGACTTTCCAAGTTTAGCTCTAAAAGTAGGCAACTCTTCTATTAATACCGTTACATGATTCGGCATATCAATCGGAATAATATCGCCTGGTTTAAAGTCCATTAACTTTTCAAGTGACACGTTCATGTCGAGTAAGTGCGTAGTTAAGCCTACATGTACATCCATAATTTCGTCTCTGAGCGCTTTACTCCACCTAAAGTCGGTGTCTTCTTTGTCATTTTGAACGCCTGCATCAAGTAAATCTCTGATGGGCTCAAGCATGGAATAAGGGAGAGAAATATGAAAGTCGCCACCGCCACCATCAAGTTCGATATGGAAAGAGCTAATCACGACCACTTCGGTTGGGCTCACAATATTTGCCATCGCCGGGTTGACTTCTGAGTCAAGGTACTCAAATGATACATCCATCACCGGGCCCCAAGCTTCTTTGTAATCCTCAAATATTAATTTCAAAAGCATTTGAATAATACGACGTTCAGTGGGTGTGAATTCACGACCTTCGATTTTTGCATGGTAACGACCATCGCCACCAAAAAAATTGTCCACCATGATAAAGACTAATCTTGCTTCCATAGTGATAAGGCCTGTACCTTTAAGTGGACGGAACCTCACCATATTCAAACTGGTCGGTACGAATAAAGTATGGATGTACTCTCCAAACTTTATCATCTGAATCCCGTTAATAGAGACTTCTGCTGAGCGTCTCATCATATTAAACAAGCTAACTCTCATATGGCGAGCAAAACGCTCATTAACAATTTCCAGTGTTGGCATGCGACCGCGCACAATTCTATCTTGAGACGAAAAGTCGTATTCCATTGCCGAGCCGTCATCGACAACCTCCTCGACCTCTTCTTCTTCAACATCATCAACGCCATGTAATAGCGCATCAATTTCGTCTTGTGATAATAAATCGCTCACATTAATTCTCTTTTTCAGTTATGTAGAAGCCGCTTGGGCAGCCAATAGAAGGACTACTGAATCACAAAGCCGGTAAATAAAACTTGTTCTACCACTTGTGTCTTTTCTATTTCGTTCATCACCTGACGAACCTGCGCTGTAGCTCGGTCTTTTAACTCTATTTTACCAACGTCGGTAACTAAATCATCAGCATTAGAGGCACTAAACACCTGCAGCAGGGTTCCCTCTATCCGAGGAATGTGACGTTTGGCCAGCTCCTCATTTTCAACGCCGCGCACCATTAACTGCACCTCGATTTGTACGATTCGTTCACGCGCAACGCCCGGGGCATTAAAGGTAAAAGCACGAGGCATAGCAACGTATAAGGCTTCTCCCTCTGCAGGTAAGTCTTGAGCAAGCTCTTTGCTCTCTTCACCTTCCATTCCTTCTTCAGCAACAGGCTCATCACCCATAAATAGAAAGAAATATGCGCCACCGCCACCGGCTAGCAAAACAACGACAATGATAATGATGAGCATTAACTTGCCCTTTTTTTTACCACCCTCTTCAATTTCTAATTCTTCGTCGGCCATGTCTTTTCTCTTGTTAAGTTAAGGCTCAATATCTGCAGTCTATAAATTACGCTTATCAACGACTTACTGACGCTTGATGTCATTTTTACGTCAACTTATTCACTACTGTAAGCATCAGTTACCATGCGTGTTGCTCAGTAAACGAGGCGAAGTAATTATGCGTAATAGTCTATTCCACCTATCTGTGCACCACTGATGCGTTGCTCAGCAACAGCATCTTGATTTGTATGGTCATCAGCGTTCGTTTCGCCCTCATCGCTTGTTAGATGGTCTTGCGATTGTTGTGCCAAATTGCCATTGCCTGATGAATTATTTGCAATTTGTTGCTCAGGATCTTGCCCTTGTTGTCCCCTTCCAGAACTGTCTTGCTCAACCGATGACTGACCCAGCTCTATGCCTTGCTCTTCGAGCATTTCACGTAAGCGAGGTACTGCTTGATCGAGAGCTTCACGGGCTTGTTGAGATTGCACAACAAAATTGACGCTTGCCGAATCGCCAGATAAGTTCACCTTGATATTCATACCACCTAAATCAGGCGGATCGAGACGGATTTCAGCGCTCAGGTGCTTGCTATTTACCATCCAGCGAACCTTTTCACTTAGTTGCTGCTGACCTTCAGGCTTAAAGATATTGACCGCTTTTTCGTTCACTACCGTCTGCTGCACTAACTTACTGCTCTCGGCTTGAAACTGAGACACTTCTTTTATGCCTTGCAAGTCAGCCAAGCCCGTACTCAGGTAACTCTGTTGCTGTGCATTTTGATTGACGCTATTTGCCGCAGCCAAAATCGTGGTAATTTGACTCATTTGTTTATCAATATTGATATCGGCTGTTCTTGGCACTTTAAGGTCGGCAGTAGCGAGGGCATCACTCACCAAACTCTTCAAATCAATGCCTGGTTCACGTCCGAGCTTGAGCTGCTCCTTCATTTCCTTTACTGACGATTGCAGTGCAGCAATGAACTCGGTTGCTTTACCGTCTGATTTCAAATCAGGTATTACTGCCTCAAGACGTTTACTCACATTTTCAATAGTCGCTAATTCAGCGTCGGGTGTTAGCTTTGTAAGAAGTTCAGCACCTTTTTTACCGGCATCGCTTCCCACCGGCAGGCTAAGTACTAGTGATGCTTGTTTTTCGTTAAGAACGACTTTTTGATTAGGCTCGTTGAGTGCTGTCGCCGCTTTGGCATCAGCGATGGCAACGCTAGCGTCAACTTCACTCAAGCTGATACTCTCAGCTTTAATTGCCAATTCAGGTACAAGCACCCTGTCGCCCTGCTCTTTAGCGCCAGTTTGTTTAATATCGATGAATTCTTTTTGCAGCGGCTTTACGTCTTGAAGACTATCAACGGCCTCAGATGCGCTGGACTGTTTTATTTTAATCGCGAGGTCGTTAGGAATTGTAAGCTCCTCAGTGCCAAGTTTCGACTGTTCATCACGTAGTCTTGAATTTGACTCATCGCCAACATCAACAGCACCCAATAAATTTTTTATTAATGAGGCATTAAGCTCTTTCATGTCTTGTTGATCAATAGACTCGCTGCTATCACTAAGTTCGCTCTCAGCGTTTTTATCGTTCAATAGCTGATTTAGAAAAGATGCGATTGCTTGGTCTAGCTCTGCGAGTTTTTCACTATTCAATGATAAGTTTTCTTGTGATTCTTCAACATTTACACCAGCGGCTTCAAGTAGCGCGTTAAGCTCTTTTTCACTTAACTGAATATCGACTAACTCTGTATTGGATTCAGGAGAAATAATATTTGCAGAATTTCCTTCAATTGTATTCACTTCATCTTGTACTCGAAGTGACTCAACAGCCTTGGCAAAGAACTCTTCGCTCGACACTGTTTTATCAATAAAAAGATCATTCTTAATAGTATCTTGTGAGTCAATAATACCCTTATCTTGGTTAGCAATATCCTTAATCTGATTAACGTAGTTCACCCAATCAAAGTCATCGGCTAGAGCAGCGTTGGCAACATCATCCACACCTTGCTCCGCGCTGTCTTTGGCAGATTCTTTTCTCAAAGTGGACTGCAGTAAGTTTTCTTCAATAACAACTCCGTCGACATCACTATTTTTATTTCCGGCCTCCGCAGCGAACTCATTTGCTTTTGTTGCCGCATCACTGCCAGTTTCATCATGATGGCAATTATCGCAGTGCTTCTGGGCCTTATCCTCTCTAGCCAAGTCGTTTGACGATGCTTGCGTTTTATCTTCTCTTAATTGCGCTTGCTTTGCCTCTTGGTTTTCAGCCTGACGTTCGCGCTGTGACGCCAGTTCTTCTCGCTTACCTTCGGCTTTTAATTGATTGTCGCGAGCGCGCTCTCTGCTCTCTTGGGCTCGTTCGCTCGAAGCATCTCTTGAATCGTTGCGCTGAGCTATCGACTTGCCTTTTTGATCGCTGCGTTCAGATGAGCTTGCATTTTTTTGCTCCTGTCGAGCAAGAGCATCTTCAAATGCTGAGCGTTGTTCGCTACTTTGCAGTGATGTGGATTGTGCATCACGCCCAACAGGAGACGAGAGCTTTATTTCATCGAAGGCAATATTTGATGCGGCAATACTTGTTTGAGTTGAGGCAAATTGTTGCATAATAATAATTTCATCCAAACGGTTGGTTTTGATCAAAGCTATATTAAACAGCAACTTACAACAGAATCATACTGTTACTGATTAAGGCTTGATAGTATCTAGCAAGGATTATTGCAATGGATGTGCCAATTAAAATCATGTTAAAAAACAACTGGTTACGAAGTTTATTACTAAAGAACACCTGGGTGTTTGCGGCGAGCATACTTTTGAAGTGCTATTTCATCGTACATGTCTTGTTCGCGTCTATTTGCAATTACGCTGGCCTTTGCCCGTTTGCTCGAAATTAAGATTTCTATTGCTTTGCGTCTTTTTTGTTGGTCAAGCCAAAGTCTTTTACGCTGGTCTGCGACCAAAGTGGCTTGACTGATAAATTGAATTTGTTGCTCACAGGCTTTATCTAGTTTGCCAACAAAAGATTGGTGTTGATGTAATTCCTTAGCTTCAACGCCCAGTTGACCCTTTTGTTGAATTAGGCGCAGATAATCCAAGCGATACTGCTCTAAACCTGACAGTTTTTGTCTACTTTGCTGTTTATGCAATTCTGCTTGTTGATAATCTTGAGCAAGCTTATTTTCTTTTTTACTCTCTAGGTCGAGCACCAACATTAATTGTTTGAGATTACTCATGAAGGCCTACTATCGCTGTTGCGTTTGCTGACCATGAGCCGATGCGGCATTTAAGCCCTGACTCAAGGTATGCATTGACTCTTTACAATCGGAAAACGCAATTACTTGCCCCATGGATTGCTGAAGAAACGCATTTATCGCAGGCTCGGCAGCTATTGACAAATCGATACGATGATCAGAACCACGGGCATAGGCGCCAATACTAATCAGATCTTTATTCTGTTGATAAGTTGAATAGACTTGTTTTATGTTTCGCGCCTGAAGTAAATGATCATCATCCACCACTTGAGGCATCACGCGGCTAATTGAAGCTTCTATATCAATCGCTGGATAATGTCCCGATTCAGCTAAAGATCGCGACAACACAACATGGCCATCGAGTATTGCTCTAGCTGAATCAGCAATCGGATCTTGCAAGTCGTCACCTTCAGTAAGCACTGTATAAAAAGCGGTTATGGAGCCTTGTTGCTCCGTACCATTGCCGGCTCTTTCTACTAAGGCTGGCAGTTTTGCAAACACTGAGGGTGGATAACCTTTAGTTGCAGGGGGTTCACCTACCGCCAACGCAATTTCACGCTGTGCCATCGCATAGCGGGTTAAGGAGTCTATTAATAAAAGTACGTTCTTGCCTTGGTCTCTAAAATATTCAGCCACGGTAACCGCTGCCTCACATCCTTTTAGACGCATTAGTGGAGAAGTATCCGCGGGAGACGCAATCACGACCGCTTTTTGACGCTCCTCTTCGCTCAGTATGTCTTGAATGAATTCTTTTACCTCGCGGCCACGTTCGCCTATTAGACCGACAACAACCACGTCTGCAGTAGTGCCGCGTGTCATCATGCCCATAAGCACACTTTTCCCGACACCGCTGCCAGCAAACAACCCCATTCGTTGCCCTTTGCCTACGGTAAGTACAGAATTAATTGCTCGAACACCTACGTCGAGTGGTTCACTCACTGGTTTACGTACTAAGGGATTAATTGGTGGTGGCGTAAGTGACGCACGTTTACTACAAGCGATGAGACCTTTGCCGTCAAGCGCATTACCATTAGCATCAATAACTCTGCCAAGAAGTTCATCACCAACCGCTAGTCCACTGTCTTGCGAAAGCGGTTTCACGCGCGATCCTGGCACAATGCCTTGCACTGATTCGGTTGGCATTAGGTAAGTTATTTCGCCAGCAAAACCAACAACCTCTGCTTCAATCTCGCCTTGCTTTGTTTGCACTAAACAACGACCACCAACTGGAATCTGACAACCGACTGCTTCAAGTGTCAGTCCAACGCCACGCACGAGTTTACCCGATGATATTGCTACGCTTTTCGGAACCTGTTGTTGCAGCGACTTTATGTTATCAAGAATGCTTGGCTTGACCCCTTCGCTAAGACTCATGCTATCTTCCTATGAATTACGAGGGTCGTGGTCGACGCCCTGTGCGCTGAGAAACTGAGCAAAAACGTCTTTAGTTCGTTTGCTGATCGACATATCAACTGCATTATTCTCAGTAATAATTTCGCAACCACCTTGTTCGATGCTCTGGTTTTCAATAAGTTGCCAGTTATTTTCTGCAATTTTTTGTTCGCTAAAATGACCTTTTACCATCGCTACATCTAGTGGATGCATTTGAAACTGATAGGTAGATTCTTGAATCGGTAATACTTTAATGCCTTCAGAAATCGCATTTAGCAGCACTTCTTTCTGAGTACTGACTTCTAGCCCTATCACCGCTTTCGCCAATTCACTGGCAAGTATTACGAGTTCTTTCTCTAATTCGGAATTCACTTGCCTCAATGGATGTTGACTTTGTTCGATGAGCGTTGCCCAACTATTTGCTAAAGACTCAATTTGTTGCTGCCCTGCCTCCATTCCTTCAGTAAGGCCCTGATTCTTTCCTTCTTCTAAACCCTTTGCTAAACCTTCATCTTTGCCTTCGTTGAAACCAGCTTGAAAGCCTTCTTCTTTGCCAGCAGCATAACCTTCCTCAAAAGCCGATTGACGTATAGTTTCAATGTCTTCTGCGGTGAGGGGTTTTACCTCTTCTTCAATTTCCGGTGGCTCATACTTCCACTGTCTGGGGCGATTCAAGGCATTGGTAACACTATCCTGCTGTGATGCTTTAAGCTCTTCATCTACTGTCGGATAATCCCAAGCTTGTGCCTCTGTAGCGCTCGTGCTGTCAAACTCACGATATGATTGCTTTCCCTTTTGAGTGCTAGCAATAGACATTAGACAAACTCTTCACCACCGCCGCCACCCAGCATGACTTCACCGGCATCAGCTAAACGTCGAGCAATAGATAATATTTCTTTCTGTGCGGTTTCAACTTCGCTCAAACGAACAGGTCCCATCGCCTCGAGATCGTCAATGAGCATTTCAGCAGCACGTTTCGACATGTTACCGGTAATTTTGTTACGCAACTCTTCATCAGCGCCTTTGATTGCCTTCATCAAGCTTTCTTGTTGAGTTTCACGCAAAATAGCTTGGATTCCACGGTCGTCAACATCAATGAGGTTGTCAAAGACGAACATAAGGTCTTGGATCTGTTGGCTCATTTCCTCATCTTGCTCACGAATAGCATCCATTAACTGCCCTTCGATATTGGTATCTAGGTAGTTCATAATGTTTGCAGCAGATTTCAGGCCGCCCATTTTGGCAGCTTGAGCTCCGGCCTGGCCCGCGAATTGTTTCTCCATAATTTCATTCAATTCTTGTAAGGCCGCTGGCTGAACTTCTTCTAGGTTGGCTACACGCATTAATAGGTCTAGGCGCACTTTTTCAGGAAATTGGGCGAGGATCTCAGCCGATTGCTCAGGCTCTAAATAAGACATCACGATAGTTTGGATTTGTGGATGCTCGTTACGAATAATCGTTGCGACTTGTTTCGAATCCATCCATTTTAGTGATTCTAGGCCTTTTGCACCGCTACCTGTCATGATCTGATCAAGAAGGTGAGCTGCTTTATCTTCACCCAAGGCTGATATCAATGCTCTGCGCACAAAGTCCTGGCTCTTGAAGCCGATGGTTGAATAGTTTTGTATCTCTTCGATAAAGTGTGTGTGCACTGCGGTGATCTTGTCTTGTGTCATGTCATCCATGGCTGCCATGGCGGTACCTAACACTTGAACCTGCTTTGGCTCCATAAATTTAAGGATCTGCGCTGCATCTTCTTCCGATAAACTCAGCAATAATATTGAGGCTTTTTCTACACCATCCAACTTTGAAATATCATAGGACGGTTCTTGTTTTTCGTCGTTATTATCGTCGGCCATTCTATCAATCCTTATTCATCTTCTAGCAACCAGCCGCGAACGACTTGAGCAGATAATTCTGGCTCGTTCGCAACTAATGCTCTGACAGCTTTTAACACATCTTCATCTTTGCGTAAATTTGGCAATTGCAATGAACCGTCGGCTGCGAAGCCTACTTGCGATTCATCAAATTCATCGCTTAGCATGGTCATTGGATCGTCGCCCAAGTCTAAGTCGGACTCGTCGAATTCATCATTTACAATATTGTTTTCTGGGAAAATCAGCTTCATCAGCATTGGACGTACAACAAAGAAGATCAAAACAATAATCACTAGTGCACCAAGCACCAGTTTCAAGATAGGCATAAAGCGCTCTTGTTCCCAAAATGGTTTTTCTTGTATCTCACCCAAGTCAATTCTATTGAAAGGAATGCTCACAACTTCTAACGAATCACCACGGGTAACATCAAAGCCAATACCCCCCTGTAACAATCTGCGGATATTGAGAAGCTCCTCTTGACTTTTTGGTGCTGAGCTTACCGTTCCATCTTCAGCCGTGACTGGCGTGTAGTCAACCGCTACCGATACGCTTAGACGACGGATCACGCCTGTCTGCTGCTTAGTATGGCTAATGGTAGTATCTAATTCATAATTGCGCGTCGACTCTTTGCTATTGCTTCCCGGCACCGGATTACCCATATTATCACCTACGGCATTTTCGGGGATGTTGGCGTCGAGTGGTGGTTGGTTTGATAGTGCACCCGGGATACCGGCTATGATATTCCCTACGTTATTTTGCTCCGAAATCATTTCACTGCGAACCGCTGGCAAATCAGGGTTAAATCGACGTTGAGTTTGCTCAACCGAAGTAAAATCCATGGTAACGTCAGCTTGCGCGGTATAATTTCCTAGTCCGAGTACAGGAATTAAAATTGAATCAATCTTCTCCATATACTCGGCTTCACGCTTTTTCTCTAGTTCGTATTCTTTTCGCGCCGCTGATGCTCCGGCATCTTGCGATCCAGAATTAAGCAAGCGACCATTGTTGTCGGTTACTGTAACACGAGAGGGCTCCATTCCCTGTACAGCGCTCGCCACAATATCAACAATTGCATCCACTTCTTCACCAGCCAGAACATTGCCACGACGAGCGGTTACGACAACAGTAGCACTTGCCTTCTTTTCTCTTCGCGCAAATACATTTTCCTTTGGCAATGCAAGTAACACCCTCGCACGACCAATTGCGTTCATCTCTTCAATGGTTCGAGCCAATTGCTGCTCTCGGGCATGCTTCAAGCGTTCCATTTCTACTCTCTGGCTAACACCAAATCCCATGTCTTGCATAATAATGTCGGTGCCTTGCGAAGCCTCATTGGAAATACCACTGCGGGCCATGCCAATTTTGACATCTTTGAATTGGCTTTCAACTATATATACCGTGTTACCTTCGAGTTTGTACTGAATTTCACTTTGATCAAGATAGTCTAAGGTTTCAATAAGCTCCTGAGTGGGCATTTGCGCTAGCGGGCGATAGGTAGGCTCTTTTGACCATAAAAAAACAAAAATGGCGATAGCAATACAAATAACTAAAGTGACAACTAAGGTGATTTGACGCACCATTTCTGTCGTGCCTAATTGGTCCATAAGACCAGACTTGGCGTCGTTGTTGTCGTCCCCAATATCCATGCCATCGGTGAGTGTGAGTTCTGTGCTTGCTGCTTCGGCCACGACTTAGTTCCTTAAACCGGCATGTTCATGATGGTTTTGTATGCTTCAAGTACTTTGTTTCTCACTTGAAGTGTCGCTTCAAATGCAATGCCGGCTTTTTCTTTGGCAATCATCACCTCAGCTAAACTGAGGTTAGTATCACCCATATCAAATGACTTTTGCATTTCACGCGACGTTCGTTGCATATCGTTCACGTTGTTAACCGCTTGACTCAACATATCAGAAAATTGGCTAGCCGAAGCATTGCCTTTTACCCCGGGAACGTCCATCGAGACAGGCGACTGACTTGGTTTAACCGTACCAATCATTGCCTGCATTTCCTGATAAATTGAATTTGCTTTAATGTCCATCAGACTGCCTCAATACTCTCATGTTGAATTGCATCACTCATGGGTAAAACACGTTATGTGTCAAAAACACCGTGGTGATGCATGCTAATAACATGATTTTGCAAATACAATGCCAAGAAATTTATTTCATATTTAACAATGACTTACAGGATTTTAAGAAAGAGGGTTTATGAAGTGACAAAAAAATGCCGCTAAAGGCTAGCGGCATATAAGGGTGACATCCTGTCTACTGCTTACAAACAAGCATTGGGAAAATGTTGGCAAGTGCCTAAATTTGAGTTAACCCGGAACTTCAATACCTGAGTCACGCATTCTTGCGAGCTTATAACGCAAAGTGCGCGGACTAATACCAAGCTTCTCAGCAACGTCTTTTCGTTTACCATTGAAGGCTTGGAGTGCGTCCAAAATTATTTGATGCTCTTGAGAGCGGAGTTCCGACCCTAATAAATTCTTATCGGCAGAATGCATATTTTCTTCAGTACTTTCACTATTCATTCCCGCACTTCCGTAACTCTGCATTGCACTAGTGATAACCGTGCTTCGCTCGACGTTGTGTGCTGCTTCGATCATCAAATCATCACTATCAATGTTCCCTTCTTCACTTAAGATAAGAGCACGTTGAATCACATTTTCAAGTTCTCGCACATTACCGGGCCAGGTGTGTTGCATCAATTTATGTTGAGCTGCTAATGAAATTTCTGGCGCAGCAATACCTTGTGACGCCGCATGACGCTGAATGAGATGTTTTGCTAGCGGGATAATATCGCCAATTCGCTGCGCAAGAGGTTGCCAAGTGATCGGGAATACATTCAAGCGATAATACAAGTCTTCACGGAATTTGCCCTCATCAACAGCAAGTTTTAAATCTCTATTACTAGTTGCAATGACACGCACATTCAAAGCAATGGTTTTTCGACCCCCTAAACGCTCAACTTCACGCTCTTGCAAAACGCGCAACAATTTTGCTTGTAACGCTAGGTCCATTTCAGTAATTTCATCTAACAACAAAGTGCCATCTTGCGCTTGCTCAAACTTGCCAGGGCAGGCTTGAACTGCGCCGGTAAACGCTCCCTTTTCATAGCCAAACAGGGTTGCTTCCAGCATATTTTCAGGAATGGCAGCACAGTTAATTGCGACAAAAGTCTTATTACATCTGCGACTCTGATCGTGAATATAGCGTGATAATACTTCTTTACCCGAACCGCTCGGCCCCAGTACCATCACCGTAGCTTCTGATTTCGCGACCTTACGAGATAGCTCTAGCATTTTGATGCTATTTGGGTCAGCGACGATGGGTGTTTTCGACTCAACTTTCTGAGCTGGCGCATAACGCCCCACTAAGTTAAGTAGAACTTCAGGTGCAAATGGCTTCGACAAGTAATCTGTTGCACCGTCTCGCATTGCTTGAATTGCATCATCAATATTGGCGAAGGCGGTCATTAATATGAGCGGTAGCTTCGGATATTTAGCCTTAACGCTTTTGAGTAGGTCGAGTCCACTCATAGACCCCATTTGAATATCGCTAACAACAAGGTCGAAAACGTTGTCCGACAGTTTTATCATGGCATTTTCAGCACTATCTACCGGTGTTACTTCATAGCCGCCTAGCAAAAGCGTGTCAACTAATGCCTCTCTCAAACCATGATCATCTTCAACAATGAGTATTTTAGTTTTGCTCATAGCGCTTCTCCAACACCTGTGTCAGGACTTTTTGAGCACGCTCGCTGAGCTTGGGCCATGCCACTGTGAATTTTGGTCACAGACGTACACGCACTCATACAAGGCAACTTCATCGTAAAGCATGCCCCCTTATCCTCGTTATTTTCAGCTTCAATCGATCCACGATGTGACTTTACTACCGATTTAACAACCGCTAGTCCCAAACCTGTTCCTTGAGTCTTCGTTGTGAAAAAGGGCTCAAATATTTTATCAAGTTTATCTTGCGATAAGCCACAACCCTGATCCTTTACCCGAATGCGTATGAAGTTCATTGCGCCCTCTTCTACGACGTCACAATTAACCTCAACGATATCCCCTGGTTTTGATACCTGAATAGCGTTGTGAAACAAATTGCTCAGCGCACCGGAAAGTGCCGTTTCATTGCCCATTAGCTCAGCGTCTAAAGGTCTTTTATCAAGTTTAAGATGCACAGATTTTGCCGCCAACAATGCATCAACTGACTCTGAACTGTTTACAAGCAGTTGCCACAAAGTAAGCGGTGCTACGATTTGCTGTTCACCACTTTTTGCGAATAAGAGCATATCGTTCACTTGGCTCTCTAAGTCTTTTAGCCTGTTTTGCAAGTTGGTGGTAAAACGCTCCGCCATATCATTGTCTAGGTTTAACGAACGCAAATTGGCCGCGTACAACATCGCTGAAGATAAGGGTGTGCGAACTTGATGAGCCAATGAGGCGACCATTTTACCAAGAGAAGACAAGCGCTGGAGGTGACTAATTCGGCTTTGCATTTCTCGAGTTTCGGTTAAGTCGGTAACAACAATGAGTTGCCCTTTCTCCTCAACAAGCGGGGTAATAGATAACTTTACTTTTCTGCCATCACGCAAGGATACTTCATGACCGTCATCTGCTTGAGGCTTGAATGAACGTTTGATAATTTCCCGCCACAGCTCTTTTTCCAATGGCTCGCCAAGCAATTCAACAGCCTGTTCATTGGCCTGTTTAATGCGTCCAAATTGGTCTAGTACTATAACGCCAGCAGGCATGACTTCGAGTAAATGGGAGAGCTGTTTTGCTTTATTCTTTAGCTCCTCAACTGAGTCGCCATTTTCAAAGGGTGCGGCGTCGACTTTTGCTCTGCTACCTACACTGATTATAGAACTTGGCTTCAATAAACTCTGCGGTTTAAAAGCAAAGTCAGGGTGAGAACCAACAGAAAATTGGTTTTGTGGCTCTACTACAAAAAAGTGATTGTTCATGTGCGACATAATCCTACTCTTACCTCAACTACTGGATGTGTATGGGCTTATAGGATGAGGTAATGCATGAGCTATGCCAGTTTTAAGCTTACTCTAAGCTATTGTTTTACATGATTTTTATTGGTATTTTATCAGTAGATACAACTGTCAAGAAAATGACTGAGTAAGAAAATAGTGCTACAGATTTGGCTATGATATTAACGTAGAAGACAACAAAAAATTATATAGTGAGGGGCGCTTAGCCTCTCACTATTTCATATTTTCTCATCTTCTCAACGAGCGTCGTGCGTCGCATACCTAGCTGATCTGCGGCTCTGGCAACAACCCAGTCTTGCTGGTCAAGTGCTTGCGTAATTAAGTTTATCTCAAGTTCAGACAAATACTCTTTAAGATTAACACCGTCTGAAGGCAACGCCGTACTGAGCATACCTACTTGGGCTCCTTCTGCTTCAATGTCTTGCTGGGATACAAAGAGCTCATTTAGGGCCTCACGTTCTTGTTGCTCTTCAGGTAAACTGCTGACCGCCTTAGGAATATCACCATATTGGTATTTAAGCGGAAGTTCTTTGATACCAACAACCTTGGTTGGATAGAGTATTGCCAAGCGCTCAACCAAGTTTGATAACTCGCGCACATTTCCAGGCCAGTGATGTGACATCAGTGAGCGTAATGCTTCATCATTAAAACGAACAGTATTTTCGTTGTCATTCTCTAGGCGGTGTGCTAATTCTTGCAACAACAATGGAATATCAGGCGCACGATCCCGCAATGCAGGACTCTCAATTGGAAAAACATTGAGGCGATAAAAGAGATCTTCTCTGAATTTACCGTCGTTTATCATGTTCTCTAAGTTACGGTGTGTGGCGGCCACTATTCTTACATCGCAAGAAAGGGTTTTTGTCCCGCCTACTCGCTCAAATATCCGCTCTTGCAATACGCGCAGCAACTTAACTTGCATTTGCAGTGGCATATCGCCTATTTCGTCAAGGAATAACGTGCCACCCTCAGCCAGTTCAAAACGCCCTTTACGTGAGCCAATTGCCCCCGTGAATGCTCCCTTTTCATGGCCAAACAACTCACTTTCAAGAAGCTCTCCAGGAATCGCACCGCAGTTTACCGGAATGAAGGGGCCTTTCTGTCGCTTCGACATGTAATGAATATTACGGGCAATAACTTCCTTACCTGTGCCCGACTCCCCAAGGATAAGCACATTCGCTTCGGTTGGAGCGACTTGCTCTATTAATGAGCGTACCTCTTGAATACCTTCACTTTTTCCAACAAGTGAACGGAAAAGGCGTGTCTTACCAGCATTAGAAGATAAAGCGGGGGTATTTAAACGATGAAAATCTTGGCACTTATTTAGCAATTCAGTAAGTGCTGGCATTGTTACCGGCTCGAATAAAGACCCTAACAGGTTTTTGAAGTTCTTTTCGCCGCTTAATTGAAAGCCAATGTTAATAAAAGGAATTGAGTGGAACTTTTCAATAACGTCTTCTGCTAACTCTGGTATTTCACCGTCGATCAGCACAGTCACTAAATTGGGTTTAGTCTCTATGGTTTTTACACAGTGCTGGTATTCGCTGTGACTGCAAGCCTCACCCATAAAAGTCAGTATCACATTCAGATTATTTTTACGAACTTCGTTGTCGCTGATAATCAGAATTTCTTTCATTGCTACCCCAGTTTTTGGATACAAAAGTGCGTTAAGTCTTTCTTAGATCTCAAATAATATACCTACATGGTATCTGATAACAAACGGATTACCATAAAAAAAAGCGGCTAAGCCGCTTTTTTTACCATCATTTGTCTTAAAGTGCGCGGTGACTAGCCTAAAAGCGCCAACACTTGGCCTTGTTGTTGATTTGCCTGACTTTGTACCGTCAAGGAAGCTTGGCCTTGAATTTGAGCAGCAGCCAATTCACTGGTGGCCTGTGCAAAATCGAGGTCTTGTAAACGACTCTGAGCAGCCTGAGTATTAATTGTTGATTCTGTCAGTATTCTGGCAGCCGAGGCAAATTGATTTTGACTTGCCCCTAAGTCGCCGCGAAAGCCTCCGATCGTCTCTATAGAACTGTCGGCGATGTCGAGCGCTTGTTGTCGCGATGCAGCATCTGTAACGTCGATACTGAGTAAGTCACTGATAGAACTCGTCACATCGGGCGTATCAACACTTATACTGCTACCCGATGCTGAGCTAAGAAAACGTAAACCGGAGTCCTCACCTTGATTACCCGACAACAGCGGTTTACCGGCAAAATTGGTTTGCTCAACCGTTAATGAGATATTCTCTTGCAACGCCGATATTTCACTTTGCAGTGCTTTTCTATCGGCATCGTTTAACGCCCCATTGCCTGCTTGTACGGTTAATTCACGTATACGATTCGCATCTTCATTAATATTTGCCAAACCTGATTCAGCAACTTGCGCTAAAGAGATACCATCATAGGCATTGGCTATAGCTTGTTGATTGCCTTGAGTTTGAGAGCTTAGTCGGTCGATAATTAATTGGGCAGCAACATCATCTGACGCTTTATTTACCTGCTTTCCAGAAGCTAGTTTCTCAAGTAAGCTGCTTTGCTTTTCTTGAATTTGTTGTAGTAGCCCTGTATTGGCCGAACCATCTAACTTAATCATTTATCTCTCCTAACCTGTCTGCAACTTACAAGGATTGCTGGTTGACTCTATGTTATCGGCAGGTGTTGAGCTGACTTGAGTGATTTTTTGAATAAAATTGAAAATAAATCATAAGGCATTGATTTAACTAACTTTAAAACTAAGCTCTAAAAAGTTTCAGCACTTTTTAGCTCTGTAATGCTCCAGTCAGGTTTAGGAGTTCTCCAATCACCGTAATGACGGGTTAAATAGGCATCTGCATTTGCTGGTATCGGCCATGCATAGTCACCACAGCTGAAGTCGATTATTGACTCAGTATAAGAGGACGGTATATTAATACCGCGTGAAGCTAAGCTATGGTCGCTGCGTCCACCACCAACATATTTCACAAAAAAATCAATTGATGGCAGTTTCGTATTACTCTCGCATACCACTTTAAATGAACGAACCGCATCCTTTGGCACATTGCCAAAAGTTTGGCTTGCGTAGTGAACCTGATACTGCCAAGTCTGCTTAGTCAATGTGTGTAAATCATTAACAAGCTTGGCTAAATTCTTTTGTATGTTTTCCACATCACGGGAATTTACCGCTAGATCTAAATCGTCATCCCAAGGAATTAATTTCTGATCCCGGTAAATACCTAATAAAGTGCCTGCGTCAAGATAGTGGCTTACCTTTAATGCTCGCAAAAAATTAACACAACATTGCAAGACATCTAGAGCAATCTCGGCTTTTTCTTTGTCGTCAGCAAAGGTCGTAACAGCCAACATTCGGGCCGCTAGGGGCTGAATTTGCGCCTGTTCAATAAAGCCCTCCGCCAACAGATGCTGCTGTATCTGTTCAGTATATTCACTGGCAATAAATAGCTTGATATGTGGTTTATTTTTAAGAATATCAGGGGAGCTAATCGTTAAACCAAGTAGAGACTCACCATGCTTTTTCACATCTGAGTCAATAAAGCCTTTGATATCATAGCTAGCCTTAAGATTCTCAAGTGCATTTTTACCAGCCGTACCGGCTCCGTAGATATAATATTGTTCTGGTGTTTTATTCGACATTTGTTAATTCACTCAATAATGCGTATCCATCCCAATGAAAACTAAAGTCCAAGGCTTGACCAAGCGCTTGAATTCGGAAGTTACGATGCTGAAGCTCCTCTGATAGCCTCTGTAATAGGGTTTGCACGGGAGATTCGGCTAGCTCCGAAGCACGATTTTCAACTATTTCATTTACCAAATTCGATATTGCGATAGTCTGCAGCTTATCCGGCGAACAAGTGCTCAACTCAGTAAACAACTCATCAATACTGCCAATACGTCGAATATAAAAGAGACCATTACCCGTATGATAGTCCAGCAAGTCGCTTGAGAGAGCCTTAAGTTTGATGGCGGAAACATTGCGCAATTGCACAATTTGGTCGCGCTGAGTGATGAGTTTTCGCGCAGCTAAACTTTGAATACTGACTAAATGTTCATTTGCACGGTTATTTTGTGCCCAATCATTTTTGTCAGCTAGCGCCATTACATTTAAGTCAGATAATAGCGCCTCGATGGATTGCTCTTTATTACTCGCAACTGGCTTATGTCTTTTTGTATTCGATAAGTCATGAATATCGTCATCAATCACAAAGAGTACCCGAGGTGATGAGCATGCTTGTTGCTGAAATGCTTGTGTATCTCGCCATAAGAGGTTTGCTATTTTTCTTGGCTCTGTATAAAGCTCCGCTTGCGTTAGCACAGCAATAGAGTATTTATCAGAAAAGCAAAAATCGCGACAACTTGCTTTACAGGGGTTACCTTTAATAAGCGCGACACTTTGATCACCGCCCCATATCATTCGCGCATCAGCAATTTTTGATAGTCGCATACTAAAATCTGAGTGCTTGTCGTAACCAATAAAGATATTTCTCTCGGCTATTTTTGCGTATTTCGCCTCTGCAAAAAGCTCGTTAAGCAAGGTTAGTAGTAATATCTTGCTCTGCGATTCATGACTGGCAACTCGTACAATGTTCTTGTTGCCCAGTAACACTGAAGCCAACCAGCTATATATAAACATGGTATCCACATTGGCCGGGCTGAAATGCACTACCGTTCCCAATGGTTTACTTGTTGTTTTGGGCTTAGCATCGGCGTTCGCTTCTATATTAGAAGTCGAGATGCCCTCTTGAATTTTTCTATCAAGATTGGGCTTACGTAACCAAAAACCCAAGGCAACCAACTCTGGCACCGAATTAAAACGCTTATCTTTCATTAATAACGAAGAAAGACTGGCTAAAAACTCAAAGGTAAGCGCATCGAAGCAAGCAAAGCTGCTTTGCTGAGTAAAATCCTCGAGCCAAGCTTCCACCCCCACCTGAGATACATATTCAACTTTTTTGGGAGCTAGTAAATTGATCTTATTCATGCGTATCACTGCACCCGCGAACTTCGGCTTTTGGAAGACGTCCTAGCACTTCAAAGTATTTACCTTTCCAGCCACACAAGCAGTTGTCTTCACCTAATATACGCCCCATATCTTCAGTTAACAAAGAATGCCCAGGGTAACTTGTGGGTAGCGCAGAAAGCACTTGTATTAGCCCCACCTCTCCTTGCTTACTAACTTCAAAAGTGTATGGGTCACGGATGATCAGATCAGCCATATTCGGTGCATGCAAATGCCCATGCGAACACTCTACAAAAATACTGCCAACTTGCTCTGCCATCCCATAAAAGTTATGTACATGAGCACCCTCTACTATTTGCGCGCAAGCTTGCTTAAAAGCCTTGTTATCGACTTTTTCTGACTCTAGCTTTTTCCAACCGCCACTATGCACAATAAGCGCTTTACGCGCCGAGAATTGCTTATTTTCTTTCTCTGCCGCTTTGATTAAATAAAGCCAAATCATGAAAGTAAAGCCAAATATAAGTACATCACTGTTGGCATGCTCGGTGAAAAATGCCTCAATCGCCGGCCAATTGGGCGTCATATCATCGTGCAAAGCGTACACATGTTTGCGGCCAAAAAATGACAAACCTTGAATACCCGCTGTTCTTGCACTGAAGCCTTTTCGTCCTTTTGCCACAGCCTCAGTATCGACAATCAACATGGGCAAGCGCTGTTTACCCAAGATACTTTGCATAATGTTCACTAGGGTTTTTGACTGCCTAGCACTGGTTTCTTGGTCTAACAATATACGCGCAGGGCTTTGGCCTGTGGTACCTGAGGAGCTCAATACTTTGAAAATATCAGCCTTATTTATACTGGCCAATTCAAATTGCTTGAACAAACGAACCGCCAAGAACGGGAGTGACGGCAGTTGGCGTTCATCCTGTTGGGCGTTTTCAGCTAGTACATCATGTTCATTAGCATCAATTTTCCCAAACTCGCCACTGATACCACAAATATTTGCATAATCAGAGCAACGCTGACTGTGCATATCATGCAATAAGCTCACATTTTCAGAAAGCAAGGCATCTTTATCTTTTGCTACCAACGAAAAGGCAGGATGCGCTAGTAAGGAAGTAAAAGAACTATTGTGTTTTTCGCTAAGCTGTTTCAGCGTGGGTTCAAACTTGGGCTCAGCTTTGGGTGACGTGGTATTGCTGTCGCCCGTAGTATTTTGACTATCAAGTATGGAAAGCAAGCTTGCGTAATCCACCTTGCCATTATTTGTAAGCGGTAAATTTGGCATGAAATGATAGCGACAGAACTTGCTATGAATACCGAAAGACTTGAGCACTGGCTTGCAGATATCAACCAGGTCTTTTTCGATCCCTTGCTCTTCGCGGCCGCCATTACTCTGCGTGATAGCGCTAAAGTTCTCCCCAGCAAACACAATATCTAAACGACTATCGTTGCCTGAACTGCAAACAACAAGCGTTTGCTTAGCGTCAAGTGTCGATTTCTCTATCGCTGTTAATAGACGGGTGTCAATGTCATCTAAGCTGATACGTTCGCCAGCAAGCTTAATAATACGTTTGAGTCGACCCGTGATGAAAATGTCACCGTCGCTGTCGACTCTGGCTAGGTCGCCGGTTCGAAGCATTTTTTGTTTTACAGGGGCGTCGAGGCTTTTAGCATTATCTGCCTGCAGCGAAGCATGGATGAAAACCCCATTGTCGGCCATCAAAGCGCTGCCCGATAAGTCATTAATACCTCGCGCATAGTTAAGCATCACATTTTCACCAGAAAATACGAGCTCTCCCTTGAGTTGGCTTGCAGCACTTGATTGAATGTCGTGAAGATGATTCTGCTCATCAAGCAGATAAAACTGTGTATCCGGTATGGCCCTGCCAATAGTATCAGGCTTTAACACGAGCTTGTCGGTGTTTGCGAAGCCCATCCTTGCGGTCGCCTCGGTTTGCCCGTACATGACAAAAAATGCTTTATGGTGCCGCTGTGCATAAGAGGCCAATTGACTAATTTTACTCGCCGCCAGCTTCCCACCTGCTTGTGTGAAATAACGCAGTGAAGGTAAGTCTTTTTCGGTAAATTTCATTTTCAATAACATGTCATAGCTGTGAGGCACACCGCCAAAGCTACTTACCTTATATTGTTCGAGCTGCTGCCAAAACTCTCTTTGCATACACGAGTATGACGTCATCAGAATGGCCGCTCCAACCGCTAAATGGGTATTGATGATAGAGAGGCCATAGGAGTAATGAAATGGCAAAGTCGTCATGCAAATATCGCTGTTTTCTATGGGGAGATAAGCACATATACTCATTGTGTTTGCTGCCATGTTGCGGTAGGAAATGACCACTTGTTTGCTAGCTCCAGTACTTCCTGAAGTATTTAACAAAAGGGCAACAGAGTCATGAATATCAACCTTGTTGCGACTCCCAGCATTGATACCAGCTTGGCTACTCTCGGCAAGGCAAAGATAATCGTCAAAAAGTACCGCACTGAGATGATAATCTTGCACGATACTTTGCTGTGCTAACTCGCTCCAAGTGCGTCCTGTAGAAGCTACAAATACGATAACTTGGCGCAACTGCAGTAGAGCTAAGTAGCTAACTAAAGTATTGAGGGTATTTTGAGCCACCATTCCGATAGTTTGTTTATGCTTACCTAATGCCAAAACCAGCTCTTCTTTTCTATTGTCGACAAGTTTGGCAAGTTCGATATAGCTCAGTTGTTGCCCATCGCTAATGACAGCAAGCGCATCTCCATGCTTGGAAATGTCATCAAAAAAATAGGGAGGGCTACTTTGATTGCTGGTCATGACCGCCTCGCTTTATATCGACATCATGCCGTCGATGCGGATTGTTTGCCCAGTTATGTAGGCACTTTGAGCGCTCAAAAGATGCATAATGGTGGCTGCAACATCTTCTGGCTGCCCCTCGCGCCCTACAGCAATATTATTGATAACCGACGCTCGTTTAGCAGCGCTATAATCATGTGTTAATTGGGTGTTGATAAAACCTGGCGCAACTGCGTTAACACGAATATTTAAAGGTGCTAACTCCTTCGCCGCCGATTTTGTCATGCCTAAGAGCGCAGCTTTACTCGCGCTGTAAGCAACCTGACCGGGTGCGCCATCTAAGCCGATAACTGAACTAACATTCACAATCGAGCCCTGCTTGTTTTTAGTCATTAAGCGACTAGCTAACTGCAAATGTAGAAAGCTAGCTCGAACATTGACTAGCATTTGCATGTCGAAATCGTCGAGTGATGTCATGCCTAAGAGGCTATCCTTCATTAAACCAGCGTTATTCACTAAGCCGACCAGCTCATAAGGTGACTTTTTAATTTGAGCGAAAGCCGCTTTAACCTGTTTTGAATCAGATACATCGTACTCAAGAAGGGTAAGCAAATCAGCGCTTTGGGCAACATTATTAAGACCGGAACTCTGTAAGGCCTCTCGCAAGCGTTCCTGCCCTTCTTGCTTATTGCGCATCGCAGCGAACACATGCCAGCCTTGCTTCACGCATGCTATAACGCACGCGCGGCCTATTCCACCGGCGGCGCCAGTAATTAATATTGCAGCCTGTTCGAGCGGAACTCGTGGCTCTGAAGATCCCTCGATAGGCTTAGAAGCTGATATCATATTTTTGCAAGATTTCTTTTGCTTTAGCTACTGAGCTCATATCAATAATGTCGTCAGTATCTAGCATGATGTCAAACTGGTCTTCTAGCTCAGCGATTAATATCATGTGCGCAGTAGAGTCCCATTCCTCGATACTATTATAGGCAAGCTCATCGCTTATTTGTTTTTCGTCAATGTCTAATGCGCTTACAAAAGCCGCGTTAAGTTGTTCTATCGTTGACACTTTTGTTTCTCCTCAAGCTATTGAAATTTGGCGAGCTCAAACAGCTAATTCTTTTTAGCAGGTCGAGACAGAAACTGCCTTATTTTAGCAGTCGCCCGTAAATAGTCTTCTTCCTGCAAGGTCATTTTTATCCATGGGTGTTTTTCACTCCCAGCCACATGATCATGGCTAGACTTTTGGCTATCTTGCTCATCGCTTGAGCTTAACTTATAACCTAGCTTTGCGTTGTAAGCTAAGGCTTGGTGATTATTCGCATGCACTGTGGCACATATTCTTTTCACCTTAAGCTCCTTGAAACAATAATCGTTCAACACCAAGCTAGGAGCAAAAGCGAGTATATTTCCACGATAACGTTCATGGCCTATATATAAGCCAGGCTCCACTTCGCTCGCCTTAGAAAGACTTAGCGCCTCGGTAGTGATATTAGCCGAACCAATGAGTTCGGCTTTATAGCAAATAGCAAAGTACTGTGACTGAATAGCGATGCTATCAGAAGTACAATGCTGTGCTGCCTTAGAATCAATATCGGCATTATTCAACTGCACAATAGAAGAAAACCACCTTCTATGATCATCCATGCTAATAATGCTTTGCGACTTCATCATAGAACGAATATCTTCGCGGTTTCGCCACCTAAGCAGATCTGACAAGTCTTCCTCGTTTATCGGCCTCAATACTACGCCGAAGCCTGAAAGGTGAGTCATCATCACGTTTCTTCCTTATGCGTATTAGTAACAATAGCGGCGATAGCATCAAGAATATTCTCAGTACCAAAACGCTGATGCTCCTCGCGCATGGCCTTCATTGTATTAATAGCAGCTTGTTGCTGAGCATTGAGGTGCTTCGCATCGTGATATTTTGCTATCAGCGATTTAGCCAAACCTTTGTAGTCAACCGTGGCACTGTCACGCCAATCTAGCACACTTGCCCAGCCTTGCTGTTGAGCAATAGCTGTTGCAGGAGCTTGATTGTCGGCTACCACTACAAGAAAGCTGGGGGTGTAGCAGTGCAAGAGTTCAAATTGACTCCCGCCTGCCGCACTAATTGCCAAACGGCTATGTAACATAAGTTCTGCCATATCTTGAGCATCATGAATATATTGCACAGGCATGCTTAAGGCCAATCTCTTATCCAGCTCTCCTGGCACTTCCAACGTTTGACAACCAATCATACGCTGTAAGTCGTTATGGTGCTGATAGGCAACGCCACTTACCACGCGAACAGGAATATCACATTCAATTTCACTTAAGGCTATTAACAGCGCCAAGGTATGGTTTTCTGTGTCAGCGCCGCCGAAACATATCAGTAAGGAATGACGCCGGTTTACGGGTAGTTCTGGCAGAGACATAAATTCACTTCGAAGTGACATAAATCCAGAACCTAGGCATAGTTTGCTATTTGCTGCGTTTCTTTCATAACCCAAGCTTTTAGCTGACTCGGCACCGTTGACTATCATATCGGCGACATGATTTGGGAAATCTGTTATGCAGTTGATATCATCAAAGTAGACAAGCGGTACGGAGCCAGTTCGCGTCACTTTTTTACCCAGCTCACTTTTTAATTTGCTCTGGTAATTAACAGTATATTGATAGCCATCTAGTACAAGTGCTGCGTTTGCATCACTATCCAAGCGTGACACTATTAGCTCAACTATTTGATGAAGTTCATCTTCTTGAGGAAGTGCCTCGTCAATAACCAGTGTTGAGCCTAAGAACGCATGCCGAGTGTGCAGAAATTTAGCGCTTTCGGCACTACAAATGAAGTTAACTGCAATTTGATTATCAAGGGCAACTTGCGCTAGCGCAAAGCATCGCATTAAATGCCCCAAGCCAACTTTTTTGTTACCTTCAACCCGAAAGAATAATTGCATCGTCTTAGCCGTTATTTTTTAAGTCATTCTTATTGTCTGAAGCGACACTAATAGTACGCCAAGTTAATGGCGTTCCAATTGGCATATCACAGCGGGCTATGGCCCCCACAACAGTGTCAAGATGCTTAGGTGCTAGCCCATGCGCTGGACGCACAATTTTTATGTCACTGCGTGCAATCATTTGGCCTTTTTCAATCGGCTGACTCACATAAATTGAACGACGGTATTGTTTGGATTTTTCTTCCGCTTTGCTGCCACCATAGGTCACTTGTCCGAGCGCTAAATGCACCCGCTCAGTTTCGGCAACTAAACTTTTAAGTTCATCGGGCTCCATTGAAAATTCGGCATCAACACCACCAGCATCGCGCGATAAAACAAAGTGCTTTTCAATCACCGATGCGCCAAAGGCCACACTTGCAACCGATACCCCTATTCCTGCGGTATGGTCCGACAGACCCACTTGCACATCAAAAGTAGTTCGCATATTGGGAATGGTGACAAGATTAGTATTCTCGGGTAATGCAGGATAAGTACTTGTGCACTTGAGCAATATAAGCTCTTTGCAGCCATGTGTTTTAGCAACTTTCACAGCCTCTTCAATTTCACTTACACTTGCCATGCCTGTCGACATAATCATCGGCCTCCCTTGCTGTGCAACCTTTCTGATAAGCGGAATATCGGTGAGCTCGAAAGATGCAATCTTATAACAAGGCACATCTAATGAAGCCAGAAAATCGACAGCATCTTCGTCAAATGGAGAGCTAAAAGCTAACATCCCCAATTTATTCGCTAGGGCAAAAAGCTCTCCGTGCCACTCATACGGTGTAGAAGCCTTGGCATATAAGTCGAACAACTTTTCACCTGCCCATAGGCTGTCCTTTTCCTGAATAACAAAATCACCAGCATCCACATCTAAGGTCATTGAACCCGCCGTGTAGGTTTGCAGTTTTATTGCATGTGCACCGGCCTTTCCCGCTTCAACCACCATCTTTTTAGCAAGTTCAAAATCCTGACTATGATTGCCGCTTAGCTCTGCAATGATGAAAGGTTTATGACCCTCTCCAATGTCAAAATAAAGATCATCCTTACCAATGCGAATAGTCGATTTACTGTTTTTCATGTCGTTGAATAAACTCATGTTAGTTGTTCAATTAAGTGCTTCTATACAGTGCTTATGCATCTGCATTTTAGTATGCGCTTTGTTCATCACCTTGAGCGATACTGCCATCGAAAATACCCAGCACACCCTCGATTAAACTCTCGACCGACGCTGGCTGTAGTGACATATCAGTTGCATAGTCGGGCATTAAGGTTCTTGGGTCGACCATTCCACTAATGACCATTACCGGACAATCAACTGACGTTGCAAACCATTGTGGTGCTGAAGGAACAGTAATAAGAAGGTCGCTTGCCTTCAACATTGATAAGGTTTCACGCATCGATTGACTGCCATCGAACTTTGACCACACATAGAAACCAGCCATGCGTAATGCCGCTGCCAACTTTTCAGCATGCGGATAGCTGCGCTCGTCGGTACGAGCTTCGGTAGCAAGTGCTATAATTTTACGTTTTTCTTTTACCAATTTTTTGTTTGCGGGAACATCAATGTTAAAATTCAATTCACAGTCCTGCCAACCGCAACAGGTTTTCAGATAAAACTCAGGATATCCACCCTCAGGCAAATAGTCACTTTCCCACCACGTTGAATGCCAACGCATCATACTAAACCAAGTGCTTTGCATGTAGTGACTGGGATCGTTGACGAAGGTAGCTTGAAGTGTTTGCTTCTGATATTGGTCTATCAGATCGGCGATCGACATCGCAATATAGTTCCCACTCACCGGCTCACCCGCATCTTTCAAAAAGCGAGATAAGAAGCAAGGCATGAACCACGTATCAAGGTTAATAATCGAATTATAAGCTTCGCCAATGATGATTTCGGCTAAGCCTAAAAAAGCTTCCATCGCTTGGATAATATCTTCTGGCCACTCCCCGCTTTTCAAACCATAAGTCTTTATCGTTGGTTCTGCCAAGGCCATAATATCGTGGCCGGCTGCGTAGGTTAACACATGAATTTCGGCGCTTGGGTGCTTGCGTTTCAAGTGACGTATAGCCGACACACCAATGCATGTCACGTCACCAAGACCTAACATACGAATAACTAGAATTTTCTCTTTGTCAGCTTGGCTCTCTGTCTCGCTAGGCTCATTGAAGGCAACTGTCATCAGTTACTCCCACTATTAGTCTCGTGGCTTGACTGCATATAGGCCTTATACATCAACTCGGCTCGCAGCCAGTCCTCCTCCGTATCAATATCTTGAACTAGATGACGCGGCAAAATAATAGGAATGCCATGCTCAGAAAATATAGCTTTGGACGACAAATAATCTTCAGCCCTACCCCAGTAGAACTGCCCTGCGTCGTGGTAAGCCTCGGGCAAGTCTTGCGAGCGTTTCATTATATCTTCTTTGAAGGCTGGCTCTGCATAGTTAGCTTGCATAAATAAGGCCCTTTGAATTGGAAAAGGGAAACTGGTAACTGAGTATGCGAAAGCCTTCGAACTATCTTCATCGAGAGCATCAAGGCCCGCTTTTAAGTAGTTGGCTTGCAGAAAAGGCGCTGTTGCATATATACAGCAGCAATAATCAAGCGCTCCAATATTATCTTGATACCATCGAATAGCATGATTCGTAACAGGGCGCGTTCCGGTTAAGTCATCGGATAAATCTGATGGCCTTAAAAAAGGCACGGTTGCCCCAAACTGCTTTGCAAGGTCGGCTATTTTGTCTGAATCAGTTGTCACTATGATGTCATCGAAAAGGCCTGAACTTTGCGCTACTTTAATGGAGTAGGCAATCAAAGGTTGACCAGCAAAAACTCGTGTGTTTTTACCAATGATGCGCTTACTTCCCCCGCGTGCGGGTATAACAGCAATCGTTTTCGCTTTCTTATCTTTTGTTCGTTTGGGGTTATCTTTACTCACATTCACAGCAAAACCTCTTCTAAAGCGGCAAGCACGGCTTTTTGCTCATGGATGCTAAGACTCGGATAGAGAGGCAGAGTAATTGCGCGGTCGTAGAAATGTTCAGCCGCTGGATAATCGCCAGGCTTAAACCCCAATCGTTGATAAAAGGGGTGTAAATGAATCGGAATGTAGTGCACGTTAACACCAATGCCTTTATGTACTAACTGTTCATATACTGTTTTTCTATCGAGTTTTACGCTGTCGTCTAACTCAATCATAAACAGATGCCAACCACTTTGGTTTTCTGGCCCTTGAGTGCTGAGGTCGTTTTGTGGCAGTTTTAAGGGCAGATGAGCAAGATTCTCAAAATAGAAATCGGCACATTTCTGACGCGCTGCCACAAAGCCATCAAGTTTCCTGAGTTGCGAAATCCCCAAAGCCGCCTGCATATCACTGAGGCGATAATTATATCCGAGTTCCAACTGTTGGTAGTACCAAGGCCCCTGCTTGCTAAGATCAGAGGCTTCGCTGTCGAACAATTGCACATCACGAGTAACCCCATGCTTTGCAAACAACACTATTTGTTGAGCAAAATATTCAGAATTAGTCATTACTGCACCACCCTCTGCGGTGGTGATGGATTTTACTGGGTGAAAACTCAGGACAGCCATGTCGGAATATTCACAAGCTCCGATTTTAGTGTTTAGGTAACTGCCACCCAAACCGTGGGCTGCGTCCTCGATGAGTACAATATCGACACCCTTAAGCAAGTCCGAAATTAACTTCATATCACAGCTAAAACCAGCAAAGTGAACCACAATCAATGCTTTTGGCAGCTTATTCTCACGCTTTGCTTGTGTGATTTTTTTGGCCAGTAAATCGATATCAATATTCCGAGTCGCTGGGTCCATGTCGATAAAGTCAACGCTTGCACCGCAATACAAGGCACAATTGGCCGACGCGACAAATGAATTTGGCGTTGACCAAACCATGTCGCCAGCCTTAACACCTGCAGCTAAACAAGCAACGTGTAAGCCAGACGTCGCGCTGTTAACCGCTGTACAATAGTTTGCGCCGGTATAGTCACATAGGGCCTGCTCAAATTCCGGTACCTTAGCGCCCTGAGTTAAAAAGTGATTTTCAAGCACATCAACTACGGCATCAATATCTCCTTGGTCGATGTGGTGCTTTCCGTAAGGGATCATAGCGGCTGCTCATCCATCTCTTTAAGCTCATCAACAGTCAAAAAGTGATGATTAGTACCACTATGATATTCGAACTTTTCGCCGACTTTTGTACCCTTTTCTCCGATCTTATTCACTGAGTAGTTGATGGTACCGTCAAAAAACTTGATCGCTGGCGTGATCACAAAATGGTCGTCAAACTCATAAGAATGGTGAGCCATCTCTTCTGGTACCATCACCTCATGTAATTTTTCACCCGGGCGGATACCTATCAGTTCATGCTCTGTAGTGCCACTCATGGCCTCAACAAGGTCAAGAATTCGAATGGAAGGAATTTTAGGCACAAATATCTCACCGCCCTGCATGCGCGCAAAGTTTGTTAAGACAAACTTCACCCCGTCATCAAGAGTTATCCAAAAGCGAGTCATTTCTTGGTGAGTCACAGGCAATACTGTTTTTCCTTGCTCTAACAACTGCCGATAAAACGGCACGACTGAGCCGCGAGAACCCACTACGTTTCCATAACGTACTACAGCAAATCGAGGACCGTTAGCACCTGCGATATTATTCGCTGCCACAAATAGCTTGTCCGAAGCTAACTTTGTCGCGCCATATAAATTAACAGGGTTCGCGGCTTTATCGGTAGATAGCGCTATTACTCGATGCACATTCGCTTCAATGCATGCGTCGATAACATTTTGTGCACCATTGATATTCGTTTTGATACATTCATTAGGATTATACTCTGCAGCCGGCACTTGTTTTAGCGCTGCCGCATGAATAACATAGTCGACGCCTCGCATCGCAGAAACTAGGCGAGTTGCATCGCGAACATCCCCAATAAAATACCGCATAGCCTTATGTGAAAATTGCTGTTGCATTTCAAACTGTTTAAGTTCGTCTCGACTATAAATGATGACTCTTTTGGGATTATAGTTAGCTAGAATTTGAGAAACATAACGCTTCCCAAAAGAACCTGTACCGCCCGTAATGAGTATCGTTTTATTGTCGAACATAATTTAATCTGCCTTCATATACTGAGTAATGTTTTTTTCTACCAACGCAGGCTTTTGCCAACGTAAAAGAAATTCTATGGAGGTGAAAGGTCGATTTACTCTAAGGCCACGTGATCCGGCCAAGTCCAACACAGTCGCAGAGGCCTCCGTGCTATTGAAGTCTCTTGGTACTGCAGCATAGGTTTTAAAATCAAAAAAGCAAAAATCTGAAGCAGCGCAGATAGCTCGAAGCTTAGAAATAATTTGATTGTTAACAAACTCAGCTGATATTGGTTCGGGTATCAGACGCAGTGCGGTCGCTGCCTCTTTACCGTCATTTTCACCTACATTCTTATTGTTAACTTCACTATATGCAGGTTTTAAGCCAACCTCCGAAAAATCAAGTTTTTCTATAAAAATAAACTGCTTAGCAGTATTTTGAACATGCTTTAATGCAGACTCCACGTGCAGGCTACAAGGGGCGCAAGGCACTTCACCTCGTGAATAAGGCAATGCGTCCGCTCGCTCAGCTAAACTAGGCAAAAGCTGAAAAGATACGCTCAGTGCAGGGAAGTATTTAGCATAAAATTCGGCGCTTTTTATCCACTCAGATTCAAATTCACAGGCAAGACACAGCAGTACTGGAATTTGCTTTGTGCTCTCACGGTAAAGGCTATTCAGTGCGGTTAAGGCGCTTTGAGCAACAAGCCATTCACTTCTATCGTGAAGCATGAATATATAGTGCTTGTTACTTTCAGTTGAAGCGAAAGTCTCTTTACCTACATCGGTAATTAGAGAGAAACTTAAGGCCAGAGAGTAAAACTCCTGAAGCTTTTCAAGCTCACCTTTGGCGATATCTTGTAGACCTTGGCTGAAGCTAACAAACTCAATGGCAAGTGATTTTTCTGCCAGCAATATTCGTTCTCTGCGAAGCGTAAAACTTGAGGAGGTGTCAAACAATTGATGCTTGTCCAACAACAATAGTTTGACGTCACACAAACAGTCGCGCCAAAATACGAGCGCTTGAGAAGCGACACTGACGGCAATATCGCGATCATGATGCATAGCCGCTTTACTGAGTACTGAATTAATGTAATTCATTGAACCATACAAGTAATAAAACAACAGGGAGTTGCCTTGCTTGTAAGAGAAAAATAAAAACTGTTTTTGTGTTTCTACAAACTCAAAAATGTCTTCTTGCTTACTGCCTGCCTCTCCCAACAGCATTGCGCTGCTATTTTCAGCTAAATCAATGAGCGATTCTAGTTCTTGTATCAGCACACTGTGTTGATATTTATCATCAAAAGTCTCAACAAATGTTTTTGCTGGAGATCGCTCAAAGCAGTCACGTAAGCTATTTAAGGTCTGTTGCTTTTGCGTCTCGCTACTCATGAGCAAAATGTTATTTATATCAAGCGGAATAGCCCCTTCAATCAAAGCGCCATCACTGGTGTTGTAGCAATCAACAGGAGTAGAAGCCAATGCCTGCTCGATGATGGTTTTAGCCAGTTTAAATTCATGTTTAGTGTTAACTAGCGTGCGGAAATTACCTGGAACAAGCAAGCCGGTATTGTTTGCTTCAGCATATTTATATAGCTCTTTGCCCTGAACATTGTAATAGCCTGATTGAGATGAATGATGCTGGCTACTGTCAACAAAGCCCATATCAATGCCGAAAAAATAAAATTGATGAAAGCCAAGTTTTAAAAATAGATTTACAGCGAAATTACTTACCGTTGGAAAAGCAAACGCTAAACATTCAGCTTTGTCTTCACCAACCACGTTCAACGCTGACACCGTCGCCGACTCGCCCTCTTTAAATGCAATTAATACATCTTTATATAGGACGCAGGTATCTGGATGAATGCCGTTACAACTTAGCAGGGTTATCTTTTTAAGATAGTCTGGGTCGCCTACTCTGCATGCCCAGTCGAAAGTCGCGCGGTTAAGTTCTATCTCGGCATGAAAGTCAGGCACAATATTATTGCGGTGCAACACTTGCAATGACGTACCACAAGAAATGACAATCGCTTGGCCCTGCAACTCTTTTATTGTATCGATACTATAGTCAAGTGAAGGACCATTACCCACAAATAAAATGGGGAGTTCTTTGTTTTCATGACGTAAATACTGGCTTGGTGTTGATTTTAAAAACGGTATTTCTTGTCGAAATGCCTCCTTAGTATGTTCAATAGCAAAACAAGCATGATCAAAGTACTCCCCCATCGATACCACAATTTGCAGTTGCTCTCTGAGTTGAGCAATCGCCGAGTTCAGTGCTTCGTTGTAATAGCTTTGATAAAAAAAGGTTTGGCTTAAAACATAGGGCCCAATGTTATAAAACTGGCCTAATAAATCTCGAAACAGGTGACTGCCATCGTCGCCAATATTGATGTAGACATTAGCCTCACTTTCATCAAGCTTTTCGAGAATATGCCGCCAATCAACTGCGAACAAGGAGCCATAAAAGAAGTCACGATTAGGTTCACATATAAACAACTTTTCTAGCTTTTTATTTTCCAGCAAGCTCTCTAATTCATAACCTGCGCCTAAACCAAACAGTATTAATGACTTGATCGTGTCGGGCAACATATTCACTTCATCTTCTGCTTGCTCGAGCAAGGCTTCAGTTTTTTTGACTAAACGATAATGCAAATAGTGCTTTAACTTTTGACCATTGTAACCAAGGATTAAGCCGTCTTTATTCGGATGTTTTTCAAAACTTCTATAATTCGCCGCCCCTTCTTCAACAGGATTATTTCCGTACCACGTTGCGCCGTTGAAAAGATTAAGAAGATTTACACTGCCGCTTTTATTCTCAACAGCTTGCCAAGTATCAGGCTGGTAGTCGGAAAATTCAGCATAAATATTTGGGTAGTATTTTTTAAACGCCAACAGGTTGTCGCGAAAGCGATGTTGCTCAGGCCTAACCGGATGTAACTCAGTTACTTTAGTGCTTTCTAACCAAGGTGGTGTGTATTGGGTGAATTTACGCTGCGCTTTGAAGGAGCTTGATTTTGCTTGTAGCGTTTGCCAATCACTGTGTCGAATTGAATGCATGACAGCATCAAAGGTAGGATGAAAATAATGCTGAAATACAATGGCTTGTGATACTGGACAGTGAGTTTGTAGTTCTTGTAAATCAGTGATGAGATGTTGAGCATCTTTTCCGATTTGAAAATAGATGGCAATACCTTGTTTCTCAAGCTCTAGCAGTAAGGACTCCCATTGCATTACCATGGAAGAACTTTTGAAGTACTGCGCCTCGGGCTCATAAATAATGAGGTGCTTTATGTTCGCTTTGTTTGCAAATATTTCGCGAAGTAAACGTGGAATATAACTGCCTAAGCCCAGCCCCAAGAGCACCAACACGTCACTGTTCTCAGCACTTGCAAGCACGCGGCTTTGATTTTGTTGAAACAAGTCGAGTGCATTGCCCAGCAAGTCGTCGTTACTATTGTCGTAATTATCGCCATCTGAAAACGCTAAAATGGCGCTATGTTGGGCCCAGTTCTCACACTGTGCTTGTATCTCAGTGTCGGGATTTTCACCGTATAAAGTTCTACCCAAGCCAAAATCAACAATGTTGTATTGCTCATTTTTATTGCAAAAGATAGATATACTTTCACTGCGAATAGCATCTAGCTCAGTAATTAAATGCGGGATTGAGCGTGCGAATGCAGCCCGATTCTGCTGGTGAGTTTTAGCGATGAAAGGTGCAGACTTTTTTTCTATCTGCTCTTGGACTTCATCGTCGTTGTGAATATGCACCCGAATATCGTTCAACATAATGGCTACGTCACTTATATTTTTTGATTGCTTTCAAGCCTCTAACTAGTGAACTCAACTCGCTTAACGAATCTGTAAACAAGTTTTTGACAATAGCTTGAAGTTGATTGTTAATAGGTAGTTCGGCCGTCGCAAACTCTTTTCGTGGCTCTGGCTTTAGTGTGCTCAGATAGTCTTGAATAAACTCATCTCGTTGTTCAACGAGCTCACGAAGTTTTACATCGTCGATATTGTCACTTTCATCAAGGCTCACAAGTGTTAAGCAGATAGCCATATTCAGCTCGCTCAATGCTTTGGGTGTGAGTGAATGAGAAAGGTAGTCTTCAACCGAACTATTGGCTTGTTCCAAAGCTGTCCCTTATTTGCTGGCGTTAATAGCAGATGAGTATTTACCATCGAGTACTTACAAGGTTTTTGCGCTACTCGAGAGCCTTACACTGTTTGCTGTTGTTGACGTTTCGCTTCGTAAGCTTCTTGTTTAGCTTCTTCAGGAATACTTAACCAAGCCGTTTTGATGGGCAATAGCAGGTTAATCACTTCATCCATTATCGACAAGCTGTTTTGAACGTTGGCATCAACCAAACGCTGTACCATATAATCGTACAGAGAATAGAGGTTTTCAGCGACTTCCCCACCAATTTTCAAGTCGAGAGTGTCGCGCAAATTGATCAAGATCGCGCTAGAACGAGACAAGTGCTCAGACTTACCGGCTAGGTCTTGGCGTTCCATGCACCCTTTTGCATAGGCCATTCTATCGAGCGCGCCTTGCATCAACATTAGCGTCAATCGGTGGGGGTCGGCGGCGGCAACATCTTGTTTAAGGCTGCCTTTTTTATAAGCGTTTATGCCTTTAAGGGCCATATACGTAATCTCCAAATAGTGTGTACTGCTACTTTTTTATTGTTAGGCTTCGTACGCTGTTGCTTGTCTAAGTCTTATAGCGATGCTAGCAAGGCTGAGCTGGTTTGCTGAAGTCTTGCGACGGTTTGGTCAAGGTTCAAATACCTTCCGCGTAATGTTTCTTCAAAGCTAACCAAACGCAATTCAAAAGCCGCTCGATCGTCAAGAAGTTGATCTCTTTGATCTTTCGCGGCTGTTTCTCTATCGGCAAGAACACCGTTTGACTTAGTATATTGGTCAAGAAAATCATAAAGTTTGTTTGCGATGCCATCATCAGCAGTAAATAACTTAGACACTTCATCAAAATTATCTTCAAGAGCATCGCTTAATCGGCTTTCACCTGTTCCTAGGCCGAAGTCTGTACTTCCAATTTCTAACGTGCCTTCAGCAGTCAACTCAATTCCTATTTGAAATAAACCACCCAAGGCTGAATCGCTTACGGTGCCACTGAGAATGCTACCTAAACCAGACTGAATACCACGAACGGTAAAGTCGCCAGCCAAGGCGCCGTCGTCTTCTAGTTCTGATTCGCCGTAGCGAGTTAAGGCAACTATTTCCGTATTTAAGGAGTTGTAACCCTCAACGAAAGCACGAATTTTTTCCTCCAATGCCTCTTCGTCAAAACCAATAACTAAGCTAGAAGATTGAAAATTGTCATTTGCATCTTTCTCTGACACGGCTTCGGCAGTAAAAGTAACATTTTGTATGGTGTTTTCGAATTTGTTGGTGTCGCTTTGAACCGTTATTCCGTCAATGATAGCCTGAGCGTTTTGAGCGGCTCTTGTAGGGCTCAATAAACTGGTAGTTTCTGTGGAATTAGTCGTCGCAAGTCTGTTTAAACCGGCAATATCGTTGTTATTAATTATATTGAGGTCGTTACCCTCACCCGTGATATCGGAGTTAATAACTAGTTTAGCGCCACCTGCGTCGGTACCGGTATTAATAATGTTTGCGGTAATGCCAAAGTTATCCTCAGCATCGTTAATCTGTTCTCGTAACTGGGCAAGCGTTGTACCGGCAGTGATGTTTAGCGTGAAGCTTTCACCTGAATCGCCAATTCTGAAAGTTAATGACCCATCAGCATCAGCAACCGATTCGGAAGATGATGCGAAAGCGGCATCTTGAGTTTCTATTCGCGTTCCACTTGCCAAACGCTCGACCGTAATATCGTATTCGCCTGTCAGCGCAGAGTTTGATGCTTCGGCCGTAAAAGGCTCAGTGTCTTCAGAAGGATTGCGAATGGTAGGCTCTCGGCCTGTCAACGACTGATCTTTGCGCAGGTCGTCAACAGCGTCTTTGAATTCCGAGAGCTTTGATTTTATTTGCCCAAGACTTGAAATCTCAGACTCAATGGTTTCTTCACGGGCATCCAAACGAGCAGCTCTAGGAGCGCGCTCGGCTTCAAGTAGTTGTGATACCAGACCTTCTAAATCGAGTCCTGAACCAACCCCTAATGATGAAATACCCATAATTTTACCTCATATTTAAGCCTGCCCTTGCAGAAGTATTCCTGCACTACTGCCAAATTCAGACTGTAACTCATTAACTCGCTCTGCAAATTTCAGCACCTCCTCGGAAGGAATTTGCCGGATCACGTCACCCGACGATGCATCTTTGACGGTTACCACCCTTTTATCGGTGGCCTCATCAATAGAAAACGCAAGCTGCGTATTTCTATTTTGCATAAACTCACTTATATCACCAAGCGCCCGTTCGATCTCAACAACGCTTTCCTCTCGTTGTAAGGTATCGGCCTCGCGTGGATTTGCTTTAGTACTTTGTACGTTATCGAGCAACGAAACAACATCAGAGCTTGAAGTCTCTTTTGCTGCCACCGACTCAGCTGTAGTTAGCACGTCATTATTCTGAGCACGAGCTAGCGACTCGAGCTGGGGAAGTGCTGACGCTTTACTAAACTGACTAGCAACATTGTTGCCAGCTTGCGGATTGATAGTGTCCATTTTTCAATACCTCCTACTTCAATTGTAAAAACGGTCACGCCATAAACGGAGGAACCGTAAGATAAACGCAGCCTCACGGCTGGTTTATGTGTTTTTACTTTGCAATATAAATTAACCGAGCAATGCGAGCGCTGCTTGCGGTCTTTGATTTGCCTGACTCAACACCGAAATAGACGCTTGTTGTATGATCTGATTTCTGGTCAGCTCGGCTGTTTCTGTTGCAAAATCAGTGTCTCTGATTTGACTTCTCGCACCTGACAAGTTTTCTGCAACGTTACTCAGGTTTCGAATAGTCGACTCAAATCTATTTTGCAAACTACCTAGGTCGGCTCTGACAGCACCGATTGCAGATATTGCCGTGTCAATATCGGTAAGTGCTGACGACGCATCAGCGAAGGTGCTGACTGACAATGAACCTATGCCAAGGCCGGTTGCACTGAAACCATTAGCGCCAGTAATATTGCTAGCAGACAAGTTAATGCTAATAGTTTGCCCGCTGTTCGCACCAACTAGAAACGCCGCTGAATACGAAGCGTCAAGTAGATTCACATTATTAAATTTAGTGTCGGTTGCGATCCGCGATATTTCGGTTTTTAATGCAGACACCTCTTTTTGCAAAGCGGCTCTGTCTGCTGAAGAATTAATTCCGTTTTGCGCTTGCACTGCTAACTGACGAATTCGCTGTAACGAATTGGTTGTTTCTGCCAAAGCACCTTCGGCAGTTTGTGCTAATGATATCGCGTCGTTTGAATTCCGAACCGCTTGGTTCAGCCCTTCGAGCTGGCTGGTAATGCGATCGGAAATTTGTAGGCCTGCAGCATCGTCTGCAGCGCTGTTGATACGAAAGCCCGACGATAAACGCTCGAACGATTTATTTAAGGCTTGTCCAGAGTCGAATAATTGACGCTGAGCATTTAACGCTGATACATTGGTGTTTACAAAAATTGACATAATACCTCCTATCATCAAAGAGCGAGTGTAGATAACTCTCTGACGAACCTAATTCATGCTTTCTTGGTTCACTAGGCCAAAAAAGCTACCTCTAGTTTGGATGACTCGACACGAAGTCAAAAAAACTTTAAATTACCCCTCGACTATAGTTATCGGCGCCTTCATGAGTAACTTTAGGAAGATTTAGGATTTTTTTTAAATTAAATACTAACCCACTGATAAAAATGGAAATTTCACTAAATGGATTATGTTTTTGTTGTCATCACAAGCATCTTTGGCTTGCTTTTGCTAATAAGTTACCTTGCAACAAATAATATTCCTTTGGAGAAAACTAAGGCTTTTCATTGGACGGTAACATGGGCAGTGGTGCTCACTTTGTTCGCAATTTTCAGTGCAATTTTCATTTTGGTCGCCCTATTCAGTGTATTGACGGGTGAATGGAGTACACTGTTTTTAGTCACCAAAATACCCGTATTTATCGCCACCCTAATTAGTTACAAAGCATTTTCCCATTTCAAAGACAAATTCAATAAGGCGAAATAATAACACTCAAAGCGCCTGCCTGCTGGCAACTTAGCGCATTATCTTTTACTCTTTGCAACTTTGATGAAATTACAATTAACACTAGAAACAAGGACGTTAGCAATGATAAAAATGCTTTCTCTCATTATTAGCTCAGCTTTTTTGCTGTTATCTTTTAATAGTCAATCGAGCACCACGCCAGTCTTTGCGGCTGCAAGTGCCAGTTTACATCTTAGCGACATTACTGCTTACCAGAGCAACACTCACCTTAGTTTAAAAACATTCGCAAAATTACCACTAGCAAAAGATATTCAGCTATCACCCGATGGGAAACACATTGCCTATTTAAGAGATGTCAGTGAAGAGTACATTATTGTTGTGCAAAGCTTGGTAAATCCAAAAAGCAAGCCACGAACGCTGAAAATTGGAGATGCGCAAATGCGAAAGTTTGAATGGCTGTCGAACGACCGTCTTCTTTTCACCGCAACTACCACTCATTACTCTCGCGGTGATTTTGAAACTTTTACCATGCAAAGGGCTGGTATTATGAATACCGAAAATGGCGAGGTGTATTGGCCATTTAGCAGCTCCGAATTTACCAATAATATCTCCGGGCCGCAGTTAGTCAATAAGCTTGCTGCTGACGAAGATCATATATTGATGTCGTATTATTATCGCCAAAAAGCAAAAATAGCCTCTTACGAACAACACAGAACCGCCAAAAAAGAGGCGAAAATTGTTAACGCCGTCTTTAAGATCAACATTGATAATGGTAAACGAGAAAAAGTGTTCACTGGTTTTAATGCGAGTGATTGGATAAGTGACCAAAGTGGCAATATCCAACTTTTTAGACAAGACAGCACAAGCAACAATGCTACTTTAAATATGTTTAAAGGCCCTAGGGATGATGATTTCAAGGCACTTAAAACAGTCGACGCAGAAGGCAAAGACAGCGATTTCACACACCACGTAATTGGCTTGACTGAAGACGCCAAGCGCATATATTTTACTGCGAGAAATGACGGAGACCTTTATACGCTTTATCAAGCTGATATAAATAAGGGCTACGTAGAAAATGAAACTAACTTATCTAAAAACACGAAATACGACCTAAACTATGTCGTAACAGACTATTTAACCAGTGAGCTACTTGGCTTTTCAATTATCAAAGATGTGAATGAATACACTTACCTTGATAAAAAGCTTGCTCAAGCCCAAGCGGATCTTAGTGCAACTTTTCCGGGTGCACAGGTGAGCATTAATTCTTTCAACAAAGCGCGGACAAAGTTTGCCGTATTCGTATCAAGCTTTGAATACCCTGAGCACTATTTTTTATACGACACTGAGACTGGTAGTTTAGGTTTTCTCGGGCAGGGTTTTGCGCTTGCTGAAAACAAAACCACAAACGCTGTAAAACGATTTACTTACACCGCTAGTGACGGCCTTGAATTATCTGGCTACTTAACACTGCCAGCTTCGTCCACTCAAGCAACTGAAACTAAAGCTAAACCGCCACTTATTGTGCTAGTGCATGGTGGTCCAGCATCACGCGATGATATGCGCTTTGATTGGCAGCGCCAATTTTTTGCCGCCCAAGGCTTCGCTGTATTCCAAGCAAACTTTAGAGGTTCAGAAGGCTTTGGCTACAAATTTGAGTCCTCAGGTCACGGGCAATGGGGCAAAAAAATGCAAAGTGATGTTGATGAAGGTGTTGCCGCGCTGATTGAACAGGCCATTGTTGACGATTCAAAAATTTGCATTGTTGGCTCAAGTTATGGAGGCTACGCAGCATTATATGGTGCTACTGGAAACCCTTCCCTATACAAGTGTGCAGTTTCATTTGCTGGCGTAAGTGAACTTGGCAACATGTTTTACCATGTACAAGAACAGAAAGGATTAGTTGATTATTGGATTAAGAGTATTGGTGCTCGTTTCGACGAGGATGAACTTAGAGCCCACTCTCCATTATTCATGGCAAACAAAGAAAGCTCACCAATATTAATGATGCACGGCAGCGACGATACTGTTGTGCCATCATTTCAATCGGCCAAAATGTTTAAACGTTTACAAGAACTTGGACTCGATAGCAGTCAATATATCGAAATAGAGGGCGGTGACCATTGGTTCTCAACCGGAAAGACTAGAAGAATATTTTTGAAAAATGCGAATGAATTTATTAATAAGCATATTCACTAATTCGATCTATATAACGCTAGTCGGCAAAAGCAACTGGGCGTATTTATCTTTGATGTATGAATGTTGCTTTTTAGAATATTGGCACGATGAATGCTTACGAATTAGTATAGAAAGATAAAGAAATCTTGAAATCGTAGATGCAAGAAATCGTAATCTTTACTATCGACAATAATTCCTTCTTGGTGATCGCTCCAGACTGAGAAGGAAAAAAGGTCGAGCCTAAGGGCGGCCCGACCAACTTGCTCACGTTAGGAGTTGGAGCAAAGCAGTTTCGTCGGCTTGCAGGATTGTGGAACAAGTTACTGGCCTCTCAACCAAAAACTTCTACACTCTCAGTCCTGTACGTCGACATTTTAATTCGCATATAGCCTTAACTATATGGTTTATAAAAGCGATAGGAGAGTTGCCTTACGGCCGCCATCCTTGGCAATAGAGAGCCTCTCAACGCTTTCCAATTTTTGCTTTTTTATTGACTGGCTTTTACAGCCGCAAGCTTAAGCCTTTATTTATCCCTGCAGCAGACTCAATGCAGCCTGAGGTCGTTGGTTTGCCTGACCCAATATGGTTGTACTTGCCTGTTGTATAATTTGCGAGCGAGTAAGCTCAGCAGTTTCAGAGGCGAAGTCAGTATCTCGAATTCTTGAACGCGCTGCCGACACATTTTCCGAAATGTTGGCCAAGTTCCTTATCGTTGACTGGAAACGGTTTTGTATAGCACCTAAATCAGCGCGTTTATCGTCCACTATTTCAATAGCCCTATCAATTTGAGCGAGCGCCGCAGAAGCATCCCCCGGAGTCGCCACCGTTAAAGTCGAGCTACCAAATAGACCTAAGGTACCAAAACCATTAGGGCGAGAGATATTGACGTTAATTGTTTGCCCAGCATTCGCACCTACCAAAAAAGCCGATGAAAAACTTCCGGATAATACATTTACTCCAGCAAACTGAGTAGTTGTGGTAATACGGCTCATTTCAATTTTCAGTGCTGATACCTCTTTTTGCAGAGCCAATCGGTCGGAGTCATCATTGATACCATTTTGTGACTGAATGGCCAGCACGCGAATTCTTTGCAGGGCATTAGTAGTCTCTTGTAATGCACCTTCAACCGTCTGCGCTAAGGAAATACCATCATTGGCATTTCGAACGGCCTGGTCTAAACCTTGGATCTGCGACGTCATTCGGTCTGCTATCTGCAAACCCGCGGCGTCGTCTTTTGCGCTATTGATACGAAAGCCAGATGACAATCTCTCAAAAGCGGTATTTAGATTGGATGATGTGTTGATTAATTGCCTTTGTGCATTAATAGCGGACACATTAGTATTGACGAATAAACTCATGATAATCTCCTAACGATTTTCAAATATTAAATAATGAAATGTAGCGCCCTTTTACTTTATTTATCGCGCTCGGTTATTTTCTCTTTTCAAACGCCGATTGGCGGCCTATCTGTGAAGTTTTACAACTTCGGTCTTTCTAGTTGGCACACAAAGTGCTTATGCTTATATGAGTCATGGACAGGCTCATTTCATCAAACAGTCACTCGTTTGATGACGCAATTGCTGTAACAGAGCGAAAGCTCTTGCTGACAGACAGGTATAATGGTCCAGACCTTTATACCTCTCACTACCTCCTGGCATTGTTCCTGTCAGTCAGCAGTTCCCTCTTTGGGGAATGTCATCGTTAATTCTCTTTTGTTAACATCACCGATAATGGTCAGTCGAAGTGCTAATTTAGACACACTCATCCCTCACGACTATTCGCGACGCTTTTCTAGTTTTTACTTATTGCAGCAGCTGCAAAGCCTGCTGCGGTCGTTGATTTGCCTGCCCCAGCACAGTTACACTGGCTTGTTGGGTAATCTGCCAACGTGCTAACTCTGCGGTTTCGATAGCATAATCAGTATCACGAACCCGAGATCTAGCTTGCGAAGCGTTCTCAACCACATTCGCTAAATTGCGCACACTTGATTGAAAGCGGTTTTGTATCGCACCTAAATCGGCTCTTTTCGCATCTATTATCGATATTGCTGCATCCATAAAGGATATTGCGGCAGAAGCAGCCTCTGCGCTTTGTACCGACACAAGGTTATTACCAAATAAACCCGAAGTACCAAAGCCACCTGTTCGTGACAAATTTATGGCAATATATTGCCCAGAATTGGCACCTATTAAAAATATCGACGAAAAATTGCCGTTTAAGATATCAACACCTGCAAATTGCGTAGTCGTTGAAACTCTATCGATTTCCGATTTCAAAGCCGATACTTCTTTTTGTAATGACAAACGATCGTTTGAGGAGTTAATCCCGTTTTGTGATTGGATCGCCAGCACTCGAATACGTTGTAATGCATTGGTGATTTCCTGCATCGCACCTTCAGCGGTTTGAGCAAGGGAAATTCCGTCGTTAGCGTTGCGTACAGCTTGATTCAGACCATTCACTTGCGTTGCAATTCGGTCGCTAATTTGCAAACCGGCTGCATCATCTTTTGAACTGTTGATTCTAAAGCCAGAAGACAGGCGTTCAAATGCGGTATCTAACCGAGTGGACGCTGTAAAAATCTGACGCTGCGCTTCTAACGAAGACACATTCGTATTAACGAATAAACTCACGATTTTTCTCCTAACGATTTTCTATGCTTGGCAGCTTTCTTTGAAGCAGCTCATTGCATGCGTATTTATCAGCTTCGACTTTTTATTATGTTGTGCTCTTCTGTGTAACTAATTTGAGCTTATCGATTTGTGTTGGTTATCACTCTGTGGTGCTCAACTCAACTTGCTGACTCGGAGTATTTATTATTTTTATCTCCGTGCTTGAAATACTTATCGTGCAGATACGCGAAAACCTTTAGGCTTAATGCTAAATTTATTAAAATTATATTTTGGTAAGTGTGACTATACCCACTAAGCTATTGTTTTAACTAAGTTAGTAAGCGGCCAGGCAATGCCTGACCTTTCGCTCTGGATGTGTCGAGAGTGAGCGGACTCTCTGCTGTTTGGATTGTGACGCTAGATACTACCTCCTGGCTTCATTCCCCAAACAGTAGGGTCAGTTAGGCTTAACCAAGAAGCTGAAGAGCGGCCTGAGGACGCTGATTAGCCTGTGATAGTATGGTTGTGCTTGCCTGCTGAATAATCTGGTTACGTGTTAGTTCAGCTGTTTCAGAAGCAAAGTCAGTATCCCGAATTTGCGCTCTGGCACCTGAAACGTTCTCAGAAATGTTCGTTAGATTTCGGATTGTAGACTGGAAGCGATTTGTTAACGCACCTAAATCTGCTCTCACGCCACCTACCGAAGATATAGCATTATCAATAGCAACTAGTGCAGCGGAAGCACCACCGAAAGTTGCAACCGAAAGATCACCGATGTTCAAACCCGTCGCAGAAAAACCATTGATGCCCTGTAAATTTGGACCAGAAAGGTTAACTGAAATAGTTTGACCAGAGTTTGCACCTACTAGAAACGCCGCAGAGAAGTTATTAGTTAATAAATCCACCTTGTTAAACTGAGTATCAGTCGCGATTCGAGAAATTTCAGTCTTAAGCGCCGAAACTTCTTTTTGAAGTGCTAAACGGTCAGCAGAAGAGTTGATACCATTCTGTGATTGGACTGCAAGCTGACGAATTCTTTGTAATGAATTTGTTGTCTCTGCCAGCGCGCCTTCAGCCGTTTGCGTTAATGAAATAGCATCGTTGGCGTTACGAACCGCCTGATTTAAGCCATTGACTTGGGTGGTCATACGGTCCGATATTTGCAAACCTGCAGCATCATCTGAAGCACGGTTAATACGGAAACCCGAAGATAAACGTTCGAACGAGGTGTTCAAACTGTTTGATGAATTGAATAATTGGCGTTGAGCATTCAAAGCCGATTGGTTTGTATTTACGAACAAGGACATAAGTCTCTCCTACACTCTCAGTCCAGCACTTGCTGGTCGCCGGACGTGACTCCGGTGGATTAATAACAACTTGTAGAACAATAACTATACTAGTGATAAGTTAATGTACTGGCTCTCTCGTAAATGTTTATCGACATGTCATCAATTCCCTTTAACTAAATATTGCTTTTTTTCACTATAAGCGGCAAAAAATTGCCGCCCTCTTGTTCAGGCAAGATGAAAAGGTTATTAAAAACAATGGATAAGCCAATTAATATAAATATACTGAGTATTAAAAAAATTTCTCCTGCATTGCCGCATAATGCCTTCACGGATCTTATTCGTATAAAAAACACACTATGGTTGTGTTTCCGCACAGCTGTTGACCACCACTCATCAACAAGTAAAGTGGTTGTTATCAGTTTGAATACAAAAGGCGAAGAGCTCAGTCGCTGCTATATAAGCCTCCCTCATTCAGACTTACGTGATCCGCGTTTGCTTCAGATGAACAATCACCTATATTTGACCGCCTATTCACGAGAAAAGAAAAATACGACGCTACAAAGTCGCAATACCTTTTTTGAGTACCAAGGAGGTATTACTTGGGAGCACCGAGGGTATTTCGGAGCAGAGTTTCAATGGTGCTGGCGTTTTACTCTACACAACAACCGTCTTTATAGTATTGCCTATGAACGCAGCAAAGAACATTTGCTTCTTTATAAAGGCAAGTCCTTATCAGCTCTGCGGGCAAAACCCAAGGCTATTTTGAGCAAGCAAAAGCACGGTTTTGGTTATCCAAATGAGAGCGATCTCTTTTTCACAACTAAGCAAGCTCATGCGATTGTGCGCAGAGATGCAGACAGCTTCACCACACTACTTGGAATAAGTACTGCGCCTTTCACCGATTGGGTATGGCATGAACTCAAGGTTTACATGGCCAGCCCTGTAATCATTGGAAAGTATAAAGACTACCTATTGATTGCTGCTAGATATGAGCATTCATCAGATAATCACGAAAACGCTATATCGTCACCGTTCTGGAAAATGGAGGCAGAAGCTAGCCGCGTGATTGTCTCTGAAATACCGCTTTCCGACATTAGTTATAAAGATGGCGACTTGAAAACAGGTATTTTTTCGGTCTCACTAAAAAGCCTAGAGCAAAGATTGCTATGTGCGCTGCCCAGTACTGGCGACAATGGCTATCCTGGAGCAAGCCTAGAAGGCAACACACTGTGGCTCAGTTACTATTCAAGTGACGGTGCAAGTGACGGCGCAAGTGCCAATGATGACACTGATGTTTATCTGTGCAAGTTATCCCTAGCATTCTAAATTCATACTTTTGTCGCTCTTGCCGCTACTCTATTATCGAAGGTGTTTTTTTGCGGCGAATTACAATGGTTTTTAGAAGATGAACTGGGTAAATAGCCATTAACAGGCTAAACGCAAAACTGTGACCATCGTTTAGGTACATATTTCAGCGCTCAACAGCGCCAACACAATTCAGGATCATCCATGCTCAGCTTTTCTGCTCCATTGTTTTTTATCTTAGTTATGGTGTTTAGCTCTCACAGCGCTAGCGCCTCAGAATACAGCCTAACCTTGCTTGACAGTGAGAGTAAGCCAGTAGCAAATGCGATAGTAGAGATTCATTATCGAGATAATGGCTCGTCAACGAGCACTGCGAACACGAATAAGCTTGCCGTGATGGACCAAGTTGATGAGCAGTTTTATCCGCATATCCTCGCAATCGAGAAGGGCACATCGGTGAGTTTTCCAAATTCAGATAATATCAAACACCATGTATATTCCTTTTCTGAAACAAAAGTATTCGAGCAAGGTTTATATAAAGGAAGGCAAGCCCCACCTATCGTCTTTGAAAAAAGTGGCGTGGTTGATTTAGGTTGTAATATTCACGACTGGATGCTCGGTTACATCTATATTGCCGACAGCGCATTGTTTGCAAAAACCAATAAAGATGGAAAAGCATTTTTTAATCAAAATAGCTTGTCCGATAAAGATATATCCCACCTTAGTATATGGCATCCTCGCATGCGTGAGGATGAGCAACGAATAAAATTGACCTATTCTGGAAAGTCGCAAGTTCATCAGCTCACAAATGCAATGCAAGAGGACTTTGACGGATATGAAGCACTTTCAATCGAAGAGTATTAGTACAGCGCTGGAGAGAGGCAATCAAATGCAGTTTGTAAACTCACTCTTGCTCACTTGTGTATTATTTTTTTCTTCAGACAAAGTGGCATTCGCACAAGTGCATCATCAAGTAGACGCCATCTTTCAAGCTGGCGTTGCAGCAAGTGATGCGCAAAAGAGTTTTTTAGAAAGTGGCACAGGTAGCCTTCGATCCAACCGTGGCGGATTAAGATGGCAACAGGCTATTGTTCAAATTGAATCGGACTGGAGCTCGTCGTTTAGCTCAGAAGTAATGCTCAATGGCTATAGCGATGGGCATAAGCATCTTGGGTTGTCACAAGCATTTTTGAAGTATCAACCCATCATATCTTCACGTGTTAAATATCGACTGCGGCTTGGCATGTTTTACCCCGAGCTATCAGTTGAAAACACAGATATTGGTTGGCTGTCACCCGACAGTTATACCCACTCAGCCATCAATAGTTGGTTCGGCGAAGAGTTGCGAATTTTTGGTATAGAAGCGTCCGTTTTTCAAGGAGGCCGCAAGCGTGCAAGCGCGTGGAGTTGGGATGCAAAATTAGGTCTTTATAAGGGCAATGATCCCCTAGGTAGCGTGATTGCTTGGCGTGGTTTTTCGAGTCATGATAGGCAGAGTTTGTTCGCTGAACGACTTGAATTTGCGCCTTATCCGTCGGTGATTAGCCCTGAGGTAATCGACCATCCGGCGTGGGTTGAACCCTTCAGCGAACTTGACTCTCGTGTAGGTGCATATTTGGGCTTACATCTACGCTACCTAAGAAGAACACAAATTAAATACTACTACTATGATAATTTTGCTAATCCAAATAGTGTTAACTCGCAACGTTTGTACGCATGGCGAACCAAATTTCACTCCATTGCTGTGCAACACCAAGTCAACAAGTCGCTTGCGTTCAAAGCTCAAATCTTAGGTGGCTCGACCCTGATGGGAGAAAATTTTGTGCATGTTGATTACCAAGCAGCTTTTGCGCAAATCCTTTTACAATTGACAAAAAGAAGTAAAGTAAGCACTCGTGTGGATGTTTTTGATGTCAATGAAAGAGACATCATTCCCGAGGACCCTAACAACAGTCACGGAAGCGCTTTGACGCTTAACTACAAATACGCTTTAACTGACAGCATTAGCATTGGGAGCGAGTTACACCTATCGAAGAATCGGGCAGTAAACCGACTACAATTAAATATTGCCCCATCGCAAACCGAGAAAGCAGCCTTGGTCATACTCGAGTATCGCTATTGATTTAATCGCAGCCTCTTTCAATATTTATGCTTTACAGGCTTGGTCTAATGCTTGTGGTTGCAAGAGAGTGATGCTTCGGTAACCTAATGAAATGAGTGCTTCTGCTTGTAGTTCCTGCAACAGTTTATTTATCGTTTGACGTGACGTATTCAACAGCCTGGCTAACGCTTCTTGTGATACTTCAATATCGATAGCTTGCGGCGAGGTAATCTGTGAGTCAGAAAAACGCCACGCATCAGACAACATGAGTAAGCGTTTCATCAATTGCTGTTTCAAGCTCAGCCCGTTAGCTTCATCTAATACCGAAAAAACACTGCGCAAACGTCGGCAAAGTTGTTTCATAAAATGTGGGTAGAGTTCGGGGTGCTCAGCTAGTAACTCATGAAATGATTTTGCCGGTAACAGGAGCAGTGTTGATTGTGTTTCGGCAATCGAATCATGTGTTCTTGGCAAACCATCGAATAAAGATATCTCTCCAAACCATGTGCCGGGACTGATCCAAGTTAACACCATCTCTTTACCCTGTTGGTTAACATTAGAAATTCTAAGCTTGCCTTCAACTAAGCAATACATGCCATCGGCTGGCCCATTCCTAGCAATAAGGTATTGTCCTGTATCGATGGTTTTTAATTTGCACAAGCTAACAAGTTTATCAATAACATCGATAGGTAAGCTGCTGAACCAATCGTTGCTCATCAAGCGTTGTTTATAGTCACTTGCTAGCATCATATCCTCACCATGAAGGGCTGAAAATCGAGGGGAATGATCTGAAAAAAAGACATTCAGACCAATTGTCAAATTGACGACAGTTTATATTGAATACTTAGGTTAATCTAATAAAAAGTTTGTCACAAAAGGTAAAGCAATGAAGGCTATCAACACTGAATCACTGAAAAATCAAGTTAGCTCAGAGGAGTGGAATACCAGAGTTGATCTGGCCGCAGCATACAGAATGGTGGCTCACTATGGCTGGGATGATTTAGTGTTCACGCATATTTCAGCTCGTGTGCCGGGCCCAGAGCATCACTTTTTGATCAACCCCTACGGTATGATGTTTGACGAAGTCACTGCCTCAAGTTTAGTGAAAGTGGATATTCGAGGCAATAAAGTGATGGAGAGTGACTTCGATATTAATCCTGCTGGTTTCATTATTCATAGCGCGGTGCACGAGAGTCGTGAGGATGCAAAGTGCGTGATGCATTTACACACCAATGCAGGCATTGCTGTATCAACTTTAAAAGAAGGATTACAAGCATATTCTCAACAGTCTTTATTTGCTTTATCGTCGCTGTCTTATCACGATTATGAAGGCGTTGCTTTAAATCCGGATGAAAAGTCTCGATTAGTAGCCGATCTAGGCTCAACCATGTTCATGATATTGAGAAATCATGGTTTGCTAACCTGTGGGAGCAGTATCGCAGAAGCCTTTACCTTTATGTATTTACTTCAGCGCTCGTGCGAAATACAGTTGCAAGCTCAGGCCACAGGGCAGGAAATGCTTAAAATTCCAGATCAAATATTAGCTGGTATTCAAGCTCAAGCAAAAGAAGTCACCAAGTCTGCTGGCGGCGAACTTGCGTGGCCTGGTATTTTACGTAAACTCAATCGCACAAATCCAGGCTTTGATGTTTAGATAATAGCATCCAAAGGAATCGTCCCTGACTTGTCTCGATAAGGAACGCACGTGCCACATTCAAATATTGAAAGTTATAAGAATAAGGCAAGATATTTACGAGTTGGCGAGCACAATATTGCCTATTGGGCAGAGTTTGCAAACAACGCAGCAAAAGAGAGTACTGCCAAAGCAAAAACAGTCCTGTTCATTCATGGTTTTCCAAGTGCCTCTTGGGATTGGCATTGGCAATGGGAATTTCTGCAAAAACAAGCCAAGTCTAATATTAATTTAGTGTGCTTCGACTTACTTGGGCTGGGTTTGTCAGATAAGCCAAGCCCTTATTCCTATTCACTGGTAGAGCAAGCAAATATTGCCGACACTTTACTAAATCACCTAAACATAAAAGACTGCTTAATAGTTGCACATGATTACGGTGATTCTGTTGCGCAAAGCCTCCTAACAAGGTTTGAAAATCACCAGACTAGCTTCTCAATACAGGGGATTTGCTATTTGAATGGCGGTTTATTTGCTGAAAGTCACCGCCCTCTCTTCACTCAAAAATTACTGAAGAGCAAGCTTGGCCCGTTTATTTCTAAGTTTATGTCGAAGGCCACGCTTAGTCGCAGTTTCAACAAAATCTTTGGCCCCAAAACGCCTCCATCAAGGGCTGAAGTTGATGTCATTTGGGCGCTACTTGAACACAATAACGGCACAGCAGCCTTGCCATATTTGTTAAGTTACATAGATGAAAGGCATGTATTCAGAAATGATTGGGTAGAGGCGATGAAAAACACTCAAGTGCCCCAGCTTTTTATCAACGGGATATACGATCCGATCTCGGGGCAACACATGTTAGATAAGTTTAAAACGCTACTACCAGCAGCCAAAGCAATTGGCATCGATGTAGGTCATTACCCTCAGCTAGAGGCACCTGATCAACTGAATCAGCTTTTAACCGGCTTCGTCAATCAATAAGGTTCTAACCAATATAATCAAAAAGCGTTAAGGAGCTCACCCGAGGAAAAGACTGAAAGGCTGCTTGCAGCGCTGTTTCTTGTTTCGCAAATTCAGTGGATGCAGCCGCATAGTCAACATCTTCTATACTCGAACGCGCTGCTTGCAGCGTTATTTCACTGTCTAGATTAGACTCATTTATGGACTGCGCAATATTCAATCGCGCACCAATAGATGAGCTTTCGAGCGACATTTTTTCAAGGCCGTTGTCTAGCCCAACAAGTGTATTGTCGATCGCATTAACGAAATCAGTTTCAGAAATATCGTCTGACGTTAATGCTATAAACATGTCATTTAGGGTTTCCGCCAAGTTTTTTTTCTCAGGACGATTCAACTCAATATTGACGGTATCACCAACATTTGCCTCAAAATTTAATTCCACACCCGCAAAGCGAATCGTTTCGCCCGACTCATAAGACTGCGTTGATACAATCGCACCTGTGCCGACATTGCTGATGCTTACTTGATTACCCGCTAATACTTCAATTTGATATTGGTTGTTTATGGGGTTAAGCGTGTCAAAATTCTGCTTGTGAAACTTATCAAAAGTACCTTGTTCGTCAACTCTAGCCGTTTCAATCAAGACTCCAGGCGATGCACTCGTTGAAAAATTTAAGCGCGCAAAGACATCTTGGAAGATACTTTTGCCCGACGAGGTGCTTTGTATTTTGACACTATCACTAAGCGCTATTTGGTTTTCTCCATCGTCGCCAAGGAAAGTGACTTTATTTCCGCTAGCGCTAGGATTAAATTCAAAAGCTTGGCTCGACGACTGGTAACCTGCAAAAATATATTCACCACTCGCGTTTCGCGTATTCATAAGATCTAATACTTGATTTCTAATTTGCTCTATTTCAGCGCCAATAGCCTTGCGATCTTCCGAAGCCAAAATGCCATTACCCGACTGTACAGTAAGTACCCGTGCCCTATTCACAACATCATTAATGCTTCGCAGAGCCGTCTCTTGAAGTTCTAGTGCATTTGTTGTGAGATCATTATTTCGCTGATATTGCGTTATCTTATCTAGCTCTTCGGTTAAACGAATCACCTGTGCAGCGCCTACTGGATCGTCGCTCGGACGCAGCAGTTTTTTGCCACTGGCAAGTTGTTGTTGAATATCCACCAAGTTACCTTGATTGGTGTCAATATTTCGAAGGTTTTGATTATAAATTAAGTTGGTTGTTACTCTCATGATTACTACCTAGCTGCTGCTAAAATGGTGTCGAAAAGCTCTTGTGCCGTGGATAAAATTCTTGCTGCTGCTGCATAAGACTGCTGAAACTGAATGAGATTAGCAGCTTCTTCATCCAAGCTCACGCCTGAGGTTGATTCAAACCAATCAGAAGATTGCGTTTGCAACACCTTAGCCGCCTCAAGCTCAATCTTTCCGTTAGCCGTTTGTGAACCAATATTTCCCACAATGTTGGCATAGGCTTCGTTAAAGGTTGCCCGATTTCCATTATCTCCAACACTTTGACGCACAGTATCTGCTTGTTGTAAGTCAGCAAGCTCAATCGCGTTTCGGTTGTCTGCTAAACCATCGGTATTAAAGCTGATATTGAATACATCTCCTGGCTTAGGGATGCCCTCAAGACTAAAATCGTAGCCAGGATAATCATCTAAAGCAGCGAACTCAGTTGGCCATGGAGGCGCGGTGCCATTATCTTTTGCTTGTTGTAGCAAGTTGTTGAAATCACTCACACCGCTCACGGTGGTAATTACATTCGGAGGTACAGCATTATCAAGAACCTCAAAAGCACTTTCAGAGCTGAAGCGGATCGCAGCAGGTGCGCCTACCGAGGCTGGCGTATCGCTTGCACTTTGAATATCCCCCGCGCCATTAAAACCGGAAGCAAGGGAATTTGTGAAAGTATTATCAACTAACGAATTGGTGACGACTACGTTAAGAATGCTTGCGTCACCCAAATTTGCTTGATTGGTATCAACACGTAGCGGTTTAGCAAAAGCAAGATCCTCACCTCGATTAGTGGCAAGTTCAAGGTCATTCGCTGCCGTTCGAAGTGGTTGAAACAAAAACTGATCGCCAACACTGTAAGCAGCTCCGCTAGCAAACTCTATTTCTATGCCGCCCATAATTGTGTTGTATGTGCCTTGCTGCGCACTCACGTTTATAGTTTGCGTAATAGGGCTACCGTCAGCATTTAATTGATCTGTGCCGTCTGTATTCAGGGCAGATACTTGTATGTCAAAGGTGGGTGGGCTGCCAGTTGGCGCACTAAGCACTTCAATACGATAATCAGAATTAGTGATATCTCCACCCGCACCCGGCGTAAATCGCCCCTTGATACCCAAACCTAAATCGGCGTTCTCAGGGTAATTAATGCCACGAAATTCGGGAAGCGCGAATATATTGGCACCGAGTTGTTGATCCAAATCCATGCCCTGACGATTTTGGGTGTTGAAAGCATCAGCCATGGCTACTGATAGTTTGCCGAGGTCGCGCTGAGCTGGCTCCAATATTTGCTCGCGATAGCGAAATAAACCGCCCATCGCCCCACCCATTTTTTGCTCTTGTACATTTAAAGTTGTGTTTGCTTTTGGTGGTTCGTAATTCGTTGAGAGCTGTAACTGAGCATTTGTAAAATCAGGCTCACCATCAAGGGCTAATACGTTAAAAGTGCCATCGGCCAATACCAATGACTCGCCAGAGCTCAAATTAACAACCACTCCCAAATCGCTGTTTGGGCTAGTGCGTGTCTCTATCGACATATACTCAGCAAGTTTACGTATTGCCAAGTCTCGTTCATTCATTAAAGTAGAAGGTGTGTCGACGGAACTGCTGTTACCCACAACCTGAATCGCTTCGTTCAAGTCGCCTATTTGTTTTATAAGGGCGTTCGCGTTATTAACACTATCTTCTATTTGTTGTTCAACTTCTCGCTCTTTTACGGTGATGAAATCACCTAGTGTATTGATGCGATTGACTAAGCCTTGGGCTTCACCTAAAACAGAGTTGCGCGATGTGATATTCGTTGGGTCGTCGGCTGCGGTTTGAACAGAAGCAAAAAAACGAGTCACTGCGCCACTAATCGAATTAGCCTCGCTAGCAAGCACATTGTCCAAACCTTCAGCTCGATCAAAAAATGCCTGTGCCTCGCCAACGCTCGTGGTGTCGCGGCGAAGTTGGTTCATTGCAAACTGATTGAGTACCCGATCAGTAAAGCCCCGATCTACGCCGCCGGTGAGCTGAGATTGAAATTCGGTGCGCTCTCGCACATATCCTTCAGTGTTTATATTTGCAATATTATTACTGGTGGTATTCAGTAAACGGTTTGATGCGTTAACACCCGTTTTGGCAATCGAAAATAAATCCGCTGTTTTAATCATGGTAGTAAGTCGCCTAGAATGCTTCCGTTAAAAACCGACATGACTTTTTCTGCATACTTGGGGTCAGTTGCGTAACCTGCATCTTGGAGTGCTTCAAAATAATCTTGCGGAGACTCGGTCTTTTGTGTTGCTTTTTCATAGCGCGGATTTGACTTAATAAAATCAACGTAGTCGCTTAGAGAATCAGTGAATGACCCATAACTTCTAAAAGAAGCTTGCTGTTTTTCCGCGACATTATTTACAAATTCAAGCGTATCTACTGCGGCTTTCTCACCTTCCCAGCGTTTGTCGGCTTTAATACCAAACAAATTGTGGCTGTTTTCACCATCGCCTTTGTGAATAATACTCTTGCCCCACCCCGTTTCTAGCGCCGCCTGCGCAATCATTGCTTTAGGGCTTATATTGAGTGCTTTGGCTGCCTCAACTGCATGTGGATATAGCGCTTTTACAAACTCTTGCGGCGACGCAAATACAGATTGTTTGAATGCGCCAGCAGCAACATTATCCTTCGCCACATTTTGATTGTTCTCGCCCAGAACGCGATCTTGTGCATTTTGCACAGCGGCAACATTGTGCCGATTCAATACCGATAAGTCGCCATCAGAACGAACTGCGCCAGCAGGCATCATTTCATCACCTGGATTCATTTGTTGTACGATAATATCAGCCAGGCCTATGCTGCCGTTTGCAGATAAATCCGTAGCCAGTTGTTTATCATGCATTTCACGGTAGAATTTCACCTGTTCTGAACTAAAAGGACTGTCTTTATCAGCTAGTGCATCCTGTGCTTTGCGCATAGACTTGAGCATCATTTGCACAAAGATAGCTTCGAACTGCTTTGCGGCTTCTTCTAAGGCGCCTTTGTCACCTGATTGCGCGGCTTCACGAAGCTTATTAACACTTCCCATGTCGTGATAGTTACGCGACATTTCAAGTTGAGATTTCGTGTTTGCTGATGCGTCCATTAGATAATGACCAATTCACCTTGCAGCGCACCTGCTTGACGTAAGGCTTCAAGTATCGCCATTAAATCACCGGGAGCAGCGCCGATTTCATTTACTGCACGCACTAATTCGTCGAGGCTTACACCAGGATCAAATAAGAACATGCGACTGTCGTCAAGCTGCACATCAACAACTGACTGCGGCGCCACTACGGTATTACCGTTAGCAAGCGCATTTGGCTGATCAACTTGAGTATTTTCAGAAATAGTTACCGTTAAGCCGCCATGCGTTATGGCAGCAGGAAGCAGCCTTACGTCTTGCCCGATAACTATTGTGCCTGTACGACTGTTAATAACCACTCTAGCGGGCGCTGTTGCAGGCTGAAATTCAAAATTCTCAATAGTCGCCAAAAAGCTCACACGTTGTGCTTGATCACGAGGCGCTGACACCTGTACCGAGGCTGCATCCAGTGGTTTAGCAAAGGCAGTCCCGTTTGCAGGATCGCCGCCTAAACGTGTGTTAATCACATCAGCGAGAGCTTGTGCCGTGCTAAAATCAGGTGTATTCAGATTGAAAGTAAGAAAATCGTTTTGCATGAAACCTGACCGCACAGAGCGTTCAACCACGGCACCGTTAGGCACACGACCTACGGTAGGCGTATTTGATACTATACGAGAACCGTCGTTACCTTCAGCCCCGAAACCACTCACTACTAAGCTTCCTTGAGCAACAGCGTATACTTCACCGTCGGCTCCACGTAGAACCGTTTGCAACAAAGTACCGCCGCTTAAACTAGACGCTTCTCCAATAGAAGAAACAGTGATGTCTATTTTCTGTCCCGGTTTGGAGAAAGCAGGCAAATTTGCAGTGACTGTTACCGCCGCGACATTCTTTATCTTAGGCTTCACGTTGCTGTCTAGGGAAATGCCAAAATTCGCTAGCATCGTTCTGAAACTCTGCTCGGTAAATGGGCTCGTTTCACCCGTGCCGGGCAGCCCCACGACCAAGCCGTAGCCCACTAATTGGTTTGAGCGAACCCCTTGTACGCTGGCAAGGTCTTTAATTCGTTGCCCATAAGATTGGAAAGGGGTAAAGAGTAAACTTAAGATAAGTACTGCTGAAAATAATTTCATCATATCGTCCTAGAGTGGCCACCACGTTGAAGAAAAGAACCTTGTAAGCCAACCTTTCTGCTGTGCTTGGGCAAATGAGCCTTTACCACTGTATTGAATTCGAGCATTGGCAATCTTGGTTGATTCAATCTGATTCGTAGGAGAAATATCTGCGGCTCTAATCACCCCAGTTAATCGAATATACTCATCACCATTATTAAGTGTTAACCACTTTTCGCCGCGAATAACCAAATTTTGATTCTGTAGCACCTCCACCACGGTGACAGAAATACTGCCCTGTAAGCTATTGCTCTGATTGGCTTGAGCATCACCAGTAAATTCATTACTTGAATCGAGCCCCAACTGAACAGCCTCCTTACCAATATTGATGGCATTACCTCCGAAGCCAATGATGGGCTGCAAATCAACAGTGCTCTCTTTAGATGAAGTTGTGCCCGCAGATTTTGTCGCATTCGTATTTTCACTTAGCTGAACGGTAATAATGTCGCCTAATCGTCTTGCCTTAACATCTGAATAAAGACTGTTCGACAAGCCTTTGTTGAACAAACTACCGTCTTCAACAATCTCGTCTTTAGCCATCATAGGAACAGCAGGCGCATAATAGGGGTCGTTTGCAGTAATCGGCATATTCTGTGTCGACTCGCAGGCAGACAACATCACTAGCAATGCAGTTGATAAGATGAGTCGAAAGGTGTTTATACCTTGTTCGCGAGTGCCACTCTTTTTCGTGCGCTTAGTTTTCATTTTATTGCTCTCGTACTGCTACTGTTTTATTCAGCTAAAACTTAAAGCTGCTGGATGACTTGGCCTAACATCTGGTCCACCGATGAAATAACCTTTGAGTTCATTTCATACAAGCGCTGACTTTCAATCAGGTTAACCAGCTCTTCGGTCACATTCACATTAGACGTTTCAAGCGTTCCCTGCGCTAAGGTACCTAAGCCTTCCAAACCCGGAACACCTTGAATAGGTGCACCAGAAACCGCAGTTTCAACATAAAGATTTTGCCCTATAGGTTGAAGCCCCACCGGATTGATAAAGTCGGCAAGATTTAACTGGCCAAGTACTTGGGGCTCGGCTTGTCCACGCAGTTGCGCAGACACTTCGCCGTCTTGTGAAATAGTTACTTGCTGAGCATCTGGCGGCAGGGTAACCACGGGTTGCAATACGAAGCCAGCACCAGGTGTGACGATGTTACCTTGGTCGTTTAAGGTAAACTGTCCGTTTCGGGTATAGGCCAAAGTGCCATCAGGCTGCTGAATTTCGAAGAAACCACGGCCCTGAATCGAAATATCTAGGGCATTATCGGTCGTTAACAAATTACCTTGGGTATGTGACTTTTGCGTTGCTACTACTTTAGAGCCCGCGCCTAACATCAAGCCAGACGGAAGCTCGGTATCAGCAGACGAGCGGCCACCGGGTTGGTTGATATTTTGATAGAGAAGATCTTCAAATACCGCACGGTCTTTTTTGAAACCAACGGTACTCGCATTCGCCAAGTTGTTGGAAACAACAGATACATCTGTTTGTGCTGCGTCTAAACCTGTTTTACTTATCCATAATGCTGGGTGCATAACAATCTCCGCGAAAAGGTACTTCGCTTTTCAACTTAATTAAATAATTCTGAGTAGGGTGTTCGAGCTAGTCACCATTTGGTCAGCTTTTTTCATCAACTTCACTTGCATTTCATAGTGCCGCTGTAAGCTGATCATACTGACCATTTCATTCACCGCATTCACGTTCGAACCTTCCAACATACCTGAGCCCACACCTACAGTGATATCCTGTGGCGCAATGCCGCCATCTTTTAAATCGAACAGGCCGTCATTTCTTCGCTTCATAGTATCTAAAGCAGGATTAACCATTTTCAAACGCCCTATTTCATCAATTTGATTTGCTGGTGCGCCCTGTAACCTGCCAGAAATTCGGCCATCATTTGCTATCGTCACATTGGTAACAGGAACAGGTAAAAACAAAGGCCCATTTTCACCTAATACCAAATTTCCTTTAGAATCTTGTAATGCGCCATCGGCGGTCATCGTCATGCTGCCGCTGCGAGTATATGCCTCTTGGCCTTCAGGAGTTTGTACACTTAACCAACCTGGCCCTTGAACTGCCACATCGAGGGGACGTCCGGTGGTAATCAACGGTCCGCTTTCGTAATTGTTACTTGGGCTTTCGGTGACATTAAAGACGCGAGTCGGCAAACCTTGGCCGAACGCGGGCATAGCACGAGCTTGCTCGAGCTGGGCTTTGAAGCCCGTCGTTTGGGCATTGGCCAAATTGTTGGCGCGGATGGAAGTAGCCATCAGGTCTTGCTTGGCGCCACTGGCCGCGATATACAGCATTTTGTCCATAGGGTTCGACTCTTTTTTGACGTTACTTGTTGCTAATGCAGAAGTGTTTGCAAAGAAGATGCCAATGTTCGTTTGTTGTATTAAGCACCGCAATCTGTTGTATTGAGCACCGCAATCATCCATGAACCCTCGTTTAGTAAAAAGCCGCTGCAAGCCCATCCATGGGGCGCTTGGCACTTTGCGTCCTGCCAAGTGACACTTTTTACTAAACGAGGGTTCATGAATACTTGCTACAAGTGACCCTGAGAAATAAGCTTGCGATAAAAATCAAACGCTTGTAGCAGCAAGTTGCTTCATGCAAAAAACAAACACAAAAAAAGCGGTCACGTTTTATTGTGCCGCTTCTTTTTCTAGCTGTTAAGACTATCGAATATTCAAGATAGTCTGATTCAACTGATTATTAACTTCCAAAGCTCTGGAATTCGCTTGGAAGTTACGCTGAGCAATAATCATGTCGATTAGTTCAGTGGTTAAGTTAACGTTGGCTTGCTCCAATGCAGACGAGTTAATGTCGCCAAATGTACCCGTTGTGGCCTCACCAGCTAAGGCTTCGCCAGACAAAATACTCTCCTTCCACTGAGTACCAGACTGCTGAGTCAAGCCCTGTTCATTCGAAAAGCGCACCAATGCAACTCTCACGATAGGCTCCGAGGTACCATTTGAGAAAGTAGCTCGTACTAGACCATCAGCGCCAATATCAATACCGGTTAATCTACCCACCGGCAAACCATCCTGCTCAAGCGACGTTACTTCAAATGCCGATGCAAATTGCGTTGGTTCATTCGGTGTGGCGTTATTAGGGTCAAGGTTGAAATCAATTGTGATTTGTTGACCGGGATCAGAACCGTTACTTAAAATAACAGGGCCCAAAGCCTCGGTTTGGAACTTGGAATCTAGTTGAGGTAAGCCATCAGCAGAGGCCAAAGCAATAAAATCGCCACCTTCACTGAAGGAAATCTTAGCTGCTGTTACCCCGTTACCTGTGTTTGTGCCAATTGAATTGACCGCGGTAGCTGGATCAGCATCAGAGCCGTCAGAGTTAACAACATCTACTAATTGGTCATCAACAGCGGTGGCAACATACCATTCGTTCACTACGCCAGGATCGTTGTCCTTGATAAAGTAGTAAGTCATTACGTGGCTATCGCCCAAGGAGTCATAAACAGTAACCGAAGTTGCAGCATTGTAAGTTAAAGGATCGCTTGGGTCGAAATCTGCGGCAACCTTACCTTGGTCACCTGCCGGCAAGTTGAACCTTACGTCAACCTCTGTCGTTGGGGTGGGTGAGCCCGACGAATCTGGAATACGAACAGGCTCAGTTGTACTCAACGCCACTGACGCAGAGGTACCGTCTGTATTTACAGGGAAACCAAGAAGATTATCACCTGAAGAATTCACCACAAAGTTGTTTGAATCTAACTTAAACTGGCCAGCACGCGTAAATGAGAAATCACGAGAGGTTATTTCAGGCACAGTAGCGAAAAAGCCGTTGCCCGTTATTGCTAAGTCCAAGGAGTTGTTGGTAAAAGTTAAGCTACCTTGAGAAAATTGTTGAGCAACCTCTTGTGTCAATGCACCATCACCAACTTTGGTTTTACCTGATGCCAACAAAGAAGCAGCATATACATCGCCAAATTCAGCGCGTGATTCTTTAAAACCGACTGTGTTTACGTTTGCAATGTTGTTTGCTGTGGTGTCGAGGTCTTTTTGAGATGCCGAGACTCCACTCAATGCGATATTAAATGACATGGAAAATAACTCCTATTAACTACCGATTTGGATAACGTCATCAAGCTTGATGCTAACGTCACCGTCTAAATTAAGAATGACACCTTGACTAGATGCAGCCAGACTTACACTGTCTACGTGTCGATTGATTGCCGTTGGCAACGATGTTGGTTCACCAAACACATCACCCTGTACCTGAACAGCATAATCACCTGGCGGCAAAGCATTGCCGTTCTGATCCGTACCGTCCCAATTAAATTCAATGTTACCCGCTGCAAGGGTGCCCACATCCATTGTTCGGACCACCTCACCTTGGCTATTTTGTATAGCAATTTTAGTATTTTGCGAGGTTTGGTCGCTGATGATTACGCCGGTTATACCGTCGCCCTCGTTAGCAACATGCCCGATGTTGCCGGTAACCAACACATCTTGGCCTATGAGACTCGACGCCTGCAGTGCTTGATTTGAGGTCATAGAGGAAGAAAATGACTCAAATTTCTCATTGAGTTGAGAAATACCATCGGCAGTCGTAAATGAGGTCATTTGCGCTACCAACTGGTCATTATCAACAGGTTTTGTTGGGTCCTGATTAGCCAATTGCTCAGTCAGTAAAGCAAAGAAGTCTTCTTGCTTTAAATTCTGCTCAGTGCCATCCGACACCTTGACCGGCTCTGGCTGCCAATACAAATCGCTATTTAGCCCGTTTGTATTGCGTTCTAATATATTCATAATTGTTCCTCGCTAATAATTTAGCTTACTGACCCTGACCAAGCTGCAATACACGTCTGAATATACGTTTCGTTGTGTCTGCGATTTGCACATTTGTTTCGTAGCCTTTGGAAGCCGACATCATATCCGCCATCTCTTCCACAATATTTACGTTGGGCTTGAAGATGTAACCCTCTTCATTGGCCAAGGGGTTTCCAGGCGCATATTCAGCCTGAAGAGGTTTATTACTTTCGACAATACCGAGTACTTGAACACCAGTGCCTTTAGACATATCGTTTGTGGCTTTGTCCAAAGCTGCAGCAAACACGGGGTGTCGCGCTTTGTAAGTATCTTCGTAACTGCTACTCACTGAGTTAGCATTTGCAATATTACTCGCGGTCGTATTCAAGCGGACGCTTTCTGCCCCCATGCCTGTACTCGCGATTTTCATGATATTAAATAAACTCATTAGCCTTGACCTCCGCCGCTTAGTGCCTTCTTCATTCCTTTGATTTTACCGTTCAATAACATGATACCGGCCTGATAGCGCATACCATTATCCAAGAAATTATTTCGCTCAACTTGAGCATCTACTGTGTTGCCGTCACCCGTATCTGGTTGGTCGGGTACTCGAAACTCTATTTCGCCTTGCATTTGCGATTTACCTGCAAAATGCTTTTCGTGTGTTTGTGTCATACTGCCTTGATTGTACTGAGCACTTTTCATTGCCTTGTTAAAGTCAATATCTCGCGCTTTGTAGCCCGGCGTATTCGCATTTGCGAGGTTACCCGCAATGACTTCCATTCGGTCACTGCGTATTGACAGCGCCTTCTGATGAAATCCAACTAAACGATCTAAACTAATGGCCATAAGTTTTTCTCACATTCTAAACATGCCAGTGTTCAGCAAATGATGTGCCAAATAGTGAGAACTTAGAAATTGATTAAGAGACGGGCTTACACAAAAACCCTACACCTTGCGGTAATAAAGGCCTGATGCTTGGGTAACCATGGTGAATTTTTTGCTGGCACCACCAAGAGACTCAGAGGCCCCGAGGATTAAACTGCCGTTATCATGGAGGGAGGCGGAAATATCTTGCAGTATCTTGTCTTTGCGTTCCACATCGAAATAAATAAGGACATTACGACAAAACACAATGTCGAACTTGCCGAGTGAAGCGAAGCTTTGGGTGAGGTTGAATGAGCGAAAACTTACCCAGTCTCGCAAGGCTTGCGAGACTCTCATACTAGAACCCGATGCGGGCTCAAAGTAGTGTTTCTTGAAATACTCAGTCAAACCGCGTTTTAAGGAGAGCTCATCGTAAATTGCTGCCTTTGCCTTAGTAACAACCTCGGTTGATAAATCGGTGCCAACAATTTCAACGCCATGGCTAAAAGCGCCAGGATGCTTCTTTTGAAACTCCGCTAGGGTGATTGCAATAGAATATGCTTCCTGCCCTGTCGAGCTTGCCGCACTCCAAATTCGGATTCTATTTTGTTTTTTGCTTAGTTCAGGTAGCAGAGTATCTTGGAGGATATCGAAGGGATATTTGTCGCGAAACCACAGGGTCTCGTTCGTTGTCATCGCTTCAAGGGCTGCTTGAGTAAGCCCTGTGTTAGTTTGGCCAATTACCATACTGATAAGCTTATCAATATCATTAAACTCAAAACGGTGCATGAGCGGCACCATCCTGCTTCTAACCAAATATTGTTTGGCATCACCTAATACTATACCGCTTTTTGTATGCAAAAAATGGCAAAACTTATCGTATAAGGTTGCAGAGAGTTCTTTATTCAATGCCTATTTCGCTTTTAGCTCGGTGCCAAGCCATTTTTCAACAGCTGATGCGAGCTCATCTGGGTGAAATTTCGCAATAAAATCATCTGCACCGACTTTTTTCACCATAGCCTGATTAAATACACCACTTAAAGAGGTATGCAGGACCACGTGCAAGCGGTGCAACTCTGGATCATTTTTTATTTCAGCGGTGAGCGTATAACCATCCATTTCTGGCATTTCAATATCAGATACTAAGACACCCACTTTATCGGTAACGTCGCCAGTTTCTTTGGCAAGATCGCGAAGCATATTAAGTGCTTCCAATCCATTCTTGGCCACTTCAATTTGAAGACCAAGTGCCGTTAAGGCTTTCTTCACCTGATTACGTGCAACTGATGAATCGTCGGCGATAAATATAATTTTACCTTCGCTTGATGTGACATCGAAGGTATCGGCCACCTCTTGGCTAATGTCTGTATTTAACGGCGATATTTCATTGAGTATTTTCTCTACATCCAATATTTCAATGAGTTCATTTTCGACCTCAGTAACGGCGGTTAAGTAGCTTGCTTTACCGGTACCTTGAGGCGGCGGCATTATCGCGTCCCAGTTGGTATTAATAATACGCTCTACTGAACCAACCAAAAAGCCCTGCACTGAGCGATTGTACTCCGCGATAATAATAAAGCCCGCTTCTAAGTTTTCAATCTTACTTCCGCCAGTTGCCATGCTTAAATCAATAATAGAGATGGTTTGGCCACGAATGTGGGCGACACCACGCACCAGCGAGTTTAACTTAGGTATTTGAGTTAAAGGGGGGCACTGCAAAACTTCGCGTACCTTGAACACGTTGATACCGAAGCGTTGTTTTCCATTCAAACGAAACAATAATAGCTCTAATCTATTTTGACCTACAAGCTGCGTTCGTTGGTTAACCGAATCCATGATACTGGACATTCATTACCTCCACTTTAATTTTAGGCACGATTGTTGCCTTAACCTGTGTACTAAGCACTATATCTTATTAAACGTGCACCTTTAAGCGAAATATGTGCCGAGTTTTTGACACACACTAAGCCACCATTGCTTAGCAACTTTAAAAGATGAAGCACCAAAACAAGGGCAAATAAAATGCTACCTTATCTAACAAAGACCTTATCGGCCAAAATAAGCTCTGCCTTGATTTTATTTTTTGGCTTATTTTCACAAGCTAGCTTTGCTTCCTCTCACGAGCATATTCAATTGCAAGCTCAAGAATATGTGAACAATAACGCAATGATTGATAGCAACGCCGATACTGTCATCAAAGCCTCCCCTATTGATAACCGTATCCATATACCGCGTTGTGACTATCCCTTCGAATTTTCAGCGTCGTCAGCTAGCTTAAAGCAGTCTAACATATCAGTTAAAGTGACATGTCCAAGCTCCGATTGGTATTTGTTTACTACCGTTCAGGTGCAACAAACCAAGCCTGTTGTTGTTACCACCGACACCTTGAGCCCTGGTACATTATTAAGTGAACAAAACCTATATATTGCCGATATACCAATTAATCGCTTGCGGGGAACCACATTCACCAATCCCGACAGTTTAATTGGTGCCAGACTCAAACGTAGAGTCAGGCCAGGGCAGATAATAAGTAGCAGCATGCTTTGCTTTGTGTGCAAAGGTGACAAAGTCACGATTATGGCAAAAACGACAGGATTGCAACTTAAAGTATCGGGTATAGCTCAACAAGACGGAAACCTTGGTGACACGATCCGCGTGACAAACGCTCAGTCACGAAAAACGATATCGGCGACAGTGTCGAGCACTAACCAAGTCGATATTCACATTTAGAGGGATAAATTTTTGACGCTTTAGGGGTATCAGTTTGATTAAATTACAAATATTTTTGCAAAAAAGGGTGGAAAGTCTGTATTTAATTCACATTTTTGCTAAAGTTAGTGATAAGCAAGCCGATAACTTAATTGAGATGTTATAGGTTCTGGAAAAAATTATGACTATTAATAACGTAAACAACAATATAAACAAGCCACAAATTGATGGCCAAAAGCTTGCTCAGCAGCAGAATGCCGGGCAACAGGCTGCCACGGCAAATGCTTCGCAGAACACTGCAGCAGCTGCCAGTGCGCCACGCACTGATTCGGTTTCGCTAACGCAATCCGCGCAACAACTTTCACAGGTGCAAAAGAAAGGCAGTGAAGCGCCAGTAAACCAAGAGAAGGTTGATAAGCTTAAAAAAGCAATTGCTGATGGCGAATACAAAATAAACCCAGAAGTATTAGCGCAAAAAATCGCTAAGTTGGAAACTCAAATCTTTGGTTCTGGAGCATAAAATAACATGATGTCGAGTCTATTGAGCGCAATTGACAAACAATTCGAGCAACTGACCCAACTAAAGGCATTGCTAGAGAATGAGTTGCACCTCATAAGCTCTAGGGAACCAGAAACATTGATGGGCTTATTGAAAGACAAAGAAGCCTTATTAAACGAAATTGAACAACAAGATGCTTCTATTTCAAGCCTCTTCGAGAAGGCGAAAAATAACGGTGAAAGTACCGAAGAAGCAATAGCAGCGATGAATAAGTGCAATGCAGTTATCCATGAATGCAAATACCTAACTCAAATTAACGCTAAGTCAGTCGAACAAGGGCAACTTCGACTAACCCATCTTCGTAATCTAATGATGGAATTGCGCGCCAGAGAATCGATGACCTACGACAGAAGCGGCAAACCGAGAGGCGATGCTTCTTCGAAGGGTATCACAGCCTAACAGTGCATTAGGTCCCTATTTCCAGACACAAAAAAAGCGACGTCGGTCGCTTTTTTTGTATCTGGAAATGTAATGTATTAGTAATAAGAGACTTTGCGGATCTTTTTAGGTTTTGCCGTAGATAAATAAATGTCGTAAACACGTGACATATCAAGCTCTAATTCTGTGGCATATGTGTCTTCTCCAACTGGATAAGATTTTACTACCCTTGCTCCACGAATAACCCCTTCGACTGAACTTTTTAACTGATTATTAGTGAGAATTAAATTAGCGAGCTCTTGCTCACCGTCAACTTTTTGCCCATAGACTTGTTCGGCAAGCTCTCTGTACGCATCTAATTTCGAAGCCTTGATAGCCATGAGCGTTTTTGTCGACTCATCACTTGCTAACTGCGCATCTATAGGCGCGTAGCCCACTGCATTGAGTACCGGGTACGACTCAGGTTCAATGGTTTCCCACTCCACATGCTTGGTAAAGAGTGAGCTACACCCGGACATTGAGGCAACAGCAATTAACATTACCGATATATTTACAAGCCTTTTAAGCTTCATTTTACGCCCTTTTTTTGCTGTTTCATTTGCTAAATTATTGTTGTACATGCTCATCCCTTAAGTTTATCGATGGCCTTGAGTTAGGTGTCTCTTTACTAATTCGTTTTTCATAGCTTAATAGTGCTTCTATGCTTATCAGTACAAAGCAATAAATGAACCATATCGACATAATTCACTGTTCAAGTGGGCATATTTTCATGCCCTTCCCAAATTTCAAGTCTATTGGCATACAAATTGAATCAGACTTAATAACAGCAACCACTTGTCAAAAAAGTGATACAAATGAAAATGAACTTTAAAATTGCGTTATTTGCGCTCAGCTTCAGTTGCCTCTACAGCACAGACAGTTTAGCAGCTTGGTTTTCTGCTACAGGTCAAGCCGCTATACTTAACGGCGATCGTGTAGCAGCTAGAGAACAAGCCACCGAAGAGGCCATAAAACAGGCACTTTTATTTGCCGGCGCTTCAGTAAGAAGTGTTCAGCAAATGACAAATGGATTATTAATGGATGACCATTTAGAAATTCGATCTAGCGGTGAAGTCAATACTATTGAGTTGATCGAAGAAGTCTATGAAGACGGTTATGTGACAGTATCGATAAGAGCAGATATCTTTTCGCAAGAATCCCAATGCAGCGCCGCCGACTATACCAAACGTATTGCAACTACCTACTTTCCACTTCGCTACGGTGCACAAGCTGCTGATGGGCAGGTTCACGAGTTTGGAGAAGCCGCAGCTCTACGATTACAAGAAACCTTCTCAAACATCAGCAACAGTGTTCAAATTTCTAGGATTGAGCCCTATGTTCTAAACTGGCATAACACCAACAAAGGCGCTCAAGCAGTAAGACTATCTGAAAAAACCGATGCACAGTACGTTTTAGCAATTTCTATCGACGATATTAGCGTGCAACGCGACGCAGCTTCGGCATTTTCTTTCTGGAAAGGCGAACAAGCCACGAGAAACTTCGGTTATAGCATGAGCTTGCTCAATGGTGCTTCTGGCGAAACTCTATTAACGAAGCAATACAGACTTACCGAGGCGTGGGAATTTAAAAGAGGAGAATCGGTGGATGTTCACTCAGACCGATTTTGGCGCAGTCGTTTTGGTAGAGCCGTACTTGAAAGTATGCAACAAGCTGTTATTGATTTGGACGAATACGCCACTTGTGAACCAACGATGGGACGAATTTTGGCTGTTGCGAACAATCAACTGCAGATTAACTTGGGGAAAAACCAAAATGTGCAAACAGGCGACCAGCTGACTCTTTTCAGTGTTCAACATATTCAAGACACATTTGGACAGCAATATAAGCAGTTTGTGCTTCACCCTAGTCCTTTAGTAGTGACTCAGGTGTACGCAGAAACAGCGACTGTTGCAAGCAAAGACCGAAGCTTATTAGTGAATGTTCAAGCCAATGACTATGTTGCTAGACAATAGTATTCGTTAAAGCATCGACATATTAGTTAACTTAATAAAGCTCAAGTACTATCAGATAAAAAAAGGGCAATGAATTTACTTCATTGCCCTTTTGTTTTTTTGACTATCAAGGTCGTTGCTTATAAACAAATTTTATTTGTTCAAAGCGACTTAGAACTTATAGCTTAAACCAACTTGTAAGCGACGGTCATTGATAAAGCTTGAACGCTGATAACGTTGGCCGGCTGCATCAATTTGCGTCTCTGACTGGCTCTTCTCATCCGTAATGTTAGCAACCAATACGTTCAAGGTTAAGTTATCAGTAAAGCTGTATCTTACTGATGCATCAACAAAGCTCGTTCCTTTTTGGAAGATTGGGTTGCCCGTTACGAAGTCTCGATAAGAGTTCAAGTATTCAGAACGGTAGTTATATATCAGGCGAACCTCTAAGGCATCATCTTGATAAATACCAATCAAGTTACCAGTATGCTCAGATTGACCTAATAGGTTGTCTAAACCAAAGCGGAAGGTCGAATCAAATGAATCTGGAACACCATCATCGTTTGCATCCAAGAACTGCGGTGGCGGCGTGGCTGAAGCATCTACGAAGGTGTAGTTTGCTTGAAGACCAAAGTGCTGCCATAAGCCTGGTAGCTCAGTGAAGAAGTCTTGGTAAGCAATCTCAAACCCAGTGATATCAGCATCAGCTATGTTGTTGTTACCATTAAAGTTAAAGTTAACAGTTTGACCATCTAGCGTAATCTGGCTTTGTGGTACTGCACCGTACTGAATGATGTTTTTAATGTCTTTGTTAAACACACCAAAGGTAAAGAAACCATTCTCAAAATACCATTCATAAGAAATATCAAGGTTGATTGCTTCTGTTGCTTTAAGATCTGGATTACCACCGTTCACATTTAGGCGCTGTAGGCTAATATCTTGTGCGCCACGAGGAATACCAGCATTAGGATCATCGGCCGGAAGTGGATCAAACTCAACACGAGAGGTATTGGCAAATATCGTTTGATCAGCTCTTAAGTCTTGAATATTAGGGCGGGTAATGCCCTTACTAGCACCAAAACGGATCAACATATCGTCGTTCAGATTTAGCTTAATATTCAATGACGGTAGCCAATGGTCTTCGTCTACGTCCACAGTGCGCACCGAATCACCAGTTTCTAGGAATGCCGTAGTTTCTGGAAGGAAATCACGCTCAGAATCGCGAGACTCAGCTTCATCGGTGTACAGAGGATTAGTTAGCGTATCGTCGGCATCAGGTCCGAAAGGAGCATATCTCAGGAAGCCGTCAGACGACAATGAGGTTTTCACGTAACGTAGACCCAAATTACCTTCAATATACATACCGTTGTCGAAGTCTTGGCTAAACTTAGCCATTGCATATAAGTTAAACTGCTCCTCGACTACGTCCGAGATATCACCTGGTTGGTATATCTTGTTGAAGTTCTCATCTCTACGCGCATTCTCGCCGCCCATATTTAACATGCCGGCATCGTCGTATAAGTTAGTAAAACCAACAAACGGTGAGTATTGTGATTGTGCTAAGTCAGGCTCATTAATGATGAAATCATAGAATAGGTTAGGATCGCGTAAGAAGCGCTCATCAACGTAAACAAATGAAGTATTGTCGCCGCTAATAACGCCACCTCTGAAGAAGTCAGAAAAGTCTACTACTTCATGTATTTCGGTATCGAAAGCATCCAAAGGAGTAAGACCGCCACCTATCCATGGTTGACTCACACCACGCCAGTTAGTGCCAGCTTCTCTATTTAGTTGGTCACGCTCAGAATAACGTGTTCCCACTTTAACAGAGTCGAACCAACCCTCATCTTCAAATTCATATTCAGCATCTAGCTTAACTGCGAACAAGTCCCCTTCACCATCACGAAAACCGTCGTTAGCAAAAGGTAGGAAGTAACCGCCAGGATCATCTGTGTTTGTGGTAGGCGAATATGGGTTTTGAACATCACCACCATCTTGAACCTGATTAGGGTTGAAGCTATGACGTGGGTCAATGAAGAACTCAAGACGTGGGTCGTCGAGATCCGGACGTGTAAATACGTTCAAGTAGGTATTTGAACCAATCCATTGCTCTTGGAAAGACGCTTCAGCTGTCGTTCTGTGTGTATCAAATTCAACAAATAATTGATCCGTTGGACGCCACTTAAGGTTCAAACTTACATCGTCAGTTTTTGAGTATTCTTGTTTACCTATACCCAAGTTACTCACCTGCAAACCATATGCCCCAAACCATGAATCGCCACTATCAGAAACAATCCCCTGCTCCATTAAGCCGCCATCTATGGCTACAAGCTCGTCACAAGCGCCCACTGGTGATTCGTTATTACCATTACATGTGGCGATACCACCAGAAGTAAATGGTGAAACCACTAGCTCACTGAGTTCTGTTCGGCCGACGTTATTGGCGTCAGGAAACCATTCTGTTGTGCGCTCAATAGACTCAATATTGTTTTCAACAGTAACGTACTTGAAAAGCACTTCCATATCACTGTCGGCACTGCGCCATTGGCCTGCGAAGTATAGGCTATCACGATCACGGTCGACCTTATTGGTTCGCATTTGGAAACCAGGAACAATTGCAACGTTATCAGCGGCTTGTGATGGATCAGCGTAAGCATCGCTTGGGATGTTGGTGCGAGGATTTGGTGCACCACTCTGATAACCATTGATATCAGACGCTAATTCAGATGACGAAAAGGATGCTACAAAACCAAATTTGCCATTATCATTCGTGAAATTTTTACCGAAGATGCCACTGTAAGTTGGAGACCACTCTTCGCGTAAGTCTGTGTAGATAGTATCAACAGTAATAATACCCACACCGTCTTGATTATCGAAAGGCTCTAAGGTTTGCAAGTTAATCGTACCGCCAATACCGCCGTCAATTAGGTCGGCAGATTGGTTTTTATACACATCAACACGCCCAATGAGTTGTGGCGGCACAGCCGACCAGTCCAGAGCACGTCCGCCATTAGCAGAAAATGCATCTCTACCGTTGAATTCCGAGCGTATAAAACCGAGGCCTCGAATGAGGTTACCTGAACCCTCTGGTGAAGGAAAATCGCCTTCACTGCCACCTGAAGTAAATCGAGTCACGGTAAGACCTGGAATACGTGATAGTGCTTCAGCTACTGACAGATCTGGTAACGCAGACGCATCAGATGCAGTAATCGAATCAACAAAAGTTGACGCTTCACGTTTAATCTCCGCTGCACTAGCAAGTGCACCTCGGATACCTTTAATCTCGATAACTTCAGTTACGTCATCTGTAGCAGCCTCTTCGTCGGCTGTTTGAGCTAAAGCATGGTGACTTGTCGCTGCTGCTAGTAGAGCGGTTGTACCGTACATGGCTGCTCTTACTGAGGCGCTTAGAAAAGATTTTCTTTGCAAACGCATTGTGTTCTCCTTGTGAGATGTGTGCTGCACCAAAGGGCGCTAAATATTTCTTGTTGTGCTTTGTAGCGTAATGCTGAATAGTCATATAACTCGATGGTAGCGCTTTCTTCTAACCCGACACTTTTCCACAAATATGATATTCATTTACTGGTGACTGTCGAACACCAGTTACATATTATTAACATAATGTTAAAAGTGTTAATAATCCTTTTCGTTTTTTAGTAATATTTATCAATAGAGAAACAATATTTAGTAAAGCAAAATTTGTTAAAAATGCTTTAACAAAACAGGAAGAGGCGATAATCATGCATTTGTGTATTGTTGGCGGAGGTTCAGCAGGTTGGATGACTGCGGCGGGGCTTGCAAAAAAATTTGAAAACACCGCACTTACGATCACATTGGTTGAGTCAGAGGAAATCGGAACGGTTGGTGTGGGTGAGGCTACATTGCCACACATTCGGTTTTTTAACCAAACACTAGGAATCGATGAGCGCGACTTTATGCGGAAAACCAAGGCCACTTTTAAGCTTGGGATTGAATTTGTAAATTGGGGTCGAAAAGGTCAGCGATACATCCATCCTTTTGGCGATTTCGGCCCCCCTATTCAATCAATCGACTTTTACCAGCACTGGTTACATGCACAACAGCAAAACCAAGACGTAGGTGCACTAAGTGACTATGCCTATGGGATTGTTGCTGCCCAAAACAATAAATTTGCAATGCCCAAGGGTGATTCATCTGATATTACCAACGCCTTCGGTTATGCCTATCAATTCGACTCCATTCTCTATGCAAAATATCTAAGAGAATTTGCAGAAGAACGAGGAGTTAACAGAGTTGAAGGTAAAATCGTCAATACTAGCTTATGTGAGCAAAGCGGGAATATTCATACCCTAAGCCTCGAGAGTGGCCAATGTATTAGTGCCGACTTTTTCATTGATTGCTCGGGTTTTCGCGGCCTGTTAATCGAGCAAGCTTTGCACTCTGGATACCAAGATTGGTCGCGCTGGTTACCCGCAAATAGCGCGGTTGCCGTTCCCTGTGAAAGCGCGGGTGAACTTGGTCCCTACACACGGGCAACTGCACAAGATTCAGGTTGGATTTGGCGCATCCCTCTACAACACAGAACAGGCAATGGTTATGTATATTGCAACGACTTCATCAGCGACGACAATGCTAAAGACACCCTAATGGGTCAACTCGACGGCAAAGCGCTCTCGAGCCCTCGCCAGCTGCGATTTAAAACTGGCCGCCGCAATCAATTTTGGAAAAATAACGTGGTAGCGATTGGTTTATCGGCGGGCTTTCTAGAGCCTCTGGAATCAACATCTATCGATTTGATCCAATCGGGGATCACAAAGCTCATCGAGCTATTTCCTGAACTTGAGGATGCAAGCAAAACCACTGTAGCTGGCGAACCTTCAGCGTATAAGCTTAATCACTTTGATATGGATGAATATAATGCACAGATGAGCCTCGAGTATGAACGAATCAGAGACTTTTTGTTGTTGCACTATGTGGCAAATGAAAAAGACGATAGTCCGATGTGGCAATACTATAGAGAAATGGAGCTGCCTCAGAGTTTAGAGGATAAACTAGATGCTTGGCTGCACAGAGGGTATATTCAGCGCTATGAAATTGGCGCTTTTTTGCCCCCTAGTTGGGTTGCAGTGATGTTGGGGCAAAACTTAACACCTAAAAATGTTGACCCTAGGGTACAAAATACCGAGGCAAAATATAGCCTTGAAGTTGCGCGAAACATGCGAAAACGCATACATGAAGGAAGCCAGCAAGCGCAAAGTCATGCTAAATTTCTCGAACATTACCTCGGCCTGAACACTCTCGGGAATACGCAATAATGAAAATAGTCATCTATGGCAATAGTATTGCAGCCTATCTAAGCAGTATTGCATTAAGTAAAGCACTTGATGAGGGCAGCAAAGTAAGCTTAATTTTGCCAAAGGAGCAAAGTCAAAGCGATATGCTTTATGGTGGCTCTACCAGTCCTGATGCCTACGATTTCCATTTATCCTTGGGCATTAGCGAGCCTGAATTACTCTTAAAAACCAATTCAGCTTTCTCATTTGGCACTCATTACAGCAATTGGACCGATAAGCAGTTGCGATGGGTGCAAGCATTTAACTTACCCTTCCCTAGCCATTTTGGGGCGGAGTTTCATCAGATACTATTGCAGCAAAAAGAGAACTTGCAAGACTACCTTTTTGGCGCCCAAGCGAGTCTTCAGGGGCGCTTCGCTCATCCCCCTCAGAATAAACCAGCACTGCCGCTTTCTCGAGCTGAATATGCCTACCATTTTGACGCCGCTAGTATCGCTTCATTTCTAAGAGAACGTGTGAGCCAAAGCAAGGTAACCGTGCATTCAGCAGAGTTGGACTCGGTTGAACTGACGCAAAATAAAACCTCGGTGAAAAGCCTTAGATTGCACACGGGTGAAACCATCAATGCCGATTTTTTCATTGATTGCTCGGGCTCAGAAAGGAAAGTTATTGCGAAGCTTCAACAACATGCTGATTGTGCTTTTGAAGTGAAAAGCAACATGTACTTTTCCCTCGAAGATAGAGACATCGCTGAATCACCGAGGCCCTGCATCAGCGCAACAGGTCATCAATCGCATTGGCAGTGCGAAGTGCCTTTACAAAATAAACGACAACTACTACGTGTAAGTAGGCAAACCTTCGCTAACGCTGAAGCCTTTCAACTTGGCCATTCAGCAAAGGCTTGGCTTGGGAATTGTGTTGCCATTAGCCATGCGGCGGCACTGCTCAGCCCGCACAGCAATGCTTCCTACAGATTGTTGAAGCGTGACATAGAACGCTTGCTAGAACTCATCCCCATTCACTCTGACATGGATATGGAAAGAAAAGAGTATAATCGTCGCTACCTTCTCGATGTTGACCATGCTGGTATATTCTGCGACGCATTATTCGACACGCGTCAGAAGCTTGATAAAGATGAAATGCCAGCAACAGCGAGGGCACAAGACAACAGAGCAGATGCGCTTCTGAATCGCAAAATAGAGCAGTTTCTCAATAGAGGTCTATTGGTAAACTACGACTTGGAGCCTTTTAACCTCGAAGATTGGAGCATTATGCACTGCGGTATGCAACGTGAGCCACGGCGAAGAGATAGTTTATGCTCTAGCCTTAATCAAAATACGATAGCACTCGAACTGAACAAAATGAAAGAAGCTATAAGCATACTGGTGCCAAAGGTGCCCCCATGCGACGCATATACAGTTAAGTACAAAGAATATTTAAAGAAGAAGTCATGAAGCAGCCATCAGAACAAATCAGAAAAATAGTCATTGCAGGCGGAGGCACAGCTGGTTGGATGACGGCAGCCGCACTGTCGAGTATGCTCGATACAAAACACGTAGACATCACGCTGATTGAATCAGAAGAAATTGGCACTGTTGGTGTGGGTGAAGCAACGATCCCCGATATTAAAAACTTCAACCAGATGCTAGGAATTGAAGAGGCAGAATTTCTTCGGGCGACTAAGGGGACTTTTAAACTAGGAATAGAATTTAGCGACTGGGGTCAATTAGGTGATAAGTACTTCCACCCCTTTGGTGTACATGGCGTTGATATGAACGGTATCGACTTTCACCAATACTGGTTGCGCTTGCAACGAGCAGGGAATAATGAAGCAATCGAGCATTACAGCATGTGTGCCCTTGCAGCGAAAAAGATGAAGTTTGCACTCCCCAACAATGATGCCCGCTCCCCCCTATCTCAGATACGCTACGCTTATCATTTTGACGCCAGTGCTTATGCAGCTTACTTGCGCTCATACGCCGAAAAACGTGGGGTAAAGCGCATTGAAGGCAAGTTTAAGCAAATTATCGTTCATTCTGAATCAGGCAATCTCGACAGCTTAGTGCTTGGTGATGGCAGCTTAGTTAACGCTGATTTCTTTTTTGACTGCACGGGTTTTAAGTCGATGCTACTTGGAAAGGCGCTTGGCGTTCAATACAACGATTGGTCTCATTGGTTACCATGCAATAGCGCACAAGCAGTGCCGACTGAGCGTACCGGAGAATTATTGCCTTATACCAAGTCGATGGCAAAGAGCGCCGGTTGGCAATGGCGAATACCTACTCAACATCGAACAGGAAACGGCCATATTTACAGTACTGATTTCATCAGTGACGACGAAGCCAATGAAGTGTTGATGTCGGGGCTGGGCGCTAAACCCCTGGCCGACCCCAGAATAATCCGTTTCCAAACTGGGTGTAGAAAAGAGTTTTGGCATAAAAACTGTGTCGCTATTGGCTTATCCAGTGGTTTTTTAGAGCCTTTGGAATCAACGTCAATATTCTTGATTCAACAAGGTATAAGTCGATTTATATCGCTCTATCCAACACTGAATCCGTCGCCTAAAGTAGCGCAAGAATACAATCGTTTAATGACTCGAGAGTTCCATCAGGTACGCGACTTTATTATTTTGCACTACAAAGCAACTCAGCGCAGCGATTCTCGCTTTTGGCGATATTGTAGAGAGATGTCTATTCCAGATTCCTTACAACACAAAATGGATTTGTTTAAAACAGTTGGGCGCGTTTTTCGCGATGATCATGAGTTATTCACAATACCAAGCTGGGTCGCGGTAATGACGGGTCAGAATATGCAACCACTCACTGTAGATCCGCTTTTAGCTGATGTTCCAATAGGTGGTATCCAACATAGCTTGCAGTCGATGAATACGGCAATGAGCAGAACTGTTGAGCAAATGCCAAGTCATGCTGAGTTTATAAAACGCTATGCAAACGCTTTGTAAATCATCAATTTTGAAAAACTAACAAGCAGGAAATTCCAATGAACAGTATGGATATTCAAAAAATAGTAATCGTTGGCGGTGGCACTGCTGGTTGGATGGCAGCTGCAGCAATGTCTAGATTACTCGATAAGCAAAAAATTAGTATCCACTTGATTGAGTCAGAAGCTATCGGCACGGTTGGTGTTGGTGAAGCGACTATTCCTCACATTCTTTATTTTAACCGCTTGTTAGGTATCGATGAAAACAGTTTTATTAAACAAACTAATGCCACCTTTAAACTGGGCATCGAATTTGTTAACTGGGGTAGCATTGGCGAATCGTACATACACCCTTTTGGCCCCTACGGCATGGACATGGAAGGTGTTCATTTTCACCACATGTGGTTGCGCCAGCAAAAATTGGGCAGTGCTAAGCCTATTGGCGATTTCAACTTGCAAATTTTAGCTGCCAAAGCCGGTAAGTTTATGCGTGCAAAACCCGATATGAAAGGTAGTCCACTGGCGACAATTGCCTATGCATTTCAATTTGATGCAACACTGTACGCCGCCTTCTTACGCGAATTTGCGGAAGGAAGAGGCGTTGTGCGCACAGAGGGCAAAATTTCATCGGTACAACAAGACAACAAAAGTGGCCATATTCAGTCAGTAAGCCTTGATAGCGGTGAATCTATTGACGGCGATTTGTTTATCGATTGCTCAGGTTTTAAGGGCTTGCTCATTGAAGAAACCTTAAAAACTGGTTACGACGATTGGTCACATTATTTACCATGTGATAGCGCTGTTACTCGATTAAGCGAGCGTATGAAAGTACTGCCCCCCTACACAAGAGCTACAGCAAAAGAAGCTGGGTGGCAATGGCGAATACCATTACAATCGCGCACAGGAAATGGTTATGTGTATTCTAGCCAATTTTTAAGTGACAGCCGTGCCATGGATAGCCTCAGCGAAGACCTCGATACTAGCCCCATTTCAGAGCCGCGCCAGTTAAAGTTTACAACCGGCATTCGAAAACAACCTTGGAACAAAAATGTGGTTGCGATTGGGCTTTCATCTGGCTTTCTGGAGCCGCTTGAATCAACGTCCATTCACTTGATACAAACAGCGATTGCCAGGTTAATGACTAATTTCCCTGACAAGTCGTTTAATCAACCCGACATTGACTACTACAATGAAAAGACAAGACTTGAATATGAACAAGTACGCGATTTCTTAATATTGCATTACAAGGCGACCAAACGCGACGATAGTCCTTTTTGGAATTACGTTAGAGAAATGGATATTCCTTTATCATTAGAAAAGCGTATTGCGATATACAAAGAGAATGCACGTTTATATCGTGAGGATCAGGAACTATTCAATCATGTAAGTTGGCTTGCAGTCTTTAACGGCCAAGGCATTCATCCGAAGCGTCATCACCCGGTGGCAAATTTGCTACAGGAAGAGGAAATGGAGCGCAGAATGTCAGAAATACATAGCGTAACGCAAAAGTGCTTGAATGTTATGCCAAGCCATGAAGAGTTTTTAGCGAGTATAAAATAGCTTACACCTTGTATTTTGAGCTTATTTATCACACTATATTTGGGAAAGCGTCGGCCCTTAGTTCAACTGGATAGAACGTCTGCCTCCTAAGCGGAAAATAGGGGTTCGAGTCCCTTAGGGCCGGCCATTTTTTGGGCGATTTTGACTTGAACTTTTGTGACAACTTTCAGCACCAAAGGTTGGCTTACTTACTCACCTGTAAATATTTCACAAATTTCCTCATCACCACAAATACGTAAACGCGAAACTACCCTCAAATAAAGCCATGACGATGTTTAGTACATAGTGTTAGCAATAAACGACGGCCATTACTCATCAAATATATTTACCCATACAGCAATAATAGACCATTTACCATTTATACGTTCATATCTATATATTCCCCCTTCTACATTAGCAAACTCTTGATTAAGCCCCAATTCAGTTGTTTTGCCATGCTCAAAAACATAGCTCAAAATAAGCCCCTCAATTAACCCGCTATCAGCTTTAAAATACCTTTGTGTTACGATCATATAGACTTCCTCGGGATTTTTTTTACCAAATGAAACACTGGTTAGCCCAGCTTCGTGCATCAAACTGCAATACTTGTCAATGACATTTGAGGGTTCCCGACGCTCTTTGCTAAGTGATACTTTGCAAAGAAGCGTATGCAATTCTATACTTTCGTTTTTACTGTACATGAGTTCAGACATTTCATTAATTTCACTGATATTCTCTAAGATTTTTAGCGAATCTTGTTTAATAGTTTTTTCAACAAGTTTGGTTTTTTCAGCCTCAGCTATATGCTTTCCACATGCATATAAAAAAAATAACAAACTAACGCATGACAACACTTTTACATAAACTTTCATCATTGCTCCCTAAATTAGTGTTAAGTGAAAATGAATTATTGTTCGTACCCAAATTTATGCGTTGGTCCTTTGCCATTCTCTAGACAAAAAGTACCCATCTTCCATACAAACAAAGCTATTGCCACCTTTGCCTGCACCACCGAGAGAACGATACGCAAACGATTTTACTATGCAACAAGACTTCAACTTTGGGGCCTAGTCTACCTTTACGACAAGAGTGAAAGATACACACGCTACACAAAACTGACACAAATCAACATTTCAATAAACTGAGCTAGTCTAAAAGACAACTGTCACAAGGAGTAGCACGTAGCTTTTATTCGTCTTATACTCCTATCGAGAGAATTTTTGCTAGAGCGGCCAACGCATGTTGCTAAAATGCGGTGTAGCTCAACAATTGATAAATACAGGACGTATTATGAGTGTAAATGAACGCAAAATTTTAGAAGCTTTGGAATCTTCCGGTAAAGAAGGTCGAGGAGTAATTTCACTTTCCTTAGAAACTGGTTACTCCCAATCAGTTTTACGACGCTTTTTTAAGAAACATAAACAATTCTGCGTCCCATTAAACGGACAAACCAAATATAAATTGAGTCAATTCACTAACGAACGAGGCTCAGTTGATGAGATGGTGGCGACAATCGAACGGCACAAAACTGAAGCGCGAGTGTCTGCGTCTTTCAGCTACGGTTTGCTTGCTGGATTGTTCATAGCAAATATTGGTAACTTTATTGATGTATTTTTTTGAGCAAGGTACACAACTCGCTCGCTTGGGCAATAGTTAGTTGACTGACAAAGATAAAGTTAATGGCTGTTCAAAATTCACGGAATGGGTGAAGCATTTATCAAACAGCATTGCTGAAGCGGTGTATAACTAATAAATAAAGTAGAGCAAAACAAGAGCCGCTTTATGCAGCCCCATGTAGACCTAAGGATAGACTATGGATAAGCACAAATTTCGATTGACTTGGATGTTTCTTGCTTACGGCCTGATTTCCAGCACTGTAATGGGGTTTGGTTTACCAAACTTAATTACTGCGTTTTCTGAAACCAACGAGATTTTTCACGGGGAGTCCGGACTCACCTTCCTTCAATCAGTAGCACTTATCGTAGTGTGCCTACCATCAGTCATGGCGTTGCTAGCGGGAATTTGTGGCGTAATAAAAAGGGACATTATTAGCAGGGTAGCCCTAGTAGCATGTATTCTTTTGTTACTTTCTTTTCCAGTCGGTACTGCAATTGGCGCTTACTATTTGTGGTATAGATTTCCTAGGAAGGTTTACATTATTAGGTAGCAATGAAAATTTTAATACTGGCAGGTTGTATCGGGATTGTACTTTCTTTACTTCTGATCTTTAGCGCAAAATTTACACGCTTTGATAGGGATGTGAGCTTTTACCCTTCAATACTTATTTTTATTGCTAGCTTTTATATCTTGTTTGCAGTCATGGCTGGCCATTCAATTGTAAGAGAGACATCTATTGCTTTTGTCTTTATACTTTTTGCTCTGTATGGGGCTTATAAGTCTTTATTTGTTGTAGGTTTGGCCATTGCGCTGCATGGTGTATATGATATTTTGCATTATCTTCAGTTTACAGAAACCGTAGCGCCATCTTGGTGGGCACCCTTTTGTGCAGCAGTAGACTTTGTCGTTGGTATTTGGGTAATGTACTTATCCAAAAAGCAGGTCGTTTAGGTTAAAGTCCATGTCATCTAACAAAGAAATGACTTATTCTTTCGATATCTATGCAGAAGCAATACCTGATGACGCACTGGATAAGCATGTGAAACTAGGCGGTGAAACGTTTATGAAAAACTGGATGCAATACAAAAAGGAGAGACTTATCAAATATCTATCATTAGCACTAATCATTACATTATCAGGCTGTGCCGTCAGCCAAAAAGAAATGCCCGAGCCAAAGGTTGTTACTGAAACCAAGTTAGTAACTGTTGAAAAAGAATATACACCTCAACTTTGGTCGCATCATAAAACATTAAAGGAAACGCCCGAGGTATGCGCTATGAAAGGCGAATCTATTCTTAACTCCTTGGGGTTTAAATCAGTAGTTAAAAACGGAAATTACGTTTATGGCAACTTCAATAATAATCGCGCCGCTATAAAGTGTGTCAAAGTGAGTAAGCAAACTTTTGTATACACGGCTGTTGCAGGAGCGGATGTTAAGCTAGTTGAAAAATTAAGAAATGAGATTGCTTCGAAGTTATAATTGCTCTTCGGTAAATTACTCAATAGGCCAATAATAATATCTGTAAGTTCATATTTGTCGCAAAAACAGATATACTATGCGCCTTAGTGAATCGCTTTGTGTCCAAACACCATAAAGAAATAGCTAAGTATGTAATCAAAACCATCGAACAATATCAAACCAACACATATCCAAGGAGAGGAATATGAAACCAAGACTATTTGGATTAGTCACTATTTATCTTTCTACCATCATGTTCAGCTTCGCAGCTGAGTCAAAAGTATTTATATCTGAATCAAGGCAAGTCCTTCCTGAATTTGAATGGAATAGAGAGATCATTGCCGGCATAAATGTCAAGATAAAGTGTGAAATTGAAAACAGTGAAGGTGCTCTTAACGTAATTTTAATTGCTGAACGCAGCTATAAAGCGCTTATGTCAGGCGATAGTGAGAACATGAAAAACGAAGACCTTATTTTTTATAAGGAGTCAACTACTGGCAAAGTTCAAGCCGTAATAAAGCCACCTAGAATAGGTAGTTATTGGTTTATCTTGAAAAACGAAGCAAAAGCAAGCTCAAAAATCACGCTTAAGTGTTCAAATATCTAGCAAATCAAACTTCAAAAATAGAGCAAAAGGATTTTAAAATGAAACTGGGACTATTCATACTTATCGCTATCTGGCTGGTCTCAGCTTGTGGCGGCGACTCAGACAGTACCACGCCGGAAAGTGACGTAAGTGCACCGCTACCTCCTCCACCAACCAATGTATCTTTGCAAGTTTCCGGTACGCTATCGTCAGCAAATATGGCGAATGCAATACTAACAGCCAGTGTTGGCTCAAGCCGATTTGAAACAAGCGCCGATGAACAAGGTAATTATACTTTCGACATTGAGGTTAACGAAGGCGAACAGAACAACATACTGATACTAGACGCTGTCGGTATTGGCTCTAATCAGCAAATTCATTACAAAACTTACGTAGATTCAATTGAGAACCTCCTTGCTATTGGCAGCAGTATTAACGACTCAGATCAACCATCACTGAAAATTTCATCGCTACATACTGTTCTTTCCGCTCTAATAAGTTACGAAAATGAGATAAGCGACGCAGAGTCACTCTCTCGTGCTAGACAGAAATATGACCGAGCATTGATCGCGCCATTGTCGGTAATGCTAGGCTATTTTACTGGAACCGTTAATGGACAAGTGGCTGAGTTACCTGAAGGAGTGGAAACAACATGGGACTTAGTTTCAAATAGAGAGCTCGCTATTTCAACATCGCTCGCTTTGGGCGTAGCGAACACAACAGAGTTTGAAGAATCGATTCTGTCTCTCGTTACCAACCCAGAAGCGCCTAGCTTGCCTGCATTAGACGCATTAATCACAAATTATTACTTTGTGGGTCTCGACAACTATGACGGAAATGGAAAACTTGAACTATTCGAAGATGGCACTGGTTTGCTAACACTCTCAGCTTTTGAGTATTCAGTCATTTGGGACCTTCAAAGCAATGCATTAAATTTAGCGCTTGAAGGGCCTTCTAGTCTCAATTACATTGGTGGCTTTTTATGTGATGCGTTCGCCACAAATGCGAGTGTCGGATTCCTCAATGAGTCAAAAGAAAGCATGGTTCTAGGCGCAGTATTTACCTATGAGCGCATTTGTGCAGACAACCCATCTCTGAACGAAATATCAACATCCTTCAGACAATTTGAAGTGGTAAAAGAACAAAACCTTTTAGAGCCAACTTGGTTAACTGCTGGCGAATATACCCTGCAAACCCCAAATGTATGGATAAACCGTTTATCGACTGAGCTTCAAGGAGCCGTTAGAAATTTTTCAAATTTAACGACTCTTTCCGTAAGGGACGGTAACAGCTTTACTCTTCGACGCGCAATAGACTTCTCAATTGATAACGAAGTGATTTATAAAGAGTATCAGGGCATCTATTCAGTTGACCAAAAATTGCTAACTTTTAGCCTTGAAGACGAGGAAACACTTGAATTCAATATTGCCAAACTGTTAGATGAGGGGCTGGCTGTGCTCTCTCTTTCCGGAACCGAAATTAGTGTTTCGAATGATACTTCTATGCCAAGCGCAGATGTTGATGTGGAATCGAAACAGAGAGTACAGAAAAGCGCCCTCATCTTAAAAAATACAGCTACGAGCTTTGCCCAAAGCGGTATTGTTGGATGGTATGAAAGTAGCTATATTTCGTGGCCATCAAAAAAGGCGGTATGGTACGAATATAAACCAAATGGAAGCGTAATCACCTACACATGGGTTGACATAAATGACGATGGTAAAATTCAAGCGACGCCAGATGCTAACAATAATCCGTCAGAAATAACCACTTACACACGTTATTGGCGCATCAATGAAGAAGGCGATGTTGAACATAAACTCTTCTTCCCAATATATAGAGGTAATGAGGCTGCATGCGTAAACGCTAGTTTTGATTCATTTCCTGAGTCGGACTGTTATATTAGAGAAAGTCGCAAAATCAGTTTACTAAATACTATAGAGAATCAAGTCCATTATTCCAATAACTATCAACGCTATATTTTTAACGGAATAACAACCCAAACAGAGCTAAACGCACTGAGCCTTGAGAGTTTTATCAAGCTCGACTCAAAACCCACTTTACTTCAGGAAGCTGGTCTGTAGTGAGTTAAAAAAACTGAAATTGGAAAGGTATAGCTAGTTCACCGAACAGTACCGTATCCGAGCAACAAAAAACCAACACACAGAACGAGGAAGAAAAAGGCTTTCGAAAGTGCTGTTACTAGCTATGTGAAAATGGCATATTGTGACTATGGCTACTAGCCTTTTTAGCACACAACCGTTTAACACGAGAGAGGTAAAGGAATGGATTTCACTCAGTCTCAACAAGATATGAATGCCTCTTACGTAGGCGGTGCTACAGGTGTCCTTGCATCTGGTTTAATATGGCTTTGCGCTGCTATCATCGCTATGACAGTCACCGAAAAGGCATCAATGGCCGCATTGTTTGTAGGAGGAATGTTCATATTTCCTCTCTCAATAGTATTTTCCAAGTTGTTGTCGGCTTCAGGCAAGCACTCCTCGCAGAATTTATTGAGACATCTCGCTTTAGAAACACTCCCCATATTATTTGTAGGTTTGCTTATTGCCTTCTACGTGGCTCAGATCAAAGTCGAATTATTTTTTCCAATAATGCTAATGGTGATAGGTGCTCGTTATTTTGCCTTCCAAACAATGTACTCGTTAAAAGCATACTGGTTACTTGGTGCTCTACTGGTAATCGCCGGGGTGATTAGTGCAAGCTTAAGTTTACCTTTCGTCTTTGGTGCGTTTGCAGGAGGAATTATCGAAGTCGTTTTCGCAATTATTCTTTTTAAACAAAGTAAAGCTACATAAATCTTTTATAAGACTTAATAAATTACGAGAATGCTAGTTTTTATAGTGAGCTTTATCTTTCCAATCTGGCTTACGCTCTCGTTGAAATATCAAGTTGGTTCTGTGAGTCTATGCGGTTGTAATCACCAGTGCGCAGGCGCGTTTATTGCGAAGATAAATCCTTTTGCCTATACTACTATTAATTTCAACGGATACGCTCGGAACTTACTACTATGTTTCTCCTGCCTCCTGTGCGTTACCTTAAATAAGGATATTAAAGGTGTTCAATTTCAAAACCAAAGGCTTGCCTAGTTGTATTTTGACTCTGATAGTTTGCATGTTATTGCCTGTAAAGTCAGTGTTTGCTCAAAAAGACCCCAGTATCTGGGTTGTTTTTGATGCTTCCTCCTCAATGAAAAGCTCACAGGCAGTCATCGCTGACATGCTGAAACAAATTGAGAGAAATCTTGAGCATAATAGCAACTTGGTTGACAATGCGAAGCTCGTATCATTTCGCGATATTGTTATTGATGAAGAAGCCGGCACCTTGAGCCAAGTGAGATCGAGGCTTACGGAGACCAAATTGATTTCATCATCTGAAGACGTGTTGTCTGCCCTTCAATTGATCGCCAGCACACCCGAGCTAAACGAAGCTATCGTGTTGATATTCTCAGATGGTAAAAATACGCTTTTAGAAAACTCAGATACAGCTGAATTGATGCAACAGTTAAGAAATCGACGTTCTGAGTTTCACGCCTTCATCCCCTTTCCTGCTTGGTGCGATAATAGTCTTGCATTTGCAGTTGATCGCAACAACATGACCTTGGGCCAAGATTCAAGCATGCAAAAATGTGACACCCTACGTTTTTTGAAAGGAAAACGTTTTGGCAAAAAGCCTGAAGAAAGTAAGCTATCTAGCTTAGCTTTTGAAACCGGTGGTTTGGTTTGGCCTATCTACAACTTTGACCTTACCGGTTTAGCACATGAACGCGCGCCTAAAAATTTTGTGGATAAAGCAGCAACAAAATTAGCAGAAATCATTGAAGATAAAGGCGGCAAATCGCTGTTTGCAAACGTGAAATATGATAACGCGACCTATGTGGGGAAAACGGTATTTTTTGAAGTAACATCAAGCGAGAGTGCTGAAGGTTTTGGCGATGTTACTAGCTGGGAATGGGATTATAACGGTGATGGTGAAGTAGATGACGTGGGGACCTTCGTGCAAACGTCATTTAGCCAAGTGGGTGAAAATTATGTTTCTCTCATCCTTTCAAATAGTGATACACCGGCAGTGTCACGCACGATCAGGCTGCCAATTCAGATAGGCGAGTGAAAACGCGTCTAATACTGTTGCTGTGTTGCAATAAAAAGAGAAAAAAAATGAATGTTAAATTGTTAGCCTCTCTTTTGTTATTAAATGTCAGTTCTTTTGCAATAAGTGAAGAAGAGGATATTACGGAGCGGATCCAAGGCTTGTGGATTCAGGATAAATCTCAGACATACAGCGATCATCAAAACGAGATGAGTGAGCTTTCTGAAGCCCTCAAGCTCTGCGTGAATGACGAAAGTTGTGGTGCAAATGTTTTTGAGTTTAACAATAAGCAAGTGACGGTTTTTATTGCAGTAATCGAGAACAATAAGGTTGCAGCTTACGAAAAACTAGGGCCATTTGATTTCACTATAAAAAATCTACAAGATTCGAGTGCTACCCTTTCCTATATCGATGATAACGCCCACGAACAGACAATTCGTTTCGAGGGAAAGCATTTGATTTTTGTCCATGATTACTTTGATGAATTTTTGATAAAAACGGATATCTCCAAATTAGACCGAGTGTCGACTGTAATCAATTAAACGTGATGCTGTAAGCTACACTGAGAAATTACCAACATACCACCTTAGCCTAATTCATCCACTTATCGGGCTCACTAAGAAAGGTTATCAGATGGTTAGAGCTATAGCATCCTAATCACACAATTCCTTTACCAATGGCCTGCCTTCACATGACAGTTCAAACTAACAGGTCATACAAAACTGACACAAATCAACATTTCAACAAACTGAGCTAGTCTAAAAGTTGGCAGTCTATGAGTTCTTGCTAACGCAAGAACTCATAGATGCTTTATTTGATCTGCGTAATTTAGTCCGCGTACCACATCCTTGCACTTCTGCCAGGAATGCGAACCCACTTGCTACTAGAATTGATTTGGAAGGTTTCGCCTGAAAAAGTGTCACGATAGTTACGATACCAATAGTATTTTTCGTTTGTACGTAACTCTACCCAGCGATCACCACCACATTTATTGATACCAACTACGCCCTCTTTACCGCGTCTGAAAGCGAGCACACAATCATCGGAATAAATCGTTTCTTGCCCTTGTCCTCTCACTTTATTATGAAAGCGAACCATGGCTTTGATATCTGATTGACGATAGTCATTCACCCAACGATTGTTATCTACACCTGTGCTATCGCTAAATACCATTGGTGCGCCATCACGACGACCTAACACGTAGGCATAGGCTAAATGCTCATCGCTTGGATCTAAAATCAAGTAACGAAATCCACCATTGGTAGGTATGTCGTGAGTAATCGGCATAGTTACTGCTCGGCTACCTGGTAAGGCATTCCCAAAAGCAATTGGATTCTCTAGTAAGGTCATGCTACCACCAGGACGAAGTGCGTTGCGCATGGTGTTTAGCAAAGGGAAATCGTATGCATCATGATCGGTGCCAGATAAGTAAGGACCTAAATAATTACGGTAGTCTGATGAATTAGTGCCACCACCAGTAATCACTTCACCAAAGATATGCATACCTCTCTTAATGCTGCTAGTGAATACTTGGTTCATGTGCCAATTCGTCATGTGTTTAGCTGCATCTACTCTAAAGCCTTTAACACCCATATCTTTAAGTGCTTGTAAGTATTGACGCTGTTGGCTTCGGACATAACCATTCGGATCTAAATCAGGTAGACCACGATCACCATTACCGCCGCATATGCGCCAATTTTGCACCTGCCAAATACTATTATAGTCGCTGATACAGGCTTCCGAATGAAAATCCCAAGGGCTCAGAAAGCCATTACTTAGATCGCCAAATAGCTTTTGCTTATTCCAATAGTTGGCGTTATTTTGGTAATCATTAAGTGCGCTGTCACCTGGAAAATAGGTAGAGTTGTTGCGTTCATTTGCCATGTGGTTCAACACAATATCAGCGTAGACAACAACGCCCTTGCTGTTTAAAGCATCAATCATGGCCTGAAAACTTTCTTTATTGCCTTGGCAATGGTCGATAACGCGATAGTCTTGCGGTTGATATCGTGCCCACCAAGCACAATTGCTGCCAGACTTTAATGGTGGCGCGACAAGTACCGCTTTGTAGCCAATATCTGCAATTTCGTTGGCTTTGTTTTTTACTTCATTGTAGTTCCAATTAAATGCATGGAGAATAACATCGGCTCTAGCATGTTGTATGCTGGCGATACTCCAAATAAATGTCACGATGATGATAGATATAGCTTTGAAAAAAGAAGCATTAGTTCTTGATTTCATAAGATCTTCCTAGTCGATCAGTGAATGGGAATCGCAGAGTATTTGTTAAAATATATCGAGTCAATCGTAAATGAAATGTTAACCAACTGAATACGTATGTAATGCCATTTCTTGCTTTTTTGGGTTCGGTTTGATTTCTACCCCATTTAATTTGAATGTGAATAGGACGAGCGTGCTATCAATAATATGTAGGGGATACAACACCTAAGTGCAAAGCAAGAGTCTGCGATGACATGCTAGGTAATCTTGTGCTGTAGGAGTGACTGGTGTAGATCAGTTATTGATCTTTGGTTTCAACACTCTTTTCCTGTTCTTTTGACTCCAGGACACCAGCCAAAGCGTTAGGTTTGCTTGATATTTTAAGTTCAGCACGTCCGCGCACCTCGCTCGTTGCCTCAACATACTTAAGCAGAACGGTTGTAATCTGACTAGTTTCGTATACTAAGGTCATAAAATCACTAGCATCCTTTGAATTAGCGAAGGAATAGTGAATAAATACGTCGTCGTCTTGCTGAGTAAGCTTGCTCACCTCAACGCTCTCCGGCGCTTTATCCTGAACAATCTCAGTCCAATGCTTTTTAGGCGGTTTATCAAATAACTTTTCTTGTTTGCTGTTCTCGGCGCAGGGACTATCAGAGAACTTCAACTCCCCTTTCTCGCTGGTACATTTATATACCTGAGCCTGAGATGTGGTGGATGCAAACAATAAAACTAGTGTTAGCAAGTACTTCATTTACCTTCTTCCTTTATAGCGTTTTGAGCAGCTAATGATGAGACTCTGCACTGCGATACTTTAAATTAGCTGTGGTTTCTTCGAAAATATACAATTTATACAGCAGTAAAGACAGTACATTTTTGATTACCGAGCATCATGTTATCGCATAGGAATACCCTATTGACCCAGTCTTAGCCGACCACGTTTTTAGCGTCAAATATGTACTTTGTGCGGTAAATGCGACAAAAGCGCCATTAGCTTTTTGATTTTTTTTAAACAAAGGTGTAATGTTGATAAACTTTGATTGTGTTGCAATAAACAGACAATGTGACTGCTAAGTTATTAATAGAAGCGACCTTTTTGTGTTTTCAAAAACACACAACTCTGGAACCGGTTGCATGTTAAATAGCGATTTTCATACACCATATGTCTATTTTATACCCTTATTTTATTTACTTTTGGTGCATCACAATTTAGGCTTCGCACCCTTAGCTATATTGGTCATCGGATGTGTGCCTTAAAATGCCACCCGTCGGAACCCGGACTGGTGACCTTATTAATAACTAATTGATCCTCAAAGACGGTCGTGACGAAGTAATTTAGTGACTAACATGGGCTCAAAAAATTTACACTTAACTCAAGGAAATAGACTACATGAAACGTATTATTGGCACGGTATTGTTTGGTGCCTTGTTCAGTTCTCAGGTTTTCGCCGACTACGCTGTCGTAGTACATCCTGAAAATAACGCTGAATTTGACACTCAATTGGTAAAGCGCATTTTTCTTGGCAGAGAAACTGCCTTCTCAAATGGTGAGATCGCGACAGTGATAACTCACTCTCCCGACTCTGCGCTTCGTACCGAATTCGATGAAGGAGTTCTCAACCGCAAAACTGCTGCTGTTAACGCCTACTGGTCAAAACTTGTATTCACTGGGCGCGGCGTTATGCCAACCACGGTTGAGTCAGACGCTGAGATGATCGAATTAATCTCAGAAAATAAAAACGCAATTGGCTTCATCGATACGTCCTCTGTCACCAGTGACGTTAAAGTCGTGAAAATAGACTAAGGAGTATGTCATGAAAAAAACACTTATAGCTGCAGCATTGACTGCATCAGTTGCTCTTCCAGCACACGCTGAAATACGCATTAATGGCTTCGCTAATTTAGTTGGTGGAGTTACAAGTAGCGACGAAACACTTTACGGTTACGACGAAAATTTCAACTTCAGCCAAGAGAGCTTATTTGCCTTGCAGGCAAGTGGCAGCATCAATGAAAAGATGACGGCAACCGTTCAGATTCTTGCTCGTGGTGAAAACGATTATGACCCAGAGTTCCAGTGGGCCTATGTAACGTATCGCATGACTAACAACACATCGTTCTCAGCGGGACGCTTCCGTTTACCACTATTTAAATATTCAGATTCATTGGATATTGGTTACTCTCACCATTGGGTGGCAGTACCGCAAGGGGTTTACGACGTACCATTTAACAATATTGATGGTTTCCGCCTTGATTACGCTGACTACATGGGCGATTGGGAAATCAAACTTGGTGCTTCAGTAGGTACTTTCGAAAACGAAGTAGGTGGCGGTGTTATTACTGGTGACAACACTTACCTAGTGAGTGCGGAAATTTCTAATGACTGGTTGAATGTTCGTACTGTTTACGGAACGTCTACAACGACTTTCTCTGAAACACAGATTGATGGCTTGGTCGGACAATTCAGTGCTCTAAGTCCCGCCTTCGGTGATTTTTATGCAATTAATGAAGACACTGCGAACTTCTTCGGTGCAGGTTTTAACATAGACCGTTACAGCTGGTTCCTTGCGGGCGAATTCACGAGAATTGAGATTCCAGATTCATTCTCATCAACTGATGACACTGCATACCTAACCGCTGGTTTTAGGGCTGGTAAATGGACGCCTTCACTGACATACTCTGTATTTGAAGGTGACGAACTGAAAGGTTCTGATGAACTTGCAGCCCTTGGTGAGCCGTTGAATTCAGCGTTGAGACCAATTATTAATGCCGTTAATGATAGATTCGCTGAAAACTATCAGGTTGCATCCGCAGCAATTCGTTACGATTATGCAGCTAACTTTGCGATAAAAGTTGATGTTAGCAAATACACTGACGATCTTGTTGAAGAAGATGATGCAACTCTAGTAAGATTTGCTATAAACTACGTGTTTTAAACGTTGCTATTTAAAAGCCCACGCAAGTGGGCTTTTATTTCCTGTCAGGATCTAACCCAAAGTAGCAATAGAAAACTGATTTAATGGTTAAGGAAATAAACTTGTGAAACAACTGTTGACCAACTCATGCGTTTATTGGAATGAGTCAATTTATGGATAATATGATTAAAAACACGCTTAAATATACCATCGGGATTGTTGCGTTTTTAGCACTCCTCGCCATTTATTTTTTCTTCATGATGAGCAAAAACCTCAGCTCTAATGAAGGCAACAGTGCTTCAAGTCAAAAAAGCGCTAGCACCTCTACACCTCAGCAGTGTGAAGCTGTCGATAATGCCGACGCCGCAGCTGAGATATCGATTATCAAACAAGACTTAGTGACAGCTCGCGATGAGGCAAGTTCGTGTGCAAGCTCTCTCACTCAATCACAGCAAAATATTTCCAGACTTGAAAACGAAATAGACCGAGTCCGTGCTTCTCAAAATAATGACCAGAGCGATGAACAAGCCCAGTTAATGGCAGAGCTACAAACCGCGAAAGATACCGTTCAAGGTCTACAAAACCGCATTAGTGAATTAGAAGAAGACAAACAAGAGCTTATCGCTGCAGGAACAAGCGCATCGAGTGATTCAAATGATGAAAAATTAAATGAAATTCAAGCGAGCTTGCAAGAGCGAAACGCAGAGAATCGTGAACTTTTATCACGTATATCATCGTTAGAGAGTAGGCTCGAAGAAAATGAAAGCGTTTTACAAAGAAATCGCCAGCTCCAAGATATCGAAACACAACTTGAGGCTGAATTAGCAACACTTAATCAAGAGAAGAACGAGCTACTTGCAAAGATTACAGAACTTGAAAGCTCAGGCAGTGAAACGCCTGAAGATTCTGCCCGCTCTAGCGTGCTCACAGTAGATAAATTTGAAACATTACCTACTTTTTGTGACCAACATCGCTCAGCAACACAGATTTGTGTAACGTCTTTTGAAATGACGGCCGAATTTAACTTCCGCCCAAATGGTTTTATTTCATTACGCCTCGTGGGGCCTGATGGCGACACAATACAGCGCGAATCTATTGCCGCTCAGAAAGTAAACCTGTTTAGTTTCACGTTTGATGGCGAGATTTTAGATGCTGGTGAATACACTGTTCAAATAAAAATTGATGATGTTTTTAACCAGTTCAACTCTGAGCAAAGTTTTACATTAAGCTTACCCGATGAGCTTTTAAACGAACTCAATTAAGGTCAATAGAGGAAATTATTATGCTTATTATCGTCTATACAGACCTCGCAAAAGCTTAGGATATTACAAATGGATGTACGTTTTTTCAAATTACACAAGTTGCTGTCACTCGCCTTTTTGGTATGTGTCTTGTTTCCAAATACTGCCTTAGCTTTCACTGGCTTTGTAAAGGAAGGTAGCCCTGGCACTGTAGCTGCACTTATATACGCACTGTTATTTGTCATAACAGTGTTACTGATCATACCCGTTGTTCAATTTTACTTCGCTGCTCTCAAAGGAGAAAGTGTTGATAAGGAACTGAAAGCTCTCAATCAATATATGCTCGACAAAGATACTGGGGCTATTTACCTTGATACAAAGGGCAAGATTGTTTTTGCAAATAAGTTGGTAAAGAAGCTACTTAATCAAGAACGTGATGTCGTAGGCAAAAAACTTGATACCTTCCTGGAGTTAACGTATAGCCCCAAGCTATTCACCAGTGATGGCAAAAAACCTACTATTATCAACACAAAAGTGGTTAAGGGTGATTCGCATATTGTGTTATCAGTGGGTGAAAAGCTCATTTTTGGAAAGGAAAACGTTCGTTTAGTCACCATGATTATACCAAGCGAAAGCGCTGACGGTAGCCAAGGTTTCGAGCATTTGATAAAAGAACTAGATGAAGTGAAAGGTGCTTTGAACAGTTCAGTTCAAGACATGGAAACAGTAATGCATTTGTCGCCTGTAGCCATTGGTAAATTGAATAAAAAGCATCAAATAATCAGTGCGAACAAGAGTCTTATAAAGCGTCTTAAGTACAGCGAAGCAGAACTTAAGAAAGGAAACATTTACAAGCTCTTTAGTAATTCTAAACAAGCTGAGCTTGCGTCAAATCAACTGAAAGAACAAAAACTATTACGCGATTTCCACGTTAAACTAGTGGGTAAAAACGGTAAAGAATATCCTGGCGAGATAACAATCGACACGATTGACGAAGAAAAAGGTGAGTATCTTTTTTGGATAATCAATCGCTCAGATGAACAATTTCAATACGAGAAGTTTGAAGCGCTTCTTCAGAATAATCAGTCACCGGCGGCAATTGTTACTAGCGAAGGCATGACCAAAGCTAACCGCCCTGCTTGCCAATTCTTTAACGTTGCCTCAGATGATATGTTGCGAGGCGTGTTCCCTTACGCTGAAAAATTCAATGATAGCGATGAAAAAGCAGAAAAGCTGGCGTCTATGTTCCAAACAGCCCGAGACAACGGTGGCACTGCGTCTGCAGATTGGACTTTTGAGATAAACGACAGAAAGCGTCCATGCCAAATCAAGCTGATACCAATATTCAAAGACAACCAATTTGATTCTGTATTGTTTTTATGGTCGGACATGACTGAAATACAGTTCAAAACAGACAGCTTAGCTCAAAGCGAAGTGAAGCTTAAAGAGGCCGTTTCTACTCTTGAAGCTAAGACTAAAGAAGTTGACAAGCTTCATGAGCAAATTAGCTCTGCGGCAACTGAAAAAGAAAATATTGCGTCTCAACTCTCCATCGCGCACAGCGAAAACAAGTTCTTACGTGAAAATGTTGAAGAGCTGACTGCTGAGAAAGAAAACTCATCAAATGGCAAAGCTGTACTGCAAGAAGAAATAGATAAACTAGCTGCGAAGCTGAAAGAAGCTGAATCGCGAGAAGCTTCCCTGACGAAAGAGCATAAAGTTGCTAGTCAAAAGCTAACAGACTTAGAGAAGCAACACAGTGAGGCATCAGATGCATTATCTGCAAGCAAAACTGAGTTGACCAAGCAGCGGGACGAATTAGAACAGCGTGAGTCTGAGCTGAAAAAGCTCACTAGCGAATATGAAGAACAGCAACAACAATTCGAGAAAACCAGCTCTGAGCTTGGTCTGTTGAAAGAAGACTTGCAGTCTAAATCTGAAAAATTAGACGAGTTTGAAGATACTATCTTTAAGCTTGAGCGTGAGAAAGAGAAAACACAGAGCGAAATAAGTCAGCTCAACGAAAAGGTTACTGAACAAAAAGAGCTCATCGAGAAAACTAAACAAAGCCAACAGGAAGTGCACAAAGACAGCTCCGAGGCGTTAAAAGAACTACAGGAGCAATTAGCCGCGCTAAGCTCTTCGTCAGAAGAGAAACAGCAGGCATTAATAGCCGAGCGAGAGAAGCTGCAAGACGAGCTTAGTGGTTCCCAAAGAGCATTGCAAAAAGCAAATCAGTCACTTGAAGAAGTTCAACAGTTATCTAAACAAAGTGACTCAGAAAGAGAAGCCCAGACGTCAACTATTGAAAAGCTCAAGACACAAATTACTGAGCTAGAAACCGAGTCTGCTGCGCAAAGAAAAGAGCTGTCGGCTGTAAACGAAAAATTAGAGTCAGATATTTCAAGCGAACATGGGAAAGCAGCATCACTTGAAGCGAGTGTTCAAGAGTCGAATAGAGAAATAGAGACACTCAAACAGAAGATCGAAGAACAAATGGCGATTATTGCCAAGTTCGAGAAACAAAGCTCTCAAGAGAATGCTGAGCGTCAATCAAGTCAAACCGATCTGCAGAATAAGCTATTGGAAGCAAGTGATACTATGCAGTCACTGCAACGCGAGATTGATAAAAAAGAAAGCCAGCAAAAACAATTAGCTTCTGAGCTTGAAGAGCAGAAGAAACGTGCTAGTGAGTATGAAGCCAGTGTTGCTGAGGCCGAAAAGGCTAGAAAAGAGCTCGAAAGCAAGCTGAATCAAACCGAAAAACAATTAGAGCAAGCTGCTGCGACCAAAGCGCCTGCCTCGGACGGAAAAGCATCGAGCAGTGCAGTGCAATTAAATAGGTCAGATGTCGAGTCTACACCATTGCCGGCAAAACCAGGCACATGGTTCGACTTAAGTACTTACTGGGCAACACAGTCGTCTAGCACAACGCTCACTAGTGCTTTACTTGAGCTCTTTGGCAATATCGACGAACTGATTGAGTTTGGTGATCAAGCTACTAATGACGGAAGTGCACAAAAGCTAATTCAGTTGGCGCACAAGCTAGTGATATTGTCGAAGAGTATCAACGCTGAACCGCTTATTGATTTGGCACAAAGCATTGAGTACGATTGCAGCCAAGGCATGGACGATAACGCCCTACTTCGCTGGTATCCGACACGTCAAGGTCTAGAGCGCAGTAGACGGGTTGTTTACGACCACTTACAACGCTTATAAGACTGCGTTAATTAAAAATCTTGTTTCCTGTATTCCGGCGGCAAGGTTTTTTTTGTGAAAAAAAACATAGAATGGGTTATAATCTGCACACATCGGAGGAGTTTTGAGCGATAAATCAAAATTCCCAATCAAAACATCACTTTAGTGCGTCTACTCGACATGCTTGATAATTCGTAAAATAATGGAAGGCTTAGCCAGAGGGATAAGGAAATATTTGCAATGAGGAATTTCGTATTATCAATGAAAGAATCTCTTCTTAGAGCGGTTCCCATTGGTGCTGCATATGACAATAATCAAGCAATCCAACGACAATACGAAACTGTGCGCACCCCGTTCATTATAGATAATCGTGAACAGGTGGTTACTGAAGTGCTGCTTGGCGAGCCAATTATAATGAACAATGACACTCGAAGCTCGTTGCCAGAAATCACTGTTCTACTCAAATACTTAGGCCACATAAAAGCCGGAGACGTAGTGGCCGCTGCCGAGTTAAACTCACCGAAAGAAATTGCATTGGAGCGATTACAACAGTTTATTGATCGTTTTGATTTGATGGTACTAAAAGGTACCGGCAAAAAAGCATTTGATGGAAAATCACAGATCATCAGCTTATTTAGAGATGGAAGCAAATCACTATTGTTAGTCAAAAAAGCAAACAACTACGTAACTGGTCATTTCTTTTGCGATAACGATGGCGACTGTAAACTAGTGTCAAACCATGAGAACTACGACCTCACCTTACTAGAAAAGGTCAAAACCCTGCTCGACTGATAATAGCAAATTATGTTGTTGTATATTGCTCCCATAAATCAATGCTTTTTTGGGCATTTTGGGAAATTAACATGTCGCTCATATCAGGCGTAAACAAAGAGCTGCCTAAACCAAAACCATCCGCCCCCGCAGCAATGAATGATTGAAAACAATCACTACTAAGCGTTATCCCACCGACGGGGAAGCATTTTGTTTCGCTAGGAAGAATCGATCTCAATGCTTTAAATCCGTCAATCCCCATCACATTTACAGGGAAAATTTTAAGAATATCAGCACCAGCTTCTAATGCTTGAAAGGCTTCGGTAGGAGTGAATACACCGCTACAAACCAAAACATCATTGTCTTTGCAAAAACGAATAAGCGCGGGATTTGTATTCGGCGAAACGATGAATTCCGCACCCGCTTCAATGGCCATTGCTGCATCACTAACAGTAGTCACGGTTCCGGCCCCAAACATAGGCCTATGAGAATGCTCCTCGTTAGCCATTCCAAAGCTATGCGAACACATTAGCTGAATGCTTTCTACGGCATTTTTACCGTTAAGTGGTACTTCTATCATTTGAAAGCCTCTATCGACTAAAAGCTGAGCAATAGAAATTACCCTGCTAGGATTGACTCCTCTCAATATCGCAATAAGTGGCAACATACTTCTCTCCTTCTAATTTTAATAATCAACGTAGACAAAATATATTTGTGGACAAGACTTGAGATTTTCGCGTATAAAACCAAATAAAGTCTACGACATTAAGCGTCTGAAATAGTGTTATAAAACAGTGGAGAAAACAATGTCGAAATCGTCTGCAGATGAACTCTCATTTTTTGAAGAAATGAATGATGTTAAGCCGCTGGCAAAAAGCGACAAAGTGGCCGTTTTTAATAAACCAAAAGAAACATTAGCACAAAAGCTCAAGCGCGAGGCTTTGGAAGCAGAAATAGAAAAAGACGATAACGGACTTAGTGTAGAAAGAGTAGAGCCTGTTGCCCCGCACGACTTCATTGAATACAAACAAGATGGAGTACAAGACGGCGTATATAAGAATTTGCGCTTGGGTAAATACCAAATAGATACAACCTTAAACATCACTCACATGAAGTTTGATGAAGCGCGTTTAAGTCTTTATAGAACAATTAAAGACTGTCATGAACGCGGGATCAGGACCTTATTGCTGCAGCACGGCTTGGGATTAAATAGTAAACCTTTTCCTGCTTTCTTAAAAAGTTACGTGAATGTCTGGCTTCGTGAAATAGACATGGTAATTGCCTTTCACACCGCACAAAAACAACATGGGGGCCTAGCCTCAGTGTATGTGCTAATGAAAAAACACCCTAATCAAAAACTGATTAACCGCGAAAAGAATCGTCGCGGTCAATAGCATTTAGCATCTTTAACCAACAAAGACTCTAGCGTTTCTAAACATGCGCATCCACGGGCCATCTTCCTTCCATTCATCCGCGCGCCAAGAGTTGCTCACTGCCCTAAACACGCGCTCAGGATGAGGCATCATAATTGTGCTTCTTCCATCATCCGATGTTAGACCAGTAATACCTTGAGCTGAACCATTTGGGTTTGCGGGGTAATGAGTAGTAACCCGCCCATAGTTATCGACATAGCGAAGCGCAATTTGGGCTTGATTTTTCAAGGCTTGTAATTGATTTTCAGCCTTAAACTCAGCCCTTCCTTCGCCGTGCGAGACAGCTATCGGCATTCTGGAACCTTCCATGCCTTCGAGTAAGACTGACTTAGAGTTACCTACCTCAACCATAGCTACTCGAGCTTCAAAACGCTCTGATTGGTTGCTTACAAAATGCGGCCAATGCTCTGCGCCAGGAATGAGTGATTTTAGGTTAGAAAGCATCTGACAACCGTTACAAACACCTAGCGAGAAGGTCGATTGGCGTTCAAAGAAATCTTTGAAAGTAGCGCGAACTTCTGCATTAAAGAGTATCGATTTTGCCCAGCCTTCACCAGCGCCAAGCACGTCACCATAACTGAATCCACCACAAGCAACCAAGCCGGCAAAGTTATCAAGTGAGCGCCCAGCAAGCATATCGCTCATGTGCACGTCAATCGGATTAAACCCAGCTCGATGAAAAGCAGCCGCCATCTCTACGTGAGAGTTTACGCCCTGCTCTCTCAGTATTGCGACCTCTGGTTTGGCACCCGTATTAATATACGGTGCGCTCACATCTTTATTTAAATCGAAGGTGAGTAAACTGTGTAAACCAGGATCTTCGGCATCGGCTTTTGCATTATGCTCTTGCTCAGCACATTCAGGATTATCTCGCAAAGTTTGCATTGCAAAGGTTGTGCTTGCCCACATTTGACGATAGGCAGTACGGGTATTCTTAATTAGCAACTCGTTATTTTTAGAAATACAAATTCGATCTAGGTCGTTAATACTCGCCACGCTATGAATGATATCAGCAAGACCGAAGTGAGAAGCCAGAGCCATTAATTCCGCTTTGTTGCTATCAGCCACTTGAATAACGCCACCAAGCTCTTCATTGAAGAGTACTGCAGCAGGGTCACCCTCTAAGCCGCTAATGTCTACTTCTAAGCCTTTTTTCCCAGCAAAAGCCATTTCCACTAGGCTAGTGAACAAGCCACCATCAGAACGGTCGTGATAAGCATTTATTAACTCTTTGCTCACGGCTTCTTGCATAAACATAAAATAGGCCTTAAGCGCTGCAGCATCATCAACATCAGGCACCTCGCTACCGAGCTTGCCATACACCTGAGCTAAACAGGACGCGCCCATTCGATTCTTTTGTTTGCCAAGATCAATGAGCAATAGGCTGGAATCTTCACCTATATCACGAATTTGAGGGGTAATCGTCTTACGCACGTCTTTTACCGCGCCAAAGGCGGTAATCACTAATGATAAGGGTGAAGTAACAGCCTTTTGAGTCCCCTCGTCTTCCCATGCAGTTTTCATTGACATTGAGTCTTTACCCACAGGAATGGTCAAACCGAGTTCAGGGCAAAGTTCTTCTCCTATCGCTTTAACTGCTTCATACAAACCAGCATCTTCACCGGGGTGATTAGAAGCCGACATCCAGTTAGCCGATAGTTTGACGCGTTTTAAATCACCAATGTCGGTGCCTGCCATATTCGTCAGGGCCTCCGCTACCGCAAGACGAGCCGACGCTGCATGATTTAACAGTGCCACCGGAGTACGTTCGCCCATGCTCATTGCTTCCCCAGCGTAAGTGTCAAAAGCAGAAGTGGTAACGGCGACATCCGATACGGGCACTTGCCATGGTCCCACCATCTGATCTCTCGATACCATGCCTGTAACGGAGCGATCTCCTATTGTGATTAAAAAGGTCTTTTCAGCAACGGTAGGTAAACTCAATATGCGATGAATAGCATCGGCTAGATCAATATTGCTTGTTGTAAAATCGTCACCGACCGCTTTTTTAGAAACAACGTTTTTGCTCATTTTAGGTGGTTTGCCCAACAGAACATCAAGCGGCATATCAATTGGCTTATTGCCAAATTTACTATCACTCAAGGTAAGGTGTTGTTCACGAGTCGCCTCGCCTACAATGGCGAATGGTGCCCGCTCGCGTTTACAAATTGATTCAAAAAGTGCTATGTTTTCAGGCGCTACCGACATAACGTAACGCTCTTGTGATTCGTTACACCAGATCTCTAGCGGTGACATCCCCGGTTCATCATTGGGTACTTCGCGCAGTTCAAAAACACCACCTCGCCCACCATCATTCACTAGCTCAGGAAACGCATTTGAGAGCCCTCCGGCACCTACGTCATGAATAAATTGAATGGGGTTTTTATCACCCAACTGCCAGCATTTATCGATAACTTCTTGGCAGCGCCTTTCCATTTCGGGGTTTTCACGCTGCACCGAGGCAAAATCGAGGTCAGCATTACTCTGACCTGATGCAACCGATGATGCTGCTCCGCCCCCCAAGCCAATGTTCATAGCAGGGCCACCCAACGCGATAAGCTTTGCACCAACAGTAATTTCGCCTTTTTGAATATGGTCTTTTTTAATATTTCCCAAACCACCTGCCAACATAATTGGCTTGTGGTAGCCGCGCACTTCTTCCCCGTTGAAACTATTTACTTTCTGTTCAAAAGTACGGAAATATCCCAATATATTGGGGCGGCCAAACTCATTGTTAAATGCTGCGCCACCCAGTGGCCCTTCAAGCATAATATCAAGGGCGTTTACTATTCGTTCAGGCTTGCCATAATGTTCTTCCCATGGCTGTTTGGCATTCGGTAAGTGTAAATTCGACACTGAAAAACCAACCAGACCGGCTTTAGGTTTTGAACCACGACCCGTTGCACCTTCATCACGAATTTCACCACCAGAACCTGTAGCAGCGCCTGGAAATGGCGAAATAGCGGTAGGATGATTATGGGTTTCTACTTTCATTAGAATATCAATATCTTGATGATGGTAATCATACTCGCCGCTATCAGCGTTAGGATAAAAGCGCCCTGCCTTCCATCCTTCCATCACCGCAGCGTTGTCGCTATATGCAGAATGCACAAAATCGGTCGACACTTCGTAGGTATTCTTGATCATCTTAAATAAAGACTTTGCTTGCTTTTCGCCGTCGATAGTCCAATCAGCGTTAAATATCTTATGTCGACAGTGCTCACTATTGGCTTGAGCGAACATGTACAGTTCGATATCGTTTGGATTTCGGCCCAATTCGGTGAAACTATCAAACAGATAATCAACTTCGTCGTCAGCGAGGGCAAGGCCCAGTGACGTATTGGCATTAATTAGTGCTTGTTTACCGTTTTCTAGTATGGCAACAGAAGTAAAAGGCTTGGCATCTGCCCGAGCAAATAATTGCTCGGCACTATCTAGCGAGGTAAACACGCTTTGTGTCATTCGGTCGTGCAACGGCTTAGCTAATTGCTGCAAATCAAACTCACCTTCGAACTCAACATGGTATGCGATGCCACGCTCAATTCGTTGAACTGAAGTCAAACCCGCATTTTGAGCAATATCGGTTGCCTTTGATGACCAAGGGGAAATTGTACCAGGGCGAGGCGTAACAAGAATGAGCAGCTTCTTTTCTTCGAGCTCGCTGTTTTTACCTAACATTTCAGGATCATGGCTTTCTGGGCCATAAGTTAGCAATTGCTCAAGTACATCACGCTGTTCGACAGACAAGTTGGCGCCTTTATCAATATTGACAAAATGCATATAATTAGCAGTTACTTTACTTACTTTTAAGCCTGCAAGGGCATATTGAGCAAGGAGTTTTTCCTGTTTGAATAGTGATAAAGCTGATGAGCCGGAAAGAGTTAACATATAGTGGATACCAATCAGTAGGTTGCAAGTAGAGATACTTGAGATTTCAGGCAATTCAAAGCCTATCAATTGGCGCAAGATTATAGATGAAAAATGAGCACTTTATAAGTGATAGAGGCTTTCTATTTTTCGCTTTTTAATATTTATTTTGTACTGCCTATAGATGCCAGCACTAAATTTCGTCACAATGAAGGTCATGAGATATTCGAATGCCACAAAATACAGAGCTATATATAGAGCTATGCCGCTTTGCATGCAAGAACATAGGCTAGTGCGAGCGCTTTTTCAAAAAGTTAGGCGCTTGTGTGTTTTTGCAGCTCTACTAAGCTCTCTGTTTCTACTCAGTTCCTGTAGCCAGCCGCAACACTCCTCCTCATTGAGTAAAATATTGCAGTCTGGTGTGTTAAAAGTCGGGTCAGTCTATGGCAGAACAACTTACTACAATGGTTCGACGTCCCCAGAGGGCTTTGAATACGAACTCGCTCAGGGTTTTGCTGACTACTTAGGCGTGCGCCTCGAAGTTTATCCCTATTATTCGTACAGAGAGTTACTCCCTCAGCTTGATAATCGTCAAGTTGATTTACTTGCAGCGAATATCACCATGACAGAAGCACGTAAAGAAGCGTATCGCTTCGGGCCTGCTTATCAATCAGTTAATTTTGAGTTGGTTTACAAAAAGGGAACCAATCGGCCTCGTGACATCGAACAACTTGATGGTGAGCTGACCATCGTTGCCAACGATCTATACCGAGAACCACTTACCGCCTTTATTGAAGATGATGAAGCACCTTTCTGGCAAGAAACCGCCGAGAAGGATATTGAAGAATTACTTGAGATGGTATCGAATGACGAGCTCGACTACACCTTATCCGACTCAAACATATTAGCTGTTGCTCGCCGACGTTACCCTAATTTAGGAATTGGCTTTTCAGTTACTGACACCTTGGAAATTGGCTGGCTTTTAAATAAAAACACCGACGATTCTCTCAGAGCGGCACTTATTGAGTACTTTGGCATTGTTCAATCAAATGGCAAGCTTAGCTCCCTAGAAGACAAATACTTTGGCCATGTTCAATCATTTGACTTCGTTGACACTCGCGCATTCATGCGCGCAGTTGAGAGTACGCTACCCACCTACCGACCACTTTTCGAAGCCTATGCTGGCGAGAATGATTGGCGCTTAATTGCCGCGATGAGTTACCAAGAGAGCCACTGGGATCCAAAAGCAAAATCGGCAACTGGGGTGCGCGGCATGATGATGCTTACTCTCGCGACGGCTAAAGATATGAAAGTAACATCGCGACTCGATCCAGAACAAAGTATCAGCGGCGGCTCACGCTATTACTCAAGTTTATTACGTAGAATTCCGGAGCGAATTCAGTCTCCTGACAGACTATGGATGGCGATGGCAGCATATAATGTTGGCTTAGGTCATTTAGAGGACGCTCGAAAAATTACTGAGCGCCAGGGCTATAACCCAGACTTGTGGGTCGACGTGAAAAAGCATCTTCCACTGCTGCGCCAGAAAAAATTCTACAAAAATACACGATATGGCTACGCTCGTGGTGACGAAGCCGTTAATTATGTTGACAACATACGCCGTTATTATGACACCCTTGTATGGTTGGAAGAGCAAACAGAGCTTCCGGCCATTGAGGAGTCTGAAGCAGTAAACTCCGAAGCGGGTGCCACTGAGACAAACAACTCGGAAACTAACAACTCAGAAACTGGCAGCCCAGTAACAACGCCTGCCGAGAGCGATAAGCCGAATTAACAAGTTCAGGCTTGTAACCTAGGCGTAACAATCACGTCATGAAAATGAGATAAACCATTCATCAAACCGTCACTTTGATGGTCTAATTTTTGCTTACACCCTTGACAACTAGCTCTTGTAAAAGACAAGCAGTTGTCAATTTTCATTAACAGTTATCGAGCTTGAAAGATGTTGGAAATTGAACGAATTTCACAAGCAAACGTTCTTACAAGCAACAAACTGTAAAATATTTTTAATGTAAGTGAATCAAAGAGAGAACAAATGAGAAAGACTAATACTTTTAGCGCAGCGCGCAGATTACGCGCCAACAACCAACGCAGAACATTGCTGAAGAAGGTACATCAACGAGTACTTCAAAGACGTAAACAATTCGCTGCAGCTTGCCTAAACGAAGAATCTAGTGGCGATTTTCAGCAAGCCTGTTAGGACACAATCTTATCGCTCGACCCTGCAACCTTGCTTTGCTGTTTAATTCGCTTTTCAGTCTTTTTTTGTTGTCGTCTTTTCTTGAAAAACGCCGATATTTGAGAGGCACATTCATTCTTTAGACAGCCACCATCAACCTCAATCTGATGGTTAGCATAGTCATGATTTACCAAGTCCATCACACTTCCTAATGCGCCTGTTTTTTCATCGAATGCGCCAAATACGATCCGCTTCACTCGGCCATGCAACATCGCTCCTGCACACATAGGGCATGGCTCTAAGGTAACGTAAACAGTTGCGTCAGTAACCCGATAGTTTTGAATGTTTTTCGCTGCTTCTTTAAGTGCTATTAATTCAGCATGAGCACTAGGGTCGTGAAGTGTTATAGGCTGATTGTAACCTTCACCAATTATGGTGCCGTCGATAACGACCACAGCCCCAACAGGCACCTCACCGATGGCTTCCGCCTTCTCTGCAAGTGCTAGCGCTCTATGCATAAACAGTTCGTCTTGGCTACCCACAGTATATTCCTCGCAAAGCCATGTTGGTATCACCCTTAGTATAATGAAGGTTCAAAGCAATAACCATGTAATTAATTGCACAACTTTTTGGTCAAAATAACGAACAATGGCCTCGTCGATATTCAGCAGAAAACATAAAGCATTGTTTTTAATAGGGATATTTTATGGCAGCTTTTTTGCTAATTCTTTTATTACGAGTGCAGGAAAAACATTTTTTCCATATTTTAATGACTATTGGCACATGCTACTTTTGCGCTAACTAGTAAAATATAACCTTTATTGTAAATCCTCACATTTAACAAATCATTGTAAGCTAGGTTTTACGATGTTAGTTTTATATCAATAGGAGAGACGTATGAACTTAACAGCTATTATAATTGTCGCTATTTGTGTAGGCGGTATTACTAAGATTATCGATACCCTTGCCCGCAACAAGCGCAAAAAATCGGATAATTTTGCGAACGAGGACAAAGAAGCACTTCTTCTTCAAATCAAAGAGATGAACGAGCGCATACAGACACTTGAGAGAATCGTAACCGATGAAAAATACTCTCTTAATAAAGAATTTGAAAACCTTCGAAGGGAACCTGCAGCATAAATGACCAGCTCTTATAAGCAATATCCAATTGGTGTCGCCGGTAAACCTTGGGGCGACGATGAAAAACAACAATGGTTTACTCGCCAAGTTGTCAAGCGCAGTTACGCCCTGGAAGTAGAGAGTAAGCTAAAGCAACTCCACCATGAAGTTATCCAATATGGTGAGTTATCGTACTCGCAACTTAGTACCACCTATCCCCTCTACTGTATCAAGATAGGAAACCAGGATAAGCGTTTACCAAACGTACTTGTTACAGGCGGTGTTCACGGTTATGAAACTAGCGGCGTACAAGGCGCGATTGAATTTGCCAAGAGCGCTGCAAGCAAATATCAAGATAATGCTAATATTTTTATACTTCCCTGCATCAGTCCATGGGCTTACGAAACTATTAACCGGTGGAATCCTGACGCAATTGACCCAAATCGCTCATTCAAGTTAACGGGACCAAGCCAAGAGGCTAATCAAGCAATGGCCTTTGTTGCTTCCTTAGGTGTTGAGTTTTTAATGCATATCGATTTACATGAAACAACAGACACAGACAACTCAGAATTTCGCCCAGCGCTGAGTGCTCGTGATGCAATTGAACAAAAAGTTTGGGATATTCCCGACGGTTTCTATACGGTTGGGGACACGGCTAGGCCGCAAGCTGAATTTCAGCGAGCCATCATTCAAGCTGTTGAGAAAGTTACCCACATAGCCGAAGCGGATCCCGATGGTAAAATCATTGGAGCCCGATGCGAGCAACGCGGCGTGATCAACTACGACAAAAAATCTCTCTACCTGTGCGGTGGTTTCACCAATGCTGAATATGTAAGCACAACTGAGGTTTATCCCGATAGCCCAAATGCCAGCGATGCCATTTGCACACAAGCGCAAGTTGCTGCGATAAGTGGTGCCTTGGATTATCTCGAGGCTAAAGGGCTTATATAGCCTTTTAGCGCTGCTAAGTTAACATGCTCGCTGATTTAGCGCTTATTCCGGCGGGCTTTATTTGCCATTCTCTTTTCTGTTCGTTGCTCTTTTCGATCTTTTTTATCTGGGGTTAACGAACCTTCTTTGAATCGTTCTTTACGTTTTTCTTTATCTGCGATCTTTTTGGCTGCTACCTCAGCCATTTCACGTTTTTCAACAATTAACATCTCGGGAGTTTCTAAGGTAATTTGCCCTAATTTTCCCGAACGCAGTTCATTTATTAGTACTTCACAAATTTTGTGTAAGTTAACTCTACCACCGGCCATTTTAGCCCCGCGAGAAAGCGCTGCGGCCTCTAAAAATGCGAGCTCAGTATCAGGTAAGTGATCTAGCTTAAAGCGCTCTTGCATAAGCTCTGGATATGCTTTAATTAAGTAGTCAGCAGCGTAAAAGCCTACATCATCATACTCCATAGCAGTGTCTTTAACCGCCCCAGAGGCCGCTAGCCGATAGCCCGTGTTGGGGTTTTCTAGTTTGGGCCAAAGTACTCCGGGAGTATCATACAAAACAATACCGCTGCCTAAATTTATGCGTTGTTGGCTTTTTGTTACGGCTGGCTCATTGCCTGTTTTAGCGATAGTTCGGTCTGCCAAAATATTAATGAGGGTTGATTTACCCACATTGGGAATACCCATGATCATTGCGTTAACGGTTTTTACAGAAGCGTCTTTTTGTGCACAAATTTTTCGGATCAATTCGATAATTTGTTTACTTTTAGCCGTGTTCGTAGTGGAAGTGGTAAAAGTTTTAACGCCTCGCTCAGATTCAAGGTGTTCTTGCCACCTTGCGGTAATGACTGGATCAGCTAAGTCGGCTTTATTCAGTATTTTCAACACCGGCTTATCACCGCGTATTTTAGCTATTTCGGGGTTTTCACTTGAATAGGGAATGCGAGCATCGAGTACCTCTATCAGAATATCAACCTGACTCAACGCCTCTTTTATCTCTTTTAGGGCTTTGTGCATGTGCCCTGGAAACCAATGAACTGCCATTGTGTGCCTTCGTACTATATTTTTAGCCTAGTTTACTGTATTTCACCTAAAAAATTAGACTAATTTCCATAAAGCAAAAAGTTCTCTATACGCTCAACACGTCTGGGCTTTCCAGAAATGACAAGAACATCATTCGCCTGCAAGCGTGTATCGGCATCTGGGTATTCTATTTCTACCTGTTCTCGTCTAAGCCCATTTACCGTGACTCTTCGCCTTTTAATATCAAGCTCGGCCAAAGTCTTGTTTACCGCAAAAGCTTCGGCACTGATCAGCACCGCATGCATAAACTCTAACTTGTCCTTCGTGCCGTAAGTGATTTCAGTTGTTTCACCTGGATAAAAACCGTGCATGTGTTTATAGCCTTTCTTACGCTCATTTCTAACACGTTTTAGAATACGAGACATCGGCACCCCAGCACTATGAAGCACCTGCGATACCAACATCAAACTGCCTTCTTGTATTTCGGGTACCACCTGACTTGCACCCGCTGCGTAAAAATCATCAGATTGATAGTCTTTTCGCGTTCTAACAACCACCGGCAAAGCCTTTTTAATACCATTGATGGTGTTGACTACCCTTAACGCCTTATCGTGATGGTCAAAAGTAATCAGTGCTAGTTGCGCGTGCAGTATTCCGGCAGACTTCAACAGGTCTCGTTGGCTAGAATCCCCATACATGATATTTTCACCCGCCAGCCGTGCTTCTTGAACACGAATAGGGTCGATATCAACAGCAAGATACTTGATCCCCTCAAGCTTCAACATTCGGGCAACTGACTGACCTACTCGCCCAAAACCTAAAATAAGCACATGATTCGATAGTTCCTGGCGCTCATGCTGCGGGGCTAGCAGGTCGATATCTTCAAGTGCTTTGTTTGGTGCGATACGTTTCGCTATGCTAGCACTGTGTGTTATCAACCACGGGGTTAAGGCCATGCTGAGTAGGCCGACACTGATCAACATCGAGCTGTGTTGGGCACTGATAAGTTCATTTTGAGCGGCTAAGGCGGCAATAACAAAACTAAACTCTCCCATTTGCGCAAGCTTAATTCCCGCAGCCCATCCGTCTTGTGTGTTTCGTTTTAATAGCCATGCACTAAAACTCACGACAGCTGTTTTTATCAGGACAAGTACCGCCACCCCTAAAACAACCCAATGCAATTCACCAAAAAAAACATCCAACTCAAGTTTCATACCCACGGTAATGAAGAACAAGCCCATTAGAATATCTCGAAAAGGACGAATATCTGATTCTAGCTGATGGCGATACTGTGATTCGCTCAACATCATTCCAGCAAGAAAGGCACCTAGTGCCATCGACAAACCGAAAGCATAAGTGGTTCCGGCAGCTAGCAGGGCTACCAAAATTGTGGTTAATACAAAAAGTTCATCGGTGCGAGTGCGCGCCACCTCATTGAAGATTTTAGGAAGCAACCAACGACCCATCGACAACAATAACACTACCACAACAACACCTTTAAACAGGGCAAAAAGCATCGCAGTGCCAATACTTTGCTCTGCGCTTTCGGCCAACAAAGGGATCACAATCAAAAATGGTACAACAGCGAGATCTTGAAATAGCAGAATGCTCACTGCCATTTGTGAGCGAGGCGTATTGAGATGACCTGCTTCGTCAATCTGCTTAATGACGATAGCCGTTGACGACAAAGCCAGCATGCCACCAATGATGATAGAGGTACCAAGACTAATATCGAACAAGTAGGCAATAGAGGCAAAAATAAGGGTCGTGAAAAGCATCTGCGCAAAACCTACTCCAAATACGAGATTTCGCATCGCCATGAGTTTGGGTAGGGAAAACTCTAAACCTAAGGAAAAGAGCAAAAAAACAATACCGACTTCTGCTAATAAGTGCATTTGTTCTGGGTCAGTATAAAGCGACAATATTTGAGGGCCAGCTATTAGGCCAACGGCAAGATAGGCAAGTATGGCCGGCAAGTTAACCCGCTTAAAAGCCCAAACTAAAATAACCGACAGAGTCATCAATGTAATCACATTGACAAAATTAGCATCCACGTTCTATTCCTCTGATAAATGTGTCTGGAAAAAACAGGCACAGCTTTTGCTTAGGAGTACTACAAGGGTAAAAACTAGACTAAAGCAGTAAGATAAAAACAAGATAATTCGACAACTTATTGAGAGTGTATGCGCTGATAGTGCGATATTCGCACAAATTGGTGTTTATATACACAATCTATATCAATGAAACTGTCAATTACTTGTCATTATCGTCAAAAGTCTCGTTAGCGCGCTAAATAGTGAGCCTTGTACATCAGCGTAAATCGCTCACTTGTATTTTTATCGTAATGTTATTGGAGTAGTCAATGGACATCCTTGCCGTAAATGAAACTGAGAGCACTAAGGAAAGTTCACTAGTTGAGTCCCGAGTTATTCAGGGCTTCGACTATCAAGACGAGACACTTGGTACTATGTTAACAAGCACTGAATCTTCAAATATTATGAAATCGATGATGCAATCGATTGATCTGCATGAATTAGCAAGTGCTTATTTTGCACTTCTTACAAGTAAGCTACCTTGTAGCGCGATCAAAATTAATTTTGCAAACCAAACTCTTGCCTTCGGTACTGAAGAACGCAGCGGCCGCAGTTTGAAAATATCCCTAGATTATGGCCAACCTTTCGGTGCTCCTCAGCATGCACAACTCGCATATGTATTTGACAAGGTATTGACGCCAGTTCAGCGCAAACTATTGTCTGAAGTACACGCAATCTATGCAATGGGTTTAAAGCATGCTTTGGAGTATTACCGAATTCGTCAATTAGCCACAAAAGACATGTTAACTGGACTATATAACCGTTCCCACTTCAACGATTCATTACAAAAGCTCATGAGTATCAGTCTGCGGAACAAACAAAGCTTTGGATTGTTAGTACTTGACCTCGATAACTTTAAGCAGGTGAATGATAAATTTGGCCATCAGTGTGGTGATCAGGTTCTCATAGAGTTTGCCAATGTTCTACAGTCATGTTTGCGCGAGTCTGATCATGCATTCCGCTTTGGTGGAGATGAGTTTTGCTGCCTGTTAGTTGATAGCGATAAACGTGCAAATGAGAGCGTTGCCAAACGCATTCAACAAGCACTTGCAGACACGCCTCTATTTCAAAAGCATGACGTATCAAGCAGCGTGGGCGCAACAACTTTTCGTGCCGAAGATAGCGAAAAAAGTTTATTCCACAGAGCCGATTTGGCTCTTCTGAGCGCAAAGCAGAACGGTAAGAACTTATTCAAAGCCGCCTAATCTTAGCGTTTGAGTGAGAACAAACATAGGCAAACCATTACCGCGCTCGGCAATAATGGGCCGACGTATTTGAAGCAGCATGACTGCCTGCATTAATTTTTAGCACTGTTTGAGGCAAGCTGTTAAGTGTCTTTGCGTTTATCAATTAACAAACAGGCGTATTGATTGACGCTAACCACGGGCACTGCCAAACGCCGCCAAGGCGTTACCTTAGCTTCTTTCAGCCAAGCCTTAACGCTTTTCGATGGGCGGTTTTTTGCTATTTTCACTTTCTTAGAAAGCTGCCCAAACTCGACACAAACGGAAGTATTTTCCTCAGTATTCTCAAGCGGCACTATGTTAAATATAGTCTTATCAAGCTTACTGAGATGACCACTATTACTCGTGTTGATAATCTCCGAAATCTCACTCGCTTGCTCTTCAAACTTAATGAATAGATGTTCGTCATTAGCACACAAACTAAAGGCATTCACCCTGAGGACTTTGCTTTGCAGGTCTTTAAGCTTGAGCTGATAGCTTTCAGGCGCTATTTTGCAAAACTCAGTATCTTTCACCCAATAAAGCGCTGAATTGAATTTTTGGCAATGGTAGCCTTGAACTGATAATAGCCCGTTTTTGTCAGTGCCACTTTCCGCGATCGATATCAGCTCAGCAGCTTGTTTGTGGGAAAGTGCTTTGGCCAAGTAGGTGGATGTCCACCTGCGAAGTACTTCATATTGCAATGCTTGGGCTAAGGCTAACAAGGCCTTTGTAGGTAACTCGCCCTTTGAACCGATGATATTCGAGAGAGTTTCACTTGCTAAGGACTCGATAAGCGAATTTTGCTGAGCACATAATTTGGCGCTGCGAGCGACAGTGTTCGCGAATTGCGGCCAGCGTTTTGTTAATGAAGGTAAAAGCTCATTACGCAGAAAGTTCCTATCAAAACGTGAATCCTGGTTTGAATCGTCTTCAACCCAAGACAAATTGTTGAGTTTGGCGTAATGAATAACATCTTGCTTAGCAATACCAAGTGATAAAAATGGTCTTGCATACTGAACACCGGCGCCAGAAACGAAAAATTCAGCCATGCCCGACAAACCTTTTGGCCCTGCGCCTCTTTTCAATTGAAGAAGGAGGGTTTCGACTTGATCGTCGATATGCTGAGCAAGTAACACAATACTATTGCCGTCCTTACCAAGCATTAGCTCATCAATTGCAGCGTAGCGTGCTTCCCGAGCTTTCTCTTCAAGACTTTGACGAGCCTTCTGACTAAGCTCAACGCGCTTAGACAAGAATGCTACATCGTAACTCTTGCAAAGCTCCTTACAGAATTTCTGCCAAGCATTCGCTTGCTCGTTTAAGCCATGGTGAATGTGTACAGCGGAAAGGCTCAACATGTCATTCTGTTTAGCCCATTGGGAACAAACATGAAGTAACACTACGGAGTCAACGCCTCCGCTTAAGGCGATGGTAAGTTCTACAGATTCATTGGACGAAAATTGAGGAAGTTTAGAAAAGAAAGAGGCAAGCCCTGAAACCAATGAATGACTTATATTGGTAGTCAATAGCTAGCCCCTTTTTATATTCGTACTGTTGTAGTAATCGTTAACAACTTTCTTTAACAATAACCGAAAGACATTAAGCGCTCGTATCGCTCTTCAAGCAGTGTTTCTGTCGGCAAGGTTTGTAACTGTGCTAATTGTTGTTTCAATACTGCTTTTAAGTTCGCGGCCATACCTGCATGGTCGCGATGAGCAGCACCGAGGGGCTCTTCAATAATCGTATTAATTAAGCCCAGCTCTTTGATTTGCGGTGCTGTCACACCCATTGCTTCAGCCGCAATTGATGCTTTGTCGGCACTTTTCCATAAAATAGACGCACAGCCTTCTGGCGAAATTACTGAATAGGTACTGTATTGCAACATGTTTACTCTGTCGCCAACACCGATAGCTAACGCACCACCGGAGCCCCCTTCACCAATTACGGTACAAATGATCGGAACCGTGAGCTCAGCCATCACTTTAAGATTCATGGCTATTGCTTCACTCTGCCCGCGCTCTTCAGCACCTACGCCCGGATATGCCCCCGGCGTATCAATAAAGGTTATGATCGGAAGCTTGAAACGTTCAGCCATTTTCATTAAACGCAACGCTTTACGGTAGCCTTCAGGTTTAGGCATACCAAAATTACGCTTGATTTTCTCTTGAGTATCTCGGCCTTTTTGGTGTCCTATGATCATCACAGGTACATCATCAAGTTTAGCTAAGCCTCCAATAATCGCTTTGTCGTCTGCATAAGCGCGATCGCCCGCTAACTCATCAAAATCTGTTAAGATTCTATCAATATAATCTTGAGTGTAAGGTCGCATAGGATGACGAGCAATTTGTGATACTTGCCAGGCTCCTAGGTTAGAGAAAATTTTTGTGGTTTCCTCGGCACACTTTTCACGTAACTTCCCAATAGATTCTTCAATGCCCACATCGAATTCACCACCTTGGTTCACGATGCGAAGCTCTTCTATTTTGGCTTCTAGCTCAGCAATTCGCTGTTCGAAATCCAAAAAATGTCCTGTCATGTTTTATCCTAACACCTTGTAAAGCCTTAAATTGCCGGCTACTAATTAAATTCCAAGTTTACCCGCTCCGCCCCTAACACGTGGCGAAGCTCAACTAATAACTGTTCGTCTGGTTCAATGTACCATTGCGCATTCGCGGCAATGGTTACCTCAGCATCTTCATGCTCAACATGGATATGCAGAGGGCATGTTCCGTTCTTATACTCTTGCAATGTACCCTGCACTTTAGCGACTGTTGACAAAGTACACAACTTTTCTGGAATACTAATTCGTAATTGTTTAACGTATTTCGCTCTAGCTTGAACAATCGTTAGTACTTCTTTGGCGTTTATTGTATTCCCACCAGAAAATTCATCAAAGCTGACCTGTCCTTTCACCCACAACAAATTATCAGTGGTAAGCACAGATTCATAAAGTTCGTACATGTCGGGGTAGAATCTCACATCCATGCGCGCCGACTTATCGTCCAAGGTAACAATCCCCCAACGACGACCTTTTTTATTGGTCATCACTCGCACGCCGATAACAAGGCCAACAGTGCTAACAAATTGGTCGCGATTAGTGGGCGTTAGGTCGGCTAAACGACCATCGGAGTACTGCTTTATTTCTTTGAGATATTGATTAATCGGATGACCGGTTAAATACAAACCTAAGGTTTCTTTTTCGCCATCAAGCCATACTTTTTCCGACCACTCTGGCACCTTAGCAAAGGCATTTACCACGTCTTCTTCTGACTCAATCTGCACGCCGAACAAATCTGCTTGGCCTGCAAGCTCAGCTTTCGCATGCTGTTGTGCTGCATCAAGCGCATCTTTGATTGTGGCCATCAGCGCAGCTCGATGCGGCCCCAAGTTATCCATTGCGCCACTCAATACAAGCTTTTCGAGCACTCGTTTGTTCACCCGTTTCACATCAACTTTAGCGCAAAAATCAAACAAGTCTTTAAACACACCTTGCTGCTCGCGTGCTTCGATTATCGCTTCAACAGGACCTTCACCTACGCCTTTGATTGCGCCGATACCGTAAACGATTTGACCTTCTTTATTCACAGTAAACTTATAGGCACCAGCATTAAGATCTGGGGGCAAAATATCAATACCCATGCGACCGACCTCGTCGACCAAGGTCACTATTTTATCGGTATTATCCATATCTGCCGACATAACCGCGGCCATAAACTCCGCCGGATAATGCGCTTTTAACCATAGTGTTTGATAGGAAACAAGTGCATAGGCCGCACTGTGAGATTTGTTAAAGCCGTAGCCTGCAAACTTTTCAACCAAGTCAAAAATTTTAATAGATAGCGTTGGGTCGATATTATTATCTGCAGCGCCTTGCTCGAATGATGCTCGTTGCTTAGCCATTTCTTCAGGCTTTTTCTTACCCATCGCTCGACGTAGTAAATCTGCGCCACCCAAGGAATAACCTGACATCACTTGAGCTATTTGCATTACTTGCTCTTGATACAAGATAATGCCGTAAGTAGGCTCCAATATTTCTCGTAAACACTCATGCTGATATTCGGCATCCGGGTACGAAATCGCTTCTCTGCCATGCTTACGGTCAATGAAGTTATCAACCATGCCTGATTGAAGTGGGCCTGGGCGGAAAAGCGCCACAAGTGCAATAATATCTTCAAAACAATCTGGCTTCAGACGGTTGATAAGATCTTTCATGCCGCGTGATTCAAGTTGGAATACGGCTGTCGTTTCAGCGTTTTGTAGGACTCTGAAGCTCTTAGCGTCTTCTAAAGGGATCTGGGTAATATTAAGCTCTTTACCTTGCACCTCTTTGACCATATCAATGGCCCACTGGATGATGGTTAGCGTGCGTAAGCCTAAGAAGTCGAATTTGACCAAGCCCGCTGTTTCAACGTCATTTTTATCAAACTGGGTAACTGGGTTAGAGCCTGTATCATCACAATATAATGGCGAAAAATCGGTAATGGTAGTGGGTGAAATAACAACGCCACCAGCATGTTTGCCGGCATTTCGGGTGACACCTTCAAGAATGCGACAGAGGTCGATAAGATCTTTTACTTCTTCGTCTGACTCATAAAGTTCGGGTAAGCGTGGCTCAACGGAAAATGCTTTTTCGAGTGTCATTCCCGGGTCGGGTGGTACCAATTTTGAAATTCTATCAACAAAACCATAAGGATGACCCAATACACGACCAACATCCCGAATAACCGCCTTCGCAGCCATGGTACCGAAGGTAATGATTTGCGATACGGCGTCTCGACCATAAATATCAGCAACGTGGTCGATTACTTCATCACGGCGGTCCATACAAAAATCGATATCGAAGTCAGGCATCGAAACACGTTCTGGGTTCAAGAAGCGCTCAAATAGTAAATCAAATTCGAGCGGGTCAAGATCAGTAATATCCAGTGCATAAGCCACTAATGAACCTGCGCCCGACCCACGACCTGGCCCAACGGGAATATTATTGTCCTTGCTCCACTGGATGAACTCCATGACGATCAAGAAGTAGCCTGGAAAGCCCATTTGATTGATTACTTTCAGTTCAATCGCGAGGCGTTCATCATATTCTTTACGCTTTTCTGAACGCTCTGCTTCGTCGGGAAACAGTTTCGCTAGTCGACGTTCAAGACCTTCCTCCGAGACTTTTACCAAAAAGTCTTCGGTACTCATGTCACCAGTAGGAAATTGCGGCAAGAAATACTCACCTAATCTCACTTCAACACTGCACCGTTTAGCAATCTCTACGGTATTTTCAATCGCAGAAGGTATGTCTGAGAATAGCTCAATCATTTCTTCGGAACTGCGTAAGTACTGTTGTTCACTGTATTTTTTTGGACGTCGCTTATCGTCTAGTGTGTAGCCTTCGCTGATACACACTCGAACTTCATGAGGTTCAAACCCTTCTTGTTCGTTGAAGCAAACCTCATTAGTTGCAACGACTGGTAAATCTTGCTGAGTCGCCCATTCAACCGCCCGATGAATGTAGTCTTCTTCACCTTCGCGACCTGTACGAATGAGTTCTACATAATAATGGTCGGGGAAGTGAGTTTGAAAAAAATCGGTAACTTTCTGTGCAATATCTGGATTGTTTTTAGTGAGCGCCATGCCTAACTCTCCAGCAAGTGCTCCTGACAAGACGATAATGCCCTTGGCATGCTCAGCCAACCACTCTTCTCTAACAACAACCTTGTACTGCACGTGCCCTTGCAAATAAGCCTTAGAAATGATTTCGGTGATATTTCGGTAACCTTCCTTGTCTTTGGCAAGCAAGGTAAGGCGGGTAATTTCGTCCGGAAACTTAGACGACAGTAGCCAAATATCACAGCCAATAATTGGTTTGATACCTTCAGCGAATGCAGATGAGTAGAATTTTACCAAACCACACATGTTCATTTGGTCTGTGAGGGCAATAGCTGGCATATTTAGCGCTTTTGCCTTGGCTAATATCGGTTTTACTTTATTCAAACCGTCCTGCATTGAAAAATCGCTGTGAACTCGTAAGTGTACAAAATCTGAAGACACTTAGTTTACCTCATTTTGTAGTTCGCCATGCCACTGCATCAATGCAGCTTTCACAGGCTTAAAACTTTGTCGATAGCATGACAAGGGGCCATGCTGCTCTAAGGCCTCCAAATGAGCCTTAGTAGGATATCCTTTATGCGAAGCGAACCCGTATTGCGGGTATTGCTCATGCAGTGCGACCATTTCGTGGTCGCGGGCAACCTTCGCAATAATAGACGCGGCTGAAATTTGCGGAAATAAAGCATCGCCCTTTATCACTGCATCAGCCGTGTATTGCCATTTCGGTAAACGGTTACCATCAACCAAAACATACTCAGGTTGTATCGTTAGGCCTTCAACTGCCCGTTGCATGGCGAGCATAGTCGCCTGCAAAATATTAAGTTCATCAATTTCTATGGGTGTAGCCCTGCCTATACTCCATGATAACGCGTTTTGCTTGATCAATTCTGCAAATTCTTCACGTTTTTTCTCAGAGAGTTTTTTAGAGTCTGTTAAACCGAATATCGGTTTTTCCGGGTCAAGAATGACTGCGGCAGTCACTACATCACCGACTAAGGGGCCTCGCCCTACTTCATCAACTCCGGCAATGAGATTAAAAGTAGCCAGTGACTGCTTTAAGGCATCAAGATCTTGCTGTTTTTTCATTTAGCTCAACTTTTCTCCTGTTGCTTATCGAGCAAGCTGGCAATAGCATTCGCTGCCTGTCTGTCTGCATCAATTTGAAGGCTGCGATGAAGGTCGGTGAACTCTACTATTAATTGTGAGTTATCGCCCAGTAACAGGCTTTTGAGTAAGTTAGCCATGGCTTTTGGGTTTGCCTCTTCTTGCAGCAATTCGGGCACCAGGGCTTTGTTAGCCAATATATTAGGCAATGAAAAATAATCTGGCTTGTATAGGCGCTTCATGATCATGTGAGTCAGCTTCGACATTTTATAAGCAACCACCATCGGTGTCTTACAAAGCATCGCTTCCAAGCTTGCTGTTCCTGAGGCTAAGAGTACAGAGTCGGCTGCAATCATGACATCTCGCGCGGCCTCGCTGCTTACTTTGACTTGAATCGAGGCTAAGCCCTTATCAATACCGTCTTGTTCACTTCTATATAGGGTGTACACGGCGTTTTTATCTGCCCTATCATCAGTGGCGATTTTCTTTAAACCGAAGTTGGTTAGCATGGCGTGAATTTGATGCTCTCTTGCCGAATTTGCAGCCGGTATAAGCAGTTCTAGGGCTTTTAACTCAGTGTCTTCGGTTAATATTTGAGCAGTTGAAAAAAAATCGGGAAGTAAAGTATCCACTTCTCTCGCTCTGCTTCCTGGGAGAATCGCTAGCACTTTTGCTTCAGCGTGACAGCCAAACTTATCACGCATGGCTGACTTATCAGGATGCAAAGGAATACTATCCGCCATAGTGTGGCCTACGTATTGATAAGGCACAGAGTATGTTTGATAAATATCGGCTTCAAAAGGAAAAATACCTAATACCAAATTGGTCGCTTTAGCAATTTTATGAATCCGCTTTTCACGCCAAGCCCAAACGGTTGGACTCACGTAGTGTATCGTTTGAACGCCTTGTAATTTGAGTTTGCTTTCAACTGCCAGATTAAAATCTGGAGCATCTACGCCAATATAGATGTCGGGAGGGTTTTTAGTAAAATGTTGGATGACGCTTTTACGGATGTGAAGTAAGCGAGGAAGGTGCTTTAGTACTTCAACCAACCCCATGACCGACAATTCTTCCATGTCAAAAAGCGACTGTAAACCTAAACCAGTGAGATGTTTGCCACCAATTCCTTCAAACTCGGCATCAGGGTAGATTGCTTGAAGTTGCTTCATAAATCCAGCCGCTAGAATATCGCCAGAAGCTTCTCCGGCCACTATCGCTATCCTAGGCCCTTTTTTATCAACCATGAATACTGCCTACTACGCTAATGTGTGACATACCAAAAGGCTAATTGAATGCTAACTCAGCCCATCTAATTTGAATGTAAAGGCCAAGCCTATCTAACAATGCCGCGTTTAGAGCTTGCGAGGAAATCAGCTAGTATTTTAACCTCACTCTGACTTCCAGCCATCTCATTTAACAGCACCAATGCTTGCTCAGCAGTATTACCGTTTCGATAAATAACTTTATAAGCGCGCTTAATTGCCTGAATTGACTCGGCACTGAAGCCTCGTCGGCGCAAGCCTTCGCTATTTATACCTTGGGGGATGTGCTTCGTGCCACTGATCATTACATAAGGAGGAATATCTTTCAGAATAATCGCGCCGCCACCGGCAAAAGCATGAGAACCAATGTGGCAAAATTGATGCACGGCAGATGAACCGCCTAAAATAACATGATTACCAACATGAACATGCCCTGCCACTGCGCAGTTATTGGCAAATACGTTATCGTCTCCGACCATACAATCGTGGGCCAAATGGGCATTTACCATGAGAAGGTTTCTATTACCGATCTTGGTCAGGCTATTATCTTGAATAGTGCCACGATGCACAGTGCACGACTCTCGGAAAACATTGTCATCGCCGATTTCAAGATAGGTCGTTTCACCTGCATATTTTTTGTCTTGGCAGTCTTCACCAATAGAGCAGAATTGAAAAAACACATTGTTTTTTCCGATTTTGGTATGTCCTTTCACCACAACGTGTGAAGTAAGCACACAGTTGTCGCCAATCTCAACGTTATCGCCCACTATGCAAAAAGGACCGATTTTTACGTTATCGCCAATTTTTGCTGATTCTGCTATTACTGATGAAGGATGGATCATATTACATCTCTCTCATTGCACACATAAATTCAGAATTACACACTTCGTTACCATCTACGGTAGCAATGCCTGAAAATTTCCAAATACCACGGCGCTCTTTGATTAGTTCAACAGAGTATTCTAGTTTATCGCCAGGAACAACGGGCTTTTTAAAACGAGCTTTGTCAATACCAGCATAAAGGTAGAGTTGATCGCTATTACCCATCGTTTTAAAACCCAGAACGCCGGCAGCTTGAGCTAGACCCTCTAATATCATTACACCAGGGAAAATAGGTTGCTCTGGGAAATGGCCCATGAAACAAGGTTCATTGAAGGTGATATTTTTATAGCCTTTTATCGACTTTCCTAGTTCGTAGTCAGTAATGCGGTCAACAAGTAGAAATGGATACCGATGTGGTAACAACTCCATTATTTCTTTTATGTCGATGGTATTTAATGCATTTGCCACAGTTTCTCCTTGATAGCACCAGAACGCGATACTGCATCCGTGCTGATATTTGTTAATTGCCGATAAAATTTGTGCATAAGATACGCTTTTATAGGCCAAAAACAAATCAGACCAACCGTTATGGTTGGCCTGCTATTAAATTCCTTCCCACTGTGATGAAAAAAGCATCAAAATATGATGCTTTCTGCTCCACAGTAATATCTGAAGTATTACTGAGTTTTGTTAACTTGCTCTAATACCTGTTCAGAGATATCGAATTCTGGCTTAACAAATGGCGTAGTACCACGGTTTAGAAGCACGTCGTAGTTACCGTCTGCAGCGATTTTGTTCACCGCTTGCATAACTAAGGCGAAAAGCTTTCTTTGCTCTTCTTGTTCACGACGCTGAAGCTCCTGCTGCAGAGGTGCAGACTTTTCTTGAAGTGTTTTTTGTAAAGCGAGTATTTGATCCTCTAAAGCTTTTTTCTGCTCTTCGCTCATCGTAGCGCTTTCACGCTGAAACTTCTGAAGCAAAAAGTTGTACTCTTCCTGCTGGCTCTGAACTTCTTGAATTTGATCTTTAAACTCAGCTTGTATGGTCGTGCCAATCGCAGCGAACTGCGGTAGTGAACGAACAATACCTTGTACATCAACAACACCGATCTTTTGCTCGGCTGCTTGTGCAGCAGTAGTCAATAATGCTGTGCTTAACATCGCACCAGCGATAAGTGTTTTTGTAAATGTTTTCAATGGAAACTCCTTTAATCTGTTCCGTTTACGCGCCAAGTGTCTGAGCACTTGGTTCTTATTATATCTATAAAATTTCAATCTAACGCCAAATCATGCTTTTATGACGACGCGCTATGCCTTATACATGGCGCTAATCATACTACGTTCAATCGAGTTTAGAAAGTTTGACCTATGTTGAAAGTGAAGAATCTTGGGTTATCGCCATCTCGTGAATCTATTTCTTTAGAAAAACTAAACACTAGCGGCCCCATTGGCGAAATCCACTGCACTGATAAACCTGCAGAACTTCTAAATTGTCTCCAGTCGCTGTAATCACCTAATTCTTCAGGTTGGCCTTGCCCAGACTGACGAATGAAAGTTAACTCCTTGAAGGTGTCATAATTAAATTCGGTATCCCATACGTTACCTACATCAAGGAAGAATGACGTTCGGACCGAGCTGTCAAAATCAGCCTCAATAAATGGGGTGGGTACTATCAATTCTAAGCCACCTATTACCATTGCATTACCACCTAAACTGCGTGAAGACACTACTATGCTGTCTTGATCAGACGAACCAAATATAGGAATCCCAGTTGGTGTCGTTGAAATGCTGTTAGTAATTCTTCTAACCCCGCGAGGTCCAACTGTATTGTCTTCAAAACCACGCAGTGTATCGGCACCACCGGCGGTGAAGTTTTCAGTAAATGGCAATATTTGTTCCGTACCATTCTTCTCACCGTAACCGTTACCATAACCCAATCGAGCCCGGGCTAATAAAGACCAACGTTGATTACGACTGATAGGGAAATAGAACTTAGTATCAGCTATAAACTTAAAGTAGTTCACGTCAGAGTTAGGGGTAGTAATACTGAATGAGGCTCTTTGTGACGAACCATCAGTTGGGAACAAACCACGGTTTAATGTTGAGCGTGTCCAGCTCGCCGACGCTAAGAAACTTTCGTATTCGATCTCGGAATCTGGATCATTAGCACTTGTGAACTGGTCATAGAAACGCGATGTTTGTACAAAGCTTGTGTTGTCGTTAGACAGCTCAACATTCGCATAGGTAAGCCCGAAATTAATTCGATTAACTTCATTGATAGGATATCCAATATTCGCGCCGACTTGATAACGCGTACTATTGTATTGAATAACACCAAAGTCACCACCATCAAACTTGCTGTAACCAAGCGTTCCGCCCAAGCTTATGCCATCGATAGTGAAGTAAGGGTCTGTGTAGCTCAACTGCGCAGACTGCTGATACGAAACGGTATTTAAGTTTAGAGCAATGCGCTTACCAGTGCCCAAGAAATTGTCTTGTTGTATACCGGCCTGCAAACTTAATTTAGTGTTATCACCGTAACCTATACCCGCTTGAAAGGAACCAGAGGCTTGTTCTTTGACTGTAAACTCGATATCGACTTTGTCATCTTCACCCGGCACTCGAACCGTTTCGTAATCCACTGTCTCCATATAGGTGAGTCGTGACATAGCGGATTTCGAGTTAACAAGCAACGGATCGGATAACCACGTACCTTCCAACTGACTTACATTCTGACGTAATACTTGGTCAGAGGTGATCACATTGCCTTCGAAGTTAATGCGTCGCACGTAAATTCGCTTGCCAGGATCGACCGACAAGGACAGTTTCACGGTTTTCTCTTCGTCGTTGATATCAGGAATAGTGGTTACCGTAGGATAAGCATAACCAAAACGACCTAGATACTTGCTAATAAACTCTTCAGCGTAGGTTACTTGTGCTTGGTTGTATAGTTCGCCACTACGTAGGGGAAGAACTTGGTTTAGAAAACCTTCGAAACCAAGTAAATCACCGACTAACTCTACTTCAGACACCGTATACTTTTCGCCCTCTTTGACATTCATTCCGATGTAGATGCCATCTTTTTCTGGCGTCATCGATACTTGAGTTGACGAAATTTCGAAGCGCAAATACCCTTGATCTTTGTAAAAACTTGTTAAGTTTTCCAAATCACCAGCGAGGGTTTGCTGTTGATAACGAGTTTCAGAGGTAAAATCCCACCACGGCGCATCAAATTTGAGCTCCATGATTTTGAACAGTTCTTCATCATCGAAAAGCTCATTGCCAACGATATTTATTTGCTTAATTTTAGCCGCGTCACCTTCTTCAAAAAGCATTTTCAGATCAACACGGTTTCTTGGAAGAGGTGTAACAATAGCAGTGACATCTGCGTTGTACTTACCAATACTATAGAAAAAGTCTTTAAGACCGTTTTCAATAGATGTTAATACCGTTCTATCAAGCGGTTCACCAACGCGCACATTTGAGTTATTAAGACTTTCGGATAGTTGCTCGTCTTTTATGTCGTCATTACCCTCGAACACGATGTTACTGATTGTTGGTCGCTCTGAGACTCGTACAATCAGCACGCCACCATCGCGGAGTATCTCAACTTCTTCGAAATGGGTAGATGAATAAAGCGAACGGATAAGTTGGCTTACACGAAAAGCATTGAGCTTATCGCCTACTTGAACTGGAAGATAAGTTAACGCAGCACCAAGAGCAACTCGTTGTAGGCCTTCAACACGGATGTCTTCAACCACAAATTCCGTTTTACTCTGTGCGAATGATAACGACGTAAATGCCATCAAAACGACTAAAACTAACTTTTTACACTTCATTAACTGATATTCTTCCAAAACACGTTTTTATATAAAACTTTTATTAAGTGAGGCGAGCAATGTCGTTAAATATGGCTGTAACCATAAGCATGAGCAACAACGCACCACCAATTCTAAATCCAATTTCTTGAGCCGCTTCCGATACTGGCTTTCCGGTGATCCACTCTGCGGTAAAATACATTAAGTGGCCGCCATCCAACATCGGTAATGGTAACAAATTTATGATGCCAAGATTAACACTGATTAAGGCTAAAAACCCTAAAAAAGCAATAATTCCGTAGCTTGCGCTCATTCCAGCACCCTGAGCGATGGAAATAGGGCCACTGAGATTTTTGACTGCTAAATCACCAGTAATAAATTTGCTTAACATTTGTACAGTAAACGTCATTAAACGCCACGTTTCTTTTGTTCCGTTCACCAAAGCCTCAAAAGGCCCTGATTGATAGTTAAAGTAGTGGCTCTCAGGCAGTTCAGCCAGCGTTGGATAAATCCCTAGCGAGCCAACGATACCATCGGGAGTGTTACGCTCGCCAAGTATCAACTCGATGGTTACTATTTCTCCGTCGCGCAATACCTCTACTAACATCGCTTTGTTTGCATTCACTTCAACAATGTCAGGTATTTGTCTCCATTCTTGGATAAGAGTTCCATTTAGTTTTAGTATTTCGTCGTTTTCTTTCAAACCTGCCAGCTCTGCAGGGCTGTTTTCAACAAAGCTCGATATAATTGGAAACACCTCAGGGCGATATATTTCAAAGCCTAATGATTCAAAAATACTGCCACTTTCAGGATCATAATTCCAATTCGGGACTCGCATTAGGTATTCACGCAAGTTGCCATTAGACTTTTCAACCGTGAGCGGTATTTCGTCTTTACCAATGTAGGACATCAGTTCGATATTCACAGCTTTCCATGTTGTTGTGCTGTGCTCACCAATAGCAACAAATTTGTCTCCTTCTTGCACGCCAGCGGTGTCGATATACGAGCCTCTATCAACCTTACCGATGTAAGGTTTAAAAGTATTCTGACCTATCATAAATACAAGGGCACTGACGAATATGGCAAAAATGAAATTAATACCAGGGCCGGCTGCAACAATAGCAAAGCGTTGCCAAACTGGCTGAAAATTAAACGCTACCGCTTCATCTTCCTTGCTCAAATCATCGACCCTACCATCTAACATTTTTACATAGCCACCAAGAGGAATAGCGGCAATCACAAATTCCATGCCTGAAGAAGTAATACGTTTGTAAATAGGCTTGCCAAAACCGATGCTGAAACGCAAAACTTTAACACCGCATAAACGAGCCACGTAGTAGTGACCCCATTCATGCACAGCAACCAACAGTCCCAAAGCGACAACAAATGACGCAATATTCCAAAGTATATCTACCACTATGATAACTTCCTTAACTCGGCTCGCGCGATGTTTCGCGCCATTTCATCATGCTCAATAACGTGAGCAATAGAGTTCAATTCGACGGTCGATAGTTTAGATAAAACACGCTCATTCAGAGCAGCAATGGCGCAGAAGCTTAGCTTCTGATCTAGAAAAGCTTCAACCGCAACTTCATTCGATGCATTCAATGCTGTCGTTGCGGATTGCCCTTCTTTACAGGCTTCTATGGCAAGATATAAGTTGGGATATCTTAAATTATCGGGCTCAGCGAAACTAAAGTTCGCTAATTGTGAAAAATCGAGGGGGCTGACACCTGATTCAATTCGTGACGGGTAACTCAATCCATAGGCAATAGGCGTTCGCATGTCTGGGTTGCCCATCTGAGCTATTACCGAGCCATCAGAGTATTGCACCATTGAATGAATAGTGCTTTGTGGATGCAAAACTACTTGAATATCTGCTTCATCAACACCAAATAACCATTTAGCTTCAATAAATTCCAAGCCTTTGTTCATCATCGACGCCGAGTCGACGGATATCTTTCTTCCCATCGTCCAATTTGGATGAGCACAGGCTTGTTCAGGCGTAATGAGTTCAAACTCATCCAGTGGCTTTTCACGAAATGGACCACCCGACCCTGTCAATAATATTTTGCTTATGCCGGAAGCGGCTAAGTTACCATATTCAAAGTTATGTGGTAGACATTGGAAGATTGCATTGTGTTCACTGTCGATGGGAAGTAATTCGGCTTTATGCTCGCGAACAGCATTCATAAACAGTTCTCCCGACATAACCAGTGACTCTTTATTTGCCAGTAATACTCGTTTACTTGCTCTAACTGCGGCTATCGTTGGAAGCAAACCCGCCGCCCCGACAATCGCAGACATCACAATATCAACTTCTGGAGCCGAACACACCTCGCACATAGCTTCCGGCCCTATCAAGACTTCTGAATGACAGTGTTGTTGTTGCATTTGTTGCTTTACATTTTCGTAGGCAGATTCGTTGGAAAGCACGATAAAACGAGCGTTACATAGCACAGCTGAACGAACAAGGCTTTCAACATTAGAGTGGCCGGTGACGGCAAAAACTCGATACAAGTCAGGATGACGAGAGATAACGTCCAATGTATTTTGACCGATAGAACCAGTGGCTCCGAGAATAGTGACTGTTTTCAATTTATAGCTCGATGCTGAAAGCACTTGGTCGCTTTAACATTATGCCATCCACACGACATAGCAGAACGCAAAAACAGGAAAGGCCGCCGTTAAACTGTCTATTCGATCCATGATGCCACCATGACCTGGCAGAAGCTTTCCACTGTCTTTTATTCCGGCACAGCGTTTGAACATACTTTCGTTCAAGTCACCCAGCGCAGAGACCGCCACAGTGATTACACCAATTAAAATGTGCAAACCAATGCGCGATGCTTCAAATTGATAGTGCAAAGCTGCAAAAGCAATAATAGCCAATGATGCCATTACACCACCCAATAAACCTTCGATACTCTTACCAGGCGACACATTTGGGCGTAATTTGTGTTTTCCGAATTTCACACCCACAAAAAAAGCGCCGATATCTGCAGCCCACACGATCCCCAACACGTAAAATATTAATGAGGCGCCGTAAAATGGGTCAATTTCGTACAAGTTAGTACGCAGACTAACAATTGCTACCCAAGTAGGAATAAGTGTTAGCACACCAAACGCGGCTCTAATGGGTACGTTTTCGGTCCAACCTGAGCTATATTTGGGATAGGTGACAATCATCGCTAGCGACACTGCCCACCATACAGCGGCGATTGCCAAAATGCTTTTGTATAAGCTATTTAGTTCACCTTGGTACCACACCGCTTGTCCGTCGACAGCGAAGATTAAGACTGCGCACAATACCAAAATAAGGGCCATGAAGGTCGCTTTGGATACACGACCATTTATACCCGACATATTTGCCCACTCATATGCGCCTAATGCTACAACACCGGCTACGGCTATTTTAAACTGCTCTACGGGTAAAAATAGAATGGCGCAGATGGCAAGCGGTGCGAGAATTAACGCGGTTATTATTCTTTGTTTTAACATTAAGCCTGACCTTGTTTTTCTGGAGCAATCTGCTCACCAGTTTGCCCAAAGCGACGTTGTCTTTGGCAAAAGTCGATAACTGCCTCATCAAACTTCTGCTCATTAAAATCTGGCCAAAGTGTCTCACAAAAATAGAACTCTGCATATGCACACTGCCATAATAGGAAATTACTTACGCGATGATCGCCGCCGGTTCTGATCATGAGATCAAGGGGTGGAAGTGCCGACATACAAGTATGTTGATGAAAACTTTCTTCGTTAATATCTTCAGATGTCATGATGCCATCGTTGATGCTCTGAACGATATTTTTAGCCGCGTTGACAATATCCCAACGCCCGCCATAGTTAGCGGCGATATTGAGTGTTAACGACGTATTTTGCTCGGTTAGCGCCTCTGCTTTGTGGATTTTTTCAACTAATTTTTTATCGAATGCTGAGAGGTCGCCAATTACCTTAAGGCGAATATTGTTTTTATTTAGCTTCTTAACTTCACTTGAAAGTACAAGATTAAAAAGCTGCATCAATATTTTTACTTCTTCTTTTGGACGTTTCCAGTTCTCACTGCTGAAAGCAAATAATGTGAGCGCCTTAATTCCATTTTTTCGCGCATAGCGTACTGATGCTCGCACGGAATCAACCCCAGCTTTGTGGCCAAAGGTTCTTAACTTTCCTTGTTGTTGTGCCCAGCGGCCGTTGCCATCCATAATGATCGCAACGTGCTGTGGCATAGCATCTTCAGGCACCGAGGATGCTATATTATTGCTATCAGAACTCAAATTTTACACTTCCATGAGTTCTTTTTCTTTATCAGCCAAAATTTCATCAATTTGCTTGATGAAATCATTGGTAAGCGTTTGAATATTTTCTTCACCAGCGCGGCTTTGGTCTTCGCTAATTTCTTTTTCTTTCAGCAGTTCTTTTATATCACTATTAGCATCGCGTCTGATATTACGAACAGAAACACGCCCTTGCTCAGCTTCAGCCCTAACCACTTTGATAAGGTCCTTACGTCGCTCTTCGGTAAGTGGCGGCATGGGTATACGAATGGTTGTACCTGCACTCATGGGGTTAAGGCCTAAATCAGATTGCATTATGGCTTTCTCTACCGCTTGAATAATACTCTTGTCAAAAACCGACAAGGCTAAGGTTCTATTGTCTTCTGCAACAACGTTAGCAACTTGTTTTAGTGGTGTATTTGAACCGTAATATGGCACCATGATGCTGTCTAATAAGCTTGGGTGAGCTCTACCTGTTCTGATCTTACTCAACTGCCCTTTAAGTGCAACGATACTCTTTTCCATTCGTTGACTAGCATCTAATTCAATTTCATCAATCACGACAGAATCCTTATTTTTCTACTTTTTCTGGATGACAAATAATCGTACCTTCATCTTCGCCGAGAACAACGCGCTTCAAGCATCCTGGCTTATTCATGTTAAATACACGAATAGGAATATTGTGATCGCGCGCCAATGTAAAGGCGGATAGGTCCATTACTTTTAGTTCTTTTTCTAGTACTTCTTGATAGCTAATTTGCTTTAACAGCACAGCATCAGGGTTTTTGACTGGATCTTCGCTGTAAACGCCATCAACTTTTGTTGCTTTTAACACTGCGTCGGCTTCAATTTCTATTCCGCGTAAACAGGCTGCTGAATCTGTGGTGAAGAACGGATTTCCAGTACCTGCAGAGAATATCACAACTCGGCCTGATTTGAGAAAACTTATAGCATCGGCCCAGTTGTATGGGTCACATACTCCGTTTAGTGGAATAGCTGACATTAAGCGCGCATTAACGAATGCTCGGTGCAACGCATCGCGCATGGCAAGGCCGTTCATCACAGTTGCTAGCATACCCATGTGATCACCAACAACGCGATTCATTCCTGCTTGAGCGAGGCCTTCCCCTCTAAACAAATTACCACCGCCAATGACTAAGCCAACTTCGACGCCTAATTCAACTAACTCTTTTATTTCTATCGCCATGCGGTCGAGTACTTTTGCGTCAATACCAAAGTTCTCTTCGCCCATCAGCGCTTCGCCACTTAACTTTAACAAGATGCGTCTGTACGCAGATTTTGGTGTTATGCTCATCTTATGTCCTCAAGGGTATTTATTATTTTTTACAAAAGCCGAAGCGTCGCTGTTGGCAAACGGGTGCTAGCGCTCGACAATCACAAGCAACGGATGCTAGTTCTCGGCAATCACAAGCAACGGATGCTAGTTCTCGGCAATTACAAGCAAGAAGCATCTTTTCAAAAAGCGCTGTACGCCATCCATGGCCGCTTAAATAATCACATCCATGTGCTTATAAATTTTTGAAAAGATGCTTCTTACTTGCACTTGCCTCTGCGAAACGACGCCCTCAGTCACTAACAGCCTGCAGCCTTTCGCCATATAAAAGACGCTTCAAGCCCATCCATGGGGTGCTTGGCAATCGGCGTCCTGCCGATTGACACTTTTATATGGCGGAAGACTTCCGGCTTTTTGTTAGTGCCTGAGAGCTTTTTAGCTTTTAATAATGCCTCTTCTAGGAAGAAACTAAAAGTGGATGAACACCTAAAATTTGAAAGTGTCACTCGACATGGATGTCGAGTGCCAAGCGTCCCATGGATGGGCTTGAAGCGTCTTTCAAATTTGAGGTGTTGATTCGCTGTTTATTCTTAGAAGAGACATTATTAAAAATGACCAATCCGCCTTTCTTGTCAAAAGAGGCATTACTAAAAACGTCCAATCCGTCTTTCTTCCTAGAAGAAGCATTATTAAAACCAAAAGCTTATAAAAAAGCACCTCAATTGAGGTGCTTCGTATATTATCCGAGAAACGGTGATTGCAAAAGCAATCGAAGCACTTATTTCTTAGCGGCTTCTAATTGTGCAGCTACTTCAGCTGCAAAATCTTCTTCTTTCTTCTCGATGCCTTCACCAACTTCAAAACGGATGAAGTTGATAACGTCAGCATTTTTAGATTTCAAAAGAGCTTCAACGCTTTGTGAAGGATCTTTGATGAATGCTTGGCCTGTTAGGCTGATTTCACCAGTGAATTTCTTCATGCGACCAGAAACCATTTTTTCAGCGATATCAGCTGGTTTACCAGACTGGATAGCGATGTCGATTTGGATTTCTTTTTCTTTCTCAACAACTTCTGCAGGAACGTCAGAAGGCTTAACAAACTGAGGGCTTGCCGCAGCAACATGCATTGCGATGTCTTTAGCAAGCTCTTCGTCACCACCTTCTAAGATAGCGATTACACCAATACGGCCGCCATGAACGTAAGCACCAAGGTTTGAGCCTTCAACATTGATAACGCGGCGAGGGCTGATGTTTTCACCAATTTTAGCAACAAGGTTGTCGCGAACAGTCGCCACTGTTGAGCCTTCAAGCTCAGCAGCATTCAATGTATCCATATCGTTGACATTGTTTGCCGACGCTACGTCTAATAATTTGTTACCAAACGCTAGGAAACCTTCATCTCGTGCAACGAAATCAGTTTCACAGTTAACTTCCATCATAGTGGCTTTGCCACCATCAACTTTAGTTAAAATAACGCCTTCAGCAGCAATACGACCGGCTTTTTTAGCAGCCTTTGCTTGCCCAGACTTGCGCATATTTTCAATCGCTAGTTCAATATCACCATCGGTCTCTACCAATGCTTTTTTACAATCTAGCATGCCAGCGCCAGTGCGCTCGCGTAATTCTTTAACCAGTGCTGCAGTCACTGCCATTTTTCTGTCCTCTTAATACTTTTAAAAAGGGGGCGAACGCCCCCTTACATATCTTCAGTGTAATAATTACTCTGCGGCTTCTACGAAATCGTCTTTCTCAGCAGTTGCAACAACAACTTCCTGATTACGACCTTCGTTGATAGCATCAGCAGCAGCTGATGTGTATAACTGTACCGCACGGATAGCGTCATCATTACCTGGAATGATGTAATCTACGCCATCTGGGTTAGAGTTAGTATCAACTACACCCACAACTGGAATACCCAAGTTGCGAGCTTCAGTTACAGCAATGTGCTCATGATCAGCATCGATAACAAAGATAACGTCTGGAAGACCACCCATGTTTTTGATACCACCTAAGCTACCTTCTAGCTTAGTCATTTCGCGTTGAAGCATAAGTACTTCTTTCTTTGTAAGCTTGTCGAAAGTGCCGTCAGCTGACTGCGCTTCTAAATCTTTAAGACGTTTAATTGACTGACGAACTGTTTTCCAGTTAGTCAACATTCCGCCCAACCAACGCTTGTTTACGTAGAATTGACCAGACTTTTCAGCGGCTTCTTTAACTGCTTCGCTTGCTGCACGCTTGGTACCAACAAACAATACCTTACCTTTCTTATTTGATACGCTAGAAAGATAGTTCAAGGCTTCATTGAACAAAGGAACTGTTTTTTCTAAGTTGATGATATGAACTTTATTACGAGCACCAAAAATGAATTGACTCATTTTTGGATTCCAGTAGCGAGTTTGGTGACCGAAGTGTACGCCAGCTTGTAGCATGTCACGCATTGATACGTTTGCCATTATATATTTTCCTATTTAGGGGTTAGGCCTCCATATACCCCATCACTCGATCCAAACCATTGATATAACATGATTTAGACACCCCGAGTTCAGTGTCGGTATATGTGTGTTTTAAGTTAATTTTACTGAAGTTGACAGCAACGCAAAAAAGCAGTGTGAAGTGCTCATAGCAGTGACATTCAAAAACAGCGCGCGCTTTATATCATTTTGACTGCCCAACATCAACATTTATCGTTGCAATTGTATGTATTTTTAGTTTGACCACTGAAGCACTAATCCGCGTTCAAACTTAATAACAAAGTCCTTTTACTTATTCGAATTTGCGCTATTAAAACGCACGATTATTCCTTGTGAATAAACTTTCTATCACCACCTAGGTATACATAAGCAACACAAAGCGTTTCTTTAGGTCAGCTCTTGGTGAAAAAATGCAATCATGAGTTATCGATACCGTAACGCGTTTACAACAATTTCTTGTCTGAGGGAGCTTTATGACAGCAACGAACCTATATTCAACAACCCCCCTTTTTAACAAAACATTGAAAAACCGTTTTGTTCTAGCCCCGCTTACTCGAGGAAGAGCTGGTAGCGAAAGAGTACCAAACCAAATAATGGGCGATTATTACGAGCAACGTGCTAGCGCCGGCTTAATCATTACCGAAGCCACGCATATCTCTAAAGAAGCGATTGGTTGGATAGATTCACCTGGCATTTACAACAACAAGCAAGTGGCAGGTTGGAAAGCCGTAGTCGACCGTGTGCATGCCGCTCAAAGTACTATTATGTTGCAGCTATGGCATATGGGTAGAGCGTCACATAGCGATTTCCACGACGGTGACCTTCCCTTGAGCGCATCTGCAATTAAAATTGAAGGTGACCAAATTCATACACCTTACGGCAAAAAAGACTTTGAAGTGCCTAGAGAGATGAGCATCGACGATATTAAGCGCACTGTTGCTGACTACAAAAAAGCGGCAGAAAACGCTAAGGACGCAGGCTTTGACGGTGTCGAGATCCACGCTGCGAATGGTTATTTAATCAATCAGTTTTTAGACGGTGAGAGCAATAAAAGAACCGACGAATACGGTGGCTCAATAGACAATAGACTGCGTTTTCTTAAAGAAATCGTTAGCGCTATAAAGGAAGTCTTCGACGCTGCTAACATAGGCGTCAGAATTTCACCAAACGGTGTCTATAACTCAATGGGTTGTGACGATTACAGGGAGCTTTTTAGTGAATTAACTCGTTACCTCGAAAGTGAAAAAATAGGTGTTCTACATGTAATGGATGGCCTTGCATTCGGGTTCCATGAACGCGGTGAACCTATGACACTTGGTGATTTCCGCTCACTATTTAGCGGTAAGATCATCGGCAACTGTGGCTATACATTTGAAAGTGCAACAAGCGCGGTGGCTACAAAGCAAGCAGATATGATAGCTTTTGGTCGTCCATATATCACTAATCCCGATTTACCACAGAGATACAAAAACGATTGGCCACTGACTCCTTTTGACGATATGAGCCATTGGTATGGTGGCGGTGCCGAGGGCTACAGTGACTACCCCGCTTTTGATAACAACCATTAAAGTTATTATTTATCACAAACTCAGCATAGTGCAGTTGGGCTGAACTTGATATACTTCTGATAAATAAGCTTTTGCATCAAGCAATGTAGTCATATAGTTGAGACTTCAATGTTTATAAAGATCAATTAATAACGAGGTTAACCTTGGCTGGAACAATTAAAACACCAGAAGAAATGGACAAAATGCGCGTGGCTGGCAAGCTCGCTTCAGAAGTGTTAACGATGATCGGTGAACACGTAAAGAAGGGCGTTACCACTGGTGAGCTAGACAAAATTTGTCACGACTATATTGTTAATGTGCAAGACGCTATTCCTGCACCGCTTAATTATGGTAACCCGCCGTTTCCAAAGTCGGTGTGTACGTCTGTTAATCATGTGATTTGCCATGGCATTCCAGGCGACAAGAAGCTTAAAGACGGTGACATCGTGAATATCGATGTTACTGTTATAAAAGATGGCTACCACGGTGACACCTCAAAAATGTTTGTGGTGGGCAAACCATCAATCATGGCCGAACGCTTGATTAAAGTAACGCAAGAGTGTCTATACAATGCCATTAAGATTGTAAAGCCAGGTATTCGCTTGGGCGACATTGGTCATGCTTGTCAGGTACATGCAGAAGCACATAACTACAGTATTGTTCGAGAATACTGTGGTCATGGTATTGGCGCCGTATTCCATGAAGATCCACAAATTGTGCATTACGGAAAGAAGGGAACCGGCGACCTGATTGAAGCTGGTATGTGTTTTACCATTGAACCTATGGTTAACGCAGGAAAACGACATTCAAAAATACTGCCCGACAACTGGACAGTTGTCACTAAAGACCGCAGTTTAAGTGCTCAGTGGGAGCATACCTTGTTAGTCACTGAAACAGGTGTAGAAATACTGACACTTCGAGATGAGGAAACAATAGACCGCGTTATCAGCCACGCATAATTTTGTATTGATGATGGCGTAAACCTGATCGAAAACTCAAAGTAATTAAGCTATCCAACAATAAGAGCTTGACATAAACAGGCCCTAATACTGACGACAGAATCAGAATGTGAATTTTTTATAAAACAACAGTTGGAACAGCAAGGAGTCACTTTGCCGATACAAGCTCAAATTGACGCACTTCGGAATATCGACGATGTGCTAGACGTAGCTGCATTCAAAAATGCAGTACAACAAAATTATCAATGGTTAAACGATGCCTTTACAGAAGCCCATGTTGACCACTTAGTTGTCGCGCGCAGCGATTTTACCGATGCCTTATTATGCCGAGCGTGGCAATTGTTGGGATTAGACAATGAAGCAAAACTCGCCTTATGCGCCGTCGGTGGTTATGGGCGAGGTCAACTTCAACCATATTCGGATATTGACTTGTTGATACTTAGTGAAAAAAATATCAGTCGACAAGTTGAAGAAAAGGTCGCCGCCTTCATCACACTTTTATGGGACATTAAACTCGAAATAGGTCAGGCAGTAAGAACGGTGAAGGAAACTGTTAAATTGGCCAAAGCCGATATTACTATCGCAACCAATCTAGTTGAAGCTCGAGTTCTCATTGGATGCGAAAAGACTTTCGATTCCCTTATCGACAAAGTCAACTCTCCAAAAGTATGGTCGAGCAAAGACTTTTTCTTGGCGAAACTAGAAGAACAACAAAATCGTCACCACAAGTTTAATGACACTTCTTACAACCTAGAACCCAACGTAAAAGAAAATCCTGGCTGTTTGCGTGATATACAATCGCTTGGCTGGGTAGCCAAAAAGCACTTCCGAGAATACGATGGTCAGACACTCATCGGGCACGGTTACTTCACTGAAATCGAACATGCTGAACTGATTGAGTGTCGTTCGCATCTTTGGAAAATTCGCTTCGCACTGCATTTAGTTGCCAAACGTAGCGAAAATAGACTGTTATTTGATTACCAAACGGACGTTGCAAAATTACTCGGCTACGGTGACGATAAATCATCAGTAGAACAAATGATGAAGGCCTTCTTTCGCATAGTGCGACGAGTGTCTGAGTTGAACAGCATGCTTCTGCATCGTTTCAAAGATGATGTTCTTGAAACAAAGACTAAGAAAGAAATACCCTTAAATAACCGCTTTACCCTTAAAGATGGGCTGATTTCACCGCTCAATGAAGAAACCTTTTACAAGCCGTCCGACATCTTAGACTTCTTAGCGCTATTCTGTGAACACGACAACATCGAAGGGCTTGACGCCGACTGCATCAGACAAGTCAGGAACGCTCGCAGAAAATTTCAAGACCAATATTACCATGAACGTATGGATTGCAGAGAACGATTTGTTGCTTTGATGAAGCAACCTAGTTTCTTTGGCCTTGGTTGGGACACCATGTATAAATATGGGATCTTGCAATCATATTTGCCAGAGTGGGACAAAATCGTGGGTATGATGCAATTCGATCTCTTTCATGCATATACAGTCGATGAACACACTCATCGATTAGTTAAACACGTACATAGATATTACAGCAGTGAAAAAAGCTTCCCGCGTTGTCACCGCATTGTGCATAACCTAGATAAACCCGAAATCTTGTTTATAGCAGCTATCTTCCATGATATAGCCAAAGGTAGAGGCGGCGATCATTCAACCTTAGGGGCAGTTGACGTACTTAAATTCTGTGTACAGCACAATATTCCTCAAGCCGATGCAAACACAATTGCATGGCTAGTCGAGAACCACCTACTCATGTCGGTCGTTGCCCAACGCAGAGATATATACGATCCAGAAGTGATTAATCAGTTTGCGAGCGCAGTTAAAAGTCATGATCAACTTAATCTTCTCTATGCTTTAACACTGGCTGATATACGAGCAACCAACGACAACCTCTGGAATGACTGGAAAGCATCTTTGTTACGAGAGTTGTATTTGCTTACGCAACAAGCCTTTGACAATGGACTGGAGTGTCAAGTGACCCTTGACCAGCGCATTGAACAGCACAAGGTAGAGGCGATTGAGTTGTTAGCCAAACGGAATATTAATCGTGAAAAAGCAGATGTTTTTTGGCGGCAAATGCGCAAGGACTACTTTGCCCGTTTTAAACCGAATCAAATTGCTTGGCATACTGACACTATCGTTTCAGCCGGAAAGTTGGCTAAAGACGAAATACTCGTTAACGCTAGTAATAAGACCTCTAAAGCGGGTACCGAACTCTTGATATATTGCTCTGACAGGCCCGCACTCTTTGCACAAATCGCATCGGTACTCGACAGTAGAAATTGTTCCATCCACGATGCCCAGATAACGGTTACCGACCAAGGTAACGTATTTGACTCAATGATTATTCTTGATCAAGATGCCAATAGAATAGAATCCGAAAACCATGTGAACAACCTCGTCGAAGCAGTGCGTTCTCAATTGATCAAACCTGGTCGTTCACATGCTAATAAACGCAAAATGTCGAGACAAATGAAGCAACTTGATGTGAAAACTAAGGTTCGTTTTTATTCGTCAACTGAAGACGCCACGCTAGTTGAACTTGAAGCACTGGATGCTCCGGGTCTTCTTGCTAAGATAGGTCACTTATTCGTTGACCTAAATCTCACACTGAAACTGGCGAAAATCAGCACTATCGGTGAAAGAGCGGAAGATATTTTCATTGTTTCAAATGAAGATGGAAAAGCGCTCACCAGAGACCAAGAAATTACGCTAAAAAAACAATTAACTTTAAAACTAGACCAACCAGAAGTGAACCCAGCTATATGAACAATCTACAAGCAATCATCGAAAATGCCTTTGACACGCGCGACACTTATACAGCCGAAACTGCAGACTCAGCAATAAAGCAAGCAGTTACAGAATCAATCGAGCTGCTTAATTCGGGTAAAGCGAGAGTAGCCGAGAAAATAGACGGTAAGTGGGTAGTCAACGAATGGTTGAAAAAAGCGGTACTGTTGTATTTCAAATTACACGACAACAAAATAATTGATGGCGCCGAAACGAAATACTTCGATAAAGTACCTTTAAAATTTACCGACTATACGCAAGCGCGTTTTGCTGAAGAAGGTATGCGAGTGGTACCACCAGCCGCCGTGCGCACTGGCTCTTATATTGGTAGGAATGTGGTAGTTATGCCATCTTATGTGAACATTGGCGCGTATGTTGACGACGGCACGATGGTAGACACTTGGGCAACCGTTGGCTCTTGTGCGCAAATTGGTAAGAATGTGCATTTATCTGGTGGCGTTGGTATAGGCGGAGTGCTCGAGCCCTTGCAAGCTAGCCCAACCATAATTGAAGATAACTGTTTCATTGGTGCCCGTTCAGAAGTGGTCGAGGGCGTTATTGTTGAAGAGGGCGCGGTTATTTCGATGGGCGTTTACATAAGCCAAAGTACACGCATTTATGATCGTGAAACCGGTGAAGTGACTTACGGCCGCGTGCCAGCTGGAGCGGTTGTAGTTTCTGGAAGTTTGCCGAGTAAATGCGGAACTCACAGCCTATATGCTGCGATCATCGTTAAAAAGGTAGATGCTAAAACAAGAGCCAAAGTAGGTATCAACGAAATTCTACGCGGCGCCGAATAATCATCCGGAAACGCATCAGAAAACAAAAAGGGGCCGATTAGATTCGAGCCCCTTTGCTTTGCATCTAAGATCTAGCGTCGAGTTAACACTCGACTGAAAGCTTATTAGTTAATGCTAGTCAACGGTTAACGCATCAACTAACTTTTCAACCCACGGCACAACTTCATCTTCAGCCGCTAAGGTTTCAATCGCATCAACCTCTAGCATTTCAGCAACAGGCTTGCCTTGAAGTTCAAGCAGCAACTCTTGAAATTGACGACCACCGCCACAAAAACTCTCACCGTAACTGCTATCTCCTAGCGCAGCAACTGCGAAAGGCTTCCCATCTAGTAAAGGAAACTCGCTGCGAAGATCGCTGTGAAACATTTCTAGGTTTGGCGGAACATCGCCTTGCCCAGTAGTTGAAGTGATCACCAATACAGCCTCAGCCTCACTCAAGTCGGATGTTTCTGGATCGGTAAATACCTCCGACTCCACCCCTTTATCAGTCAACATGCCCTGCACTTCCTCAGCAACATGTTGAGCGTTTCCATAAACTGACCCCGCGAAGATACTTACGCTACGCATTTATTAGCTCCTAGATTTGTCTACTACTTTTAATGATTCTTTATATCGATAAAAAGGCATATGGGGTCAAAATTAAAAATATCTATGTGTTAGATACACTTTTTATTGCTTAAAGCGCTCCACGAAGGCTTGCATCGGCGCCTCAAAATGAGTGTCACAAGCGATTGCCTCGCCCGTAATCGGATGCGTAAAACTGAGCTTAGTTGCACAAAGGGCAAGTTGGTGAAAGTCTAAGTTTGTTCTTGCGAACTTATTTTGTTTGCCATCTCCATGAGTGGTGTCGCCTATGATTGGATGACGAATGTGTGCCATGTGTCTACGTAGTTGATGTTTACGCCCTGTTTCGGGTAATAACTTCACAAAAGAGTATCGCGCTTCAGGATAGCGACCAACAGGCTCAGGCACGGTTAAAGTAGCGACTCTTTCTAGGACGGTAAGTGCCGATTGAGCTTCTTTATCTTTCTTAGCGTGCTTGTCGGCAATGGGGTCGTGTTTTTCTTTTAAGGCATAATCAATGCTTATTTGTTCGGGAGCAAAGCCACGAAGAATTGCGTGATACTCTTTTTTCACTTCTCTATTTTCAAACAAGCCTGCAAGTAATCTAGCAACGTCTGATGACAGTGCGAACATCAATACACCTGAAGTAGGTTTATCGAGTCTGTGAACAGGATACACGTACTGCCCAATTTGGTCGCGCAAAATGGTCATTACAAATTGCGTTTCATGGCGGTCTATCATGCTTTTATGAACCAGCATATTAGCTGGTTTGTGAACAACCACGAGGTGCTGGTCTTGATGGAGAATATTTAACACTGAGCTTCTTTGTTGAAAATAGTATTATTAGCACTATATAGACTTTTCATACATTGGTACAAGCGCGATATCTTGCTAATATACAAGGCAAAGCGCTAATCTAGCATCAATGCTCTATATTTATTGAAGAAAAGTAGTTTCATGACCGCACAAACCATCAATACAATCAGTGAATTTTTGCTGCAAGCTGGCACCGAGTATCGGGTTTACGATATGGGCAGAGGCATAGAGGCCGTTGATGCTCAGCTATTTATGAATCTCGAAAATAATTTACTGCCGGTGCCTTGTCCGCGAGCTGGGTATGCTTGGTTTGGGCTTGTTTTTTGGAACAAATCACTGAGCCATGAACAGTATATATGGTTCGTTAAACTTCCTATCGATGAGCGTTCATTGATTGTTCAAGCTGCTCGAAATCAATTTTTAGAAACCGTGGTAGAAGCTTTAGGCAGAGAGTTGGAGAATACTAACGCTAAAGGCGCTCAGTTGCCTGAAAACCCTTATGTTTTTACCCCTTCACAACAGCAGTTGGCTGATTTTAATGCACTTATTCGTAAAGAGCTTTTGCTTTCAGCTAGACTTGGCTTAAGTAAAGCTATTGCCTATATCAAATCGCCATCAATCCAAACGTGGGAAGACTTAGCCCTGCAAGACATTGCTGATCTTGCTGTAAACATTGATCGCAAAGATATCGAACACGCTATTCACAAGAACTTGACGAGTTTACCGGTTCAGGTACTCACCGCATTGTGCAGTAGTTTTGAAAATATTGAGATTGATACTGTACTCAGCGACAAACTTATTAGCCTCTTCGAAGGCGCTCGCTATGCTGAAATCCAGCACATGGCGTTAAGAGGTCTGAAGCGCAGCAAAAACTCACAGCAAGTCACACAGTTTTTGCATGAACTCATTGAGCGAGGACACCCTGACACCGAATGTTTAGTGATCATTGCAGGGCGGCACTATCGTTTACTTGCACAAGAATCGCTACTGAGGTCTTATCTGCTCAAAGTCATCGAACATGACTCAAGTTATGAATTATTTAAAGGGATCTATAGCGACTTAGTTCAAGTGCCAGACACTCGTTTCGCATTGCTCACACTTATGCGTCAAAACGACTTGCCCACCCCACTCAGTGAAGCAATTGCTTCTTTATATGCCAGCGTAACAAATTTAAAGAGCGCTTCTTAATGACACTAGGCCCACTTGTAATATTGCTTGTGTTAGCGTGGATTGCCTTCCAGTTTTGGCGCTTACGGGGCATGGCTGAGTTCAGTATTGCTTATGCCAAACGCTATTGTGAAAAGCACCAATTACAATTCCTCTCTTTAGCGCGCAGTTCAACACGAATATCTGCCTTTAGAGGCAAGCTAGACTGGAAAGTAGTTTATCAGCTCGAATTCAGCAGTAACCATGAAGATGCGTATATGGGCACAATGACCAGTTTTGGGAACACCGTTATAGAAATCAACCTGCCAGTATATAAAATAGATTCAGAACTGCATTAAATCTATTGTGTCATCTGCCGTCTCTGAAAAAAGCTCTGCGGCCAGTTTAATGAATAAGCCAAGTGCATAAAAAAAGGCAGAGACATCACTGTCTCCACCTTTTTCCAAGAATTTTGAGCGTCCCTCTCAGCGTTCCGTTGCTAAAACATCATCCAGATAAAATCCTTTACACCCCTTTCCATTTTTATCCCACTCTTCCTAAGCAGGCAACACTCCATGTGTAGGTCCCTTTTCCTTTTTTCCATCTATTGTGCTAATCCGTCTCGCACAAAATCTTCATCCTGAAGTTGTCCGTTATCTTCCCTATCCTTATCGCTTCATCCTAAAGCTTTCCTACTTTTGTCGCCTTCGTCCTGAAGTATCCCTTTAATCCATTTCCTTGCACTTCATCCTGAAGTAATCCTTTATCGTCCTTTCCCTGCTAACTTCATCCTGAAGCCTTCCATCACCTTTAACGCTTTCTTCCTGAACTCGTCTCCTTTAGGTGGTGTAATAATAGCAAGCCGATTTTCTTTTACTATCGGTGAAATTATTTTATTTAAATAAAGGTCGTATATTAAATGAACAGCTAAAATTAACTTATTGTAATAATTGCTTTTTATTTTTTAGAAAAACAAAATCATGTAGCACAAAGGTAGTTTAGCTCACATGCTTGTACGAAATGTCGTACAAACGATATCGGCTTTTGTCTTTTTTACCTTTTGCGGAACATTACTTTTCCGGTGATATGCCCTACTTCAAGCTCTTGGACGAGTTCAAATTTACCATCAACGAAGAACGACAGGCACTTTGGTAGTGTCACAAAAACGCCCACACCTTGGGTTTTATTATCTTCTTCAAGTAAGCTGACGATCGCTCCCATCAGTACATGACCGAGACCAATATCTTGATGGTCGGGGTGAACACCAATAAAAGACAGCATATGGTAGTCTTCGGCAGGTATGCACTCTCGCACCCTTTCCTCTTTAGCAATCATTTGCTTGGTACCCAAGAAACCGGCTGTGAGCAACATTTTAAGTCGCCAATGCCAATATCTGCCAGCTCCAAAAGCGGCGTCCGGACTGATTAGACAAGCGACAGCCAATAGTCTACCGTCGTCAAATAAGCCGATCATGGGTTGCTTGGCATCCCAAAAGGCGTTCAATTCCTCTCGTATGGCCCCTCTAAGACGAATTTCATAGCCCTCGCGCTCGACATCAAAAATGTCATTAAATAGAGGGTCATCATAGTATGCATTATAGAGAATAGATGCCGCCACTTTTAGGTCGTCTGCACCAAGATAGTGTACGGATATTTCTTCAATCGTCGGGTGATATTCTGCAGTTGTCATCGATTTTCCTCATGGCCTTACATATACAATAAAACAATTTCAGAATTTCGCTAACATTTTTTTAACAAATCAGGCGCTTCGGACGATTTTTTGAACGAATAACTCAATGGCTGCCCTTTTTGAAAGGCAGCCACCTACGACTTATAGATATTTAGCTACTTCAGCCGAGCCAAAACCACTCAGGCTACCGTTAACGAATACCAAAGGCGTGCACTCATTTTTTGTGGTGACACCATCGTCTTCCATGCGTTGGGTTCGATAATAGAGTATTTGAATGTTGTCGCCATTTTTTGAGGTTAGCTCATTGAAATCGGCTGCGCCAAGCTCATCAACAACCGCCGACTTTGACACCCCTGTGGACAAATTAGAAATAAACTCTCGATTTTGCATTTCTCTCTTTTCCCAGCCTACATTATAGGATGAATAACCATCCTCATCGCCGCCAATTGAGATTACACAGCCGCTCAGTAGCACGGAGCTTGCGAGTAGAGAAGAAATTATTAACGCTTTCATTTGTGTTCCTTAGTGTTATAAACAAGATTATTATTAATATTTACATGATGATACAAACACCATTACAAATATCAGACCAATACTGAAACTATTAACTACATCAATAGCTTAGCTTTTTTTAGCTGAATTAAAGCTGAATCATGACTATGAATTTCCTTAAAACTTAGTCAAAATCACCACAAAATAGTTTGGCGAGGACTACACATGACACCCGAAATGCAACAGGCCCTGAATATTTGCATCGCACTAAATCGAGACAATAAAAAGCCCAGTGTTGGGATGATAAAAGCAAAGTCTCCCTCACCTCTGCCCATTCCCGTAATTATAAAGTCGCTCAGTTATTGGAAGGAGAATAAAGATCGCTTGGTAAAAGAAGGTGTCCAAGTTTCCAACAAAGCTGTAGTAACTGCCAGTCAGTCAATGACTTTTAGTAAAGAGCAGGCTAGCTATATTGATGCTCTTGTAAATGAGAGAGTGAATAAAGCACTCGTAGACTTTGCGGCTAAGCAGGAAGCTCGCGCCGCAGAAAGTGAGGGGCGTGTTAACCAACTCGAAATGAGCTTAGCGTCGACTCAAGCAGAGCTTAAAGCGTTACAACAACAGCTCGAGGCTTTAGCGAGTCGATAAAAGTCGCTATGTCAGGAGCAAGCACTTCTTTTGGCAACTTCCCAACCTGTTCTAGCACAACATTACCCGTCGCCAACTCCAAGCTAATTATAAACTCTTCCTGATCGGTTGTTGCAAAGAATAGGGTTTCGGGTTGTTTTAACCTGCGCTTCATCAGTACATGAGCAATTAAGTTTTTTTGAAGACGATCAAAATCCTCTTCATTCCACGCTTGGAGAATTTCTAGTTCACCTCTTTCTGTGACAGCAGGTAGGTCGTGGCTATAATACCGACAAAAAAGTGCGCTGAGCTGAGGATCAATCTCAATCTCCAATGCCTCAGCGATATTGTTCAAGGTAACACCATCATTTCTTAGAACGGGCTGCCAAGGCACTTCACTGCCGTCAGCTGTCGCATTTAAGTCTTCGCTAGTGAGCTGAATACAAGGTGAAGGCCATTCGCTATCATATTCAGTCATTATTTGGCTATTGTCATCACTAAGCAAGCCGATATAGGAGGATATAAATTGGTCCAATGACTCATTTAAGGTTTGCGTTGCCGCTGTAAGGTCTGATTTTGGATGCATAGATTTCGCCATAGAAATTGTGATATCTAAATAAAGTGCGTTTCACCTTATTGAGAATTGAGCACTTATGATAAATTACGCGTAGGTTTAAGTATAGTTAAGTATAAATAAAGGAGACATCTTTGGACCATTTGACCTTAGGTAAACAAGTAGACTATTCAGAGCATTATGACAGCAGCCTTTTGCAAGCCGTGCCGCGCTCTATGAGTCGAAATGCAATCAACTTACCTAAAGCACTGCCCTTTCATGGTAGCGACATCTGGAATGGTTACGAACTCTCGTGGTTGAATAGTAAAGGAAAACCACATGTCGCTATCATGCGTTGCGAGGTGCCAGTTACGTCGCCAAATTTGATTGAGTCGAAGTCTTTCAAATTATACTTAAATAGCTTTAATCAAAGTCAGTTTCCAACTATCGACGAGGTGAGTCGCGTATTACAAGGGGATTTGAGCGCTTGCGCCGGGGAAAAAGTCGCAGTGACCCTAATTCCCGCAGCGAAATTTTCGGAGCTTCAACTAGGTCTGTTTGAGGGTAGTTGTATTGACGAACAAGATATCGAAATTACAGACTTCGATATTAGCCCAACACTACTTAGCTCATCGAAAAGCGAACATGTTAGCGAAACCTTAGTGAGCCACTTATTAAAATCAAATTGTTTGATTACTAATCAGCCAGATTGGGGTAGCATCTTAATTAAGTACAGCGGGGCGAAAATAGATCAAGAGGGGCTTCTACGTTACCTGATCTCATTTAGACAACATAACGAGTTTCATGAACAATGTGTTGAGCGTATTTTTTACGATATTCTTCAGCAGTGTCAGCCGCAACAGTTAACTGTTTACGCCCGTTACACGAGAAGAGGCGGTTTAGATATTAACCCTTTCCGCTCAAATTTTGAGAGCACTTACGCCGATAAACGCCTTGCTCGCCAGTGAACACGAAAGAAAATGCATGAACACGTTGCTACAAGAACTGTTATATTACAAGAACTGTAAGGTGTAAAAAATGAGTGAAGTGTCGCACAAAAAACAATTGATGGTTGCACGTCAGCATCTCGACAAGCTAGCGATTTTCATTGTGAACATGGCAAACTTCTATCAAGGAGCCAACCCCAGCTTCGACGATGAGTTGCAGATGCTGAAAAAGCAGCTTTCTGGCAAACCTAACTACGACATGGCAGCCGAAATAACGGGAAAGCTCAACGCTAATCTAAAAAAAGACACCAAATTTTTCAAGCAGCGCAATCTCGATTCGGTATCTCACCTTCAAACCGCTCTCAGAAAACTGAGTAACATCAAAAGTGTGCCCGACGATGTGCGCTCTGACGTGAGTCTCTTTCTTTCATCTTTATCGCCCGACAAAAACGCAGTAGTTGCCCCATTAGCTCAGTTTGAAAAGGCACTCAGCCTATACAATCGAGCAATACAAAACTCTGCAGAAGCCAGTGCGAAACCCACACCTGAGCAACTCGCCCTGCACGATAGCATTACCCAAGAGCTAAAAGAGCTTATCGCGCCTTTTTATATTGGTAATAAAAAAGACAAAAACCTCGAAAATATTTATCGCAAACTTAACGCAGGCATTGACCATAAAGAATTACTTGAGTGTTGCTTAATACTCATCCGCTTTGTTATTCGGGATGTTATTAAGGAAGCTAGCGCAACCAGTCGCTTGGTAACCAACCTACACAAATCCTTAGGCAAAATAAGCGAGTCGATCAAATCTACCATTTCAGACTCAGTGAAACGTCAAACAGAGCGAGACAATTACAACAGTGAGATAAATGCTCAAATTAATACGATGGAAAATGTGGTCGCCGACAGTAAGCAACTAGATGAACTGAAGCTGCAAGCGCAAGAACACTTAGACCATCTACAAAGCTCACTTACCAAATCTGCTGATGCTGAAAAAAGAGAGCAAGCGGCAACAATTGCCTTAATGAAAAAAATGCAGGAACGCGTAAATGAGCTTGAGGCCGAGGCTGCCACCTATAAACAAAAGCTCTTTACGCAACGAGCTGCCGCTTTATCCGACCAACTAACGAAACTTCCTAATCGTATGGCTTACGAAGAAAAAGCGCCTATGGACGTGGCGAATGCTAAGAAACGTGGTGAAACATTGAGTATTGGCATTATGGACATAGACCATTTTAAAAAAATTAACGACACCTATGGGCATACTGTAGGTGATAAAACCCTACAGGTGATAGCGAAACACATACGCGAGTTTTTACCTAATGAAGATTTTGTGGCTCGCTGGGGCGGTGAAGAATTCGTGATACTCATGCCAAACACAAACAAGCAATTGGCCTTCGACAAAGTTGAAGTCATAAGAAAGAAAATAGCGACTTTGCCGTTTAAGTTTAAGGGGGAAAGAGTGAGTGTGACCGTTTCATGTGGCTTAGCTGAAATAACAGCGAAAAACACTTTAGAGACTGCCTTCGAGAAAGCGGATGCCAATCTATATAAAGCCAAAGAACAAGGCAGAAACCGAACAATAAATAAGGATAGTGCATGACAACAGTAGAACTCAATCCAGTTGGATGGATGAGCCAATTATCGCAATTAGAAGTCAGTCTATTGCAGCAATCAACCCAAAGTGACTTGTATGAAGTTTTCAGAAATTGTTGTCTAGCCGTGCTTAACAGCGGTGTCGAAGAAGACAATTATCACAATTTGTTTTCCCCTTATGGTGATTTTGACGTGCGCCTCATTCGCAAGGAGCGAGGAGTAAAGATAAAGTTAATCAATCCGCCAGAAGTTGCCTTCGTTGATGGACACCTAATCAAAGGGGTGCATGAGCATTTATTTGCAGTGCTTCGAGATATGCTTTACATGGGCTCAAAGCATAATGAAGCTTTAAAAAACTTAATAGACGCACCAAGTAAACTAACCACTCACGTTGTGTTTGATATGCTTCGCCATGCTGAGGCAATTTCGCAAGAACAACCCATTAACATGATAGTGTGCTGGGGCGGCCATTCAATTCGCTCTGAAGAATACAAATATACAAAACTAGTGGGCTATGAACTTGGCCTACGCGCCTTTAATATCTGCACTGGCTGTGGACCTGGCGCAATGAAAGGCCCGATGAAGGGCGCAACTATAGGTCATGCAAAACAGCGTAATAAATCAGGCCGGTATTTAGGTATATCTGAACCTAGCATCATTGCCGCTGAGCCCCCCAACGCGATTGTTAATGAGCTTATAATAATGCCAGATATTGAAAAGCGTTTAGAAGCTTTTGTGCGCATTGCTCATGGCATCGTTATATTCCCTGGTGGCGCTGGTACTGCTGAGGAGTTGTTGTATTTACTAGGGCTGTTAATGGATGACCGTAACAAAGAACAGCAAATTCCACTCATACTGACAGGCCCTGAAAATAGTAAAGCCTATTTCGAAGCAATAGATGCCTTTGTAGGCGCTACCCTTGGACCTCAAGCTCAAGCAAAATATACCATTGTGGTAGGTAACGCAGCGAAAGTAGCAACACTGCTAGCTGAACAGAAAGCGGTAGTTGAACAACATAGGCGTGAGAACGGTGATTCACTCAACTTCAATTGGACGCTGCATATTTCTGAAGATTTTCAAACCCCATTTGAGCCTACTCATGAAAATATGCGCAGCTTAAACCTTCACCTCAATCAGCCTAAAGCAGATCTCGCAGCCACTTTGCGAAAATGCTTCTCGGGCATTGTAGCCGGCAACGTGAAAGCAGAAGGCATCGAAGAAATCAAAAGGCATGGGCCCTTTGAACTCAGCGGTGATCCAGAGCTTATGGAGAAAATGGACGCCCTACTCGCATCCTTTGTTGAGCAAGGAAGAATGAAGCTACCTGGCAGCAAATATGAACCCTGCTATAGAGTAAAGGTTTAGCCAATCGACTCCCCAGCATCAAATCACGTCACCCCAGCATCGAACCACGTCACCCCAGCGCAAGCTGGGGCCTCAACAAGCACCCAAAACAAAATAAGCAACATGAATGATGCATATCTGCTCACTCAAACAGCAAAAGCTACCATACACTTGACTCATCAGGTAAAATGCATCCCGACACAAATATAACAGCCAAAGCACTCACTGCTCGGCTCACACAAAGCAATATGCCATAATCAATAAAAGCCGTATTGCACAGCACACAACATCGGAGCACAACAAATGACTCAAGAACGAATTACCGTAATTCGTGGTGATGGTATAGGCCCGGATATCATCGACGCAGCAACAAAAATCTTAGACAAAGTAGGTTGTAATTTTGCTTACGACTATGCTGATGCTGGTTTGATGGCATTAGAAAACCACGGTGAACTATTACCCCAAGAAACCTTAGAACTCATAGCTAAGAATAAGGTCGCGCTGAAAGGCCCGTTAACAACTCCCGTAGGTGAAGGTTTCACGTCAATCAACGTTAGTTTGCGTAAACAGTTTAAGTTATACGCCAATCTGCGCCCTGTATTGTCTTTTAAAGGCACAAAGGCGCGCTACGAAGATATTGATATTATTACCGTTCGAGAAAACACGCAAGGCATGTATAGCGGCTTAGGTCAGGTAGTGTCAGAAGACGGCAACGAAGCCGAAGCAATGAGTAAAATTACCCGCGATGGCGCGGAAAAGATTGTAGTATTCGCCTACGAGTTAGCTCGCAGAGAAGGTCGTAAAAAAGTAACCGCCGTACACAAAGCAAATATTCTTAAGTCAACATCTGGATTATTCCTGAAAGTTGCTCGCGAAGTGGGTGAGCGCTATCCGGATATCGAATCAGAGGAAATGATTGTTGATAATTGCTGCATGCAATTAGTGATGAACCCACATCAATTCGACGTGATTGTGACGACTAATTTATTTGGTGATATTCTGTCGGACCTATGCGCTGGTCTAGTTGGTGGATTAGGGATGGCACCAGGCGCAAACATAGGTGAAGAATGCGCAATTTTTGAGGCTGTTCACGGCTCCGCACCTGATATAGCAGGCAAAAACCTAGCGAACCCAACCTCAGTCATTTTGGCCTCGATTCAGATGTTGGAATATTTAGATATGTCTGATAAAGCAGAAAGAATACGTACCGCATTGAAAGACGTTATTGAGAGCGGCGACCGCACCACACGTGATTTAGGTGGCGAGCACGGCACTACGGAGTTCACTGAGGCATTGTTGGAGCGTCTGTAGGCGTTGGTTTCTATTTAAAATGCTACAAAAAAATTAGTAACTATAAAGCTCAACACCTTATGGATGTTGAGCTTTTTTCTTAGCGGTTTTGAATATTTAAACCTGAAAGCTCTTGCATGAGAGTCAAGCGCGGCTCCCAGTTTAACTTCTGCTTAGCGTAGGAGTTATCCACGGTTAAATCGTGCATCAAACTCGTTTCTAATTGCTGTTTACGTGCCGCTTTAAATATTAAACTTAACAGCGTTTTTGGCACACCCACCAGTCTTGGTGTTTTGCCGAGCGCCCCAGAGATAGCCTTAAATAGAGCTGAAGTAGAAACAGGCTCGTTGTCCGCTATAACAAAGTTCTCTATCTGTTTTAGTTCCAAGTTCGACGTCGAACAACAACACATAATAAAGTCGCACAAATTAGAGATACTGCACAAACTTCGCTCATTTTGGATACTGCCAAACGGCAAAGGCATATTTGAGTTCGCAAACTTAATAAGCTTCTGAAAATTGCCAGGAGCATCTTTACCGTAAATTAGTGGTGCTCGAATAATAAAACTCTGCATTTTTGAGTAGTTTGTAGCATCAGTTAATGCTTGCTCTGCATGATATTTGGAGACTGTGTAATCGTTGAATGGATTCGCTGCAGAGTCTTCAGTAAATGGAGAATCGTTTGAACAACCATTAACGCCAATTGAACTCAAGAAAATAAATTTTTTGACGCCCTGCTTCGCTGCAAGTTGTGAAATTCTCTGAGTACCGACATGATTAATCTCATTTAGTTTTTCCGCACTGGCATTTACGGTGTGAGCAAGACCCGCTAAATGAATAACGCAATCGACACCCGTTAAATCAACATCGGTATGCTCATTCAATACGAACCTTTTCGTTTCGACACGGGGATCAACATTGGTAGTGTCGCGGACACCAACGATTACTTTAAATCCATTACTTAATAATGCGGCAACTAAGTGCCGTCCAACGAAACCAGTCGCGCCTGTAACGAATATTGTCTGCGATTTGTTCATGATTAAGTTCCAGTGTTTACCTTATAGTGATTTATCGGTAGAAAGCGCGATTACCTTTAGTAGAATTGTGGAAAAATCTAGTTGGGTTGCGCGTTACTCAAATATGAAGGCAAAAACTGGGCCAAGCTATTTCAAAAATTAGATGAGTTACAAAACTGTTATCATGAAAATAGATTACTCTTTGGGTATCAAATTTGAAATTTCCTTTGATATTTTCTCAGCAAATCGTGGGCTTGGATGGTTATCATCGATGTAAAGTGATTGGCTATCGGTGCTATTTACACATCGATTAGAATTCTCAATATTACAAACTAATTGAGATGGATGAATTATTGAAATATTAGGCACTGTTTCCAATTCTGCAAACAATGCTCTAATGGGTTTATTTTGATCCAAAAACACCTCGTAGGATGTCGAAATATCAACTCCTTCAGGCTCCCTAAACGATTTAATCTTTGCAATTCGTTCAGGCACATGCCAGCCAGCTTCCGGTATTTGGTCAATTAAAATAAGTCTATTTTTGTGAGCGGCAGTTCGCAGAAATAGCTTTGTATATTCATATATATCGTGTTTCTCTTTCGAGTTAAGAAGTATATTCAAACTACTATCACCATATTCGACGCCGCCCTCTGTATTATCAAACCTCGTGCCAACAAGGTTTAGCCTCCACCTTGCAGCAACGATAATGGTGGCGTTAGTAGATAGAGCAGAATCCCAATAATCCTTTTTGTTTTTTATACAATTAATCTGTAACGGAACTCTTGATGTACCAACTATTGGTAAACAACCATTGTGAAGTAGTGAGATGAGACCGCCATTCTTTTCATCGATTACCATTCTAAGGCTTTTGGAGAGCGCTTCGCCATGTGAATCACCGATTAAAATGAAATTCTCATTTTGACCAAAGCACTCTGAAAGTAAAGTCTTTCGCTGTTCCAGCAGCGAGGGTCTGAATCCCTTTATGACAACACAAGGGCTTAAGTCTCTCCAGTCATCGATTACTTCTTGATTATGCGCTATATTTGATGAGGAAACACCGAAATGTCCTAACAAGCCAATCACTGAGAAAAAGACGAGACCTCCTACACTGAACTTGAGCAATTGCCTCCTTGTCACTTTTTCTTTGTCTCTAAAAGGTCCTTCAATATATTTCCAAGTTAAATATGCCAATAAAAAAGTACACAAAACTAGCAAACCCATTAACAGACTTGAGGGATGTTCGAGACTTCTCAGCCGAACAAATGCGAATAAGGGTTGATGCCATAAATACGCCGAATAACTTATCAGCCCTACACCAACAAGTATGTTGGCGCTAAGGACTTGGTTAATTCTTGTTTTTTCACCAGCGAAAAGTATTAGTAACATTACACCTACAACGGGTATAAGCGTATATATACTTGGAAACGGTATATTTTCATCGATCATAAATAGCGAACCTGCGATCATCAGTAAGCCTAATGACGCTAATAATTCATTCGATTTTACACCTTGTTTATGAATAACAAATGCTGAAATGGATCCCGCTAAGAGCTCCCAAGCGCGTGCATGAGGTAAGTAAAAGCTGCTTTGTCCATCTTTTCTCCAGTCAAACTCAGCTATCATCAAACTCAACAACGCAAGTATACCTACTACCAAAAACACTTTATTAATCCCATACTTCCAAATTGCGATTAAAAGTAAGGGGAAAATTACATAATACTGCTCCTCTACTGCCAAGCTCCAAGTGTGTAATAGAGGTTTTAACTCGGCAGAGGGAGCGAAATATCCGCTTTCAAAGTGAAAAAGTATATTCGATGCGAAAGCACTTACTCCAACGAGACTTTGCGAAAAATCACGGAATTGTTCAGCTAGCATCCAATGCCATGCGAAAGGTAAGCAAAAGAAAATAACTAAGAACAGTGCAGGTAAGATACGCCGTGCGCGTCTCTCATAGAAATTAAGAATAGAAAACTTATGAGCTTCGAGGTCTGCAATAATAATCGACGTAATAAGATATCCACTAATAACAAAAAAAATATCAACGCCTATGAAGCCTCCCATAAAAAGACTGAATTCAGCATGGAATAGTATTACCGGAATTACAGCAAGGGCTCTTAATCCATCTATCTCTGGGCGATATTTCAAAACTTTATTCCGAATATGAAAGATATTTTAAGCTGTATCGCAAAAACACACTTTCTTTTAGTCTTCGAAACCATGCTCACTTGTCGCCTATCACTTCACTGTAGACATTTAAGGTTTTCTTAGTCATTCTCTCTACAGTAAATAAGGAATTAAAGCGAGCTCGTCCATTGCTCCCCATCGTTTTTCGTAAAAGCTCATCATTTAATAGTTGCTCAAATGCATTGACAATCGTCCTTGTTTGTTTGTTTGAAACAAGCAACCCAGACTGTTTATGATCAACAGCTTCTTTAACACCACCAACATCACTAGCAATAACAGGTAAACCTGCCCTCATAGCCTCTAAGATACTAAGTGGCAAGCCTTCCCAATCAGAAATTAATGTAAAAATGTCAGCGTCGGCAAGAAGCTGAGGAATATCTTTTCTCCAACCTAAAAACGTAACTTTATGACTCAGATTTAGTTCATCACAGAGAGCTTTTACAGCTAATAGATCTGGACCATCGCCAACGAACTTGGCTTGCCAGACTGAATTTTCGATCGCGCTCAGGGAGTTTAGCAATAAAGAAAAATTTTTGGGTTGCTCGAATCGTGCAAGCATTAGAATAGTTGGTATTGAGGTATCTCTTTCACTGCAAGTTTTGGCAACAACTGAAGTAGTATCAGGGACCCCATTCCAAATGACCTGGAGTTGCGATGTATCAGCCACGGCATACTTTATCGCAAGCTCTTTATCGTAGTTGGAAACTGCAATAATTTTATCGCAGTAGTTAGCCATAAACTTTTCTATATATTTATAGAGCTTAGCGCTGAAGTTTGGGACCCCCTCAGTGAATGGCCAACCATGTGCGGTATAAACTACGGGGAGATTTAATCTCGATGCAGCTAAGCGTCCTAGTAATCCAGCTTTCGCCGAATGACAAGCAACAATATCTGGCGAAAAATCTGCCAGTAGTGTTTTTAGTGCGAAGTACGCTTTGAAATCATTCAACGGAGAAAGTTCTCGTACAAGTGTGGAAACACTTTTTACTTGAATCCCTATTTCTTGGAATTGTGCAACCAGCACACCATGTCCTCCAACAAATACGCAAACTTCATGACCTTCTTCCACTAGTGCTATAGTTAAATCTCTGACATGCGCACTTGCACCTCCGAGTGTGTCAGAGCGTGTGATTACCTGCGCAATTTTCATGAAACTGTAAGCTCTTTCATTTTTCTTTTAACTTTTTGATTGTAACGAGAGTGTTATCTTTTCAACACACAATGGCAGTAAAAACTTCGCAACTAAAATTATCAACATCCCACTTGCCAACGAAATATACTCAAGCAAGATAAATACCAATGCTGAGACTACTAACAAAACGAACCCTGTAAGAAGCATAGAGTGGTCAGTATCAAGTGCTTTAATCATCAAAAAGCTAAGCACGATACCCAATAAACTGACGGAGATAGGAAATGCAATTATCGCGCTTGGAGCAAAAAAATATGTAGCAACTGAGGTGGTAATAATTACTCCTCCGATCGCATAGCACACCATTTGTACTTTTGATTTGCGAGCTACCTTCAAAAACTGACTGCGACTCGCAATTATTATTGTGCTAGTAATACCAGCAAAAACCGAGGCGACAACTGAAACAATTGCATAGTGATCGGCGCTAAATGTTAACTCTGGCCCATGTTTTAAGACAATCAGTCGGTCGACCGAAATCCAAGCAAAAGTTCCGATACTGTAAATCAACTGTGCAATTACAGTAATTGATACAAGCGGTGATGAGTGTGCGAAAAAAGTCTTAAGATAGTCAAGCTTTAGCACCTTATAAAACGAGAACCAATGACAAACAGTTGCAATAAAAATAAACAATAAGAACGCGCTATAGTCGTCACTAGCTAATAAATTACTGATAGTGGGGATTGAAATTGACCAGAATGCTAAGAATATAAAATAGTAAACATGTTGCTTAGTATTTGCTTTATCAATATCTGATTGATATATACCCACACAGATATTGTAATTCGCTGCCAACGCACCTAGAAACGTAAAAACGAAAACGTCGTTTAGTGCTGCTGGGTAAAAAATATAAAAATAGATGTTGATCAGCAATAAGCTAAGAACCGAAGAAAACACATGATAAATGGGTAACTTCATTAACTTCTTATCAACGGCACACCTTATGATGTAACCACCAATAGGTAAACTCGGTACTATTCTGCACAGACCGAAGAGTGTCACCAAAAGTAGTAAGTTCTCCTTTTTTTCTAAACTGCTGAAATAAAAAAGAGACATTATCAGCGGTAAGTACTTTCCAAACGAAAGAATAACCGGCAATTTAAAATACGCTAACGATTGAAAAGCCAACTTAATCATTGACTATGAACCAAAGTAATTGTGTTAATTTTTTCCTGACTACTTTTCATTAATGAGCGCCTTTTTATAGAATCCATATTCATTTGACATCTTTTCAGAGGCTAATTCGCTCAATAGTTCCTTTGAAATTTCGCATTCTGACGCATTTTTACTTTTATTAACTTCATCGCCGTTACTGACTGAGTAGAAGCTAGCAAGAAACATTGATATTTTGTTTAAAGGTATAAGTTTACTTGGTGATATGAGAGCCTTATTCGCAATTTCATATTGAAAATCCCAATGTGGATTAGCATTCTCTGGGAGCACACTCCAATTGATAAAGCTCTCTAGCTGATCGTTTAGGTTATTATTTAGCAAAAAGCGTTGATATCGCTTTCTTAGTTTTAAAAAAATTGCCTTCGACTCTTCTGACTCTTCGCTGGAAAATGATTTCATTTTGTCGTTATATGCGCTATTGAGACGCAGCAAAGGCTCTCTCAGAAACATGACAACACTCACTTTGTCTCTCTTTAGCTTGAGCTTTATAAAAAAATGACAGAAATGGAACTTTTGAGCACAGACCGAAAAGTGATAGCGCGTAGCTTTGCGAATATCTGTATTACTTGCGGATGAGTTTGTTTCAATGGCATTGTCATAAAGCACCTTTCGAAGAAACGTAGAGCCTACTTTCGGGTTTTCTACAAACAACAAGCCTGTCTTATGATCAAAGATATGCATATCGCAATAACGTTTGATTTTATTTTTTATAAGTTTAGGGGATAGCAAACGTAGCATGCTGCAACCATCCTTTGAATGTTATCTTGGCTTGGTAAAATCGTTAGAGGGTAATGAATTGAATCTGCAACGATTAAGTTTGCGATAGGTGTTTCGCCATAATATGTTACCGGGATCCCACAAGTTATCGCTTCTAGCCCTAGAGTGCTGTTATAGACGCATAAGCACTTTATTTTAGATACCGCTAACTCTTGGATAGACATTGTTGACAAAGCATTTGAGCGATTTGAATCGAGTGGATGATACTTTATTAAGGTTTCATCATGCTTTGATAGGGCTGCTTCATACTCTTTGAAATTTATACTCTTATTAGGTGAATATGTTATCGAGAAATCACCTTCTGTTTGCACCGCCATGATAGTTTTGTCTTCAATCGATTTTTCTATTTGCTCAATCTCTTTCCAACCATACTTACAGCGACCAGAGCGAATTGCTAGTATTTCGGCATCGGCTTTCTCTTCGATACTTGCTGGAATTAGCGCCATATTGGCAAACGATTTAAGGTTGAGCGCTAAGCGGCTATCTTTGTTGCAACAATAATATGGATATCCAAACTCGTAGGTGATTTTTTCAGGGATAGGCTGTTTTCTCCAAACATCTTTGGAACGATAGAAGCCATCTTCAAACGAGACTATGGAGGACATAGAAAACCCTAAATCGTGCAATCTAGCTCCCCAAGTGAAAATCAGCTTGCTGCCCCACCAGGCTATAATTTTTCTGAGTGAATCATGACTAAAACCGAGTCTACTAAACTTAGCCATCGGCACGGGAATAATTAACATACGATAATGCCAACAAAGAGAGAGCAAAGTTAAAAATGGAAGACCCACGCCTAGCGCTAATTTGGATTTCATCGAGCCATCCTCTTACAGATTTTTTCAATGACGTTTTCTATTTTTAAATCAAAATGTGTTGTTCTCTCTCTTAGATTATTAGTTCTTTGTAACAAGTGCCGAAAGTGTTGATTTTCTTTCCAGTCTATTGGCCATGCTTGAGTGGATAAATAAAGAGGTTTGCACCATTTAAAATGAAGGTAGGAAGGTTCACCTAAGGAGCGAGTTTGTTGCTTTCTAAATATTTTACCCCAAATAGTACCGAATCGATTATTAACGCTAAGTAATTCACACATCTTTCCGTTTACAAATTTAGATTTTTCGGCCTGAAAGTGCCTTATTTCGCTGCCAGTATGTACTTTTTCAGTGGTAAATTTTCCATCAAAAGCAAGGTCGATTCCGTATTCAGTAATATATTGAGTTCCCTTTCTCAGCATATTTATTAAATTTACATAGCAAGGAAGTGCGATCATATCAGCATCCCACTTTGTTACCGTTCGGAACTTACACTTACTCAAACACCAGTTGTAAAAATAGGTTCTTGAGAAAACTGAGTTTTCATCTTGGTATTGATAGCCTGAACCATTTGGTAAAGATAAAAAAGGGTATTCAAAATTGACAACATTATCAAATCGTCGCGATAGCTCTTGCGCTTCGCTCAAAGTATTGTCTTCTGAAGGTTGAATACATATTACAATCTCATCGTAATACGCTTGAATCGATTCAATTGACTCCTTTAACATGAGCTCTTCATTCTTTACACGAACCATAGCAGAAAGCCCCTCGGGGCGCTCTAAGGGTGTCCTTATGTTGAATTCGTTAATACCTTCGGTATTTTGTATTGCATAGGTCATTGGAAGTAGATTACCTTTAAAACGCCTTTGAGCTTAAGCCAGAAATTACGACAGATATGTTTCAGTACTGCGATATGATGTTCCATATTTGGCTCCATCCATTCTGGGGATCATATCGCTGGGCAGCCACTTGCTGAGTCTTTCAATATCATTGAAGTCCCATGCCAAATCATTCATGTCCAGTTCGTTACGCTTTGCTGCGCAAATAACCGAAATGTTGTATCCGTAGTTCAATACAACCGCGTCTTTGCAGTCAAAGCCGGCCAATACCATACGATAGATAAGTAATGCGGGTGTCCACAATGTTACATGACCTCCTACAAATTCTGATTTGGCTGGTGGTACGGTTATGGCAACAAAACCATTCTGACTCGAAACAGCTAAGAGTTTAGTTAAAAATTCATGGGTATGTATGGTGTGCTCTAAAACATGTGACGCCCAAACTAAATCATATTTATTAGAAAACTCGTAACTAACAAAGTCTCCTACAATGACATCTTTTTTATCCGTATATGCCCTTGATTTACCAAAGTCGAATCGTGTGACGCTCTTTCCTCTTGATGCATAGATGTCTGCATGCACTCCTGCACCACTCCCTATATCTAAGACACTGTTAAATTCCAAATTATTGAGCGTGTAATCAAGAGCAATATCGGAGAGTAGTTTTTGACCAAAAATAAACTGATTATGTGCAGGCTTATTGAGTTTTAAGCCTCGCCCTAACTGCTTAAGTTTGATTTTCATTTTTGCAAATAACACTATTCGGTTCTCCGCCATTTGTTAGGTTCAATTCGTTTCAATTAGATCAAGGAACTAGCTTTAAAGCCTGAAAAAGGCCAAATGAATTCAGTTGAGCATGCCAAGAGTAAACTTCCAATCCGTTTTTAGCTGGATGAAAGTTGATTAGTGCACTGTCAACCTGCAGCCAGCTCTCTTTTATATCCAATTGCTTCTTAACCACAATCGTCTCGTTATGTTTGCTTGCTAGATCATCAATCCATTGATAACTATTGCTTAAAATAGGCAAACCTGCAGCCAAATATTCGTACACTTTTGTGGCCGTTTGATATACGTACGGCCTTTCTGTCGGCATAAGGTTCAAGCCTGTTTTAGCCCTTGAAAGGAAATATGGAATTTCAGATTGTTTTTTACGTCCAAGTAATTCTACGTGAGGTAGTGTAGACACCAAGTCCTCTACAGACTTATCGAAACTACCAATTATAGCTAAGGATTTACCTGCTTGATTTAAAGCCGATAGCTCAGCATGAAAAGCTAGAAGTCGGCTAGTTTCACCTACATAAATAAAGTCATAGGTTTTTTCTGAATGTTCTGTATTAAAGAAATAGTCTGGGACGCCCATATCCCGATAGAACGATGGAACCTTATCTTTAAAATTAAACTGTCGTTCTACCCATTTGTTTAAAAAAATTCTGTACGTAGGCTTTGGATGCAGTAGTCGTTTTAATTTATCTTTAAGAAAAGCAAAACGTCCGACACTTGCCGAGGCATATTCATGCACAACGATCGGAGTGTTTTTAAAGCGTTTTGGTATTGTTGGTGCTTTTCCACAAATTATCCAGATGACGCCAGCGTCATCTGGTACTTGTTCAACAGAAGTATGGCGCGAGACCTTAATGTCAAAATTACTGAGAAACTGAGTATAAGCCTCAAGCTCCGGAAGATAGGATTTTCCGGGCTCAATAAAACAGATGCTGTTTATAGCAATATCCTTAGACATCGATAATCTCGCTATTCGGCATATCAGGATAAGGAATGCTCATACTCACATCCATTTTAACACGTGGATGCCTTTGTATTGCAGGCGACTTATAACTTGAGCTAAAGCATCTTTATAGGTTTTTTGTTCTGACTGCTCCATAATAGCCCAGTGGTCCTCGATACAAACAACACTATTACTATCAATCATATCAATCAACTCATTCAATATATCTAGCTCAGCCCCTTCTGCATCAATTTTAATCAGTGAAGGAACTTCCCAATTAACTGAGGTATCCCGAGGGTTCTTTACAATCACTTTTTGCGCATCGTTACCGTACGCATTACTTTTGTGAGCAAATACAATCGATGCCGCTCTCGATTGATGCTCTCCGTCTACTTTAATAGGAGTACTGAGAATTGCCTCACAGGAAGACTTCCCTAATGCAATCGCGTGGACGTGCACATCTTTGAGCTCCGACTCTAGCTTTGTTGCGATCGCTAGATTTGGTTCAAAACAGTGAACTTCGCTAAATGGACCAATACTTTTCACTATTTTTTTTAGTTCAAAACCGTCATTAGTACCAATATCAATATATTGCTTTATGTTCCGTTTGCTAACTTGTTTACCAAGATAAGCAATAACCCAAGTTAAGGGAACGAGTCTAATGGCATTAGTTTGCCTAAAAGTTGCCACAGCGGCATTCTTTGATACAAGCCCAATTATGCTTATGGCGAGATGCACTATTTGTTCCTTCAGATTCTTACTACTCATGTGGCTCCCGCTTGGCTGGAATTGCTAAAGCTCATAATTGACTCACCTAGATGTATTTTCAATGTAAACTTTCTTAGCATTAGCACATATCATACCAATAAAACTATTATAGGCAGGGCTCAAATGAGCCATTAGAGACTTAAGTTTGAGTTTTAGCGTCAATAATCAGACATAAGCTCGGGGAATTGAATCCGAGTCAATATCGCCCCCTTTATACAACATAAAATAACCTACACGACAAGGTAACTAAAAAACTGCGCTGTTAGACAGTATATTTATTATTGAAGCTACCATAAGATCAATCCGTGCCTGTGCACACCAATTAGGAAATTATCTAAAAAAGGAATTAATCATGAAAAATCTACAATTATTGCTTGCGAGTGTTGCTCTTGCGTCAGCCTGCAGTATGACTCCAGCTATTGCGTCATTCGGATATGAAGACGCATCATCATTGAATGCTGAAACACTAAATACTGTTAGTAAAAGTTTGGAAAACAAAATTAATATCAACACAGCGAATGCGGATGAACTGACAGCACTTCCTGGTATTGGCCAGAAAAAAGCAGAAGGAATCATTGAGTATCGAAAACTTAATGGAGAGTTTAAAACTGTTGATGAACTGGTAAATGTAAAAGGTATTGGCGTTAAGATGGTCGCCAAGATCAGTGACATGGTTAAAGTATAACTAGTAGAGTTTGCAGTGCTAATAGGTAAACTAAGACATCGGGCTACTAGCTTTGCCTATAAAAAACCCCTCTTTCAATGTTAAGGGTCTTGTTTTACAGGACCGCCGTAACTGTGAGTGGGGTTTTTCTAATGCTATTTAAAACTGAGTGCTATATTTATAGCGATTTAAGGTACTCTGTAAATTCCTCACCTAACTCAGGGTGACGCATTGCGTACTCAACATTCGCCTTCATATAGCCAAGTTTACTGCCGCAATCATGGCTCTTACCTTTCATATAATAAGCATCTACCTGCTCATGCTCCATGAGTGCATCGATAGCGTCAGTTAATTGAATTTCACCACCGGCACCAGGAGGTGTTTTCGCTAATAAATCCCAGGTTTTTTCCGACATTACATATCTGCCTACGACTGCAAGATCAGATGGCGCATCTTCGAGGTCTGGCTTTTCAACCATTTTGTGAATTTTTGCGGACTCACCTGGCTGGATAGCTTTTCCTTCCAAATCCGCTATACCAAATTTTGATACATCTTCCTGAGCCACTTGCTCAACCATAACTTGACTAACGCGACTGGTGTTAAATTTAGCAACCATGTCAGCTAGGTTGTCTTTTTTGGGGTTACTTGCAACGTCATCAATGATTACGTCGGGAAGAACTACTGCGAAAGGCTCATCGCCAATCAGAGGGTATGCACACATAACCGCATGCCCTAACCCACTTGCGACTCCTTGGCGAACATGCATTATGGTTACATCTTTAGGGCAAATAGCCTGAACTGCCTCAAGAAGCTGTCGTTTTACCCGCTTCTCTAGGGTTGCTTCAAGTTCGAAAGAGGTATCGAAATGGTTTTCAATACTATTTTTACTGGCATGAGTAACTAGTACAATTTGCTTTATTCCAGCTTGCACACACTCGTTTACTACATATTGGATGAGGGGTTTATCCACCACAGGTAGCATTTCTTTTGGAATAGCCTTGGTAGCGGGCAACATTCTCGTTCCCAAACCTGCAACTGGAATAACTGCTTTTTTTACTTGACTCATTTCGTATACATTCCTTTCTATTACTTAGTGTGCTTTTACAGCGAGTGCTCTGCCGATAGCATAGTAATGCAATCCGTATTCCGACATTAACGAAGGTTCAAATAGGTTTCTTCCATCGAAGATTACTTGGTCTTTTATGGTGGCCTTAATCAACTCAAAATCAGGTGCTCTAAACGCCTGCCACTCTGTACAAATAACCAAGCAATCGGCATTTGTTAATGCTGACTCTTTTGTGCCCATTAGTGCTAAGTCAGAGCGGTTACCATAGATGCGTTGAGTTTCTTCCATTGCCTCAGGATCAAAGGCTTGCACCTTAGCGCCCTGCTCCCAAAGCTTCTCCATTAATACTCTCGAAGAAGCCTCTCGCATATCGTCTGTATTTGGCTTGAAGGACAGCCCCCAAAGCGCAATCGTTTTACCTTTTAAGTCGCCTTTGTAGAAGTCCATTAAATAATCAAACAGTTTTTCTTTTTGACGATAGTTAACGGCTTCCACCGATTCCAATATCTTTGCTTTGTAACCAACACCGTTTGCACTACGAACGAGCGCTTGCACATCTTTGGGGAAACACGAGCCGCCATAACCACAACCAGGATAAATAAACTGGTAGCCTATTCGTGGATCGCTGCCTATGCCCTTGCGCACATTTTCAATGTCAGCCCCCATCAACTCAGCCAAATTGGCCATTTCATTCATGAAGCTAATTTTTGTTGCTAACATGCAATTGGCTGCGTATTTGGTAAGCTCTGCGCTTCGTACATCCATGACAATAATTTTGTCGTGATTACGGTTGAAAGGACTATATAACTCACGAAGCTTCTTCTCTGCAAACTCGCTTTCTGTGCCCAAGATGATGCGGTCGGGACGCATACAATCATTTACGGCTGCGCCTTCTTTTAGGAACTCTGGGTTTGAGACGACGTCAAAAGTGAGGTCTTTATCTAGCTCTTGTAGGGTAGCAGATACAGTGGCAATCACCTTATCTGCGGTGCCTACCGGAACGGTCGACTTGTTGATGATAATCTTGTGGTTTTGCATGTGAGTTGCTACAGTTTTTGCGACTGCCTGCACATACTTTAGATCCGCTGAGCCGTCTTCATCTGGTGGTGTACCAACTGCAATAAATACAATCTCACCGTGTTTGACCCCCTGCTCAGCATCGGTAGTAAATTTAACGCGCCCTTGCTCGAAGTTAGTGGTGACCAGTGGAGTTAAGCCTGGTTCATAGATCGGGATAATGCCTTTTTCCAAATTATCTACTTTGTTTTGGTCAACATCGACGCAAACAACCTCATGGCCTACTTCTGCTAGAACGGCGGCTTGTACTAGGCCGACATAGCCGATGCCGAAGACGGTTACTTTCATTTGGAGAGTTCCTTTTAAGTATTTCATTTTGTTAATTGTCTGGGACAGTATGTTTGCATGGTGATATCAAACAAATTCTTCTCAAATCAGCGGTAGTTCAAATTTGGTAAACGGTGTTACCAAAATAGTCTACTAGAGTTGTTGTTAACTATATTGTATCAAAAGCGCACCTAATTTCGTTGCAAATTTATAACTTCTGCTGATTCAGGTTGTGGTTCTTCAGACCGTCGAGCTGCCCATACTAAATCACAAATACCGTCTGTAGGGTTGAAGCCTGTAGGTGCATTTAGAAGGATCTCTCTAATACTTTCATGATCAAACTCATGACATTTCGTATCTAAAATGTCGAGTAGAGGCTCAAGGTCTTCCCAACTCAACATTGCTTCACTGGCAGTCATTATACGTTCGTGAAAAGTTTCTTGGACATTATCACCAATGAGTAGCTCTTCAAACAACTTTTCACCTGGGCGCAAGCCTGTGCATTCAATTTTAATATCGCCATTCGGATTAGCTTCGTCTTTAATCTCCAAACCAGATAAGCGCACAAGTTTCTCGGCAAGATCCTTGATTTTCACAGCATCTCCCATGTCGAGAACAAATACGTCCCCCCCTTTACCCATAGCGCCAGCTTGAATAACCAGCTGTGCAGCTTCGGGGATAGTCATAAAATAGCGAGTGATGTCTTCATGGGTAAGTGTTATCGGCCCCCCCTCTTGTATTTGACGCCTGAATAGCGGGATTACCGAACCAGAGGAACCAAGGACGTTGCCGAAACGAACCATACAAAAGCGAGTTGACTTGTTGAAGGATGCCTGAGACAGAGCTTGGAGAACCAATTCAGCCATTCTTTTTGATGCGCCCATAACGTTTGTTGGTCGCACTGCTTTATCGGTAGAAACCAATACAAACGTTTCAACCCCTGCGTTAATGGCAGCTTTTGCAGCGTAATATGTGCCAAATACGTTGTTTCTAATGCCTTCAACAACATTATGTTCGACTAATGGAACATGTTTATAGGCGGCTGCGTGATAAATGGTGTTTACATTGAACGCCGTCATAACGTTTTCCATACGGTTAATTCTCTGTACGGACCCCATGAGGGGGAAAAGTTTAATTTTCAAACCATTTTTATGGATATACTCGCTCAGCTCTTTTTCTATTTGATAAAGAGCGAATTCTGATAATTCAAATAAGACTAACTTTGCTGGTTTGAATTTAAGAATCTGACGACACAGCTCTGAACCAATAGAGCCGCCAGCACCGCTCACAAACACGTTTTTACCGGTAATGTTTTGTGCCATTAATTGCGGAAGAGGCGTCACTGGCTCACGCCCCAGTAAGTCTTCGATTTCAACCTCTATCAGTTCAGACGCGTTAAAATTCCCTTCTATTACGTCTTTAATACCAGGAATTGTTTGGACTCGAATTTGATACTTTTCTAAAGAGTTAATTATGCGGTTCCGCGCTGAGCGACTTGCACTAGGCAAAGCAAGCAAAACTCTTGTTGCCTTACCTGCATCAATTAACCCTTTCAGCTCAACCAAAGAAATGACAGGAATACCTTGTATTACGGAGCCATGTTTTGTTTCATCGTCATCAATGAAGGCTGATACATAATACTCTTGACCAATAGCGACTCCTGTTGCAAGTTGGCGACCTGCTGAGCCAGCGCCGTAAATCACCACAGGTTGTTTGTTAGAGCCGGTGAATTGTGTAACCAGAGCGCGAATAAGAAGCCTCGCGCCTCCGACAGTTAGCAATATCAAGGCACAATAAATCAATGGCATTGTTCTAGGTACAGCTGTTGTAGAGAAAAATGCAATAAGCACTAATGCTGCAGTTGATAACATAGTTCCAGCAACGACAGCCCACACAGCTTGCGAGCTCATATAGCGCAACACAGCTCGGTATAAGCCAAGCTTAACAAATATTAGAATACTAAGAGGAAGCAAGCCGGAAAGAATTAGCCAGTAGTTTATGTTTGAAAACACTGAAAAGCTATCAATGCGTATTACCAGCGCAGCCCAAAAAGAAATTGCGATGAAAAGTGAATCGACTGTGAGAGTAATCAAACGTTTTTTTGGACGAGATAGATTTAGTATAGTGTTTAGGCTTATCACTTTTGAACTCTTCTAATTTTTAGACTACCGATGTAGGGCGCTTTATAAACATAGCGTCCAATAGAATAAACATAAAATGCTGAAGCTGGACACTATTTTAATTACCATAAAAATTAATCAGATTCATTTATGACAATTAAACACTTTCACATTCTAGCACCAGTTACAGTAAAAGTAATGATGTAATCCTATTAGTCGAAATGACACAATGATGGTACTTAAATTTAGAGTACCATCACTTACCTATTCACTATTGATTGTCGCTTTTTACTCTGTCACCCGAGCCTTTCCCAGTTATAGTCATAATAATGAATTTGAAGTAATGGATTAATGACAGTTCAGAAATCATCTTTTGATCAGTTTCTGCAAGCAGTTTAGGCGTAGACATATCAATAGTACGAACCTGCGCCAGCCCAGTAATACCAGGCAATACAGCATAAACACCTCGGCTATCGCGTTCAAAAATTAATTCATCCTGATTAAACAAATTTGGCCGAGGGCCTACAAAACTCATCTCCCCTCTCAAAACATTAATTAACTGAGGCAACTCATCTATTTTAGTTTTACGCAAAAAGCCACCCAATTTAGTAACAGAAGCTGCACTTGCAAGATGGCTAGCTACCGATTTGGTTTCAATCGCCATAGTGCGGAATTTAATAAGTTTAAATGGCCGTTTATTTTTACCCATGCGTTGTTGAATAAAGATCGGCGAGCCGGTATCAAAGTAACCAACAATGGTAACAACAATTAAAATTGGAAAAGTGGCAAGCAGACCAAAGAAAGCCAGCAAAAAATCGAGGACGCGGATTATAATTGTATTCATCTGTTATCTATATCTTTTATTTGAACTGAGAGTTGCAAGATAAGCATCTGCTGTTTTTTTCATAGATTCAGCCGAACTGCATGGTGGCCTCCAGTTTAGCATCTCTTTTGTTTTTGATATATCAACTTCTAAAGACCCACATAAACGTTGTGCAATAGCAGCCTTACCCATTAGTTTTACAGCCAAAATAAACCATGTACTAGGAATAGACAATAATCTATTAGGCGCTCCTAATGCGGTTGCCATATTGGCCAATAATTGAGAGGTTGAAACATCATTATCGTCAGACACCATAAAAGTTTGGTTCGCCGCATTAGAATGTTCAATACAAGTGACAATTAAATGAACTAAATTATCTACAGACACTAAGCTTCGTTTGTTCCCTCTAATACCACCTAGTGGCAATGGAACCCCTTTGTTCATCCATTTCATCATGGAAGCAAAGTTTGCCTTGACTCCAGGACCATAAACTAATGGTGGACGAATTATTACAACCTCCATGCCCGTATTTTTTGCAATTTCGCGTAATCCAACTTCAGCTTCATACTTACTTAAACCGTAAGGATCGGTAGGTACAAATTGGTCATCAGGCCTGAACGGAGAATGTGGCTCGGTTGATTCGCCGTTCACTTTGATTGAACTAATAAAGATAAAACGTTTTACACCAGCATCCGAGGCTTGCTGAGCAAGATTAAGCGTACCGTAGGTATTTATCTCTCGAAACGCCTCTAATGGATTTGTTGCGCTATCACTCATAATATGAACACGAGCAGCGCAGTGAATAAGTACATTCGTATCTTGCAAAGCAACGGCAAAATCGGTGTTGGCATTAATTTCGCTCTCAAAGAATGAAGTGCTTGCTATTATTGAAGGCTTCCGCCTTCCTAAACATCGTACGTTTCTATTCTTTAAAGCATCAAGCAATGCCTTACCAACAAATCCAGTTCCTCCAGTAAGCAATATCATTTAAAAATATAACCCATGATTTTACTCGGATACTTAGACATAATAGAAAACCAATTTGCTTTTATTCCGTTGCTCCGGCAGGACGCCAATATTTCTTTGTTCAGAGTGTAATTCGACATAAAACCAGAGGTGCTAACCCCTCCTAAACGCATTTTTACAATTTCTTCGTCCAAATAGGTAAAAGAGGTATTTGGCAACGAAAAAATCCTCAAAAGCATATCAAAATCAGCAGCTATCTTAAAATCAGTACGGTACAAACCTGCTTTTTCATAACACTCTTTTTTTGCGTAAAAAGAAGGATGAGCAGGCATCATTCCACGTGAGAACTTTGATTTTTTAAATCCAGCAGATGAATAACGTCTTTTCTTAATTGAAAAATCATGCTCTGAATAAAAACCGATATCACCATATATACCATCGCTATTACCAATGGCTGAAACCAAATTAAGAACAGTTTCATCGCTTGCGAGGATATCATCTGAATTCAGCACACCAACAATATCCCCAGTCGCTAACTTAATACCTTTGTTCATCGCATCATAAAGTCCATTATCAAGTTCGCTAACATGTACTTTAACGACATCTTTATATTTTGACACAATTTCGTTGGTACAATCGTTAGAATTACCATCAATAATAATATATTCAATTGTAGGATAAGTCTGAGATTGAACTGATTTTATAGTATCTTCAATTGTTTTCTCAGAATTAAAGCATACTGTAATGATTGACACTTTCATTTAATAAATATTTCCAAATATACAATGGGTATAAAGTTCACTCGCCTTAAAATAAATTAGACAATTCACCTTAACCATATAATAGACAATCGTTTTAGTTTTTTAGCTTATTATTTGAATACTACCGATTTTATCGCATATTCCAGTTCGTCAAAAAAACGTTTCTGCAAATCAAGTTCGGGTTGGGCGGTAGGCATCACTTTTGTCTTTGTAGTTGAGCAAATTAATACAGCAAGTGATTCGATATTTTGGGGATCGAAAAACAAGAATTCACCATGTTTTGGCTCTTGCTCTCTATGTATAGGGATATCGGAAAGAATCATCTTCTTATTGAGAGCTTTAGCTTCTTCGACAGTACTACTCCAACCTTCAAATAAAGACGGGTTGAGAACGAAAGAACTTCCAGCCATTAAAGCTAGAACATCACTACCAGGTACTAAACCGAGAACACTGTATTCAGCCGACGTGATTTCCATAGCTCGAATGAGTGTTTCGCATTTTTTAAATGACTCCGACTCAGTGCTACCTGTAGAAACAATCTGAAATGATTTTTCCCCCTTCGATCGGAGAAACTCAATAGCTCGCAAAACAACTTCATGGTTTTTATGAGGCCAATATTGATTGGGTAAGAATATATACTTATCTTCAAGTTGGTACTTTTCTTTTACGGCTTCAATATCTTTTTGGGGTACACTTGCTGCCTTGACAGCAAACCTTACAACAAACAACTTATCCTCTGGAGTTGCATAAGTTTTTAAAAAACTATTTTTAGCATCGTAACTACTTAAAACAATACCAGATGAAAACTTTGCTTGCGCTAAAAAGCCAATATTTCGTTTTAGTTTTTTCAGCATTGAAAACATTTTCGGGAGATATATGTGCTGTAGGTCAGGGATCCAATATAAAACGGGAGTTTTAAAGTTCCATCCAAAAAAGGTAGCGTTGCTGTAAAAAACATCAATATTGTGTTTCTCAGCTAAAAGAGAAATAGCCTTATCTTTACCAAGAAGAACTGCAGATAAAACCTCAATTAATTTTTGCTGAGTAGATTTAACATAAACTAGCTGAACATTATTCATGGATGAGAGCAACTCTGCAAAATCGCTATCAATATCACGGGACATGAAAACTATTACTTTGATATTGGTCGAATATTCAGCGAGTAATGTCACTAATCTTAAGTAATAATTTGCTCCGCCCATCCATAGTTTTGGAGATGGAAAAAAAATCCCCAGTCTTATATGTCTATTATTCATGATTTTGTTTGTACCAATTGACATACTGAGCAACACCCTCATCTAATTTAACTTTGTATTTTTCACATAGGCTATCTTTAAACTCGCAATCTGAAACTAAAGAAAATGGATCGCCAGCTCGAGATAAATTGTTAAAAACAATGTCAATGTCAACTTGACCGTTGAACCAATGTTTGCATAAAAGCGAAATAAGTTCCGCTACGGTATGTTTCTTTCCCGTCCCCATATTTACGACCGAGGGACTTAGGTTCCCCAAACTACCAAGAGTATAGAGACCATCACAAACGTCACTGATGTGAATCCAATCCCGCTCCTCATTACCTGTTCCAAAACAAGTTAAGGTTGTTGAGTTTTCTATATTTCTGAGTCTATTACACGTATCCCAAAGCAATTGCTTTTTTAAGCCGTTACCATAAACTGAAAATATCCTTAAAGCGGTAATTTTTAAATTATGATTTGAACGATACATCGAAGCTAGACGCTCAATCATCTCTTTGTGGTAACCATAATTAGAATAAGGGTTAACTCTTGAGTTTTCCGAGAGCTTTCCACCTGAGTGACTGCCGTATACAGCAGCACTCGACGCAACAATCACATTAGTTTCCGGTGAATTTACACGAACCCATTCGAATAATAATGAAGCAGTATTGACACTTTTACAAAAGTCTTCGAAAGGGTTGTCCACTGCGGTCCCGACCGAAGAGCCACCAGCAAGATGATAAATAGTCTTAGGTTTACCCTTCATTAGCTTAAGAAGTTTATTAAGGTTATTGAAATCAACATAGCCACTTATAAAATTATGACTTAATTTTTTCTCACTTCCATTACCAATACCGTATACATCGCAGTCTTGCTGAGAAAGTTTATTTACAAGGTTGCTTCCAATAAAGCCAAAACAACCGGTTACGATAACTTCATTCAAAATTGAGCCTTTTCTATAATTAAATGATACTACTGAAATTTTTTGCTGCCAAAATATAAGGCATCAAGATTAAATCATTACCTTTCTCCACTAACTCTAAATACTCCTCTTGACTCGGAATTAAGGATTCATCTATATCTGTTTTTACCCATTTTTGAGATGAAAAATCATACCTTTTGATTACTTTTGCTGGATTACCAACGACAATGGAAAAAGGTGGAATATCGTGTAAGACAACTGATTTAGCACCAATAATTGAACCGTGACCGATACTCACATTACCGATAACGGTTGAGCCGTAGCCGAAAAAACAATTAACCCCGACTTGTATTATATTTTCACTATCCACTCCTGTTCTGATGTAAGGAGTCATGACCGAGTCAATATTATGAGATGCACCAATAAATGAACAATTCGACGTAGTTAACGCATATGCACCAATGGTAATATGTGCTCCTGCAGTTAAAAAATTATTTTCACCAATAAATGAATTATCACCAATAGTAATAGCCTTTATGCCTTGACTATCTCGATGGTTAACATTCAGCCACGTACGATTGCAAATAACCACATTACGACCTAATGAAACTTGTTTCCAGCCAGTTACTCGCGCAGTTCTTGATATGGTACATTTAAAAAAATATTTATATCTATAAAAATACCCCATAGAACCTATTATGAAATAATAACCACGCAGCATCGCCAGACCTAACTTGCTTTTTGCTAACTCTTTGAGGTTTCCCTTCAGACTATTTAACATGGAAGACTCTTTTTAGAAGAGATTTGATGTAACCTAATATCTTTCTATTTAAACGTTTTCTAAAATGCTTTTGTAAGGATCTAACCTTAAATTCACACAGTTGAACAACATCTGGATAATCGATATTGGATGTAGCGTAGGAGTTGGCTGATGAAAACAATTCACTTGAAGTATAAGATGAATGAGTACCTCCATCATTAAAACCATCATTGACGACCAAGCTTTGTGGTGGATATAGTGTCAAACCATTATACGAGTAAACATAAGAATACCACCGAATGGCCCAAGAGCTTATTTTTCCACTGTATTCCAAACTAATCATCCTTGAAAAATTAAACGACCCACCAAAGTTATATCTTTTCTTATCACTTTTTGTCATTAATAAAGACTGGTAATTTGTAGTCAAATCAAAACCCTTCCACCTACTTCTCCATGTAGCCCAGCCCCAAGAGGTTATTATAGGTAAAAAAAACGCATCTGTCCCTTCTTCAGGGTTATAGTTATAACCCGATATTTGATAGACCTTTTCATTCCCATCGTATTTAATTAACCCAGTCCGCATATAGTTGTAAAACTCTGGCTCTAACTTCAAATCATCTTCAATAACTATTACAGCCTCATATTGCTTCAAAACATCAGATATACCACCATGAATAGAATGTTTGAGCCCCAAATTATCTTCCCTTGAAATAATTGTTGCTTGAGAGATCAACTCGGACGATACTTGAAAACACTCATTAGTAAGAACTCGTTCTTTCAAATTTCTAGGGCCATCAATGTAAACAAAAATATCATCTGTTTGTGCATTAAAACAACTGAGATATGATTTAATAGTATTTTTCAATTTATCAGGTCTATTAAATGCGAAAAAGACAACTGCTATTTTTAGACCTTTACTGTGTTTTACTTCTTTCATGATATTTCTCTTTTATCTCATCTCTGATTAGCTGAAGTTTATTTCATGTACGTCTGCAAAGTGAAAACAACCAATATCAACTAATATACCGTACCAGTCTAGTAGCTCATCTAATTGTAGGCTTTATGGTTCGTTTTTTTGACAGTTTATAATCAATAAATATAAACAACATAAGCAAGTAGTAGAACCAGTGGACAGTTCTCAAGCTATACTGAAAAAATACAACCATAGATAAAGTAAAGATTGAAACTGATATTAATTTGATGTGAATGGTCGACATTCGATCTATTTTATTAGTAAGCCATGCGAAAAAAATAAACGTACAATAAAACAAAAGGATTGACACCCTGTAAATTTCACCCGCCCCCCCTATGACTCTCGCGCTATCTATTTTCCATAATTCCTCGTTAACAATAGCTGGTTTAAATACAAATGATGGAAAAGGGGAAAGGCTATATAATAAATCATGAATTCCAAACAAACCTTTTTGGGTTTCATTAACGTAAGTAAAGTGCAGTATAGAAAAGCTTGTGAGGTAACCTATAGAGCCTGCAAAAATAATAAAAAAGTTAACTAAAGATTCAAATAAATAACCAAAAAAGGTAAATACGCTAAGTTTGTCATCAACCGTCCTTACTCCCATAGAAAACACGAACATATATGTCAAAATAAAAACAAAAAAGGTAGTCTTCAGATACTTCTTTTCCATGTACGCAGAGATTACAAGTCCAAATAACGGAATTAGTGCAGATCGACTACCGTCAAACCAAGCAACACAAAAAGCCAATAACAACGAAAACGTAGCAATCAACGTTCTAGTCCACCCCTTAGTTAAAAACACAAGAAAGCATTGGATTATTAAGAAAAACTGACTGAATTTACCTTCAAAAATCCTTTTAATATGCGCATTGCTAGATAAGTAATCATCAAAATTAGTAATAAACTGACTTAAAAAATATAAGACGATAATGAGCTGGAAAAACCAACAGTATAAGGTACGCTTCTTCACGACAAAAAAGTGGTTATTTTTACTTACATTTACAGAAATTAAGTTGTTAGTTGAATGTTTATGTTTATGTTTATGTTTATGTTTATAATCAAAACATCTGTATGAAACACCATACAATAACAATGATGAGAGTAGAATAATTACAGTACCCCATAACTCCTCAATTGAAACTAATTGATTGTAGGAAAATGGGGTCGGTATCATATCGTATGAAACCCCTAAGTAAGAGATAATCAATGAAAACAATATATATGCAACAAGGACAAATTTAGTCATAATAATTTAAGACCAACATCGTACCCCACTTCTATTCGGTTAGATATTTTCAGCATTAATGAATACAAATTACTTAAAAACAATAATAAAATGCAATTAGTTAAAGTGGGAGAAAACAAAAAGTCTACTCCTTATCTGGCAGCAAGGCTAACTGTACTAGTGATTCAGTTCTCTTTTTTATAACACTATGTGACCATGTCAATTTAAGTTTCTCTCGATTTAAATTAACTTCTCTTTGCGATAGTTTACCGCTAAGTAGAGACGGCTGCTCTTTAAGCTCTTCAATACTAAAAATAACAAAACCCAGGTTTTTCAAGTATAGGAGTGCGGGTGAAGCTTGATTCAAAAACACTTTTGCCCCCAAATAAAGCATGATCACAATATTGCCTAGAGCCTGTTGCCTTTTGTGGTTCATAATAACAAAACCACAACTTTTAATTATATTAATATATTCAGTTAATTCTAAAAAAGCATTGAGCGGATAAAAATCATCACCAAACAACTGGTAGCCTTTTTTAACAACCTCATCACCATATTCTTTATTACCGTAAGACAAAGGGGTGATTAACTGTTTTTTATTAAAAGGAATTTTGGAAAGCAAAGCAAACGTATCAAAGTGATTATTAGTTATCGCAGCGCTATTGCCGACCAATATATTATCGCCCGAAACTTCTTGGTCAGTAAAGTCTTTCAACCAATTCCGTTCTAAACTACCATAATTCCATGCCGAATAAGCTGGAAATTTATTTAAAAGTAAGCTGTTTTTTAAAAGCTCATATTCATCGGGTAGAACTGGTGAGAAAATTTTTATTTTACTAATACAATACTTGACTGATGGCTTTAAACTAAATGGGTACTTTACACAATCAGATAATATCCTACTAATGCTTTTTCTATTGTTGAAGCTAGCTACTCTAGTCAACGGTTCTAGTTGGTCCTCTCCTTGATAACCATCTATATATCTATAGTAGTCATATCCCCAACCCAACCAGATAAAAGTTGTTTTTGTTGAAGCGAAAAGAACAATAGGTAAAAACCAATCAGATAACCCATGCAATACCACAACATCGTACTTTTTAATTACAGAAGAATAAAATATAGGATTGAAACGATTAAGAGGGTTAACCCTACTACAACTAACCCCTTTCGATTTAACAAGCTTTATAGGGCTATTTGAAAAAACTATCAAAGAGTTTTCTTTAGGGTAGGATTCCTCAAAAATTTCTAGGGCCATATCAATAAATTTTTCATCAGGAGCTAAGTGAAGTATTTTCATGTAATTAATTAGCCTGTAAATATTTACGTCGAAAATTAGACGCATAGCAAGAAAAAGTAAAAGCTGTGGCAATGACAATGATTCCAACCGACACTACAAATACCAGAGATGCCAACCGGCCAGCTATCTCTATATCAATAAGGAAGAGTGATAATGCAACCAATGCCGCAGGCAGCAGTATTTTAACTATATCGTTTAGCATCCACTTTATATATAGCCCTGGCTCCAATTTATGATGTACAAAAGCAATCCAAGTGAATAAGTATAAAACATTCATAAGCAACCACACATAACCAGCACCGATTCCACCGAAATTTGATGATGCGATAATGATAGAGGGGATCAATATAACAGCCAGACCTATATTTCCCATCAAATGATAACGAAGGTTTCCTAACGCGTATTGTAGATAATATGCCATGGCTGTAAATGACAAAAATAGATTACCCATTGCGTATAATTGCAATATTGGTGCAGACTGTGTGGCTACAATGTCGTCGCCAGTCCATGCAGCAAGCAGAGGTTTAGCCGCTACAACGAGGGTTAAAGATGCTGAGCCGGCGATTATGGCAATTAACTGAGTTGATTTTCTGTAGAGGTTAATCATCTCATTATGCTGATTTTCCGCAAAAAGTCGTGTCATCCTAGGCATAATAGCTGAACTTACGGGCCCTCCTAACACCATAATACCGTTAGCAACTAAAACAGCCAAAGTAAAATAGCCATACTCGTCCAAAGGCAATATACCAGATAAAACTAATTTATCAGTTTGAGTAACAAACACCCAAACAGAGGCTGTAAATGCAATCGTTACTGAAAACTTTAGTACTGGTTTTACAGGTAAAAAAGACCATCCTATCTTAGTTGATATGCATTGCTTACTTGGAAGTATTTGCGATGTTTTTAACATTAAGCCTATATTTTCGAGTAAGGCTATGCCGAACTGGTGAACGAAAAAAACTAATGGTGTGAATCCAAAAAACCACATGCTGACAAATACACCAACAAACCTCAGTGTAGCAACAAGGGCATTAAAACCGCTAAGCCATACTAATTGCTCAGCACCCGCAACAACTCCACGATGTAAGCCTGCCATCCAGCGCAGCGCTACACTAATTGCCATTATTTGTATTGCGATAACAACATCAGTAACTGCAAGGTTTTCTAGGTTTAGCCAGTTTTCTGCTATTAAATCCGCAGATAAGAACAACGCCCCTCCGCCCAGAACAGCGATAGTGATAAAAATCACAGATAGTGCACGATATAATTGCCTAAAAGCCAATACAGACACTGCTCCACCTCTATAACGAGCTGTTTCTCGTCCTATCGTGGGTGTCAAGCCTAAATCAAGCAAACCAAACCAGGCTTGTAACATGGCAAAAAAACCTACTAAACCGTATGCTTCACTACCCATATACTTTATATACATAGGTAACAACAAAATGCCGATCAAAGTAACATAAATTTGACTTATATAGTTTGCTAATATATTTTTTCTAAAAATTGTTGTCTGACTCCCGTTTGACTTGACTAACAATGCTTGGACACTTTAGTGAAGAATTTATAACTCAATACATTTTTGTATTTTAAATATTAACAATATTAGATATCTTTGGAAAATTAGATATTCAGTCGAGTATTTTTATTTCGGTATCGTTTAACATTTTTCTAATCATCTCACAGTCGCTTTAGGCTTGAAGTTAAATACATCAAAACACGTGTTGTCTTTTAAATTAACTAGAAATGTTTGCTAACAAAAGGTTTAGTATGGAAATAAAAATATTGTTAGGGTACCAAGCAAGGCTCACTCGCTAGTTTTTTTCAATATTTAAACTGATGAAGATCTTTGCTCCATCCTCAGAAAGAATATAAGCATTTTTATGATCCCCATGTGTCAAAGATCGCAATAAATTATAAAACTCTGAAAATGTTCCTTTACGGTCAAGATCAATATGGTTGATATTTCTAAAGTCTTGAATCGAGTTATAGTTTCCTTCATTAACCATAGGATGTGCGACATAACTTTGATCGATCAAGGAATTAAAAAAATTATCAAATAAATCTATTTCAGCATTTAAAACTCTCTCATAGACAGTTAATGACGTATCTTCCAGATTAACTTGAACATTTTTCTGTGCAATTATCGCTCCATGATCAATATCTTCGTCCATTTCATGAATTGTTGCCCCATGAGGAAGTCCGTTGTTAATAGCAAATACCTGTGGATACCAGCCTCTATTATAAGGATTGAGACCTGGATGTATATTTATACAACGAATCGAATTGACCAATTCAGCAGGAAAAATTTTTTTACAGTGGCAAGAAATAACTAAGGAGTATGTATCTATAACACTTTTATAATTTTTCTGAATATCAAGCACACACACATCATTGTGTTTTAAAAAAAGGTGTTCAGATGATGGACTACAGAAATAATCAAATTTGACATCGACCCTATTATGCTTTTCGCAAATAGCTTTGAATTTTTCAAAGATAATTACGTTGTCAGTTAAAACTAAAACACTTTTCATTTATTTACACTCATATTAAAAACACCTTTTGATCAATCGAACGATCCGCATTAACTCATTATCAGTTAAGCTTTTATATAAAGGTAAGCATAGTATCCTAGTAGATAGGCTCTCAGACACGGGACACTCTTGATAATCCACTATTTGTGATAAATGATTTAGTGATGGATAAAAATACCTTCGAGGATATATATTGTTTTCATTAAGTAAACTTTCAATTTTCAATAACATTACTTCTGATTTCAATACTATTGGAAAATATGAAAAATTGATCTCCCCCATAGATAATTTTTGAAAGCCAATACCTTCAATCTGACATAGTTCAGACTTATATTTTTTATATTTAACTTCGCGGTCATCTAGCACATCTGAATAATACTTCAGATTAGCTAAACCTAGCGCTGCATGAATTTCGGTCATTTTGCCATTAAATCCATCTTCAACAATGTCTTTATTATCATCATGACCAAAAAAGCGTATCCGCTCTAACTTTTTGCTTAAATCTAAGCTTTTAGTAATGCATGCGCCGCCTTCAGCCGTATTAAATAGCTTGGTACCATGAAAACTTGTTGCGGAAATATCGCCAAACTCTAGTAAACTCGAACCATTTATCTTACTCCCCATAGCATGTGCTGCATCATAAATTACTTTTAATCCGTGTTTTTTTGCAATGATTTCAATCGCATTAACATCACAAGGATTACCAAATACATGAACAGGCATAATAGCAACAGTTTTGTCAGTAATAAGCCCCTCTATTTTTTTGATATCAATATTAAAGGTATCTTCATCAATATCACAAAATACAGGTGTGCACCCTTCCCACTTAATGGCACTTATAGTAGCGACCCAACTAAAAGCAGTTGTAATAATTTCACCCTTCAGCTCTAATGCTTTTATTGCCATTTGAAGCGCAACTGTACCATTGGTAACTACGGAAAGATGTTCTATGTTAAGCGTTTTACACAAGTCTGCTTCAAGCTTTCTCACCAACGGACCATTATGAGTCAGTATACCTGTATCCCAAGTATCTTGTAATAAGTCAACGAAATCATTAAGCGGCGCTAGAGAAGGCTGTGTAACATATATATTATTTTTCATAAGATTTTTTATATACTCCAGATATTAATTTGGACTGATGAATAGACGAAGTATATTCCACTTCAACGGGTAAGACCTTATTGATCAATTTATAAAAGTACTGAAGCATATTCTCAAAGTGGTTTTCAGCATTCACGGTTAGAACTTTTTTACCATTCTCATTACATAGCTCTATCGTAGCATTTGTAGATGGAGGACATGTAAAAATCCGCCCAGCTCTAATAACCCCTTTAGACCCCCAGATCTCAAGCGAACATTGATAAAAATTATCAAATCCAAATGATATTTGAGAAACAACATCACCTGTTTCACTTTTAAGTTGTGCATTGCCCCATATATCAACCTGTTTTTCACCGCAGTAGCTCAGTGTGGCTGAGTCTACAAATAAATCTTCACCGAGCAACTCTTGGCTAACTTTTATTGGATATGCACCAGCATCTAATAACGCACCACCACCTAATTCTTTAGAATAGCGAATGTTATCCTCATCTAAAAAAGGAGGAAAGCCGAAACTACTTCTAAGATTTCTAATTGCTCCAATTTCACCACTAGTAATTAATTCCTTAATAACTTTTAATTGTGGATGAAATCTAAATTGAAAATTCTCAATTAACACCAACCCTTTGCTTTTTGCTAAGGATGTCAAGCTTTCAACCTGCCCTAAACTGCAAGCTAAAGACTTTTCTACCAAAACATGCTTTCCTTTAAGTAAAGATTTTTTTATCCATTCATGATGCATACTATTAGGTAATGGAATATAGACAGCATCAATATCTTCTATTAACAGTAGCTGCTCGTACCCAACGATACCTAGTGTTTCATATTTTTTTGCATAGACCTCTGACTTTTCGGCACTGCGACTACAAACAGCAAATAAATTAAATTCATCTGGCATGGATTGTATTGCTGGTATCACATACTTATCAGCAATGTTGGCGCAACCAATAACACCAATATTTATAACTTTAGACATGTGCAAGAATCCCCCTTACATGAGGGTTTATCCAAGCATCCTCCGTCAACAGTTGTTTTATTTGATATAAACTCAACCATATAAAATTGTCATTGGGTAATTCTATTTCCTCATCTGCTGGCACTTCTAATAAAATACCTCTGTTTCTTTTTAAGTGTAGACGACCACCATCTTCAGCTAGCCAACTATCAAATAAAACATTCAAATCTTCATTTTTTTCCCTGGACATAAAGAGCTCTGCGAAATGCGGTTTCCTTCCTCCATGGGCTTGATTCAAGTTAGCAAAAGTAGCTTGCAAGCTTGGGCTTATTTGTACTTTTCCATAGTTGCCAGGTTCTTCTTTAGCCTCACACAAATAATGAGGAACATCATTAAATCTTTTCTTTATAATACCGAGTAAACCACCGTCATAGCCAACCTGTTCTAAAATTGGTTGCTCCCAAGTGATGTCGACTTCTCTATTTTTTGAATTAACACGAAGACCATGAACAGTAAAAAAATCTCCTGAACAATGTGATATGTTTCCAGTCGAAGGATCCGCTTTCCATCCACTCACCTCATTTAGGGGAATATTTGTTACTGAGAGAGAGGAGGACTTCCTCTTCTCTATAAACCACTTTTTAACATCTTCAAGTGAATGAAATTGAGACCAATCATTGAGAGACTCAAAAAATGACTCTATTGTGTGAGGATAGATAGGCTCGTCGGTAAAACCCTTAACTTTATCTAGGAATAAACTGTACTGTTCATTAAATGAAACTTTCATAAATTTTACTCTGCAGTTATAAGTGACAATAGATACACTCCGTAACTATTTTTCATCATTGGTTGTGCGAATTGCTCTATTTGTTTAGAAGTTAGCCAACCGTTGTTGAACGCAATTTCTTCTAAACATGCAATTTTATAACCTTGGCGATGCTCTATAGTTTGCACAAAAGACGACGCTTCCAATAATGAGTCATGAGTGCCTGTATCTAACCAAGCAAACCCCCTACCAAGCATCTCTACATTCAATTCTTCTTGCTCTAAATATACATTATTTACACAAGTTATCTCTAATTCACCACGATGTGATGGTTTTATTGACTTTGCAATTTCAACAACTTGATTGTCATAAAAGTACAATCCTGTAACAGCATAATTGGATTTTGGTTTGCTTGGTTTTTCCTCAATAGAAAGAGCTTTACCAGCCTTATCAAACTCAACAACACCAAATCTCTCTGGATCTTTAACTTGATAGCCAAACACTGTTGCTCCCTTCTCTCTTGAAGCCGCATTAAGTAACTTAGGAGAAAAGCCTTGACCGTAAAAAACATTATCACCAAGAACTAAACAAACGCTGTCATCACCAATAAAATCTTCACCAATAATAAAAGCCTGCGCTAATCCATCGGGTGTAAGCTGAATTTCATAAGAAATATTGATACCAAATCGAGAACCATCGCCAAGTAATCTCTGATATCCGCCAATATCATCTGGTGCAGATATGATTAGAATATCGTTAATACCTGCGAGCATTAATACCGAGATAGGATAAAAGATCATTGGCTTATCGTAGATTGGCAATAACTGTTTTGAAACCCCCTGGGTAATTGGATACAGACGGGTTCCTGAGCCACCAGCTAAAACTATTCCTTTCATATTTTACGCTCCTAAACGCTCTCGCTGATATGAGCCATCTTGCACATGTTCGCACCAAGTCTTATTTTTCAAATACCATTCAACAGTTTTTCTGAGACCTGTTTCGAATGTTTCTTCTGGTTTCCAGCCTAGTTCTCGTTCAATTTTACTTGCATCTATTGCGTAACGCTGGTCGTGACCAGGCCTATCTTTAACAAAAACAATTTGATCTTGATAGTCAGTTTTTTGTGGCACTAATTCATTCAATAATTGACAAATAGTTTCAACCACCTCTATATTTTGTTTTTCATTGTGACCACCAACGTTGTAGGTTTCGCCTATATCCCCCTTTGTAACAACTTCGTATAGAGCACGCGCATGATCCTCGACATACAGCCAATCACGAACTTGATTTCCTTTACCATATATCGGTATAGCTTTACCGTCTAATGCATTCAAAATAACTAATGGAATTAGTTTTTCAGGAAAATGATAAGGACCGTAGTTATTTGAGCAGTTAGTTATAATTGTAGGTAAGCCGTAGGTGCGTAACCAAGCTCTTACTAGATGATCGCTTGAAGCCTTTGAAGCAGAATACGGACTACTTGGTTCATATGAGCTGGTTTCCGTAAATAAGTCGGTTGTACCTTCCAAATCACCATATACCTCATCTGTTGATATGTGATGAAATCGAAAAGTTAATTTCTGTTTAGAATCTAATTCCGACCAATATTGACGCGTTGCTTCTAATAACGTGTAAGTTCCTACTATATTAGTTTCGATAAAATCAGCAGGCCCATCTATTGACCGGTCTACGTGAGATTCCGCAGCAAGATGCATTACTGCTTCAGGCTTATACTTAGAGAAAATACGCTCTAATGCAATGCGGTCACAGATATCTGCGTGCTCAAAGCTATATCGCTCTGAGTTACTAACTTCTGATAAAGATTCTAAATTGCCTGCATAGGTTAATTTATCAAGGTTAATCACAGAATCATTCGTATTATTAATAACGTGCCTAATAACAGCAGAACCAATAAAACCTGCGCCACCCGTGACTAATATTCTCATTTATTTCTAACCTCTAAACTCATCTTGATTATTCAAAAACCACTCATAAGCTTTAGAAAGACCAGTTTCTAATGGCACCGAGTATTCCCAGCCTAATGCCTTAAGTCTGCCAACGTTCATTAACTTGCGTGGTGCACCGTCAGGCTTTGTCACATCAAACTTGATATCGCCTGTGAAACCTACAACCTTAGCAATCGTTTTAACCAATTCGTTGATTGTACAATCAACCCCAGTACCTATATTAATATGGCTTAATGTAGGCCCCGTATTATCATCGTAAATAGACTTATCCAAATTCATGACGTGAATAGAAGCATCGGCCATGTCATCAACATATAAAAATTCACGCATTGGTTTGCCGCTACCCCATGCAACGACTTTCTTATCACCATTTAATTTTGCTTCATGGAAACGACGTAATAATGCAGGAATAACGTGGCTATTTTGAGGGTGATAATTATCGTGTGCACCATAAAGGTTAGTAGGCATTACACTACGGTAATCTCGTCCGTATTGGCGATTATAACTCTCACATAGTTTGATGCCTGCTATTTTAGCCACTGCATAAGGTTCGTTAGTTTCTTCTAGTGTACCTGTTAGTAATGCAGTTTCTTGCATTGGCTGCGCGGCTAATTTAGGGTAAATACACGAAGAGCCTAAAAAAAGTAGCTGCTGAACGTTTGATAGATGGGCACTATGAATAACGTTACACTGTATCATTAGGTTTTCATATATGAAATCTGCGGGGTAAGTATTGTTTGCAACAATCCCCCCTACTTTGGCAGCTGCTAAATACACTTGTTCGATTTGTTCAGCTTGAAAAAAATCAAGTACCTCCCGTTGATTAGCTAGATCTAATTCAGATCGACTGCGAGTGATAATGTTAGTGTGGCCACTTTTTTCAAGCTGACGAACAATTGCCGACCCGACCATACCTCGATGCCCCGCGACAAATATCTTAGTATTTAACCCTGTCATACTGTTAACCCTGGTTTTCAATTGACATAGCTACGTTATGACCGTGCGCTTTTAGTAATGCGTGCTGTTTTGCTTTACTTAAATCATTCTGTACCATTTCAGCACACATCTCTTCTACTGTAATTTGTGGTACCCAACCTAACTTTTCTTTCGCTTTAGAAGGATCACCCAATAATGTTTCAACTTCAGCAGGACGGAAATAACGCGGGTCAACACGCACAATAACATCACCAACCTTTAATGCTGATGCGTTATCTCCCGTGATAGCCTTAACTGTCGCTATTTCATCAATACCTTCACCGGTAAATTCAAGCTCAACACCAACTTCTCTAGCTGATAATGATACAAATTCACGTACAGATATTTGTTTGCCCGTCGCGATAACAAAATCATCTGCGGTTTCCTGCTGTAGCATCATCCACTGCATTCGAACGTAATCTTTAGCATGTCCCCAGTCTCTCAATGCATCCATATTTCCAAGGTACAAACATGTCTCTAGACCTTGTGAAATATTCGCAATAGCGCGTGTTATTTTACGGGTAACGAACGTTTCACCTCGGCGGGGTGATTCATGGTTAAACAATATACCGTTACATGCATACATACCATATGATTCACGATAGTTAACAACTATCCAGTACGCATACATTTTTGCTACTGCGTAAGGCGAGCGTGGATGAAATGGCGTCGTTTCTTTTTGCGGAATTTCTTGCACTTCACCGTATAATTCAGAGGTAGACGCTTGGTAGAACTTAGTTGTTTTTTCCAACCCCAAAAAGCGGATCGCTTCTAACAAACGTAGTGTGCCCATTGCATCTACATCAGCGGTATATTCTGGACATTCAAAAGAAACAGCAACATGAGATTGGGCGCCTAGATTATATACTTCATCTGGCTGCACATCTTTGATGATACGCGTTAAGTTAGATGAGTCTGTTAAATCACCATAATGCAGAAAAAACCTTTGATTGTTTTCATGGCTATCTTGATAGATATGGTCAACACGCTCGGTATTTAATGATGAAGCGCGGCGTTTAATACCATGAACCTCATAACCTTTTTCCAATAAAAACTCAGCAAGGTAAGAGCCATCTTGACCTGTAACCCCCGTAATTAATGCAACTTTATTCTTTGACATTTTTTCATTCCTATACTTAACTTTAAGTCTTTGCCGTGTATCTGCAAAATAAAAAATAATTTTTTAATACTGACTAACATTAGCCAAGAATATTACATTATTCGAATTTTCTTCAAACTCGTAATAACACATTCACTGGCCTTTAAATAATTTTCAGCCTCTGCATAACAGCGTAATTCTGGCGCATTACCTGATGGACGAAGATGAATAATGCGGTTATCAATTAACGTAATTCTTAATCCGTCAGTTTCATCTATATTTTTAATTTCTGCCGTTGAATAGCCTATTTGAGCTAACAGTTTTGTAGGTTCTTGCTTGCCTCGTGCGATTATTGCTTGGCTTTTTTCAATGGCAAAATTTTGAATACGATCGCTGTGTGTGTAACGTTTCGGTAATGCATCAACTAAAGTTGAGATAACACCTTCCTTTGCGGCATATAATAGCATAATTGCCGGTAACAGAGCGTCTCGTGTTGGTAATGCCTTTAATGGTTTCCCATTTAGTTGCAAATCACTACCCAATAAAAAGCCGCCATTGGCCTCAAAACCTGCTACGGTATTGAACTTTTCGTTTAAATTTGAAAATTCTGCGATAACATAAGGGGAGCCTATTTTTGTACGCTCAACATGAGCAAATTTATTACTTAATTCGACAGCTGTATTGCAGCTGATAGGGACAGCTAAAGCTTCAATGCTAAGTGCATCGGCCGTTAACAAACCAAGAATGTCACCACGTAACCAATTACCATTCTCATCTGATATTAGTGGACGATCTCCATCCCCATCGGTTGAAAAAACAGCATCTAGGCTATACTCTTTAGACCACATGACAGCTTTTTGTTTGTCTTGATCTGACACCGCTTCAGTATCGATAGGTACGAAATGCTCTGTTCGACCTAAAGAAATTACTTCGGCACCTAACGTTTCAAAAATACGGTAATATATATCGCGTCCTGCGCTTGAATGCTCATAAATACCAATGCGTTTACCTGTTAAAAACGGCGTCGAAAATAAAGAGGCATAACGCGAGATATATTCTTCTGCCCCACGTTTATTTACTGTCAGTTCAACAGTGCCTACAAGTGGAATAAATTCAATTTTTTCAGTAACAATTACTTGCTCATCAGCTTTGCTGATTTCACCATCGGGCCGATAAAATTTAAGACCGTTACGGTCAAAAGGTATGTGGCTACCAGTGACCATAATAGCTGGAATTTCGTCCGCTTGCGCGATATAGGCTAACGCGGGTGTTGGTATTACACCGTAATAGACAACGTCAAGATTTAGCTCTTTAAGCGCATTGGCACAGGCTTGCGCCATCGCATAACTGCTAGGGCGATTGTCAATAGCGATAGCAACAGTTTTAAAACTGAAATTGCGTTTCATTCCCGCGATGAATGCAACTGAAAAGGCTGCACATACATCAGGCGTAAATTGGGCTACTAAACCTCGGGCGCCGCTGGTGCCAAAAGCAACGCCGCTTTGTGCGATAACATTTGAGCTAACTAGTTTTGAATTTTCTGACATTTTACTACTTATGCTCGACCGTAACGATCGGCAAAACGAACAATATCATCTTCACCTAAGTATGAGCCTGACTGCACTTCAATCATTTCTAGCGCCACTTTACCTGGGTTTTCTAAGGCGTGAACTACACCAATAGGGATATATGTTGATTCATTTTCTGTTACTAAAAAGGTTTTGTCACCATTAGTAACCTTTGCTGTGCCTGATACAACAATCCAATGTTCAGCTCTGTGATGGTGCATCTGAATAGATAATTTTTCACCTGGGTTAACAGTAATACGTTTCACTTGATAGCGCTCACCACTATCAATAGCATCATATTTACCCCATGGCCGGTAAACTTCTCGGTGGATTTTAAATTCACTGCGCTTTTCGGCTTTCAGTTTTTCAACAATTTTCTTAACATCTTGCACTTTGTCTTTACACGCCACTAATAAGGCATCTTTCGTATCGACTATAACAACACTATCTAATCCGATAGTAGCTATAAGCCGATCTCCACCATGAATATAGCTGTTAGATGTGTTTTGTAAAAGGGTATCACCAAAGGCTGCATTACCCTCTTTGTCTTTTTCACTGACGTCCCATAAAGCAGACCAAGCGCCAATATCATTCCAGTCGGCATCTAACGGAACAACTACTGAATCTTTGGTATTTTCCATAACCGCATAATCTATTGACTCATCAGGACATAGAGCAAATGCTTCAGCGTCTAATCGAACAAAATCGCTATCGTGCGTAGTATGCTCCAGAGCTTTTTTACATGCTTGCGATATTTCAGGGCGATATTTTTGAAGCTCTTGTAGGTATCGGCTTGCTTTGATTAAAAACATGCCGCTATTCCAATAATATTCACCACTTTCTACATAGGTAGCTGCGGTATTTAAATCAGGCTTTTCTACAAACGCGTTTACGTCATAACCGCTTGAGCCTGATACTGCATTACCACGCTTGATATAACCGTAACCCGAATGGGCTTGTGTCGGAATAATGCCGAACGTTACAAGCTTACCTGATTGAGCAAGAGAGATTGCACTTTTAACTGCATCAGTAAAGGCATCGGTATTTTGAATAACGTGATCTGCGGATAATACAAGTAATAGCGGATCATTGTCATTTACTGTCGCTTCAGCTGCCAGCGCAATTGCTGGTGCTGTATTACGACCAACGGGCTCTAAAATTATTGAGCCTGTTATATCCAACTCGCGTAATTGCTCTGCAACAATAAAACGATGTTCTTCGTTACAAATAATCAAAGGAGCGTTGACATCAAGATTCGACAAACGTTGTACCGTTGTCTGAAGCATAGTTTGCTGACCAGTTAAAGCAAGAAACTGCTTGGGGTATAAAGCGCGACTAAGTGGCCACAAGCGAGAGCCTGAGCCACCGGCCATAATAACGGGAGTAATCATCTATATTCCTAACTATAAATTTGTAATCAAAATATCAGCTTGTTTATCTTTCTGAAAATACCATTTGGTATGAAGATGGACATCATCATCATCTAACAACATGTCTTCTGAAAACCAGTGGTAATCGTTATGTTGAACAACAGGTAATGACTCAGTAGTACCATCAAAGATCACTTCATAGGCCAAAACTATATAATGCGTTGTGAATGGCTCCTCAGAAAAGTTATCCTCATAAAAATGCTGATAGACGCCTTTAAAACAACTCGACGTTTTATCCATGCCTAACTCAATTTTAAGTAAGCGACTATAGGCTTGTTCAACTGATTCACCTTTTAATACTCTGCCACCCGGTACGAACCACGAGCCTTGTGCGGGTCGATTTACGCGTTTTCCTAATAAAATTTTACCTTGGAGATCGCGCACCACAAAATCGATCGAGACTAGTGGAGTCGAAGCAACAATGATTTTAAAGGTTTCTTCAGATAACATTGGTAGTATTACTTTCCCATTATTCAATACGTTTTATCATTTCTAGATCGTACGAAATACAAAACTAACACGATAAGTACACCAAGAATTACACCTAAAAAAGCACCTAAAACACAAATCAATCCTCTTTTAGGCTTTGCTTTCAACTCTGGTACAACTGCAGGGTCAAGTGTTCTAAATAAATATTCTGGGCTTGCATTAGCCAACATAATTGTTTCAGTTTGTGATTGTATGAGCTCAAAAAAGCCTGTTTGTAACTCTAACAACTTTGTTTGTTCTATTTCATTTAGTAAATAATCAATTGAACGTTGGGCTTGTTTTACATCTTGATTGCGAATCGTATTATTTATGTCTTGTATTAACCAATCCACCCACTGTTTGGCAACATAGGGGGAATGATGCTCAATTGCAATAGTTATAAAACTTGATTCCTTATCCTGCGAAACAAACAACAGTTGCCTAAATTCTTTATACGCTTCTTGAACAGATGGTTCTGACTTTCTCGGTGCTTTAGCTTCTCTGACCCAAGCTTGACTAGCTACATCATAAATTTCAGGGTCTATCAATATTTCATTGTTGTTTGAATCCCAACCGTTACTAGCCATCAAATCTACCATGACAGGGTGCTTATCAACAAAATCAGCAAAAAAGGTACGAGACTTTAATACTTCAATACCCATGGTGGTTTTATCAAAACCCCCACCGCCTATTGATACACCAGCCAATGAAGCAAGCCCACCAAACTTATTTGCCAAGCCATTCATGCCGCCACCATCACTACTAACCGGTGATAGTAAAGCTTCCGCTCTGTATATATTCGGCATAGAAAGCGCGATGAAAACAGCAATAACGCTACTCACAAACGTGCTTAGTACTATGGTGACCTTTCCAGCCCAAAGCGCGGAAAATAGTTCTCTTAGGTCAATTTCATCATCGTTCAGAGACCTATCGTTCAATTCAGAATTCTGCTTATGATTATTTTCTGTCATTTAGTTCTCTACGAAAAAAATTAATTTCAAACAGAGCTTGTATCAAAAACCTCACGAGTACACCTCATATTCTTAGTTAACATGTTTATCAAAGCGAACCAATAGCGGCCAACGCCACCGCACTCTGATAAATTATCTGAGTAATACCCTGCCACAACGATATATTGTCATAGTTAGTTACATCTCTTGGAACCACGATTGTGTCACCTGGTTCTAATACATTCTCCTGCCCTGACGAAAACCAAAAACTAGCTTCGGGGATCTGTATCGAACCGTTGGCTTTTACAATATAGATTTTTGAGGTATCTGCGTAATCCCTGGCACCACCAGCCAAATCGATATAATCGTTAACCGAAAGTGCAGGATCAAACATGTTGGTCGTAGATACAAACACCTCGCCAATCACTGAAACTGCAGGCGTGATATTCGGTATAACCAGAACATCACCATTTTTAATCAAAATATCTGCCGATGAGTCACCGTCAATAATTCTGCGTAAATCGATAACCATGCGACCCAAGGGTTCTACCTCACTGAGCTCATCCAATACTGCTGTAGCATTTTCGTAATCGATTGTTTTAGAAAATTGACTATTACTCAAGTTATTATTCGCTATCTGTTGGCGCAAATCTTCAACTGTTTTACCAATATTTTCTCTTTCTTTTTGTTTTAACTCTTCTCGACTGAACACAGCGCCCCGAATACTCGCCTTGCTTGTTAAGCCTCCAGCTCGTTCAATAACACTAGAAAGAGTTTCCCCTTGAGACACTTGATAACGCCCAGGAAAAACAACTTCGCCTTTGAGTTCAATAACATTATTCTCGTACCATTGGGGTATCCTTACGATACTAAACACATCCTTTGATTCGACTGCTAACTGTTTTTCCTTTGGCAGAGATAACTCTTTAAGTAAGCTCAACTTTTGATGCTTAATTCCCGACACACCATCAATCATTGTGACTCGTGATAGCTCAGCTGATTCCAAATGAGCTGACTCATTTACGCCACCTGCTGCTGCAATTAAATCACTAAGAACGAACTGTTGTGCGATCGGATATATACCTGGGAATTTAACTTGTCCAATAACTTCTGCAAGTTGAACAGGAGCATCGGTAGTCGCTTCGTTTTTCAAGCGAGCAATCAACGGTGCTAAGAGAGCCTTGCGAGAGTAGTCAGTGGTAGCACTCTTATCAAATGCTTTTGTTGTAAACCTTTCTGTTTCAATTTCTTGTAAAAAGCTAGCACTGCCACTTCTCAGAGCGTCATCAGAACTTTTTATATCACCGCTCGCGACTTCAGACGCGGCTCCGCGTGCAATGTTTTGTCCAACCTTGTTAAACACTAAAACTTCGTCGAATGCTTGTAATTCGAGATTAAATTTACCTTGTAATACGTCCTTCGGTTTAAACTGTATTATTGTTGTTTTCGTGTCAAAGCGCCCTTTTCTAGCGACAAGAGCATAGTCTAGATCGGAATTCGAAAGGATTGTTTTTTTAGTAATTAACTGGTCTAGCTTAACGCCATTCTGCGCGATGATTGAGGGAACATTTATCGCGCCATTAACTATGATAGCGTTTTTAAACTCTTGGGTTGCGGTAGGAACCCTAAGAAAATCTCCGTTTTTTAGACCTTGCGCCATAGCTGATTCATCACCACTCGCAATCGTCTTAATTGTCAAACCTTCGGTAAGAGAATTGTGCACAAGCTGCATCGAACTTCTGTCGGCCTTTGGAAGAAAACCACCAACAAGTTCTAAGAGGTCTGAAACAGTCTCGCCTTTCTTCATTTCATAGATTGCAGGGCGTCGAACTTCTCCGTCTACTGAAACGATATTCTGTGCTGTAGGAACGAATAAAACATCCCCCTGTTCGAGCCTCATGTCGTTTGACGTATCGCCGAATACGATCAAATCATATAAATCAAAAGTGGCTACAGTGTTACCGTTGCGTTTTAGTTCTATATTTCTTAATGAGCCAATATCATTGACACCGCCGCTGTTAATCAAAGCAGTCGTGATAGTCGAGAGGCTATTTATCATTAAGGGGCCTGGTTGATAAACCTCACCAACCAAAAAGATTTGAATAGTCCTTAGCTGACCCATCGACACGAAAGGTGTCACACCTATTTTTTGTTGATCGTATTTTTCTTTTACTAACTGTTTTAGTTCATTGAAACTTATACCTGCGACGTTCAGCGGCCCTAATTCCGGAATATCAATATTCCCTTCATTATTTACAACAAGCTCAAAATTGCCAGACTCTTTACCGAACAATTGAAGTTTAATTGAATCTCCAGGCCCAATAACATAGTTTGAGGGAACCGGAGTATTTGCAGCTGGTTGCGCAGCTTCTTGCCTGTTTTTGAATATATCGTATCCAAACGGTTCAAGCCTTGCAGACACGCTCTCAACGTTACTCTGCTTAGCAAGTTCATTTGCAACTTCTTTCGTGTTAACTTCGCGGGTTACAAAATCGGCTTGTTGACTTGAAGGACTAGAATTCTTAGCTTGCGCTCCACCTTGTACCATAGACAAATCAAACCCCATCTGCTTAGCCAACTGCTCCTGCTGTGCTCTAGGGAGATTCTTAAACTGCTCGATTTGTTGGGCCGATGGCACAAATGATTGAGCCATAGCAATAGGTGATACAACAATTGCGGCTGCCAAGGTTATAGTCGGAATGAGTTTAGTTATCATAGATTTTAGGGATATGGCTAATGTTGGCATGCAAACTTTCTTCATTTATTTGAGTCTTCCAAATGCCTGCAACCGTGCAGAGTTTTCCTTAATCGCGAGATCCTACTTAAAACTAGCCTATTTGTCACATGTATTCGTAAATAAAACGCTCTTTTTTTCAATGATTTCGTATGCAACGTGCTTATTAACAAACTTGCAACTTTCTTACTAACACGGGCATAATGCTGGTTGCAATAAAACGACAATGATAATAACAATAATAAAGGAAGCAGTATGCAAACCTCCTCTCCAGATGGCGGTCATGTCGATCGCACTAACGATACACGATTTTTTGGTCACCCCATGGGGCTCTCAACCCTAGCACTCACTGAAATGTGGGAGCGAATGAGTTATTATGGAATGCGAGCCTTACTTGTGCTCTTCATGGTAGCAGGTTTACAAGAAGGCGGTTTGGGTCTTACCGTTGCCGCAGCTGGTGCAATATATGGCTTGTACACCGGCGCAGTATATTTCTTTGGCCTGCCAGGTGGTTGGATAGCAGACCGTTTAATCGGTGGTCAAAAAGCCGTGTTTTATGGTGCCTGCATTATTATGACCGGACATATTATTTTGGCCATACCTACCGACTGGAGCTTTTTCATCGGTCTTATTTTCGTAGTTCTTGGTACAGGTCTGTTAAAACCAAATATTGGCGCAATGGTCGGTGAACTCTATACGCCTGAAGACAAACGTCGCGACAGTGCCTATACGCTTTATTACATGGGCATAAACATCGGTTCCGTTATTGGCTATATGGTTTGTGGGTATCTACAAGTTGAATATGGATACCATTATGCTTTTGGTGCAGCCGCAATTGGTATGGGTATCGGTATCGTTCAATACAAACTGTCTGCACATAATATTACTGGTGTTGCTGATGGCCCTAAGATTCCCTTAACTGCGGCTGGAAACAAGATAGCGTGGTCTGTAATCGTTGCGGTGTTATCACTTATTGCGGTGGTCACTTTCTTGATAATGAGCGGTTCACTTACTTTCAATGCAGTCGTTGTCGCTGAGTACGTGGCTTACACCATTGGTACTATTTTCTTAGTTTACTTCGCCTATATTTTTTTCACCGGTAACTTAAATGAAAATGAAAAACGCGGTTTAGGCGCTTTATTCCTCATTTGCGTCGCTTCTACCTGTTTTTGGGCTGGCTTTGAGCAAGCAGGCTCATCTTTGAATTTGTTTGGTCAAAACTATACAGATCGCATGATCGGTGACTTCGAAATTCCACCAGCATGGTTCCAATCAATCAACAGTTATTTCATTATTATCTTGTCGCCCTTCTTCGCTGCATTTTGGATCAACATGGCAAAGAAAATGATAGAGCCTAGTTACTCTGTAAAATGTGCTGTAGGACTCATCATAATGGCAAGCGGTTTCATTGTGATGTATTTCGCAGCTCAATATGCTGCAACTGATTTAAAGGTAGCGCCATACTGGTTAGTAGCAACCTACTTTTTACATACGGTTGGTGAATTATGCTTAAGCCCAACGGCCTTGAGTGCGGTGAGTAAGCTTTCACCGAAGCGTTTTGCTGGCCAAATGATGGGAGTATTCACTCTTACCTATGCGATGGGTAATATTATTGCTGGCTTACTGTCAGGTAATTTCGACCCCGAAAAAGTTGACCAAATGCCGGGCTTGTATATCCAGATTACTTTGTTTAGCGTTGGCGTTGGCATCTTACTATTACTGCTTTCTGTGAAAACTGGGAAGTGGGAAAAATTATCGATAGCAGCAAAATCCGAATAAAGTTCGAAAAGGCCTATCGACCAAAAAGGTGGGTTTCAACTAAGATAAGTTATTAACTAATTGGAATGATGAATAACGTCTTAATAGTTTGAACATGTTGTGACACATCAAGTCAATAATACCATTGAATAACAGTGGTATTGTTGGCCTCTAGTTTTACTGCACACCGACTATTTGTGATACGTAATGAATACAAACAAGGACTACATCAAATACAAAAGCCTACTAAATAATATCAACAATTAAAAACTGTTTGTTTCTTATTGTTTGTTTTTATTTGCTTTATTTTTATACACTCAGTGTCGGTGTTCTTTACAAAAATCAATTACCAGTAACTTTAGCGAAATATAAGCCACTGAAAAAAAACAAATTTACTTTCTGGTGTATTTTTTGCTTACATCCAGCCGAGAAGTAATAACACGTTGTTTTTACAGTGCCAATCCAAAATCAATGGAAAGGGACTAACAAGGAATATTTCATGAAATCAAAAATTCTACAGACTGTATTTGCCGGTCTGATGCTGTCTGTTTGTAACTTGGCCAATGCAGGTTTAATTACCTTTGACGCAGGATCTCCTATAGAGGAAGGATTCACGATATCTTCACTCAGTGGAAGCTTTCTTTTTGGGGAGCTTGGCAACTCTAATATACCTACATCAGGAACTCCATCGCTCTTAGTAAATAGAGGAACCCCTGCTTCCATCAATATGCAATCCACTACAGGTGAACTCTTTAACCTGTTGAGTTTTTTCGGGTCAGAAGGTAGGAATATTAATACTTCTTTTTTTCCAAGGTTTGGTGCTGAAGGTATTGAAGTTACCGGCTATTTTGCTACCGGAGGAAGCATTCAAAGTAGATTCGATTTGGATTTAATAGCGGAATTTAATCCGCTACTTGATTTTCAAAAATTTGATTTGATAGGCTTTAATGACTTATCCAGAGCAACCTTCACTGCATATGGTGCAACAAGCGCTTACTCCTTTGGAATTGACAATATTGAATTTAGCCAAACAGCGCAAGTTGCTGGACCTTCAACCTTAGTTATATTTGCACTAGGTATAATGGGATTAGCTGCTAGACGTTTTAAAAAGCGATAATTTCTTCATATAATCAAATATAAAAAGCACCTAACAATAGTTCAGGTGCTTTTTTTATGCATCAACGTAATGATACCTATATAATAGTTGAAGAGTTAACAATGGAGCCAAGCGTGAAAATTTATACTTCAACGAAGCACATTCCACAATTGAAAGATAAACCCCTTACCGAACGTATTGCAATCATGGAAGATGCAGCAAAACACATGAGCGTGCCAGAAAAGGCGATGCTCAATGTATTGAAGCTTCTAGTCTTGGTGCCGGTCTTTATTTTTTTGCTACGCATTTCTACCGACTGGACCTCATTAATTTGGGCTGCATTAATTCTCGCACTTTACCCAATCCTAGTGAAACCGATACAATACTCGTTGTGCGTGAAGCATTTGACAGGGCCTTCCGAATAACTGCAGTCCCCCATTCAAGGAACTGATGGCTTAGGTAGTCTAAGTGGATTAATAATCCGATTTATAAGATAATTATACACATTTACCGTTACATAAATACCAAAGAGTAAAACATGCAAAATATTCTCGTTACAGGCGGCACCGGCTACATAGGTAGCCACACAGTTCTTCAGCTATTAGAAGCCGGTCAAAATGTAATCATTCTCGACAACTTTGCGAACTCCTCCGACGAAAGCTTAAAGCGTGTTGAGAAAATAACAGGCAAATCCGCGGTACTTTACGAGGGAGATATCAGAGATTCATCAATTCTGAATCGCATTTTTTCAGAGCATCAGATCGATGGTGTTATTCACTTCGCAGGTTTGAAAGCGGTGGGGGAATCGGTTGAGAAACCGCTTATGTATTACGAGAACAATGTATACGGCACGCTAAACTTGTGTAAGGCAATGGCCGAACATGATGTAAAGAATATTGTATTTAGTTCATCTGCCACTGTTTACGGGGACCCAACAGAATTACCGCTACACGAAAAACTTCCTACAGGAACACCAACGAATCCGTATGGACAGTCTAAATTAATGGTAGAACTCATGCTAACCGATTTGTTCAAGGCTGATAACAACTGGAATATTGTGTTATTACGCTATTTCAATCCGGCAGGTGCGCATTCCAGCGGCCTGATAGGTGAAGATCCTAATGGTATTCCAAATAACCTAATGCCCTTCATAACGCAAGTAGCAACAGGTAAGCGAGAATACTTAAGTGTATTTGGTGACGACTACGACACGCCAGACGGTACTGGTGTGCGAGACTACATCCATGTTGACGATTTAGCTAACGGCCACCTTAAGGCTTTAGATAAGCTAAGCCAAAAAGTCGGTTTAGTGACCTACAACTTGGGCACTGGCCAAGGTTATAGTGTGCTTGAAATGGTCAGCAATTTTGAGAAAGCGTCTGGGCAAAAAGTGCCCTACAAGATCACAGCAAGGCGCAGCGGCGATGTCGCCGCCTGCTATGCAGATCCAAAGCTCGCTGCCGATGAACTAGGCTGGACAGCCGAAAAAGGCTTAAAAGAGATGTGTGAAGACAGCTGGCGCTGGCAGTCTAATAACCCTAACGGTTACGACTAAGTCTACAGGTCTTTTAACATATCTTCGAAGTTGGAGAAGTCGTCGGCTTCTTCTTCTACTTCTTCAGCTGAGCGTGCTTCAACTTTCCCGTCGGCTACTTGAAAAGCCAAACGTTGGAAGTAGGCATCACGCACGAAGAGATATTGATCCAGTGAACGGTTTAAGGTTTCTTCCTGATCTAACAAGGATGCTCTAGTTTCAAGCACATTCACCACATTTGCAGCGATAACGTAGGGGCTTTCTACAAACTCTAATGGCCAATAAACGTTATCTACGAAGGTACCGGCTAAACTCCTTGCATCGTTCGGGCCTAGGCCTGGCAACATCAAATACGGGCCCGTGCCCACACCCCACACACCCAATACTTGACCAAAATCTTCTTCTTTACGCTCCAAACCTAATTCGGAGGCAACGTCGAAGATACCCACAATTCCCACGGTGCTGTTTACTAAAAAGCGCCCCACACTGGCGATAGAATCAGTGCCTTTGCCTTGAAGTAAGTTATTGACCGCATTGGTTGGCTCGCCCAGATTCTCGGAAGCATTAAGTAGTCCTGTGCGCACAAATTGAGGTGTCACAGCAATATACCCCTTCGTCAGAGGCTTTACTAAGAAGCGGTCGAGTACCTCAAAGTTAAAATCCCACACCACTCGGTTGATTGGTTCTAAAGGGTCATTTACCCCGTCGTCATTAGCTGATTCCACCGTATTCTGCTCGGCTATGTCAGTATTAACTTCGCCAGCTTGCTTACTAGCATTTTGACTAGCACAACCGCCCATTAGCAAAGCAGCTAAGATGAGTAAGACTTTTGCGTTTGGCCCTAAGCCTATTGTATTTTGTGTCACTGCACTTCCTCAGTAATTGTTAAGTTAACAGCACTTGTGGTGTTGGCTACATCGAGATTCTCAACTCTACCTTGCAGCTCACCTGGCGCTGTCATCACGTCTTCGTCCATGGATATACGCGCAGTTATAGTGACTTGTTTAGCATTTTTCAATGAAAAGTTTGTAATCATTGCGTCACTGGTGCTTAAATTTAGTGTTATTGGGAAGCTTGGAAGAGCTATTTTTTTAACCGCTAGTGGCATTCGAGCACCTGAATTAGCATCTTGGGCAAAAACAATTAAGTAACCGGAAGGTGGCAGTTTTTCTTTCAATTCGTTCGAAATATTCACGCTAACATCAAAAGCTGGGCCTTCAGCATTTGCAGTGGTTTGTGTTGTATTGCCGTTTTGATCTTCATTGCTGTCTTGTGAATTAAGCGCAAGTAGCTCATCGCTCGCCCCCATTTTTTTAAGTTGCTCAACTAACGACACATATAATTGACTGTTTGCCGAGAGTTGCGCTTTGATGAGCGCAAAATTATCGAAGGCAGTTTCTTTGTCACCTAACTGGGCGGCGATAACCGTTAGTAATAGGCGATAATTTCGATCTTGCGGCGATTTACTCACCAAATAGAGTACTTGACGTTTTGCGTCCTGCAAGTTTTCTTCACTGCCCATCATCATAAGCGCCTGAGCGTATTGCATGCGCGTTTGATTGTCGTTGGGATTAATGTCTAAGATACGGTCGAATGCTTGCGAAGCTTCTTCACTTTGACCAAGGGTCATTCGCAAGCGCGCTAGCCACTGCCAGCCAGTAACATCATCTGGTTTCTTACGCAATTGCTGGCGGATAACCAAGGCATACTTGTTGTATTCTTCCCGAGAGACTTCCGATGCATCTTGACCTAATATACGCTGGCTCATTTGCTCTACATTACTGGTAGCGTCAACTAAGTCACGTAAACCTGAGAGCTGGTTGGCATCATAGTAAGTCCAAACACCTATCGCTAAAGCGGGAATAGCGCCAATTAGCAACGGTATTTTAGCTGATCGAGCAGACAAACTTACGCGTTCAGCTTCGTCTTGTTGGGCTTGTTGGAATTCGGCTTCCTCAGCCAAAGCAACCTTCATTTCGTTGATTGCGGTATCCATCTCATCTTCGTCGATGAGTCCTTCTTGCGCTTCTCGTTGGATCTCTTCTATACGTTGCTTGATCACATTAGCATTAGACACTTCGAAACGTTTTTTTGCGCTTCTGTCTTTAAACCATGGATAAGCGACAAACGCTATCGCAACAAGTGCGAAAAAGATGGAGTACAAATAAAAACTGACCACTATTCATCCTTCAATAGTTTATTCGCCGCAGCGATTTTATCTTGAATATCGTCATCAACCGTCGGCTTGCGTCGCAGAATAAAAACGAGCATCATTACAAAGGCGAAAATCACCGGTAGCACCCACAACCATATAGTTACAGGTGTCACAGGTGGCTGATAATACACAAAGTCGCCATATCTCTCTTTCATAAAAGCAATAACGTCGTCTTTTGATTTTCCCTGTTTCAGTAATTGATACACCTTTCTTCGCATATCATGAGCAATCATGGCGTCAGAATCAGCAATGTTCTGGTTTTGGCACATGGGGCATCGCAATACCGCAGTGAGGTCGAGAAACACCCTGCGTTGCGATGCATCATCAAAGGCATAGTTTTCCGCAGTAATAATCGGCTCTTCACTCGCATTGGGTTCAGCGCTTTCCACTTGCGCTACAGGCACACTGTTTTGTGCATGAGTTTGTGGCACTACGACAATAGCCAGGCTGCTAAATAAGCAAAAAAGGAAGCATAATTTCGTCAAAAAAGACGCCATTGCACTTGAAATTGAGCCAAATGACACAAAAACAGTCGAGTCTGATTTACTAACTTCTATCAGCGATTTATTTCCTAACATCGGCGCTTAGCTCCTCGTCGGCTGGCATTAACGCGCCCAGCTCTCGTAACACGGGCACAAACTTGTTCTTCCACACTCTGGGGTTAATATCACCTAAATGATGCACTCGAATAACGCCTTGACTGTCAACAAGAAAGTGCTCTGGTGCTCCTGTAACGCCTAAATCTAAAGCAGTATCTCGATATACATCAAAAATATTAAAGGCATAAGGATTGCCGTATTTTGCTAAGGTAGTCACTACTTCGGAGCGAACGCGTTCAAGCGTTTTAGTGCCAAAATCTGGATCGAGGTCTTGGTCGTAATACAAACCTACAATGCGATAGCCTTGATCCTTTAGTGTTTCAAGATAAGGTAGCTCTATGGCGCAAGTGACACACCAAACGCCCCATACATTCACTAAGGTCACGTTGCCGTCGAAAACGCTGTTGTCGTAGCTTAGCGATTCATCCATTAGATCAGGCAAAGTGAAAGGTGGAAAGGCTTCGGCTAGCACTTCTGATTCTCGGTCGCGCGGGTCAGAAAAAAGCCCTTGAAAGAGAAACACACTCAAGCCCAAAAACAGAAACAGGGGCAATAAGAACCATATAATACGTTTCACTAGCTTTGCTCTCCTGCTGGCTTCGCAGCCACAACGTTTTGACTGGCACCTAGCGTTGGAGAGCCTGCAATCTGCGCTTCCGGACTATTTCCCTCGCCATGTCGTCCGATAACTGATTTCCACTTTGCCATCTTTTTGATGCGATAGCGTTTGTCCGACATAGAGAAAATACCACCAACACACATGATGAAGGCGCCCCCCCATATCCACACCACAAAAGGTTTGTAGTAAAGCCTTACCGCCCAACCATTGTTAGATAATGGCTCTCCTAAGGCAACAAAGAGGTCACGCGTGAGAGTGGTATGTATACCGGCTTCAGTCATCGACGTTCGCTGTACTGGATAGAAGCGCTTTTCAGGTTCGAGGTGACTGACGAACTCGCCATTTTTATACACATCGAAAATACCGCGATCGGCACTGTAATTTGGCCCTTGCACTTGTTTAACACCGTCGAACTTAACAGTATAATCAGCGATTGTGACGGTATCTCCTGCGTTCATGCGTACATCACGCTCAAGTTCATAATTACTTACTAAAGTAATACCGATTAAGGTAACGGCAAAACCAACATGACCCAGCACCATTCCCCAGTGACTTGGTGTCAGTTTTTTAAGCGACGCTAAAAGTGGCTCTTCACGCGTATTTGACGTCACTCGCTGTCTAACCTCTAATACCACAGCAATCAATATCCAAAAGCTCAAGACCAATCCTAACATGCCCATATAAGTTGCTTCATCGTAGGTGAAGTTAATCAAAACACCCGCCGATACACCTAGAAAAAGTGCAAGCAATAACTGGTTTCGAAGCGCGCTAGGGGCTTGTTTTTTCCATCTAGATAGTGGGCCTATTGCCATAAACACAACAAAAGGAACCACCAGTAAGGTAAACATTTCATTGAAGAATGGCGCTCCGATTGAAATAGTGCCCATGCCTAGCTCTTTATGTACCAAGGGTAGCAGAGTACCCAACAATACAACGATGGTAGCGGCAACCAGTAACACATTGTTTCCCATCAACATCATTTCTCGAGAAAATATCTCATAGCGCCCAACACTTTTTAGTTGCGAGGCCCTGATTGCATAGAGCAACAAAGAACCACCGATAACAATAACCAAGAGTCCTAGTATGAATAAGCCTCTGGATGGGTCGCTAGCAAAACTATGGACTGAAACTAAGACTCCTGAGCGCACGAGAAAAGTACCAAGCAAGCTTAATGAAAATGCGGCGATTGCCAAAAGCACTGTCCATGATTTAAACACTTTACGCTTTTCTGTGACTGCAAGGCTGTGCATTAAGGCGGTGCCAACCAACCACGGCATAAAGGAGGCATTTTCAACTGGATCCCAGAACCACCATCCGCCCCAACCAAGTTCATAATAAGCCCACCAACTGCCCAAAGCGATGCCAATAGTGAGGAAACTCCATGCGGCGATTGTCCATGGGCGCGACCAACGTGCCCAAGTAGAATCAAGTTGGCCTCCAATGAGAGCGGCTATGGCGAAGGCGAAAGCAACGGAAAAGCCCACATAGCCCATATACAGCATTGGTGGGTGAATAATCATGCCAAAATCTTGTAGTAATGGGTTTAAATCACGCCCATCAACGGGGAAAAACGGTAGCAAGCTATCGAAAGGGTTGGAGGTGAGCAACATAAATAAGTAGAAGCCGATGCTTACCATCCCTAACACCGAAAGCACTCTGGCTATCATCGCCTGCGGAATACCTTTAGAAAACAAGGCGACGCCAACCGTCCAGACTGCAAAAATCAAACACCAAAGCAGGAATGAACCTTCGTGACCGCCCCATACCGCGGTAATTTTGTAATACCATGGCAGCGCGCTATTGGAATTTTGGGCAACATACGCCACACTAAAGTCGTCAACGTAAAACGAATAGGTCAGGCAAAGATAGGCGAAGGCAGTAAACAGAAATAATCCAAAGGCCAAAGGGCGCCCCATGCGCATCATCGTTTGGTTATGGATTTGCGCCCCCCACAGTGGGTACACAGCGAGTAATATAGATAAAACCAGTGCAATGATGAGGGCAACGTTACCAAGTTCAGGGATCATTAGTAACCCGCCTCCTCTGGTTTCACATGCTTAATGCCTTTAAGTTGCTCTGCAAGCTCAGGCGGCATATATTCTTCATCATGTTTAGCTAACACTTCGTGAGCGACAATAAGATTCTCTTTCTCTAATATGCCAGTAGCCACTATCCCTTGCCCTTCACGAAACAAGTCAGGAAGACTGCCATTAAACTGCACAGTGACTTTAGGCCCTGTATCCATCAGGTCGAAACTGACAGCAAGTGTTGCTTCATCACGAGAAACAGAACCAGGCACGACCAAACCACCTATACGCAAGCGTTGTCCGAGCACCGGTTTCTGCCCAGTCTTCTGTTTTCCTTGCATAATTTCAGTGGGAGTATAAAAGACGTCAATTGAATCTTGAAGGGCATACAACATAAAGCCGATAGATAATACCAATAGAACGCCGATACTCGATACTGCGAACAAACGTTGTTTACGTCTTGGGTTCATGACTTACCTCATCATTAGAATTTGAATTTGTTGGCGCAGCTTCTACCCTGCTAATTTCTGAGTCTTGAGTTTCTCTTTTAAGACGCATTTTTTCACTTCTTGCGACCCTAGCATCAATAATACGCTGAGCACGCGCCGCTTCTTTTTTTACGCCTTGTTGAATCTTTTTGCTCACAAACACACTCTGAATGAATAAGGCGAGCATGCAAATGAAGGTGCACGCGAACGAAAGCCATACAAAAAGTGCGTAGCCACCCATATCGAAAAAATCAGCCATCGTCTCGAATTGAAATTCCATTATTTGGCCTCCCTTTGCTCAGAAGTCTGTGCAGTGCCGCCCAAAATTTTATCACTCCGACGAAGTTTCTGCGGCGTGACAACACCAAACATTTTTGCCACCCAGGGGCGATGCATATCCCGAATAACTATTTCGTTCTTCATGCGAATTAAGGTAACCCAACCAATAAAAGCGGCGAAACCTACAATACAAATTAATAAAGGCCACAACATGTCAGGTGCAATAGAAGGCTTTCCAATTTTTGTGATTGTTGCGCCCTGATGCAGGGTGTTCCACCATTCAACCGAATAGTGAATAATGGGAATGTTTATAACGCCAACCATCGCCATCACACCTGAAGCCTTGCCGGCTTGTTGCTTGTCGTCAAAAGCTGAATAGAGGGCTATTACGCCTAGGTATAGAAATAACAGAATTAATTGAGAGGTTAAGCGAGCATCCCATATCCACCATGTTCCCCACATTGGCTTACCCCAAAATGAACCGGTAAAAAGAGATATGAAAGTCATAACAGCACCAACCGGCGCGATAGCAATCATAAACATGAAAGCGGTACGCCACTGCCATACAATGCCTACTAAGGCCCCCACTGCCATCGCAACATATGCGCCCATAGCAAGTATTGCGCTGGGAACGTGTATATAGATAATTCGAAAAGAGTCTCCCTGCTGGTAGTCAGGTGGTGCAAAACCCAAGCCCCAAGTAATACCGACAATTAGACTCACGATGGCCACAACAGCAAACCACGGAATAAGCACAGTTGCTAGCCAATGCGCTTTTTCAGGTTTTGCAAACGAATTAATCCACTTCCACATTAACTTTGACTCACTTTTAATGAATATGCGATCGCCATGGGCGATAAAGCAACTGAAAACAGCAACATTGCACCAATAATAGCAAGTTGCGGTTGATATGGTAATAACATCGACGCTGATTCAATCGCCGATGTGGCAAATATTAACAACGGTATAAAAATAGGGATCAACAACAACGCCAGAAGCACCCCACCTCGATGCAAACCAACGGTTAAAGCAACACCAATTGCACCCACAAAACTAATTAACGGCGTACCCAACAAAAGCGTTAGCATCAATGCCACGTACATATCTACGGAAAGATTCAGAAACAGGGCTAATAAAGGAGAAATTAAAAACAGCGGGACAATGTGCATCAACCAGTGGGTAAGTACCTTCACAACAACAATGAGATATAGCGGTATTGGCGACAATATGTATTGTTCGAGTGTACCGTCGGCAAAATCATCTCGAAACAAACGCTCCATGCCTAACAATAAAGACAAAATAGCGGCAACCCATATCACACCACCTCCGATTCGCTGAAGCGTTTCAGGACTGGGACCCACAGCTAATGGGAACAAGGTAATCACCAGTACAAAAAACATTAGCGGTTGCATCAACTCAGCAATTTGTCTGTAAGCCAAGGCTATATCTTTTTTAAATACAGCCAGTAGTGCCTTAGTTACCATTGATACTCCAAATGCATATTGGTGATCGGGTGATCAATGTTAAGCGCCTGATGCGATGTCATTAACACCGCACCGCCGCTTTGCAGAAATTCGCGTATTTTATTTTCTAAGCTGGCGATAAGATTCACATCGAGAGCTGTAAAAGGTTCGTCTAGCACCCACAAATTAGCATGTGTTTTTAACCATAACTTGGCTAAAGAAACTCTGCGCTGTTGTCCAGCGGATAAGTTCTTTAAGGGTAAATCCTCGAGGCCAGTTAAGCCAAGCTCCCCTAAAATGGTAATAATGTCTGCTTCGCTCACTACGATGTTGTGCAATTTACACCACGACATGAGATTCTCGACAGGCGTGAGCAATTGGCTTACCCCCTGCTTATGTCCGAAATAGAGTAATTTTTCGCTGGCTTGGTCAGTGTTGCTGTGTACATCTGTGCCGTTGATTTCAACACGACCTTGTGTGAACTCATTTGTTGAAGCATCGTCTGGTTTCGCTGACGCGCTTTCTGGTCTTGCGTGTGCGCTCTCGAATCTTGCTGGGGCGCTTTCTACTCTTGCTGGGGCGCTCTCGAATCTTGCTGGGGCGCTCTCTATTCTTGCTGGCGCGCTTAGCCCCACAAGAATGCGGAGCAAGCTGGTTTTGCCCGCGCCGTTCTCGCCGGTAAGATGGATGAGCTGAGAAGCAGACAGATGGATATTAACGTCACTAAAGAGACGCCTGTCACTTTTTTCACATGCAATATTTTGAGCTACTAATATCGTCAAACGCCACTACTCGTTTTAATATGTTAATCAACGAGATACTACCATAATATTTATCTGTCATAAGGCCTTAATAAATTATTTAGCTATGTAATTCTCGATGAATTTGATAAATATCAAACGAATGATCCATATTGTTGCTTTTTCGCATCGCTTGCCGATAATAAAGTATGTCGAATTTTAATTCTGTTCCACCAACCCAAACAAATGCGCTTGCCCGTGGTGGCGAGAATGCAGGAGTGAGCTCTCGAGACTCTAGTGGTGTGGGCGCTATCGCCAATCAAACACTCGCGCGAGTGCTAGTATCGCAAGTCACACCAACGGTAGTCACACTCACCAACCCACAAAATAAACAAGCCATTCAAGTATCTGCCTCAATATTTTCTGATAAAACATCCGGGGCTACTAAGCTAGCAGTAACAAGCGGTCAAGCGTTTGACTTGCTGCAATTGGCGAATAAACCCAATACTTATTTATTGATCGCCGCAAATACCGGAAGTTCGAGCACAACAAGCCAAGCAAGTAATCAAGCCACGCAAGCCGCAATTGCAAACAAACTTCCCTCAGCGCTACTCTCTAATAACGTTAATATCAACGACAACCAAATCAATAGCTTACTGACGAAAGCTGCGTCGCTTGGAAACATTACAATTTCTGGCACAAGCACGGCAGCGCTACAAGGTTCAATCGTAGGTATTAGTAATGCATCGGGCTTAACTCAACTGAGTATCAAATTCCAAGTAGCGGGTTCAAATTTAGGGGCTCAACAAGCACAGATCACACTCAGCACTGCGCAAGCCAGTGCCTTCAAGCTTGGCGACCAAGTGCAGATTAACGCAGACTTAAGTGGTAAAAGCCCCAAAATATTATCAATAAACAACCTGTCCACTAATTCAACAACTGTATTAACGGCAAGTCAGGGGCAGTTAAACAAAGGTGTGCTTCCCACTGCCCTGTTAAACACCTCCTTACTCGAGGCGATTGCAACTAAAGCTGGAGCGGTGCAAGCAGCTCCAACAGGAGCCAACCAAAGTATAGCCTCACCGAACAAATTACTCATACCGTTAAACCAAAATCTACTTGCGCTACTACCAAAGAGCCTGCAGGAGAGTTTTCAGAACCTGAGCAAACAAGCAGTCAGTGAGCTGGCGAATTCAATCAATAATGGCAAAGACAACGCTGTTGCAGCGCGCGGCGAAAGTGCGGGTAGCAAAAGTCTATTTTTGTCGATTGAAGCCGGCAAAACAAAAGGCTCGCTAAGCATTTCAGTGCTAGGTAATTTACGACCACAACGATTCGAGCTCAGCGCTGCCCAGGCACAGTCATTGCTACTAAAGTCGTCTAGTAGCGCTGCACTTTCGGGTGTTGCGCAATCATCAGACAGCCCCCTTGAACGTGCACCTGTAAATGCTCGCAATATTGTGATCCCTACGAAAGCAGATTTAATCGCCAAAAACGCGCTATTTAATCAACGGGTGAATAATTTCGCGGCAGCTAGCATGGCAAGAGCCAACCCCACAAGTGTGCCAGACGATATTCCAAAAGCCTCTAACACGCAGTCAGTGCCGCAATTTGAATCGAATAAGCTATTGCAGAAGCTTGTGCAAACACTCATACAAAAGGGGCAGATTAATCCTAGCAGCGCAGACCCTAGCGCCAAGGTACTCAACCCAGTAATCGAGCAAATCATAAAGCAAATCGCTCATCTACAAGGTAGTGTTGATGCTAATGCGGATGTGAAAACTAAAGAAGCATTATCAACACCGAACGCAAACCCTAGTCAAAATAAACCACTAAGTTCAGTTGACATCAAAGCGATTGCGAAAGCGCTTGATTTCGGAGTTTTGAAAAACTCACTCCAAGAGTTAAATAAGCAAAGCTTGGTGTTGTCGGGGTCTCAGTCTCAAAGTATCGCCAGTATCAATTCTCAGCTTAACGCGGTATTAACTAACAGTGCTGAGCTCGACCAGCTAAGTCCAGAGACCCAACAGCTTTTAAAAAGCATTAAAGAACAATTGCCAAAAACTGACTCAAATGTGCCTAATTTGGATAGTAGGACTATTCAAACTCTGCTCGCTTCACCACTTAACCCGCCGCCAATTTCGGCCCTTGCGAGTATTAGCCAAGGTGGATTTTTATCGGGCTTAGTGACTCTTCTACAGGTAAGTTTGGCGTCCAAACTGCAACGCCAATCAAATAAGCAGGCCAGCAAACTGCAAGATCAGATCCCCGACATCGTGAAAAATATCATACCAACAATATCTAACGTGCAGAGTGCGAGGATGATGCAGGACTTTCGACAATTCGATGCCAAACATAATTTATCAGCAGAGGTTGCCAAGCTATTAGCGAATCATCAACACAGTAAAATAACAAGTGCAGAATCGTCGTTACAAGGGCAAGACCAACTCTATTACTCGCTACCGAATCTGTTGAATAAAGACGCCGACGACCTCGAGCTGCTCATTAAGCGCGAAAGCCAAGAAAAGAAAAATACTGCCAACGAAGAGAGTGTTTCGTCATGGTATTTAACAATGAAACTTGATGTGGGCGAACACGGTAAAATATTGGCCAAGACGCAGTTAACTGAAAACCAAATTAAATTACAACTTTACACATCAACCGAAACGCTAAAGAACAAAGCACTGAATATGCTTCCCTATCTGCAAAAGCGACTAGCACAGTTGGGCATTGATTTAATCGAACGCTCCTGCGCCATTGGCAAAGTTCCTACACAACTAAAGCCTGAGCATTATCATTTATTTGAGACAAAAGTATGAGTGAAATGAAAAAAGCGGTCGGCCTGAAGTACAACAGCCACGATACAGAAGCACCAACGATAATAGCCAAAGGCTTTGGTGACATGGCCGACGATATTATAGCCTTGGCAAAAGAGCATGGCGTGTTGATTCACGAAGACCCTTACCTCAGCGATTTGTTATCGAGAATGGACTTGGGGCAAGAGATCCCGGAAAGCCTCTACCATGTTATTGCCGAACTCATTTCGTTTTCCTACATGCTACAAGGCAAATTCCCCGAATCATGGAGTAATGTTCACGAACACATAGATTTTAAAGAATAGCATAAAGCACCCCGCTCATTTTTCCTCTATCTTTCTTTCCTTTATCTTTTTTTCTTTCTCTTCCCTTTGGCGCCGCCACGAAGGCGATTTTCAGTGCAAAAACCCTCTATCACACAAAAATAATCAGAGAAAACCTTACATTTTATTCGAAAAAACCATTGCAATCACGCCCAAACGGATCAACAATGATAATCATTATCATTTAGGTATTCATTAAGAGTACCATTTTGTTATCTAAAGGAAGGTTAACAATGAAAAAACGTAGTTTAGCTATCGCAATAGCACTTACTTTCACCCTCGGTGCATGCGTCGACGACGGCGACGATGGCCTCAATGGCGTTGACGGTGTCACTGGTGCTGATGGCGCACCTGGTCAAAATGGTGTTAGCACCTTCGTCAGCAGAGATGACGTGGTTGCCACTAATGCAAACATTGCTTATGCCGCCTATGCTGATTCTCTTATCAGTGTGGTCGCACTCAGAAACAGTTTGGAAACATTTATAGCTTCTCCGACAGAAGCAAACTTTACGCTAGCCAAGCAGGCATGGCTTGCTTCACGCGAACCCTATGGTCAAACTGAAGTATATCGCTTCCGCGTAGGCCCTATTGATGCATTAAAAGAAGACGGCACAATGGGTGATGATGGTGATGGTCCAGAAGGTAGCATCAATGCTTGGCCTTTAGGTGAAGCTATTATTGATTACGTTGCGCCAGTAGTTGATGGAAACTCAGGCCCAGAAAGTGCCGAAAATGCTTTAAGTGGTAATGCCATCGCCAATATCACCGACTACCCCGTTATTGATAAAGAAACAATCAGTTCGCTTTTTGAATTCGGTGAAGACGAGCGCAACGTTACCACAGGCTATCACGCTATTGAGTTTTTACTGTGGGGCCAAGATCTCAATGAAGACTTGAGTGGCGCAGGCCAAAGAGACTCATCAGGTGGTCAGCGTCCGGTAAGTGATTTCTACACAACTGAAAACGGCAATCCTAATGCCTGCACTTCCGGCGAAGTTGCAGTCGTTGAAGATATTTGTGCACGCCGCGGCGATTATCTGCTAGCTGCTACCGACATTCTAATCGACGACCTCACCGCCGTGGTTGAAGCTTGGGAGCCAGGTGCTGGTGTTCACTATAACGCTTACATCGCTGGCGGCGATGTTTCACTTGCTAAAATATTCGAAGGAATGGGCCGCTTGAGCTTTGGTGAACTCGGTGGTGAGCGTATAAAAATAGCGCTAGCCACAGACTCTCAAGAAGATGAACATTCTTGCTTTAGCGACAATACCCATCGCGACATATTTCTCAACGCAAAAGGTGTGCAGAACAGTTTCCTAGGGTCGTATACACGCATTGATGGTGAGCTTATCGAAGGTGCTTCACCGTACGACTTAATGGTCGTTGAGGGTCATTTCGAGTTAGCCAACCAGCTTCGCGCATCACTTGAAGAGACCATGGCCAAGGCAGCGGTAATTGATACAAAAGCAAAAACCGGTACGCCTTTTGACCAACTTATTCAAGAAGGTGTTGAGCAAGAAAATATCACCGCGGTAATTGCAGCGCTTGTTCAGCAAACTGACGATATCGAGCAAGCAATCAGTGCACTAGGCATCACAACCAATGACCTACGACAAGATACTGAAGAGGATATTGGTGGCTAATACGCTAGCTCATAGACCAACTATCTTACGCTAAAACCGAAGGGGCATTCATTGCCCCTTTCGGCATTTTTATAAATTGGGCAAATAAATGAAATATATTCACAAGGCTATCTTTTTTATTACAGTGTTCGTGCTTAGCGCCTGTGGTGGTGGAGGCTCTACTGACCAAGAGACAACACCACCTGAGACTCCACCGGTTTCTCCTCCAATATCTACGCCAGTATTGGACCATAGTGGGCTTGAGCCACTCTCGGCATCAGTGCCAGATAACGCTGAGTATTTATCAGGCGGAGATGCAACCTTGTTTGTCACGAACGAAGACGCATTTAGCACTCGTCCAGATCCTATAAAAGATGATTTTCAACTCGATGGTTTTTTTACTTCCGGCGACCATATCTTTCGAACGCCACACGACAACGCCGGCCCACTATTGAATACAAATAATTGCCAAGGTTGTCATTTAAACGACGGCCGCGGTGTGCTGCCGCTCGATACAAGTTCCCCACTAACGAGTGCACTGGTAAAAATTGGCGACTCCCTCGGAAACCCCGACCCTGTGTACGGAAGTCAAATACAAACATTTGCAATTCAAAGCTTTGATAGCAGTGACTTTGAGTCAGGCTGGCCAGTTTATAATGCCTCGATAAACGGAGACCAACTTAAAGGGGAAGCCTTTACCGAAATTCACTACGAATTAATCTCGGGCACCTACCCTGATGGCACAAGTTACGAGCTTCGAAAGCCGATTTACAAAATCAGAGATACCAGCTTTGGGCCATTTACTGAGGATATTCGCTTTTCAGTAAGAGTGTCTCCACAAGTATTTGGCGCGGGTTTATTAGCGGCAATTCCTCAAGAGAATATACTCGCGCTAGCTGATGAAAATGATAGCAACAATGACGGTATAAGCGGCAGGGCATCGTTTGTACTAGATGTAAGTAACGTCAATCAAGCACCTGAAACCGTTATCGGCCGATTTACTTACAAAGCGCAAACACCGAATGTATTGCAACAAGCTGCTGCAGCTTACAGAGGCGATACAGGCGTCACTAGCTCAATATTTCCAGATGAAGTGTGTACTAGCAATCAAGTGGCTTGTGAAGTCGCCGTTGAAAGAGAAGGCAAGGTAAAACCAGAACATGACATATCAGATAACTCACTTGCCTTGGTGGAATTTTATAACCGAGTGCTAGGAGTACCCGCCAGGCGCGGTTTTGATAGCACGAATGCCATTTGGGAAACTGACATAGTATTGGGCCGTGAACACTTCTTCAATAACGGCTGTGTTGCTTGTCATACGCCCCGTCATATAACTGAAGAAGCGGCTGGAAGTGTGCTTGGTGAACTCACTCTTACCGGCTTAGAAGAAAATGCGAGCCCTATTGAAATGTTGAGCAATCAAGTCATATTTCCTTATACCGATCTACTCCTGCACGACATGGGCGGAAGCTGTTCTGTCACTCGCGAGTTGGCAGATGGTAGCTCATGCTCTAGTGGGCAAGCTTGTTTTTATGTTCAACGCTGCGACGGGCTGGCTGATGGTTTAATACAAGGTGACGCTAGCGGCAGTGAGTGGAAAACACCACCACTTTGGGGCTTAGGGCTTGTACAAACTGTGAATGCACGAGCTAGCTTTCTGCATGATGGGCGCGCCAGAACTATTGAAGAAGCTGTACTTTGGCATGGCGGCGAAGCAATGGCGTCGAAGCAAGCCTTCATGCAAATGGACGAACAACAGCGACAACAATTACTCAGCTTTTTAGCTTCATTGTAGGGAAATCAAGTGTCAGTTGAACGGAATCTAATAGCAGATAGCAGCCGCAGAGTAGCTTTTTACAGAGCCAATAAGGGTGCTTGTTTGTTTGCTTGCGCATTGTTTATTCTCATGGCCTGTTCCGAGGGGCAGCAAGTCGATTCAGCTCCAGAGCAAAGTACTGATGCGCTATTGCCCGGTGGCGATCTAACGGCAAATAGACTATCCGATCATAGCTACGTGGAAGTATCTAAAAAACTCAGTGCAATGCAGCGCTTAGATTTCTGGACAGGTTTTTCATTATTTCGCGACCCATGGGTAATAGCGCCCAGTTCTACCGCCGATAGAGACGGTTTGGGGCCACTATTTAATACTCGCTCATGTATTAGCTGTCATTCCGGCGGTGCCAGAGGGCCAGCCACGCTTGAAGGTATATCAAAACCGTCGAGTCTAGTCTTAAGGCTTGGACAGGTTTGGGAGGCGTCTGAACAGCCAAACCAACTTGCCGAGGATGAGAGTAAAAGGGCCATGATGATGACGAAGGCTTTTGAATCGTCGTCAACTTTTGCGCGCTACGGTGGTCAAATTCAGCCCAGAGCAATCCAAATTCAGCATCCCTCAATGAGCAAGCCTTTAGTTGGCGAAGCAAAACTTGACCTCCGCTACACAACGCTAAAAGGCACCTACGCAGACGGCAGTGAATACGAACTTCGTCAACCAAACTACCGCTTACATGATTTGGCTTTTGGCAGCTTGAGTGAAGGCACCGACTTGTCACCGCGTTTTGCCCCGCCCATTTTCGGTTCAGGTTTACTTGATGCAATATCAGAAGACGACCTTATCGCTCAAGCCGACCCCAACGATATAGACGGAGATGGGATTAGCGGTAAATACAATCAAGTACCTCTTATTAGGCACCAAGCTTCGAATCAACAAAGTGACGAACTAAGAATAGGAAGATTTGGTTGGAAAGCTAAACATCCAACTCTGATGCAACAAGTGGCAGCGGCTTTCGTTGACGACATAGGCATTACAAATAATTATTTTCCTGACGAAACCTGCAGCACAAACGAAAAAGACTGCCAAATAGCCGCTTTATTAGGTTTGCCAAAAGCCACTAAGGCTAGTCGAAAGCCCGTTGAAATCCCCGACAAACTGCTTAATCTCGTACTCAAGGTCAATCTGTTTATGGCGGTTCCCCCTGCCAGAGACCTTTCAAGTCCGTCGGCAATATCTGGGCGCAAGCTTTTTTACCAAGCGAAGTGCCATAGTTGTCATACACCAAGCTATACCACCTCAGAAGACTATCCGATTGAGGCACTCGCCAAGCAAAAAATATGGCCATATACCGATTTAGCCTTACACGATATGGGACCAGCATTAGCTGACAACGTGGTTGAATACTCGGCAACGGGCCAAGAATGGAAAACACCACCTCTGTGGGGAATTGGCTTGAGAAAAGCTTATCAATCTGACGCCGTGTATCTGCACGACGGCAGAGCACAAACAATAGAAGAAGCCATTCTTTGGCATGGTGGCGAAGCACAAGCCAGTAAAGAATTTTTTAAGCAACTCGATGCCGCATCGAGGGCAGACTTGCTTACCTTTTTAAATGCGATTTAGGAGCATAAACGATGAAATTAATTTCCCAAATAAACACGGCACGAAGACTACAAGGTAGCTTTGTTGTGGCGCTCATAGCATCATGTTTGAGCGCTTGTGGGGGTGGAGGCGGCAGTGTTGACGATCCTGTACTCGACCCGCCAGCGCCCGTTGAACCCCCTATCACATCGCCTGCCGTTGATTTACCAGCAGAATTCACAAGCTACCTTACGGGCCTGGCAGACAATATTATTTTGCCTGGCTATCAAAATTTGGCAAATCAAACTGACGCTTTGCTTACACAAGGCACAAGCTTCTGTGCGATGGCTTCACCTAGTATCGAAGACCTCGCTGCACTGCAACAGCAATGGAAAGCTAGCAACTTGGCCTGGCAGGCCATTCAATGGGTTAAAATTGGCCCCGTGGTAGATGAAAATAGACTGTTTAGGATTCAATTTTGGCCTGATACAAACGGTGCAGTTGCGCGGGGTGTCGAGGGGCTTCTAATAGAGGCAGACACCGTCACCGCAGAGCTCGTTTCAGGTAGAAATGTAGGCGGTCAGGGACTTCCTGCACTTGAATACTTGCTGTATCCAGACAACAGTATCAATAACCTGCATAGCAGTAGCGACCGTGCAAAACGCTGTGAAGTGTTTGTCGCAATATCACAAAACTTATTTAATATCAGCGCCACCATCGCCTCTAGCTGGTCGAGTAACGGTGGCAACTATCGCCAAGCGCTTATTTCAGGCAGTGGCGAATTTACTTCGGTTACTGATGCTGTAGAAGAACTCGCTACAAACTGGCTTGAATCTTTGGAGATTGTAAAAGATGAGAAAGTACTCTTTCCACTAGGGAGTGTAACGCCTGGCAATATTACAATTTCTGAATTCCCAAAAAGCGCACAGTCACTGGCCAGTATTCAGGCGAATATGGAGAGTTTTCTGGCACTCTACCAAAATGGTGAATCTACGGGTTTCGATAGTATTTTAGCCGACAGTCTTGATCAAGGCACAATAAACGAACAAATGCTTAACGCCTTAAACGCACAGCTTAATCGCCTGGCAACGATCACTAACAACTATGACTCTTTGGATGCCATGCTCAGCAACGAAGCTGGTCGCGCAGAGTTAAATGCCCTTGTCGAAGAAATAAGAATAACGCGCGATATTTTGTCGACGAGTTTCGTACAGGCACTCGATATCAACATTGGCTTTAACTCAAATGATGGTGATTAACAGAATGGCTATAGCTAGTTCAAATACAAAGTACATGTGCACCATAGCCGCTTCGGTGCTTGCTACATTAAGTATCAGCAAGGGCGTATTAGCGGAAGAGAAAACCAATGATAAGATAGAAGTCATCCAAATTTTTGGTAGTAAAAACGACCTTAAAACCGCAACAGGCTCTGGCGCTGTGCTAACGGAAGAGCAACTTGAGCTTTACGAGTTCGACGATATTCATCGAGTGCTACAGAGTGTGCCTGGCGTTTACATCCGTGAAGAAGATGGTTATGGCTTAAGACCAAATATTGGTTTACGTGGAGCCACTAGCGAGAGAAGTAGCAAAATTGCCTTAATGGAAGATGGCGTGTTGTTGTCGCCTGCACCCTATTCTGCTCCGGCTGCATATTTTTTCCCATTAGTAAGCAGAATGACCGCCGTCGAGGTTTTCAAGGGGCCTGCAGCAATCAAGTATGGTCCAAACACGGTTGGCGGGGCGATCAATATGGTATCGCGCCCAATCAACGAGTCACAATCGCCCAGTAAAGGTCAGATAGATTTCTCCGCAGGCCAACAAGACTATCGTAAGCTACATGCTTACTATTCCGATACCTTAGAGCACCTTGGCGATGACATTGGTTATTTAGTTGAAGGCATAAACCTTCATACCGACGGGTTTAAAACTCTAGCGTCGGGTGACTCCACTGGCTTTGCAAAAAATGAGCTATTGGGCAAACTTAGCTACAGCCCTAAAAATAGTCGTTACAATCAATATTACGAGTTAAAAGTCGGCTATGCAGATGAAGTATCAAATGAAACCTATCTGGGTTTGAGCGATGCCGATTTCAAGCAAAACCCCTACTTGCGTTACCCAGCAAGTGCGAATGACAAGTTCGATTGGGAACATTTTCAAATACAGTTATCTCATTACGCTGAGCTGAGTCCAAATTTGACTCTATTCACTCAAGCCTACCGTCGAGATTTCAACCGTGATTGGGACAGGCTTAACGGATTCGCGGGGAATCGAAGCATCGAGACCGTGTTGCGCTCACCTGATACAGGCTTGAACGCATTATTCTTCCAAGTACTTAATGGCGAGCGCGATAGCTTAACTAACGACGAAGCACTCGAATTTACATTAAATGATCGGACCTTCTTTTCTCAAGGTATTCAGTCGAAGTTGTTTTACGACCTTCAAGTGAACAACTTCGATGTCAGCTTGGAAGCCGGGTTTCGCATTCATCAAGATCAGGTTGAACGATTACATCGAGCAAGATACTTCAATATGGTTAATGCTGAATTGGTGTTCTCAGGCAGACCAGAAGTTGTATTGCTAAGCAACAAAGATAAAACAACGGCTATTGCTTCCTATATCGACGCTAAGCTTCAAGCCGATATGTTAACCCTCAATGCCGGATTGCGAGCAGAGCATATTGAAGGGCAAGCCAATGACTTTCTCAGCGAAAGCACCTTAACAACGACAGCCAACAACAGCGATACTGTCGTATTACCGGGTATAGGGGCCTTCTATCAAATAAATGATACTTTTGGATTACTTGCAGGCGTAAACAAAGGTTTCGTGCCAAACAGTCCCGGTCAAAACGATGATATCGACCCAGAAGAAAGTTGGAATTATGAATTAGGTGCCCGAGCAAGTGGAAACAACTGGAACGCAGAAGCTATTGCATTTTACTTCGACTACAGTAATTTGAAAGGCACCTGCACATTTTCAAGTGGTTGTACTAGCGATTTAAATCAAGAATTCAATGGCGGCGAAGTAATCATTCAGGGTGTAGAGTTCAGCGCTAATGCAGACCTTGATTTATCGAAGACGCTCTCTGTACCGCTTAGCCTTGCTTATACTTTTACCGAGTCTGAATTCCAAAATGACTTTCGCTCTGAATTTTCTCAATGGGGGAATATCTCGGCTGGCGATGAGCTGCCCTACCTACCTGAGAACCAGCTAAACATACAAGTAGGTCTTCAAGCTCAACATTGGCAGGTAGCCATGAATATCAAGCACAGCAGTGAAATGCTTGAAGCGGCTGGCAGTGGAACGGATCTCAGCGGCCTTAGCACTGAGAGCTTACTTCAGATTGACGTATCAGGCTGGTACCAAATTCAAGCCGCAACCCGAATTTACATAAAAATAGACAACCTAAGCGATGAAACCCAGATAGTCTCGCGTAGACCCTTTGGTGCTCGCCCCGGCAAACCTCAACAGCTTATTGTTGGAATAAAGTACGAGTTTTAATATGAATAGACGACTGTTTCTTAAGCTTTCCATGAATGGCGTCGCTGCGGCCAGCATTCTGGGCACTAGTAGCCTTATTGTTGGGTGTGATGTACTAAAGCAAGCGCGTTGGTTTGCTAGCGTAGTGAAAGAGATAGACGGAAGCTATTCTGTTGCTGCGGTCGATGTATTGGGGAACATCATTTCAAAGGTAGCCTTACCGCAGCGCGCACATGATGTTTTAGAAATGCCTCATAAGCCTGGGCACGTGCTTGTATTTGCAAGGCGACCAGACCGCTTTGCAATGGAGATTGACCTAGCTTCTGGGCAGATTGTAAAACGCTTTAGTAGCCAAGCCGATACCCATTTCTATGGCCACGGAGTGCTATCGAAAAACGGCGACTATTTGTTCACCACTGAAAATCGCTATGACTTCAAACAAGGCCTAATTGTTGTGCGTAATACTAGCACCTTTGAAGTTGAAGGGCGTTTCGACTCTCATGGTATCGGCCCGCATGAGTTAGTATTTATGCCCGATAATAACACCTTGGCACTTGCAAACGGTGGCATAGAAACGCACCCGGACTACCCGCGTATAAAGCTTAACTTAGACTCGATGCAGTCAAACCTAAGTTATATTAATAGTCAAACGGGTGCATTAGAGCATCAAGTATTACCCAAAGACCCACAGTTGAGTCTTCGTCATCTCGATGTGAACCCGCAAGGAAGAGTTGTAGTTGGGGCACAATACCAAGGGAAAAGAGGTAAAATACAAGCACTAGTATTTTCGCATCACATGCATGATAAAGAGCTCATGCCGATGCAAGCCTCGAATACGCAGTGGCAACAAATGCAACAATATACTGCAAGTGTGGTATGTCATCAAAACCAAGCTTATGTAACTTGCCCTCGCGGAAACTCGCTATTTATATTTGATTTGGTAAAAAATAAAGCACTCGCTCAAATAACACAAAAAGACGTAGCCGGCCTCGTAAAAACAGGCTCTGGGATTGCCAGTTCAAACGGGCTTGGGCAAATCTCTTTGCTTAAAGGAAGGGCGAGCGCTCCTGCTTATAAAGAGCTCAACTTTCCTTCGCTAAAATTCGATAATCACATGACAAGCATCATAGCGGCGACATAGAGTCAGAGGCTGAAAGTCTAGGACGTATGTGCATGCACTTGAGACCGCAGAACGACAAGGCTGTCGTTTGAGAGTAGGCAGGATGCCGAAAAGCACACATATTATATAGGTGCTTTCTTAATTTTTCGCTTCTAAAAAATTCTCAACTTAATAAAAAAAATGGCTGAACAAGTCAGTCATTCAAGGGGATTGTAAGAGCGTCGGCTGCTCTTACGCAACGCTAAAGTTGTTATTCAGCCGAAGTAAGCTCTTCTGCTGCAGCCGCGGCCGCGTCGGCCTCTTCTTTTTTCGTTTTTGGAAGAAGCAATTCAGCTCTGATGCGAGCTTCAATTTCATTCGCCATTTCAACATGCTCTTTCAAATATTTAACGACATTGGCTTTACCTTGACCGATTCGTTCGCCATTGTAGCTATACCATGCACCAGCTTTCTCTACATACTTTAACTTAACACCTAGGTCGATAAGTTCAGCTTCTTTAGAAATACCAGCACCATACATAATTTGGAATTCAGCCTGCTTGAAAGGAGGGGCAACTTTGTTCTTCACGACTTTCACGCGAGTTTCGTTACCAACCACTTCATCACCGTCTTTGATTGCGCCGATACGACGAATATCCAAACGTACAGATGAATAGAATTTCAGCGCATTACCGCCTGTTGTGGTTTCAGGATTGCCGAACATCACACCAATTTTCATACGAATTTGGTTAATGAAAATACATAGTGTGTTTGAACGTTTTATATTTGCAGTTAACTTACGCAAGGCCTGAGACATTAAACGAGCTTGCAAACCAACATGAGAGTCGCCCATGTCGCCTTCAATTTCCGCTTTTGGTGTAAGTGCCGCTACTGAGTCAACAATCACAACATCAACTGCATTTGAACGTACAAGCATGTCGCAAATTTCAAGTGCTTGTTCACCCGTATCAGGTTGTGACACAAGTAGGTCGTCGATGTTTACACCAAGCTTTTCTGCATATACTGGATCAAGGGCATGCTCAGCATCAACGAAGGCGCAGGTTTTTCCTTTCTTTTGCGCTTCCGCGATAACTTGCAAGGTAAGGGTTGTTTTACCAGAAGATTCAGGACCATAAATTTCAACAACTCGTCCACAGGGTAAACCGCCTATTCCCAAAGCAATATCGATACTTAGAGAGCCCGTAGAAATGGCTTCAATGTCCATAGCTTGGTTGTCGCCTAAGCGCATGATTGCACCTTTACCAAATTGCTTCTCAATCTGGCCGAGTGCCGCATCTAGTGCGCGACTTTTATTCTCGTTCATGTTTTTGTCCTCTTTACCTGTTCTTCTAGCTGGAGAATTCTTTTCTGCTTTTGGCGCGGATTTCTTTAACATGGCTTGTACTCCTATGAATGTACGCTTAGTTTCTATTTATTTTAATTAGTCGCTGCTTGCATTCATTTGCCAAGCTGAAGTTTCACACACCTAATCATTTATATCGCAAGTATACTGTATAACCATACAGTTGCAACACTGTATTTTATAAATTTTGTATCTTAATGAAATTTCTAGATTTTTTATTTTTGGTGAGTCAATGTTTGGGCTATTGCAGTGCTTTTTACACAGTATTTCACTCTAAAAAATCATAAAGCACAGCATATACTGTATAGAATTACGCGGAAACTGTGCTGTCGATCAGTTCTTTTAAAGAAAGGCTAATCGCCTGTTCACGCACTTCGGCTCTATCGCCGTTGAAGCAGCGAGAGAAGTTTCTTATAGTTGCTTTTCCCGTTATGTTTGATGTTGCCGACGCAATGGCAAACCATACGAGGCCAACAGGTTTCTCGGGGCTGCCACCGTCAGGACCAGCTATGCCGCTTACCGCAACACATAAATCTGCACCGCTTGCGTGTAAGCCGCCAGCAGCCATCTCTTCAACAGTCTGAGCCGACACCGCACCAAACTCGCTCAAGGTGTCGTTCAATACACCTACCTCTTCATGTTTAGCTTGATTAGAATACGTCACCCAGGATTTTTCAAACCAAGCCGACGAACCAGCAACCTCAGTAATAGCAAAGGCAATGCCACCACCAGTGCATGACTCAACAGTGGCCACCTTTTTATTTTGCTCTGCAAGCTCGTTGCCAAGCTCGATCGCCAAACTCTTTATATTTTTTGTTTTGAAGTTTTGCAAAGTTCTGTTTATATCCGACTGGTTTTCATTACAATAGCGCCACATAATAATGACATGAACCTGTCGCTACAATAAAAACATTCGCGGGCTGTATGCAAACATCAAAAAACAATCAAGTATCTACTGAAGCCTCAAATTCGTTGTCGAAAAGCAAAGCCAAGGCTGGGCCTGCGAATACGCCTATGATGACGCAATACTTAAAAATAAAAGCCGAACATCCGGATATTCTTTTATTTTATAGAATGGGTGACTTTTACGAATTGTTTTTTGATGATGCCAAGAAAGCCTCGAATTTGTTAAACATATCCTTAACCGCTCGCGGTAAGTCGGGTGGTGAACCGATCCCAATGGCCGGTGTGCCCTATCATGCTGCCGAAAACTACTTAGCAAAACTTGTAAAAATGGGTGAATCAGTCGCTGTTTGCGAGCAAGTCGGCGATCCTGCCACCAGCAAGGGCCCCGTAGAGCGCAAAGTTCAGCGTATCGTTACACCTGGTACCGTTACTGACGAAGCACTGCTTGAAGAAAATCGTGATTCCATATTATTGGCCGTTACTCAACAAAAGCAACAGAATCAGGTAACTTATGGCCTAGCCTACGTCGACTTAGCCAGCGGACGCTTTCAAGTAATAGATGTGGTGGGCGACGAGGCATTGCAAGCCGAGCTACAAAGACTTCAACCTGCGGAGCTCTTATATCCAGAACAATGTACATTTTTTCATTTAATTGAAAACCATAAAGGTTTACGGCGCAGACCTCAATGGGAATTTGATAGGGAAACCGCCGACAAAAAACTCAATGCACAGTTTGGCACAAGCTCTTTAGATGGTTTTGGCATAAACACTCAGCTTTGCGCTATTGGTGCAGCCGGTTGCATACTGCAATACATTCAAGACACCCAACGCACCGCTTTACCACACATTAGAAAGATTAGTGAGAACAAGGCTGATGAAGCGGTCTTGATGGATGCGGCTACACAACAGAATTTAGAACTCACGCGAAATCTGAGTGGAGGCGTTGATAACACACTTTTTTCTGTGCTTAATCACACTGCCACTGCGATGGGTAGCCGTTTGTTGCAACGCTGGTTGCATCGCCCTATCACTAACAAACAAGTGCTTAGCTTTCGACAGAACAGCGTTGCCGACATTCAAATGCATGATTACAGTGTACTGCATGAACTACTAAAAAGCATCGGTGACATCGAACGCATTCTTGCTCGAATGGCATTGCGTAGTGCTCGCCCAAGAGATTTTTCACGCCTTAAAGATGCATTAAATGTGCTCCCTAATTTACAGCAATGGCTTGCTGATGCACTCGCTAACAGCGAACATCGGTCATTCCGACACTTTATTGAAGAAATTGGCCAATATCCTGAGGCTGCAAGTCTCCTAAACAAGGCCATTACCGATAATCCTCCGGTAGTATTGCGTGATGGCGGCGTAATTGCCGACGGTTATTCTGCTGAGCTAGACGAACTTAGAGCGCTCTCGAAAGGGGCAACAGACTTCCTCGAGGAATTGGAAGAACGAGAACGAAACAGAACTGGCATCCCTACCCTTAAAGTCAATTACAATAGAGTGCATGGCTTTTTCATAGAAGTAAGCCGTGCAAATAGCGACAAAGTACCGCCTGATTATGTGCGCAGACAAACCCTAAAAAACAACGAACGCTACATTATTCCTGAATTAAAAGCACATGAAGATAAAGTACTCACAAGTCAAAGCCGTGCACTTGCGTTAGAAAAATCACTATACGAAGAACTTTTCGACATCCTAGCGCCACAGCTTGCCGACATGATGCAAAGTGCGGTGGCCTTGTCGACCCTAGATGTGCTAACTAATTTTGCAGAACGAGCCGATTCGCTAAACCTGTCGCGCCCCGCTCTAGTAGATGAAAATACGATTTCCTACGCTCAGGGCCGTCATTTAGTGGTTGAAGAAGTCATGAATTCGCCCTTTATTTCTAACCCGCTGTTCATGGACGACAGTAAGCGTATGCTCATGATTACCGGCCCTAACATGGGCGGTAAGTCAACCTATATGCGTCAAACAGCCCTCATCGTTTTACTTGCTTACACTGGGTGTTTTGTGCCAGCACAAGAAAGCTTAATTGGCCCAATCGACCGCATATTTACCCGTATTGGTGCGGCAGATGATCTCGCTTCTGGCCGGTCTACCTTCATGGTTGAAATGACCGAAACCGCCAACATCTTAAACAATGCAACACAAAATAGTTTAGTGCTGATGGATGAAATCGGTCGCGGAACCAGCACTTATGATGGTTTAAGTTTAGCTTGGTCATGCGCACAATGGCTATCAGAGCGTTTACAAGCCTTCACTCTTTTTGCGACCCACTATTTTGAGCTAACCGCCTTACCGGAGTTAATACCCACTATCAACAATGTGCACTTAAGCGCTGTAGAGCACAATGATGACATTCGTTTTATGCACCAAATTCAACAAGGTGCTGCGAGTAAGAGTTATGGCTTGCAAGTTGCCAAGTTAGCAGGCTTACCTAAGCCAGTTATTTACGCGGCAAAAAAGAAATTGCAGGAACTCGAAATGCTGGATCAGGTGCAACAACAAGGCGTAGCAACGGCAGATTTAACCGCTGAACAAGTTCAACAAGCTGCGAAAACCAAGCCTGCTCCACAACTGAGTATGAGCTTTGATGACGCCGAACATTGGCTGGAACACAAGCTTCGTACTATTGATATCGACGACTTGTCGCCACGAGAAGCTCTAGCGCTGATGTATCAATGGCGTAAAGAGCTAAACAAATAACGAAAACTGGCCTTTGTCACATAATTTTCATTTACTAAAAGGCCTATTTCTTAGTATACTATTCGCCCATCGAAACACAGCTAGCCTTTTATTCAAAAAGGGGCAAAGGTGTTTGTAAACCCAAATTACAACCATTAATCAAAGAGTCTACTCGCCCCATAAGGGTCGCCATGAGCCGCACAACCTGCATTGGCACCTTGGAGTAAAGCGTGGCTGTCTATTTGCTTTTGGTTTTGTTCAATTACGTACCTTAGGTTTTACATGACAAATTATATTTTCGTCACCGGTGGTGTTGTTTCATCATTAGGAAAAGGCATCGCAGCCGCATCATTAGCAGCAATACTAGAAGCAAGAGGCCTGAAGGTCACTATGCTCAAACTCGACCCTTACATCAATGTCGACCCTGGCACTATGAGCCCCATTCAACACGGCGAGGTATTTGTTACCGATGATGGCGCTGAAACCGATCTCGACCTAGGTCACTATGAACGCTTTATTCGTACTCGCATGAGCAAGCGCAATAACTTTACCACGGGTCGAGTGTATGAAGAGGTGTTAAAACGCGAGCGCAGAGGCGATTATCTAGGTGCGACCATTCAGGTTATTCCGCATATTACCAACGAAATTAAGCGCCGTGTGATCGCCGGTGCTGAAGGCAACGACGTTGCTATTGTAGAAGTAGGCGGCACGGTAGGTGATATTGAGTCACAACCTTTTATCGAAGCTATTCGTCAATTAGGTACTGAGGTTGGCCGTGATCATGCTATGTTCATGCACCTTACCCTAGTGCCTTATCTTGCGGCTTCTGGTGAAACCAAAACTAAACCCACCCAGCACTCGGTAAAAGAATTGCGTTCGGTAGGTATTCAACCCGACATTTTAGTGTGTCGTTCAGAAGTCCCTCTTCCGAATAACGAAAAAGCCAAAATAGCCCTATTTACTAACGTGAATGAGAAAGCCGTTATTTCGCTTCGTGACGCCAACAGCATCTATAAAATCCCTGCTGCGCTCAAAGCACAAGGTATGGACGAATTAGTAGTCAAACGCTTTGGCTATGACTGCCCTGAAGCCGACCTTAGCGAGTGGGAACAAGTATTATATGCAGAATCAAATCCTACTGGCGAAGTCAATGTGGGTATGGTGGGCAAATATGTTGAACTACCCGATGCCTACAAATCAGTAAATGAAGCACTAAAGCATGCCGGCTTGAAGAACCGTCTTACTGTGAACATTAAATATATCGATTCGCAAGACGTAGAGAGTAAGGGTGTGCATATCTTACACGACCTTGATGCCATCTTAGTGCCAGGTGGTTTTGGCGAGCGCGGCATTGAAGGGAAAATTGCGGCAGCTAAATACGCACGCGAAAATGACGTGCCTTATCTAGGTATCTGTTTGGGTATGCAGGTCGCATATATTGAGTTTGCGCGAAATGTTGCCGGAATGGAAAACGCGAACAGCACTGAATTCGCCCCTGACACGCCCTTCCCTGTGGTTGGCTTAATTACTGAGTGGTTAGATTCCGACGGTAGCAAAGAGATCCGAGATGTTACAACAGACTTAGGTGGTACTATGCGTGTGGGAAGTCAACTCTGTCACCTTGAAGAAGGAAGTAAAGTGGCCACCATGTACGGTGATACGCAAATACATGAGCGTCATCGTCATCGCTATGAAGTGAATAACAACTTGCGTGAGAGAATTGAAAATGCAGGTTTAAAAGTCAGTGGCTTATCAACTGACAAAGCCTTGGTGGAAGTGATTGAGCTAGAAGATCATCCTTGGTTTGTAGCAGGTCAATTCCACCCTGAGTTTAACTCTACGCCTCGCGATGGACACCCTTTATTTACGGGCTTCATCGCAGCAGCAGGCGAATATACGAAAAACAAGTAAAATCAACAAGTAAAAGGAACAAAAATGGCGAATATTAATCGCATAGTCGGTCGCGAAGTATTAGATTCAAGAGGCAATCCTACGGTAGAAGCAGATGTTTACCTAGATTGCGGTGCCATGGGTCGCGCTTGCGCTCCATCAGGTGCATCTACTGGCTCAAGAGAAGCCTTAGAGCTGCGTGACGGCGATAAATCTCGTTATTTAGGTAAGGGCGTATTAAAAGCCGTTGCCGCAATTAATGACAAAATTGCGCCAGCTTTAGCGGGTAAAGATGCCGGCGACCAAGCTGGCATAGACCAGGTAATGATTGATCTGGACGGTACAGAAAACAAAGAAGTGTTGGGCGCTAATGCAATCCTAGCGGTATCTTTAGCAGTGGCAAAAGCCGAAGCTATTAGCCAAAAGTTACCATTATACGCGCACATCGCTAACTTAAATGGCACTCCTGGCCAGTACAGCATGCCTGTACCAATGATGAATATCATCAACGGTGGAGAGCACGCAGACAACAACGTAGACATTCAAGAGTTTATGGTTCAGCCAGTTGGCGCGCCTTCTTTCTCAGAAGCTTTGCGCACGGGTGCTGAGATTTTCCATAGCTTGAAAAAAGTACTTTCTGCTAAGGGTCTTAATACCGCGGTTGGTGATGAAGGTGGTTTTGCACCAAACTTAACGTCGAATGCAGAAGCACTTGCTGTGATTGTCGAAGCTGTTGAAAATGCGGGCTATAAAATGGGTACAGACGTAACCCTCGCACTTGATTGTGCGGCGTCTGAGTTTTATAAAGACGGCAAGTATGTGCTAAGTGGTGAAGATAAGTCTTTTGATTCAAATGGCTTTAGCGACTACTTGGCTGATTTGGCAAACCAATACCCAATTGTTTCCATCGAAGATGGCTTAGACGAGAGTGATTGGGACGGTTGGGCATATAAAACCAAGATCCTAGGCGATAAAATTCAATTAGTAGGTGATGATTTATTTGTTACTAACACTAAGATTTTAGCGCGCGGCATTGAGAACGGTGTAGGTAACTCGATACTGATTAAATTCAATCAAATTGGTTCTTTAACTGAAACCTTGAACGCTATCAAAATGGCGAAAGACGCTGGCTTCACAGCCGTTATCTCTCATCGTTCCGGCGAAACTGAAGACGCAACTATTGCAGATTTAGCAGTGGGCACAGCAGCAGGCCAAATCAAAACTGGCTCGCTTTGTCGTTCTGACCGTGTTGCTAAATATAACCAACTACTTCGTATTGAAGCTGAGCTTGCCGAAAATGGCACGCCTGCACCATACAAGGGTTTATCAGAAATAAAAGGCCAGTAGTTATTCTATTGCTTTTAAACTAAAATCGAGAAATCGACATTGTTGTTAATGAAAGCGGCATCTTATTGTATTAAGATGCCGCTTCTATTTGAAAAGCCATAAAGTAGTATTTACTCGAGTAATATGAGCGACCAACACCCTAGCCAAACAAATATTTTCAATTTAGCTGAGCAATATCCAAATGTTGCTGAGCTTTGCAATGCCTTGTATGAAAGAGAGCTAGTGAATTTAGCATCCAGCAATATTAGCGATCCTATCCTTTTAAAACGCAAGCTAAGTGGTTTGTCCTATCATATTAAAAACGCGGCTGAGTTCCTCATTAATGAACCTACTCCGATTGATGTAGACGTGCACAACGGCACATGGAAATCGAAACAAGCGGGAAAATGCCCAGCAACAAAACTCTTAGAAGATGAAGAGGTGCTTGGTAAAACTGAGGCATGGTTTAATAAGCACTCTTATCACGGTGCAGTCGTATGTATTTACGTGAATGATTACGGCAATGAACATATTGAATTTGATTCCATTGACATGCTACCCACGCCACTAAACAAATTGCATACTAATAAGCACGGCTGGTTTGCACTCAATGGCAAGAGTTTGGAAGCGCAAGCTAAGCACGTAAGCCATCAGTTAGTTAAACCGAACAAAGCCATCGTAGGTGCAGCCTGCAGTGGTCATACATGGAATAGCAAAGGCAAAACCTCACCACGGGCACTTTCCTTAAGGGAGTTACTGCTCTCGACTAATATTAATTGGAAAACCTTTAAATAGACTCCAAAGCATCTTGCATGCTCGCATAATTCTCAAAGTCTACTAAGCGCTTTGCTGCTAAGGCTCTTACCTCCCTAGGAAGGCTGTTGTCATTCATAATCTGATTTAGTGTAAGCATCACCTCTTCTCCCGGATATGCGATATCTCGTATGCTTTGAAGTGCATTAAGCTGAGTACTTTCCGAGCCCTGAGATAAATGAATATTTACAATAGCTAACGCAGTTTCACCTTGAGACACTTGCAATAGTGTTGATAAGGCAATATTCGCGACACTTGGGTGACTGTCGGAGGCCAACTCATGCAGCCTGTCTACTATCAGTTTGTCGGTAAAGTCATTACTCAAACTTTTGCGTTCAGTGAGTTGCAAGGCCTTGATTAAATGCGTTAATGCCTCGGGATTTTCTGCGCTATACGATGCTTCGATAATTAAACTAACCATAAGCTCATATTGCTCAGTAGTTTGAACATCGGTAGATAACAGACGCGCTCCCTTTGATTGTAAATCTAGGTCAGTTGACCTTAGCAACGAAGCAATAAAACTCACTTTTTCAGGATGCAGGCAACGAAATAAGAGCTCAAAGGCCCTTTTTTGTTGCCAAGCGTTACCGGTATTTACATATAAATCTGCAATGTAAGCAAAGGCTTGTGGTGAACTATTTGTGAAATCAAGAAGGCTTTCAAAGTCAAAAATACTGTCGCTTATTGGAGACCGAAAATAGTCATTGAGCTCGTCCATGTTCGTCACTGTGACCATATTTTCCGATATAGTGGCATTATTACTTGCTACTTTTTGTGAATTTAACGAAGTGATTTGGGCCTGATTCCCCTTCGTTTCATGATAAAAAAATGGCCTTTGATTCTGTGTTGAATTAGCGTGCTCAAAAATTTTAACACCCTGTGCAATATGGGCTTGGTTAAAATCAGCTTTATTTTCTTGCAGAAAAAGCAAAGAGGAAATGGCTAATAAAATCGCTATAGCAATAAGCAAAAAGCTTGTTTTTAGACGAGCCAGCATTGTTGATCTACCTTCAAATTTCATACAAATTTCGAACGAAATTTAAACTATCATTAGCCACCTCCAAATGTAAATTTATTGTAGCAATTACCATATTTCGTAATTGCGTAGTGAAAAAAATGTACGTAATACTTTACGCGGATATGCATTTTCCGGTTGTACTTGTGTATCTCCATTTAACAAAACGAAGGGACACAGTATGAAAACAAAGTACTTACTAATCGGAATAAGCAGCTTAATCGTTGCCATATTCTTCAGTGCAAACGCAAGCGCTCAAGAAGCATGCAATTGGTACGGCCGCGATGTCGTTCCACTTTGCAAAAACAAGGCAGAAGGCTGGGGTAGAGAAAGTGGGCAGCGCTGTATTAGCAGAAATGCCTGTTTAAATGACCAACCTAGCAACCGTGGTGGCATTATCGGGAGCAATCCAGATGGTGGCTCCGGTGGCGGCGGATCAGGTGGCGGCTCGAACGGTGGTGATTCGGGTGGACCGTTTGATGGTCCAGATCAGTGTAACACTACAGCGCAATGCCAAGCCATGTTCGGCAGTGCTGCCACAGACTGTGCTGATAGCAGAAGCAATGCAAGCATCTGTATATGTGGCTCTCAGCGATGCGATGCTACGGGCGGCGGTTCTGGTGGTGGCTCAGGAAGTGGCAATTTCAGTAACGTAGCTCAGCCCCCATCCTCATGCAGTAACGCAAACCTCGACATGAGAAGTGATTTTAAATTACACACTATTCTCGATCGTAATACGTCTAGGAGCGATTTCGGTGACTATACTAACTGGTATACAGAGCAAGGTAATATGCAGCGCTTTCAGTTAAAAGACGGCGACCAAAATCAAACCTCGAGCATATTGCGCCCTCGAGTAGAAACGCATCAGTCTCCTAGATGGAAAAGAAGCAACCAAAGTTCATGGAGAGAATTTAGCGCGAATTATTACCTAGCCGATTGGGATGAAGGTCAGCTGTATGCTATTTTTCAGATCAAAACCAACGATGCTAGTAACTTCATTATACAAGCCTTAATCGACCGCGATGGCAGCCTAAAAATTGCTAGACGAGGAAAAGGCAGAGTAAAAATTGCTGATGATGTGTATCAAAAACCGTTTAACTTGCGTGTTCGTTCAAACGGCTTTCGAGTTGAAGTATATCTAAATTGCGATCGAGTTTTAGCTGAAAACCATCCACAGCCGAACCTTGAAAGTAATTCAACGCTATATGGGTGGAGATGGGGTCTTTATCGCCAACAAGCAGATGACGATAAACATGACGGCACTACGACCATGTTTGTAACCGGTGTTAACTACGAATAACCAGATACGGGGCGAAGAAGCTTCGCCCCCATCGTCATTTCTGCACCCCACCGTCATTTCTGCGAAAGCAGAAATCTAGTTTCCAACTTACGTTGGAATGACTGGTGAGGTTGGAATGACGAAGAAAAGCGTCATTTCTGCGAAAGCAGAAATCTAGTTTCCAACTTACGTTGGAATGACTGGTGAAGTTGGAATGACGAAGAAAAACGTCATTTCTGCGCCCCATCGTCATTTCTGCGAAGGCAGAAATCTCCGCAAAACCAACATCATCAATCTTTCACAAAGGACTCATCCGTTAAGCTTTCGAGGAAATTAATTAAATCGGTCTTCTCTTGTTCAGTAATATCAAAACCACGCACAAAAGGGCTCTTAAGTGGATTGTTTACGCCCTTCCCTCGGCCGCCGGCTGCGTAAATCTCTATCACCTCCGACAATGTAGCCACGCTACCATCGTGCATATAAGGGGCGGTAAGCTCGATGTTTCGCAAGGTAGGCGCTCTAAACTTCCCCCTATGCGCATCGTTCATCGTGATATCAGCCAAGCCTTGATCGCCATTTGCATAGCTACCTTTTTCATCTTCATTGTACAAGCCTGTGTTATGAAACGAGACCAAATCTAACTTTTGAAAGGCGTGCTTGCTCGACTGCGTAAAATTGAAACCGCCATGACAGTGAAAACACTCGAGCTTTTCTGAAAAGAACAGCTCCATACCGCGCAATTCCGACGCATTGAGAGCATCATCGTCATTATAATAAGCGTAGCGATCGAAGTCTGAATTGAAAGACGTTAAGCTGCGCACGTAACTTGCCAAGGCCTTTATAATGAAATCAAAGTTCGGCTCGCTACTACCAAATACCGCCTTAAATTCACTCGAGTAAGCGTCTAAACGTGCCAAAATCTCTTCTTCATGCCCGCTTACGCCCATTTCTATTGGCGCTTCATTGAACAATGGAATAAGGATCTGATTTTCAACAATTCCCAAGCTATCGTGTGCCCAAGTGAAACTGCCATTGTAGGCAATATTAACCAGAGCCATAGAGTTACGAGCAAGTTGGTCGCCCGTGGTGCCTACCGATACTTTTTTAGGCTCAGCAAAAGCGAAGGCTTTCATGTGGCACGAGGCACAAGACTGTTGTTGATTCACCGACAAACTAACATCATTAAACAGCTTTTCGCCCAGTGCGACCTTTTCCATCGTCATAGGATTATCAGCAGGTACATTAGGTGCTGGGAAGCCCTCAGGTATATCCCATACAAAAGGCGTTGGTTTAGGTGAGCATGCCGTCGTTAGCACAACAATCGTGCTCAGCAAAAGCAAGAAAACTCTGCGCATTTAACTACCCTTGCCTGTTAATATAGAAGCTGATTCAGCTGATGACGAAAATACATTTTGTGTTTTCAGATTGTTGAGTAAGTGCATACAACTTCTTTCGTCGATACTCGAAAACATGCAAGTTGTTGAGTTATCTACACTCAAACCTAACACTATTTTCTCTAAGTCTAAGGTGATAGAAGCCTTTAGCTGATCAGAAGCCTTCAGCTGGTCAGAAGCCTGTAGCGGCTCAGAAACCTTTAGCTGATGTATACCCTCATGCGTCGCAGCAGCCTTCAACTCAGCTTCAACCAACGACATCACTTCAACAGAAAAAGGGATGCGATTTGCTAAGTCACACTCACGTTTCGGGGCGCGTACCATCGCGGCAGAATCACAACCCACACTGCCCAAGTGAAATGACCACCGTTCGCCAGAATCTGCTTGCATATCCCAGCGTAAAAATTTATAGCCATTGCGCCACACCCAAAACATAGAGGAATCGTTCAAAGGAGAAGCTTGTAGTACTGGGTTTCCATGATTCAACGCGAAAGGTACACCCAGCGTGAAGTCAAGTCGGCTGGGCTGATCGGGGCGAAATTCTGGCTGAGTATTATCAGCGCTTGTTTTCAACAGATTCACACTTAGGCTCAAATTAGTACGCTGAACTTTACAATCGCCAGAGTGCCTAAGAAGGCCGACGTTCTGGCTTTGCCAAGGATTATCGACTAACGTTACTACATAGCGATTACCATTTTGCACGAAACGAAGTTCACTAATAAATGCCGCAAGTTCGTTAATTTTCCATACTTGTTGCTGCCCAGAGTTTCGTGTCGAAATCGGTGTGTCACAAGCTAGCATTTGCGAACCAAAGGCCGGTTGAAAACTTATGGTAACTTGATAAGCGTTTGCAGCTTGCAAGTCACCCTTAGGTGCTAACTGAGATGCACTAGGGCCTTCGGCATCATTCGGCTGACAAGCACTTAAGGCTGTCACACTGAATAGCAAAGCAAACACCCGAATAAACGAGGTGGGCACGGTATATAAAGTACGATGAATGAATGTCGCTAGGAAGTACTTTTTAAATGCGCCACAACATGTTAATAATGACCTTGAGTACACAATAAACGGAATCTTCATGAAAAAGTATCTCTTTAGTTTACGCATCTTGCTTGTAATTACCATAGGGATTTGTGCCCAAGCAAACGCACATATGGATCACGACAAAGCACGCTTCGTGTCACCAGACGGCCGTGATAGCGGTGACTGTAAAAACCGCTTTCGCCCCTGCGCAAGTATTGGCTACGCAGCTGAGCAAGCCAACAAAGGTGATGTTGTATTAGTTGCACAAGGTCATTACGAATTACGCAGCTTTTCCGATGTTTTTTATCTCATCAGCGACATCGTGCCCGCTTATGGCGGTTTTCAAACACTCGATAATTACCAAGCTCAAAACCCAAATGCTTTTCCGACGACGCTCTCGGGCGTTCCGTTAGAGTATGCACAACAACTCAGTGAAAAAGGCTTTAACGTTATTGTTGATAGCAAAGCTAACCAAAGCGACGAGGCACTCCATGAAAGCGCTGAGGCGCTCGATAAGGGCTTAGCACAGGTAAACGCGATGTACGAATCTCAAGCCGAAACCGCCTGCGTTGATGGCCTAGCAGGTGAGTTTCCTTGTAGTAATATGTCTTTACTTTCTCATGTTCCCGTACGTGAATTAACGCCTGAAAGTACGGCTGCTAATGATATCTGGGGGCATGTCGACCTAAATACGATGAAAGAATATGCCATTGTAGGCTCACGCAGGGCCGTAAGCTTGGTAGACGTATCAGACCCTGTAAACCCGGTTGTTATTAATAATATATTTGGTCAGAACACCACTTGGCGTGATATTAAAGTGCTACAGTATTTCAATGCCGATATGAATAAATGGGAAGCTTATGCATACGCTACTGCCGATAGCGCAAGTGAAGGCCTTACGATATTAAATCTAAGTAACCCCGACGACGGCATGATCTTAGTAGATCGCGACCTAAGCGATCTTTCTGCACATAACATCTACATTTCAAATGTTGATTACGGTTTGAATATTCAAAACTCATTGGCATTGCCACAGGCGCATATTTTAGGTTCTTCAAATGGCGGTGGTTCGCTTAGAAGCTATTTACTCACCGACCCAGAAAACATTCGCTCAACCTATCGCTTACCAGGCGCAACTCGTGCTGATTACACCCACGACGCGTCTTCTATGTTAATCAATGATGAACGCGCAGAACGGGATTGCGTGAATGCCTCTGCAGCAGGTTGTACCGTAATGCTCGACTTCAATGAAGGTACGCTGCGCTTGTGGGACCATTCAAACTTAAATACTTCGGTGGAATTGTCGTCGGTATCTTATCCCAATGCCGAATATACTCACTCAGGTTGGTGGAGTGAAGATCGCCAGTACGTGCTTGTGCACGATGAGCTCGATGAGCAACGCAATAGCCTCAATACCACTGTACACGTATTTGATGTCTCAGACTTAAACTCACCTAGCTTAGTCTCAACATGGGTTGGCCCAACCCGAGCAGTCGACCATAATGGTTTCGTAAGAGGCAATAAGTATTACATGTCGAACTACGAGCGTGGGGTAACTGTTTTGGATTTATCCGACCCAACAGCGCCTCGTGAAATAGGCTATTTTGATACCTTCCCTGCACGCACTTCAGCAGGTTTCAATGGTGCTTGGGGCGTATATCCCTACCTTCCTAGCGGTATAATTCTAGTGAGCGATATTCAAGGTGGCTTGTATATTATTAAGGATGAAACCCAAAGCAACCAAAAAGATGACATTAGCTTTTCAGCCAGTCAATACAGCGTCGCTGAAGGCACTAGCTTGGAAATTGCTGTTGAACGCAGCGGCGTTCAGCAAATAAGTGTCGATTACCATATTATTCGTGGGTCGACCGACGCAGACGATTTCGACTCGCTTGAGTCTGGCACCTTATCTTGGGCAGCCGATGAAAGTGAGCCTAAAACCATTACCATTGCGCCACTTGATGATGCCCAAGGTGAAACGATGGAAAGCTTATTCATCCGTTTAGAAAATGCATCACCTAGCGCAGAACTCATCACTCCCAATATTGCCAAAGTTGATGTTCTTAGTACCACCGCTCGGGCGTCTCTTGTTGCTATCAACGCCGATACGCTAAACGCAAAAGAAACCGACGCGTCGGTAAGCTTAACCCTTACTCGCTCAGGAGCTGCCGATACCGCGGCAAGTGTCACTATTGAACTCGACAACAGCGATGGTGTAGTCAATAGCGCTGAACTAGGAAGCGACTTAAACCTTGCTAGCAATACGCTCTCATGGGGAATAGGCGAAGTTGGCGATCGAAGCCTCAGCATTAATATAATTAACGATGACGAAAGTGAATCAACCGAAAGCATCAGTTTCGTGGTAAGTAACCCCGACAACGTCACTATTGAAGGAAACAACCGCGTTACCTTAACAATTCGCGATGACGAATCAAATCAAGCCCCTGTAGTAAATACCGACACTGAACTTAACGTTGTAGAAAGGCAAAGTGTGACAATGACGGCCACTGCTAACGACCCAGAAAATGATGATTTAAGCTTCACATGGGCGCAGACATCAGGAACACAGGTAACTCTTAGCAGTACAACAGGCTTAAGTACTCAATTCACTGCACCTAACGGCGAAGGGACATTAAGCTTTGACTTCACTGCAACCGACGACTTTGGTGTACAATCAACGGTGTCGGTAACGGTGAATGTAGAAGCCGACGCGCAGGTAAACCCTGTGCCACTTCCGATACCACCACCTCCTTCAAGCTCTGGTGGTGCAATTTCGCTAATCAATATATTGCTGCTTATTGCTTTACATAGGCGATATTGGCTAGCTAAGGGAAATGCTCAACGTAGGCAAGGTAATTGAGTCAGAAAGGAAATTGAAAAGCAGTAGGTCGATACTCGCCTGGTTATTTGCTCACCTTCGCCCTTACATGGCCAAGGTCGGTCTTGCGCTGGTCGCCTTATTAGTTGGCGCTCTCTCTTGGTTAGTGCTTGGTCAAGGCGTGCGCTTGGTGGTTGATCAGGGCTTTGTCGCTGGCGATGAAGAAATGCTCTACACCTCTCTACTCATAGTGCTAGGCATTGCTTTTGTCGGCAGTGTAGCCACCTACTGCCGCTTTTATCTTATGGTGTGGTTAGGTGAAAGGGTCTGCGCCGATATTAGAAAAGCCTTATTTTCCCATTTGGTCACACTGTCACCGAACTTTTTCGCCGAGGCAAGAACCGGTGAAGTTATTTCCCGCTTTACTTCCGACACTACGCTATTGCAGTCGGTTGTAGGCACTGGGGTATCGATGGCGCTTCGCTCCTTTGTGATGTTTATTGGCGCCTTGATCCTGATGGCGATAACCAGCACGACACTCACCCTGTACGTATTTATTGCGGTGCCAGTTATTCTGTTACCGATAAAGCTATTAGGCAAAAAAGTTCGGCACTTTGCTAAAGTCAGTCAAGATGACGTTGCCTCAATGGGCACTCTCATCGACGAAAACTTACATGAAATACATACCATTCAAGCTTATAACCACGAAGGCCCGAGCGTTAGAGCTTTTGATAAGAGTGCCGAAAAAATCATGCAAAGCGCAGCTAAGCGAATACATTATCGCGCTCTACTTATTGCCATGATCATGTTCATATCGTTGGGTTCCATCTTCGTCGTTGCTTGGATAGGCGCACTAGATGTTATTGCTGGAAGCATCACCCCTGGAGAACTTACCGCATTCGTTTTTTATGCGGTCTTAGCTGGCGGCGCCATAGCGACCATTAGCGAAGTGATTGGCGATCTACAAAAAGCCGCTGGTGCAAGCGAGCGCATCGTCGAGTTGATGCATACTCAACCCGACATACCTGTGTCGACGCTTACGCAAACGACCAAGCCAGCAATGTCAGCGCCAGAGCAAAGCCAAGATGGTGCGGCGATCTTGTCGCTTAATAAGGTTAACTTTGCCTATCCGTCAGTGCCAAATAAGCAAATCATTCACAACTTATCGTTTGAGGTAAAAAAAGGGCAAAAAATTGCTATCGTTGGTCACAGCGGTGCAGGTAAATCAACACTTTTCGATTTAATCATGCGCTTTTACGATATTGATTCTGGCAGCATTATGCTCAATCAAAAAAGCCATGTTGAACTCAACACCGCTGAGCTTCGCGCTAACTTCGCCTTAGTGCCTCAAGATGCGGTGATATTTGCCACCACCGTGCTCGACAATATTCGCCTTTCACAACCTGAGGCAAGTGAAGAAGCTGTTATTAGCGCTGCCAAGTTGGCCTATGCACATGAATTCATTGAAGGCTTTATTAACGGTTATCATACCGAGCTCGGCGAGCGCGGCGTGAAGCTCTCGGGTGGGCAAAAGCAGCGCATTGCCATCGCTAGAGCGATTCTGGCTAAGCGGCCTATTTTATTGCTTGATGAAGCCACCAGCGCACTAGACGCTAGCAGTGAAAAATACGTAAAACAAGCCCTTGATTCACTGATGAACCAAACGACCACGCTTATTATTGCGCACCGTTTATCGACAGTAATTAATGCCGACAACATTATTGTGCTTGAGAGTGGCAAACTGATAGCTCAGGGTAAACATCAAGAGCTATTGCAGAGTAGCTCAGTATACAAAGAATTTGTTGAGTTACAGTTGAGCTAAAGAGCTTGTAAAACCTTGTAACAATTAATCAATAATTTGTAATCCTGAGAAACTAAAAAGCAATTACGAAAGTAGTACTATACTGAAATTACTTTTTAGTGATATTAGCGTGTTCTGATAAGCGGCAAAGCATCGCGCAGAGTTAGCATTAGTATCACTAAAGAGCCATCGCGCCTTCGACAGAAAGGCAAAGTCTAATTAGCTTGGGAAAGCACCATGATTGTAAACTTTACACGTAAATCGTTAATGGCGATTTTCTTGTCTTCTATGGTTTTTACAGCCGTAGCAGAAGATAAAAAAGAAGATGCCAAAGACGAAGAAAAAAAGAAAGAAACACTCACTGAGATCTTAGAGAAAAAAGACGCCTTTGAAGGCTTTGTTGATATCTATCGCGACAAAGAAGACGGCAGCGGTTTAGTTGTTTTCGATGAAGAGCAATTAAATACACCCTTCCTTTACTTTGTATCAACTGTTGACGGCGCGGTAGCCGCAGGTACATTTAGAGGTCAATTCCGTGGCTCTCGTCTAATTGAATTTCGCCGCAATTACGACCGCATTGAAGTGGTATCAAAAACACCACGATTCTATTTCGACCCTGAAAATGCAGTTAGCCGAGCGGCAGACGCTAACATCAGCGAAGCTATTTTAGTTTCAACCAAGATTGAACACGAACACGAAGGCAAGATCGCGATTTCACTCGACGATTTATTTGCCAACGAAGATATGCATCGTGTGGCGCCTATGCCGTCTAACAACCCCGAAGCTGAAAAGCGCCGCTTTAAGCCAGGTAAATTGTCAAAAGACAAAACCGATATTCAGGAAGTGAATAACTTTCCCGAAAATACCCATGTTGTTGTTCGTTACGTGTATGAAAACAGCACACCAAAAGTGGGCGGTGGTGCTGAAGTATCGGATGCACGTTACACCTCTCTTCAAATTCAACATGCATTTATCAAAGCGCCCGAAAATAACTTCAAGCCTCGCAGAGACGACGCAAGAATCGGTTATTTCTCGCAACAGTTCGATGACCTGACGTCTGACCAAACAGCTAACTACCGCGATGTTATTAATCGCTGGCATCTAGAGAAGAAAAATCCGGGTGCTGAAGTATCTGACCCAGTTGAGCCTATCGTTTGGTGGATTGAAAATACTACTCCGGTTGAGTGGCGTGAAACGATTAAGAATGCAACTCTAGCGTGGAATTCCTCATTTGAAAAAGCAGGTATCAGCAATGCTATTGAAGTTAAAATTCAGCCTGACGATGCAGACTGGAGCTCTGATGATGTGCGTTACAACGTGCTACGCTGGACATCATCGCCTCGCCCTCCCTTTGGTGGTTATGGCCCGAGCATTGCCCACCCGCTAACAGGCCAAATTATCGGCTCTGATATTATGCTTGAGTACAGCTTTATGAAAGGCCGTTGGATAGCAAGTGAAATGTTTACAGACGGTTATGACGCACTAAGCGCAAGCCTTGAAGGTGACGACCGTATGATGTGTACCTTAGGCCATGAGCTAAATCTTGGAATGATGTTCGGAAAATATGCGGGTTTAGCCGATGGCATGGGCAAAATCGATGAAGATAAACTACTTCGTCAGTCTATGGCTTACCTTATTTTGCATGAAGTTGGTCACACGCTTGGTTTGAACCATAATATGATGGCCTCGCAGCTGCACAGTCACGATGATGCGCATGATGCATCGATCACTCAAGGTATACTTGCTGGTTCGGTTATGGATTACCCATCGGTGAACTATGCGCCAGTGGGTAAAGAGCAAGGTGATTTCTACACAGAAAAGCCGGGTCCTTACGACGATTGGGTTATTTTATATGGTTACTCAGAAGCTTTAAGCGATGCGGAAGCAGAAGAAAAGCGTCTCACCGCAATTTTAAACCGCTCTACAGAGCCTGAACTTGCCTTTGGTAATGATGCCGACGATATGCGCTCTCCGGGTCGTCACGTTGATCCTCGCATTAATATCTTCGACATGTCAGCTGAAGCTGTTGATTATGCACAAGACCGGTTTGCACTTATTAAACACATGGCTGGCAAACTGAAAGACAAAACGCTAGTTCCTGGTCGCTCACACAACGACCTAGCAACTGGTGTGAATGTTTTATTTGGTGAGTTTGCCCGTCAAGCGTCGGTGGTATCACGCTACATCGGTGGTGTTTATCTAAACCGTGCTTTTGTTGGCCAAGAAGGCTACACGCAGCCACTGACACCAGTGCCAGAAGCTGAGCAGAACAAGGCAATGAATACGCTAATGTCATTCGTGTTCGCACCAGATGCCATTAAAGAGATGGAACCCTTGTTTGCCTATATTCAACGCCAACGTCGTGGTTTCAGTGGTTGGGGACGCGACGAGTCACCGCGCTTACACGATATGTTACTAGGCGCGCAAAAGAACGTGTTAAACCATGTTATGCATCCTAATGTACTGATCCGTTTAACCGACACCACACTCTACGGAAATACCTTTACCGCTGAGAAAATGATGGGGCGTTTAACCGACGCTATCTTCAAGGCTGATATTAAAGGCGACGTAAACTCATACCGCAGAAATCTGCAAGTAGAATACGTTAATCGCCTAATAGCTATGTCAGGTTTGCAGAAGCAAAGCAGCTATGACAACTTCGCACAAGCATCAGCAACCTATGAGCTTGGCAGAGTCTTGAAAATGGTTGAGCGTTCACGTGGCGACCAAGCAACTAAAATCCATAAAAACTTCTTGAAAGATAAAATTCAAAGAGCTTTTTATAAAGGCTAAACGCCGTCCGCAACTTAACAAACGTCGTTCCCAACTAGATTGGGAACCTCAAAAACACACGTCGTTCCCAACTTGATTGGGAACCTCAAAAACAAACGTCGTTCCCAACTCGATTGGGAACCCCTAAAACAAACGTCGTTCCCAACTCGATTGGGAACCCCCAAAACAAACGTCGTTCCCAACTTGATTGGGAACCTCAAAAACAAACGTCGTTCCCAACTTGATTGGGAACCCCTAAAACAAACGTCGTTCACAACTAGATTGGGCCCCCCAGAACACACGTCGTTCCCAACTTGATTGGCCCCCCACAAAAAACACACGTCGTTCCCAACTTGATTGGGAACCCCAAAAACAAACATCGTTCCCAACTAGATTGGGAACCTCAAAAACAAACGTCGTTCCCAACTTGATTGGGAACCCCCAAAACAAACGTCGTTCCCAACTCGATTGGGAACCCCTAAAACAAACGTCGTTCCCAACTTGATTGGGAACCCCTAAAACAAACGTCGTTCCCAACTCGATTGGGAACCTCACACCCCATTAAAAAAGAAAAAAAACTGTACTTTCCACTACACTAAAATTGCTCTATTGTTTCTCAAAACGTCTAATTGAAAAGGAATTCAATGATGAAACAACCATGCGTGTACATCATCACCAACGATCGAAATACTACACTTTATATCGGAGTTACTAGCAACCTAGTTCAACGTATTTACCAGCATAAAAATAAGACTTTTAAAGGGTTTAGTGCCAAATATAACCTACACAAGCTTATTTATTTTGAGCAGTATGATGATATGTACAATGCAATAATACGGGAAAAACGTCTGAAAAAATGGAACAGGGATTGGAAAAACCAGCTAATAAGTAAGGGGAATCCTAACTGGATAGATCTTTATACGTCGTTGCTATGACTGGTAATTTTACATATCTTGCTTGATGTCGCGGGGTTCCCAATCGAGTTGGGAACGACGCCTTTTTTCGAGCTTCCCAATCTAGTTGGGAACGACGACTTTTTTTCGAGCTTCCCAATCTAGTTGGGAACGACGCCTTTTTTTCGAGGTTCCCAATCGAGTTGGGAACGACGCTTTTTTCGAGGTTCCCAATCTAGTTGGGAACGACGCCTTTTTCGAGGTTCCCAATCTAGTTGGGAACGACGCTTTTTTTATGTCGAATATTTTTACAACATAATAAACCCAAACCAAGAAACCACCATAAACCACTGATTTTTAATAGCTTTAATTATTGGCACATAACATGCTTATCAACAATACGAGCAGGGTAAGTTTTAGAATAGCACTGCTAGCTTTAGAAGGACTTGATGCTAAACGTGTCATCCAAACAAACAAATAGATAATAATTCAAAGGAAACATAATGAAAATTAAATCATTACTTGTAGCAGCGACTCTAGGCTTAGCAGCTTTCGGCGCTCTTGCTACACCTCAGTATAGTGGTAACACATACGGCCAAGAAATATCGAACGTAACTCCAGCTAACGGTGGCGACTTAGCTACGACACTTGATTATGGATACTACATCTGGAACGACGAATTAGCTCCTAAAAATTGGTCTATTCGTTGGACAGGAAATGGCGCAGCAGAAAGCACACCTACATGGGCTGGCGGCCTAGTATTCAGATCTTCGTCACTTGACACAACTTCGTTGTTTCAGTACGAACTAGCTTCTAACGAAACATTCAGCGTAAACTATGATGCTAGCTTTTTAGGCGGTCAAGACGCATTTGGTTGGACTGCGATAACAAATAATTCAGGCGGCGTAGACGGTATCGACTTTACTTTGTCTGACGACGTTGAGCTTATGGTATTTTCTTTAGGTTCTAGCCTTTTCAACAACTTAGCGTTAACTAATACTGATTCTGGTAATGCTAGTCAGCATATCTACATCGGTGGTGGTGATGATTACACTTTCGGTACAACTAACGTATTAGTAGCTGATGTTAATGGTATGAAGCAGCAGAGCTTTGAAATCAGAGTTTCAGCTCCAGGTGTTGTTGCAATTATGGGTCTTGGCCTAATCGGTCTTGGTCTATCACGTAGACGCAAAGCTAAATAAGTTTTCTACTACGAAAAAAGGCGCTCTTAGCGCCTTTTTTATTGCCCGAAATTTAATCCCTAAGGTTTACTCCCTAAGAATAAAAGCCCTGATACCACTTAACAAACTCTGCTATTCCTTCCTCTAAGGAAGTACTCGGGCGATAACCTACATCTTTAACCAGCGCTTCTACATCAGCATAAGTTGCCTGCACATCACCTGGCTGCATTGGTAATAAATTCTTTTGCGCTGTTTTACCAAGTGCTTTTTCAATGGTTTCAATAAAAGTAAGCAAATGAACTGGCGTTTGTGCACCTATGTTATAAACACGCCATGGTGCCTTACTTGAGCTTGGCGAAGGTGCTTTTGCGTCCCATTCTGAGTTAGGCTGTGCAACATGCATCATCGTTTTAATCACGCCCGAAACAATGTCGTCAATGTAAGTAAAGTCACGTTGGTGGTCGCCATAGTTATACACATCAATTGGCTCGCCAGCACTGATCGCTTTAGTAAATTTAAAGGGTGCCATATCGGGGCGACCCCATGGGCCATAAACGGTAAAGAAACGAAGTCCTGTGGTTGGCAAATCATACAAGTGACTGTAGGTATGAGCCATTAATTCATTGGCTTTTTTCGACGCAGCATAAAGTGAAACGGGATGATCAACATTGTCATCAACGCTAAAAGGCATCGCTTCATTTGCGCCATATACCGAGCTTGATGACGCATACACTAGGTGCTCTACCTTATTATGCCTACATCCTTCCAGAATATTCATAAATCCGACAATGTTAGCATCAACGTAGGCATGTGGGTTTTCAATACTAAAGCGCACCCCAGCTTGGGCGGCTAAATGCACCACTCGATCAAATTTTTGTTCAGCAAAAAGAGCCTCTATATCTTCGCGGTGGGCAATATCCATTTTGATAAACTGAAACTGACTTGCTTTTTCGTGCTCGGCTATCCACTCGAGTCGTGCGTCCTTCAATGAGGTGCTGTAATAGTCATTTATATTGTCTATACCTACTACTTGCATATCCATATCTAAAAGCTGACGGCAAGTATGAGAGCCGATGAAGCCGGCCGCGCCGGTGACTAGAATTTTCAATGTATTTCCTTTTTCGCCATTATTAATAGTAGAGATTTAGCATTTTAGCGCTTGATCATGTTAGTTCGCGTTTCGAAAAGAAGTGCTTTCCCATAATCGCTTCAATCACCGAACGTGTCGATTTTACTGTTAAATGATAGATAAGTAAAAGCAGTGGCATCTTTATCAGGTGCCCTCGCAGCTCGGCAAGCGCCTCAATCCAGGCTCTACTTTTATGCTGTATCATTGGGTGTTTTGGTAGCAGCACCGTAGAAAATATAAACAGGTCAATTTTCTTGCGGAGTGGCTTTAACACCAAGCAACTATCAATCAGGTCTTGCTCGATGCCCACTGCAAAAATAGCTTTTACGAAGTGCAGAGCTAAGCCGACTTCATAACGAAAGCCCAAAGTATCAGCGACACTTAACACCCCGCATAAACTCTGATCATTCAAATCCTTCAGCATAAAGCGCAGATCCAAAATATCTCGAAAAGCTGTTTTATAGTCTTCATTTCTAAAAAGATGAACCGCACAATGCACAAACTGAGCATCAATATTGAGGCTCTGAATCCCACTGTCGTTTTCAACAATAAAGGCTTTTAGACTCTCAGCTGAGGGCGCGTCTTTTGAAATCACCGGAATAATATTATGGTGAACATCAATACTTGTGCCCCTGTGCATATGCGTCATAGGCGGTATTTCATGAGCCCATTTACGATAATATTTATCATCATAATCGCTTATTTCTTCACCGTGCCAACCGTGAAATACTAAGCTTTGTTCGCAAGCCAGTAAGTCAGGTTTATTCACCAACACGTCGATATCGCTGTAGATGCGGCCCTTCCCTACTTCGGTATTATTCAGGCTGTAGGCCGCGCCTTTTAAAAACACCACAAACTCCGACACATCGGCTAAAGCCGCTTTTATTTCGTTCGCCTCAAAGGCAACTTGTTGTTTTTGTTTTTCTGCAATTTTTAGTGCGTTTCGTAAGTGTCGTTGAGTTTTATCATCAACGCAGTCCGCTTTATCGTTTTCAAACAGTAAATGCGCATATTTAGCCAATACTTTTTGTTGCCTTAAAGCGGTGATCACCCGTGGCCGATCAGCTAGGTTTACCTCAGCGAGTAACTCTGGGCTATCAAATAGGCGAACAATCAAGTCAGAATCAATGTTCATGCTCATCCTTACTTGATGAGATAATTTCATCCAATAAAAAACTATTCACTTCGTGTAAATCATTATAGAAGATTTCAAAATGCTGGGCTTTTTCAATCACCTTAGTGATGGTGTCGAAGCTCTCATTCCCTACCACCGTAAAATTAAACGAATTGCTAACTAACTGCATGAAGCTTTCGGTCATGCTGAGTTTGTAAATATCGAGTGTTGTGTCGGCTCGGTAATTTGGATAAACCACCCCTACGATCTCAGCGCTTTCATTACACGCAGCTACGGCATCATCCGGCGCTGCCATGTGAATAACATCGCCTTTGTGCGTATTTGCCGCAACTGTTGAGAAACAGGCTTCGGGAAACCACTTTTTCGCTAAATCGATGGATCTATTTTTTAAGCATATAGGCCGAACAAATGGCCTTACTCGCATTGTTGTGGGGTCGATTAGTGCCATTTCATCAGACAATAAACGCCAGCCGTTTTGCGAAAGATGCGAGGTTAAGGTACTTTTTCCAGAACCCGGCGGTGCGGGGAAGAGGATTGCTTTGCCTTCTTTAGCAAGCACGGCTGAATGCACAATCGCATAATCGAGTTCATGAGCGGCAACAGTCCAGTTCATCCCCCACTCAAGCATTGCGAAAGCTTGGTTTGCATGCAAGGGTTTGAAAGGTTCACGGTCGTCGCACAAAAAGCGAGCTTGCGGCCTAAAAAAGCGGCGAACCCCATTGGAATAAGTGGCGCTGAGAAAGTAATCAACATAATTGTCGTTGTTGATATCCTCGATAAAGGCTGATTTGTAAATGCGCCTTGCATTATCAATAACCACGGGAATATCAGTTTCTATTTGAAATACAAAGGGTGGAATAGTTAACTGAAAGCGCTGCACTAAGGGTCACCCGCCTTGCTGTTTACACTGGTGTTTTTCACCAGAAAGCCTTGTCTTACAAGCGTGTCAAAACGCATTCTATCATCTTCACGCAATTCATCTGGAGCATCTAACCATACATTAAAGGCATCTAGGCTAATATTCAAAGAGCTAATTGTGGTTTTAGCCGGGTCGAAAAAAACGACTCCAGAGCCATCTAAAAAGGGATGCATAAGCATCCCTTCTTTAATTTTATATTGACCACTATTTGTCGAACTAATAGGTTTGCTCAATATAACTAGCCTATTCTATACCGTACGGAATGAATTGGGGTCGTTATGTAAACTATTGAGAACCTCACGAGTATGGCTTGGGTTACCCTGTGCAGAAAGATGAATTTTTCTGATGTAACTTTCAGCACTTTGGAAAGGTGTTCTGTTGCCATTGTATGAGTTTACCACTGGGTAATGAATGCCCAGATGAGAGCCGCTATACAAAGCATTAAGATATGCACTAACAATAAGCTTGTTAAGGTCGTGATCACCGGCTAAGGCTTCTAACACCTCATTTTTGGTGAAGTATTCATAGTCACCGCTAGTGTTTTTCGGGAACTTAATTCTGTAACGCGTGCCATTAATCACTTTATTTACGACTCTAGCATAAATTTTTGAGCCATTGGATTTGCGGATAAAGAGCGTTTTAACAAAGCTCTTTATTTCGTTCCAGTCACCCAGTATGTGGCAAAGTTGAATCTTGTTTTTTGAAGATCCTAAGCAAGTACCAAAGTTGCCGCCCACGTAAGGCACGCCGCCACAAATACGCTCGTACTTGTCAGTTAATTCTGGCACTCCAGTATCAACCCAGTGATGAGGCTTTTTCAAATGCATGGCTTTGCCACCCGCAAAATCAGAGCCGTGACCAGAGGCCGCTATACTGTTCGAGCTCATCGTTGCCCATACGGATTTACTAGGAATTGTCGCTAGTAAAGCACCAGAAGAAGCGCGAGTTAAAAACTTACGCCTGCTTTGTGTTTTCTCAAGCCCAGTGTCCGTGGGTAAATTTGAATTTTTGTCTTCCATTTGAAAACCACCTACTAAAAATGACTGCTCTGATTGCACGTTTTATTGCGTGCTAGCAAAAAGTTGCTGTAATACTAGCTTGATGCAATATTCACACCAAAATATAAACCTTTGTTTCAACTAGATTTATGTGAAGATGCCTATGCGTAGTGCAAAAAATATCGACAGATTATAGCGTTATATCTACTGTTTTGGCTAGCTTTCTTAGCTCCCGAATAGGTATTGCGTAAGTAATACCGCTTGGATTAGTTAGCGCCGACTCTTTTCCTTCCGACACAAACACTTTGTTAATCACCGCGATTACCTCATTCGTATCTTGATTCACTAAGGGGCTACCACTGTTCCCAGGATAAGCCGTTGCATCTAACTGATAGATATAGAAGGGCTTTTGGAGCCTATTGAGCATCTGCACTGTAAGTTCACTCGCGTTTTTTGCAGGGTTAATATCGGGGGTTGTAGCCGCGATAATACCGGTATGAGTGGCCGGATATAAACCCAATACAGCGCCAATTGGAAAGCCTGTAAAAAATACTGACGTTCCATCGTCTATTAATTCATCGCCTGCCAATGCTAACGCTGGCAAGCTCTTTTCAATACTCAGTAAAGCAAGGTCGTGAACCGGATCAACCGCTTTAATTGTCATGATATGAATTTTCGGGTTTGCGCCCTTTCCACTGAGCGCAACGTAATGCTGCACTTTCTTACTGTCGAGTTCTTTTGACACGACATGGTAATTGGTAACAATGTGCTTCCCATCGGCCACCACAAAGCCTGTGCCCAAAATAACAGGCGCTTTGGCGTCAATAGGTGTATACCTCGCAATACCAACTATCGACGGCTTAACCAGTTTGATACTGTCAACTAGATTAGTTTTAGCCTGCGTATCCTGAGCACTAAGCTTGCTGCTAAACAAGACCACTAGCACTGCAAGTAAAAACAAGTAAGGTTTGTAGATTGAGTTAAGGCTTCTTTTATACATCGTAGGTATTCTTTAGTCCGTTAATCGTATAGCATATCGAATTAACTGTGAAATACCAAACAAGCCTACCGTGATCAACGAATTCGCCCATATTTTAGTATCGCCAATTAACCATAGCTTAGTGCTTATTGGCATATTTAGCCTATTGAAGAAATTCAATATTATCAAAAAAATGACTCACCGATACTCAGTTGGGGTCCTGCTTTTATGGCTTTACCTCTGCTCTCAACCATTTTTCAGTGCTTGGTTAATCTCCTCTATTGAAAAAGCACACCCGCCGATCACTATTGAGAATGCAGCATGGCATTCTGCCGACGCGATTTGGGTACTAGGCTGTGGTCACTTCAACGCAGAAGGCTTACCATCCGTTAGCAAATGGAATAATTGCGCTTTGCAGCGTTTGGTCCATTCAGCTCAAATGTACCGCTACAAACCCACCAAGATCATCGTTACAGGCGGGCGCTTTGGCAGTGATAAAAGCTTTAGCTATGCATCAAAGGCAAAGGCTTTCTTGGTTGAGTTGGGGGTAAACTCAAACGACATTATCGAAATCAATCAGGGCAGTAATACTCAAGAAGAGTTCTATCATCTTCAACAGCATCCAAGCTATCAGCTCACTGAGTTTCTTGCCATCGTATCGTCGGCCAGCCATGGAAAACGACTCAAAGCCCTAGTTGCCAGCAACGACGTTAAGCCTTTTATCTTTATTCCAGTGGAGCACAACGGCTTAGGTAAAATATCCTACCTCCCGGGGTTTCCCAAACTAGGGGCGCTGGAAGAGAGCCGCAGAGCCATTTATGTGTGGATGGCCAATATTAAGCTTGTTCTCAATATTTAACCGAATAAAAGTATAAGAAAAGATACATTCCTCGCGAGTTTATATACGAAGAATACTCTTCACTTTGATATATTCCGCCCGCTAGGTGAAATTACAAGCTCGAAGCTAATCACTCGAATAAGTAGAATATATGTTGTTAGAAAAAACCGCACAAACTCTCCTTCCCAGTGGCATCATTGGAAAATTAAAAAGGAGATGGTCTGAACATCAAAGTGTAAAAGAAGCTCAAGAGGTCAGCTTGCACTTTGCGACTTTCCTTCGACCAGTGATCGCAAACAGTGACTTTAAGAAAGATATCGTATTCAGACTGAGGCACAAGGTCTACTGTGAAGAGTTAAGCTATGAGCCTTTGCGCGATGATGAATTAGAGACTGATACTTTCGATAATTATGCTTTTCATGCCTTAATACAACATATCAAAAGCAGGCAGTACGCAGGAACGGTAAGAATTATTTGTCCGCGTGATGAGAGTGAAAAACTGCCCATTGAAGTATTCTGTCAGGATAAAATACTCAATGCCAAATTCTTGCCTGAAAACTTTAATCGCGATGACATTTGTGAGATTTCACGATTGGCAGTGCCTCTCGAATTTAGGCGTCGTGTGAGCGACCAAGTCAGCGGTGCAGCCACCGGCTCATTTAACGACGACGTCGACGAAGATAACGAATTACGCTGCTTTCCTTTCATTGCCGTTGGTTTGTACTTTTCAGCCGCGGCAATGTGCTTAAAATTGAATAAAAAGCATGCATTTGTGATGTTAGAGCCACAATTAGCCAGAAATTTAGCTCTTGTAGGCATTAAATTTAAACAAATTGGCCCCATCACTGACTACCATGGAAAACGCGCTCCGCACTACATTAACTCAGATTTACTGTTCGCTAATCTCGACTCAGGATTTGAATGTATGTTGGAGAACATTCGAAAAAGTCTGTATGCTCAAAAACTATAAGGACATAGGGGGGAATGGATGTCGCCAATTGAAGTTAAGATTGTTCATCAATACGAGCTTGAAGACGTAGCAGCGCTTTTCTCAGAGCTTGAGCAGCACTACCCTGACGATGAACTAAGTACCAATTACTTTTTAAGTTCGCAGTGGTTTATTAACTGGCTTCGTAGCATAGAGCAACGCCCCCTTCTGCTTTGTTGTTACAGCACTGCTAAAAGCGTTGAAACAGCCCATCACACTGCAAGCCACAAGCTAACTCAGAACAAACAGCAACTGGTAGGCTTCGCTTTTTGGGGGCGAAAAACACAGCTTGTAGGTGACAGCTATTATCTTAATCAAAGTGGCGACCACCTGAGCGATCAGGTGTGGATAGAGCATAACGACGCTATTTGTGTTAACAAGCTGCGCGATAAAGTAATTGAAGCCATGTGTCATAAGTTGAGTAAACGCAAACGCTTCCATCGCATCGTCGTACACAATGCACTCAGTGAGCATTGGCACTATGCCGACTTAACTGTGGATATTACGAAAGAAGATAGTCAGTTTGTGAGCTTAGGTAACAACAATTACTTAGACCAGTTATCAAAGAACACGCGCGCAGCGGTGAAACGCTCAAATAAGCTACTTGAACACACTTTTGGACCAATTTCAGTTCGTTCGCTACAACACGACATGAGCCCAAGCCAAGCTATACCATGTATTGAAAAGCTTAAGTATTTACACAAAGAGCGTTGGGGAAGCAGCGAATTTGGTAGCGGCTTTAACAACCCCGCATTTACGGCCTTTCACGACAATATGTTCGAAGCGGGAAAAGGTTTCGATATATTGGAAGTGACTGCTGGTAGTACACTGCTCGCTTATCTCTACATCATGATACAAAAACAAGATGCTTTGTTTTATCTGTCGGCGCTTGAAAGCTTCGACCTAGGAAACAAATGCAAGCCAGGCCTAAGTGCGCATTATGCCGCGATTGAGTATTTAAATGCAGCGGGCTACGCTCGTTATGACTTCTTGGCCGGCAGAGCCCGCTATAAAGAACAAATGTCGACCCATCATTATCCTGTTTATCACGTTCAAGCTGAACGCAAAACTTGGTTAATTAGCTTTGCCCGCAGCATAAAAAAGACTTATATATTGCTCAAGAAAAAACTATACTTACGCGCTGAAAAAACAAGCGACACTAGCTCTCAGGGCCAACACTAGCCCCAGGTAAATGAAACCACAAAATGACATACGCAAATGACACACGTTTTTAGCTTACAGGCTGCATGTGCTGGTTCACAGGCATTCAGCGTGGGCGTACCCCTGCCAAAAGGTCAATTCTTCCTTGGGCAAAGCTTCGGTCTGATTACGCAATCGGGCGAGGAAGTGGCAGCACAAATCAGTGTGAAGTCGCTGTGGCAAGATAAGTCTGTGCGTTGGTGCCTTATTAAGGGCTACAGCGAAACAAGCCATTTTGATGACCAAAGCAAACTTGCTGACTATTACCTTAATACTCGCAAGGCAAATACCACTCGAAAAATTAATTGCGCCCTTGTGCACGATCAGCATATTTTGTTGAAATCGGCCAAGGTAGAGCTCGCGGTATCATCAACGCAGTTTTTAAACATTAGGCAACACACAAACTCTAAGCAAGGGCTACACATCAGGCCGCTACTTAGCTTTTCGAACAATCAATACACAAGCCAACTCACTCATTCACAGCAACTCACTAGGCACTCTGCAAGCGGCCAAGCGCTTTTTTCTGAGCTTGAACAAACTTTCTCCGTGGGCGATAAGTACAGTAGCAAAAGCCTAAATATTGAATTGAAGTTCGTACTTGATCATGCCCATAACACGCTTGATATAAACCTTACCGCGCACAATCCACAAGCGATAGTGCAAAAAGGCGGGCAATGGGACTTAGGTAACGAGAATAGCCTTCATCTTCGTGAGTTTGGTTTAGTCATTGAGATGCCAAACGCTAGCTTATATTGCAGTAGCGAGCGCTCAAACACTACAGAATTGAAAGCCTTCGATTACTGGAACTTGAGCACCGACAATAGCGGCGGAGACAATTGGCAATCGAAAAATCATGTTAATCATGAGGGAAAAGTTGATATTGGCGAACGAGGAGCTTTGCTGATTGAACGGGCGAACGACTCAACCCACAGTTATCGACTTGATCGCCCCAATCCACTTATCTATTTAAAAAACAGACAACAAACACTGGAAGTAGCCATTGAGAAACTTTGGCAGAAATTTCCTATTCAAATTCGCGCGGGCGAAGGCGAGTTATCTATTAATTTCGCAGGAGCAAATGAAAGCGCTGCTGTCGAGCTACAGCCGGGTGAAAAGAAGTCTCATAAATTACGCTTATGTTTTGATAGCACAGCTTTTGAAAACAAAGATAATGAAAACAAGGCTTCAGACCAAGCTATCAGCGAGCAAGAAGATCACGTAGCTAACGCAAGTGCCCGTGAAGTCACTGTAAAGCCAAATACTGAGCTATTTAGCGATTCAAACGCCATACCATGGTTAAAAACACCCGAAACTGGTTCAGCGCTGGCCAATATTATTGAGTTAGGCTTAAGTGGCAAACAGCACTTTTTTGCAAAACGTGAGGCTTTGGATGAATATGGTTGGCGAAACTTCGGCGATCTTTATGCTGATCATGAGGCTGCCAATCACAGCGGTGACGATATTTTTGTGTCGCACTACAACAACCAATACGACCCACTATTTGGGTTCTTAAAGCAATGGCTGCTCAGCGGTAACGACAACTGGAAAACCCTTGCCGACGACCTATACGATCACATCGTAAATATCGACATCTACCACACTGAACAAGACAAAAAAGAATATAACGGTGGCCTTTTTTGGCACACCGACCATTACGTTGAGGCTGAAACAGCCACGCATAGAACCTATTCTAAACGCCAACAAACAGGTGTATATGAGGATCATGCCGGCGGTGGCGGACCTGGTAGCCATCATTGCTACACCAGTGGTTTAGCGCTGTATTATCACCTTAGTGGCTGCGAAAAGGCCAAAGCCGCAGTGTTGCAACTCACTACTTGGATAAGCTACTTTTTCGAAGGCGATGGCACCGTGCTAGGAACGCTTTTGCAGTATCGCAACAAAGCCATTGTGCGCAATCCGCTCAACGGAAAATATCCGCTCGACCGAGGTGTGGCGAATTACGTAAATGCCTTGCTCGATAGCTTCGACGTAAGTGCTAATAAAGAATACATGGAAAACGCGTCGTCGGTTATTCTCAATACCTTTAGTGCTGACGATGATATAGCAGATCGCAATTTCGGCGATATTGAAAATACATGGTATTACATTGTATTTATGCAATCCGTAGCCAAGTTTTTGTGGCGTTGTGAGAGCGACTACGGCATTAGCCAAGATTACTTCAACATTAAGCGTGCTTTTATGCACTACGCAAGCTACATAGCCAAACATGAACAAGTATATCTGCACAACAGCGACAAATTAGAATACCCCAACGACACTTGGACAGCTCAAGATTTGCGCAAAGTGCAGGTTCTCAAAGTTGCTATTGGCTACGCTGAAAACGATGAACTTCGAGAACAAATGCAAGATAAAATAAACGAAATTCAACGCTTTGTTGAGAAAAAGCTCAGCCAAAGCGAAGAGAAAGAATACACCCGCATTTTGGCCTTGTTGATGCAAAACGCCAACGACGATTTTCACCTTTACCATCAGCATGTTGAAAGCGCAAATATAGGTGAACCAACACTCAGCTTGTCTTACCAGACCAAGGCTTTCAGCCCCGTATTAGCGGCGTGGCACTTCCTCAAACAATATTCAATTCGGCGAGAGTTTAAACACTTGTTTATACGTTTCCCTCAGTTAAGGGGCAAATAGTCATGTCTGCACCACTTACTGCCTTTTGCAGCTTTATTATTCCTCATTACGGCAGAGAGGAAATGCTAGTGGACACCTTGGCTTCGGTGAGCCGTTTAAGCTTAAAAGACGACAATTCCGAGCAACATTACGAAGTGGAAGCAATTGTTGTTACGAAAAACACTAAGCTCAAGTGCGACCTTGAAGTGTTTGCAAATAAGCTCAACGTACGTGTTATCAACGCGCCAATGGATGTGACTATTTCTGCACAGAGAAACATGGGCGTCGCGGCAGCTAATGGTAACTATCTTGCGTTTTTAGATGCCGATATTGATTTAGCACCGAATTGGCTCCTTGCTCTTTTGCCGCAATTAAATGAGCAAGTAAAACTGGTCAGTGCCGTGCAGCTAGCCGCTAACAACGCGCCGCCACTCGAAATATTGAGAACAGAATTAAGCAACGCGCATACTGATTGCACGGTGGAATTTTTACCTGGGCGAAATTTACTCATGAGCGCCGAAACCTTCGCTATTTCTGGCGGCTTTCCTGAGCACCTCGTGACTTGTGAAGACTATGTTTTTACACAAAAAGTAGCAGAGCAAGGCGATTTATTTTATAGCACTGCCTCGAACTACGTGCATCTTGGTGAAGATAAAGTATTTAACGAAATGGCAAAAAAAGAAGTGTGGCGCGGGCAGTCGAATTTAGCCTCATTAAAAGGTAGAAAAGTGAGCTTATCGGAATATCCTAGCTTTATTGCCCCACCCGCTTTTACCTTCGGCCTATTGGGCTTTATTGTGTTTGCAATGCTGTCGCTTACTACATTGAGCATTGTCAGTTTGCTTGGCGCTATTCTTGTGCTTGGCTTATACAGTCTGCGCCTTTATCGAATAGCCAAGCCCAAACTGAGCTTAGCTACCGTGATTAAATTTTATGCTTTGTATTTTCCCGCAAGAACTTGGGGTACAATTCTCGGCATAGTAAAACCCATACAAACGAGTAGCCACAAATAATGAAAGAGTCACAAGCCATGCATGTATTGCAGTTTATTTGTTCCACTGGTTTTTATGGTGCTGAACGCTGGATTTTGGCCATGTGTAACAATACTCATGACCAAAACGTAAAGTATTCATTGGCAGTAACCGATGAAGCCGCCTCTCAAGACTTAGAAATAGCCCGACACTTCAAAGCTGATTGTGGCGATGTTTATCAACTCCCCATGGCCAACAAATTTGATTTCAAGGCGGTAAGTCGCTTAGCCGACTACATAAAAGCCAATAAAGTAGACGTAGTTCATACACACGGCTATAAGTCGGATATTATTGGTGTAATGGCCGCTAGAAAAGCTGGCGTGCCGGTGGTAGTTACTCCGCACGGTTTTGAAAACGCTAAAGACTTCAAGCTCAGGCTATTTATTTGGCTGGGTTGCCAGGCCATGAAATACGCCGACCATGTTGTTCCACTTTCACCACAATTAGTAAAAGACTGTGAAGCATATAATATTAAAGCGCCACAGCTAGTGTATATTCAAAACGGTGTCGACCTGTCGGAAGTAGAGCGCTTTAAAAACAAAGAAACAGCGCAAACAAAAACGAAAAAGCGGGTTGGGTTTATTGGACAGATGATCAGTAGAAAGAACATTACTGATTTACTCGATGTATTCGACGCCCTGCATCAAAAAATGGAGAACGTCGAGTTAGTACTGCTTGGCGATGGTGAATCTCGCCCATCTTTAGAAGAGCACGCTGCGAGCTTGTCGTCAAAAGCCGACATACACTTTTTAGGCTACAGAGACGACCGACTAGACTACCTAAAAAGTTTCGATATATTTGCTATGACCTCTACCCTTGAAGGCATACCACGCTGTTTAATGGAAGCTTGCGCTATGGAAACACCGGTAGCTGCTTATGATATCGCAGGTATTGACCAACTAATTAGTCATGAAAAAACCGGTATGTTGTCGCCTTTAGGTGACAAAGCGCATTTATTAACTTGCTGGGAAAGGCTGTTAACCGACACTGATTACGCCAAGGCGCTGGGTAAAAACGCTTGTGACTATGTAAATGAATACTATTCAGCCAAACGCATGGCCGACGAATACATCGCATTGTTCAACACCCTACTGCAAAGCTCGAATATTAAAGAGGCAGCGCTTTGAGTACTAAGCCCCCATTAATTTTCATCCTCACGGTGGATACCGAAGAAGAATGGGATTGGGAAGGCCCCTTCCCAGAAGAAGACTTCTCGGTAAAAAACCTTGAGAAGATACCTGAACTTCAAGACTTTTTTAATCAAGCGGGAATTCGCCCCACTTACTTTGTCGACTATGCAGCAGCGAAGGGAGCGGCTGAAAACGGTGTATTTAAAAAAGCCTTAGCAGAAAATACATGTGAGCTCGGCGCACATTTACATCCTTGGGCCAATCCGCCTTTTTTCGAAAAAGCAACGGAAGCCAACTCACATGTTGTGAACTTACCCATCGAACAAGTAGAAGCCAAACTTGATGCCTTAGTTGACGTGTTCGTAGAAGAATTTAACTACCAACCTAGCTCATTCAGAACCGGACGCTGGGGAATATCAGCGGCTATTATGCATCTGTTATGGACACGAGGTTTTACAGTTGACTCAAGTGTGTACCCATACTATTCGAACGAGTTTTTTACTTGCCAAGGCTCACCCGATGGCGCTTACTGGCCCGATTCAAACAATGTGCTAAAGGCAGGGAGCCAACGAAATATATTAGAAATACAAGCGTCGGTTGGTTTTAATCGCAGTAATTTTGCCCGCGCAAACAAAATATACAACGCAGCAGAGTTAGCGCCTTTTAAATATCTAAAAGCAGTTGGTGCTTTGTGGCAAACCCGCTTACTGCGAAAAATATATATGAGCCCGGAGGTAATGCAGGCTAACGATATGATTTCGTTGGCGCATCAGCTAGTTAAAAACAACGTACCATTCATTAATATGTATTTTCATAGCTCAAACCTTATTTCCAACGGCACCGGCTTTTTTAAAGAAGAGCAGCCTTTCCAAGAAATTTGCAAACGCGTGTCGCAAACTATCGAAACCTTATCTGAATCTTATACATTAGAATTTATGACTTTAAAAGAAGCACACATTTACTTTTCACAAAACCCACACCTGTTAGCTAAGTCATGATAGAAATTAAACACATTGGCGAGTCTGACAAGTCGCTCTGGGATAACTTCGTAGGCAACAGCAGTGAAGCCAGCCCTTATCATCGTTATGCTTGGGGCCAGGCTGTTCAGAGCAGCTATGGCTTTACGCCAATTTACTTAGGTGCGTTCAACAACAATGAGTTAGTAGGTATCTTGCCCTTAGTGAAGATGGGCCTACCGCTTCGCAAAGCTTATTATGTGTCGTTACCCTATTGTGATTGCTCGGGCATTATCGCTAACAACAATGATGCTTATGAAGCTTTACATGATTATGCGATCAAGGTTTTATCAAAGAGCGAGCATACAAGCCTTACTCTGCGCGCAGGCACCTACGCAACCACAGATGCCGAAAAAATAAAGCAAAATACAAAAGTGCGCATGATACTGCCGTTGGAAGCAAGTGTTGATGAACAAATGGCTGCATTTAAGTCAAAGCTGCGAAGCCAGATCCGTAAGGCAGAGAAAAATGGTTTGCGTGCTTGTGTAAGCGAATTTTCAGATAGCGATGCTTTTAAGCAACAGTTTAATGCCTTTTATCATGTAATGGCCTGCAATATGCACTCGCTTGGCTCGCCTGTTCACTCCAGAGCATGGTTTTATGAGGTATTAAAACACTATGGTAAACATGCCTATTTAGCGCTTGTTTACAAAGAAGAAGTCGCAGTTGGCGGGGCTATTGTGCTAATGAACGGAAAAAACGCAAGTATTCCTTGGGCATCAACGCTCGCTGATTACAACAGGTTGGCACCAAATATGCTCTTGTATTGGCAAGTATTGAGCGAAGCTGTTGAGCAAAAAATGCTGAGTTTCGATTTTGGTCGTTCGACGATGGGAGAAGGAACTTACCGCTTTAAAAAGCAATGGGGCTGTGAGCCAGCGCTACTCAGTTGGCAAGAATTTAACGAAGGCGAGCCTGTTGACAATAACGACATGCAAAAGTCGAAAGCAAGAAGCATTATAGAGCAAACTTGGCAGAAGCTTCCCCTTGGTTTAACAACATTTGTGGGCCCCAAAGTAAGGAAGTTTATAAGTTTGTAGTAAGACGGTCTTCTCAAAGTCAGATAGCCTCTTACCTCAGAGCTTTGACAACTCAATCTAATAGTAAAAGCATTATGAACCGCTCGCAAGAAAGATAATAAGTATTGCGGGCGAGGGAATTTATTCCAGTATGCGCATAAAACACCCTAGTCAAAATTATACTTTGGCATAAGTAAATGATCCAAACCTAAACCTCAAATAAATCGATATAAAACATGAGCTTAGTAAACATCGACATAGCTCAGAAAAGTATGAATTTCGTACAGCTCGAAAGCTATGCGGGTATTTGTCAAAATACCTTCGTATTGACAGTTTGCTCTACAACAGGCCAGAAGTGCTTATTATTAAGCTCAAGAATATTTAGTAGTCATTCAGGAACTGTATTATGAAGTCTGTTTCGAAGTTATCAAAAATCGCAGTAGTTATTGGTGCAATGTTTACCCTCACAGCTTGTGGCTCGGGTGATGAACCTGAAGTTGCACAAAGCATTGTAGAAACCCCCGAAACTCCACCAGCTCCGCCACCACCAGCAACAGGCGGCGGTGATGATGGCTCAGGTGGTGACGACGGCTCAGGCGGTGATGACGGCTCAGGCGGTGATGACGGTTCAGGCGGTGACGACGGCTCAGGCGGTGATGATGGCTCGGGCGGTGATGATGGCTCAGGCGGTGATGACGGTACAGGCGGTGATGACGGCTCAGGCGGTGACGACGGCACAGGCGGTGATGACGGCTCAGGCGGTGATGATGGCTCAGGCGGTGATGATGGCTCAGGCGGTGATGATGGCTCAGGCGGTGATGATGGCTCAGGCGGTGATGACGGCGAAGGCGGTGATGATGGCACAGGCGGTGATGACGGCGAAGGCGGTGATGATGGCGAAGGCGGTGATGATGGCACAGGCGGCGATGACGGTTCAGGCGGTGATGATGAGCCCACCCAAGTTTTGTTTGAAGAAGACATCGCAGAGGATATTGTTCAAAGCACCCCAACCAATGTGAATATACCGCTCGGGATTCAGGCTACGCTTGATGTTGAGTATTTGGGAGCGTTTAGAGTATTGGCTGGTGGTGAGAGTAACTCAAGCTATGCAATCGGTGCTCTCGGATTCAACTCAACGACCAATAGCTTGTACATGGCGGGTCACGCACACCACAATGCAATAGCCGAGTTTCAAATCCCTAATGAATTTTCCAAAAGCGAAGATATATCGGCGATTCCACTAGCTGGTGTTTTACAAGAATATACAACAATATTAGATAAGAAGACTGATGGTAACAGCACAAACCGCATTACAGGAATATTGAATTATGAAGGTAAGTTATTTGTCTCGTCTGAAATATGGTACGACGCATCGGCGAGGAACATGGATAACTTACAAATATTTGATGATGCGAACGATCTGACATCATCTGCATTCAAAGGAATGCTGCAATTATCGTCTGGCGCATTAGGAGCTGGATATATGTCGAAAATACCCGAACCTCACGTTGAAACACTGGGGGGGGAATACCTTGTTGGTTGGGCGACTAATTATTCAATTACATCAAGATATTCCCAAGGTCCAAGCATGTTTGTTTTCAATCCGCAGAATGCAATAGAAGCCGATGTAACAGTAGAAGCCAACGCCAAAGTGGTGTATCCCCTCGAATCGGGCAAGGAGCTTGTTGATGGCGCTGCAGACTACTCTGATGACATAAGCCCAATTTGGGGACCATTGTCTAGGGCTATTTATGGCTTTATTATTCCTGGCACAGATTATTTCATGGCCATAGGGAGTCATGGTGGAATCCACAGTGGTGTAGGATATAAAATAACTCAAAATGACGGTAATTTATGTGGCGGGCCTTGTAGTTATGATGCAGCCGATTATTACAACTACTTTTGGCTTTTTGACATCAATGATATTGCAGCTTCAAATGAACCTTGGGAAGTTAAACCTGTGAGCTATGGTAAGTGGAGCCATCCGTATGATGAAGGTGGTTTCGTTAAAGTTTTGGGCGCTGTCTATGATGATTCAAATTCAAGGCTATACATATCCCTCAAGGAAGCAGGGCAAGTTGGACTGTATGATAGACCTCCTCTCATAATATCGTATGCACTGAGCGCTAAAGACTGATTTTTTGAGACGAACACGCGATTTACTCACATAGCGTAGCAAATCGCGTGTCTTATTTTGCCTTAGTTAACTTTTAAACCTATAATCTGCGAATTCAATTTTAAGCGGTTTTGTATGGAATTTCGCAAGGACATTAACGGACTCAGAGCCTGGGCCGTAATTGCAGTAGTAATATATCACTTCGACTCCAGATTTTTGCCAGGTGGTTTCGCTGGGGTGGATGTATTTTTTGTAATTTCGGGCTTCTTGATGACAAGTATCATCTTTACAGCAATCGATACAAATACTTTTTCTTTAACAAAATTTTACAGAGCCCGAGCACTCCGTATTATTCCCGCACTAGCCTTTTTGTGCTTAGTGCTTCTAATATTAGGCCCTCTGTTCTTATCACCTGACGACTACAAATCACTAGGAAAACACGCTGCAGGTAGTATTAGTTTTTTGTCCAACTTTATATTTTGGCAAGAGGCTGGTTACTTTGATGCCTCTTCAAAAGAAAAGTGGTTGCTTCATACTTGGTCTTTAGCTGTTGAATGGCAGTTCTATGTACTTTATCCAATACTAATCATTAGCTTGAGACGCTTTTTCTCGCTATCGCAAACGAAGTTTGTAATTGTTGGTCTCACAATATTGAGTTTGAGTTATAGTGCTGTAGCTTCTCAGTTTTGGCCATCTTCATCGTATTATTTATTATCAACAAGAGCTTGGGAGCTGATGTTCGGCGGTATTGCTTTTCTATATCCTATGCATGTCAAAACTTCAACAAAATCGAAACTAGAGCTACTTGGTTTCGTAATGATATTCATCTCTTATTTTGCAATATCTGAAGACAATTACTGGCCTGGGTACTTGGCATTATGTCCAGTAGTTGGCGCATTCCTTATTATTCAGGCTAGACAAGCTAATAGTATTTTAAATAACAGTTTCATTATTCAAAAAATAGGCACGTGGTCTTATTCAATTTATCTATGGCATTGGCCCATCGTAGTTCTATTTTTTTACTTTTCTCTGAGCTCAATTTTTACTCTAGCCGGTATTGTACTATCGCTTGCTCTTGGATATTTGAGCCATCACTTTATAGAAAGAAAGAACTTTAACACTAATATATCCTCACCTATCGATTTCATATATTTTAAGCCTCTGTTAATGAGTATCGCAGTTATCGTGGTAGGCGCAGTTGTATTTGTCAATGCAGGTTTTAGTGAACTCCGAAACAAACAATATCAGTCATTAATAGCCGGGGCCGTGTCAAGCCCAATGAGAGAGAAGTGCCATAAACACTCCTATGCAGCGCCAAGTGAATCATGCACATATTTCGGGAATAATATATCTTGGGCAGTTTTTGGGGATAGCCATGCGACAGAATTGTCTTATTCTATGGCTAAAAGGTTAGAGCCCGAACAGGTCGGCGTAAAACACATGAGTTTCTCGGGTTGCGCTACTTCATACAAGATCTCTCATACTGTTGATGACTGCACTCGCTGGTACAACGATGCAGTAGCGTACCTATTAAGCAGTGACAATATAACAAACATAGTAGTAAACCATCGATTCACCCGTCAACTTCTTGGGGGCGATGGTTCCGATTACCCTGAATTAGTTAACGAACCTATGACAGCTCAATCCAAAGAAAGGCTATTGAACTTCGAAAAGATGATTAAGCTTCTTTCAAGTCAAAAAGATAACATTTTTGTGGTTTATCCCTTTCCCGAATTACCAAGACATGTAGGTCAATTAATCAGCAGAGAGAACTTATTTGGATCAGACATATCGAACGTTAGAGGTACTAGCTTACAATGGTATACGGAACGAAACCAAAAAATAATCGAGCATTTTAAAAATACGAAATACCCGGACAATGTACATTTCATTGATGCGACTAGTATATTTTGTGATGAGATATTTTGCTACGCAGTAAGAAATAACGAAACACTCTATTTCGATTCGAATCACCCATCAACCATTGCAACGGATAAAATTGTTAAACTAATAACCCTGGACTAACCATCACTATCCAGCAAACCAAGTGTTCGCAGATACCCCGTAAACTTGGCTGCCCCTTGTTTATTTAAATGATCGCCATCTAGATAATCATCATTGTCTAATTCAAAAGAAGAAAAATCATAGTAGCTTGAATTAGGGTACTGTAATACTAAGTTATCTATAAGCCCTACAAATTCTTTTTTAATGTTCGGAGGAGTTAAACTTCTAAAATAGGGGTGCATGGGTGTTGTAATAACAGTTACCTTTACATCGTACTCTTCCGATAAGCTAAATAACCGCCTGATTGATTCAACGCCAATCTTCGAACTTCTAATCGAGCTATTCTCGCCAACATAGTAGAAGTTAGACTTTTCCAGCTGTCTACTCTCTTCAATATGATTCCCATCAAGAGACTCAACACCACCCCAAAACGCATAGTCGCTATGCGTAAATTGACTTGTATAATAATTAAGTGTCACTTTTAAGTCTGACATGTAACTGAACGGGACGCCTAGTTTGAATTTAGAAATTCCTATAACGTAGTCAAGGCTATACTTGTTGATAAATGGGTCGTTTGTTTCGTCGATTAGGAAAAAATAATCCATCACGAACTTCCTAGAACCTGAACTATTACTAAAGATATGTTCGTCAGCATACTTACCAATATGAATTGGCGAGATAGCCACCACGAGATGATCAATATCTTCGTTATTTGTGAGCAACATCTTGCTCTTGTAGTAACTAAAAAAAAGAGGCTCACCAGATTTGGCTAGGTTAGTTATCTGCTTCAGTGCCGCAGTGTCTATGGCTGTAGCAGAATGGGACGCTCCAACGACGATAGTCGATACATCCGGCAACTTAAAATTGTCAGTATTATAAACCGGCTTTATCACTACAAAATAGTTAACTATGCTAGAAATCAAAGCGAACGTTAATAATAAGACTACGGTTAACGATATCCATTTTTTATAATGTTTCATATGACTACCAAATTAGAACTGAAAATACAAAAAACCTCTTACATAGCTCATATTCAAAAATGACGCTAATAGTAACAAGGAAGTAGATATCGCATAAATGTAACTTGGCTTAAACGATTTGACCATAGCATTGCTATTAGGGAAAAAAAGTACCAGCCCCATTCCCACGAGAAGGTATAGGGGTTGCAATGTTGCCAATTGGATCGTGTTCGCAAAATCAGAAAAGGAAAACATTTTTAGAAGGACGTGTGCGGCATCATCGAAATCATTAGCCACAAATAAAACTCTGGTACTAATTACTCCGATAAATGTCAACGTCCAAGCGATTGGAAACGCGAGGCTCCTATTTGCGCGGATCATCATGTGTGACATGATAACAAAAGCACCATTAATGATACCCCACAAAACAAACGTCCATCCCGCCCCGTGCCAAAAGCCTGACACGAAAAAGGTCACGAACAGAGCAAAATAAAAATTAAGGCTACCTTTAGTCTTATCGTATACATTTCTAAATATATAGTCGCCTAAGAACTTGGACAGAGTCATGTGCCAACGCCTCCAGTAGTCAGCAAAATTTCTAGCTTTGTAAGGAGAATTAAAGTTTATAGGTAGGGCTATTCCGAAAATCATGCCTAACCCAATAGCCATATCAGCATACCCTGATAAATCAAAATAATATGACAGCGTATAACTTAATGAAGCAACCCAACTTTCGATGCTATTTAACTCACCTGCAACATCAAAGGCTTTTTGCGCCCATTCAGAGAGTGGATCGGCTATCAAAAGCTTTTTAGCGCAACCAATAGCAAAAAGAAAGATACCAGGGCTGATTCGACTCAGATCTGGTGCCGACTTTTTGAGTCCCTGATATTGCGGCACTACGTCTTTATGATGAACTATGGGACCAACAATCAACTGCGGAAAGAAAGTAATGAACAACAAATAGTCTGTCGGTGCGTAGCCTTTTGTCTCCCCCTTGTATGAGTCAACGAGAAAAGCGATTAACTGAAAAGTAAAAAACGAAATACCAATTGGTAAAATAATATTTTGGTATTCGATAGGATGCTCTATAAAGATATTTATATTAAAAAGAACAAAGTCAGTATATTTGTAATAGCCAAGAAGCGCTAGGTTAAGACTGATTGCTATCCAAAGTAGCATCAATCTCTGCATCTTCGATTTATTAATAGCTTTTGATAGACCTATACCAAAGAAATAATTCAGAATAACTGCAATAACAAAAACAATAAAAAAGTCACCACTTCCGTAAGCGTAAAATACTAATGAAGCAATAATTAAAACTATCTTAGATAATTGTATTCGTCCAAAGTACAACGATGCCGAATATAACGAAAAAACGATTGGTAAAAATAATAGAATAAAAGTAAAGGTCGAAAAAATCATCTACTGACATCACCACTTAATTTCGATATGGCATTGCGTAACTCTTCTTCCCACACTCTATATCCGAGAGGGTTTAGATGTATTCCGTCTTTCTCAAAATATTGAGAAGTATTGAGTAAAAATGCAGCTTCCAAATCCACAAATTTACACTTATCACGAGATTTACAGGTCATTTGTAAAAAGTCGTTATATTGAGATATTCGAGAAGTTAAGTCTTTGCATAATCGCGTCGTCGGTGATGGCTGTAGAGAAGAAATAACCATTGGGCTAGCTTCGAAAACTCTCATAATGTTTTTGAACTTTTCTGCCTTATATTCAAAATCACTGTTGCACAAGTCATTGAATCCCGCACCCAAGACAACCAACTGATATTGGTCTACAAGCTCATAACTCTCCAATCTAGCTTCTAAGTCAGCCAGAGTTTCTCCGCCAATGCCAAGGTTTAAAGCTCTATTTACCACTCTACTAACGTCTAATGCCTGAATCGAGGAACTGCCTAAAAATAGAGCACTCTCATCATCAGCATTTCTTACCTTTCGTGCGTAATGGGCGTTGGTAATCCTTTCGAAACTCGACTGAGGATGTTCACAATTACACTGGTAAAAATATAGATAGAGTGATGTTAAACAAAAAAGTGGGATTAATAAGAGTAATAATATTTTTTTCAAAAGCTGGTCAAATTGTATAGTTATGATCCATATGGTATCCAATGTATTAGGATCAATCAAAAGATTATCAAAGAATTAAAAGTACAGACGTAATCATGCCAACTACTTTGAGTTGACTTTCTCTTTATCTAATTGAACTACCCAAACAGTTTCTCTGCATATCTTTATAGCTGAAATATGTCCCTAACTCACGTCTCATCCTTGCGATAAATTGTACTGAGGAAATCGTTTCGAATCTTAAACGAAAATTTCTCTGACGCCTTTTTTCGTGCATTGCTACCCAGATTTTGTCTTAACTGTTCATCATCTACCAATAATGAAATAGAATCGATTAGCTTTGACTTAAGAAAGTCAGAAAAATCCGCTGGAATTTCATCAATACAGTAACCCGTTAAACTTTTAATATAAGCTTGGTCGTTAAGCGGTAAAAGAAGGCCTGTCACATTGTTTTCAATCATTTCAGGAATGGCAAATACGTCGCTTGCGATTATTGGCAACCCTTTTGCCATGGCTTCTAAGATGGCATAACCGAAACTCTCTTGAAATGTAGGACATAAGAATATGTCAGCATTTTCAAAATGCTCATCGAATAATTCTTCTCTGGTAACAAATTGGAGGTTGATATTTTCGTCGCTATCTATGATCTCCAAATATTTTTCTTTATAAAGCTCTGATTGAAAATGTTTGTCACGATCAGCACATATACTTAGAGAGATGTTAGGATATTTTTGCTTAAGCTCAACAAACGCATCGATAACTTCTTTCCCACCTTTACGGAAAAATTCTCCGACGAATATTAAATTAATTGTGGAAGCATCTCGTCTCTGTGAACCATTTGAACGAGAGTATTCTTGTACTGCTGGATATAATACATCGGCTCTTATTTTTTTTGACTTTAATAATGGGTACTCATCCAATGTCTTCAACCCTGCCTCACTTTTAAAGAACAAGCCCAAAAAATTTTTGCGAGAAAACAAATAACGCAATATTAAGGCTCTAAATATCCTTGGGGTTGGAACTCCAAAAATATTAAATGCCATAGCACTAGCGGTATCTGCTGGTGTATATATCCATGGCTTCGACGTAAGAATAGGAAACAATGGCGCCTCAACAAAATCGACGTCGTCGTCAATATAACGATTCAATACACCTTTAGCAGGGCTTCTGAATATATGATTACTCCAAACATCCTTAGGCTCTAATTTCTGGTAACTAATTCCTTCCGGAGGAGATTTTACAGACTCTTGTGCTATACCATGTAGCTCTGTAACCCCTACTTTTAGCTCTTTCTTCATTGAGACTATTGTCCTATTTTCATATATTGATGAGATCCTACTATTTACAAAATAAGCAACGCATAAAAGTCACGACAAAACTTTTGTTTGACTCCTTTGATGTTATCATACACTCAAGCACATATTAATTAGCAAGACTTAAAGTGAACAAAGAAAACATATTTATATTCGATATAGTAACTGCTTTTGGTAATAACGGCGATCTTCTCATAAATAAAGCGTTAATAAATACACTCAAAAAATATGGAAAAGTAAAAGTCGTTTCATCTCATTTACCGGCTTCATTTTTGAAGGAGCTACACTTAAATGACGAAGAACAAATCCATAGCTTTTTAGGGTGCGTTTTAGACAATATATTTAAAAATAGAGTTTTCAAGGTAGGTATTCCTGGACATAGTTTGGAGAGCCAACCTGAATATATTTCAGGCTTTTTGCAATGCATCAAAACAGCTTTTCTTCGTTACGTGCTTCGTGTCAGATTCTTGCGTGTGGGTACATCCTTTGGACCAATACCTTCATTTAAACTAAGTGTTGAAAGATTTAAGTCAAAAATGTATGAACTCTATGGTTTGCGAGACAACGAATCAGTCAAAATGTGCAACTCGTCATCAATGAAGTATTTCCCTGACCTCGCTTTTTTGTCGACTGACATAGTGGAAACAAATCTCAATCCTGCTGACAACGATATTTGTTTTTTATCATTTAGGTCGAAGTTTCCCGATGCAGAAACAAGCTCAGATTATTTACAAAAGATCACGAGTAAAATAACTAGTTTTTTAGAAAATTCTTCTTTTCGAAAGGTCGTAATAGGTTATCAAGTAGTTGAAGATAAAGAAACTTCTTTAGAGATCTTCAACTCGTTATCCGGCCTTCAAGGTATCGAAGTAGTTAACGTTGAAGACATGCTAGATTTGAAGGAAATAAATGAGATTATCTCTAAATCTTCATTAGTCATCTCCAATAGATTACATGTGCTGCTACCAGCCTTGATATCTGGTATTCCCCACGTTGCACTTACCGATATACGATTGCACAAAAAAATTAAATCTCTGTATGAAACTATTGGTGCAGGCTTCGTCCTGCAGGATGTGACTGATGAGGCCAACATAGAGATTTCAAGCTATAATTGCAAAAAAGGACTATTGGAATTATCGAAACAACAAAAGAATATCGCGAATGAAATCCTCGATAAAACCTTATCAAAGTTATAGTAGAACCTGACAATAGCCCTACTAGGCTTTAAACAATCTATTAGAAATAGGTTGAATGGCCCTATTAAAAAGTGATTTTAGGTAGAAACACTCCTCGTACGATTTGAATACGAGCAAATATCCAAGTACTAACTGTAAGCCATATAATATAGATACCGATAGAGAACTTAGACATAAATTTATGAATGCATTACTAGTGTAATTAGCTACACCAAAAAAGTCGACCACTGCCACAGAACACCACGCACAGAAACCTATCGCGAACATGGCACTTATGAGCTTACCAAAGTGAATTATGCTTGTATAACGGAGAGATACATAGACGAGCAACATGAAAATAGTGAGAACCTCAAGCCATATTCGAATTTTCGCAAATTCAATTATGTTATCGAAACCCGAAAATATTAGAATGGTATATATAACAACGAACGAAACGACCTCATAAATCAAAAGATGATTGGGTTTATCAAAGACGATAAGCGTTTTCGAGCATTGAAGGCTTAACACGGTAGTTGTAACTAAAACGCAGAAAACCCCCATCAACTCAGAAAACTCCAACCAATTTTCTCCAAGCAACACTTGAGTTGTTAATTCATGAAAAACTAAGACAAAAAATGATAATGGGGCAGCAACAATAAGTGCCAGAATGAACGAAGCATTAAATATTTTTGAAAATTCTTTTACATTTGATGAAGCTTTTCGTAATTCGACTAGAAGTGGTTGAGTCAATGGAATCATAAGGTGTGACGTAGGTATAAACGCAATATACTTCATTGTGTGATAGGAACCCAACTGAGCTTGACCAAAGTATGTGGCCGTTAGAAATGTATCAAGCTGAGTTCTAAAAAAGCCCAAAATGGATTGAGGCAACATCCAAATTGAAAACATCCACTGCTTTTTTGCTTTAACCAACTCAAACTTTGGTAGGTAAGGGTAAATCAAATAGTATCCCACCAGCATACTCAGTCTATTGATGGCATGACCTATGACGAGTGCCCAATAACTTTGGTACAACAGAGCTATTGACACTGCACTAATTACAGCTAAAACCTTCCCAGAAAGCGTTACTTTTACTATCTTTGCATACTCTTGATTTCTTTTCAGATAAATGATCCCAGGATTTTGAAAAGACTCACTCAAGAAAATTATTGCTAGACCTAAAACAACGCCTTGAATCCTATCGTCTTCGAAAACCCCATTGATAACAAAAGATAATCCAACAACAATCAACGTCAGAATTGTACGTAGTAGAAAATTAATAGAAAAAGCGGTATTTACATCTTGATCTGTTATCTTTTTTTCTCGGAGAAGATACTGCGAAGCGCCTATACTAGAGATCACTTCGAAGAAGCCAATGAATAACGTCCCGACAGCAACAATACCAAAGTCCTCAGGTAACAGAACTCTAGCTAAAATTAATGTACTAACTAGACCTACCAGTTTGTTAAGAAGAGACTCCCCAACTAAAATAACACTGCTTAGGATGCCTTTTTTTAACGCACTCATAATAATCTCAATTCAAAGTAACTCAAATACACTAGAAAACTTCCCTATTCATCATTTTGATAAATCTTCATTTGAGTTTTTTAGTACGTAAAGATTGTAAACAACTGCAGTGAACAAAACGAACCAATACAGTATTTCGGCTCTAAATCGATTTAAAAAAGTCATACTCACGATAAAGCACAATAATCCAGCTCCAATTGCAATAACGCGGGCTAACTCGTCAGGCCTATTAGAGGCCGATAAACATCTAGCACTTCGCTTCAAAGTAATAAAACTATAATACAACATACCAACAAACGACATTAAGCCCAGGTATCCTATCTCGGTTAATACCTCAAACCAAGTTGAATGTACCGCACGGTTTCTACTTTTCCCTGTGTCGACATTACTAGGAATATATTGATTTGCGTAATATATAAACGCTGAAGCGCCGCCACCAAAGGGGTGATCTTTTGCCATATCTATAGCAGCAAGCCAAAAATAAACACGCGTGGACCCTGACTCTTTTTGCTGAGCACTTTCTATGTCTTGAGTTTTTATAGTTGACATTCGGCTCCAAAAAGCTGAATCAGTGACAATAATTAAACCCAAAATAGCGGCTACAACGAGCGCGATTACACCTTTGCGTTGATGTTTTTTTCTTGCTTTAGTAAAGAATAAAAATACTAAAAATATTCCTCCCCCAATCACGAGCCCTAAGAAAGCGCCTCTGCTACCAAGTTGCACCAACGCGTTTCCAAGATAAATACCCACAACTCCATATAACGCGCGGGACAGTATATTTGGTCGACTCCAAAAATAATATAAAGCTATGATTATTGCCGGCGCTATGGCTGCTCCGATACCATTTGCATCAGGGGCATCAACCATACCTGCCCCTTCAAACCTACCATTTTTAACCCTTCCAAACTGAGAAATGTAGTAGCCCATGTAGCCCGAAAAAATTACGTAGCCTTTCATAATAATGTCAAGATGCTTTGTGGTATTAACCTGTTTAAACACTACCAACACGAGTATTGTCACTGTGATAAGAGCATCAAGTGCAATCATATGTGTATCGGGAAAGACTGCGTAGAACTGTGCGCAAAAATAGAGAAAAGCAGTGAAAACCATAAATCTAAACTGTGGAATCTTACTTATTTTATTTTCAGACAAACTCGACCATTTCAGCAGCGTAATTAACAATAAAGACAAAACAATATAAAATGAATAGCGCAAATCAGGAATGTATGCCGACCACCATTTAGTAGGAGGGTTGAAAAAATAATAAGCCTGATATAACACGAATATGTAAACTGAGCCTTGCCGAAAAGCCATAAATATTGTGTAGAGAAAAGTCGATACAAAAATTAGCGCACTTAACATTGATAGACTTTACCTTAACTATTCAAAGTCGAATTTTGTGGTCGGAAAATAGTTTCGTACGTTTTTGTCATAACTCTAACAAAGAAAAACTCTTCAAATCTGCTCGTTGATTTAGTTGAAAAACTCTCTCTTAATTCAACGTTAGACAGAACCGTAGTGACCGCGTCAGAAAACGCCAGTTTTGAGTCATTACTTACAACAACACCACTTACTGAATCACAAACAACCTCCCCATTCCCACCAGCGTCTGTGACGACACAAGGCACACCAACCGACATGGCCTCAAGTAAGGTCATTGATGTCCCCTCACTCAAAGACGACAACAAAAATATATCAAACAACTGAATATGCTTGCCTGGCTTTGTTATGTAGCCTGTAAAAATGACTTTGTCCGTAATACCTAGCTCTTTTACTTGGCTCTGAAGTGCGTCCATTAGCTCACCATCACCAACGATGATCAAGCTAGTGTTCGGCTGCTCTTTCAATACCTCGCTAAACGCATCAATCATCATTTTTTGATTTTTAATGGGATCAAGACGCGCAACGGTGCCAAGGATCATATCCTCATCAGGGATCTTTAAGGAGCTTCGTAGCGTTTTCAATGCTTCAGGCGAAGCTTTTGGTAAGGGCTCAATACCGTTGTAAATTACTTCTATGTTCTTTTCTTTCAAAAACTCAAAATCAACCAGAGCTTGTTTTGTGGCTTTGGATATTGCGGTGATATGGGCAGTAAAGAAAGCCAAGACGGGATTTATAAAGCGTCGTTTCCAAGAACTTGAATCAGGGTAAAAACGCCCATGCTCTGTAAAAATCACTTTAGCTTTCAAACCAATAGCAGCAAGCACACCGTAAACCCAAGGCGTGTATTGATGGCAATGCAATACATCAATATTTTGCTCTTTAACTACTTTGCGAATAGCGCCGATAAGCGATGTATCAAATCCATCTTTTCTATTTTGTGAGTGAATGGGAATACCGTTTTGTTGTAATTCTTCCCCCCAAGGCCCCAGCGGCTCTTCAATGCAAAATATTTGCATGTCGAGTTTGGTAGTGTCCGAACCTTCAATAATGTTCTTAATCACCATTTCGGTGCCGCCTATGCGCATGTCGTAGGTTACATGAAGTACTTTTGTTTTTATCATACTAGTTCATGTACCTATGCCACCACATTTCGAACATAAGCATCGACCAAAGCACCGTGCTGTGATCACCTTTATCTGTCTGGTGCTCATTCCACAAGCGTTTCACTTCACTAATGTCGAATATTTCACCCAAACCTTTTACGTCGTTGATCAAATAACGTTCGGCAATATCCTTAATTTCCTCGCGGAACCATTGTGCAAGGGGAACAGAAAAACCCATTTTTTTGCGATACAAAATATCGTCACTTAAGTAAGGCTTAAACGCTTCTTTTAGAATGTATTTTTTCTCTTTGCCTCTATATTTCATGTCAGACTGCAGTGTCGCTGAAAACTCAATCACTTCTTTGTCTAATATAGGTGCCCTCACCTCAAGTGAATTTGCCATACTCATTCGGTCAACCTTCACCAAAATACCGCCTGTAAGATAGGTTTTCATATCGGTATATAAAATTTTACCCAAATGGTCGCTGGCATCTGCTTCGTTGTACTTATCAAGTGTTAAGCTAGACGGGTGATAGCTGGCTAAGGCCTCATTAGTCTTTGTATTTACCAATGACTGCCACTCACGGTCAGTTATAAAGCTGTTGGTAATATAAAAACCCATTGCTGGGCTCACACTTAAGCTTGTTAGCAGGCTAGCCGCCTTTTTGAATGGCCCTACTCTCACTTTATTGCAAAAAGTAGCAAGTGGTGGGAACAACTGCGTTCGCATCCACTCGGGGAATTTTGCTCGAAGTTTGTTTTCAACATCGTCTACAGCATACTTTTCGTAGCCTGCAAAAACCTCATCACCGCCATCACCTGCAATGGTTACCGTTACCTCTTGCCTTGCTAGCTCCGACACGAAAAACGTCGGTACGAGCGATGGGTCGGCAAAGGGTTCATCAAAATAACTCACGATATTTTCTAGTGCATCTGCCACATTTTGATGCACCATCAGTTCATGGTGCTCGGTGTTATATTGTTTGGCTACCGCTTCTGCAAATTGAGCTTCATTATATTTTTTATTGTCGAAGGCAATTGTGCAGGTTTTTATAGGGGTTTCCGACAAACCAGCCATAGTGGCAACAACGCCGCTTGAGTCAACACCACCGCTTAAGAAGGCACCTAGAGGCACATCACTTATCATTCTGCGTTTTGTGCATTGCTTAATGAGTTCTCTGAGCTTATCGATTGACTCTTTTTCAGAGTCGGTAGTTTTATTGGCGAAGCTTAAGGTCCAATACTCTTCAATTTCAATCTTGTTATTTTTAACAAGCATGAAATGGGCTGGAGGCAGTTTATGAACGTGCTGAAATATACTTTTTGGGTCGGGAATGTACTGATAGGCAAAAAAGTCGTGTACTGCATCGAGTCGCAGTTCTTTCTTAATATCAGGCAATGCTAGTAATGCTTTTATTTCAGATGCAAAAGCAAAGCGCGATACCTCACCGCTGCTATCGGTGTCATTTTCCAAGTAGTAATACAAGGGCTTTTTGCCTAAGCGGTCGCGAGCTATAAACAGCGTGTTGTCGCGCTTATCCCACAGTGCAAAAGCAAACATACCGTTTAGCAGCGATAAGCACTGTGTTCCCAGCTTTTCGTAAAGACGAATAATGACTTCGGTGTCAGTACTTGAGCGGAAGCTCACACCTTCGCTAATTAATGACTCTCTCAACTCTAAAAAATTATAAATTTCGCCATTAAAAACAATAACAATGTTGCTATCGTCTGAGTACATGGGCTGATTGCCCGCTTCCGACAGATCCAGAATACTTAAACGCCTATGGCATAAACCTATAGTGTCATCAAGGTAGGTACCGCTGGCATCAGGCCCGCGATGCGCAATCGCCTCGCCCATCGCAAGCAAATGTTCTTTTGTTAAATCTCTACCGTTTTCGGTAAGAAAGCCAGCTATTCCACACATTCAAAAAACCTTAAGACTAATATATTTTTTACGTTAGCCTTTAAAGCTAAACAGAGCACTTTCCTTGGTGCTCTCGCAAGTTACTGCAAGCTCGTTCAAGCCACAGCGAGCGTAATGTGTGAAGAATAAACGCATGCGCTTAGCCATGCAATAACTAAATAGCTAATGCTAGGCTTATACTGCAATTAAAATTCGATAAAAATAGGATTTGAATATGCACTTAACCTATCGCCATCGTTCGACTCCAAAGAAACTCTTGAACGAAGATAGCAATGCTTGCTTTTTTGGCTTGACGCACTAATGGGAAGTAACAAGCTCATGCTTTCTTCCTTTGGTGCCAGTAGTTTGGAATTTACCTTAGCGCTCTCGCTACCGCAGTTCGTGATAATGTCGCTACGGAAGTACTCGTTTTGATATTGCTCTGCTACTTTCACTCGAAGCTTCACTTCTAACACATCTTTGGCACCATTTAGCTGCAAGCTGCCACCGTGAAAGGCTGTAAGCTTTGACTCGCCGGCACTCACAGAAAAACGGTAATCATCAAGTATCTTGCCGTGGTCGGCCCAAAATGTACCGGCTTTTAGGCCTTGAATAATGCCTTCGTAAGAATGCGATGGCACACTTACGTGTATGCGAGAAAAGGCACAAGGTGGGAAATCCATACTGTCATTATGATAATCAGAAGAGGCAATGGCACCCCAAATATGCATACCTTCCGATAACAAACGATCCCAAGTACCACCAACTACAGCAACAAACGGGTCCCAACGGTCGATAGCTTTGATATTGGTTTCATACGAGCCTATTTCCACCTTATTTTGATGGCCAGGTGCACCTGCAACGGCTTTAATATGCTGAAAGTCTTTATTCCAAATTTGAATATCAGAATAGTTTTCATCACCGTTTTCATTCAAGTCTTTTCGACTTGGGTGATTGTAAATTGCGATAGTGTGTCTGCTCGCCTTAGGCACTGCTTGAATAGCATTAAGTACCGACAAGTCCCATTCGGGTTTTTCAAGCTCTTCTACTTTTGTTAGCGCAGCCATAGTGGCATTGATCACATCATCTTCGAAGCTAGGCGTAGTGATCACATTAACGTGTTCGCGCTGGAAATAAGAAGGCATGCCCACTTCTAGCCCTGCAAAAATTTTCATTACAGGGTACTTTTCTCGTACTTTTTCTATTTCTGCCAATTTCTCCAACGAGAAGTTTTTTAATGCATCGGTATGGTCGGTGATTGCGAAAGCGTCACACCCTCCCAAATAAGCGAGTTCGGCAAGTTCTTCAATTGATTTGGACCCGTCAGAATGGGTGGAGTGTGTATGATGGTCGAATATAAGCGGTTTAGCGGTTGAACCCGCCCAATAGGCTTGTTCAACTTTTATTTCGGGCCTTGAAAATACTGAGATATAAACAACTACAGAGAGCAATGCAATAACACATATACTCACTAATGCTGGAGATAAACGTTTGTGTTTCATGGTTTTTCTTCTTATTTTATCGCTGTTGTCTGCTGCCAGTGTTTGCTTTGCTGTTGATGTGACTTGCTCGTTACTTTCCACATTAACAAGCTTTTCAAGGGCTTTGTTGGGCTGCTGCTTGAAATGAGCAATAACAGGGCGCTCAATGAGTTTGTACGCGGCATACGACACCACCAACGTTAGTATCAAGCTGAGTAAAAAGAAGAGCATGCTCTGGTTTTGTACATCAGCACCGGCCAACTCAATAACTTGCTTTACCGCTTTTTGTATAGGGTAATGAAATAAATAAATACCGTATGACAGTAGGCCCATCCAGCGCAGTATCCACGTTTCAAGAATAGCACTTGCTAGGCGTGTTTTTGCCACCGAAAGTACCATAATGGCGAGCAAAATAGGTATGAAAGGAAAATTATAACGCCCAAAATCCCATTGAAAATCGTCATCTGCGCTGGTCGCCAAAATCAAAAACACGAATAAACAGCTTCCCCAAAATGAGAGCTCGGCGAGCTTACTTTTGCTTTTGGTGAAGAAGTTTGCACTGAGTACACCTAGCAAAAAGTGTGGCAGATGAGCAAAGAGAGAATAAGTAAGCGATTGCCCTTCTGCCGATTGAATATCGATGCCCAAAGGCCAAATAAGGGGAACAATAATGGGCCATTCTGAGTGCAGAGCCATCTTTTGCATGAACGCACGATAAGCAATATAAATTAAGGGAATAGCAAGGCTTAACAAAATTACAGCAATACCACGTTTTAGTTTTAACAATATTAAAAATATAAAAGGAAGCAAAAGGTAAAACTGAAACTCAACCGCTAAGGTCCAAAACGGCGGATTCAAACTCATTACCTGATAGTCTTTTAGATTATGCAAAAACAACAGATGAGAAAAAATATTGTTAACACCAGCATCGGGGCCACTAAAACCTTTTAATGCTAATAGGCCAAACAAACAGGCATAATACAAAGGAATAATACGCGCGGCACGGTTAATAAAGTAAGCTTTAATGCTGGGTCGCTTTTCATCTTTAAATGCCTGCCAAAACGGCATAGACAGCAAAAACCCACTGAGAATAAAAAACAGACCAACACCTGTGTTGCCGTTAATCATCCAACGTTCGAAATCAATAGGCCCAAAGCTGCCACCCACCCCAGAAAACTGTTGAAAGTGAACCATAAAAACTGCAAAAGCCGCGATCGCTCGCAAACCGTCCAAGCCTTCAATGTAGTTTTTATGGCTTGATAGTCGACTAGGCACTATTTGCCCTGGACCGTGAGCCGAGGCTTGGGCTTGCGCTTGTGTTTCATCATTAAGCGCCCCTAGCTCGCTAGTATGTTGCTGCACGTTTACATCAGCAGTATCAGTCACTTGCGCTAAGGTCTTAGCATTTAGCCATTTAAAGATCGCGAAACCGACCATGGCGGCCAAAAATATGTCGGTACTTTCGGCAATTGAATTATCAACTCGCATTTGTAGCAATTCAGCAAACAATACCACTGCAGCGCAGATTAACATTGCTTTTATTAAGTGCTTGTAATGCAAATACAACAGCCAAATAGCGCCACCATAGAAAACCAATTTTTTCGCAAAAGCCACGATATTTAGTAGCAAATTACCGTTCATCGAGCCACTAAAAGGTAGCCACTTAAATGCTGTTATATTGTCGCTAATTTCAAAGGGATATAAGCCATTGGCAATAATGCTAGCCAACAATAGAACGGCAAGGGTTAAGGCATTCAATACAGATTTGTTTTTTGACTTAATTACCTGCCAAAACACCGACCAAATTAACAAAGCAATGATTACCGCAACCAACGATGCCAAATTAATATTATTCGCAATAATAAAGAATTTGGCCGCGAGCACCGTAGCTGCAACAATGCTCAATCGACGCATATTTACCCACACTGGCAAGGCCACATGAAGGAGATAGAAGGCCACCAACCAGAACACCGTATTCTCAAAAGTCCAGTACCAGTCAATGCTTGGCTTCTGCAACAACGATTTTATGTTTTGCTTTAAAATATCAAAATCAATGGAGGGGGCAAATGGCGCTAATTCAAGCAAAATGATCGCGCAAGCTAACATTAGTGATATCTGCTTTACCTTGTCTAGCTTCTGAAAAGAGCCAACAAACTCGAAGCGCAAGCTGGAATGCAAAAGCAAACCAATAACATAGCCCACCATATTCCAAATAGCGTCGCCACCCCACGGTTTTCTATCAAGTGTGAACAATTGAAGAGCCTGAATGCCATAGGCAAAAGCAAACACAGCGATAAACAGCAGGCCAAGCTGAAAAGCCGAGTTAACACGAGGAAAAGCACCGCGAATAAACATGCCCATAGGCACGAATAGAACGATATTGGCGATAAGATCGGTTAAGCCAGTTTGCCTAACATCAAAATTAAGCAATGCAGCGAGTGCAGCTTCTGAAACAGGTTTTATTTCTATACTAAACGGGTAAAGCGACCCGTAGATAATAAGAAACGCGATTATTGCCAGTATTGATTTCATTTTATTGCGTGGCTAAAAGCATGGCTTTTGCACTTTCCTTGTCGGTTCAGTCATTCGCAATCACTGCGCTACTAGTAAGTTACAATTTGTGTAGTACAATGGCAACAGGAAGTTAACTCTCTACATTGATTGTAACCACAGCGAGATAGCATTTGAAAATTTTAGTAATTGCGCATCGAGTGCCTTATCCGCCCAATAAAGGCGAGAAACTGCGCACCTTCCACCAACTTGAGCATCTTGTTGAACTCGGCCACTCCATTTCACTGATTGCTCCGCTGCATCAAGCAAGCGATGAAAACGATGCAATAGGCTTAACGAAAGCACTTGGCATAAAAGTGCAAACCTGTGCTTTATCGAATAAATATCTGCGCTTTGCAAAGGCGCTGCTAACTGGGCGCTCATTAAGTGAGGCTAACTTTGTTTCACCAGCTGTTTCAGCGTTAATAAACGCAGAAGTGAAAGACTTTGCACCAAACACAATTCTTGTCTCTGCTTCATCACTTATTCCCTATGTTAGCAACAAAGGTAGTGCAAGGTATTCTGCCAATATCCTCACCGATTTTATGGATGTAGACTCCAACAAATGGCAGCAATATCAAGCCAAGTCAGGCTTTCCAATGGCCATGGTTTACAAACGAGAAGCCAAATTAATTAAAGCACTAGAAGTTGAAGCCGCCCATGTATCGAGCGAATGCTATTTGATTGCGCAAGCCGAAGTTGATCTATTCAAAAGCGAGGTTAGTGCCATCGGCAACATTCGGGTGTTGGCCAATGGCATGAACACAGACGTATTTAAAGCCAAACCCGAGCTGATTAACCACCAACAGCCTAGCTTATTATTTACTGGTGTCATGGATTACAAACCAAACATCGATGCAGTGCTGTGGTTTGTAGAAAATTGTTGGTCACAGGTCAGCGATGCATTCCCATCGGCTGAGCTAGTGATCGCGGGCATGAACCCCAGCCCAGCAATTCAAAAACTCACCAGTAAAGGCAACATTAAGGTAACCGGCTTTGTCGACGACATTATGCCCTACTTTCAAGCTGCAAGCGTTTTTGTGGCGCCATTTCAAATAGCTCGTGGTGTACAAAACAAAGTATTGCAAGCCATGGCTTGCGAAATTCCAGTGGTGAGCACAGAGCGCGGCATAGAAGGCATAGTGCATAAAAATGGCGATGATGTGTTACTAGCAAAAGATGCTAAGGAATTCACTGCCCACTGCATTGCATTGCTCAATGATCAGGCTATGGCACAAGAAATAGGAGGTAAGGCTAGGCAGACGATAGTAGATCACTATGCATGGCCAGAAGTGTTAAAACCACTAACTGAACAGCTGAGCGGAGATCACAAGTTATGAAGAGCGCCCTAAAAGCAGTGTTCTTTTTCATTTTTGCCCTTTTAGCCTTGCCCTTCACGCTTCTTTACTTTTTGCTATGCGTAATAATGAATAAATCAGACGCGTTAGCTTCATTGAGTCAAAGTTTGAGTTTGGTACCTGGTAAATTTGGTGTGTATCTAAGGAGCGGCTTTTATCGCTTCACTTTAGAAAGCTATGCCGTGAATGCGGTGGTTGGTTTTGGTACGCTATTTTCACAACAACAAATATCTATCGCCAGCGGAGTCTATATTGGCCCACAAGGCAACATTGGTATGTGTAACATCGAGCGCGATTGTTTGTTGGGAAGCGCTGTACACATAATGAGTGGCGCAAAACAGCATAATTTCGACGACCCTAACACGCCATTAAGAGACCAAGGTGGTGAATTCACCAAAGTGACTATCGGCGAGAACACATGGGTAGGAAATGGTGCCTTAATCATGGCCGACATAGGCAAAAACTGCGTAGTAGCAGCAGGCTCAGTAGTTACCAAGCCAGTCGCAGATGGGTGTATAGTGGGTGGCAACCCAGCCAAGGTACTTAAAACGCGTTAGCTGTTCAAACATTTAGCGATTAAAAGTGAGGCATCGTTGTAGCTGGTTAGTCTATTTGCGCTGATTGAATGCGCTGACTAATGCAGTCGCTGCCATATCAAGCTCTTTCAATGTACTTTTTTCATCTGAGCTATCGCCAGACATCGCAAAGAACACACCGTCATAGGGTTTACCTTGCAGCTTCAACCATACTTGATACAGTTTCGCTTTTTTGTTGTCGGTGAATAGTAAACCATCAATAACATAAAAATAGTTCACTTTAATTCGGCTACCGTTGCCAGAACGCAAGGTAATTTGGTTCGCGCTATTTCCACTGTCCAAACCCACCTTTTGCCGACCCGCTAAGCTCCATCGCTTCTCACCAAATATCTTATTTTGTGCGCTGATGAGTTCGCCATCGCTACCGTCGTAATAAGCTAAAAAATACACAATTTGCTGTTCTTCGGCGATGCCTTTCATCAGGCCAGTGTTAAATTCGGTATAGCTCGCCTTTTGAAACTCGGGTTGCCAAGTACCTAGCCTATTACCTTCGCTAACACTGCTAATAGGTAAATCGAAAATAGGATAAGGAGGCGTGTTTTGCGACGCAGAATTCAATGCTTGCGTTTTCACAATGCCAAGTACCAAAATGAGCAACACTATCGACATTTTCGCGATGGTTAGCGTCGATTTTTCACCATGGCTATTGTTGTCGATATTCCCCGTAGCGGGTATTTGTGCTGTTGCACTGCTAGGCAAGCGTTTGGCCTCGAACCGCCTTACAAGCTCGCCGATACCTAATAAGCACACAATCACAAAAGCAAAGAAAAACCAACCGTAAATCAAATGATCAGCGCCAACAGCATGTTCCATATCTGAAGCGTAGCCGATAACGATAATGCCAAAAACTCGAATGGCATTCGCAATTATTGGAAATAGAATCGACAACAGCACGAAGAAAATCCGCGTACGTTTCAACTTCAAATTCATATAGCTATATAAGTTACCTAACACCACGGAAGCAATCAGAAAGCTTACTCCTGAGCATGCTTCAGCAACTAAGAATCGGCCTTGTGGGATCTCAAGGAAAAGGCCAGAGCGATAAAGCGGAATGCCTGTCCACGACACCATGATAACCGATAAATCAGCCGTTATTTCTTGTAGGAAGGGAATAAACTCCTCACCAAAGGGGATGGCAAACAGCATAAAATACAGAGGAAAAATTAATTGATAAGTAATTTTGTTGCCAAGATAAAACCATATCAAGGTGGGTAGCAAAGCGAAAAGTGCAGCATGTTGGAAAAGTTGTATATCGCCTGCAATGCCAACAAGGTATAGCAGTACTTGCAGAACTATAAGTGGTAAGGCGTAAAAAGATAGGCTTCGGTTTAACCAATCAACCTCGTTGCGCTTTTCCCAAATAAGATAAATGCTAACAGGAATCACAAAAAAGCAGTGATTGAATATTTCAGAGATATACCAAATTTTAACCGCCGATACTAAGCCCTGTAAACTAAAGCCTAGCCAAAAGCAGAATAGAACGAGGCCTAGGCCCCATAGCTTCGTGTTACTCTTACTTTCTACCATTACCATCAATTACATCCTTGTAAGTATCGTACATCGAGCCCCATTTATAATCGCTCATGAGCATTTTGAGCTTCTTTTCCATTACATGAAGATTCACATAGTGGCGAAGTTTTGATTTAAACGGAGCGCCTTCCACGCGAGGTTGCTGGGGATCAATTTCCCAAGGATGGAAGTAAAAATTATAAGCTTCGTTAGTGCTTTGCATGTATTTTTGTATTCTGCGCTTTGAAAGCCAATATGGATATAGGCGAAAGTAACCGCCGCCGCCAATGCCGGTATTTTTGTCGTTGGCTCTCAAAGTAGGCACCGGAATTTCAACAATACCTTCTTTTCGCACATGCTTAAACCGTGGCCAGTCTGGCACACCATAAAGATCGTGCTCTATCGGATAGGTGCTAGACGAATACTTAAAGCCTAACTCAACCAATACATCGAACACCCACTCATTGCTCTTATCAATCGAAAAGCTCGGCGCTCGATAACCCAAGAGCGCTTTTCCCGAGGCCTGTTCTAACTTATCTTTACTAATACGAATATCTTCGAAGACTTCTTCGCGCGTCATCAAGGTAGTGCGTTTATGGTTCGAACCATGGCTTCCAAGCTCATGACCTTCATCTACAATACGCTTGACAACATCGGGGCAATGCTCAGCTACCCAACCAAGGGTGAAAAAGGTTGCTTTGATGTTATGTTCATTAAACAAGTCGATTAAGCGATGGGTATTGTCGCCAACTCTAGGCGAGATACTGCTCCAGTCAGATGGTGATATCACCGACTCAAAGGCAGACACATGAAAGTAGTCTTCAACATCTACCGTCATGGCATTAAGGCGCGTGTCGCTCATGATTAGCGCCCCTTTCCGAAGATCACAACTTCAACCGTGCGGATGAGGATCAAGATATCGAGCAACATGCTTTGATGCTTTACGTAATACAAATCGAATTTCAGCTTTTCCAATGAATCTTTCACGCTCGCACCGTAGGGGTAATTAAGTTGAGCCCAGCCAGCCAGGCCAGGCTTAACGTTATGTCTTTGATTGTAGTAAGGCACTTCTTTCACAAGTTGCTGCACAAATTGCGGACGCTCGGGTCGAGGGCCGATAAAAGACATTTCGCCTTTCAAGACATTGAGCAACTGCGGTAACTCATCTATACGATATTTGCGGATGAAATTACCGATAGACGTTACTCGGTTATCGTTTTTAGTTGCCCACTTTGCACCGTCTTTTTCAGCATCGGGACGCATACTTCTAAACTTAAGTATGTTAAACAATTTGCCATCTTTGCCCACGCGTTCCTGTTTATAAAATACCGATGCACCGGTTCTGAAACCGTCGTCGATGTAGATAACCATGGCGGTGATAAGCATGATTGGCCACACAAAAAACATGACAAAACCGGCCAGCACAATATTCAACAAATGGTCGATAGATTCGCGCAGGTAATTTTGTGAGTGAAAGCCATTTGAATAAATTACCCAACTTGGGTACATCAAATCGACGACTATTTGTCCGCGCTCTCTTTCCATGAAATCGAGCAAGTCAGTTACTTCAATGCCACGTAATCTGCAGTCGAACAATACCGACACTGGCAAGGTTCCTCGGCGCTGATCACAAGCTACAATGACTTCTTCAATATCATTATCGAGCAAGAACTGTTTAAAACCGTCATCTACTTTTACGTGAATGATTTTCTCTCTTTGCACGCCGTTAGCTCGGTCATCGCCAGGAATAGGCACAAAGCCAACTAATTCGAAGCCTAGTCGATCGACGTCGCGGCGCATTCTATTTTCGATGATGGACGCTCTCATGCCAGCCCCAAGCACCAATATTCTGGAGCTGCTTAGGCCCATCAATCCCAATCGGTTGGTGAAGTAGCGGAAGAAAACGATAGTCACAATGTTGAAGCACACTGCCATCGGCAAGAAATAATGGTGTGTGTTGAGTTCACTAAGAAGCACAGTAGTCACGATTTCGACGACAAAATAGCTCAAAACTAAGCTCACAAATATACGTCGAATGATGCCTCGAAATGTTTCGCGAAGCTTAGTTTCATATAAGCCCACAGACAGTGAGCATACTAAAATAGCAAGCACCAACAGAAAAATGTTGAGAACGAGTGCTTCGCTGTTTGGTTTTGGAATGAGTTGAAGGCTAACCAGCACAAAGCTGGCGATGTAACTCACATAGGAGATGAGTACAGCTTCGGTGAGAACTAATGCGGTTGAGCGCTTGTTTTGACGTTTGTTGGACGAAGCCATATTTCCCTTTACGATCTATCTTAAAAAACTCTTGTTTTAGACGTATGATAATTAATCTAATTAAGTTAAACTTCATAAACTTTCGCTCAGCATTATAGTAGGTTTAGCGCTCGGGTAAATGACTCATTTGTTATTTATGATAAACTAGCGCGAATTTTCGTTGAAAACATGCTGAAAGAATCCATATTTTGAGCCAAATTAGTAATACTTGTGAAGGAACTTTAGGGATGATAAAAGCGCGACAAATAGGTATCACTGCACTACTTATTGCTACCTTCGTAATTTCCGCATGCAGCGTAAACAAATTGCCAGAAGCCACCACTCGAGCTTCACTCACCAGCAATGTAAACGATTACCAATATTTAATTGGCCCTGGCGATAATTTAACCATTTTCGTTTGGCGGAACCCAGAAATATCCGGCAATTTTGTTGTGCGCCCCGATGGTAAAGTTACCACGTCATTAGTCGAAGATATCGAAGTCGCAGGCAGAACGCCCACCATGCTCGCTAGGCAATTAGAAGAGCAACTTTCTACTTATATCAACAACCCGCGCGTTACCGTGAGCGTTGGCCGCTTTAATGGCCCCTTCAGTGAACAGGTGAGAGTAATTGGTGAAGCGACAAACCCGAAAGCAATAAACTATACACAAAACATGACCTTGCTCGACTTGATGATTGCGGTTGGCGGGCTAACAGAATTTGCTAGTGGCAATAACGCAAAGCTTGTGCGCGTAGTTGACGGCAAACAGACCACCTTCGAAATAAAAGTAGAAGACTTAATTAAGGACGGCGACATTAGGGAAAATGTCGACATGCTCCCCGGCGATATTGTGATTATTCCAGAAGCCTGGTTTTAGTCTTAACCTAGAGAAATTTCATGCAAGATTTAGAACAAACCATTCACATGGTGTTAGATTTTATCCGCGGTATCTGGATAAAAAAGCGTTACCTTATGGTGTGCTCCTGGCTTATATGCCCATTAGGATTCTTTTACGTAAGTACCTTACCCAATGTGTATGAGTCGGATGCACGTGTATTTGTTGATACTCGCTCAGTGTTGCGCCCTCTGCTAGGTAACATGGTAATGGGTTCAAATCCTGACGAAGAGTTGCGCATGATGGCGACCACTTTGAAAAGCCGAGACAACATCGAAAAGATTGCACGTGAAGCCGATTTAGACGTTACCGCAATCGGCGATGAAGCTTACAATCAGTTAATTAACGATCTTACTGAAGACATCAAACTCAATAGCGCAAGGGGTAGTAACGAATACACCATCAGCTATCAAAACGAAGATCGTGAAATGGCTCGCACGGTGGTGCAAGAAACCCTTGATTTATTTGTTGAAGGTGCTCTGGGAAATACACGTTCTGATAGCGAAACAACTGCTCGCTTCCTCGATGACCAAATAGCCGACTATGAATCACAGCTTGCCGAAAGTGAGCAACGCTTAGCTGATTTTAAGCGTCAGTATAGCGATATTTTGCCACTTCAAGGCACCTTCTACGCTAACTTACAAGACATGCGCACACAGCTTGAAACAACGCGCCTGACCATGAAAGAAACCGCTCAGCAAATTGAAGCGATGAAGGCGCAAACTCGAAAAGCTAAAAAAGCGTCGGATGGTTTAGGTGTTCGAAACGAAAATGAGCAAGTGCTACGAACGCGCTACGATGACCGCATATTAGCCTTGGAAGAACGCCTTGATTCACTGCGCTTGCGCTTCACCGATCAACACCCCGACGTGATCGAATCTAGCAACCTCTTAGAAGCCTTAAAAGAAGTGCGTGACAAAGAAATAGCCGCTTACAAGTCGCAAGACACTGGTGAAGATAATAGCCTAATGAGTGAGTCTGATCGCCAACTTCGCCTTGAAATTACGCGCCTAGAAGGCCAAATGGCCTCGTTAAAAGTGCGTGAGAACGACGCCTTACAAAAAATCGCTTCTTTGCAATCAAAGATAGACCTTGTGCCTCAAGTTGAAGCTGAGGGAACTGCACTGAATCGCGATTACGACATTAAAAAAGAAAAATACGAGGAGTTTTTATCTCGACGTGAGGCAGCTAGGGTCACTGAACGTGCTGACCGAGCATCCGACGACCTCCAGTTCGAGATACTTCGCCCGCCCATGGTACCCGAGCGCCCCTCAGGACCTAAGCGCATTTTGTTTTATACCGGCATATTAATTGTTGGTTTTGGTGTAGGTATTGGCCTTGCTTTCTTGATGAGCATGCTAACGCCAGTACTAGTGCGTGGTCAGCAATTAGCTGATCTCACTGGTTTCCCGATTTGGGGCACCGTATCACATTTGGAGCTTATACGGATTAAGCGCCGAAACAAACTCAGAGTAGCGGTTTTTGCCCTGTCTTCGGGTTCAATTTTCGCTATATACGCAGGCTTTGTGATGTTAGACATTCTCAATGTAGATTTAATGAGTAGATTACCGATATGAGCAATACGATAGAAAAGGCATTGCTTCGCCAACAAGAAGCCGAACGTGCGCAGCGCGATATTAGTGGCGCTGATGGAAATGGCAAAGGCGACCGCCGCTCAGCCCGCAGAAAAGTTGTTATTGAGCCTGACAAGCCAGAAATGTTCACAGACAAGCGCTTTGAAATTGATTTAGAACGTTTGGAAGAACGAGGCTTTGTATCGCCTAACAGTACTCGAAGCCTGATAAATGAAGAGTACCGCGAAATCAAGCGTAAACTATTGGCGAATGCCTTTGGCGCACTTTCAGGCACAATTAATAATTCAAATATTATTATGGTTACTAGTGCTCGCCCGAGTGAAGGTAAAACCTTCACTGCAGTTAACCTTGCAATAAGCATTGCTGCAGAACAAGACAAACGCGTATTGCTTGTTGATGCCGATGTGCTCAAACCTAACACATTGCGAACTTTGGGCTTAAATGAGCGCAGTGGTCTAATGGAATATTTGCTTGGCGAAAAAGAAGAAATTGGCGAAGTTATGTTTAGAACTAATCTCAACAAGCTTCGATTGATTCCCGCTGGACGCTCGCATCACTTATCTACTGAGCTACTCGCCAGTGAAGCGATGAGTGACCTAATTGATGAGTTTTCCAATCGATACCCTGATCGTATTGTAATTATCGACACTCCCCCTCTTATTGGTATCAACGAATCGGCAATATTGGCCAATTTCGCTGGGCAGGCCGTGGTGGTGGTTGAAGAAGGAAGATCAAAACTGGCTGACGTTAAAAAAGCGGTTGATCGTCTAAACCCCGATATGGCGATTGGCTATGTGATCAATAAGTCGGTGAGTCAGTCAGACAGTAACGGCTATTACGGTTATAGTTATTATGGCAACCGCGAAGAAGCTGGCAATGCGATTGACTACGCTAGCGAGAAGGCTAATACCGATGCGTCGCAAGGCTCAGGTCAAAGTTCTGATCAAGGCACCGATGAAAGCAGCGAAGCGCGCAAGCAGTGAAGTGGAACAAGCGATAAATGACACGCTCAGGGATGGCTATTATTCGTTCGAGTAAACGACACTGGCTGTGTAACGCAGCCGCTAGCTTGTTCCTCGTGCCTTTGAATGCATTTATGTTTATGCTTGCTCTAATAGTCTCAGCTGGCCTTGCTCAAGCGCAAGAGCTAAAATATACACTCAGCGTCGATGCAGAAAACGTGTTCCAAGACATTTACTCTGAAGACGACAGACAAACACTGAATACAACTAACTTCATCATACGCCCTCGCCTAAACCTGAGTTATAGGAACAAACGCGCCTCGCTTACTTGGGGTGCCACACACAATCATGTAAGGCGAGGTTTAGAAGACCTCGACGTTACCAATAACTATACCAACTACAATTATCGTGGAAGCTACGACCTTGTCGAGAACTTACTACAGTTCACTGCAAATGGGGCACTTAATTATCAGAATGTAGGGGCCAGTGGCTTTTTGGTCGACGACTTCTTAACCAATGCACAAAACTTGAGTAAAACGCGCTCCAATCGTTATGGCTTGAACCTCAACTTGCCACGAGGTGACTACTTCGGCCATCAAACACAAATTGCCTATTCAAATACCGAAAGTGAACGCAATATCAATTCTTTTGCTCAACTCAACAGCAAGGTATACAACATTAATACAAATACCTTCAGCGGTAATAATTTCGAACGTTTTCGTTTTGGTGTGCAAACCGGCTTCACTATATCTGAACGTCCGGACAATGGTGACTTTGCTAGCCGACAAGTTGACGCAGAGCTTGCCTATCAAATTTATAATGGCTTCGGCGCGCTAGTGAGTACCAGCCATGAAGCCAATCAGGTATCATCGAGCGAAACTAGCTTCAGCCGCTTACAAGACTTTAATTCCATCGGCGCTGGTATCATCTGGCAAGCCGCCGACAACAGGTCAATATCGCTTACTTGGAATAGAGCGGATAGTGACGCGATTGAAGAAGATGAAGACAATAAGGGCTATGTTGGCCTGGATATTAACTGGCGATTTACACCAAGAACCAGCTTAGCGGCGGAATATGAAAGGCGTTTTTTTGGTGAAGCAGGCAGCTTCTCTTTTCAACATCAAATAAGGCGCTTTCGCACTCAGATTCGCTACTCTGAAGAAGTCACTAGTTTCGCCAGACTCATATCTAACCCCGACAACCTGGGTGTTTTCGTTTGCACCGACGGCGTTAGCGAGTTAGCAGCCTGTTTCCAGCCTAACTCACTGAATTATCAGTTGGCTCCCAACGAACAATTTGTGCAATTTAGTGAACAAGACACTGAAATAAACGACGAAATAATACTACGTAAGGCGCTTTCTTGGCAGTTGGGTGTGCAACAAAGGCGCACTCGCATTTCAATAAACGGGCGATATGCCACCAACGATTTCTTGGAAACAAATCGCTTATCACGTACTTATTCGGCAGGTAGTTTACTGTCATTTCAGATCGGTAGAAGAACCAATTTTAGTTGGACCCTCAACGCCGCCTATACCGACGAATCCATCGACGGAGAAAGTGGTAGCTCAGACGTTTACAGCTCAAAGCTAAGTATTAGCAGAGACCTAGGTAGATATTTCAAGCTGGCGCTCGATTTTTCGTATTTAGATAGGGAAGTAGAAGGTAGAGTGCTAAGCAGTGGCACCGGCGCTGCAGGTATTAACGGTAGCTTGCAAGATCGCAGAGTTGCGTTGAACCTTTCATACAGGCTGGCAAACTAGCCAGCCTTATAGAGCTTAACAACAGGCTCGCTATTTCACTTTTCTGTTTTTAGTCTTACGTAGGCTTGGTACTTACGTTTTAATAACTTATCGATGTATTGGGTGAGCTTTATTTTGTGCTTAAGCGCATCATCTAAAGCATCAACCAGATCGTGTAACATATCGCGATAGTACTGCGTCTCGTTAATTTTCGTGCCGTTTGCCGTGTACAAGGCACCATCTTTTGCACCGTCTTGCTCATTGTAATTACTGGCGTCGGTACGCAATGGCATTTTGTTATCAGGAATGTACATCTCTGATTTTACTTCCTCGATAACGATGTTCACTTCCTCAACATCGAAAGTTTCAACTTCTTCTAGGAAGCCAAATAACAATACTCTATCCATGAGTGTATTCATGCGTCTTGGTATTCCCAAGGAAAACTCATGAATAGCGGTATACGCTTCTTCAGTGAACAAGGACTCGCCTTCGTAACCCGCATGATTGAGTCGAAACTCGATGTATTCTTTAGCTTCTACCTTATTAAGAGGCGCTAAATGACAAGACGCAACAATACGTTGTCTTAGTTGCTCCATGTTGGGCGCACGAAGGATGGGTTGTAATTCTTCCTGCCCAAGCAAAAAGCTTTGTAAAAGTGGCCTGCCATCTTTCTGGAAATTCGACAACATGCGTAACTCTTCGATGGTTTCCAGTGGTAAGTTTTGGGCCTCATCCACCACCAGCAAAGCACGTTTTCCTTGCTGCGATAGTTGATTTAAGAAGCGTTCTAGGGCTTCTAAGATTTCGGTCTTTGATTTATTTGCTACATCTAAATCGAACTTAGCCCCCACCATTTTCACCAACTCGTCGGGGGTGAGTTTTGGTGTTACGATCTGGGCAGCAAATATGTCCTCTTTCATGTTATCTAAAAGACTGTTTGCGATGGTGGTTTTACCCGTTCCTATACCGCCAGTAATCACAATGAAGCCTTCTGCTTGAGAAAGTCCGTATTGTAAATATGACATAGCACGTTTATGCAATTTACTCGCATAAAAGAACTCCGGGTCAGGAGTTAGCTGGAAAGGTTTTGAGTCAAGTCCGTAATAGCTTTCGTACATGAGCGTTTCGTTTGTCCGTAATCTAATGATGTGTAATTTTAAGCTTATAATTCAATAGGCTATGTAATTCACACAAAAACATATTGTTAGTATTTTGCCTCTGACTTCTGGCATCCCTTTTAAAAGTCTGCATAATATACACTATTTTGCGTCAGCATTCACAATTTGCGAAATAATTCCGGTAGTCGATACGCCATCTTCAAATAACAGCACCCTGACTTCGCCACCACTCGCGATAACTTCTTTACCACCTGCAATATCTTCAATCTTATAATCACCACCTTTCACCAGTACGTCGGGTAGTATATCGGCAATAAGCTCTTGCGGTGTGTCTTGGGAAAACGCAACAACCCAATCAACGGCTTGTAAACCAGCGAGCACTGCCATTCGACGCTGCACATTATTAATGGGTCTGCCCTCACCCTTTAATTTGCGCACAGAATCGTCGGTATTCACGGCTACAATGAGTCGGTCGCCTAGCGTTGCAGCCTCATTGAGGTAAGCAACATGCCCTGAATGTAAAATATCAAAACAGCCGTTGGTCATTACCACTCGCTCACCCTTTGCTTGTGCCTGCTGCACCATAAGCTTGAGTTGCTGTATGTTCATTTCACCGCTGTCTTGACTTTGTTTAGCATTAACTGCCAAGGCCAATTCGGTGGTGCTAACAGTGGAGGTACCCAGCTTGCCTACTACGACACTTGCCGCATGGTTGGCTAATTGACTCGCGACTTGTAAGCTTAAACCACAGGCCATTGCACATGCGAGCGTTGATATTACGGTATCGCCAGCACCTGTAACGTCATACACTTCCTTAGCATGAGCCGGTAAATGGTAAGCGCTAAGCGCATCGCCACTTGAAGTCGTAAACAGCGACATTCCTTTTTCAGAGCGCGTGACCAACAAAGCCTCAAGTTTACACTTACTGTGTAAGATGCTGGCTTTCTCTAGTAAGTCTTGCTCACTGTTGACCGCTCCCATTTCGCCTTCAAATTCAGCCATATTTGGGGTGATCAGGGTGGCCCCTGCATACTTAGAAAAATGACTACCCTTAGGGTCAACAATAACCGGTTTTTGCAGCCTAGTTGCTGCCTCAATTAACGCCTCAGGTGCCGACAAGCAGCCTTTATTATAGTCTGACAACACAACCAAATCGGCGGCCTCAACTTGCGCTTCAAATTTTGCTAGCAAATCGGCTTTGCAGTCGAGCGCAAAGCTCTTCTCAAAGTCCAAACGCAATAGCTGCTGATTTCGACTCATCACTCGCAACTTGGTGATGGTGTCTTTGCTCGGTATTTTTGCAAACACACAGTTTACCCTCATTGCACCGAGCTTTTCTTCTAATATTTGCGCGGCTTCATCGTCTCCAGTCATACCCATTAGAGTAACCTTAGCGCCGAGCGTTGCGGCATTTATTGCCACATTCGCAGCACCACCAGGGCGATCTTCGGAATCATTCACGTTTACTACAGGCACTGGCGCTTCTGGCGATATACGCGCTGTCGACCCCGACCAATAACGATCAAGCATCACGTCACCTATGATAAGAATATTGGCTTGACTGAAATCAGGTATTTGCATGCTAGTTATTCGCTCTGTGTTGATGTAATAGTGTGTATATCTTTGGCTTAATGCTGCAAGTATACCAATGAATCTGCTAAAGTCAGAGCTTGTTAGAAGGAAAGTTAACGATGACCGCAACAAGTGCAAAAAATACCGACACTTGGTATCTATATTTAATCAAAAATAAGCTCAATCAACTTTATACGGGTATCACTAAAGATGCAGAACGGCGATTTCAAGAGCACGCCAGTGGAAGCCCAAAGTGTGCTAAGGCACTGAAAGGAAAAGGCCCCTTAGTATTGGCCTTCGTTACCAAATTAGGCGACCATTCAACCGCGCTTAAAGCTGAGATTTGGATGAAAAAACAAAGCAGAGACACCAAAAATAAAATCATTAGTGGAGAGAAGCAGATCCCCTTTTAAATAGTTATCCTAATCGGTAAACACAAGCATTGACTGTCTTAGTTAGCAAACAAACCAGCAATCAACAACGCCAGGCCCATGCTTAGTACAAATTCGATGCTAGCAATCCCGATATTGTGCTGTAAATCAACTTCTGTTTTCCAATTCACGCCACTGAGCACGATCCTTTTCGCCAGGCTGGTGAATACGATCAGTAAAAGCGAGAACGCGGCGCCCACAAACAACCATCCGGTAATATTGCTTACGTAGGCATCAGCCGAATATTCAATCACAGAACCCGCCGAAGATACCACAATAGCAGTGCCGATTAAGGTGCCTGAATGCTGTATTGCAAGCGCCAATTGGCCTTTACACAGCGTGCGTTGAAAACCGTTATTTTGGTTGTTTTTGGCATAGCGTCGCTCGTATAGACGGGTAGTTAGCAACAATATTGCTAATACCACCATCGAGCCCGACATAATCGCTACCAACGTATTTGCGTCAGTACCGTCGGCCCATTCAATAATACTCTTTATTATGATCGCACTAGCTATTGCACTGCTTGCGTCGACCAAAGCAACAGACACATTCTTTTCGGATATCATTTGGTTTTTATCTAAACGATTTAATACCACTTTGTCATGGGCAAAACGGCCGACTTTCACCAAAAAGATACCAATACTACCGAACAACAACATGCCTAAAGCTGCAGCTTCGTAACCAAGATGACTGTGTCGCCCCACCACCGCCGACAGCACAATAGTTAGCGAAAGCATCCTTCCCGCCATTGAAATGCCAAAAGCAAAATTGTCTTTTTCACCAAGCTCTTGGCGCACACTGATTTTACTGAACAAACCCGACAATGAGCGAATTGCGAATAGCAAGATAACCGCAATCGATATATCAATTGCAAGATAGATTAATATGTCGGGCGACAAAGGCACTAATTTAACAAGTTGTTCCATAAAGCTCTTTTCAGACTATCCATTTGTGACAAAACTATACCATAATAGACAAATAAGCCATTTATCAATGTAAAAACAAATGTCTACACTCAATACCCTGATTCAAGAAGCCGGCGAAAGCCACTGGCAATATTTCATTGCAAAAGCGGCTTACCTTTTTCAGCAAGATAGCCCTAGCACAGAAGCTCAATCTGACTATAAAGCGCTTGTGTACGATAACCAAGCTCTGATCACAAAGGCCTTCGCGTTGAGTGATTTTATTGCAGAGGTTGCTGGCAAATACCCTGCGCAGTTTATCGCTGAACTGCCCTCATTGCTTCAGCAAAAAGCACATCAAACATCGGGCTATGATAGCGCATTAGCCAGTGCGCTTGCTGAGCTAAATAGTGAAAGTGAGTTACACGCGACGTTAAGGCAATATCGTCATTTATCGATGGCGAAAATAGCATGGCGCGACTTGCTTTATCAGGCAGACATCAAGCAATCATTGATAGCCGTGAGCGAGTTAGCCGATGCGCTTATCAACTCAGCTAACCATTGGTTGTACGAGCAAGCTTGCTCTCGTTACGGTAGGCCAGCAAGTTGGCAAGGCGAAGAACAAAAACTCATCGTTATTGGTATGGGCAAACTTGGCGGCAAAGAGCTCAACTTCTCTTCAGATATCGATTTGATTTTTGTTTATCCTGAGCAAGGAGAGACACAACGCGACAGAAAACCCGTAGAGCATCACAGCTTTTTTACTAAACTAGCACAGCGACTCATAAGCGCACTGCACCAGACCACGGCCGATGGGCAAGTGTACAGGGTGGATATGCGCTTGCGTCCACTCGGTGAAAGTGGTCCCTTGGTCATTTCGTTGGCAGCGTTTGAATCTTACTATTTGGAACAAGGTAGAGATTGGGAACGCTTTGCGATGCAGAAGGCCAGAGTATTAAGCCCTGAAAGCAAGGCTTCTGCCGAAATTCAAAACATTATTCGACCCTTTGTTTACCGCAAGTATCTCGACTTCACTACCATAGAATCGCTGCGTAAAATGAAGCAACTCATATCAAGCGAAGTCGCGCGTAGGCAGTTAAGCGGAAATATAAAATTAGGTAAAGGTGGTATTCGTGAAGTAGAGTTTTTCATTCAAGCATTGCAACTTATACATGCAGGAAAAGTAACAGAATGCCAAACACGGTCTATATTGGCCTCATTTTCGGTGCTGCAAAAACATGGTTTTCTTGAGGCGACTGTTGCAGATGAATTACTTCAAAGCTACTTATATTTGCGCCAAAATGAACATTATCTACAAGCTTTCGCCGACAAACAAACGCAGCAACTTCCCGATACCCCCCTAGACAAGGCTCGCCTTAGCGTGCTAAATCAACAAGCAGATTATGCAAGCTGTGAAAAAGCAATTGAAGCACGGATGCACCTGATTAACGCTCATTTTATAAACCTTATTGAGACCAGTGACGAACAAACTTCAACCACAAAGATGGGGGAAGATAGCGACACCGACCACGAATCATTGGGCTCTACGCTAGCCCCTTCGATAGGCAGAGTGTTGGCAGGCTTTGAGCAAGACTTTGTTGACTTATGGAAACTCAAACTGAATGAGAATGAAGCCTCTGAGCTGCTCTTTCCTGCCTTTAAGGCAGCACTAAACGCTAGTATCCCATCAGTAAGTTCAATCGAGGAAGACGAACATTCACTCGCTCAGCAAGCGACATCGACGGCCGCTGATATTGCTGCTCAACTCATCGAATTTAAACACCAAAGTCATAAGCACAATGTTGGCCCGAAAGGCGTCGACACTCTCGAAAAACTACTACCTGTGCTAACCAAAGAAGTGCTGCTTTTCGTGTTTGGTGAAGCAGAGCTAGCGGCAAGTGCCATTCGCTGTGAACGCATCAGCAAATTATATGCGTTGATACTCGACATAATGCTGCCGATGCTAGGTCGAACTGCCTATCTCGACCTGCTGCTGGAAAACCCCATGGTTCGCCAACGTTTGTTGTCGTTGTCAGCAAAAAGCAATTGGGTTGCAAGGCAAATAAAACAATTTCCTTTATTGCTTGATGAGCTACTTCACCCGGCGTATTTGGTGAGCGAAAAAGGCAATGCACAGCTGTGGTTTGCTCAATATACCGACGAGCTTCGCACGCAAATGCTACGCATAGAGGCTGACGACGTAGAAGCACAAATGGACGCCCTCCGTTATTTTAAACTTACCCAACAACTCAGAATTGCCGCGGCCGATGTAAGTGGCACGCTGCCCATAAACCAAGTAAGTGACAAACTGAGCGCCTTAGCTGAGTGTTTACTGAATAAGACGATCGACTTAGCTTGGGCGCAAATTACTGATAAATACGGTTGTATTGAGGGCTATTCTGCAAGCAACAAGGGCTTAGGAGTGATCGCCTACGGTAAATTAGGCGGCATAGAACTAGGGTATGGTTCCGACCTCGACATTGTATTTGTTCACGATGTCGATTTGAGCTTGAGTACCAATGGCCGCAAACAAGTAAGTTGCAGTGAGTTTTTTGTAAAGCTCGTGCAGCGTATATCACATCTTTTCACCACCAAAACATACTTAAATGAACTCTATGAGATCGACCTACGTTTGCGGCCCTCGGGCAACTCAGGTCTGTTAATAAGTCACATAGATACTTTTCGAGATTATCAGTTAGCAGATGCATGGACCTGGGAACATCAAGCCTTAGTGAGAGCTAGGATTGTTTACGGCCATAATGAACTTGTAGCTGCCTTTCAGCAAATTCGTCAGGAAGTGCTAGCCCTACCAAGAGAGCAAGTTGAGTTAGCGACCGAAGTTGCTGAGATGCGAGATAAGATGCGCGAGCATCTTGATAAAAGTACGGCATCGCTAGTTGATTTTAAGCAGGCTCGCGGTGGGATCAGCGATTTAGAGTTTCTGTGTCAGTACTGGGTGTTGCGTCACGCTAATACACATCCAGCCTTAAGTACCTGGACCGATAACCTGCGCATTCTCGATACCATGGCCGATGAAGGCTTGTTAACGCAAGCCGAGGCAGAAAGCTTGCAAAAGGCCTATTTGAGTATCAGAAATAGACTGCATCGAGAGAGTTTAAATAAGGGAGTGACGAAAGAAACCAGTCAAAAGCTACTGCAGGCTATGCAGTGCATTAATGAGCACTATTCAAGCGCGTTGCTAATAGGCTAGTCAATAAAACCGTGCTTTTTGCAGTTTTCCATCACGAAGCTATCAGCTTGTTCGGTAATGATAACCGTTCTTTTTCTGTTGCAGAAATAAACGTCGACTTTAGGGATGAAGTTGGCGTCGATTGCACCCGCAACATCATTTAATGAACCTAGAAAGGTGTTTTCAGTGAGAAAACGCTGACGAATAATAAAATCTTGGTTTAAATCCCACATCAGTGTCATGCCTTCTTCTTCAGCATACTTTATCGCTTCTACCATGATCGTATTGCCCTTTGCAAAGGCCCTGTACTTCAATTCACCTTGCCAGTTTTCGCTGGGTATTTTAGTGGGTGTAGGCATGTCGGCGAGTTGTTCTGTTTGGCTCAACTCATTCACCTCCAAGGGAACAACATAATCACCGAATTGCTCTTTTATTGGGTCACGCGAAGACATGCGAAATTCTTGATAAAAACGTGACACATTATCTTCAATCGTCTCACGCGTATCGCTGTCTTGCCCAGAGGATTTAATTGACTGCTGACTTTCTTCAGGGTTGTATCGCAAAACAAATAAAGCAGCCAACAACACAACTAAAGCAAGTAAAGCATGCTTGAGCCAGAACATCGATTGGTTTTTATCTGCCATGACCTATCCTATTTACGCTACTTTAATTCCGAAGTGCTCGTTAACTGCCAAATTAATACAAGGAAGCGGGCTCATCATCGGGGCGTGTTTTAAATCGCTTGTGCATCCACAAATAGCCGTCGGGTTGTTCATTAACCAAGGCAAATATGTCTTTGTTCAACGCCGTTAATGCTGCCTCAGCTTGGTTATCGGCCAAGTATGGCAAAGGTGCACTTATTTTTACTTTATAACCCTTTTCGCTATATTGCGGCGTGATAAACATGGGAATACAATTTGCACGATTCGCGAACATCAGTGTGCCCGTAGTGGTTGCTGTTTTCTCAACTGCACCAAAGGGAACGAAAACACTTTGATTTTTACCGTAATCTTGATCAGGGAAATACAGGCCAATTTCGCCTTCATCTAAGGCTCTGATCAGCGCTTTAGCATTACGTTTGTGGATCATGTATTTGTTTGAGCGATTTCTACCATGATACTGCATGTAATCCAGAAGTGGATTGTTATGCTTTCGGTAGAAAGCCACACAAGGATGCGCTAAACCAATGATACGACAGCAAATTTCGATATTCACATTATGAATAACCAATCCAAATACACCTTTTCCAGATTTCAGCACCTTTAGTGCGTGGTCGAGGCCTTCAACTTCACCGATGCGGCGCACGCGCCAAGTTGGCCACCACCAGCCCATTGCTGTCTCGAAAAGTGCCATACCCGTGCGAAAAAGGTTATCTTTGACTAATTGCTCACGCTGCTCAGGCGTCCAGTCCGGATAAACCAATTCAAAATTTCTGCGTGCCACATTGACGCGTTTTGACGCAAGAAGACCAATGAGCTTGCCAACACCTCGGCCTAGCAATTTGATAACGGGGTAAGGAAGCCAAGTGATGATGTACAAGATGGCCGCGCCAATCCACACCAACCAATATTTTGGCAGAAAAAAACGCCAACTGAATTTTGGCGCCATCATGGCATTTATTTTTTTTATTTTTTGCTGTTGTTCCAAGGGAAACTCTCACCACCTTAAAGGCTTTCAATAGCCCTAGTTTACCTTGCAACACATATTGAATAAAGAACTAGTGAGTTTTATCGATGTTTTGAAGCTTTTTCTCAAAGGCATCAAATTGCGACTGATTGTCGTAGTCGAAATGGTATTGATTATGAAAACCAAAACTTAATTTCACCGTCGCGTCTTCCATATACACTGTATAACCGTCGAAGTCGGTATAGGCCTTCACGCCGTCCAAGTGATGCGCTCCGTCTTTATGTTCACCATGCTGACGAATTTTTTCAAACACTTGTAACAGGAATTTACTATCGATGCTGTTTTTCATTTTATTTACCTTGTTTTTACTATTAATTCGTAAGAGCGCCGAGGCAGATCACTTTAGGCTCACAAATGATTATAGCAGCGACAAAAAGAATGCGAATCAATAAGCATGAGCCCTTGACGATACCTTTCTGTTAATAATTTGGGTTATCTTCGAGTTCAATCGAACATATTTCATACAATAAATTTTGATCTTTGTGTGATTTCATGTAGTATCTATATTTCAACTGGTCAGATGAGCGGATAAGTTAACAATGAGTATTAGAACAAACTTAAAGAAAGTATTACCCCCAATATCAATCACCGAGCAAGAAGCACTTGATGCCGGCGACGTGTGGATTGAATCGTCTATTTATCAAGGCAAACCTGACATGCATGCCCTGCGTAGCCTTCCTCAAGCAACATTGAGCGCAGACGAGCAAGCCTTCTTGGACGGTCCTGTTCAAGAACTTCTTGAAATGGTTGATGAGTTCGAGCTAAACAACAGCAAGCACATCCCACAGGAAGTTTTAGATTTTCTTGGTAAAAACAAATTTTTCTCAATGATTATCCCGAAAAAATTCGGTGGTCTTGAGTTCAGCCCTTACGCAAACTCCACCATCGTTGCGACTATCGCTGCCACCTCAGGCGCGATTGCTGTTACGGTTATGGTGCCTAACTCTTTAGGCCCGGGCGAGTTGCTTATGCATTACGGTACCGAAGAGCAACAAAACTTTTGGCTACCGAAACTAGCCATCGGTCAAGACATTCCGTGTTTTGCACTTACAAGTCCTGAAGCGGGTTCAGACGCTGGTTCTATACCAGACGCAGGTATCGTTACTAAAGGCATGTGGGAAGGAAAAGAAGTACTTGGTTTAAGCGTGACTTGGGACAAACGTTACATCACTCTTGCCCCAATCGCGACAGTACTTGGGCTAGCATTTAAAGTATTCGACCCTGAGCAATTATTGGGTGACGAGCTTGAACTGGGTATTACATGTGCCTTATTACCTAAGTCTCACCCTGGTGTTGAGTTAGGCAATCGTCACGATCCTATGGGCGTTAAATTCTATAACGGTACTACACGCGGTAAAGACGTGTTCATCCCTATGGACTTTATTATCGGTGGCCAGAAAAACATTGGTCGCGGATGGCAAATGCTGGTTAGCTGTCTAGGTGCTGGCCGCGGTATTTCGCTTCCTGCAATGGGTGTGGCTTCTGCACAATCGGCATTTAAGTCAACAGCAGAGTACTCCTTTGTTCGTGAGCAATTTGGTGTACCAATTGGACGTTTTGAAGGTATCCAAGAGAAATTAGCAGACATCGCCGGCAAGACTTTCTTACTAGAAGCGATGCGTGTATTAACCACTGAAGGCCTAGGCGAAGGTGTGAAGCCATCGGTTGTTACGGCTATTGCTAAATATCACATGACCGAACTTGGCCGTGACGTACTAAACACTGCCATGGACGTTCAAGCGGGTAAAGCTATTCAGCGTGGGCCGCAAAATACACTCGCTAACGGCTATGCTGCCTTGCCTATTGCGATTACGGTTGAGGGTGCGAATATCCTAACACGTAACCTTATGATTTTTGGTCAAGGCGCAATGCGTTGTCACCCGCACTTGAAGGAAATGGTTGATCTAATTCACAGCCAAGATTCCTCAGCCGATGCTGAGTTTAACAAAGTGCTTGGTAAGACTGTGAAGTTCAGTGTTAAAAATGCGTTTAGAAGCTTAGCAAATAGCTATCTTCCATTCTTACGCACGAAAGAGTCGAACTTCCCGATTGTTCGTCCTTACGAGAAGCGCGTAAATGCTATGGCTGCAAAACTAGCACCACTAGCAGATTTATCGCTACTAGTATTGGGTGGTGAGTTGAAAAAAGCCGAATTGTTGTCTGCAAGACTTGGCGACGTAATGAGCTACTTATACGCTGCAATGGCAACTATCCGTTTCTATGAGCAACGTGTTGAAGACCGCACTCAAGCCGAAGCTTACTTCCGCTATGCGATGGAATGGTCACTACAACAAGCTGAGAAAGCGGTAGTTGATTTCGTGAATAACTTCCCGAACACGCCTACTCGTGGCCTAATGAGATTGTTAACCAACACCTACAGCTCATCGGTAAGCGGCATCTCTGACGACTTGGTACGTGAACTTTCTGCCGCGTCACTGGAAGATAGCAGCATCAAAGCACAGCTAACGCATCTTGTGAAAGTAATGCCTGGCGACGGTAACGACATCAACGAGCAAGCATTTAAAGCGAAACATGCTGCAATGCCATTGTTGTCAAAAGTGCACAAAGCCTTACGTAAATCGCCTGTTATTCCATTCATATCGTTTGAGAATGCTGTCGACACTTTACACGCGAAAGGCGATTTAACGGACGCTGAACGCACTACTTTATTGTCGTATAATGAGAAGCGTAAATTGTCTGTTCGTGTTGACGAATTTACTTTCGACATGCAACTTCTTAGCGCTGAAGAAACCGACGGCCCAGCCGCTGGTAAGGCAGCCAAAGAAGAAGCAAACGCAGCTTAATATGTGCTAAGCCCAGTAGGAATATCTTCACTGGGCGATTCATAAAGAATCACCAAGAAAGGCCGATAATATACTTATCGGCCTTTTTTTATGCCTGAAAAATAAATGATTGTGGTAGCGTTTCCAATTTACCAAACCTTGAGCGACCTTTTGTAAAACTAATGCAGCATACCGACATATTCAACTCGAGTCCCCAAGATACGCTAGCACGCCTGCGTCTTCTATACGGTAACGCGCTAGGTGGTTTGTTCATTACTTTGCTGTGCATGGGCGTACTGTGTTTTGGTTTTGATACGCCCGAGCAACAAAAGCTAAAAACAAGCATATTTGTGATTTTGGTTATTTCTCATGTCCTTCGATTTACTGAAAACACGCTAACTCTGCATCAAATAAAACAAAAAACTGCAAATCACAAAACCTTAATAGTTCGATTTACTGTCGGTATCATGATCAACAGTACAATTTGGGCAAGTTATAGTTTTTTATTGGTGCCTACGATGAGTGGTATCGAGATCACAGTAAGTGCAGTGATACTCTCTGCATTAGCTGGCGGTGCTACAACCATCCTTGCGGCATCTGGCTTACTTGCTCGTTTTTATATGTCATGCTTAATTTTACCCTACGCCATTATGGGGCTATTTAATGAGTTCGAGTATTTTCATTACATTTCTTATTTGGGTTTTGGCTTTTGGTTCGTCATGCTGTTGTCGTCTAAACAAGCGGCTAATTTTGTAAGTGAAACACTGACACTTAAAAACAAAAATTCCGAACTCGTGTTGCTCATGGATCAAGAAAAACAGGAGGTAGAGCGGGTTAATAATGAGCTGCTAAGCGCTAATAAACAACTAGACGAATACACCGCTTCTTTAGAAGAAAAAGTAGAAAATAGAACGAAAGAAATTTACCGTTTGTCGAATCTTGATTCCCTCACAGGCTTGAGTAATCGCAGCGCATTTCTCGAGCAGTTGAAAGAGAGAGTCTTACTTGCAAAATCGAAGCGGGAACAATTTGCCCTGCTATTCATCGATCTCGACGGCTTTAAAGATGTAAACGATGGCTTCGGTCACAAGATTGGCGACTCAGTGCTCAGTGAGATAGGCCATAGATTATTAACCTTATTGAATGAAACTCAACCCATTAATAGCCAGAAAGCGGTCTTATGCCGTTGGGGAGGGGATGAGTTTTTAGTGCTCTACCCTACCGACAGTAAAAGTGTGACAACAGCGCCTAGCCCAGCAATTGAGAAGCTTAGCGCAGAAATTCAAAAAAGAGTCGCTAAAAGCATCAACATTGCCTCGAATGAAATACATTTAGGTGCCAGTATCGGTATCGCCAAGTATCCTGAAGACACCGAAGAGCCACAACAGTTGATTCAATATGCCGACATTTCGATGTATTACCACAAAGAGTTTGGCCAAGGTAATGCGACTTACTTCTCCCTCGATTTATTTGCCGAGTTTCAACGTGATCAGCTTATTCGTGATGGCCTAAAACTCGCTCTGGAAAAACAAGAGTTTTCGCTTGTTTATCAACCCATAGTCGACATTCAAGACGACGAGTTGGTGTGTTTTGAAGCGCTGCTGCGCTGGGAGCATCAAGGCAACTTTATATCCCCGGTTGAATTTATTCCAATGGCAGAAAAGTCGGGTAGGATAAACGACATTGGCGCTTGGGTATTGCAGCGAGCATGTATGGATGCAACGACATGGCATTTCGATGCTTTGAGCGCCAAGAGAAACAAACAACCTGGTGTTTCGGTGAACGTATCGTGCATTCAACTGGTAGATGACTCGTTTATAGCAACCGTTGAAAGTGCCTTGGTCTTGAGTGGTTTACCTGCTGAAAATCTTCATCTAGAAATTACCGAAAGTGTGCTGTTCGAAAACGAGGCATTGGCCTTATCTCAACTAGCCCACCTTTCCAAACTAGGCGTTCATGTTTCTATCGACGATTTTGGTACTGGCTTTTCCTCCCTAAGCCAACTGAAAGCAATGCACTTTGATGTCGTGAAAATAGACAGAAGCTTTATCATCGAACTCAGCAAACAAGATCTCACTATTATTTCTGCTACCAAGCTCATCGCTGACCAATTCAACGCCAGAATGGTTGCCGAAGGCATAGAAACTGAACATCAATTGGCCATATTAAAAAGTGGTGGAATACGCTATATTCAGGGTTATTATATTGCTCGTCCAATGCCGCTTAAACAAATAAACGCTTGGGTAAGTAAGTTCTTCGTATAACTCTACACAATAAGAAACCAACATGGCGCAGCTTTATTTTTACTACTCCGCAATGAATGCGGGTAAATCTACCTCACTACTTCAATCAGCCTACAATTACAAAGAACGAGGTATGAACATTTGCTTGTTTACTGCAGCGCTTGACGATCGTTATGGCACAGGCAAGATCGCGTCAAGAATTGGTTTAGAGTCACCTGCTGAATTGTTTTCATCCGATACTGATTTATTTGCCGCTATGCAAAAAGAATGTGCAAAACAGAAGATTTCCTGTTTGTTCATTGATGAGGCACAGTTCATGTCCAAACAACAGGTAATTCAATGCCTGCAAATTGTCGACACACTAAAAATACCGGTGCTTGCATATGGATTGCGTACCGACTTCAGAGGCCAAACCTTTGAAGGAAGTCATTATTTACTGGCATGGGCCGATAAACTATCTGAGCTGAAAACGGTTTGCCATTGTGGCAGAAAAGCGAATTTCGTTGCTCGTTTAGATGAGCAAGGAAATCCAATTTCAGAAGGCGATCAAGTAGACGTGGGCGGCAATGAAAAGTATGTATCACTATGCCGAAAACACTTTATGCAAAAGGGAAGTTTGCTTTAACTTGGCCTGTTGCGCATAGAAGCTTGTGCTTTTGCTTTTGCTTGTGGTAGCGCAAGCCTTGGCAACAATAATTTAACTTTTAATGTGAGTACACACTTATGCTTTCTGCGCCTTTCTTCGCGGCTTTGTTTTTCCTCTTGATCAGCCTTTATATTTTACGGCGCTCACTAGAATTAAAAAAACTGCAAAGCGAGAGCGAATCGTGGCCTTCAGTACAGGGCAACATTGAGCACAGTGAACTAAGTGTGGCAGTCGGTAACAGGAATGGCCGTAACTACTCGGTTGAATATACTTATGAAGTAGCAGGAAAACAGTATAGCCACTACATACCAGCTTTTTATTCGGTCACAAGCAAAGAGGACTGCGAAGCTTTCGCTGAAAAATATAAAAAAGGCGATAAGGTGACGGTATATTACCAAGCTAGCAACCCACAAAAAGCGGTGTTGGAGCTTGGTATGAACGGCAAGCGTATAAACGACCCTATTATTGCATGCAGTATTATCAGTGTAATAAGTCTTGCTGCAATGATAGCTGCATTCTTAGGCCTGTTTGACTAAGTTCGGGCCAATGCGATGAAGTACTGTGGGTGAATTGCCGTTTACTCAGCGTCGAAGCGGTGCAGAAATGCTCACAAACACTCCATATTGATAGTCACTATCTGCATGCTGTGTTTTGTCTATCGGGAATAAATGATAGTTTCCCACCGTAATCGCATGAATATCACTAGCTTCACTAATAGACTTCACCACCTCCCAGGCAAATTTCACGTCGTTATTGTATACATAAAGAAAACAAACGGAATTCTTGCAGTCTATTCTGTGCAGGTTAACGAATTCAGCGTATTGATGAAGTAAAAAATAATCGCTAATACGGGTTTTTAAGTCGAAATATGATTGCGCATCGTCACTACTTTCATAAAAAGACTGATAGGCTGCGGCAGCTTTTGGTGGTAGTTTTTTGCTCACAGATTCAAAGGCTGTGCCTCGCAATGGCTTATTCGGCTTAGTTGTGAGTGCGGCAGGTGCCTCAAGCCTTGCCAATGCGCTTTGGTAACGTCTATTAAGCTGACTATATGAGCGACTAAGCTCCTTGAGCTTTGCGTCGATTAGCTCTTCTTCTTCATGCCAATCATAGTCATCCAAATCGATATCATTACGGGCTTGTTTATTGACTTGTTTAACTGATAAATCTTGATTAACTGATAGTTCTTGGTTACCTGATAGCTCTTGATAAGCAGTCACATTCCGATTTTCTGACGTCGACAATACATTGTTCGTTTTCTGGTTTTCGATACCGCTTTTAGCAAAGTGTTCAGCTTGAATATTGCTGCTTTCCGCAGTCTCACTTTCAACATTACCCCTTTCAAAATCGTCAGCTTGCAATTCACGGTTTGCTAAGAAAGCAATTACAAAGCATAACAAAATGACTGCGTATTGCCCTAGTCTACTCATTAATGCTTGCTCCGCTATTATCTGGGACCCTATACGAATATACAAAAGCAATGAGTTGCTTTTCATTAGCGCTTTCTAAAAAGCTTCGGTAGCCTGCTAATATGAAATTTGCAGCCCACTCTTGCTCGAGCAAATATGCCGTGGCGTGCTGAAGGTATTGCGCAGACTGAGTATTGGAGGCTAAAAAATAAATATGGCAAACACTCAATTTGCAGTCTACTTTCTTTAACACAAAATGTTCATTCACTGAGTCATCAAAAAGTGCGCTTATCAAACGCTCGTAGTCTTGGGTAATTGGGTTGTTATCATCGGCGCGATAAAAGGTCTCGAACTCGGCAAAGGCCTTCTCATCGTAATTTGAAACAAGCAGATCGAAGGGGGCTGGAAGATATTCCGTGAGCTGCCTTGGTGAAATTCTTCCTTGCCTTTCCAAAGCTTGGTTGGCCAATGCGTATTTTTTTTGTAGCTGCGAGTAACGTGCATTTGCTTCGGCAAGCTGAACCTTAAGCGCTTGCACTCGTTGCTTGCTCTGCTCTTGTTGTTTTTCTACATCAAGCCCAAGACCTTGAGCTTCATTGCTTTTTATATTGCTTTCTATATTGCTTTGTTTATTACTTTCTATTTGGCTGGAATTTAGATTTGCTTGGCTAGACGCGAGAGCCAATTGGCTATCAGGGCTGTTAGGGCTAGCTAAATTATGTGGGCTAGCTGAGCTGCCTAAAATAAGCTCAGCAGAGGCAAAACCAATGGCGGCAGCAATAGCACAGCTGATGAAAAACGCAGACTTATTGATAGTGATAATCCCTTATATACCTTCAACCTCAGCGAAGTCTACCAGAAGTCATTGAAATTTAAAGCAGCAAAGCGCAACGCTTATTAACATTAGCTAATTGATAACAGAACATCACCATCCTCAAGATATAAAGATAGTTACTTGAGTTTATAGCTTGAAATTGTCGTACTTAGTACTTCTCCATTTTGCACAATATCATCAAAAATGGTGGTCATCTTTTGAATGGCGTCTAATTGATTTGTTGCCGCGGTTAAGACTTGCTTTGCCTCTTCAGATATCTGCAATGCCGTTACGGTCTGTTCTTCAGAGGCACTGGCAAATTGGCTAGCTTGTAAATCAACTTTTGAAGAGTAGTCTTGCAGAATAAGGGATATCTCTTTGGCTTTATTCACCGTATCCAAAGTGCTAGCGATGGTAACACGACCATCTTGCACGGCATTCACCACTTCAGTACTTGCCTGTTGTAAGGTGTGCAATAAGGTGGCGATTTGTTCGGTCGCTTTTTGGCTATTCGAGGCTAAGTTCCTGACTTCATCGGCAACCACAGCAAAGCCGCGACCATGTTCGCCAGCTCTCGCAGCTTCAATAGCAGCATTCAAAGCTAGTAAATTAGTTTGTTCAGAAATACTGTTAATGCTCTCAAGAATATTCGATATTTCAGCAACCTGCTCATTTGTCGAAGCTGCTTTATCGGAAATATTGTCCATGTTATCCGCAACATTTCGGATAGAAGACTCACTCGAATGCGTTAAATCAATCGACTCAGACAAACGCTGATTCAAATGCTCACTTGCCTCTTTAGTATCCACTGCCGTTGCAGCAATATCACTACTCACCGCACTCATTTCACTTACGGCCAGCACAATATTATTCGCGATGGTTTGCGTGTTAGTTGCATCGTCAATCACTTTAGCACGCGCCTGATCAAAGTCAGCATTCAAACGAGTATTGCGGTCGATTGCATCAACCATCGAAATGATCAAGCCACGAATACCGCCGATACTGGACGCGATAGAGCGAGATATGTCACCAAATTCGTCGTTTGAATTAATGGTAAAGTCAATTGTCAGGTCGCCCTCTCGAGACATTTTATGCAACTTACTCGTAAGCAACTGAAGCTCACTCTTCAACGACCTTATTAAATATAAATTGATTGAAACAAGCGCTGCTAGCAACAGCAAGAACAAGACACTTTTGACAAAAATCCAAGTATGAGCACTTGATTGGCTTTGCAGAGCCTGCGCAATATTTTGCTCCCATTTGGCATCTAGTAATTTTTTAATTTCTACAATCTCTTTAGTCGCAAGCGGAAACCAATTAGCAGAAGTAACCGGACTTTGGCTAAGCTGCAGGTCGCCAGCACTTCTTAACAAGAATTGGTGGGTGTCTTTAATTAACATGGCGTTATCTGAGCGTAATATCTTCTCGAAACTGGCGAGTTCTTCGCCCTGCAGGAGCAGCGAGAGCTTTTGTTGCTGGGCACTTATTTCGTCAACATAAAGTTGAAGATTGGCCTTCGCAGTGCTTGCTATTTCACCACGCGCTAGAGTGCCGTTAATCAAGCCTCGCGCCTGACCCGAGCGTTCTTTCAATTGAGCAAAAGAGAGGGCTTGGCTTATACCTAACTGCTGCTTTGCTACCTGATTGCGTAAACGAACCAACTCTATCGCATCAAGAGCTGCCCTGTTTAATGAAGAATAGTAACCAAAGGCGCTGCGGCCTTCTTCTGCATCAACTTGGCGTCGAATGACATTTCGCCCCTGCAGTGTTTTTTGCACCAAGTTCAAACTAGCCGCAATACCTAATTCTTCCACCTCACTGTCTTGTAATTTGGCCTCAAAGAGCCTCACAACTTCGTCGGCCTTTTTGCGCTGAGTAAGGACTTTGTTGTAGGCCTGCTCGTTTGGCTTCCCTAAAAACCCAGCGCTCAACCCACGCTCAACCGCAAAATTATGAGCCAGTTGATCGAGTAAAACCATCACCTCAGTACTAATAACCGCAGTATCGCTGGCTCGCATATTTTGATAAGAGCTACTTACGCTTTGAATGCCCATCACAAGAATGAACAATGTTGATAACACCATCGACATTAGAGTGAGTGAAATGATGGATAGTTTGGCTAACTGTTGAGACATAAAATAGAGAAACTCCGCTTATGCTCATCCTTAAGCGAAAAATACTTACTGATTGTAAAAGTGATGTAGTACATTGGATGTAGTACATTGATGGTGCTGTTGGAATATGACCCTAATAAAAGTGTTAAAATAATATTCAAATATTCACCACAGCTTTAATATCGACAGAATCGCGCAAAAAATCAACACTAAATGTAAAATACGAGTAAAAATGCGTTGCCACCTTTTTTAAAACTATTGGAAGTCATGGAATGAGCCTAAAACCAGTGTTAAGTCTAATCGCAATCATCATAATAGCGATCGGCGCCTACATTCACCTCAACACGGATGAAAATGAATTTGTTGCACAAGCAGATACGTCGATTCAAGAGAACACGACAGACACGCACGAACAAGCGCAAGAAGTGGTGCTCGAAGAGTCAACTGAAGAGCTTGTATCACCTCGCCAAAGCATAAAAACAGAGAGCCCGACGACAGCCTCATTTTTTCAAGCTTCCAAACGCTGTGAAGAAGAAGTACGGGCCTTATTCAAAGAATATCGACTTAATGCTGCTTTTTTTCAAACACTAAGCAAACTTGCCAAAAATAAATTCCCCAATGAAAGCGAAGAAATGGCACTTTATTTTCGCAGCGCTATGACTAGACTGTTTTATCTTCCTGAGCCAATGTTCGTATCCGATGCGAACAATCTCCGTTCATCGGATTTTAAGCGCCCACAAATGAGCATCGAAAAAATTATTCGTGAAGAGGGAGTGCTGGTGTCAAGTGACGCTTTTACGCAAGCCATAATAGAAAATAACTACGCGCTAGCCGAGAGCTTATTAACAAAAATAGTTGAGGATTCTCCCAATAGCATCTTGTTAGATTCATTTGGTAACTCACTACTAAACTATACAATGTCAACAAAATGGGCAATGAATTCATCTTCTCAATCGGCCGAATCGACGAAAAGTATCATCGACCTTTTCCTAAATTCTGGCTACCAAATTCATTTCACCGAACTCGTTGAAATGACGCATTATATGCGCAATAGGCCAGAACTTGTAAGCTATTTAAGCCAACACTTTAACGGAAATTTTAATACCGTTTTTGATTACAAAAATAATAAGTCGACCAATTTAGTGCTGCTAGCGTTAAGCAATTATCAATATGAGTTAGCGGCGTTTTGGTTATCCAAAGGGGTCGACCCTTTCAGTAATTATAAAGAAGTAAGCAAACTCCAACGTAGTCATGGCGGTCTGTTGCTTGTGGACGACAGGGCGAGTGATAAGACGATAAAAACCCTTGTTAACGCGGGTTTATTTACCACCAGTGCGAATAAAAATTTTGAGGAAAGACTAAACACACGTTTCCCGAATGCGAATAATGAAAGCTTTTACAAGCAACATCAAAGAGTATCAACCCTTAGCACCGCGGAAGATAAGAGGCTACAGCGCGAACTAGCTGAAGTCGTGCATGAGCTAGTTGCGATTCATACCAAGGGCAACGCTAGCCTATCGAAAACATGTGAAGACGAATTTATAGTGTTCCAAAAGAAACGTCAAAAAAGCTTTAAGGACCGAAAGCAAGATCAAATACAAAAAGAAAAGTACGAGCAGCTTCATGCGCAAGCTTTACAAATATTCAAGGAATATAATGAAAAGCTAATTGATGCTGACTTAGCAATCGAACAACTTAGTCTAATCGACGAATACAGAGCTAAAGGCTTAATTAACACTATTCAAAACGCAGAAAGAAGATCAGACCCTTCTTTTAGGCGAACACTGGAAATAAGCCAGGCAATTGATAAGGCCCCCGACGCCCTGCTGCTGAAGCAATTAGAAGAAGCCCTCTTAAGCAACGACTATAAAACAGCGCTTGAATTAAGCGAGTCATTAAGCCCCCGTGTTAGATCGACTATTGAGAGTGGCATATTTCACCGTGCAATGGCAAACAAGGCAAGCGTTGATGAACTCAGACTACTTTTGAGTAAAATTGATGTACCAGTAGGCTCAGTCTTATCAAGTACTCTAGGCTCCAATGACATGCAATCGCTTGAGAATATAGTAAATGCGGGTTTCGATATTCATGCACAGGACAATTTTGGGCGAACACTGTTGTCTGTTGCAATCAAGGAAAAACATGAAATCGGCTTTAGAGCCCTACTTCGTTTAGGCGTTGATGTAGAAAAGCCTGAACTAGGCCGAGATGCCTTAGATAATGCCTTGATTGATATAATAAAAGGTTATGAAGACTTCTACTTCGTGCAAAAATTATTAGGCGCAAATAAACGAATAGAAGATAGCCATAGACAGTTACTTATTGACCTTCTTATTATGTACCCCGAGCCCACCCAGCGATTGATCACCAAATATGGCATCGTTATGTGAGCCTCTAGCAATTTGTGAGGAGCATAGCTAAAGCGTGATGGAGTAAATGAGTCGCTTTTTAATAGCAACTATTGATAGCATCTATGTACAGAGTGAAAGCACAGAACCCCCAGCAGACCTAAACCAATGTTTTAATTAGCTTTAAAAAACAATAAGCGTCAAAAATCTCACATTAGTAGACTATTTAATGCTCTCAATACTATTCATGAAAGTTATGAATTAACCCAAACGAAACAAAGTACGCTTAAATGACAATATCCACTATGATTAAAACATCACAAACGCCTTATAGGATGACGCACGATGGATTTTTCTCATAACGAAAAAACGAAAGACTACTTAGGTCGGATAAGGAGCTTTTTACTTCAGCACGTCGCGCCGATTGAAGATCAAGTATACGCCGAATTAGCAGAACTCAATCCAACGGGTGACTGGAAGTCGTGGAAGGTACATCCGGCCATTGAGCCCTTAAAAGAAAAAGCAAAGGCGGCGGGCCTGTGGAACCTATTTTTACCCGACGCAGAGCTAGCACAAGGCTTAACCACACTTGAGTATGCGCCACTAGCGGAAGAAACCGGCCGCTATTTGTTTGCTCCTGAGATATTCAATTGTAATGCGCCCGACACCGGCAACATGGAAGTGTTATATCATTTTGGTAATAAAGAGCAGCAAGAGAAGTGGTTAACGCCACTGCTCACCGGCGAGATACGCTCAGTGTTCGGCATGACCGAACCAGATGTAGCGTCATCTGATGCAACCAACATGCAAGCCACCATTGAAGAAGATGGTGGCGACATAGTTATCAACGGCAAGAAATGGTGGTCGACAGGGCTTGGGCACCCGAATGCTAAAGTGTGCATTTTTATGGGCTTGTCTAACCCGGAAAACGACCGTCATAGCCAGCATAGCATGGTAATTGTGCCCCTCGACACACCCGGGATTGAAATTAAGCGCATGTTAACTGCCTACGGCGATTACGATGCTCCCTTTGGTCATGGCGAGATGCACTTCACTAACGTCCGTGTTCCCAAAGCGAATCTTTTAGTGGGTATGGGTAAGGGATTTGCAATCGCTCAAGGACGCTTAGGCCCCGGCAGGATACATCATTGCATGCGCGCAATCGGCATGGCCGAAAAGGCCTTAGAACTGGCTATTAAACGCGGTTTTGAACGTGTTGCCTTTGGTTCACCTATCATCAAATTAGGTGGCAATGGCGAGCGTATTGCGATGGCTCGAATGAAGATAGAGCAGGCTCGTTTATTGACTTTGCAAGCCGCATGGAAAATTGACAACCTTGGCGTAAAGAATGCCATGGTGGATATATCGGCAATCAAAGTGGTTGTGCCCAATATGCTTCAAGAAGTGGTTGATATGGCCTTACAAATGCACGGCGGTGCTGGTATGTGTGAAGATTTCCCACTGGCTAAATTTGCAGCGGGCGCGCGCTCTTTACGTTTAGCCGACGGCCCTGACGAAGTGCATATGGGCATGGTGACTCGCTTAGAACTTAAAAAGTATAGATAATGACTAGTCTAGTTGATAAAGCGGGCTCGGTTCGCCCTGGTGAAGAGCTTCCTGTAGAGCCGTTAAAAGAGTGGCTACGCGCCAACATAGCAGATTTAAGCGGTGACCCAGTTATTACCCAATATTCAGGCGGCGCATCAAATTGGACCTACTGCCTAGCATTTGAGAATAAGTCGGTAATATTGCGTCGCCCGCCAGCAGGCACAAAAGCCAAAGGCGCCCACGATATGGGGCGCGAATATCGGCTTCAAAAAGCTCTCAAACCGGTCTATCCAAAAGTACCCGATATGCTCGGCTACACCGACGACGAAAGCGTTATTGGTGCTGAGTTTTATATCATGCAAAAATTCGACGGCATAATTCCACGCCAAAATATGCCTCGAGGTTTTCAGATATCGGAGGCCGACACACGTCAACTTTGCGAATCGGCATTAGATGGTTTAATCGACTTACATAATGTTGACTACAAAGCAGCGGATCTATCACATATCGGTAAAGGCGAAGGGTATACACAACGTCAAATTAGCGGCTGGACTAATCGCTACCAAAAGGCAAAAACCTGGAATGTACCGCGCGGTAGAAAGGTTACCGATTGGTTGCAAGACAACATGCCGAGCAATGAAAAAATATGCATTACACACAACGACTACCGCTTCGATAATTTGGTATTGAATGCGCAAAATCCTCAGGAAATCATCGGAGTGCTCGACTGGGAGCTCGCAACATTGGGTGACCCACTGATGGATTTGGGCAATAGCCTAGCCTATTGGGTACAGGCAGACGACGACAAAGTAGCAAAAGCGACGCGGCGTCAACCCAGCCATTTACCGGGCATGATGACTCGCCAAGAAGTCATTGAATATTACTGTGGCAAACAAGGCTTAAAGGCCGATGACTTTGCCTTTTACGAGGTGTATGGCCTGTTTCGTTTAGCGGCCATCGCACAGCAAATATATTATCGCTATCACCACAAACAAACCAGAAACCCCGCTTATAAGCACATCTGGTTTTTTGTGCAATATTTAATGCACCGCTGTAGAAAAGTAATAAAGCGCAGTAAGTAATAATAATCGAGCAGCCAACACTCTAAAGAATAATAATAAGGAAGAGCCATGCGACAAAATATTCTCATCACAGGTGCAAGTTCAGGTCTTGGAAAGGGCATGGCTTTGCTGTATGCGAAAATGGGGCGCAACCTCGCACTCTGTGCTCGCAGAATAGAGCGATTGGAAGAACTGAAAACCGAGTTAAGCCAAATTAACCCCAATATATCGGTGGTGATAAAGTCGCTCGACGTAAATGATCACGATGCTGTCTTTCGCGTGTTTAACGAATTCAAAGATGAACTCGGTAGTCTCGACAGGGTAATTGTGAATGCGGGTATGGGTAAAGGTGCATCTATCGGCACAGGCTACTTCAAAGCCAACAAAGAAACAGCGATTACCAACTTTGTTTCAGCAATAGCGCAATGTGAGGCCGCCGTTGAAATCTTTCGGGCGCAGAATCATGGCCATTTGGTAACCATTTCATCAATAAGCGCTGTGAGGGGCTTCCGACGCGCGCTCACGGTGTATGCCGCGACAAAAGCTGCAATAAGCTCACTTACGGAAGGCATTCGCATTGACTTAATGAAAACACCGATAAAAGTCAGTACCGTACATCCAGGTTTCATTCGCAGTGAAATTAACGAAAAAGTAGAAAAAGTGCCCTTTATGGTCGACACTGAAACAGGCTGTAAGGCGATTATATCGGCTATCGAAAAAGAGGGGGCCAATAGCTATGTGCCACGCTGGCCTTGGGCTATACTCAATAGGATTATGCGTATAGCTCCTTTGTCTTGGCTTGCTAAAATGAGCTAACTCGTAGCAACTTTGCTATGCTCAAGCTAATTATTTAGCTACGCACATCATTGCCACATAACATAAGGCGTATATATTGGAAGGTAGTTTTTTCACGCAGGTGCTTTTACCAGCAACGCTAGCATTCATCATGCTAGGTATGGGCCTTAGCCTTGTAAAGGACGATTTCACTCGACTGACCAAAGCGCCTAAACCCGTTGTTATTGGCCTATTCGGGCAACTGGTATTACTGCCTATTTTTGCTTTTGTACTCGCTATTGTTTTTTCGGCACCACCTGAAATTGCGATTGGCTTAATGATACTAGCGGCCTGCCCCGGCGGCACAACCTCAAATTTGATCAGTCATATCGCAAAGGCTAACTTGGCTTTGTCGGTAAGTTTAACCGCTATCGCAACCTTAATATGCGTAGTCAGCACCCCCTTTTTAATTCAGTTTTCGATTGAGTACTTCACCCAAGCTGATGCTTCGCACTTTTCCTTGTTCGACATTTCGTTGAAACTTATTGTACTGCTGCTTGTGCCGATTTCCCTTGGCATGTTGTTACGACGCCTGTTTTCTAAGCAAGCTCGACGTGCAGAGCCTTTTTTCCGGCACTTTTCGACTATTTTCATGATTTTGCTGATTGCGATTATCACCTATGATGAGTTTGATTCGCTGAAAGAGTCTTTTCCTAACGTTTTCATTTTAACCTTCGCATTGAATATTGGCGCAACGGTGTTGGGGGTCTTAATCGCAAAGCTGAGTGCTTTATCCAAAAAAGACGGACTAACACTTGGCATCGAAATTGGCACTCAAAATGCCACGATGGCAATGCTGATTTCTGTGAGCTTTCTCGATAATAGCGCTTATAGCATTGCTGCAGGTGTATACGGGATCACAATGTACGTTGGCGCTTTCTTGCTAGTGGGTTATCATAAAACGACTTACAAGGCACAACCTAAGAAGAGTTAATATGCGCTCTATTATTCAAGCTGCTGTTTCATTCTCTACCTTTTTATTCATTACTCTTCCAAACCCAGTACTAGCCAGCGAACAAGCCCGCTTTGATGCCCAAACCACAGAGCAGCAAATTGTCTCTGCGCTATCAACTTTCTACACACCAGGCATGGCAGTGGGTGTGGTGCACAAAAATGACATTGTTTTCCTAAATGGTTTTGGTCAAAGCTTTATTAACGCTGAACATGTGAATAAGGTGCCCTTGCTACCCAACGCTCAACTGCTCAAAAACCAATCAGTTAGACCTGGCACTTATTTTCGTTTAGCTTCTACCAGCAAAGCCTTCACTGCCGCAGCGCTCGCTGTGCTGGTTGATCAAAAAAAGCTGAACTGGAAAGATAAGGTAATCGACCATCTTCCTGAATTTCAAATGCAAGATCCTTGGGTAAGCCGAGAGTTCACCATTGAAGATCTGCTTACGCACAGAAGTGGTCTGGTTTCTGGTGCAGGAGATAGCATGATTTGGCCTGAGCCATCTGGCTTTAGCCGCCAAGAAGTGATTCATCGCCTTAAGCACTTAACACCCGATTACAGCTTTCGCTCGGCTTATTCATATAGCAATGTGCTTTACATCACGGTTGGCGAATTAATTGCTAGAGTGAGTGGTGAATCTTATGCAAGCTTTTTGCAAAAGCACATTTTTGCCCCATTGAATATGAGCTGTTATGCCGGTGACGTTCCGAAAAGCGCCTTGGCAAAAACCGCCCTTCCCTATGCTCACAACGACGCGCGTGGCCTGTATCTCATTCCCAGAAACGCCATCGGCCCTAAAGCGCAAATGTCGGTAGCTGCAGGGGGCATTGTGTGTAATGCAGAGTCGATGACGAAATGGATACAAGCCTTACTCGCACCAAGCACCCTGCCATTTTCCGAAGCGCAACTACAAGCAATGTGGACACCACGCACAATAATGAGAGTGAGCAATACCGAACAAGAGTGGGATGGCACTCACTTCAAAAGCTATGGATACGGATGGCGTATGTCGAACTTACAACACTACAAAGTGCTTTCTCATACTGGCACACTGTCTGGTTTTCAGGCCTTTGTATCACTTATTCCCGAATTAGAATTAGGCGTGGTTATTTTAAACAATGGCTCTAACTACGGCGCGCGCTCGTCGGTGATGCAACATATCTTAAAATCATTTTTACCCACTCAAGACAGCACTCATTCTGAAGTGAACGACTGGGTACAAACCTACAGTGATTACCAAGCGGAACAAGAGTCACAATACTTGGCCAATAAATTACCCGACCCTACTCCAACAAAGCCCATGCTGATAAATGATAGCGACGTGCTAGGCATTTATCAGGATGCGTGGTTTGGGCAAATGATCATTGAAGCCATTGATGGCAAGCTACGCATCTCATCGCAAAGAATGAGCACACTCAAAGGCACTCTTAGCCCATTTGAAGGCAACAAATACAAAGTGACTTGGGATAATCAAAACGCGGCGTCTAATGCGTTTTTACTCTTTGAGCTAAACTTAGCAAACGAAGTCAGTGGCATGAAAATGCATCCCTTCACTTCACGAGAGCGCAAACGCCACGCCTATCGCGACATGCACTTTGTTAAGCAGTAGCCTTTATGCGCCTTGCAAAATTAACTCATACCAAGGTGAATGTTTAGTCTTGCTTGTCTTCTTCAAACAATTGCTGCAACTCTGCTCTGCCATCTTTGGCCGTTTGAATAAGCTGTGGCAGGTCGAGGTTGTCCTGTATTACGCTTTCAAGCATAGCAACGTCGTGTTGCTCAAAAATACTCGCCATGTTATCAGCCTGCCCCTGAGTGAAACCATAGGCTTTTAGCACCTCTTTTGAAGCTGAAACAGCACTGTCGAACATTTCGCGAACAAAGAAATCAACGCCCATTTTTGCTAGCTCTACTGCGTGCATCCTGTGCCTTGCGCGAGCAATAAGCTTAATATGAGGAAATTCATGCTGTACTAACTTCACCAGCGCATTTATTTCGTCTTTGTCGTCGATGGCAACAAGGAGCACTCGTGCCTCTTGTATGCCTGACTTTTTGAGTAAATCGAGCCTTGTTGCATCACCAAAATAAACTTTATTACCAAATTTCCGGACGAATTCGATGTGCTCGGCATCTTTGTCCATTGCAGTGAAAGGAATACCGTTGGCCGCTAAAATTCGACCGGTAATTTGACCAAAACGACCAAAGCCTGCAATGATCACTTTCGGGTCGCCAGTATCGTTGAAGCTATCATAAACTGCAGGGCAATTTTGAGTATTGAAGAACAGGGAATACACAATCACCACCGGCGAGGTTAGCGCCATTGAAAGCCCCACAATAAGATTGACCTGCCCAGCAATTTCAGCGCTAAGCACCGAGTTTGAAAGTGCCAGTGTCATCACAACGAAAGCAAATTCGCCACCTTGCGATAACATCAAAGCCACCCTTATCGAATCACGATTACTTTGTTTTGATGCTCGCAGTATGACAAAAATAATGAAGGCCTTAACGGCAACGAGCAACACGCTCATGCTGATAATAAATACGGGTTCATTTACCAATAATGATAAATCGAGATTCATCCCAATGGCGATAAAAAACAAACCTAATAACAGTCCCTTAAAGGGTTCTATTTCAGTTTCCAGTTGATGCTTAAAGCTTGAATCTGCTAGGAGTATGCCGGCAATAAAAGCGCCCATCCCCATACTCAAACCAACTTGATCCATCACTAAAGCGGTTACCAATACAATAAATAGCGCCGCGGCGGTCATTACCTCACTGCTACCATAGCGCGCAACAATGCGTAAAAACGGGTTAATTAAGAAACGTCCGATGAGCAATACTGCAAGCACTGCACCCAAGCTAATATACCATGGCGTTCCTGCTTCAGTAGCTACTGGGGCAAGCGCGGCTACGGCCAATAATATAGGAATAACAGCAACGTCTTGCATCAATAAGATCGAAAAACCTTGCTGCCCAGGAGGGCTCTGCAAAATGCGTTGTTCATTCATGAGCTGAATCGCAAAGGCCGTTGAGGATAGCGCTAAGCCCAAACCAATAACGATACTCGCCGAGAAGGACACCGCTAGAACATAATGCGAAAAAGCGGCTATCACAATAGCACTCACCAAGAGCTGTGAACCGCCGCTAAATATAATTTGGTTGCGCATGCGCCATAGGGTAGCTGGCTCAAGCTCCAAGCCAATCACAAATAGTAGAAGCACCACGCCAAGCTCGGCAAAATGCAAGATTGTGTAAGGGTCGTTCACTAAATTAAGAGCCGAAGGACCGATAATCACACCGGCGATCAAATAACCTAAAATAGCCCCTAGCTTAAGACGTTTGAAAAGCGGCACAGCGATTAGCGTTGCAGCCAGAAAGATGGCGACGGAGCCAAGTAAACTCATGAATGGTGTCCTAGTGAACTCACCAGCTTAGCTAAATCGCCGCTGGACTCTAATGTAGCTACGATAATAGCTAAAAACCCTCAAAAACATAGGAGTTTTTGAAGGTTTTGTGGTTTTATAAATGAGTCGCTATACATTGATCAGCGTGAGTAGATGTCCTATTTAATGTTAAGCAAATTATCGACCGACAACTTTCCTGCACCCCAGATAGCAACCAACAACATCAATATACCCCAATACACATGCTCATTTAAGGCAGCCGCAGGCATATCCTCAAAACTTATTACTGCTACATAGTTAACAATGAACAAGCCAATTGCCGCCTTTCTGCCAAACAAACCCAACACCAACAAAACTGGCAAGACAATTTCACCGAAGGTAGCTAAATATGCGGCCACTTCAAAGTTCAATAAGGGTACAGCATACTCATATTCGAACAACATCAAGGTTGAGTCCCAATCGCGAAGCTTAGTTAAACCCGCTTTGAAAAACACCCATGCCACATAAAATCTAGCTAATAGAAGACCGACAGGTTGCAAATAGTCTAGTTTTTCAAACACAGTATTATATAAATTAATCAGCTTTCTCATTGTGGGCCTCTTGGTAGTCTTCTCAGTAATAGTATTCATCGCATTGATGACGCTATGCTCGCTTATTTTTTATCGTTGCTGTTGTCATTTTGCATAGGGCAGCCCCAACAAAATCTTATTCAACGGCAAAAATTCGTTTTTTCTGTATTGCCTCGCTAAGCCATTCGCTCAAATCGAGGTCATGCTTAACAACAGCTTCAATCACTTGGCTAACAGGCTCTTCACTCAGGATATGGTTGATGACCGATGCCTCTGCATCCGATACATATTCAAACTGAGCTTTGTACTCTGCACGCCACACTACAAGAGACCGAGGTGGTTCTGAATTTATTGCACTATTAAGTGCATTATTTATTGATTTATTGATGTTTTTTAGTAAGTCTTCCCGCGCTAGCACAGCTTCTTTCGACTGCAAATACGGATCGTGCACAAGTTGATACAAATCGACCACAGGAAACCACGATGGCATGATGCACAAACCGGGCGCTGGCGTGAAACGAAGAGCTGAAAGCTCAGTTATTTCTAGCTTAGCAAAACTCTCTGCCACAAAGTCGGCATCAGCTTCACGCTGTATGCGATGAATGAGCCAATCGAGTTCAGCGCACTCACTTAAAAATGGCGAGTCAGCGAGAGCGTCTTGTTCATCAATAAACTCAGGCATAGATGCGCCATATTCAGCCCAATCAAACGCTGACTTTTCATAGTGTAATAGGTAATGTTTGGCTAGCACTCGAAAGCTTTCGGGGCTAATTAAGTTTTCTACTGTTGGGAAGGTAATTGCTAATGCACGTATGCCGTTCTCGAGAAAGTTGTTTTGATAGATATTAAGCGCTTGTTCGGCTTTTATTTCCTTATTCTTTTCAGCGTTTGGCGCAGCTGATTTACCGCTGCGCTCACCACTAGTAGGCAGATCTCGAGTAAAAATCGACGATATTAAACTCACTTCATAGTCGGCTTGTAGCTCCCGCTGTGATGGTAGAACTTGCTCAGGTAATTTACTCACTGATTTAAGCCCTTGAATTTGCTAGTGGCGATTGTAAGTGCTTGTTGGCGATAGCTCTTGCCTTGTCAGCTTCGCCCATAAGCACCGGCCAACTTGGCATTTGCGTATCCCATTCAACCAAACTGGGTGTGCCTGAAAAGCGCTGAATTGCCATGTCGAACAATTCCCAACACTGAGAGGAAACCGGTGCACCGTGGTCATCGATAATAAAACTGTTTGGATCCGTAGCCGAAAAGCCAGCAAGGTGAATTTCGCCTACCAAATGCTTGGGTAAACTATTAATACGTGACTTTATATTCGATAAGGAAAAGCTCGTTGGCTCGGACGCTAAATTCGCCCTATTGAGTTCATTGACTATCAAGTTATTTAAATCGAGTAATAAACCGCAACCCGCTCTCTCGCACATAGCAATTAAAAATTCAAACTCTGTAAAACTGTCTCGCAGATCTGGAACTAGTTGGCTAGCTTCAACATAAGCCGATAAATTCTCTATTAATATCGGCCTAGCAATGGTGTCTTGCACCTTCTGGATGTGGCTAACTATGTTGGCAAGTGAGGCTTCATTGTAGGGAATGGGAAGTAAGTCACCGCTATGCAGCACCTTATCGTTGAGTTTAGCGCGATTAAAACACAGGTGCTCTGATACAAGCATAGGTTGAGTAAATTCAACCAGCTCTGCGAACTGCGCCAAAATACTCTCAGGAACAGGCAAAGTTGACCCTAAACCCAGCGACGTACCATGCAAACTCAAAGCATAAGTGCTAATAATATCACTAAGCACAGCTCGGCTCGCGCCGCCTTTGGCGAAGAAATTTTCTGCATGGATTTCAACAAAATCAACGTTTTGCTTTTCCCCAGCCAATAAATCACTGTAATGAGAATGACGAAGCCCAACTCCGATGACGGGGTTGGGCTTTTTAGTTTCTTTCAAAGTCATTGATGCATATCGCCTATACTGCTGTTAGCGATACAAAAGAACTAGCTGTTCTTTTTAGCTTGCATTTCTTTGAACAATTTTTTAGCAGATTTGCGATCATGACCGCCAAGCTCTTTACAAGTGCCTGCTGGCACTAGACGCCATTCACCGATATCGTTGTCTACAGTAGACTGGCCTGCACAGCTGTGAGTACCTGCTAAGTTAGCGCAGTCATTTTGACCCGCGGCAGAAACGCCATAGCACTTCTCTTTTTTCTTCTTAGCTTCTACATCTGTGATAACACCCGTAGTTAATACTGTAGCTAGGGCAGCGGCGATTGCGATATTAGTCGTTTTCATAGGAAAATCCTCGTGTTTGAAAAATAGCCTGATACTCAGGATAGTAATATAAACCGTGAAAGGGAATAAAAACTTTCACATTTTGTTAAATTTTTTACATTAAGATGCAGGAACGTCTTTGATTGTATTCCATATGCTGTCTGCTTCAACAATCAGTTCGTCTTGCTGTTCTAACCAACGTGACTGTACTTTTGGGTTCAAGTTTAAGTAGAGTTTATTGTCAACAACTGCCCATGCTTGAGGGTCAATATCGAATTTATATTCCTTAGACACACCAAATGCACAGTAGCCACCATATTGTGGTGCGTACTTTTCAGGATTACCTTCAAATAGCGCTTTGTGAGCTGCAGAACTGAATTGGTAGGTTGCACCAAGATGCGTAGCAGTATGGTTTGCACTGCCTAATACAGGTTTAGACATGGTGAAGTAAGCAACTGGGTCGTAACCTTTAATCGCCAGTCTCGACTCATCAACGTTAACTTCGTTGATTGAAGACTGCACTTGCGATGGAATTAGACCGCACGATGTAACAGTGAATGCAACTAACAACGCAGCGACTGTTAATAGCTTTGAACCTTTGATTGATGCGAACATGGGTAGCTCCTAAATGTTTGTTTTTGTAAATTCGATTATAAGACCTACAGGCATTGCAGATTCTTTCATCACATTAGGAGAATATTTGAAATTTAACCACTATATTTAATATTTAAGACCAAACAAAAGCTCGGCAAGCTCAGGCTGCCATTGGTATTGGGCAAGTTTCACGCGATTGTTAAACACCGCCACATTTTCTTCCTGAAGTAAGCCTATTTGCTTCAAGGCTTGCTCACTTTCAGCCGCAAAGGCTATTTGTCCGTTGGCGCGAAGTACACGGTGCCATGCCACTTGCATATCTGAATTATCATTGTTCGTAGGCAGTTGCCCTAAGCACTTGCCTACTAGCCGTGCACGACCTGGCAAACCTGCTAAATCGGCAATTTGACCATAACTGGCGACGTTGCCAACGGGGATCATATTTACCGTGGCCCAGATTTTGTCTTGTGCAGAAATCGTCATCGACCTATCACTTTTAAGTAACGAGTTGCTTTTGACTAAACTGAGGCTGTTCATAAAGCTTGCTTTGCATTGTATGTTCAAGCACAGCAAAGCTCGTGGCGATATCTTCGAAGCTAACAAAAGTGGGGGAAAAACCAAAACGAAGAATATTTGGCGCTCGAAAGTCTGCCACAACACCCTCGGCAATAAGCGCTTGGCAAAGGGCATAAGCATGCGGGTGAGCATAAGCGATTTGTGAACCTCTGGCCCCTGCATCCTCAGGCGAAGCCAGCTCTAAATCACTTAAGTAAGATGACTGCGCAACCGCAGCCTGAAAAAAACGCGTTAGCGCGACAGACTTGGCCCTAAGTTCTGCGATGCTAACGCCATCAAAAACATCCATAGCGGCATCCATCACACTCATTGAAATCACACTGGGCGTGCCGCTTAAAAAACGTTTAATGCCCGGCGCTGGCGTATAGCTAGGAGTGAAGTCAAAGGGCTTGGCATGACCCATCCACCCGCTTAAGGGTTGCTGAATAGCGTCGTGATGACGCTGTGCTGCATAGAGAAATGCTGGCGCGCCTGGCCCACCGTTCAAGTATTTGTAACCACATCCTACGGCAAAATCAACGTTATGCTCATCCAACTCTACGGGCACAGCCCCAGCGCTATGAGCCAAGTCCCACAGGCTCAGTGCGCCAACTGCGTGAGTTTGTGAGGTAATTGTTGGTAAATCATGAATATAACCAGAGCGAAAGTTCACGTGGGTTAACATAACCGCAATTAAGTCATCACCGTGCTCTTGAATATTCGCAAGCACCTCATCTTCTTCGCAAAGAAGCAACTCACAGTGATTTTCGCTCAACAGCGTTGCCAAACCTTCGACCATGTATAGGTCGGTAGGGAAATTATCGCGTTGCGACAATATTTTATTGCGTTTGCCTGCACTGCCGTTTAAATGTACGCAAGCACACAATAACTTAAACAAATTGACAGAAATAGAATCGCAGCAAATAACTTGCCCAGGTATATGAGCGCCAATTAAGGGCGCAACTTTTTCACCTACTTGCTCAGGCAAGGCTATCCAGGCGTGTTTATTCCAACTGGTAATGAGGTCTTGCCCCCATTGCTGCTCAACGACTTCAATAGCGCGTTCTTTTGCAGCTTTGGGCAAAGCACCAAGAGAGTTGCCATCAAGGTAAACAAGCCCATTTGGTAGCAGGAACTTTGTTTTAAGATGGCTTAAGGCATCGCTTTCATCCATCGCTCTTGCTTGTTCCACAAGCGCCTGTGAGGGCTTAGCTGAAAAACTGTGTATTGTGTTGCTATTATTAGTATTCACTAGACTTTGAGTTCCTGAAGCAAGGTTAATCGGCTTTTTCTAGGGCAAGAAGCAATTGTTTAAACGCAAAACTTCCCGGATGGATCCAATCAAAATGACCCACCCCCTCAAACATGTTCACTTGCGCATTCACATGTTTTGCTTGTGCGCTTGGTACGATTGAGTCTGCACTTCCTTGCAACAACAGAAACTTACCAATCTTGGGGTGTTGTATTGTGTAAGACTGTGGGTTGGCAAGGTAATACGCTTGTGGCCGCTCACTTAACGAGCCCTGCATAAAGCTTGGGGTAGCGCTTTGGCAGCTATTATTGCCAAAGCTATATTGCTTGATGTCCATAATCCCTGCTAGCGACACTATATCCACTCGCTCTGTGGTAGTCGGTAATATGTCTTCTAGCTTCAGTGCGAGCATTGCCGCTAGATGACCACCGGCGCTATGCCCCATAATGACCACATGGCGAGTGTTGATCTGAGGGTTATTGGCTGATTCAGCAGTATTGTTATCGACCTTAGTTCTGCTTGACGCTGTTTGGCTTCCATCTGAAAGTGCTGTCAGAGCATGCGTTAAGCCCTTAGCAAGATCATTCAAGGCTACGGGCCACTCTCCGCCGTTGCCTGCTCTTCTATATTCTAAAGACAAGACTGTATAGCCAGCCTGTGCTAGGCCTGTCGCCATAGCGTATGAATGCGACATATCGAAGGCACTTAGCCAGCAGCCGCCATGAATAAATACTAATAGAGGCTTCTCTTTTTCTGTTGCAGAATCACGACTGAACCATAAAGACGAATACAAATCAGCGTGCTCATCTGAATAAACCAGCTTAAGGTCTGCTTGGTTATAGTTAAGCGCACTCACTTCGCTATATGGGGTATTTTTTGTGGCCGCAGGAAAGCTCACAAACTCTCGACTTAAGCGTTCATCATTCTGCGCTTCCCCATTCTCAATGAAAAAAGCATGAGAGTGACATGCATAAACACCAACAAACAACAGAGCCGTTTTTATAAAACACTTGCAAGATTTTTGAAGAGAAAAGCGATACATTGTTAAGTCCTTGTATAGTTCACACAGCTCTACTCCAGCAAGCGTATTTTATAAAAGATGAGCAAGCTTGCTCAACACGCAGTGAGGGAGTATTCTAGTTTGTATAGGCTAAATTTGGTCGACAAGTCGACTTGCTTTAGGCGTAGTCTACCCTTAATCCAAGCGTATGCAATGCTCGCTGCAATGTCAGCACCACAATATGGAGAGTCGGTTGAATCAGGATATTGAAGCACTTAAGGAAGAGTTAGAGGATCTCAAAAATCAAATGATCCTCAAGAGTATGCTGTTATCAAAAAAAATTGATGCTCTTGAAAGTCAAATTTCTACAAGGCCATCCCCCAAACAACAAAACGAGCACTCAAGCGCGCCATCAAGCTCACCTAAACCCAAAGTGCAGGAAGCTGCAAAGCATCAAGCTCTAGTAAATGAAGCGGCCATTAGTGAAGCGGCTACCATAAAAGCCTCAGAAGCTGAAGCAACACAAACCCAGCAGCCATCATTCATCGAAGTCGCCTTAATGCAGCTGTTGAGCATGGTAATTGACTGGTTCTCCCCCGTCACAACTCTCTATGAAAGCTACAAACAACGAGGCATGTTAGGAATTTTCTTCCTCACTATTGCCGGTGTAGGGCTTGTTTTATCTGGTTTTGGCTACCTTATGCAGTTAGTCGTTGATGAGCTAGGTGCCGGTAGCAAAGCTGCCCTATTAGGTAGCTCAGCTCTTAGCGTAGTTGCACTAGGCCTAGTGCTAAAAGTTCGAACGAAATATGCTGAATTTGCCAGCGCTATCGTCAGTTTGGGCTTACTACTTTGTTTTCTTACCATTTACTTCGTGGGCAGTGTATACGCGCTACTGCCAGCATTGGTTACGTTAAGTATCTATGCATTAATCGCCCTTGCTTGCCATTACTTAGCACTTTATTTGGAAACAAAAGTGGTGGCGGTAATGGGCATTGTCGGCATAACCCTCATTCCCATCATTGCTGGCGCAAGCAACATAGCTCCCACTTTCTATCTAATGTCGGTATGGCTAGTGAGCGTCAGTAGCTTATATATCGCTTTCAAGTACTTGGGTCATTGGTTAAGCAATATTACCTTTGTGTTTGCCTTCGTCACCTTGGGTTGGGTAGAAGCTAACAGCAACTTAAAAATGGCGGCATGGATGATTAATGCCTTCTATCTTCTATTTTTTACCTATTTTATGTTTTGCCTCTACGCAAATAGAGAAGACAAAGAAACAGAGAGCACACTCACCAAGTATTTGGTGCTCATTGCGTCTAACTTTGGTGCGAGCTTGCTGCTCATGCTGCAAAGCAATCAATTTGGTTTCACCGAATTAGCCTTACAGTTTTTACTAAATGGTTTTGTTTCTCTCATCGTTGCCGTTTATCTCTTCAGAGAAAAACACCGTTTTACACATCTAGCGTCTTTAATTGCTGCAGCATGGACTGTACTTGCGATTATCGCCCTGTTAGCGCCAAGCTATTGGGGAATAGCATGGGCAATTGAAGGCCTATTGCTGATTTATATGAGCCGTCGCTACGCATTAGCGCAACTTATCCATCATGGCCAAGCCTTAAGTGGTATAGCCATCCTCTATTGTGCTGCTGCAATATATCCTTACTTCCCTAATCCAGCGCTATTGACGCTCGACGGCTGGGTTATCGCTGCAGTGATTGGCCTCACGTTATCGGCATGGCAACGCTTGATCAGGTTAAAAAATGAAGATAGCAAAGAAAGCGACAAGCTGCTAAACAGCTACACCCTAAAAGACGTTTACCCCGTGCTTGTTTTTGCAGAAACAGCCTATTTGAGTTTAATTGCACTTAGCTGCGCCTTCATTTGGCTTGATAATTGGGCTGGTTTAACTGCCATCATCGTACAGATCGCTATACTATTTAGAGCTAGGCAAACACAACGCTCACAATTAGAGCTGTTGGCCGCCGCATTGATAATATTCCCATTGGCCTACGTAGCGATTGGTGCAGAATCTGTAAACTCATTACGCTTTAGTCTGCTACCTACTTTTGCCAAAGCTTCACTCATTCTGGCCTTTGTACAGTTGTGGCTGTGGTCTGCTTTTTATCGCAAATTTTACCCGCAAAGTCCTTTTGCATCAGTAGCAGAACTCGCTCGACTTGCCTTTTACTTTCTACTTCCGATATGTTGGCTTGGCTCAGCCTTCAGACACTTCGAAGCCTATATTGGCGCATTGCTCTGGCTGTCTCCAGCCTTAAGTTTAGTCTTAGCCCATTTTATAAAGGCCGCCGTGTTGCGTGTACAGAGCCAAATACTGAGCGTATTGCTCGTTGCCTACAGTATATTTTCAATGACCTTGCTGCAAAGTTGGTCTGGGCAGTACTATCACTTCGTCAACGACTTAGCTTTGTTAGCTGGGCTTACAGTGCTAGCTAGCATCGCTTTCTACCTCCATAAACTTGGCGCTGAATCAGCATTAAAAGAAACGAATAGAATAGAGAAACAAAAGCAGCTAAAAGCGCTAGGCTTTTACGCGTTTATTCAAAGTAGTATCGTTAATTTTGCCGCCATATTACTAGCGATATTCGTGGGGGTAAGTATTTCAAGTGTATTGGATATTCGCTCATTCACCTTGTTTTCTGAGCTTCTGCCTTTCGCACTAATTACGAGTTATCCATTACTTGCCTTTGTGTTCGCTGAGCGCTTTACAGTATTCAAACGAAACCTTTATTTCCATGCCTTCACCTTGCTAGCAATCAGTGTGCTGTCGTGGCTTACGCTGCTTAATGGCGGTAGAAGTGAGCTGTTTGTGGTTATCTATCCAATCATAGTATTGGCGACTGCGGTTTATACGACAAAACGCTTGGCTAATTTGAGTATTTCGAAACGTATAAATGCTATCAAAAATAAGGATTTGATCGGCCATAGCTATGCATTAATCACCTATCTGCTCGCCTTCATGATGCTGAATGATGTTGGTGCCGACCTTGCTATTGCGCCTGTTATGGCTGTGCATGGCGCAGCTATATTGTTTTTGAAAAATCGACGAATTGCATCAGTTCGATTTAGTTTTGGCCTCATATTATTAGGCATTGCAAAGCTTGCTCTGGTAGATGCAGCTCAAGTTGTGCTATGGCAAAAAGTCATTATGTTTATTGGTATTGGTGTATTTATATTATTGGCAAGTTTTTGGTATCAGAAGCTGGTCGCTGCAGATAAAGAGCACTCAAATTTAAGTGCTCCCTAACTTTTTGTGGTCTATTGGGTAGAGATATTATTGGCTAATAAAGGGTAAGGTGCTTGGGTCAACATCGCTACCTAAATTAAATACAAACACAGGCCCTATCGCAATTTTTTGCTTTGCGGTTGCTATCTGCATCGACAACTGTGCCTCATTAGCCTTATAGCTATCGTTGGCAACACCAGCTAACGCAAAACTCTGCCATTGCTGGCTAAGAGAGAAATCTTTACCAATCACTGTGGTGTATGGTTCGGTACCTTTTTGCACGCCCACATTTTTTATTAATGCACTCTCTTTACCTTTCGGAAGCTCCAATGCTTTAGCAAAGAAAGCCATGTAAATAACGTCACCTTTTTTGATTTCAGCGCCCGCGACATTGAATACGCCAGCATCCCATGGGTTCTTGCCTCGTTTGGTTTCTATCTCCAGAGCTACGCCACCCATAGCATCACTTTCTTTGTTGTAACTGGCTTTTATATCATCGCCAAAGATTTGCAGGCTATCAGCGTAAGGCGATAGCATTAAGACGCCTTCCGTAGGCAAGGCCGACACTAACTTACTGTAAATCACATCAATTTCTTTGGAGCGGTCTTGCGCCTGGGCTGCGCCACCGAAGAGCACCGCATACACGAAGCTTACTTTTAGCGCATAGCTAGCAGACTTTGCCACTGCCCTAAAGGCGCAATTTAACCTTGATATGTAAGGATTGTGTTGAAAGAGCTTATAAAACTTCTTGTTGAGCGGCATTTTTCTATAAATCATAGTGTTGTCCATTTTTATTATTAATATCCACTAGCCCGTTTACAACTAGCCAGTGGTAACGTCCTAACAAACAAATGGCAGTTTCAAATCGTGTTACTTCGGCTCTATGTTCTTATAGAAATGAAGTTGAAATTGCGTATCGTATTTACTGCCCCAAGCGTATTACTGAGGCGCGTTGTTATGTTCACAAAAGTGCTAATCAAATGCAAGCACTAGCAGAGGTCAGGTGGCTGGTGGCTGGTGGCTGGTGGCGAATTATGGCAGTGTTTTTATTATCTGTTGTAGACGCTCTTCAACGCTCCCTTTAAGCTCGGTGTACTTTATGTTTCTCTTATTTAGCTCTTCGCTTATGAAGCGTTGAAATTCAGTTTGTTTAACATCTCCAGAGCGTTCCCACGTATCTTCGAAAGGGATATCGTCGCAACATAGAAAAACGTAATCGTATCGCTCTTTACTTTCATCTGCTAGGCGACACAATTCTGCTAAGGCCGAATTATGGTAATCCAGCGCGAAATGCCAAGTAGTAAGTGCATTGGTATCCACAAACAGATATTTATTGGCTTGCGGCAGTGTTCGCTCTTCAATAGCAATGTGCTCCTGGGCAATATGCAAAAGTTGCTCCGGCGTTAAGCGTCGGTCGCTTTGGTTTTCTTCCCAGTACGTTCTACCATATTCATCTACATGCACGGTTTTATAATGCTTTGCAGCAGCTTGGCAAATGGTTGATTTACCTGTAGACGGTGCGCCCATAAATACAACTTTCTTAATATCACAACAATCGTTTTTCATAGCGAGTTAATTTATTCTTATTATTCAGGGAAAAGAATGGATACAGTAATCTATACTCTTTGGTTCTGGCTATCATCGTCGCCATAGGCACTTTGGCTTTGTTTGCTCCAAGTATAAAGACCTAGACAAGCCATTACTAAGAAGCAACTATACAGCGCCACGGTTGGGTACAAAGCCTTTTGAAAATAGACAAATATTGCCACCACATCAACGACAATCCAGAAAACCCAATTGACCGTGTAGCGCTTGGTCATTAAAACAAAGGCAACCAAGCTAGCACAGGTGGTAAAAGCATCAGGATAAGGATAGCTCGCATCACTATTTACTTGCAGTAAGCCACCTACAATTGCGCTTGCGACTATTGCCACTAAGGCCCACAAAGCAATAAGCTGATAGGGCATACTCATTACCATTACCCCTGTTTTAGCATTTGCATGACGCGACCAATTCCACCAACCGTATATTTGTAAGGCCATATAAACAATATGCAAGGCTGAATCGGCATATAACTTAGCCTGATAAAACACCCACACATAAAGGGTAACTTGCACGAAACCAAAGGCAAAATTCCAAATATTCACCTTTATTAATAGCACCAAGCAAATAAAGCCTGATATTGCTGCAATAATCTCAACAGCGTTAGTTCCAAAAAAAGCAGATAGCAAAGCACTAAAAGTCATATTTGCCCTATTCTAGTTCTTTGCTGTGCGAGTCGTTGCGTATATTCATTGAATGAACATAAGTCGGAAGTGCTTATCTTGCGTAGTAATAATGAATCCACCGCCGAAGCCTTTTTCTAGCTAGCTTGCAAAAATCAAGCTAAAGAAAACGCAGCCTCTAAGGGCTGCGTTGTTTAGTCGTTTTTTCACTTAAGACTTACCAAGCCTTTTCGCTAAGACTTATAGGAAGGAGCTGAGATCAAAGTCACCAAGACTGCTAGTGAGCAGTTCTTTGGCTGCTTGACCTTGTTCTGTGTCCAAATAAGCTTTTGCTTGCTCAATGAAGCCCATGATCATTTCTGGTTTTAACCCTAATGCTTCAAACTGCTGCTTTAACTCATTGATACCTTTCAGTGAATCACTGTATTCAGATACTTTGCTCATTACGCCCGATAAAGCGTCGCTTGAACCCAAACCTTCAATACTCGGCACAGAGCTCATAATTGAATCTAAACCAGGAATGGCCGAAGACAACTCAGAAAACTGGCCCTCTGAAGCGTTGTTTTTTACATAGTTCATGATGGATGCCATACCGCCTTCAGCTTGCTCAGATGTAACACCCAAACTGCTTTGAAGAGACTCCATTAAACCATCTGCAGATGGCATAGCAGGCATTTCAACTTGCTCTTCAGCGCTATCGCCGAAACCCAACATACTTTTGAGAGAACCGAACCAACCATCTTCGGCGTGAGAAGCTGCTGAGAATGTTAGTGAAGATATAAAGACAATTGAGACGAGCTTTTTCATGGTATTTCCTTTTTTAATTATAGTGTTTCCGTCGCTACGCATCTTCTGTGAAGTTAACACAGTTGCATTAAATTATGCTTCAATGCTCTCAATAGGTGCTGTAGCTCCCCTAGAGTATAGGGGAAAACCGTAGTTGAAGAAATCTATAATATCGTTCTTTACATTAGATACTGCTGCAACATCATTCTTCAAAACATAGAGTAAAGATAACGAGCAAATTTTATAGTAAGCGAAACGAAGGGTATTGATTTTTATTCTCGAAGATATCGCAACATAGCAAGTTCATGGATTTGTGCTAGCGCATCAATGCAGCATTCAGTAGACTTGACCGTAAATAATTTGTTCATTTAAAAAGGAACTTGCATGGCATATGATTTTGGCTCACAAACCCTTGGCATAAAAAACCCCTTCAAAAAAGAAGGAACTTTCAAAGCCGCTGCGGGTATTCTAGTTGCGTTACTCGGTATATTTACTCTATTACAAGTAGCTGGCGAATTGAAAGAAGACAAGATCGTAGGCTGGGCCTATGCCATCATTGGTTTTTACTTACTGTTAAGCGGAGCACGCCACACTGGCGTTGGTTTTTTTCAACTATTCCGTTATTTCGTCGGGCGCTCAGTGCCTACATCACTCGCTTACAACTTGTCTCGCTCAGAACAAGATTCAGCGAAATTCGAACGTGACGCTCTGCTATATGATGCGAAAACACTACATTCAATGATGATGGGCAGAAAAAACACCACCTTCATTGAACCTGTTGGTTTTCTTGGGCGCTTTGTGCATTCAATATTCCCCAAACTCACTTTTCTCCCTTATCCTTTGCGCAAAATGGCGCAAGAAATTGCAGGAGTTGTGATTAACTTCATCACCGGCATCGTGTCGTTTTTAATTGTATTCTTCATTGTCACCACGGGCCTCGCGGGAGAGACAGCTCAGTTGTTTGCTCTCCCAATCATGGGCATATTGTTACTTTTATACCTTGTCGTAAGTTGGTCCTCCGCGGCGCGAGCGATAAACAACAACCGCGAAACCGTACTAAAAAGCGCAGGCGGTGCCTCGTTTGGTGGCATACTTGCGCTTTCCATTCTGGTACCTGTTATCGCCGGTGTTTACTTAGATGAGTTAGTCAATATTACCGATAAAACCAAAACGGTCTTTGCTGAAGCCTCAGGAATATTCAGTGCTTGGGCTAACTTAGGTATTCTTGCCATTGCGACTGCTGCAGTATTAGCCGCTGTATTGCCATTGCTTTTTGCGAGAATGGCGAAAGCAGCCCCGCAAACTGAAGTGAGTGAGTACCGTGAGAATATGCAAGAGTCGGTGCATCCTAATGAGATCTTCATCAATATCGAAAATATCGTGTTGGCGAATCGCCGCTACAAAGAAATGCCTAACCGTATTTATCGCGAATTTGATCCTAAGCTTAATGAACAATCAGATGGTAAAGGAAGCTTCGATGGTCAACTATTGATCGAAACTCAACCCGCCTTAGCCGAAGAAGATAACTCATCAGATCAAGACGGCAAGAAAACTATCCTATCGCTTGTAAGCCAAGTATTTTATGTAGTCAGCGCTATCGCCTTTTACTTTTTGGGGCAGAACCTTATCGACAGCATTGGCGCTTTTGAAGGCTTGAAGGCCGCAAAAACAGAAGAAAGCCTTACCTTGCTATTACAGGCCTTCAGTTCTGCCTTGTTTACTTTGTTTGCTTGGTTAACCCTGAAAAGTGCTTCGAAGATCCTCGACGCGGCATCACATTTATTCTGGGGGGAACTGCATTTCACCTCATTGTTGATGTACTTAAAAACCGAAGGAACCTACACCGAGTCGAAACTGTCCACCGGTATGTCGATTCACGATAGTACCCGCTCTGAAAATACCGTAGTGCGCTCTAGTATTACACCTTGGATAATTACATCGCGTATAAAGACTTCTATTTTTGCAACCAGTGGCGCTAAAAACCTTGAGCAACCAAGATTCATAATGTCGATGAGCAAAAATGAACAAGAAATGGGAGCAATAGTAGACGAAATCAAAGGCTTCTTGCGAGAGCGTGAGGCTATTGCCGCCATTACTAACGAGCGTGATTTATCGAATGCTAGTCAGATACATCAGATAAACCAACAATCCCGAGCCTTCGATCCTGAAGCAAATATCGATAGTAGACTCGACCTAAAGGCTGATGAAGAAGCGGCGGGTTACTTGAGAAATGAAGAGGCGCAAGAACAAGATAAGCTAGGTGCAGATACTACTCCAACGGATAGCCCGAAAACGCCGCCAACCAGCTAGAGCTTGATCGGGAACAAAAAACGCGACTGCTTTTGCTTAAAGTGTCGCGTTTTTTTTATTCCACTACTTTTATTCGCTATCAAGGATTATCGGCTGAATATTCTGCTTGTAAACTCAGTACCTTTTTACGTAAATCATCAGCTTCGACATCTTCAGCGGCAACTTGTGAGCCTATCGTCACTGATACTAAAGACCAACGTAAACGCGGCAAACGCCATTTGGTTTTTCGACTGAACATACTTCCCCATAAGCCACCTAAATGCAGAGGAACAACAGGCACAGGGCTTCGCGCGATGATCTTTTCTATACCACGGCGAAAGGTATCAACTTCGCCATCAGCTGTTAGCTTCCCTTCAGGAAAAATGCCAACAAGCTCTCCGCGCTCTAGTGCATCGGCCACATCATCAAAAGCACGCTTAAAGGCAACAGGATTGGTTTTTTCAGCATCGATTGGGATGGCCTTGGCCATTTTGAATAACCAGTGCAAGTAAGGCGAGTAGTAAATAGGCGCGAATACAACGAAACGAATGGGTCGTGGTGACGCGGCCAAAATAAACATCCAATCGACAAAGCTAACATGGTTGCCAATAATAACCGCTGGCCCCTCGACTGGAATATTTTGTTCACCTCTTGTCCGCACTCGGTACATGCATATAGCGAGAATATAAATAACAAAACGTAGGAAGAACTCTGGCACCTTGGTATAGATATAAATAGATATAAGCAAGTTCAATCCTGCCAATAGAAGCAGTAACTCAGGAATAGACCATTGCAATACAGTTAACGTAACAATACTAAGTACGGCACTACCAACCATGAATAAGGCATTCAACACATTGTTAGCAGCGATTACGCGAGAGCGACTGTCTTCCTCTGTACGTTGTTGGATCAGAGCATAGAGTGGCACAGTATAGAAGCCCGCCGCAATACCAATAGCGCCCATCCAAATAAGATGATAAATCATATCGCCAGTGCTAAAGACTTCCGATATTGAAAGCAAATCTTCCGCCGTGATGTTGTCGCGCTCAGGCATTACTCTGTAACTCGCCATATTTGGCTCTTGACTTAGCAAAAACAAAAATACTGTAATCAAAATCGCTCCAAAGGGCACAATACCTAGCTCGATACGCGACCTTGAAAGCTTTTCGCAAAGCAATGAGCCAATGGCAATACTCAAAGAGAATACTACCAAGGCACTTGTTACTACTAACTCATTACCACCCATTTCGTATTTAACATAGTTAGGTAATGCAGTAAGAATAATGGCTCCAATTAGCCAAAACCAGCTAATACCCACTACCGATTTGCCAACTGATTCAGTTTGCTGATTTAGGGTTTTAAACACATCTTTGGTAGACGAAAAAATATTGAAAGTGAAGTGTAAATTAGGATCGTTCGCAGCGCTGACAGGAATAAAGCGACTGCTGAAATAACCAACAGCGGCAAGTGTTAAAATGGCCACGCTGATATAGATTGAACCCGCTTCTTGAGTGATATAATAAGTACCAAAAATGGTTCCCATCAATATCGCAACAAAAGTTCCAGACTCGACCAGACCATTGGCCTTAGTTAACTCATCACGATCCACATGCTGCGGTAAAATACTGTATTTCAGTGGGCCAAAAAAGGTACTTTGTAAGCCCATTAAGAATACCGTTACTAACATCAACCAGATAAGCTGTGTAAAGATTGATATTGCGCCAATCACCATGATAGGCATTTCACAGAACTTGATAATACGGATTAGCTTTGATTTCTCATTCTTCTCAGCCAACTGCCCCGCCATGCCGGAAAAAAGAAAGAAGGGCAGAATAAATAAACCTGCCGCCAAATTCGAATATAAGGCACCATCGCCTTCGTTAGCGGCTTGGAAGACTAAAAGCAAGAGTACTGCATTCTTGTACACATTATCGTTCATCGCCGAGAAAAACTGGGTAACAAAAAGCGGAAGGAAACGTTTGCTGCTCATCAAGCCCGACTTAGGTGCGGTAGAAGCTAGTTTTGTGCTTAGCGTTTTATGCTCATGCGATGATGAGTTTTCGCCTGATGAGTTTGAGTTTGAATCTGATTCTGGTTTTTGCATAAATCTCCGTATAGAGCTGATAAGGTTAACGCAGCTGGCGGCTTAGATTTCACAGCACACACAGATCTTAAATTATCAGCTCGTCGCAATAATCCATTAATTGAGTGCCTTAAAAGCCATAGATTACACATATCATGTACAAAATACGACTACACTTTACAGAATATGTTCAATCCCTAAAACGTCGCATTTCCCTCTACACCCACTAACACTCGTACTTCTTTTAAGGCCGCAACAGAAAAACCTCGGTCGTAAAAGTAAAGAATCTTGCCCTGGGCATCTAAAAGCATCACTCGAGCATTATTAGGGTTGATGTTGCCAGTGAAACGTTGAATTTTATCGCCGTCTTCATAAACCGTAACCACCCCTTTCCAGAGTTCTTTTGGGATGCCTTTGCGCATACCGTTGTCGATGAAGCCACTGAACATGCGTGGCGCCATTCCTTGAATAGTAGGAATTTCATATACATTTACTGGCGTTTCAGTCATATCGAGGCCGATTAACCAGCGGTCGATATCAAATTGAGAGTCTTGTACATATCCAAACAGTAGGAGTGTTTTTTCGCCCGCAAAATCTTTTGGTATAACGACAAGGTCACCCTCCAGACTCTGGCCCGTTGCTGACACCATTTTTTCGCCTAGGCTAAGCTCGCCAGGGTAATCATAATTGGCACAACCACCCATTAGCAGCATTGCAAAAGCAGCACACCCGATTAATAGCTTATTCACGATAGTTTTGTTTCTTTGGTTCAACATACAGGTTCCTTTAGCACTTACGAATAAGTGTTTATGTAATTACGATTTTTACTTTTATGGCGAACGTTAACCCTATGAAGCTTAGTACTTTTTGCGATTTCTACCATAGCAAAGCCTCTATACGCCCAGGTGAAGAAAAAAGTTGAATCGACTAGCTTTTGCTGGCAATAAATTCACTAAAAAGTGGAGGTGAAGAAAGCTAGAAAAGCGAGACAAAACCGATTAATGTAGAGAAAAACAACACCTAGAGTAGACTATGGGCACACATCAATATGTTGACGATCCTCGCAACGCTTCAATCTTAATCAATATCAATGGCGAGTTGTTTCCCCGCAGCGAAGCGAAAATATCGGTTTTTGATAGTGGTTTTATTCTCGGCGACGGTGTTTGGGAAGGGATTCGCTTACACGAAGGGTATTTGGCGTTTATCGACCAGCATATGCGTAGGCTTTACGATGGTGCAAAAGCCCTCGATATGGATATCGGTATAAGCAAAGAAGCATTAGTACAACGTATTTACGACACCTGCAAAGCCAATGACATGCACGACGGCGTACATATTCGATTAATGGTAACGAGAGGCCTAAAAGCGACGCCTTATCAAGACCCTCGAGTGACTATATCGGATGCCACAATAGTGATTATTGCTGAGCATAAAAAACCGCTCGGTATGGACGCCAATGAAGGCGTCACCTTGTTCACCTCTCATGTTCGTCGCGGTTATCCCGACGTGCAAGATCCAAAGTTGAATACGCACTCCAAACTCAATTGCATTTTTGCTTGCATACAAGCTGCAAAAGCCCAAGTAGATGAGGCCTTAATGTTGGATCCCCACGGCTTTGTTGCTACTTGTAACTCAACCCATTTCTTTATCGTTCGCGATGGCGAAGTATGGACGTCATCGGGCGATTTTTGCTTGGACGGCATTACTCGCCGCAATGTAATTAATGTGTGTAAGGAACACCAAGTGCCGGTATATGAAAGGAACTTTACCCTGGCCGATGTGTATGGCGCGGATGAAGCATTTATTACCGGTACATTTGCAGGGCTTACGCCAGTGTCGATGATTGATGGACGAGTGATCGGTGACGACCCTAGCAACCCTATGACTAAAAAACTTGAAAGCCTTTATGTGCAGCGAATAAAAGCAGAACACCGACAAGCGCAAACCAACAATCCCAGTCAACCTTGCTGAAGCTCGATATAGACGCAAGTAAAAAAGGACAAGAAATGACAATTAGAATAGCCATGTGGTCGGGACCAAGAAATATCTCTACAGCGATGATGAGAAGTTGGGAAAACAGACAGGATTGTAGTGTTGTCGATGAACCCTTTTACGCCTACTATCTCAATCAAACGCAAAGCCCGCACCCCATGTTTGACGAGGTGATTGCATCGCAACCCACCGACTATGAGCTAGTCGCTAAAAACATGAGTGAAGGTAGCTGTGGTACACCCCTCCAATATCAAAAACACATGACCCAACACATGTTAACCACAAATGAGCACAAAGACGATTTTGAGTGGGCGAAAGACTTACGGCACTGCTTTTTAATTCGCGACCCAGCGCAAGTGGTAAACTCTTATACCAATAGCCGCGGCGAATGCAGTCCAGAAGATATTGGCATAAAGCGCCAGCACGAACTTTTTGTGCTTTTTAGCCAGATGACCGGGCAAAACATACCCGTTATAGACTCAAACGACGTTTTAGCAGCCCCGCAAGACAAAATGCACAAATTGTGCAAAGCTTTAGCCCTTCCTTTTGATGAAAATATGATGAGCTGGCCTACTGGCAGGCGCGCAAGTGACGGAGTGTGGGCTGAGCATTGGTATCATAGTGTTGAGAAATCGACCGGTTTTGGCAAATCGCTTTCAAAATCATTTACTTTAAATAGCCAACAGCAAAAAGTAGTCGATGAAGTCATGCCATTCTATGAAGCCTTACAAGCACACGCTTTGTAATTTTGTAATGCCGCCCTGTGCGGCTAGGCTTATAATATGCCTGCTATGGCATAACCAATCTATTCAGACCTTTTGTAGTAGAGCCTAGAGGTTTTTGCTGTTATGTTGCCGCGCTTAATTTATAATACGCACTGAAAGCTGGTCGCCCCGAAATTGTTCCAGCGTGTTATTATCCAAATACAATTCGAAATAGCCGTTGCCAGCTCGCAGCTCCAAATACCAAGGTCACTTTCATCATGCCATCAGTTCAGCCCACGTCACGAAAAACTCAAACGCCAAGGATGAAGGCAGAGCGCAGCTTATTTTCTTTTCCTAAATATTGGGCTTCTTGCTTCGATCCCGCACCATTCTTGCCGATGTCTAGGGCAGAAATGGACCAACTAGGTTGGGATAGCTGCGACATCATCATCGTGACTGGCGACGCCTATGTTGACCATCCAAGTTTTGGCATGGCGGTGATCGGCCGAACACTGGAAGCCCAAGGTTTCCGCGTTGGTATTATCTCGCAACCTAATTGGCATTCGAAAGATGACTTCATGCAATTAGGCGAGCCAAACCTGTTTTTCGGCGTCACCGCTGGCAACATGGATTCCATGATTAATCGCTACACAGCTGATAGAAAACTTCGCCACGACGACGCCTACACACCAAACAACGAGGGTGGCAAACGTCCAGACCGAGCAGTGACGGTATATACTCAGCGTTGCAAAGAAGCGTATAAAAAACCAGTAGTGATTGGCGGAATTGAAGCAAGCTTGCGCCGTATAGCCCATTATGATTATTGGTCGGATAAGGTCAGACGATCAGTATTGTTTGATTCTAAGGCTGACATGCTCATGTTTGGTAATGCTGAGCGACCATTGATAGAAATGGCGCATCGATTTGCTTCTGGCGAAACGATTGAACAAATGCAGGACATTCGAGGCACTGCTGTTATCCGCAAAGAAGCGCTGCCAGGCTGGCAAGGCGTTAACTCAACTCATGTCGACACGATAGGTAAAATTGAACCTATTATTAGCCCCTACGAAATGATTGAAGACAAGTGTGCTTTGCAGTCAGAAGAAGATAAAAAGGCAGCTGAGGATGCAGAAAAGGCGAAACCTGTTGTAATACAACCGTTCACCTCAAAAACCAAGCGCAGAAAACCTTGGGAAAAGACTTACGTATTACTCCCTCCTTACGATGTTGTTCGCGCCGAAAAAACCCATTACGCACACACTTCACGCATATTACATCAAGAGACTAACCCCGGTTGTGCAAGAGCGTTGGCGCAGCGCCATGGCGATAGACTAGTGTGGATTAATCCTCCGGCCTTCCCTTTGGAAACTGAAGAAATGGATGCCGTATTCGACCTTCCCTATGCCCGAGTTCCACATCCGAGTTATGGCAAAGCCAAGATCCCTGCCTATGACATGATCAAAACGTCGGTGAACATCATGAGGGGCTGTTTCGGAGGCTGTACTTTCTGCTCCATCACTGAACATGAGGGACGAGTAATACAGAGTCGTTCAGAAGAATCGATTATTCGCGAAATTGAAGAAATTCGAGACAAAGTACCTGGCTTTACCGGCGTAATATCTGATTTAGGTGGGCCAACAGCCAATATGTACAAATTACGTTGCAAGAGCCCTAAAGCCGAGCAAACTTGCCGTCGACTGTCGTGTGTTTGGCCCGATATTTGTGGGCATTTGGATACCGATCAAACACCTACCGTGGATTTGTATCGTAAAGCTCGAGAGGTCGAGGGCGTTAAGAAAGTACTCATTGCATCGGGCGTGCGTTACGATCTGGCAATTGAAGATCCAAACTACGTAAAAGAATTGGTAACTCACCATGTAGGCGGTTATCTAAAAATAGCACCAGAACATACTGAAAAAGGCCCACTAGACAAAATGATGAAGCCCGGTATGGGCACCTATGACCGCTTTAAAGAACTCTTCGACAAGTACACCAAAGAAGCGGGTAAAGAGCAGTTTTTGATCCCCTACTTCATCTCTGCTCATCCCGGCACGGAAGACGAAGATATGCTGAATTTGGCACTTTGGCTGAAAGAGCGAAACTTCAAACTTGACCAAGTTCAGAACTTTTATCCGTCGCCCATGGCCAACGCCACAACCATGTATCACACCAACAAAAACCCGATCCATAAGGTGAATCACAAAAGTGAAGTTGTGGAGGTACCAAAGGGAGAAATACATCGCAGATTACACAGAGCGTTGTTGCGTTATCACGATCCTGCTAATTGGCCGTTGATCAGAAAAGCCTTGAAGGAAATGGGCAAGGGACATCTCATTGGTAATGGCCCTAAATGCTTAGTTCCCTTCGAGAGTCGCAACGAATTGAAAGGCAGCCAACAGCGTGAATATGCAAAGCGCAGCGTGAACAAAGCTTATGCAAAGGGTAAAGGCAAGAAACAAGGGGCGGATTCAGGGAAAACACCGAAGCATCAACAAGGCTTAACACGCTTCTCAGATAATCAGCCACACAATAGCCCGCAAACGTGGAAACCTAAAAAGAAAAAGGCCTCTAAATAGAGGCCTTGCTTCGATTGATGTAGCTAACTTGGCATAGTTAACTTAGCTTTGAATTAAACACAAGGCTTACTCACAAATGTCGCCGGTAACATTTACCACTGGCGCGCTACCGTTGTGACTTCCTTGGAAGCCGAACACAACACTTGAACCGGGCTCTATCGTTGCATTCCAAGCTAAATTGGATGCCGTGTATGGCCCAGCGCCTGTACCTGACAGCACACTATTCCAGCCATTCGTAACTGAGCTACCATCGGTATAAGCCCAGCTTACATCCCAACCGTTAATTGTACTAGTGCCGGTATTGGCGATCGTTATTTCAGCAACAAAACCACTGTTCCAAGAGTTTGCAATAGCATAAGTACATGTTGCGCCACTACCAACACCCACCACTGGCTCAGTTACCATAACTGTTTGCGTTAAGGTATCGCTTAAATCTCCATCGCTTACAGTTAAAGATACAGAGTATGAGCCTTCGACAGCATAAGTATGTACAGGGCCAACTTCAGTTGATGTTGAACCATCACCGAAATCCCAGCTATAACTGAGTGGGCTTACTGGCGCGTTATCAGGGTCAGACGACATACCGCCGGCGAAGCTCACCGCAAGATCATTCGCAGCGAAGGTAAACGCAGCAATTGGCATTTGATTTACAGTGCCGCCACCGCCGGTATCATTTACCGTAATGGAGACAGTTGCAGGACTTGATAGTGCGCCGTCGTTGTCTCTCACAACAAAGGCAAAGCTATCTGCCCCAGAGAATCCAGCATTGGGTGAATAAGTAAGGTTAGCACCGCTACCTGATAGCACACCGCTTTGCGCCTGAGTTGATATAACATAGGAATCGATGGTGCCGTCACTATCAGTGCCAGCAAGCGTGATAGCAACGCTGCTTCCTTCGTCTACATCTACACTTTGCGCAATGGCGCTAGGCGCTTGGTTCACTGTGCCACCGCCTCCTGAGCCGCTGAAGCTCACATCTACACAACCATGAAAGCGTTCGAAGGTAAATTGATTACGTCCCCACTCGCCATATACAACGTGCCTGCCACTGCGCTCAGGAAGCTGACACGACGTAGTGAAAGTCGTTGCCCCTTTATCAGGAGTTATATTCGGGTTGCCGTTTGGATTGGTATCATCATAGTCCTCTTTACAAAAGGGCTCAGACTCAAAATCATCCCAAGTTAGCGGTACTCCTACTTGGTAAACAAAATCAGGCTTTGTTATGTAATAAACGAATTCGTCGGTATCGTCAAAATGTGGGCCCCACGATATGTTCCATACAAAATCTAAATTACCGGCAGCGACCGGTGTGGTCGGCCAATCAAGGGGCAAATCCCAAGGCGTAGTGTTGCCATTATTGTAGTTGTCCCAAGTTTCACTGTTAAAGCCGCACACATTCTCTGGTAAAGGTGTAACGCCTTGACGACCCACATCATGGGTAAGCACGCTCATGAATTGATAGCCACCGTTTTGATCCGCTTGGAAGGCGTCAATACAAGCTTGAATAGTAGCATTGTGAGGTTTTTGATCTTCGGGTAAGCCGCAAGTTGCGTTTCTTGATGCGGGCTGCACGATCAAGCCGTGACTGAATGCTTGTGCAGAATATAAGGTCATTAGAATGGACGAAGCCAGAAGTGCTCCTCCAAATTTAGTATTGAAATGTCTAGTCATGTGATAAATCCCATTGCTGTGTGTTTAGCAAGTCTGATTGCTATGTTGGCACATTGAACTGGGTAATGAGTAAGGCGCGCACTACGATAACCAACGCATCAAATTACAAATCCAAATTGTAAAGCCAACTTCCCTGCAAACATGTAAGCGCTTTCATTTTGTTGCAAAAAAAAGCTGAAAGCCATTTACATAATGTTTACATTTTTAGGATAGAGTGAATTAAACACGTGATCAACATAAAACTGATTACTTTTTAAGCTATTTAAAAAATAAAAAAACAAAAAAAATAAAACCAAAAACGATTTTAGTAAGCGGAAAATAGAGGCTCAGGTCAACCGACATGAGCCTTTAGATGTGGTTAGTCTTCTTTAACTAATATCACTTTTCTATGTGGGAAAGGGATTTCAATATTTGCAGCATCCAGGGCCTTTTTAATTTGCTCTGGAACGGAGAACTTTATGGCAAAGTAGTCTTCACCTTTACAGAAAGGTCTCACTGCAAAGTCTACCGAACTATTATTCAAAGTGCTTACCTCAACAAAGGGCACTGGATCTTTCAATATTTTAGGGTGAGCGGCTAACACGCCCTCAATGACTTTGCGTGTTTCGTCGATGTCCGCATTATAAGCTACACCAAAGGTCATATCGACACCACGAACAGGATGAAATGAATGATTGGTAATTTGCTGGCCCCAAATTTCACTGTTCGGAATGATGATTTTTTGATTATCGAAGGTTTGCAAAATAGTCGTAAACAAGTCAACTTCTGTGACTTTACCAAACTGCCCTGCTGCATCAATGAACTCGTCTACCTTGTACGGGCGGAATATTAGTAACATAACGCCTGCCGCCAGATTTGACATTGCCCCTTGCAGCGCCAAACCAACGGCTAAACCTGCAGCACCTATCAGAGCAACAACGGATGCTGTTTGCACACCAAAGCGATTCAGAACGGCGATTAACACGAAAGCAATGATCACATAACGGGCGATACTACCGAAAAACCGAAATAAGGTATCGTCGAGACGTTCGTATTTCTTACCAATCGAATAAACAGCTTTGTAGGCTCTTCCAGCGAGCCAAAAGCCCACAAAAAGAATCAAAACGGCGAGAAGAATATTTGTTGACCAATTTATAGCAATGGGCAAATACTCATTAATGTCAAAATTATTGAAGAAGTCACTCATAAGTGAATTTCCTTATTCGAAGATTGTTAAGGCAGGCTTGTTAAGAGCCATTTACGTGCCTACATTCTAAGAATGACAACTTAGGCTATGTAAGAGTACACAAATTCGCGCAATAGTCATAGCCAGAGATTTGTAAAGTTAAGCATTGCGTTCGCTATTCAAAGAATAGCAAACACAATCCTCAAAATTATAAGAACTACTTGCTATCTAATGTAAAGTCCAATTGTATCGTAGCATTCGCGTTAGTGATATCGTGAGGGGGATAACGCCATTTTGCTACGGCAACACGCGCCGATTCATCAAAGGTACCTTTTGGCGATGAATCGATGATCGTTATGTCATCAATAGAGCCATTTTTTGCTATATCAAAATTCAACACAACCCATCCTTCTACATTATCTGCAGCAGCCTTTGGCGGGTAAGCGGGTGATACTCTTACAATGGGTTTCATTGCTTCTAATGCCTTAACTGACTTTGGCGGCAAAGGCGGTTTTGGTGGTACGGGAACGGCTCCAATATCTGCGCCTTTGATCACCATCACAGACGGTGGTGCTGGCACATCAGCAGCTTGCAGTGTCGCGGCCATTGTCAGTGCCGCGCCAAGGATAATAGCCGGAGCCACGAACTTAGCAGAGGCTTTAGCTTTTTTGATTTGATTAATTCTTTCAACCATCATGTTGTTATCTCCAAATTTTCCAAAAGAAAGATAGGCAAGGTGCAATTGCTGATGTTCTAAGGTATGCACCAGCGCTCTTGCATATTGCTGTTTATCTTTTTCTGGTTTATGTGACAGTACTGCTTGGTCACAAGATATTTCTTGGTCTTGCCTAAAACGCAAGTAAGCAAGCCAAGCTAAAGGATGAAACCAAAACACCGCAAGTACAAATATGGCGAGATAGTTCCAGTAGATATCAAAACGGCCGTAATGATGAGTTTCATGTGCAAGGATCAAGCTGCGTTGAGTAGCAGAGAATTGAGTGAAAAAGCCTTGCGGTAATATGAGTTTCTGACGAAAAAAACCCGTGATCATAGGGCTAGTAATCGATGAACTCATGTAAATATTTGGGTGTTTTTGCTTAGGTAATTCCACGCCGATTTGCTGTTTTTGTTCAGGCGTAAGCTCTGCGATAGTGCTGAAGACCCGAGCGAAGTGTTTACGATGAGTAGCGCTCACCAGCATTACAAGAGCCAAGATTCCGGCCAACCAAAGCATAGACGCAAGTATGTACAAAGCTCTAGTGTCATTGTGTGCAGCCATATTGCTAACCACAAAGCGTTGAATCTTAGCTATTACCGCAAAGGATTCTTGCAGCGCTACAGGCAAACTGGGTAACTGTGTAAGTATCAAACAAATCGGCACTAACAACCACAGCTGGTAGCTAACGCTTGGGCCCAATTTATGTAAAACGAACTTTCTGCTAAGCAAAAGAACAAGCAGTAACAGAGTAATAGGTAGGAAGGCGGATATCAGAAAATCAACTAGGCTTAGCAACAGATTTATGAATATTTCACTCATGCTGACTCCCCTTATTTATTATTGCTATGACTAGCATTGGTATTAGCTTCAGCGTTATTAGTATCACTATTTTTGCCTTTAGCGCCGTCAGGATTATTTGAGCTTTCCCAATCATCAATAAGCTTTTTAAGTGCCTCAATGTCGTCCTTCTCAACTAAGTCTTGATCAACAAAGTTGGCAACAAGGGGCGACAACTTGCCATTGAATAATTTCTGTAAGAAATGTTGGCTTTTACTTTTGATATAGCTGTTTTTTTCTATCAGCGGCGTGTAAAGGTAAGAGCGACCGTCTTTCATATAGGCTAGAGCCTCTTTTTTAACCAGTCGACCAAGCAAGGTATTCACTGTTTTAGGGTGCCAGTCGCTATCTAGGCGGGCAATAACATCTTTCGCGTTTACTGGGGAAGACTCCCAGATAGCTAGCATGATCTGATATTCCGCATCTGAGATTTCAATACTCATCTTGGTTAATTCTCACTCTAAAAAGGGGTTACATTGATATTACAGTTGTAATCTATATTTAATATTACACATGTAATCCTACTATGCAATACTAAATTTTTTTGAAAATAAAAAAGGCTCTACTGCGAGAGCCTTACAGAAAGTAATGGTGATGGAGTAGCCTGTTTAGCGTTAAAGTGATGATCTTTATCGTGCTGAGACCTACGATGAATCAAAAACGATAGTTAAGATGTAAACCAAGATTTCTACCTGCCTCTGGCACCTTTTGCCCCAGAGCAACATTTTCATCTCTCACTCGGTTAACACCGCCAAGATGAGTTGCGTAGTCTTTGTCGGCCAAGTTTTCAATAATAAAGCTAATGTCCATAGCAGCATTCACCTTATAATCGACCTTTACATTCCAAACACCATACCCGGCTGTTTCCGCTTCGTTTTGCAATGGGGACACTTTAGTTTGAGCTGCTGCAACATCGAATACGAAAGCGATATCCCAAGCATTGTGCTGCCAATTCAAAGCCATGTTGCCACTTAAGGGAGTAAGGCGATAAAGCGCAAGTTCTTGCCCATTTATGCCATCGCTAAGCTTACCGTCAACGTATTGTGCGCTAGTGCTAAACTGCAAATGAGGGCTGAGCATGACCGAGAAGTAAGCATCAATACCATATAATCGAGCCGCCTTATTGTTCCACTGAAGGGCTTGTTGAACGCCCATCATATTGGTGATCATGTTTATTGGCATATTGTTGCTGGGCACGCCAATAATGTAATCGCTCACCTTTTGATAAAACAGACTTGCTAGCACACTTGTGTTGTCTTTTTGGTATTGAAAACCGATATCAGCTTTCAGCGCACTTTCTTTTTCGAGGTCGAGATTCCCAATATAGTTGCGGCCGTCGGCAAGACCCGCAGAAACGCCCAAGGGGAACCAAGAATAGACTTCATGATAGCTAGGCGCGCGCTCTTTTTGTCCTGCTGAAAATGTTGCCACGGTATGCTTACTCAGTGGCATTTGCGCTTTTACAACAAGGTCGAGAAGGAAAAAGTCAAGCTGTCGGTCTGCGTCATTAAAACGATTGACTACGCTTGCAACAGCCGGGCTCATCATAACCATGTTTGAACCAACCTCATTCGCCTGCAAGTCTACTCGGCTTGCTCGCCCACCTATTTGCCACAATAGCCTTGAGCTACTCGATGTTTCAAATTCATATTGCGCATACAAGCTACTTATATCCCGTTGCACATCGTTAAAATTTTGAATAAAAAACATGCCATTATTTGGGTTAGTAATGCGTGAGTTGTGATTTTGTTTGTAATAACTAATACCCGTGCTAAAACCTTCCGCATCATCCCGCTCTAACTGCATTAACTCAATATCTACACCTAATGCTTCACTATCAACTGTATTTAGACGATGCATTGCAGCCATTGACGCAGGCCGCAGTTGAAAGTTATTCATAGCGTGTTCGTTTTGATTACCATAAATCTTGCTTGTTACTTTCCACTTATCGTTGAGCCTATTTGCATAATTGAGTTTATACCAAAGCGAATCAACATAGATGATATCCATGGCCAATGCTGGGGTTCCCGATTCATTCGTATTCCTGTGCCCTATAACTAAGTCGAGCTCGGAGTCGTTATGATGATAACCCGCCCGTAGCTTCATACCGCTGCGTTCATAAAAAGTCGAAGGTACAAGCAGACCATTACCACTTTCATAGTTTTCTGCTTCTTGGTATTGCCCTTGAAAATTAATGTAGGTCGTTTTATTAGCGCCATGAAGATTTGCACCCAAAAGTTGCGCTTTATTGTTTGCAAAGTAGCCAGCAGATAGCTCTGAATTAACGGCAAAATTGGCCTCGCTATTGAACTCAGGCGCAAGGTCTCTGATTTCAATTGCACCACCTAAGCTTTCAGAACCAAGCGATACAGGTGCTATGCCCTGATGTAAGACCAACTCTTGGCGGTTTCCCAACACGTGAGATAAAGGACTGTCCATGGCATTTGGGCCAGCACCCGCAATGCCGATGTCATCTACCTTAACTTTGAGCCTGTCACCAAATAGACCGCGATATTGAACTACCCCACTGACCAAGCCATTTCCATTAACCGATAAGCCCGGTAACTGCTCGATTTGCCCCCTCAGGTCTGGTGCGCTGCCATCTGCCAGGTCAATTTCTGATTGCATCATGCGATTACTGCCATTATTGATGATGCCTCTCACTTCAATTCTTTCAAGTGAGCCAAGTGAATCGTTTTCTTTCGCATTAACAAAAGGAAACGTCAGGATTAAGGCTATGGACGAGGCAAGAAAGGCGGGTTTACTGGCGGGTTTGCCCAAAGTGTTTGTTTGAATAATTTTAGTCATGATTTTTCTCTAAACCTTGTGGCTAATAGAAAAAGTGCCACAAGGATATTAATTTATAATAATTGAGTATCTCGCAAGTTATGACTACCAGCTGATCAGATAGCCATTATGCAATATGAGGTGCTTATGAGAAAAAAATGGAAGGCGGTGCTCTGCTTGAAAAATGACAATGGGCGGCTTGAGTAGTCGCGGCATATACCTTGTTGATGACTTTGCTTATAAGTGCCAATTTAACAATAAGTGGCTCATAGCAATCAGAAATAGATGGAGGTGCATCACCTAGTTGCGCAAGTACACAAACAACCTCATGCAAATTATCGGGTACACTTTCTTGAGCTTCAAGCTCAATCAATTCACCCGTTTCATAAAAAATACTGGCAGAAATCCAACGCACAGTTTTGCCCGTGCAAATCGCAAGGCTGTCTTCACTTGCAAAGCTCTGCATTGTCGACATTGCCGAGGCACTCGCAAACATACTTAAGCCTTGGCTGAAAACCAAGCTAACTAGTAGTAAGTACTTTACGATTGATGTTGAACGCATGCTTTCTAGAGTCTTCCCTGTGCTTTGTTATTCTTAGACAGCTCAATAGCAGTACAATTATTGACCACCATTTTATTTAAAAGCACTCGCGCGCGGAACGCAAGGAGTTTGTTAGGAAATGTTAGAAAGGAGGGTGGTGATGGCACCACACTCGCCCAAACCTACTTTAGCGATATGCTTAGCATGTGCAAACCCGTACAAAGCATATCGGCGAAACGGGGTCTTGTTGCTATTATTGAAAAAATATATACAAGTACTTGCGTACATTTATAAACAAAGGTATTGTACAAGTACCTGTATAATTATTGGTTAAATGAAATATGAGTTCATATGTAGAGAAACTTGATAGTGGCTTTTTGGCTCACTTCAGTCGCCGTTTGGCTGAAGTAATTATTGAGCAAGGCTCAGAGATAGTACAAGCTCACGGAATTACTACACCCATTACAGCGATTTCTACTATTTTTTTTCTAACAGACACTGGTAGTGTCACAGTCGCTGAGCTAGCAGAAGCGCTCGGTGTTACCCATCAAATGACAACTCAAAGAGTGAACAGCTTAGAAAAGTTAGGATTAATCTACCGTAAACCGAACCCTCAAGACAAACGCGCTAAAACTATTCATTTGACAAAACTAGGAATGACTGAAGAGAAACTTCTTCGGCCGATTATGCGGGATATTAATCTTATTTTCGACCAACTAAACAAAGAAGTTGGCTGCGAACTCATGAGTAAAATACGCCAAGCTGAATTAGCACTCGTTGAAAAGTCACTTGTAAAAAGACTTAACGAATTAGACTAATTTCGCAAGAAATTGCCACTTCAAGAAATAATCAGAGAGAAATTTAAATGAAGCTTATCCAATCCTTGCTTTTATCATTGGGACTCATCGCTCCGGCAAGCAGTGCTATAGTTATTCGTCATGATGTTCCCGATGAGAGATATCATGCTGTCCCATCTGACTTTCCTCCTCTTGCAACCTTATACAACATCGGCGTTCACGGAACACTAATTCATCCTGAGTGGGTCGTCACGGCTGCTCACGCTGTATTTTGCCTCAATCCAGGACAAAAAATTAGAGTGGGTAACGAAATCGTAACTGTTGCAAATAGGTATAGCCATCCTAGCTATAAGCTCGGAGATGAACACGATATCGCTTTAATTCAGTTACAATCAAGTATATCGACAGTCAAGCCTGCAGAAATATACAGAAATGATGATGAGATGGGTCAAGTAACTTGGTTTATTGGTGCTGGAGGGACTGGCACTGGTATTAGTGGAGAAACAATAGGCTACCAAGAGAACAACGGGAAACTGAGAAAAGCTCAAAATAGAATAATTGAGGTTAACGATACGGACATCATATTTAAGTTTGAAAAAGGTTCAAAAGGAGAAATGCTAGAGGGAGTTAGTGGAAACGGCGATAGTGGAGGTCCAGCCTACATGAAAGAAGGAGAGTCATATAAATTACTTGGAATAAGCTCACGAGCTGATTCATGGTTTTATGATGTCGGCGAATACGGTGTAACAGAATTGTACACTCGAGTTTCGTCGTATCAAGACTGGATAGATCTGGTAATTTCGGCAAAGAATGATTTGGCGAGAAAAAAACACTCGACCCAGAATCCCTTTCTTCATGAGGGTATGGATCCTGAAAACATGAGTACAATGTGTTCCTCTTTACAGGTAAAATGATTAGCTCCGCAGATACCATGAATCTAAGATAATCGCGGAGAAAATTCCGGAAGAGGATGTAACCTATACTAATGAGTGAAACCTGACGCCTTACTCAGCGGCGTTTTGCGTGTAGTGGATTGTTGTGCAAAACTGGCCGAAAGGCATGCTCAACTTAATTAAAAACATATTCCTTAATCACAAAGACTTTCCGGTATTCACACTCTTGTGGGTCAAAGGGTTTATGGTTTTTACAGTAAGGCTCCTCATATCCGATAACGTACTTCGCTTCAGTTAGCTTTGTGCATACCTCAACCAATGGGCCTTTAGAAAAATACGATTGCCCGGTTCCGTGAGGCTTTGTGCTGAATACAACAGCTAATTCACCTCTAGCAAGAGGCCCACAGTCGTCAACTTCAATTTTAATATCTTGTGCGTAAACAATTGAACAAAAAAAACTAAGCATAATCGCGATTGGCTTTTTAACAACACTGACATAACACCCGATTAAGCGGTAAAAACCGCTGTTGTTTTTATGCGTCTTCAATCGTTTGTTAGATTTGGTTGGTGCAACTCGATTTTGATAAAACATTCCATGTCTCCTTACGTTAACCATTTAGGTAAAACAATACTCGTTTGAAGCTTAAACAACAACTGATGTTTGGTAGCCTAGACCAAACAGCAAGTACACGCTAACTCGTAATTAGTTTAATAAAAACCTTTGAGAGTGACTCTTGAATGAACGAGCTTTTTCCCGAGCGATTCGGCGAATGTTTATTCCTCGCTATCACCCATTAACTCAATTATTTTGTTTTGAATTACTAGTCGCTCAAGCCTTTTTTGAAGTCCGCCTAACAACACAAACACTAGACCATAAGTCACCCCAAAAACAATTGGAAAGTCCAGACTTATGAATTGAGAAGACAGTGCGGCTAAAAAATATGCGAGTAACACAGCGGCTAACGTACAAATTGAAAGTATAATTAACATCCGCCCTTTAGTCCGGTCTTTAGCTTGCTCAATCAAAGCAAATGTTTTTGCACTAGGTTCGTCCCGTAATTTCGGATATTTGTCCATTAACCATTCTGTGTGTTTCATTTATAAACCCTCTGTGATTCATAACGCTCCAATTCAGCGGCTCAGTGCCGGGGGTGGTTTTATGTTAATGCCCTAGCACAGCAAGTAACACAAAAGCAGGTAGAGCGCTGTGTCCGACCGCAATTTCTTGTTAGGCATACTTCTGTATTCCACATAACGCTTAAAAAACTAAATACCCTTGTTTGGGCTTTATTGTCAAACTTCCGCTATACATCTCTTCAAAAGTTACTACATCCCAAAGATCTTGAGCTATATTTTGAAGTTGAATTTCCGTTCTCGTTTGCTCTTTTGGCAAACAAATTGTGCGACTACCATCACTCAATATTGATTCTGTGCAATTATCTTCCAATTCAATTGATTTATATACAATAGTAATTGTCGGGAACCCGCTCGAACTCCCAATTGTTCTAGGTAAAGAGACGAGATACTTATCTTTTTCATCTAATTTCTTTATTTCAATAAGGCTATCAAACTCCACACCCTGATTAGGTAGCATGCAAGTCAAAGCATCAAACGACAAAAAGAGTAGAAAAAAAGCTACGCAGAAAGATTTCACCTATTGTATGTCTCACACCAAATTAAGCGGTAGCTGGGCGCTCTTCCCAGATATCCGTCTTCAATTTTTTTATTATATGCTTTCTTCATTCTCACCCCATACCAATGACTCGCATACACTTGAGGCATATTCTTTAGCTTGTTTTAAGCTATCATAACATCCACCAATTGGATGAACTGATTTAGTGAATTCAACAAAAATCACACCATAAAAGACGCCAAACTCGTCGTCTCTTGTACTCGGCGGATCCTGGTAATCTCCAGACCCTGCCTTAAAGTTACTCTTAATAATATGAACATTTTTGTCAATTGAACCAGCGTATAACCATCTGCCGGATAAAACTAGTTCTTCTTTTATCTGTGTCATTTTAAAGGACCTAAACTTACAACATAGGCATACAACACCAATTTGAGCAGCGCTAGCCTCTCTCGTTAATGTACGCTTGAATTTTTTTGTTATGTGGCATTGCTAAAACTGCCTTGGTACACATTAGCGCTAAACACAAACCACTTACTGTCTACTAAATGACAAATGTATAGTGTACGGAATTCTATATTAGAGGTACCTGTATTTATACGCCAACCAAGTGTGGTGGCAACCTTGTCCTGGCCAATAGGTTGCTGTTGCAGAATATTAAATTGAGCATATTGGTAACCAAAGTCACGCATAGACTCGCAATTGGATGCAAACTTTTTAACTAAATCAGATTTTGAAGCAAATGCTTGAACACCGTCTGCGTCCGCAATAGCACAAGGTAAACGATATAGATTTGCTATAGCTTCTGGGTCAAAAGCGTCAAAGGCTTCCGTGTATTTATTGAAAAGTTCTTCCATAATTGTCTGTTACTCCTGACTCATAATACTTCAATAAGCCGCGCTAATGCTCTTTGCGAACGTCCGTTTTTATTGATCTGCTATACGTAATTTGCTCAATTCTGCAGAAAAACCATGTCAATTTCATCTAACTTTTTACCCCAACCGTTGTTATCAGAAAATCTAGAGAATGTGAATGGCGTTAGCACCGGCGGTTCTACTTCAGTGCAAAGGATACCCTGCTACAAGGCCAAAAATAACAAATCATGCTCACTTTCACCTCAAAAATGCACCCGCTAAAAAGCAGATTTCAAATTTACTCTCTGTGATTTCATGAGTTGGTTCAACTTAATAGATCGTGACAGAAAACTTAATTAATACCCACGCTGAAGTGAATGTCTTAAATTAAAAAGGGCCTTTCGGCCCTTTTTCACAATCTTAATTTAGTTCACAAACTTTATTTATCATTCACAAACTTAATTTTGATGTCACAACTACTCAGCAAAATCCCGATAACTGTCTAAATCAGGGCATGAGCAAATTAAGTTTCTGTCGCCGTAAACGTCATCAATACGATTCACCGTTGGCCAGAATTTGTCTTTCGCTACGGCATCTACTGGGTAGGCTGCTAACTGACGGTCATAACTTCTGTCCCAATTGCTATCGCAAATATCTGCCAAAGTGTGAGGTGCATTATGCAGTGGGTTATCGATGGCATCCCACTCGCCCGATTCAACTTTAGCGATTTCTTGACGTATGCAAACCATCGCCTCGATGAACCTATCCATTTCAGCTTGCGCTTCAGATTCAGTAGGTTCAATCATCAGCGTACCTGCTACTGGGAAGCTCATTGTCGGTGCGTGGAAACCATAGTCGTTCAAGCGCTTGGCGACATCCATTTCGGTGACGCCAGAGGCCTCTTTTAATGGGCGTAGGTCAATAATACACTCGTGGGCGACACGGTCGTTATTACCTTTATACAGCACTGGGTAATGACCTTCTAATTTCTTCGCAATGTAATTGGCATTCAATATGGCAACTTCAGATGCTTTTTTAAGACCAGCACTGCCCATCATTTTGATGTACATATAGCTGATCGGTAGAATAGAAGCACTTCCCCATGGTGCTGCAGAAACTGCACCATTTGAGCCTAAATCTTCACCTGTTCCACCGGCTTCTAAACCCACTTGCGTGTGACTTGGTAAGAAAGGAGCCAAGTGCGCTTTCACGCCGATTGGACCCATGCCAGGGCCACCACCACCGTGAGGAATACAGAAGGTTTTGTGTAAGTTAAGATGCGATACATCAGAACCAATCAAGCCCGGAGAGGTTATACCCACTTGCGCGTTCATGTTTGCACCGTCCATATACACTTGGCCGCCAAACTCATGCACGATATCGCAGATTTCTTTTACGGTTTCTTCGTAAACACCGTGAGTAGAGGGGTAAGTAATCATTGCACAGCTTAAGTTGTCTTTCACTTCTTCCGCTTTTGCGCGAAGGTCGTTAAGGTCAACGTTACCTTTGGCATCACAATTTACCACCACTACTTTCAAGCTCAGCATTTGCGCCGACGCTGGGTTCGTGCCGTGAGCTGATTGCGGAATCAAGCACACGTTTCTGTGGCCTTCACCGCGGCTTTGATGGTACCGAGTAATCGCCAACAAACCAGTGTATTCACCCTGAGCACCTGAATTAGGCTGCATTGATAGTGAATCGTAACCGGTGATATCAATTAGCCAATCACTTAACTCATCAATCATCTCTTTGTAACCTTGAGCTTGGTTTACCGGCGCAAAAGGATGAAGTTGACCAAACTCGGGCCACGTAACAGGAATCATCTCGGCAGTCGCATTCAGCTTCATTGTGCATGAGCCAAGTGAAATCATGCTGTGATTGAGCGCCAAGTCTTTGTTTTCGAGTGACTTGATATAACGCAGCATTTCCGTTTCAGAATGATAGCTGTTGAATACTTCATGGGTAAGAAAGTCGGTGCTTCTGATTAGTTCAACCGGAATTGAAGTTGAGCCGTTTTTCACAAGGTCTGCGTCGAGCGCATCAACATCCAAACCATGGCCCTCACCTAATAATACAGTGAATAGATCCGCGATATCTTGGCGAGTGGTGGTTTCATCTACACTGATACCCACTGCCCCGTCGAGGTCAGACCGTAGGTTCATTCCTTTTGCTAGAGCAGCATCAATCACCGTCTGCTTGTTATCCACTAACACGGTGATAGTATCGAACCATGTGCTGTGCGCCAATTCAGCGCCTTTGGCTTGCAAACCTGTGCCAAGGATATCGGCGAAACGATGTATGCGATTAGCAATTGTTTTCAGTCCAATTGGACCGTGATAAACGGCATAGAAGCTTGCCATATTGGCTAACAATACTTGTGCTGTACAGATGTTCGAGTTAGCTTTTTCGCGGCGAATATGCTGCTCACGAGTTTGTAAGGCCATGCGCAAAGCTGGGCGACCTCGGGTATCTTTCGATACACCAATAATACGGCCAGGCAAAGAGCGCTTATAGCTGTCGCGCGTGGCAAAAAATGCAGCATGCGGACCGCCGTAACCCATCGGTACACCAAAACGTTGCGCACTCCCAAGAACAACGTCTGCGCCAAGCTCGCCAGGAGGCGTTAGCATGGTGAGTGCCATTAGATCAGACGCAACGGCAACAATGCCTTTCTTGGCTTGCACGTCGGCTATTACTTGTTTGATATTTTTAATCTCACCCGTTGAGCTTGGGTATTGTAACAACACGCCAAATACGTCGTGTTCAGCAGCTTCAAGTGCATGACCAACAATCACTTCAAAGCCAAACATGTCGGCACGAGTTTTAATCACATCAAGCGTTTGCGGGTGAACACCTTTCGATACAAAAAAGCTATTTGATTTTTTGTTTTTAGAAACGCGCTTTGCTAAACCCATGGCTTCAGCAGCAGCGGTTGCTTCGTCGAGCAACGACGCAGATGCTAGAGGCAATCCGGTTAAGTCGATTGTCACTTGCTGAAAATTCAAAATGGCTTGCAAGCGGCCTTGTGCTATTTCAGGCTGATAAGGCGTGTAAGCCGTGTACCAACCTGGATTTTCAAGAACGTTACGCAGTATGACATTTGGCGTGTGCGTATTGCTATAACCCATACCAATAAAAGAGCGATTAACTACGTTTTTCGCAGCAACAGCTTTGAGCTCAGCTAAAGCGTCCACTTCTGTTTGGGCTTCGCCAACCTTTAAAGGCTCTGGCAAACGAATAGCTGCAGGTACTGTTTGTACCATTAAATCGTCAAGTGATTCAGCGCCGATAGTCTTAAGCATGTGAGCTATTTCGTCTTGACCTGGGCCAATATGACGACGGATGAAATCGTTAGGTTGTTCTAAATCTGACAATGAAGCTGGATTATTTGACGTACTCATAAATAGGCGACCTACAAACAAATTGAAAATAAAAAACACGGTGCCACCGGAGGGTAGCACTGAGAAATAACACTATGATGTTAAATGAGCTATCTCAGGGGCGCTAACAAGCCCACAAAAAGGTAGCTCTGAAAAAGCTTACTCGTCTTCGATGGAGTTTGCGTAAGCTTCGGCGTCCAAAAGCCCTTCCACTTCTGAAGGATCATCAGCTTTGATTTTGAACATCCAGCCATCACCAAAAGCATCGGTGTTAACTAGTTCAGGCGAATCTTCTAGCTGTGAATTTACTTCAACAACTTCACCCGTAATCGGTGCGTAGATATCAGATGCCGCTTTTACCGACTCTGCAACCGCACAATCTTCACCTGTAGTGACTGCATCGCCTTCATCAGGTAAGTCTACGAAAACCATATCGCCAAGTAAGTCTTGGGCGTGTTCGGTAATGCCTACCGTAAATACACCATCGCCATCCGGACGAACCCATTCATGTGTGCTTGCGTAACGTAAATCACTTGGTATGTTGCTCATAATTTTTCCTAGCTTGTTATAGTACTTTTAGTTATTTGTTTACTTGTTGTTTGCTCACTTTCTTACTGCTCGGAGCTAGCCTTACTACTCTGATAAAACACTTTTTCCATTTCGAACGAAACTGGGTTTAACCACTTTTACCGTGACTAATTTTTTGCGCATTTCTACCTCAACACTAGAGCCTATCTCTATTGCTGCTGGTACTCTTGCCATGGCAATGCTATGCCCTAAGGTAGGAGAGAAAGTTCCAGATGTAATAATGCCTTCGCCGGCTTCAGTGATAAGCTTAAGACCCGCTCGAAGCACGCCCTTTTCCGTCATTACCAAGCCAACTAACTTATCGTGGCCAGCCGCTTTTTGAGCTTCTAAGGCTTTACGCCCCATGAAGTCACGCTCACTTGGCTCCCAAGTAACTGTCCAGCCCATGTTTGCGGCAAGCGGCGAAATGCTTTCATCCATATCCTGCCCATACAGATTCATACCGGCTTCAAGACGCAATGTATCTCGAGCACCTAAACCACAAGCTACAACGCCTGCTGCCAATAGTTGCTCCCAAAACTCTTCTGCGCGCGCTCGTGGCACCATGATTTCGTAACCTGCTTCACCCGTGTACCCAGTGGTGGCGATAAAAAGATCTTCTGCCTGCACACCAAAAAAGGGCTTCATATCAGCAACGGCTTCTTTTTGAGCATCGCTGAATAAAGTTTGTGCTTTGCTTTTTGCGTTTGGTCCCTGCACAGCAATCATGGCAAACTCATCACGCTCGCTGATGCTTACATCAAAACCCTCGGCAACTTTGTTCAACCAATTGAGGTCTTTCTCTTTTGTCGCTGAATTCACCACCAAGCGATAATTTGTCGACTCGAAGTGATAAACGATAAGGTCATCAACAACACCGCCTTGCTCATTGAGCATACCGCTGTATAACGCTTTACCTTTGGCTTGTAACTTGTCTACGTCGTTAGCAAGCAGGTAACGTAAATATGCTTTGGCATCGGCTCCTTCCACATCAACGATGGTCATGTGTGATACATCAAACATGCCCGCATCCTGACGCACCGCATTGTGCTCTTCAATTTGCGAACCGTAGTTAATTGGCATATCCCAACCGAAGAAATCGACCATTTTAGCGCCCGCTTTAATGTGAGCCGCATGTAATGCAGTAGTGTTCATGTTTCACCTGATGCTAAGAAATAATGAACAGAGTATAGAAACTCGATATCGTTTTATCTAATTAAAAGTCCTTATGAATACATTTACTTTTTAAATCTATTATCTACAATGCATTTAAACTACTAATTAACAACGCGCAGTGATAATTTCGATATTCGACGGTGCGTCGAAGGTAAGAGGACAATAATGAAACAGCTTTCCCTTGATAATCTACGCACCTTTGTCGCCATCATCGAGCTTGGTGCTTACAACAAAGCTGGCGAGCTTTTAGGTAGGTCACAACCTGCAATCAGCTTGCAAATAAAGAAACTGGAGAGCCAGTTAAACAAAAAGCTATTCGATAAGGTAGGACAACGTTATCAGGCCAACGCCGACGGCCAATGGTTATACGAACGAGCCAAGCAGATGCTCGCTCTCAACGATGATATTTTTCGTCATCACGAACAGGATACACTTCGAGGGCGTTTACGTTTGGGTATTCCAAGTGAATTTGCGTCGACCCTCTTACCAAGCATCATTGGCGAATTCAATATACGCTACCCCGACGTGTCATTAGATGTCACCTCGTCACTGTCACGTCAGTTGTTAAGCTCAGCCCAGCGCAAAGACTTCGATCTAATACTTGCCTTGGTGAACCCAGAAGAGCCACAAGAAGGTGAATTACTCATTGAAGATGAGCTGGTATGGGTGGGTGATGCTAAGCAGGCTTTCAACAATAAGCACCTATCACTGGTATTGGCGCCGGACGGTTGTATTTACCGCTCGCGGGTGATTCAACAATTAAAACAACAAACCCAAGCCTGGAAAATTTCCTATACCAATGCCGATTTATATGGCCTCATCGCAGCAATAAAGCAAGGATTAGGGCTTAGTGCGTTAGCCAAAACTAGTGTGCCGCCTGAATTAGACATTATTAAAAACAAACGCCTACCCCATTTGGGAAAAGTAAAGATCTGCTTGTTCAACCAAGACACACAGCATCCACAAGTCAGTAAAACGCTGTCAGATTATATTCGTTCTAGAATCACCTAAAGCGACCACTCGCCATCAATGACGCACTAAAAGGCTTGTAAGTCTTTTAGGGAAACAACTTGCTGGTTCAAAACACCGCCATCGCGGCCCCTTGCAGTCAGGGTAATGACGGAATCGGCAAGCTTATCAGCCCATTCTATTTTAACCTCGCCAAAGTTGGTATCGCGCACGACCCTACCTTGCCTGAAACTGTTGTCCTCATTCACTTCAGTGAAATCACGCACAATGTCACTCGACGTAAAGTCCCAAAGCGGATAAGGCACCTGATGACCGAGTTGGCCAGTATCTTTTGAAATTTCCATGAGGTGGCGGTCACCCGTTAAGAACACCACGCCATTTGCCTTAGTATTCGTGATCATATCGTAAAGCTTGTTACGCTGATGTGGAAAAATACCCCAGCTCTCCCACGAATGCTCGTACGCAACCACTTGAATACTGCTCACAATCAAGCGCACATCGGCTGGCTTTTTCAATTCTTCTTCTAACCATTGCCATTGGGCTTCGCCAAGAATCGTGGCATTGGGATCGTCAATTTGTAAGTACGGCCCTTTATTTTTTGGGCGGCCAGCGGGGTTCTTGGTAATTGGGTCGCGATGATAGCGGGTATCAAGCATGATTATCTGAACTGTATTCCCTTCGTCTTCAACGAAACGCGAGTGATAAATACCTTCTTGCTGACGGATTGGGTCGTCATCGGCAAATTCGAAGAAATCGAGAAAGGCTTGTTGTGATTCTTTCTTTAATGGGAACTCTTTGCCAGCGTCATTTGCGCCATAGTCATGGTCGTCCCAAGTACCCAGCATCATAGGCACTTGCTTTCGAAAAGCCGCAAACTCGGGAATAGCATTTGCCATCGCGTAGGCTTCGTCGAAACGCTCACGAGTCTCTACGGGTTGCATACTTCTCTTGCCGTTCTTTTCATACACGTCAGCGTACACATTATCGCCGATAAATAAGAACACGTCGGGATTCGTTTTAGCAATTTCGGTCCAAATCGGCTGAGGGCGGTTTTCTTTTGCGCACGAGGCAAAAGACACCAAAAATTCATTGTCGATGAGCTTAGCGTCACTGTGCTTTTTAGTACGCTCAAACGAGCTTGCGCAACCCGAGCTTAGAATGCTAAAGGCGATAAGAGAAAAAGCGGTGATAAAATTAAATTTGTTCATAGCGGCAAGAAAATATCCATGTATTGGCAGAAAAATCCTTTGAGTCTTAGGCAAATGATAGTGGTAAAATTCTACAAGTACAGAAAATCTTGCATTATTTACATTACAAGAAAGCGTTAAAATTCATCTAACGTAAAGCAATCACAACAAAGCAATGCTAAGCTATTGAAAAATTGATGAAGTATGCGGTTTTGCCACTTCATTCTAAGAAAATTCTTATAAGAACGATCACGACACTAATGGCGGACCTCACCATGTTAACAACATTGCCAAACTCTCGGTTTACACTCACAAGTGCTTACTTCTCTTATTTGCATAAAGTAATGGTCTTAGCCGTTATCTTAGTTATATTGAGTATTGCCCCCTACAGCTATGCAGATAAGGCGGCCCCCAATAAAGCAGCAGATGAAGGAAAAGGCCCTTATAAGCGTCTTATTCTGCGAGGCATTACGCTTGTTAATGGGGAAGGTGCTCCGCCACGAGGCCCGCTTGATATCGTTATTGAAGGTGATCGTATTACCAACATTGTGAGTGTCGGTCACCCAGACGTGCCAATAAAAGTAGAAGGCCGCCCAGTGCTGCGTGAGGGCGATGAAGAAATGCAACTCGAGGGTTATTACGTGTTGCCAGGCTTTATCGACATGCACGGCCACATTGGCGGTTCAGCAGATAATATCCCTGCGGAGTATGTATTCAAATTATGGTTAGCTCATGGCATAACTACGGTGCGCGAACCTGGCAGCTTCAATGGTCTCGACTGGGTGTTAGACCACGTTAAACGCAGCCAGAAAAATGAAATTGTGGCACCCCGAATAATTCCTTATTTAGGCTTTGGCATGGGGGCAAAGGAGCCTATATTCACTGCTAAACAAGCGCGAGCTTGGGTGAAGGCTAGCGCAAAAAATGGCGCTAAAGGCATTAAATTTTTTGGAGCAACACCAAAAGTAATGACAGCCGCCCTAGATGAAGCAAAAAAGCAAAACCTAGGCACAATGATGCATCACGCGCAGTTAAATGTTATGAGTATGAATGTGCTCGACTCAGCCCGTTTAGGCCTTACCACGATGGAGCATTGGTACGGCTTACCTGAAGCTCTTTTTGAAGATCGTAGGATCCAAGACTACCCTGCTACCTACAACTACAATAACGAGCAAGACCGCTTTGCCGAAGCTGGCAAGTTGTGGAAGCAAGCAGCCGTAATGGGCTCAGACAAATGGAATAGTGTGCGTGATGAGCTTATCGCGCTCGACTTCACCATAAACCCGACGATGACTATCTATCAGGCTAGCAGAGATCTCATGCGCGAGCGCAACGCCGACTGGCACGCCGAATACACCTTACCCACGCTATGGGATTTTTTCACGCCGAGTCGCTATGCACATGGCTCTTACTGGTTTGATTGGACAACTGACGAAGAAATTGAATGGAAAGAAAACTATCGTTTGTGGATGCAGTTTTTGAACGATTTCAAAAACCACGGTGGGCGAGTAACCACTGGCTCTGACTCTGGCTATATCTATAAAATTTATGGCTTTGGTTATATCAGCGAATTAGAACTGCTGCGCGAAGCTGGGTTTAACCCCTATGAGGTTATTCAAGCGGCAACCTTAAACGGTGCGCAAGCACTGGGGATGGAGGATGATATAGGCTCTATTAGTGTCGGCAAGCTTGCTGACATGGTGATCATAAAAGAAAACCCACTGCGAAACTTCAAAGTACTTTACGGAACCGGCCATTACCGCCTTGATGATAACAATAAACCCATTCGCAGCGGTGGTGTTGATTACACCATTAAAGACGGTATTGTTTATGACGCTAAGTCGCTATTAGAAGATGTTAAAACAATGGTAAAAGAGGCAAAGGCTGATTAATGTCGAACCCTATGCTATTTGCCGTCACCTGCTTAATTTGGGGCAGCACATGGATTGCTATTAACTTTCAAATTAGCGAGCTCGACCCTGCCGTGTCTGTCGCCTTCCGTTTCACTATTGCAGCTTGTATTTTAGGCCTGTGGTGCTTATTGAGAAGGCTTCCTCTTAAGCTATCACTGCAAACGCATAAACAACTTGTTTTGGTTGGATTGTTGTTTTACACCCTCGACTATACTTTTTTATATGCCGCGCAACATCATATTATTAGTGCACTTTTGGCTTTACTCAGCTCAACGATTATCTATATCAATGTGGTGCTTCGCCGTATTATGCTCGGCAAGCCAATGCGTTTTGAAGTGATCGTTGGCGCTAGCTTCGGCCTGCTAGGCATATTTTTGATCTTCATTCCTGAATTCAAAAATATGGACATGAATGAAGGCTTAGTGATGGGTCTGTTGTTTGCCTCGGCATCCTTCCTGAGTGCAGGGCTGGGCAATGTGGTATCAGAGAAGATACTCGACGCTGGCACACCTGTTATTCAAATGAACTTTTGGGCGATGAGTTACAGTTTGATTTTCACCTACGGTTTCGCACTTTTTAGCGGAGCGAGCTTCAGCTTACCCAAAGAGCCTAATTTCTATTATGCCTTGGTTTATCTTGCTTTATTCGGTTCGGTGCTAGCTTTTGGCGCCTACATGAAATTATTACAGCAAATTGGCTCTGACAAAGCCGCTTATGTGGTGCTGATTTACCCCATTGTTGCCTTAGCAATATCTACCCTCTTTGAGGCTTATCAATGGACCTTAGTATCGGCATTGGGCGTCATAATTGTGTTGTTCGGCAATGCTGTGGCAATGGGAAAGGTCGCTATGTTTATGCGAGAAGCCCCTGAAATATAACAGGGGCTTAGCTAGTAACACTTAAGCTTGGTACATTACATAAGTGATTCAGCAATGCCTGCGAGCGTAGTTTTTAAGTCCCCTAAACGCTTCTCATTATTCTCTGAAGCATTTGCACTTAATGCGAGCTTGCTAGCATGCGCTTTAAGTGTCTGAGCAAGTGACTTATCCTCACGCTTATTTTCAAGTGCTTTGTTGGCTTCAGTTAGCGTCTCCATCATGGATTTAATGACTGTCTCATCCAGCGCACCCTCACGGCTAAGTTGGTCCAAATAAGCCATCGCTACAACAGGCACAGCAGGCCAAGTCACGGGGAACTGTTGCTGTGGGTTGAAGGCATTACCCATGTCAGCCAATTTGGCTGCGGCAATTTCGTTCTCGCTCAAAAATTCACTTGCTTGGAGCTCAAACACATCTAAACCGCGAATAATTTCCGTGCCGTAAATTCTTCCTTTATACCAATACGTCGACCAATAACCACCAATCACTAGGCGATTTTCATAAATTGGCCCACGATCAAAATAAGCAATTTCTTGAGGTTCGCCAATGTCAGTGAAATCCATTAACGACAAGCCGCCTTGATACCAAGCTTGCGCAAAAATATCTCTGCCAGGCACGGGAACCACTGAACCGTTATGGGCTACGCAATTTTCAACATCGCTTTGTGGCGCAGGAATTTTGTAATAGCTCTCAAACTCGAACTTGCCATTGTTAATCGAATATAATGCGTTAGCACCCCAAGTCATTGGGTCAGAAGGACGGCAGCGAGGCTGTGTTCCGCCACCCCATTCGTCGGTAAATATCACTTTGTCGCCATCATTATTGAAAGTAGCGGAGTGCCAATAGGCAAAACCAATGTCTTTTACTTGGTCGATACGTTTAGGATGATATGGGTCGCTGATATCCATCAAAATGCCATTCCCTGAACAGGCACCCGCAGCGAGATTTAAAGATGGAAAAACCGTGATGTCGTGGCATTCATCGGTGCGCCTTGTACTTTGAGTACCGTCACCATGATCGCCGCCCAACCACAAACCAGCAACACGCCCTTCATCGTCGGCAAATACCGCTGGACTAGAGGTAATTCTTGATTTGCTTGGATCAGCAAGGGGAATTTCAACAACATCAATTCTAAATAAAGCAGTTCGCTCATCGCCTGGCACTTCACCGATGCAACCATCGAGTTCTTCTCGGTCTCTTACGCCAGCAGTACCGGAGTTATATACCACTATTTTTTCATCATCAGCACTTACTATAGAGTGAGTATGAGAGCCTCGGCACGTTTGCACCAAGCCAACTTGAGTTGGCCGAGTCAAATCACTGATGTCGAAAATACGTAGGCCTCGAAAACGTTCATCGCTAATATCTTCGTTTACACCTTGCAAACCACAGTCAATTCTTCCGCGAGTTTGCTCAACCGACATAATGAGAATGTCGTCAACGATAGACACATCGCCTTGCCCACCCGGGCATACAATTGAACTCATTAGCGTTGGCGCATCGCCTTGGCTAATGTCATAAATATTAAAACCATGGTAATTCCCAGCGATCAGAATGTTGTCTGAAAATGCCATGTCGGTATTCCAGAAACTCAATAGTGGCCAACGTTCGCTGTAATTTGTTTTCGCGTCTGCGCCATCAAGCTCTTCGTTGTCTGACTCTTTTGAATCATCCTCACCCTTAGGCTTTTTAGGAGGGATGTTTGAAGGGTTTTCAGGGTCAAAGAAACCATTGGGCTTCGGTAATGTTGCCACTAAGGATAAATGCAGACTGACCTCTTCGGCATCACGAAAGCCGGCTGCTAGGTCGGCACGAGGATCATTAGAAAGCACTGCTAGCATGGCATTCATTTGATCGATCTCGGCATTTTGATCAGCAACTATGTCGTTAATAAAATTAAATAAGATAGGATCATAAGCCGCACCGGTGGTGTCTAAGAGATCGTCGACCATGTCCACCGCACCTTCATGATGAGGGATCATAAGCTGCAAAAACAAGCGGTCAAAATCAACGCCCTTAGCAGCTGCTAACGCCTGCATTTGCGCTGGTGTCGCCATACCCATTTCACTAGGATCCATGTGCTTAAAGTGCATTGATTCCAGTGGCTGACCGCGCTGACTCAGCCAATCTTGCATAAACTTGATTTCATCTGCTTGAGACTTTTCAATTCGCCCCGCTATTTCGATAATTTCTGGGTTGTTTGTTCGCTCACTTACAAGCACACCCATTTCAACCGCCTGTGCATGATGCGGGATCATATGCTGCATGAAGGCAACATCGGCTTTGGTAAAACTGGTATTAGCAATATTAATTGCTTGATCTTTATTCAGTGTTTGTGATGCTTCGCCTGGCGCGCCGGGTTTAATAATAGGCACATCCTGAGCATATACTGCTCCAGATGTTGACAACGCTAATGCATTTACCACACAAGTAAATAGTAAGGTTTTAGGAAAGTCCATGCTGAGCCCTTTGTTGTTATTAATTCCTGAATACAGTATACGTTTTAAGAAATAAAATGCTCACTTTGTAAGTAAAATCTTTAGATACCAGCCTTCGCTGGTATGACGGAGAACCTATGGTGTGACTGATAGCGGCTGGTATGACCAATGGCGGCTGGTATGACCAATGGCGGCTGGTGTGACGGTGGGCTTGTCATTCTTGCGCAGGCAAGAATCTTAGATACCAGCCTTCGCTGGTATGACGGATAACAGATGGTATGACGGAGAACGGCTGGTATGACGGTTGACGGCTGGTATGACGGTTGACGGCTGGTGTGACGGGCATCATGCTTACTTTGCTAGTTTGGGTAACTTCCCTGCACTGCCTGTGGCCTGTTGGATAAAGAATTTCTTCACCGGTTGTAGATTGTTTGCACCGGCCAAACCCAAGTTACGAGCTAATTTTACAGGCGCGAAATTACCACTGAAGAGACGCTTGAAGCCTTCCATAGTAGCGACCACTTTTAGTGCTTCCGTTTTACGCCAGCGTTCATAGGCACGTAAAGACTTGGCGCTATGAATATCAGCTCCCTTTGCTCTCGCATCAACAAGCACCTCGACTAAGGAAGCAACATCGAGCAGCCCCAAGTTTGCGCCCTGCCCCGCCAAAGGATGAATGGTGTGGGCAGCATCACCCACTAACACGATGCCGTCGCTTAACCATTGTTGAGCATATTGCATTTTAAGTGGGTAAGAGTATCGCTGAGTCAGCAGTTCACAGTGTCCGAGTTGATTGTCAATGGCGACTTGCAAGGCCTTGCAGAACTCGGCATCACTCAGCTCAAGTAGTCGCAGTGCTTCGTCAGTATCCTGCGACCACACGATGGAACAGGTGTTCGCCTCTGACATCGGCAAAAAGGCGAGAGGCCCTGTTGGTGTAAATGCTTGTCTAGCAATCAAATCGTGTGCATTTTCCGTGCGCACATTAGCGACAATAGCAATGTGGTCGTAATCCCAAAAGGTGGTGGCAAACTCGGCTATTTTGCGAACAAATGAAGCACCACCATCAGCACCAACAATTAGCTTACTGGCTAGCATGTCGCCATTATCTAAGTTAACGAAATGCTGACCTTCGCCTTTATTGACGCTCATGATCTTTTGCTGCTGCAAAACTTGCAGAGAACGTTGTGACTGGCCGGCCTCGAATAATGCATTTGTGATGCAACTGTTCTCAACAATATGGCCCAAATTATCTAAATTCGACTCAATCGCACTAAACGCAATTTTTCCGAAAGCTTGGTCTTCCCATACTTGCATTCCAGTGTAAGGCTGTGCCCGTCGAATATGTGGCCATACGCCCAAGTTTTTAAATATTTGTTCGCTAGCTTTACTCAAGGCACTCACGCGTGCAGAGAAACTATCGGTGAGCGGCTGCTCAACCCTATTTGCATCAATGACAACAACCGAAAAATCTTGCTGCGCTAAAGCTAACGCAAGTGTTTGACCAGCGATTCCTGCACCAACTATTGTGACATCGCTATTGATAACAGCCATTTATCGTCCTTTCTGTTGTTTCATTTATTTTTGACTCTAGCGTTTGCCCATAGCAAATGCGACTAAGTCATCTTTAACTGTTGGAGCGTGGTTCAATGCTATTAAACCCATATTGCGGCCACCGACCGTGGGAGCATAAGTATTTGAAAATAAGCGCACCAGGCTATCAGTTGCCATCACAACTGCGTTTTTATCACTAGTTCTTCGTACTTTATAATCTTGAGTTAATTCAAAACTACCTGGATCCATTGGTATTTCAGACAGCTGTGGATCTCTGCTTTGTTGTTCAGCAAAAACGTGTTTAATACTGCTAAGTAAACCCGCTATATCACGCACACCCAAATTAAAACCTTGCCCAGCGATAGGATGCAATGCTTGAGCTGCATTTCCGACACAAATCACTCGGTGGGTGCTAAAAGGCAGTGTGCGGACCAAACAAAGAGGATATGAGTACCTTGGCGAGCTTGCTTGAAAACGCCCCAGCTTGTCACCGAATAGGCGTTGTAGCTTAGCAAGAAAAGCGTGCTCATCGAGGCTCGATATGGACTTAGCAATATTTTCATCACAGGTCCATACCAACGACATTTGCCTACTGCTTTCATGCCTTTCCGCCAACTTGCTGGCGTCTGCTGAGTTTGACAAAGCCGAATTCGGAGAACACATTGGTAGTAGCGCAATAGGACCTTGCTCGGTAAAGCGTTCGAAGGCACGATTTTGATGAGGCAACTGACTCATCACATTGGCAATAACAGCAACCTGATGGTAATCAGTCCTTTGTTGCTGCAGATTGAAAAAAGACAAAGAGGGCGCATTTCCACCCTCTGCGATAATAACTAACTTAGTGCGTAAGCTAAGCTTAGTATCTACGCTCTCGTTATTTGCCAGTAAAGATAGGTCACTATAATCTCTATGACGGGACACCGCTGATATTTTGTAAGGGCTGAAATATTTTATCTTCGACTCGCTAACTTGCTCCATAAGCAACTTGCCCAAATCAGCAAGAGCGAGCACATGCCCCATGCTTTGGGCAGAATCTTCAGGCAAGTCGAGCCTCGCTTGGCCGATGTGACCGCGGTCGGACACATGTATCTGCTTAATTGGGCAAGAAGCTAGCTTGTGCATCTTAAGCCCAAAGCTTGCTAATTGCTTGTAAGATTCTTGTGCCAGCGCAACCACGCGAGCATCGAAACTCGGATGTTCCGTATTTTCAGTAGTTTTTGCGTTCTTTATCGAATGGTCGTTTTGCGGATTTGTTTTAGCTGTATCCTGGCTGTCGAAAGCTTCCACCACAGCAACACTAAAATCACTATGATTGGCAATTGCAATGGCAGCAGTGCAGCCAACAATGCCACCACCTGCAATAACGATATCGAAGTGTTGCAGACTGCTATCTGATGCTTCCTCGCTCAACACGTCTTTATTTTTTGCATTTTGCTGTGAGCCCGCCATAGTTTTTAACTCGACATTAACTTTTCAATTCCCGCAATTTCTTTGGGCACTTTATCGGTAAGTACTCTGTTGCCAGTGTCAGTAATTACAATGTTATCTTCAATTCGAATCCCAATACCTCTGTAACGAGCGTCCACATCCGCATTTTCACTGAAATATAAACCGGGCTCTACCGTCATCACCATGCCCGGACGCAGCGGCACATCAAGACCGTTTTCCTTGTAAATACCCACATCGTGAACGTCTAAACCCAACCAATGCCCTAAACCATGCATAAAATAGCTACGCCAAGTTTCAGCTTCAATATTGGCTTCGACTGCTCCCTTTAAGATACCTAATTCAACTAAGCCCTCTACCAATACCCGTACACAGATTTTCATTGCCTCAGATATTGTTGCATCTGGGCGCAAGGCGTTTATTGCGGCATATTGACTATCAAGAACCAGTTGATAAAGACTACGCTGAACGTCGCTAAATTTTCCATTTACTGGGAAAGTACGTGTAATATCAGCGGCATAACCTTGAAGCTCACAGCCGGCATCGATGAGCACTAAGTCTCCATCTTTGAGCTCGTCTTTATTCTCGGTGTAATGCAGTATACAAGCGTTTACCCCGCTTCCAACAATAGTGCCGTAAGCTGGGTATCTTGCCCCGCTCATGGCAAATTCGTGATGTAATTCAGCTTCTAGTTGATATTCAAACTTTCCTGCAGCACTAAAACTCATCGCTCTTGCATGAGCCTCACTAGAAATATCAGCGGCTTTTTGCATGATAGCTAGCTCTTCTTCTGACTTTATCAAGCGCATGGCATGCAAGAGTTCTTGAGCGTTATGCAATGAGTTTGGTGCGGTTTTACTTTGTTTGGGTGCTTGCCTGCATTCCTTCAAAGCTAACTGTATTGTCGCCTCTATAGCAGGCGACGTATCGAAACAATAATAGAGATGTTTATGTCCATCTAGTAAATCGGGTAAGTGTTCGTCCAAGTCATCAATGCTAAAAGCCTGGTCGACCATTAAAGCTTTACTGGCTCGGTCGACGCCCAAACGTCTGCCATGCCAAATTTCAGCTAGTGCATCACTTGGTTGAACGAAGATGTAGGCACTATGATTTGCTATATTTTCAGTGAGTTGCTTTTTGCCATCATTGATATCATTGAGTTCTCGATTTGAAAGTATCAAATAAGCGTCGGGTTCACCAAAGCCGGTCAGATACCAAAAATCACTGTTTTGCCGAAAAGGATATTCGGTGTCGTTGCTTCGGGTAAGCAAAGTGTTCGCAGCAATAATAAAAATGCTATCTTTTTCACACTGAGCCATGAAGGCGCTGCGCCGTTCATAGAAGTGACTCGTAAGCAAAGTCGACATGCCTGTTTTTCCTTTAATACTGATATGATTATTAAGAGCTTTCATACTAATGACAAAAATGTTGCAGCGAGCATTAGCATGAAACAGAGTTTTTGCACCTTTTGAATCTCTGTATACGTTATTTGCTAATGAACGGATGTAGAGCTAGTGTCATCGTCTAATAGAGGCTTGCCCAATTCATTAAAACAGAGCATCGACGTAATGCGAACATACTCCATTACTTCAAACAATGCTTGCTCCGACTCTTCATCGTCATTCATTTCCTCGTCCATGCGAGCGATTTCTGAGAAGTCTTCTAATGCTTCTTTTACGTCAGCAGAACAGCCCGTGAGGTCAGCTTGATGCAATCCAAAGCCAAGCAGAAAGCCCTGAACCCATACCAATAAAGCGGCGCCACGTTCATTAATAGGCGAGGCGTCGTCGGGTAGACAAAGCCTTAACGCGAAATCTGCATCAACAAATTGCTGGCACACTTCGTTGAACAAGGCCGTAATCGCCGTTTTTGCTTTGGGAGAAAATGCATCACCTTGGTTTATCACGTCGGCTAATGCCTCAGACCACGACTGATCAGTTGCCGCCATACCACCGCTCAACATACCACAGAGGATGCCCTGTACTTCAGCCGCATCAACAACAATATTTTCTTGCCTAAGCATCGCGCTGAATGTTTCATAATCTATTGATTTTGTAGACACAAATTTGCCCTTTTATGGAGTAGCCTACATTTTAGCAAAGCGTGAGCTAAAGGGAAATTTTAAAACTGTCCCGATAAACACTTCTAAGCAGTGACGTATTCATGTACCATCAATTCCCCCTGACGAAAATCGTTGGGTTCTGCGCTTCCTGGAATGTTTGCTTGTGCATTTCATGTTCCTGGCCGATGCTTTAAACTTAGGAAGTTGACACTATTGCTATTGTGTAAGCTCGACCCGTATCGAGAAACCTGAGGCAATGTTGATACCTCCACCGTGTCCTTGTCGGCACACGGACGAAAAATGTGCTGCGGCATTTTGGGAAGCACCACTCGCCTTAAGCAACCATAACTGCAACATTTGATGAAAACCTAAGAAGATAAGGACTAAACATGGCAGTGTTTAATTTTGGATCGATCAACATCGATCACGTTTATTCAGTTTCACACTTTGTGCAGCCCGGCGAAACCTTATCATCATCGGCTTACCAATCAATCTTAGGCGGTAAAGGAGCGAATCAATCTGTCGCCCTCGCAAAAGCAGAGAACAATATTTATCATGTAGGCGCCATTGGCAGTTCAGACTCGGCTTTTATCGAACAGATGGAAAAGGCGGGCGTTAACTGTACTCACATACGAGCGCTTTCCGATGTAGCCTCTGGCCACGCTATTATTCAAGTAACCCCAGATGCTGAAAACGCAATTATTTTATTTGGCGGAGCCAATCACTGCCTAAGCGATGACCATATCGCCTCTGCCTTGGCCTTTGCAAAAACTGACGACTGGGTGCTCTTACAGAACGAAACAAACGCCATTGCTGATATTATCGAAAGCAGTCACGCTAGAGGCTTAAATATCGCTTTTAACCCTGCTCCGATGACAGCTTCAGTGAAATCACTGCCGCTCGATAAGCTAAGTCTATTGATTGTAAATGAAGTAGAGGCCGAGCAACTTACTGGCGAATCAGATGTTGAAAAGATAAAACAAAGCTTGTTAGCAAATTACCCATCAACACAATTTGTTGTCACTTTAGGCAAACAGGGTGCTTGGTACGTAAGTGCTGAAGACCAGCACTACTGCCCAGCATTCAAGGTCGATGCCGTTGACACAACAGCGGCAGGTGATACCTTTATCGGCTTTTTCTTAGCCGCTTATCAACGCAAAGAGTCCATGCCTGATGCACTTAAATATGCGTCAGCAGCGTCAGCATTAGCTGTAACAAAAGCAGGCGCTGCGCCTTCAATTCCAAACGTAGATGAAGTAGCAGCCTTTTTACAAAAGAATAATTAGAGAGTTTTATGACACACAAGATCATATTAGATACCGATCCGGGCATCGACGATGCAATGGCTATATTTTTTGCTTTCCAGTCACCTGATATTGAGGTGTTGGGATTAACAAGCGTTTTTGGTAACGTACCCGTAACAATGGCGGCGCAAAATGCCTTGGCTCTGTGTGAACTAGCGAACATCGACATCCCTGTTTGTAAAGGAGTTGGTATGCCTTGGGTAGGTCCGGAGTCAACTTATGCGCACTTTGTGCATGGTGATGATGGTTTTGGTAATATCAACCACCCGGCGCCGAAAGGTAAGATTGACCCGCGTAGCTCTGCGGAGTTCATTGTGGAAATGGCTCGCAAGCACCCAGGAGAAATTACCATTGTTGCAGTAGGCCCCTTGGGTAATTTAGCCTTGGCTTTACGCCTAGAGCCGGAGCTTCCAAAGCTAATAAAAGCAGTGAATATTATGGGTGGCGCGGCATTTGTGCCAGGTAATGTTACTCCGGTTGCAGAAGCAAACATTTGGAATGATGCCCACGCCGCAGAAATTGTTTTTGCCGCCGATTGGGAACTTAATATGTTCGGTCTCGATGTAACCTACGACCTTCCCTTCCCACCTGACTTCACCAAAATATTGGCTGAAAAAAATCCGATTTTGGGCGGTTTTGTAGAAAAATCATCGCGCTTCTATACAGAGTTCTATTCTCAAGGCAAAGATAGCGAACAGTGTTATTTTCATGATGCCTTCCCGCTCGCCTATCTGCTCGATCCGAGCTTGTTTGAAATGACTGAGGGGAACGCAAGAATATCAACTGACGCATTGAACAAAGGGCAAACAATTATTGCACCTGCGGGCACGACTGCTAGCCCCGACTGGACGCAAGCAATGACCGTTAATGTAGCCACTAAGGTCGACCACCCTCGTTTAACGCAGTTCTTTATCGACACATATGCATTGTAAGTCGACAAGAGCAAGTAGTTCCGAATTACGTTCAACACTGCGCTCTGAATTCAGAGCGCAACGACAACAAATCAATAAAAGCGACCACTCACGCTTCGCAAGCAATCTAGCGAAACGAGCACATACTCATATTTTTAGCGACTTTAGTAAACCCTCGCATGCAAGCACACTGAATGTTGCCACTTATCTGAGTTTCGATGGAGAGTTGGATACTCGGGTATTAATCGAAAGCACCTGGGCACTTGGTCACCGTGTTTTTTTACCGATACTTCACCCCTTCGCTAAAGGTCATTTGTTGTTTCAAGTTTACGACTCGACCACAAAAATGACCAAGAATCGTTTCGGTATTAGTGAGCCAGCATTAAATGTGCAAAAGGTATTGCCATGCAGCGAATTAGATGTGTTATTTACACCTCTGGTGGCTTTTGATGACAAAGGCAATAGGCTGGGAATGGGAGGCGGGTTTTACGATCGCACTCTTAGCGCGCTTTACAATAAAGAGCAAGGAAAAACTCGAGTCGTCGGCTTAGCGCTTGACCAGCAAAAAGCAAATCAACTACCAAAAGAGACATGGGATATCCCGCTTCCTGAGGTATTAACACCAAGCCAGCATTATATATTTGCTTAGTCCTTAGCCTAGCCTGTATCCTTCAGCATGAATGAGCCAAAGACCCTAAGGATCAAGACTTAAGACCCAAAACAGAACAATAAGAACAAAGCACTATAGTCCGTGTTAGTATTTCTCTAAATGGCTCATATTACTGCTCATCATATTAAATATATAAGGATAGCTCATGGATCAGAATCAAAAGAAAAAAGCGGCGGCAGAGGCAGCCCTAAATTATGTAAAAGAGGACACCATTGTAGGCGTTGGAACCGGCTCTACCGTTAATTTTTTCATCGACGCTCTAGCTAGTAAGAAAAATATGATTCGAGGCGCCGTCTCCAGTTCAGATGCTTCTACTGCTCGACTGAAAAAAATAGGCATTGAAGTATTCGATCTAAATTCAGTAGATAAGTTAGATATCTACGTGGATGGCGCTGATGAAATTACTGAGCACAAGCATATGATCAAGGGCGGTGGCGCAGCATTAACACGAGAGAAAATAGTGTCGGCAGTTGCCAGTCAATTTATCTGCATCATCGATGATACAAAACATGTTCCAATACTCGGGAAGTTCCCCTTACCCATTGAAGTGATCCCCATGGCACGTTCTTATGTTGCTCGTGAAATCGTCAAGCTTGGTGGTGATCCAGCATACAGGCAAGGTGTTATCACCGATAACGGTAACGTAATCCTCGATATTCATAACTTGGAAATTCTGAACCCAGTGGAACTCGAAAATACACTAAACAATATTGTGGGTGTGGTAACCAATGGTCTTTTCGCAAAGCGTGGAGCCGATGTCGTGATAACCGGTACGAGCGAAGGTGTAAGCGAAAGCTAATATACAAGAATAGCGCTGCATATAATCGCCAGTGCTAATTTCGTTCTACACTCACAAAACACTGTGAACCCTGTTAGAACTCTGGTATATTTCTGGAATCAAAAAAACGGACGTCTAGATGTCTGATGAGTAGGCATCTACTCATTTACCAGACTTTTGATGTAAGTAAGCAAGAAATATACAGTTTTAAGGTTTGTTCCATGACAAAAGTGTCTCTACCAAAAGAAAAAATCAAAATCCTTCTGTTAGAAGGTTTACACCCAAGCTCAGTGGAAACACTTCAGGCCAACGGCTATTCCAATATCGAATGCTTAAAAACCTCATTACCAGAAGACGAACTCATTGAAAAAATCAAAGATGTTCACTTCATAGGTATTCGGTCGCGTACTCAACTTAATGAGCGTGTTATTGCCTCAGCCAAAAAACTTGTTGCAGTGGGTTGTTTCTGCATCGGTACAAACCAAGTTGACTTAAAAGCTACGCTATTACGTGGCATTCCAGTATTTAATGCGCCATTTTCTAACACGCGCTCCGTTGCAGAGCTAGTGCTTGGACAGATCATTGTTCTGTTGCGCGGTATTCCTGCCAAAAATGCAAAGGCTCATCGTGGTGAATGGGACAAATCGGCAGTTGGATCTTACGAAGCACGAGGTAAAACCCTCGGAATTATTGGTTACGGTCACATTGGTACTCAATTGAGTATATTAGCTGAACACCTCGGTATGCGCGTGCAGTTTTACGATATCGAAGACAAACTGGTTCTAGGTAATTCCATGCAAGTCAAATCGCTTAAACAGTTATTGAGTAGTTCTGACGTTATCTCGTTGCATGTACCAGAAACAGCGCACACTCAGAACATGATCGGCAAGGCTGAGCTTGATCAAATGAAGGATGGTGCAATCTTAATTAACGCTGCGCGTGGCACCGTTATTGATATCGATGCACTCGTTGAAAGCCTCAAAGCAAATAAACTCAATGGCGCCGCAATAGACGTTTTCCCAATTGAGCCTAAATCGAATAGCGAAGAGTTTGAGTCACCCTTACGAGAGTTTGATAACGTGATTCTAACCCCTCACGTTGGTGGCAGCACACAAGAAGCCCAAGAAAATATCGGTATTGAAGTAGCAGGTAAGCTAGCCAAGTACAGTGACAATGGTTCAACCTTATCGGCCGTAAACTTCCCGGAAGTATCTCTACCATCGCATACTAACCGATCGCGTTTATTGCATATTCATAGCAACCGCCCGGGCATATTAACCCAGATAAACCAAGCATTTGCTGACCAAAATATCAATATTGCGGCACAGTACCTACAAACTACCGAGGAAATTGGTTACGTTGTCGTTGATGTCGAAGCAGACCGAGCCGACGACGCTTTTGCACAACTCGAAGCAATAGAAGGCACGATAAAAACGCGTTTGCTTCACTAGCCTCGACACAGGAACTTAGGCAGCATCAGCTCAAAAGACAGTTGAGCCAGGTAAGGCAAAACATAGAAACGAAGCTGAAAAGCGCATCCTACACTCTCGTCAGAGTTTGGCTCGTCAGAGTTTAGGATGCGCTTTTTATTTCCCTCGTCGATATTGACGTGGTAAAGCGATACACCCCTGGAAGAGCACTTAGATCTGCACGGAGCAACTCGTCAAACTCTGCAATATTTTGCGACATCACTTCCATAATATAATCAAATTCACCCGTTATAGCTCTGCACCAACGTATACTAGGGTGTTCATTGACCGCGATTTCAAACTCTTGGTATAAGGAAAAGTCGACAACGACTTGCAGCAAAGCGCGTATTTCAAAGCCTAATTTCGTGTGATTAAGTCGTAGCCCAAAGCCCTCTATGATGCCTTCATTTTGCAGCCGCTTTACGCGATTCCAACAAGGAGTTTTACTCAAACCGACTTTCTCACCTAAGGTCGCAAAAGACTGACGCGCATCTTCGCTTAGATAACGAATAATTGCCAAATCCATATCATCAAGAACAAAATCCATATAAGCACCCTAAAACCGAAACAAAGACGTCTAATTTAGCAGAAATAACAGACCAATAGGAACAATGTTTTTGGCTTTATTGGCTACTATTTTCAGCATATCTACTTTATCGAGTGTTAATATGTCGGCAATATCAGAAAAATATATTCACGAATTAAATAACCCCCAAATGCTCGACTACGGCATATATCTGCAATGCGATAAATTACTCTCTTGTCAAAAAGCACTAGACCAACTTGCCACCCATGACGAATTACAGTTCCAACTCGTACACCAAGTTGAAGAGCTTTGGATGAAGCAGATAATCTTCACTCTGATTGATGTCATCGACAAAATGGAGCAAGCTAAGTCGATCGCGGTGCTTTCACAAATGAAACGTGTACACATGATACAGCGCTTGATGATTCAACAACTTGATTTACTAGAAACGATGTCGCCAAAAGAGTATCAAGAAATTCGTTTGCAATTAGGCAACGGTAGCGGACAAGAATCGCCTGGATTTATCACGCTATTGAAAATGCCTAACGATATTTGGCAGGTATTTCAGGAGCACTATCTACGTGCAAGAAAACAAAGCGTAGAAAGTATTTACGACACGCACTTTTCACATTGCGATGCCTATGCCATTGCAGAGTCGCTTATTGAGTTTGATGAGTTAATGCAGAAATTTCGTTGGAACCATATGTTTTTGATCCGTCGCTCTATTGGCATCGACGCCAACTCACTTAAAGGTCGCCCAGTAGAAATACTACAAAATGGTGCTCGTCAGCAGTTTTTCCCTGAGTTATGGGAAGTGCGCAGCAAGATGAGTGACTCTTGGGGTAAGCAAAACGGCAAAATCAGACACTCGCTTAGACAAAAAAGCTGATAAGCCTCTCTACTACATTAAGTAGGGGCGTATCAGCTTCATTTTGTTCAGGTGATGATGAAAGCATTAATCAATAATATTTCATCATTGCTACCAGCCAAGGCTTAGAAAAAGGTATAAACCAAGTTAACTGCTGTTTCTGTATCTAAGTTCTCGGTACCTTCACTTACATCAGAGTTATGATCAAACCTGATAGCGACCTTTAGAGATAATGCACCGGCTAATTTCGCGCTAATTGCACTTTCCGCTCGAGATTTAGTGTTGTCAGACCCCACTTCTGTTGAAAAGCTTTGTGTGAACTTAGCCGTTTCAGAAATATTATAAGCGTAAGACAAAGCCCCACGAACAACAACACTGTTTTCTTCTATGATGATTCGGTTACCAGCATCATCTACATCAATACGGTCATTAAGTGAATAACCAGGACCGATGCTATATTCAAAGCTGCTTGTGTCGTCGGCCCATACTTTGTGGTTCCAACCAGCCGCAATCGTCGCTTGGAAATCGTAACTGCTTAGGCGGTTATCTTCATACGAACCGAACACGAATAGGCGGTAAGCGGGGTTTTCTAGCCTGTAGTTACCCTGTGCGGAAGCAAATTTCTTATCAGCCGATGTTCTCTCAACACCGCCGATTTCGTCTTTCTTATAGAGTGCAGTAAGAACATATTCGTTACTCCACTTCTCTAATTCTTGCTTGGCATTTAATGCGCCATTTACAGAGGTTGTTTCTGTATTACCAGATGTGAAGATGAAGCCTAACTCTCCGTCCATCGTAAATGTTTTTTCTTCGTCGGCTGCCTGACTCGCACTTGCAAACAGACCCAATGCCACAACGGCCGATACTGTAGAGAGTTTCATGTTAGTTCCTTTTATCTTATCAATGAGGAGAGCCAGATTCAGCGAAACGCTTAGCCCCCATTTGCTACGCTGCTAATGATAGTCAGATTTGTTTAAGAATCAAGCTAAAAGAACTGGTAAACAAGGGAAATAGAGGTCTCTGTGCTAAGGTCTTCATTAGTTTGCAGCACATTGTCGTTATATAGCAACACAATTGACAGCTTCATCGCGAGACTGTCGATAATATTTGCGGTAAGTGATGTTTCAGAACGTGAACGATTGCTCTCTTGTCCAGATTCAGTAGACAAAAATTGCCTAAAGCGAGCGGTTTTACTTAGGCTGATTCTATAGTCGAGCGATGCTCTTACTATGGCTTCTTTAAAAACGTCATAGGATTGATGATTGTTGTCGTCGATCACCTCTCTTTCCGAGTAGCTGTAGCCCGGGCCAATACTGTAGCGTAGTTGACTGCTTGCTTCCTTCCATGCATGAGCACTAAAACCAGTCGCAACAGCACTTTGATAACGAAAACCGCTGAATCGGTCGTCTTCATATTCAGCATAAACAAAGAGCCGCTTGTTCTTCGTTGCTAGCTTATAATCGAGTTGGGTATTTACCGAGAAGCGCTGGGCGGTCACAATCGTGTCATTATCGACCTCGTTTTGCTTGTAAATCACTTCAGAGAAATAGCGATTGCTCCAATTTGTGGTTTCATGCTCTGAGCTTAACCCAGCTTTGAAAGTGGTGGTATTGGTATTACCTTGGGTAGTGAGGACACCAAATTCACCGCTAAGACTGATACCCTCTTCTGTATTTTTAAACGTCCTTTCTTTTAAATAGAGCTTTTTTATGAGGTCATTTGAACCAAAAGCCTGAACAGAAGAAGTGACAAACATGAGCACGAGGCCGAGCTGGGCAAGTAAAAGTTTTATCGACATTAGCACTGGTTATCGCGCTGTAATTAGAGCGCTCACTCTTTTTATAATTTTGGTGTTTATGAATTAATCAAATTCGCAATCTTTGAAGTCTCAAGACGCGAATAATTTAGGATCATATCATAATCATCATCACTCAAGCTAACAGTGTCTAATGCTTGTTTGTTAAAACCTGGAAGGTCATCTAATTCATAGTCTTTTTGCTCGCATATCGCCATTGCGATCGCAACATACAAAATACTTTCTTCAAGTTGAAGTTTTTCTGACGGCGGATGGGCGAGTTTCTGCAGGGGTAACACCAAGCTCTGGGGAAGTTTCCATTCTTGGATAATTTGACCACTGCACTGCGGAAAAGTAAAACCAAAATAATCCTTCTGTTTAACAAGCGGTGCCTTTGCTTCCAAATCATTCTGGAATGACTTGTATTTGTCAGCATGTTTACTCGCAACGATCAATTCACTCAAGCCTTGAAGTATACCTAATACAAAAAAGCGCTCGCTACCTCGGGACTGTTTTTGCTGAGCGATACTTTTAGCAATAACGCCACACATTACCGCATTATTCCAATATTCAGAAAAATTCATCACCGATGTATTGAAAGTTTTGAACGCGATATTAGCGGTTTCTGCAATAGATATATTATAGGCAGCTTCCCCTCCAATCACATTGAGGGCTTTTGACACAGTTTCAATTTGGCTAGGAAATCTAAATAGCGCGCTGTTGGCAAGCTTCAATATTTTAGCGCTAAGCGAAGGGTCAACCGCAATGAGTTGTGCAATGTCAGTTAAGTCTTTCTTCGGATCATCAAGAGCGGCGCGTAAATTCACACAAGTATCAGGCAGAGTAAACGACTTAGAGGCAAATTTAACGAGGGGCTTTATTGACATGATTCGTGGATTCCGAGTTCGTTTGCACTCACAGCGTGCTTCATGGTGAAAAATAATGAACGGAGTATACAAGATTGAGATTGTAGTAAGGTTGTATTGATAATACCTATTGAGAAGAAGCTATACCTTAAAAGAGGTCTTGTTGTTCACCACCATGAAAGTCACTTTGGCTAATGCCTTGTTTTCTCGACCAAGATTGCTTCCTACGATTACAGGCTTTAACGATAATACGCTTTGTTTGATCATCTATTTTTAACCAATGCAAACGCTCTTCTCGACTCCTAAAGCAACCTTTGCAATAGCCTCTAGGCCCTGATTCACATACACCGATGCAGGGGCTAGGAATAGCAAAAAACTCTAGTTGTTGCATGTCGCTCATAACAGTTAGCTGCTCTCTTTAGTTTACATATAAGTCAATATTCAAGAAGGAACTGTATCTCGATAAATTTCTGAAGCGTTTTTAAAGTGTTTTAAATTTACTCGCAATTTTTGTAAAAACCAAGTTTGTTAACACTTAAAATCTAGTATTTATACTAACAAACAGGTGTTTTCAGACGACTTATGCGCTAATTTATTTAGCTTATTTCCCTAAAGTTCTTGTTTTGACATCATAAATACGTAAAAAGCCGACACATAAAGTATCGGCTTTCATAACTATTGGCACTGTAAACGACCTTATGCCCTTATATTTTTTATGTTATTTTTTCTTCGCTTTTGGGTTTGGCATATCAGTGATGCTACCTTCAAAGATTTCAGCAGCTAAACCAATAGACTCATTAAGTGTTGGGTGAGCGTGAATAGTCAATGCAACATCTTCCGCATCAGCGCCCATTTCAATAGCTAAACCGATTTCACCAAGCATTTCACCAGCGTTTGTACCAATGATTGCACCGCCAATAACGCGCCCTGTGTCTTTTTCGAAAATCATTTTCGTTAGTCCATCAGTAGCAGCCGATGCAATAGCGCGGCCTGAAGCAGCCCATGGGAAAGTAGCAGCTTCATAGTTCACACCTTGCTCTTTCGCTTCTTTCTCAGTTAAACCAACCCAAGCGACCTCTGGCTCGGTGTAAGCTACTGAAGGGATACATTTAGGATCGAAGTAATGCTTCTTACCGGCAATCACTTCAGCAGCAACATGACCTTCATGCACAGCTTTGTGAGCAAGCATAGGCTGACCAACTAAGTCACCAATCGCAAAAATGTTCGATACATTCGTACGCATCTGTTTGTCGACATCGATAAAACCACGATCTGTTACCGTAACACCGGCTTTTTCAGCAGCAACTAGAGAGCCATTTGGCTTACGACCAACAGCAACGAGTACGCGATCATAACGTACAGGCTCTGCAGGTGCTTGTTTACCTTCAAAGGTGACATACAAGCCGTCGTCTTTTGCTTCAACACCCGTTACTTTTGTCTCAAGCATGGTGTTAAATTTGTTTTTGATGGTTTTCATATACATCTTCACGATGTCTTTGTCTGCCGCTGGCATGAGTTGGTCAAGGAATTCAACCACGTCAATTTGCGAACCTAGCGCATGGTATACGGTACCCATTTCCAAGCCAATAATACCACCACCTAGCACAAGCATTTTGCCAGGTATGTCGCGCATTTCTAATGCACCAGTTGAATCAATCACTCGCTCGTCATCCGGGATGAACGGCAAGTTTACAGGTTCAGAACCCGCAGCAATGATTGCGTTATCAAAAGTAATCGTGGTTTTACCGTCGTTTCCTTCCACTTCAAGCGTGTTGGGGCCTGTAAATTTACCATAGCCTTGCACATGCTTAACTTTGCGCATTTTTGACATGCCGGCCAAGCCTTTAGTAAGCTGGCTAACTACGCTGTCTTTCCAACCGCGAATTTTATCAAGATCAAATGTTGGCTCACCAAAAGTGACACCATGTGACGATAAATGCTTCGCTTCTTGAATGACTTTTGCAACGTGAAGTAAAGCTTTCGAAGGAATACAGCCTACGTTCAAACATACGCCACCAAGTGTTTCGCGTACATCGACAATAACGGTATCAATACCTAAATCCGCAGCACGGAAAGCTGCTGAATATCCACCAGGACCTGCGCCTAGTACGACCAACTGAGTTTTTATTTCGCTCATTCTGACCTCAAAATTATATGGTTAAGTGCATGCTACGCCCGGATCTTACCGATTAGCGACGTAAACAGCAAAATTTCTTCTGTAAAAGGGCTGGTTGCGCAACCCTTTTCATTATTTATTACAATAAAATACGACGTAGATCGGCTAATGCACCACTTACATGCACAGCAAAACGAGCGGCAAGCGCTCCGTCAATCACTCTATGGTCGTAAGACAAGGATAGTGGCAACATGAGGCGTGGCTCAAAGTCTTTGCCATTCCACTTTGGTTTCATTTCCGACTTAGAAACGCCTAAAATAGCAACATCAGGTGCATTTACAATTGGTGTGAATGCGGTTCCACCAATACCACCTAGGCTAGATATTGTGAAACAACTACCTTGCATATCGGCAGATTTAAGTTTTCCATCTCTGGCCTTCGCGCTTATTTCCATCAATTCTCGAGAGATTTCCATAATGCCTTTTTGATCAACATCTCTCACCACTGGCACAACTAAACCATTGGGAGTGTCGACTGCAATGCCAATATGGTAGTACTTTTTCATTACCAAAGACTCGCCGTCTGCTGATAAACTACTATTAAAGGCAGGGTATGCTTTTAATGCATCTGCAACAGCCTTCATCATGAACACTAGCGGAGTGATTTTCACGCCAAGTTTGCGCTTTTCAGCAAGTACATTTTGCTCTTTGCGGAACGCTTCAAGCTCGGTGATATCGGCTTCGTCAAATTGAGTAACATGAGGAATCGTTACCCAGTTACGATGCAGATTAGGGCCTGATAGTTTTTGAATACGCGTAAGTGGCACTTCTTCCACTTCACCAAACTTGGCAAAATCAACATTAGGTTGTGCTAACACTTGCAAACCACCACCGGTGCTGCCGGTGCCAGCAGAACTACCTGGGTTCATTTTAGGGCGTGATAATTCATACTTCACGTATGATTGTACATCTTCCTTTTGAACGCGGTTCTTGCGACCACTGCCTTGCACTAAAGTAAGATCAACACCAAACTCGCGCGCCAATCGTCGAACAGAAGGAGAAGCGTGTACTTTACCCGTCTTGCCTTTATCACCCGCCGACGGATGATGTGGCACAGGCGGGGCTTTCTGCGCGACTGGTGCAGGTGCACTTTTTTCACTTGACGCTGCGCTTGCAGGCTCAGGCGCAGCAGGAGTTGGTGCCGGCGCAGGTTCAGAAGAAGCAGTGTCACTTCCAGCAATTTCTAGGCTTAATACAAGCGAACCTTCAGATACCTTGTCGCCAAGCTTCACAGCCAAACTCACTATCTTACCAGCTTCTGGAGCGGGTACATCCATAGTGGCTTTATCGGTTTCAAGCGTAATCAAGCCATCTTCTGGCTCAACGCTGTCACCTTCGGCCACAAGCACCTCAATAATCTCTACGTCACTAGCATCACCAATGTCAGGTACAAACACCTCAATGGTTTTACTCGCGCTAGGTGCTTGTTGTGTTTCTTGGGCAGCAGGTGCAGCCGTCGACTCTTCTTTTACGGGTGCAGCCTCGGCGCTACTTTGCGCTGGTTCTGGAGCAGCTTCTTGTGCAGGTTCATCAGTTTCAGCAGCACTACCTGACTCCATCTGGCCTAACACATCACCTTGCTTTATCTTGTCGCCAACTTTCACGCTAAGCGATTTTATTACACCCGCATCAACGCAAGGAATGTCCATACTGGCCTTGTCACTTTCGACTGTCACTATGGATGCTTCGGCATCAACCGACTCGCCGACTTCAACGCAAAGCTCAATAACTTCAACTTCATCTTCGCCTACATCAGGAACGATTATGTCTACTAAATTTGCCAATGTCATTCTCCCTATTATGCGTAAAGCGGATTGATTTTATCTGGGTCAATCGCGAGTTCTTTCATTGCCTCTTTCAGTGCTTTCTTATCGAAGTCACCTGCTAAGTACAATTCGTATAAGGCGGCATAAGCAACACTGTTAGCATCTACTTCAAAGTGACGACGCAAATTCTCTCGAGAATCAGAACGGCCATAGCCATCGGTGCCCAATACGCGATAAGCACCCGGAACAAATGAACGGGCTTGGTCGCTATAGGCTTTGATATAGTCTGTTGCGGCTATCGTTGGGCCATCATTACCTTCACTTAACACTTGTGTAATATAAGGCACTCTAGCCTTCTTATCGATGTTACGCATATTCCAGCGCTCACAATCAATACCGTCTCGGGTAAGCTCGTTAAACGAAGTCACACTGTAAACTTCAGACTGCACGCCAAACTTCTCAGCCAGTAATTTGGCCGCTTCGCGAACTTGAACCAAAATAGTGCCTGACCCAAGTAGCTTTGCTTTCAACTTAGCAGACTTGTCACCTACGGTGTCTAATTTATAAATACCTTTGATGATGCCTTCTTCGCTGCCTTTCGGCATTTCGGGCTGAACGTAGTTCTCGTTCATTACTGTGAGGTAGTAGAACACGTTTTCTTGTTCTTCTAACATACGGCGTGTGCCGTCTTGAGTAATAACCGCAACTTCATAACCGTAAGTTGGGTCATAACTCACACAGTTTGGAATTAAGCCTGCCTGAACATGAGAATGACCATCTTGATGCTGCAATCCTTCACCATTAAGCGTTGTTCTGCCAGCTGTGCCGCCTACTAAGAAACCACGACACTGACTATCGCCCGCGGCCCAAGCCATATCGCCGACACGTTGGAAGCCGAACATGGAGTAGTAAATATACACAGGAAGCATAGGCAGATCGTTGGTAGAGTAGGATGTACCGGCAGCCACAAAGGACGACATAGCACCCAACTCATTGATACCTTCCTGCAGTACTTGCCCCTTTTTATCTTCTCGATAATAAGCAACTTGGTCTTTATCTTGCGGAATGTATTTCTGTCCTGAGTTTGAATAGATACCCACTTGACGGAATAAGCCTTCCATACCAAAAGTACGGGCTTCATCAGGAATAATAGGCACGACATTTTTGCCCATTTGCTTGTCTTTTAAGAGTACGGTGAGTACTCGTACAAAAGCCATCGTTGTCGAAATTTCACGCTCACCTGAACCTTTCGTGATTGCTTCAAAAGATTTTAGTGGCGGCGCTGGTAAGTCATGATTACTTTTGCTTAAACGAACAGGCATGTAACCGTGCAAGGCTTCACGCTTTTCGCGAAGATACTTCATTTCAGGGCTGTCATCTTCAAATTTGAAGTAAGGTAACTCGCCAATGTCGTCATCCGACACGGGTATATTGAAGCGATTGCGATAATGCTTAACAGCTTCGATATCCATCTTCTTCACATTATGCGCAATGTTTTTACCCTCGCCGGCATCACCCATACCATAACCTTTCACGGTTTTGGCAAGGATAACCTGCGGACGACCTACGGTTTCAGTAGCGCGCTTGTATGCTGCATATACTTTTACTGGGTCGTGACCGCCTCGATTCAAACGCCAGATATCATCATCTGACATATTCGCAACCATCTCTTTCAACTCAGGGTATTTGCCGAAGAAGTTTTCACGAGTGTAAGCACCACCCTTTGACTTATAGTTCTGATATTCACCATCAACGGTTTCGTTCATTACGTCGAGCAATTTACCAGAAGTATCGCGGGCTAATAATGGATCCCAATAACGCCCCCATATCACTTTAAATACTTCCCAACCAGCACCACGGAAAGTGCCCTCAAGTTCTTGAATAATTTTACCATTACCACGAACTGGGCCATCTAGGCGCTGTAGATTACAGTTAATCACAAAAGTTAGGTTATCGAGACCTTCGCGAGAAGCTAAGCCAATCGCGCCTAATGATTCTGGCTCATCAACTTCACCATCACCCATGAAACACCATACACGTTGTTCTGAACAGTCTTTCAAACCACGGTTAGTGAGGTATTTTAAGAAACGTGCAAGGTAAATCGCTTGCATTGGGCCAAGGCCCATAGACACTGTTGGAAATTGCCAAAAGTCTGGCATCAATTTCGGGTGAGGATAAGAAGATAGACCTTCGCCGCTGACTTCTTGCCTGAACATATCCAGTTGACCTGCCGACAAGCGACCTTCAATAAATGCACGAGAATAAATGCCCGGCGAGACGTGACCTTGTACGAACAAGTAATCGCCACCGTCTTTATCGTTAGGCGCACGGAAGAAATGGTTGAAACCTACGTCGTACAACATTGCTGATGAAGCGAAGCTTGATATGTGGCCGCCTAGTTCAAGGTCTTTCTTGGAACCGCGAAGCACCATCATCATTGCATTCCAGCGGATCGCGTTACGGATCTTGGTTTCGATCGTTTGATCACCAGGCATGGTTGGCTCTTGGCCAGCAGGGATAGTATTGATGTAGGCTGTAGTAGCATCGTATGGCAAATGTGCCCCGCTACGGCGTGCTTTTTCAATAAGCGACTCGAGTAAATAATGAGCGCGATCAACGCCCTCTTCTTCTAATACTGCTTCAAGTGCGTCTAACCATTCTTGCGTTTCTGTTGGATCCACATCTGGATGCATCACATCGGTCATGGTGCTTTCCTATTCTATGTTTTACTGTTAACAGCTCCATGATATGAAGACTGTTGCGTGTTAACTATGGTGTTACTTTTACTTACTTAAATCGAAAAACACCGCACTCATGATGCGATGTTTTTGTTTTGTTTCACTTCAATTCTGCGCATGGCGCGTTGAAGCTTAATGTCTCGCTGATTAATCCCTAATAGAGTACTTTCAACGAAACCTAAATGTTCATTACTGGCTTTTCTCGCAGCCTCCGGATCTTGGTCACAGATTGCATTGACTATTGCACTGCGCTGCTCTCTGATGTCAGTTTCTACCTTCGCTCCATCCCGAAGCATTTCTAAGTTACGAAGAATGTTTTCATGCAACATGTTTTTCATACTTCGCATGACGTGTAATAGCACCATATTATGTGATGCTTTTGCCATTATTAGATAAAAATCTACCAAGGCGGTGGCTTCTTGTTCAACATTAGCAGAAGCTTCAGGTAAATTCGTGAGCGCATCTTTCAACGCAATATAGTCTTCATGTTGACCACGAAGTGCAGCATAGTATGCTGCCATTCCCTCTAAGGCATGACGAAACTCTAACAAATCAAATTGGGTTTCTGGGCGGCTAGCTACCAAGGCTAGTAAGGGATCGGTCATTTTGGCGCTTAAGTTTTGACTAATAAACGTACCACCACCTTGCTTGCGTTCAATAAGCCCTTTAGCCTGTAGGTTTTGAATGGCTTCTCGCAATGAAGGGCGGGATACCTCAAATTTTTCGGCGAGTAAACGTTCAGGCAATAACTTCTCGCCTGACACTAGCGTACCATCAAGTATCATCGACTCGAGCCGTTCAGTAATCACGTCTGATAATTTCTGTTGTTTTATGCTTGAGTTCAAATCGTCGCCATAGCCGCTTTAAAAAAGAAATTCACTAGATGCTTATAGCTCAACAAGAAATAGTAAATTGTACTTCTTTATAAGCTAGCAAAACACAATGGTAATACCAATTAACCAAGTAAGTGTAATTAACTTTTGCTTCACGAACAAGCGTTAGCGCTAATAAAGGAAGGCATTAACTGTATTTTCACTGGCTATTAACAAATACAAGTAACTTAGCTTGAGGCATAAAAAAAGCAAAAGTCATTGTAATTAAACAACTTTTGCTCATTTCATTTAGATTAAATATTAACCAAGACTGAGTGTTAGGCAACTGCTCCGACCATTGTAAGTATCGACACGCCTACTAACATAAACATCACATTTCGCTTAACCAATCTGACTAACATACAGGGCTCGTCGACATAATTTTGCTTGTTTGGCTCTACCTCTTCAGCCGCAACCGCAACAGAAACTAATGTCTCTTTACTAGAAGTTTTCAGATCAAAAAGTGATGGGAGCCAAATCGTCAGTGCTCTGGAAAAATGTCCTACGATTAAGAAGCCAAGACCCGTGATGCGGACAGGAAGCCAATCAATGGCATGCATTATTTTATCAATGGCTAGCTCAGCGTTGGCCTTTTCACATTCACCAATCACTTCTTCATCGACTTCATTTGGATCGCCGCCACAGGCAGACATCTTATGAGAAAATATCTGCAACTCTTTTGCGATACTATAAAAGACAACGCCTGCGACACCAAAACAAATAAAAGCAACAATGACAGCTGCATATTGACGATAATTAACAAAAACCAGTTGTTGCCCAACTTTAGATAAATCGCCGTTCGTATTGCCAAAAGCAAGGCTATGCAGTGAGCATGCTTCAAAGTCTTTGCGATTTGCTGCTTCTAAATAACGTTTGTAATTCTTCCTGGTGATCGGGCAGCCCAAACAGACCCACAAAGTAATCAGTTGGAGTACGAAAGTAAACAATCCGTTATCGATAAGATAATCGATTAAGTAAAGTGATAAAGCCGGTAATAAAGAAATGAGCACCAATGAAAGTGTTGATGCAGTTTCATTAAACCACTTTCTAGCTTGCAAAAACTGAATGTAGCGACCTACTAAAGCGTGTATATGCCATTCGGGCGCTTTAGAAGTGACTCTCTCCAATGCCATAACTATTAATAGTGAAATAAGCGTCATGTGTTGCTTTTTCCTTGATACGTAAATTATGTAGACAGCTTTCCGTTTAAGTATAGCAGTAGTGTACAAAGTATTGGCATAATTAAATGACAGTTTACCTCAGCAAAGCAAACACATAGTAATATTCACCGTTTCATTGTGCTCGATAAACAAGTAATATTCTGGCCACTCCTAAAAGCAATCGTACTCATTATATAAGTAATAAATATGTCACTCATATCAGAATACAAACTGAATATCCCCTATCAAGTCAACCAAGCACTTGCCGAAGACTTAGGCTTTGATTTTGTGCCTAGCTCTAGCCAGCCTCAAGCAGAAACGTTAGCCATTTCTCAACGCGAACTTGATATTACCGCCATGTTAATCAATGAAGATGAAGTGATGCATGCTCAAATTATAACGCGAGAAGCAGCTGTGATTTGCGGTGTAGAGTGGGTGAATGAAGTATTTCAACAGGTTGACAGCAGCGTCGAGTTGCACTGGCAATGCAAGGATGGCGATCATGTTGGCGCAAAGCAATGTTTGGTGACCATTCATGGAAACGCACGATCAATCTTAACAGCTGAACGCTGCGCCTTGAATTTTTTGCAAACCCTCAGCGGCACAGCCACGGTCACAGCAAAATATGCTAGTTATTTAACGGGTAGCAAAACTAAACTGCTAGATACTCGAAAGACGCTTCCGGGGATGCGTCAAGCACAAAAGTATGCAGTTGCATGCGCAGGCGGACAAAATCATAGAATGGGTTTGTACGACGCTTACCTTATAAAAGAAAACCATATAGAAGCATGTGGAGGAATTAAAAACGCAGTCACCAAGGCAAGAAAATTGCAGCCAAATGCAGCTATAGAGGTGGAAGTAGAGACTTTGGATGAACTGCGTCAAGCATTAAACTGTAATGTCAATACTATTATGTTAGATAATTTTTCTACAAAACTAGTAAAAGAAGCAGTCGCAATCACTGACGGAAAGTGTAAAATAGAAGTGTCTGGCAATATCACTCTTGCAAGATTGCAGGAATTGGCAGCAACGGGAATAGACTACATCTCTTCAGGTGCATTAACGAAACATGTATCTGCAATAGATTTATCGCTAGTTTCATTGCAGGAACGCCGCTCTTCGCCAGACACGAAGTAACGAAAGTATAAACGCCGGTGTTGTTTCAGAGACTTGGGTATGCGACAGCATACTTCACATTTGAATATCAGGTCTTATACTCAGTTTCGAGGTTAAGGAGGTAAGCAATTACCAGACTTACCTTTTTAACTAATCAAAAATCAAATATTAAAAACGCGTTGACCACGCTCGGAGATATAAAATGAAAAATTCAGCTCAAAAAGGCTTTACACTAATCGAACTAATGATCGTTGTAGCAATCATCGGTATTCTTGCAGCTATCGCTTTACCTGCTTACCAAGGTTATACTGAAAAAGCGAAGTTTACTGAAGTTACTAACGCAACTGCAGCAGCTAAATCTGCTGTTGAAGTTTGTGCTCAGATAAACAATACACTAACTGGCTGTGACGGCGGTACTAGAGGTATTCCAGCAGACACTACTCTACTTACTACTGCTGCTGGCGTTATCACTTCTACTGCTTCTGCTTCATCTGGCATCGTTAAGCCTGGCGGCGGCGCAGCAACATACACGCTAACTCCTGCATACACAGGTACTACAGTTACTTGGTCTGCGGTATGTGATCCAGCAACACTTTGCTAATTAGAGTGATACTATAATGTAAAAAGCCCAGCTTGCCTGGGCTTTTTAGTCTCAAAATTAATAGAAAGAGATTACCATGGCGAAAACAGCAGAGACATTTACTTGGGTTGGCACTACCAAAACTGGCAGACCAGGGAAGGGGGAAATTACCGCTGCCTCAATACAAGAGGCGAAAAACCTTCTCCGTCGCCAAGGTGTTTCGGCAACTAAAGTAAAGAAACTAGCTAAACCTTTGTTTAGCGGTAAGCAAAAAATTACCGCACAGGATATAGCGGTATTATCACGTCAACTAGCAACGATGCTTGGTGCTGGCGTAACACTCATTCAAAGTATTGACATGATCGGGCAAGGTCACACGAATCCTTCCATGCGCGTATTACTCAGTGAAATCGGCAATGAAGTGAAGTCCGGTAACCCATTATCCACTGCATTAAGAAAACACCCCGATAAATTTGATGACCTCTACTGTGATTTAGTACAAACAGGCGAACAATCAGGCGCACTAGAGACAATATACGATCGAATTGCACTTTATAAAGAGAAAGCAGAAGCACTCAAGTCTAAAATTAAAAAGGCGATGTTCTATCCCATCGCGGTAATTGTTGTTGCAGCTATTGTGACATCAATTCTCTTAATCTTCGTTGTTCCTCAGTTTGAAGAAATTTTTAATGGCTTTGGCGCCGAACTCCCAGCCTTTACTCAGTTTGTAATCGGGATTTCAAATATGATGCGCGATTATGGACCGTTCTTAGCCGTTGGACTCATTATTGGAGCGATAGCGTTTAAAAAAGCACATGCTAAATCGATTGATTTACGTGACAAAGTAGATAAATTCACCTTAAAAATACCGGTCATCGGTGAAATTCTCAAAAAAGCGTCAGTAGCGCGATTTACCCGTACCTTGTCTACCACCTTTGCAGCAGGTGTTCCGCTCATTGGTGCACTAGATTCAGCTGCGGGCGCATCAGGCAACGCAGTATTTCGGGATGGCATTCTTTTTGTGAAGAAAGAGGTCGCTGGCGGCCTGCAAATGAATGTTGCTATGCGAGCGACAGACATCTTCCCTGCGATGGTTACGCAAATGATAGCTATCGGTGAAGAATCGGGCTCGGTTGATTCTATGCTCGATAAAATAGCTACAATCTATGAAGCTGAGGTAGACGATATGGTTGATGGCTTAACAAGCTTGCTTGAGCCTATGATTATGGCGGTACTTGGCGTTGTTATCGGTGGTCTGATTATAGCGATGTATTTACCAATATTCGAAATGGGTAATGTTGTATAAGCTTTACCAACTAGGAAAACCAGCCAAAGGCTGGTTTTTTTTGCTCCTCATGCTACTTTGACTTTACGCAACACATCGTTGTTAACTAACAAGTGCAATCAAATAAAAACTGGACAAAAGCATGGAAAACACCGCCATCATTCAACTCATTACTGATTATCCTGTGGCTTTTATCATAGCAACCGGGATAGTTAGCTTATTGGTAGGGAGCTTTCTTAATGTCGTCATTCATCGATTGCCTATTATGATGGAACGTGAATGGCAACGTGATATCGAGCTTTCGCAAAAACCAGACAAAGAGCCAGAAGCCCAAGCAAGCTTTAATCTAATTAAGCCAGACTCCACTTGCCCAAAGTGCAAACATAAAATACGAGCCTGGGAGAACATACCTATTTTTTCTTGGTTAGCATTGGGCGGTAAATGCAGTAGTTGTAAAGGTCCTATTTCAGCTCGTTATCCTGCTGTAGAACTTTTAACCGCACTTCTTTCAATGGTCGTTGCTTATCAATTAGGTTTTGGTATCACAGGAGTGGCCTTTATTTTCGCGACGTGGTTACTGATTGCGATGACTTTCATCGATCTTGATAAGATGTTGTTGCCTGACTCTCTTACCCTGCTCATGCTATGGCTTGGTTTAGGCGTAAGCTGCTTTGACGGCACCATAAGCCCAACTGATTCAATCATTGGCGCTATGCTCGGTTACTTAAGTTTGTGGTCTGTTTATTGGGCTTTTAAGCTGCTCACGGGCAAAGAAGGTATGGGATATGGCGATTTCAAACTGCTCGCTGCCTTGGGTGCATGGGTTGGATGGCAACACTTGCCTATTGTTATATTGTTATCATCTATCGTCGGGGCCATCGTGGGTATAAGCTTGATGTTAGTGCAGCGCAAGGATAGCACTCTTGCCATTCCCTTCGGCCCTTATCTAGCCGCGGCAGGTTGGCTAAGCATGTTATACGGCGATGCAATCGCCTCATGGTATTTATCAACCTTATGAGCACTTACATAGTAGGGCTTACCGGTGGAATAGCGTCTGGCAAGACCACTGTGAGCGACCACTTTATACACTTGGGCATTGATGTAATTGATGCCGATATCATTGCGCGAGAAGTTGTAGAGCCAAGCACTGAGGGTTTCGAGGCCATTGTCGGTCGATTCGGAAGTACTATGTTATGCAGCGATGGCTTTCTTGATAGAGCCAAGCTCCGTGCTAAAGTATTCTCAGATGAAGGAGATAAACAGTGGCTAAATGCTCTTCTTCATCCCTTGATACGCAATGAAATGTTGCAACAAACACAACAAGCACAGTCGCCCTATTGCATTTTAAGTGTTCCTCTTTTAATAGAGAACGGCCTTAACACCATGGTGAATCGCACCCTAGTGGTTGATATTGACGAAGATACTCAGTTAAAAAGAGCGCTTAATAGAGATGGCAGTTCAATTAGCACCATAAAATCAATCATGGCCGCACAAGCCAGCAGACAAACACGCATAGAAAAAGCTGACGACTTGATTAGAAACACGAAAGACATTTCATATTTGCATGCTCAAACCGAAAAACTGCACCATTTTTATTTACGACAAAGCCAATAAATTACATGCTTCACCGTGCTTCGAATATCGTCGCGCTTTGGCAACATCTACATTGTTTTAGTTGAAATAATATCAATTTCTCGCGTTCTTTGCTCCTTTCTAGCGCTCCAGCTAAAACAAGCACTAAACATATGCATCGAAAACCTGTAGACTCTTAAATTAATAGCTAAAAAACAAGGAGCACTGAATGCCAGTCGCAGTTTACGAATTCCCGCTTTGTGAAAAAGTGAGAAATTATTTGCGATTGGAGCAACTATTCAAGCAACTTGAACACAGCGCTGAGTTCGATAATGAATTCGGAAGTATTCAGTTTTTCGACCTGCTCTTTACTATTCTCGACCTTCTCGAACGGCTAGATATCCGGACAGATTTTATTCGCGACATTGACGTTCATGAAAAAAATTTGGTGCATTGGTCTCAGCATCCAAACATTGACTCTGCTGCACTCGATGCAACCCTACAAAAGCTGCACAAATTACTTCATGACTTAAAACGAACAAATAAGCTCGGCTCGAGTCTCAAAGAGGATCGTTTCCTATCGAGTATCCGCCAGCGCTTTTCAATACCAGGCGGTGCCACTAGCTTTGACCTGCCGCATTTGTTTTGCTGGATGAAACAGCACAAAGACGTCCGGGAAAAAGATATTAAATTGTGGGTTGAGCAATTGAATTTAGTGCGCGAAAACATCTACTTATTACTGCAGTTTCTTCGTGAACGCAGCAAATACGAGAAAGTGATCGCAAACAACGCTTTTTACCAAGGTGTTGTTACTGAAAAAATTGACTTGATACGCGTTCGCTGTGCGAACACCGAAGGCTATTATCCCGTGCTTAGCGGTAACAAATATCGCTATGGCATCCGTTTTATGAATCTTATTTCGACTGAAGATGGCAGCGAGAGCCTCACAGGCCCAATAGAATTTGAAATAGCTTGCTGCTAAATGTCTAGAGTTATTTGTACAAAATATAAGCGAAAGATGAAAAAGTAATGAACGTAAACTGCCCCACATGTAAGAAAAAAGTTGAATGGATACCTGAGAGTGAATTCCGCCCCTTCTGCTGCAAACGTTGTCAATTGATTGATTTGGGTCAATGGGCAAATGAAGAAAACGCAATACCCAGCGGGGCTAATAAAGATTCTGAAATGGAATTGCCCGGTATTGCCCCTGATATCGATATAGAGCAAATCGAAGCGATGTTGGCTGATCAAGAAAAAGACTTCTTTAAGGAATAGTAGTGACAAGTTCTTCGTTCGAGCAAGCAAACGATGCTCAATCAACTGAAAAACCTATTGCTAGCGTTTTATTGGCAGCAGGAACTCATGGCAATGAACTTTCAGGTATTGAGTTTGTACGTAAAATACAAAGAAATAAAGCTCATAAACTACACTCAATACTCGGTGATAACGCAAACTTTAGCCTCGAAACTTGCCTTGTGAATGAGTTAGCGATAGAAAAGCGCGCTCGCTTTGTAGAAGAAGATCTTAACCGTCAATTCAGTCAGGAAAAGCTCAGTGTGCTAAGCGGTGAAAACCTTGAACACCAACTAGCAATTGAGTTTAACCATCGCTATGGCCCCAAACATGAATCTCGAACCGACTTAGTGATTGATGTGCACAACACAACGAGCAACATGGGTCCAACCCTGATTATTTTAGAATTAGACGACTTTAATAGCGCAATGGCGCGTTTTGTCAAAGCACAAATGCCAGAAGCAGTGATTTTAATTGAAGATGAAAAGCCTTTCGCAGACCATGCTTACTTGTGCACGGTGGGTAAACGTGGCGTGATGATTGAAGTCGGTCCACAACCACAAGGGGTGCTTCGCCCCGCGGCCTACCTTCAGACCGAAACCATGACGAGAGCAATTTTAGCCTTCTGCCAAGCTTGGAATCAACATCTTAATGGTGACGAAGACGCTTTACGATTGCTGAGTGAGTTAACACCGGTAGATGCGTTCAGGCTCACCGAAGAGGTCTCTTATCCGCTTGATGAAGATGGCCATAAATGCGCAATGATCCACCCTATGCTCCAAGATAAAGACTTCCTTGCGTTGAACGAGGGCGAACCAGTGTTTTTAGATTTTGACCACAATGCGATCCTCTGGCAAGGAAGCAGCGAAGTCTACCCGCACTTTATTGGTGAGTCAGCCTACTATCACCTAAATGTTGCATTCGCACTTGCAGATAAAACAAGGATCTAGTCAAAGCCTGTTATTTGTTATCGCGAGAGACGCATTCGCGATTGAGCAAAGCTAAAAGTTAAAGATCGCAGACAACACGCTTGAAACGTGTTTTTTGATTTTGGTTTTTTGTATGTCAAAGCCTAGCAAACCTTTAGTGTAAGTCACACCAGAGATTGCCGAAATCACGATATCGGCTAATATTTTTGAAGATTGCACTGATTCCAAATAGCCCCTTTCTTTACCTAAATTAATCAGTCTTGCTAGCTCTTCAATCGTTGGCTCATAGCAGCGACTGAAATGGGCTTTCGACATGTCGCTATTGGTGAGGGCTTGACTAATCATGAGCTGGTCAAAACGCACGATCTGAGGATCAAAAATGATCTTAAGCAGATTAGTACAGAAAGAATGAATAACCTTCACAAAATCATCCTTAGAATGAATATCAACCTGGGTCGGCTCATAAATTCGTGCAACTTCTTTAGCGACTACGGCTTCTAACAATTCTTCTTTACTCGGAAAATACTTGTACAGGGTCATTTTTGAGGTTTGCGCAGCCTTCGCCAACATATCAGTTGTTACGGCTGGTACGCCATGCTCGAAGAACAACGCTCTCGCTGCCGCCAATATGCGACTTTCAGCATTTCGACTACTCATTGATGCTACTCATATCATAAACCTTCTCTTTACAGCTGCTACTTTTCTTTACTGCTTGTGTCGGACACAACACCTAGCCCAACTAATAATAACGCTAGCTTTCGTGAAAAACGGTGTCGGACACAACTACCGTGCAATCTATCATGATTAAAAATATTCACAACTAATGGCTGACATTCTTAAACCATAATGGTACTGTACCGTACAGTACACTTTTAATCTATCGTTTTATTTAACTGAATAATCCATTTAAAGCATTGAATAAGGGCTATTAGTTTTGACTAGTCTTATGATTTGTTACTCATATAGGTATTACAACATGCGCTTCGCTTCGGCAATACGAACCTCTGCTTTTTACCCTGTCTTTATACTTACAGCCTGTTTAGCACTCTTGTCTTGCAGCGACGATAGAAGCGAAATGGCTCATGACAAAAGTGGCATTGAGCAAAATGCCAAGAAAGTATGGACCACAACATTGATTCCTGCTGCAGAAGGCAGGAAACGTCATTTAACCGGCTCAATCCAAGCCGCAGATGCGGTTGCTGTTAGCTTTGAGTTAAGTGGTGTCATCAATAAAATGCATGTTGATTTAGGTCAGTCCTTTGAAAAAGGAGATGTTTTAGCTGAGCTTGATACTGCCGTTTACGAACTAAGCGTCGCGCAAAGCAGAAGTAACTTAGGCGAAGCAAATGCCGCTTTCATTGATGCAGAGCAAACCTACAATCGCAATGTTACACTCAGAGAGCAAGGCTTGGTGTCGCAGGCGGCACTTGATAACGCAAAGGCAGCTTTTGATATTGCCCAACAGCGCGTTGATGTGGCGCAAAGTGCTCTTTCTCTGGCACAGGAAAACCTATCTGATACCCGCCTAATTGCTCCTTACGATGGCAGAGTGTCAGCGCGTTTTGCCGAACCATCACAACAAGTTTCTCCAGGGGCGCCAATACTCAATATTCAAGGCAACGCAAAGCTTGAAGTGGCTTCTGCTTTGCCTGAAGGCCTAATTTCAAAAGTCACTTTGTTCGACCCAGTCGATGTCATTGTTCTAGCCATTAATGCTAAGAGGCGTTTACCCGCGACACTCACAGAAATTGGTGCAAGAGCAACAGTGGCAAATGCCTTTCCAATTACCATTACACTCAATGATAACTATGATGGCTTATATCCAGGGATGTCGGCGGAAGTAATACTTCAGGTAAAGTCAGATTTTGATATTGACGGATTATACGAAGTGCCTTTTAGCGCTTTCACCACCGACAAGAACAGCCCTTATATTTACGTTGTTGAATCAACACCAGCGGCAGAAAATGATTCGAGTGCCGACCAAGAACATCGTGTTCGTCGCGTTGATATCGAGATTTTAGAATTAAAAGCTGATAGTGCCATTGTGAAGTTGTTAGATGAACATAGTCCAGAAAGCAATAATATCATTGTTCGAACTGGACTCAATTTTCTTCGCAACGGCCAAGCCGTGTCGATCGTTGAAACCGAAACTCGTATTTATAACCAATAGGAAGACACAAGTATGAATCTTTCCAATATTGGCTTGAAATATAATCGCGTATTAATGACTGCGGTTATCTCACTAATGATATTTGGCGTAGTCAGTTATTTCACTCTACCCGCACAAGAAGATCCCTCGATAAAAATTCGAGAGGCGGTTATTACTACTAACTTCCCGGGAATGTCAGCTGAGAAAATTGAACTCTTAGTTACCAAAACTGTTGAAGAGGCAGTGCGCAATGTTGATGAAGTAGAAGAAATTCGTTCAATATCAACCCAAGGTACATCAGTAGTTTATGTTGATTTATATGACCGCTATTTCGACCTAGACCAGATTTGGGACAAAGTACGAAACGAATTAGATAAAGTGCAAAACCAACTGCCAGACGGTACACAAGCTCATATTATTAATGATAACTTCGGCGACGTCGCCATTTTAACTGTTGCCCTGCAGGCTGATAAGGGAATATCCATGGGTGACATGTTTGATATGGCTCAACATGCGCGAGACATGATGTACACCGTTGAAGGCACGCAATCAGTTGACATTTTAGGTGCCCAGCAAGAAAACATCGTGATAGAAATATCCGACGTAAAAGCGGCACAACTAGGCCTTTCTCCTGATCAACTTATTTCTACTCTTCAACAACAAAACGTGCTGCGTTCTGGAGGCACTGTTAATCTCGATGGTAAAAGTTTTAGTATTATTCCAAGCGGTGATTTCAGAGATATCCAATCAATACGAGAAGTTATTTTTACCTTACCGAATGTGAATACAACTATACATTTGGGGGATCTGGCTAGAGTATACCGGAGTACTCAGGAGCCCGCATTTCAGACGGCATACTTCAATGGCGAAAGAGCCATAGTATTAGCGATCGCAAAAAATAACCGCTTCAGTGTCACTGAATATTCTCCTCGTTTAGAAGCGATGATAGCTCAACTCGAACAACAGATGCCTGCCGGTATATCTTTGAATGTAATTACTCGTCAGGCAGATCAAGTTAATGCCGCTGTCGATGGAGTGTCAATTAGCGTTATCCAAACACTGGCAATCGTACTCGGCGTGGTGATTCTATTTTTGGGCTTCCGAATAGGCATCATCGTTGGGGCAATCGTACCTGCGGTAGTGTTAATAGTGTTAGCAATACTGAATTTTACCGGTATGGCTCTGGAACGTATGAGTTTAGCAACGCTAATTATTTCACTGGGTTTGCTCGTTGATAACGGCATTGTCGTTGCTGAAGACTTCAAGAAGCGCTTGGAGAATGGCGAGAAGCGTCGAGATATTGTATCGAGTATAGGAAAAACCTTAGCCATTCCCTTACTAACATCATCAGCAACGACCATGTTAGTTTTCTTACCATTGATGCTTGCGGAAAGCGACTCAGGGGAATACACGCGCTCAGTATCAATTGTCATTATCTATTCCCTTTTCACCTCTTGGATATTGTCCTTAATGGTCACTCCCTTTTTATGTTACTTATTCATTAAAGATGGTGAGAAAAAGAAGGAGTCTGGTATTCACCAAAAAGTCGCTAATTTCTTTGACCTTATTAATCCTCTCTACGAGGTAATATTGCACTTTGTGTTGCGATTTAGACTCTTCACGCTAGCCTTAGCAATATTGCTATTTATTGGCGCTGGCGCAGCTATGAGTATTGTGCCGGTAAAGTTTTTCCCCGATTCAGATCGAGCGCAAGTGCTAGCCTACATTGACTTACCGGCGGGAGCGTCTATGCGAGAAACGGAAGCCGTATTGGAGGATGTCTTTGTAAAATTGAATGACAAAAAGCGCTATCCGCATGTAGAAAATTACGCGGCTTATGGGGGTTTTGGCGGTCCGCGTTTCGTTTTATCACTCACGCCTATCACACCCGAGGCGGGTAAGTCATTTATCATGCTAAACCTCACCGACCGACGATATCAAGACGACACTATTGCTAACTTACGCGAAGACTTCTTGACGCATTTTCCTCAAGTAAATGCTCGGGTTACAAAAATGTTTCTTGGGCCAAGCGACTCCAATAAAATTGACGTTCAGGTTATTGGACCTGATAAAGAATATATCTATGAGACTGCGCTTGAAATACAAGAGATTTTTAGAAAACTGGAGGGGACTGTTGAAATCAAAAATGATTGGGAAAATAAAGTAACGCAGTTAGATATTCAGATCGACCAAGCAAGAGCAAAACGAGCCGGCTTAACTTCAGCGGATATTGCTCGATCACTCGAGACTTTTTTCTCAGGTATTGTTGTATCTGAATTTCGTGAGGGTGACGATCTCATCCCCATTATTATAAGAGGTGCGCCCGAAGATCGTTTTGATATTAGCCGCATATACGATGTAAATATCTACTCGCCACAAGGCCAAACGAATATACCGCTAGAGCAAGTGGCCACCATAGCGTTTACGCCACAGTATGCTCGTATCGCTCGTGAAAACTTATTTAGAACCGTAACAGTAGAAGCTAAAAACCTCTATATGACTGCTGAAGACATGGTGCCGATACTTGAACCAGAATTCGATAAGCTTCGTGAGACATTACCTCCTGCTCATCGGATTGAATTTGATGGCGTGGTAAAAGATTCTAGAGAGTCGCAAGCATCTTTGAATGCGAATTTGCCCCTTTGTTTAGCTGTTATTATGCTTATACTCATCGCCCAGTTTAACTCACTGAGAAGGGCTGGTATCGTTATAATGACTGTGCCCTTAATATTAATTGGCGCGGTTGTTGGCCTATTAGCTGTTCAGGCAAACTTCGGCTTCATGGTTATACTGGGCTTGTATGCTCTGGCTGGCATCATTGTAAATAACGCTATCGTGTTAATTGACCGCATTGATATTGAACGTAAGGAAAATGACGACCAATATCAGGCCTTGGTTCACGCGTGCATGAGGCGCCTTCGCCCAATAGTGATGTCGACAGTGACTACGATTTTAGGGCTACTGCCCCTGATCATAGGGCAAGACGCGTTGTTTTTCGGAATGGCAACAGCACTGGCATTTGGTTTGGCTATCGGCACCCTATTGACATTGGGCGTAGTACCGGTGCTATACAGTTTGTTATTCAGGCTACCCGGTAGATGCAATTGATAAAAGAACGATACTGGCTTGTTAATCAGAGGGTCTGAGCTTAAGACCTAAGCTTTGCGACGATAGCTTTATTTGCTTCTGGAAAATCAAGTTCTTCTAGCTCTGCTTGTGATACCCAAGAGTGAATTTGCCCTTCCTTGCCGTAAGGCTGTCCATCGAAACTATCTACTAGCAGTACAGATAGAAGAACATGTTTATCAGGGTACTCATGAGCGATTTCAATTAGAGGAGAAGAATGTGTTAGGGCTATCCCAATTTCCTCTTCTAACTCGCGCTTTAGCGCTTGTTCAACGCTCTCACCCCTTTCGACCTTCCCACCTGGGAATTCCCACTTCCCACCTTGATGTTGATGCGCTGCGCGTTTACAAACGAAGTACTTGCTGTCTTTTTTTACCACACCAACAGCCACATGAATTTGCTTCATCATTTATCACCTAATAAAAAAGCCGTCGTTTAGTTATCTAAGCGACGGCTGCAATGCATTATAAAATCTAGCTATGAAACAATGCGCTACTTTAAGACAGCTTTCCACAACACTGCTTGTATTTTTTACCGGAACCACAAGGACAGGGATCGTTGCGCCCAACTTTAGGGCCTTCGCGCTTGATAGCTCCTTGTGGCTTTTCATCTTGCTCAGTAGCACTTGCAGACTCATGCTCGAAGTTCTTTGGTACTTCAGCAGCTCTGCGCTGCTCTTCAACAGCGTCAACATCTGACTTTTCTTGCACTTGAACTCGGCTCAATATACTGATCACGTCTACCTTTAAGGTATCGAGCATTTGCGAGAAGAGTTCAAAAGACTCTCGCTTATATTCTTGCTTCGGATTCTTCTGCGCGTAGCCGCGTAGGTGAATACCTTGACGAAGGTGGTCCATCGCCGCTAAGTGTTCTTTCCACAAGCCATCCAAGCTTTGCAACATAACAGCCTTTTCAAACTGACGGATAACTTCTGGTCCAACTGCTTCTTCCTTCGCAGCATAATTCTTTTCTACCGCTTCTTGAATTTTGTCACGGATAACTTCTTCAAAGATTTTATCGTCGTCATCTAACCATTGTTGAATAGGCAAGTCAGTGGCAAAATCACTTCTGAGGCGTTCTTCCAGACCACTAACGTCCCACATTTCTTCCAATGACTGCGGTGGAATATATTGACTAATCACATCCGAAACAACGTCTTTTCGTATATTTGTAATCGTAGAGGCAATGTCACCTTCATCTAGCAATTCGTTACGTTGTTCGTATATAACACGACGTTGATCGTTTGCAACATCATCGTACTCTAGCAATGATTTACGGATATCGAAGTTGCGTCCCTCTACTTTTCGTTGCGCATTTTCAATGGCTCTGGACACCCAAGGATGCTCAATAGACTCGCCCTTTTCCATACCGAGTCTCTTCATCATGTTGCCCATTTTCTCAGAGGCAAAAATTCGCATGAGTGCATCATCTAATGATAAATAGAAACGAGATGAGCCAGCATCTCCTTGTCGACCCGAGCGACCACGCAGTTGGTTATCGATGCGTCGTGATTCGTGTCTTTCGGTACCTATGATATGCAAGCCGCCTGCAGCAAGAACAGCGTCATGACGTTTTTTCCATTCGTTTTTAACATGCTCAAGTTGTTGTTCTGTCGGATTCTTTAACTTCTCGATTTCAGCTTGTAAATTGCCACCTAAAACAATGTCGGTACCACGACCGGCCATATTAGTTGCAATCGTTACCGCGCCTGGTAAACCCGCATTTGCGACGATGTCCGCCTCCTGCTCATGAAACTTAGCGTTTAGTACTTTATGCGGAATTTTCGCTTTTTTCAGGACCGATGATAGCAACTCTGAATTTTCAATCGATACGGTTCCAACAAGAGTGGGTTGTCCACGCTTAACGCAATCCAGTATATCTTCGACGATAGCATCATATTTTTCAGCGGCGGTCATGTATATTTTATCTGCACGGTCGTCACGGATCATTGGTTTATTAGTCGGTATAACAACCGTTTCGAGGCCGTATATATGACGAAACTCAAATGCCTCAGTATCAGCGGTACCCGTCATACCGGCAAGTTTTTCATACAACCTAAAATAGTTTTGGAACGTGATAGATGCGAGTGTTTGGTTCTCATTTTGAATCGTAACACCTTCTTTTGCTTCAACTGCTTGGTGCAGTCCCTGAGACCAACGTCTACCTTCCATTGTTCTGCCTGTATGCTCGTCGACAATAACAATTTCTTGGTCTTTAACAATGTAATCAACATCCTTGGAAAAAAGCTTGTGAGCGCGCAAAGCAGCATTGATGTGATGAAGCAAAGAAATATTTGCTGCAGAGAACAAAGACTCCTCTTCGCTTAGCATCTTGTGCTTTATGAGTAATTCTTCAACGAATATTTGCCCTGTTTCGGTAAGATGGATGTCTTTGCCTTTCTCATCAATTGTATAATGACCATCACCGATATTATCTTCTTCATCTTCTTTTTCTTGTTGTTGAAGCTCTGGGATGATTTGATTAATTTGACGATAAAGCTCAGAACTGTCTTCAGCAGCACCAGAGATTATCAGTGGTGTTCTCGCTTCGTCGATTAAAATTGAATCGACTTCATCAATAACCGCATAATGAAGAGGACGCTGTACTCTATCTTGAGGACTAAAAGCCATATTATCTCTAAGATAATCAAAACCAAATTCGTTGTTTGTGCCGTAGGTAATGTCGCATTGATAAGCCTCACGCTTTTCAATCGGGTTCATACCGGGGATATTGCAGCCAACGCTTAAACCCAGAAATTCAAATAAAGGACGACTCCAGTCAGCATCTCGTTTTGCAAGGTAATCATTGACCGTAATTACATGAACACCTTTTCCTGTCACGGCGTTCAGATAAGTTGGTAAGGTTGAGGTCAACGTTTTACCCTCACCGGTTCTCATTTCAGCGATTTTACCCTGATGCAGAACCAATCCGCCTTTCATCTGCACGTCGAAGTGGCGCATTTTAAACACGCGCTTACTGGCTTCTCTCACAACAGCAAAAGCCTCGGGTGCAATTTGCTCTAGCGAGTCACCTTTTTCTAAGCGTTCTTTGAACTCTTGAGTTTTAGCCTTAAGTTCGTTGTCGCTTAGGGCTTCATACGCTTGCTCATAACTATTTATGACACCAACGGTTTTTTTTAATTTTTTTAGTAAACGGTCGTTGTGACTGCCAAATACTTTCTTAAAGATGTTTGCAAGCATGCTATTAGATTTTCCAAAAAATGACTATTATTAAACGCGCCACATAATATCAATAATGTGACGAATAAACTATAAGAGAGGAATATTAGACCGACGTATTAAGCGAATTTATTCGCAAGTATGCGGAACTATTGATAAACGTAAGGTAGTGGATCGACTTGTTGACCATTTTTGAGCACTTCGTAGTGAACATGGGCACCTGTGGAACGCCCGGTATTGCCAACGAAAGCGATGGCCTGCCCTTTTGTGACGACATCACCAACTTGCACGTTGATACCTGCGTTGTGTCCGTAACGAGTGCGAAGCCCATTACCATGATCAATCTCTACTAACTTACCATATCCGTATCGGGTACCAGACCAAGTAACTACTCCAGCACCAGTGGCAATCACTGCGTCACCTTCCTTGCCGGCAAAGTCGATACCCTTGTGCATCGCAGGTCGCCCTGTGAATGGGTCTTTTCGAACACCATAATACGAGGACAGCCAACCTTTACCTACAGGGCGACCGCCTAACTCACTCTCTCTTTCTATATTGAGGCCGAGCATCAAAGATTCAAGGGCTGTGAGTTGTTGTATTTTGAAGTCGAGAGTATCCGACATTTTTTCTATTTGTTTGCTTAAAGATGATTCGGATAGGTCAAGTGTCTTCATCTCTTCTTTTAACACGAAATCTTCGCTATTCAACCCAGCCCTTTCAGCCATGGTTGCTGTGAGTAGTTCCATTTGATTGATGCGAGTCTGCAAGGTAGCTAACTGCGAAGCAATGCCACCTACTTGTTGTTCGGTATTCGTTTTAAGTTGTTCTACCAGCTTAGCCTGTTCTTCAAGGCCAGTCTTGACGACGTTAACTCGAACGTGATTTTCGTAAACAGATTCGGTCGACCGGCTTGAGATGAGAAATAAAAGTGATGCCATCACTGAAAGGCTGAGCAACTTGCGCGCGGATATCCGCTTCGCAAATCTGCGTTTTCTGCCTTTATACATAATAGTGATGCTCATTATTTTGATTCAGCCTACTTCGTTGTGTATTTTCTATCGCGGTGCGACCTGATTGTCGCAAAATTTCAAAACTGCGTCGTATTCTAACGTTTGTATCGGCACAAAGGAACAATACTATACGACACATCGTTATCGTGCTTTATACCTAAAATAAAAGAGCAGCTCAATTATAAGCTACTCCTTGTTTTTCTTAGTCTTTTCTAAAATGCTAGCGAAGGCTCAATGTAGCGAATTGGCATGCTCTCGTCACTTTCGAACTCGACGTATTCCCACGCTTCGCTGTCATTTAGTATAGCATTCAATAACTTATTGTTTAATCCATGCCCTGTTTTATATGCAACAAGCTCGCCAATTAGGCTATGCCCGCCTAAATATAAATCGCCGACCGCATCAAGGATCTTGTGCTTGAGAAATTCATCGCTGCAACGCAAGCCTTCGGGATTAAGCACTCGATATTCATCTAGGGCAACCGCATTATCCATACTGCCACCAAGCGCCAGATTCATCGAATTCATTAACTCTAGATCTTTCATGAATCCAAAAGTACGGGCCCTACTAACTTCGTCTACGTATGAGTCCGTAGAAAAGTCGAGTTCGACTTTTTGTCGACTAGCAGCAATTGCTGGATGATCAAAATCAATTTCAAAATTCACTTTGAACCCATCATGCGGACGAAATTCAGCCCACTTATCGCCATCTTCAACACGCACAGTTTTGGTGACTTTAATAAACTTTTTAGGGGCATCTAGCTCTTGAATACCGGCGCTCTGGAGCAAAAAGATAAAAGGAGATGCACTGCCATCCATTATTGGTAACTCGTGGCTATCGACTTCTACAATGATATTGTCAATACCCAAGCCCGACAGTGCAGAGGCCAAATGCTCGACTGTGTGAATGGAGTGTCCATCTTCGTTAGTGATGCAGGTACAAAGCATGGTATCGCCAACGGAGTCGGCTTTTGACTGGATGTCGGCATAAGGTTGTAAATCAACGCGTCGAAATACAATACCGGTATTTGCAGGAGCTGGTCGTAAGGTCATTGTAACCTTGCGGCCCTTGTGCAAACCAATACCGGTTTCTTTAACAGACTCTTTAATAGTACGTTGCTTTATCATTTAAATTTGGTCACCAAATATAAAAACGGCGCGCAGAATATCACTCAAGCGCTTAATTGTCAAAGACTTGGAAATTTTCAAGCTTTTTTTATCAAAAAATGAACTGTTCAGACCACTGTCGCAGAACAACGACGCGACAGGGCCTAAACCTTAGTCTGCCTGCTTTCTTAAAAAGGCAGGAATATCAAGATATTCAAGTTCTGAGCTTGGTTGCGCTTCATCATCAAGCTTTAATGCTTGGTTACCATCAGTGCCGCCATTACCGCGTGTTTCATGAGCGCTCGAAGCAAAATCACGACCTTGAGCACTGACTCTGGCGGAATCGTTCACCAAAGTGATATCTGGCTTGCGCTCAGCACCGATGCCAGTAGCTACAACAGTAACTCGCACTTCGTCGGTTAGTTCTGGATCGATAACGGTTCCAACAACGACTGTTGCGTTTTCGCTGGCAAATGCTTTTACCGCATTACCTACCACTTCGTATTCATCAATAGCGAAATCAAGGCCAGCAGTGATATTCACTAGAATACCTCGCGCACCTGATAGGTCGATATCTTCCAATAGCGGACACGCAATGGCAGATTCAGCGGCTTCTTCAGCTCGGTCTTCACCGGAAGCTATGCCACTACCCATCATTGCTGTACCCATTTCAGACATCACCGTTTTCACGTCAGCAAAATCCACGTTGATAAGACCAGGACGTGTAATCAACTCAGCAATACCTTGAACTGCGCCACGCAGTACGTCGTTTGCTGCACTAAAGGCTTGAAGTAGAGGCGTACCTTTACCCATTACTTTTAGTAACTTTTCATTTGGGATGGTGATTAGTGAGTCGACATTTTTAGATAACTCTGCAATACCTTGATTGGCGAAGTCTGAACGTTTTTTGCCTTCAAATGGGAAGGGTTTTGTGACTACGGCAACCGTGAGTATACCCATTTCCTTCGCAATTTTAGCTACCTCTGGCGCAGCACCCGTACCTGTACCGCCACCCATTCCAGCGGTGATAAATACCATGTCTGCACCTTCCAAGGTTTGGCGAATCTTTTCGCGATCTTCCTGCGCAGCCTCTCGGCCAACATTTGGATCAGCACCCGCTCCTAGCCCTTTAGTAACTTCATTCCCAATCTGTAATTTTGTATGGGCAGATGATGTCTTCAATACCTGAGCATCGGTATTCATGGCGATGAAATCAACGCCCTCTATCACTTGCTTAACCATATATTCGACGGCGTTACCACCGCCACCTCCGACGCCAACAACTTTAATGACGGCTTCGTCGCTTTGACTGTCCATTAGTTCGAACATTCTGCTTCTCCGGTATACTGAAACCTTTTATATTTTTATGTCGGTTTCATATTGATTTAGCGCTTTCTTAAAGGCCCCCTAAAATTCGCCCTTAAACCAGCTTTGTATGCGTTTTAACACGCTTTCTTCGCCTTTCTTTGAAGACGTTCTTTTTGTATTTATATTTTGTTTACCATACTGTAACAGACCTACCGCTGTAGCAAAACAGGCATCGTCTACATATTCGGCTAAACCTTTTATAGAATGAGGCTTTCCTACTCTTACTGGCATTTGGAAAATCTCTTCAGCAAACTCTACTGCACCTTCCATTTTGGCAGTACCACCTGTAATTACCAGACCTGCCGCAATTTGTTCCTCAAGACCACTCGCTTTAATTTGCTCGTAGGCTAGTTCAAATAGCTCTTGATACCGCGGCTCAATCACCTCGGCCAAAGTATGCCTTGACATTACACGAGCCGGACGCCCGCCAACGCTTGGCACTTCAATACTTTCTTCCATGCTCACCATGTCTTTCAGTGCACATGCATAGTTCGTTTTTATATCTTCAGCATTGCTCATTGGCGTGCGAAAGATCTTTGCAATATCGCTGGTTATTTGATTCCCGGCCAGCGGTATGACAGCAGTATGACGTATTGCCCCGTCGGTAAACATAACGATATCCATCGTTCCGCCACCAATATCAACTACGCATACGCCCAATTCACGTTCATCATCGGTCAACACCGCATAGCTTGATGCCAGCGCAGAAAAAATAGTTTGGTCAACGCTTAAGTCACAGCTTTCAACGCACTTAACCAAATTCTTTGCCATGTCATCGGCACAGGTAATAATGTGTGCTGCTGCTTCCATTCTCACACCCGACATACCAATTGGATTCTTAATTCCTTCTTGTACGTCGATCACGAATTCTTGTGGCAAAACATGCAATAATTTTCGTTCCGCGGCCATCGGCACCGAACGGGCAGCATGTATTACATTGTCGACATCGTCTTGAGTCACTTCCTGGTTATTAATTGGTACCATACCGCTTTCATTTTGGCATTGTACGTGACGGCCAGAAATCGACATAAAGACTGAGGAAACACTGCAATCCGCCATCAACTCCATTTCGTTTACAGCTTGCTGAACCGATTGAACAACCAAATTTAAATCGTTAACACCGCCCTTATCCATTCCGCGGGATTTGTGAGTGCCAACGCCGATGATACTGATGCTATCATCATCGAGTAATTCGCCAACAATGGCTTTGATTACGCTAGTACCAATGTCTAAACCAACAATGAGGTCTCTTTCCGATGCTTTAGACATGTTTATTACCACTTATTTTAATCATTATTTTCAGTAATTTCTTGTTCTTTTTTGTCATTTTCCTGCCATCCCACAGCAAGCCCTGTATCATACCTTAAATCGATGTAATTAATCGCCTTATTTTCCGACTTAAGTAGCGGAAAAATGTCAATGAAATTCTGCAGTCGGTCGATGAATTGTTGACGCCCGATATTCAGATGAATTCCATTGTCTAATTCTAGTCGCCAAGCGAATCTTTCGCTCAAAAATAAGCTCTTTATTTCAAGTCCTGTCACGTTTAACAATGACTGCATTGCGTTATAGCCCGCAAGTGCTGTTTTTTCGCTCCCACCAGGGCCGTAAAGCAAGGGCAAAGAAGTCGGAATTTGACCGCCTTCAAACACATCACCATGTATATTCAGTAACAAATCATCGTTCCATGCAGCCGCCGGTGTTTGTTCAACAATATAGATATGCAAACTACTCGGCCAACGTTTGCGTACTGATGCTCTGTAAACCCAAGGAATGTCTTCCATTAAGCGATGGACTTCATTCACATCAAGGGCAAAAAAACTACCTTGCTGAGTCGCCCTGACCAGTGCTTCCATCTCGTCGTCTTGCAATACTTGACGATGGCCACTGAAAACAACACTTTGCACCGGTAATTGCTGCTCGTCTTGCAACCAATTTTTAGTCACAATCACAACGTAAATAAGCGCAAAAATCACCAACAAGAAAAAAATAAAACCATAAATTCTGTAGTGTGGCGACTCGAGATCATCCTCAGTTCCCGTGCTCGGCAAGTCGGCGAGTTCACTAGACCTCTGTTTGCGTTTCGACACTAAAGTATCAGACTCGCCCGCGGTCGTTAACTCAGGCCGCTTGCGTCTTGCTCGAGTGGGTTTACCGTCGGTCAAACTAGCGCTCCAAACTCGACGCCAGAATAATCGTCACTAAGTCCTCAAAACTAAGACCTGCTTGCTTAGCAGACTTGGGCACTAAACTCGTTTTTGTCATCCCAGGTACAGTATTCGACTCAAGTAACAGAAATTTACCACTCTCTTCCTGCATTAGGTCGATTCTTCCCCACCCTTCACCTTTGAGCGCAGTAAATGCCTTAACGCACAAAGCACTAAGTTCAGCTTCCTCTTTCTCGCTCAAGCCACTAGGACAATAGTAATTCGTAGTATTATCGATATATTTGGCGTCATAATCGTAGAAAACATGCGGAGTGGACATACGAATAGAGGGTAAAGCTTGATTGCCTAGGATACTCACCGTAAATTCGGGCCCCGTAATATACGATTCAATAAGTATCTCATCGTCATACATAAGAGCATTAACAATCGCGCTTCGCAGCTCAGTTCCACTGCTCACTTTAGCCATACCAATACTAGAACCTTCCCTAGCAGGCTTCACCATAGCTTGACCGCTTAGGTCATTTAATAAGCTATCAAAATCAGTTGCGCTGAAATTGCTAACAAGGGCTTTAGTTACCACTTTATATTGTGCAGTTGGTAAACCTAAATTCGACCAAATTTGTTTAGAACACACTTTATCCATAGCCAAGGCCGAACCTAATACTTTCGAGCCGGTGTAGGGAATACCGAGAGTTTCCAAGGCACCCTGCATGCTACCGTCCTCACCACCGCGACCATGCAAAATAATAAACGCTCGTTCGAATCCCTTGTCTTTTAAGTCAGACAACGCTCGTTCTTTTGTATCAAAGGCGTGTGCATCAATGCCATTAGCAATAAGCCCATCAAGCACCGCTTTTCCCGACGCTAAACTCACCTCTCGCTCAGCCGACTTACCACCTAACAGCACTGCAACTTTGCCAAAGCGATTTGGACCTATTTTACGGATCTCATCTAAAGACATAAATGAATTCACGATACATTGCCCTCGTTAAATTGCGCTGCTTTTGCTGCAAGTTGGTCTTTGTTCAAGCCTGTCAATGCTAGGTTTTGTGCTATGTCACCAATATTTCCGGCCCCTTGCGCAAACAATACATCGCCGTCGCTCAGTAGGTCAGATAGAATTTGATAGAGACTCTTTTGCGAGCTAACGTAAATAGGCTCAAACTTGCCGCGTTGACGAATAGAACGACATAAAGATTTACTATCAATTCCTTCAATCGGCTCCTCGCTAGCGGGGTAGATATCGAGTAAAAGCAATACGTCGACTTTGGACAATACCTCGACAAAGTCTTCATATAAGTCACGTGTCCGGCTAAATCGATGTGGTTGATACACCATCACAACGCGTTTATCTGGCCAGTTGTTTCGAGCGGCGGCAATCGTCATCGCAACTTCAGTAGGATGATGCCCATAATCGTCGACTAGAATTGCATTGCCATAGCTTTGAGTGAATTCACCTAATACTTGAAAACGCCTACCGATGCCTTCAAAACTGGCAAGTGCGTCGAGAATATCTGTATCGCTAATCCCCTCATCGGTAGCCGTTGCAATCGCAGCAGTAGCATTGAGTACATTGTGTATGCCGGGTAAACGCAGTTTCACAGCTAAATCACTGTGGCCTTGGCGCTTAATCGTAAAGTGACTGTAATTAAGCTCAAAGCGAATATCTGTCGCCTGATAGTCATTCCCAGCATGTTGACCATAAGTCAGGTACTTTCTACCGAGTTTTGGCAATAGCTCTTGTATCACTGGGTCGTCGCCACACAAAACTGCTAGGCCATAGAAGGGTAAGTTATGCAAGAACTCAACGTAGGCGCTTTTCATTTTTGAAAAGTCGCCACCGTAAGCCTCTAAATGATCCGCTTCGATATTAGTGACTATTGATACCGTTGGTTGCAAATGCAAAAAAGACGCATCGCTTTCATCTGCTTCAGCAATCAAATATTTGCTTTCACCAAGCTTAGCATTTGTACCAGCGCTATTAAGAAGCCCCCCTATCACATAGGTTGGGTCGAGCTTGGCCTGTGAAAAAATAGTAGCAATTAAGCTAGTGGTCGTGGTTTTACCATGAGTGCCGGCAACGGCAATACCGTAACGAAAACGCATAAGCTCAGCGAGCATCTCGGCACGTCTAATGATAGGTATGCGTTGTTCAATTGCCTTTTGTATTTCTGGGTTTTCACGATTAATTGCACTTGATACTACGACTGCATCTACATTTTGTATGTTGCCCTGAGCGTGCCCTATGTGCACTTTTGCGCCAAGCTTTGTTAATCTCGACGTCATATTACTGGCTTTTAAGTCTGAGCCCGACACGTCATAGCCCAAGTTCAATACTACTTCTGCGATGCCGCCCATGCCTGCACCGCCAATACCAATAAAGTGAAGACGTTGTACTCTTCTCATTTTATGGGGCCGCATTTTGTGGGCTTGCATTGTGTTTAGCTCTTTACTCACTGTATTTATCCTTGCTTCGCTTGTATACAGGCCAACGCAACTTTTTCGGTTGCATCTTCAATACAAAGCTCGCGAGCTCTGGTACCTAAAGCATGAATGCTTTGCGGCTTAGACAAGAGCTCAGTTAGGGCCGTAGGCAGTTTGCTTGCCAATTCACTTTGAGAAATTAAAATGCCCGCTTGATTGTCACTCAACGACTTCGCATTGTAAGTTTGATGATCGTCAACTGCAATTGGCAAAGGCACAAAAATAGCGCAACTGGACGACGCTGCAACTTCTGCAACCGTAAGTGCGCCAGAGCGACAAATAATGATATCAGCTGATGCAAAGGCCATTGGCATGTCATCAATGAATTCAACCACTTCATAGCTAAGTGCTACACCTGATGCTGTCAGTTCTTTATAATGCTTATCTACAGGACTCTTTTTACCTTTGCCCGCCTGATGTATCACCTTCAACGAGTACTTACTGGCTAGTTCGACAAAAACTTTTGGTAGCTTTTGATTCAGTGCTAGGGCACCCAGACTGCCACCAACGACTAAGATTGTAAAAGTAGGGTGCCCATTATCAGTTGCCGTGGGCTTGTTAATATTGAAAAAATCCGCACGCACGGGATTGCCAACGAACTCAACATTGCTCGGCGCTTTTGCTATTTGCTGCAATGCTTCGTGAGTGACATCAAAACCACACAGCACACGCGTTGCGATTTTAGCCAACCACCTATTGGTCATTCCAAAAATTGCATTTTGCTCGTGAACAATAACCGGTATTCCAAGTGTCCATGCCGCGATACCACCGGGGCCACTGGCAAAACCGCCCATTCCTAACACAGCATCCGGCTTTCTCTCTTTTAACACTTTTCGGGCATGCACAACGGCAGACAAGAGCATAAAAGGCGCAACTAGTTTTCTAATTAGCCCTTTTCCTCTGACACCGCTCACCTTCAAAAAATGAATAACAATATTATTGGCTGGAACAAGCTTCGCCTCGATTTTATCTTGAGTGCCAAACCACTCTACACGCCAACCATTGGCAAGCATCTGTTTGGCCACAGCTAAACCCGGAAACACATGTCCACCGGTTCCGCCAGCCATGATAAATAGCAAGGGAGAAGTCTGATTCGTAGCGTTATTTTTAGTCATCGGCGCTACTCTTCACTTGAGTCTTTGTTTGTACTAATTTTCTTAGCATTTGTTTTGCGACCGCGCTTTAGGGCTTGCACTCCGTCAACTCTTAACTCGAAATCAATACGCAGCAGTATGGCCACAGCAACCGCCATAACTATGAGAGACGAACCACCATAGCTAACAAGTGGTAGCGTTAAGCCCTTAGTCGGGAGTATTCCAGAGCTTGCCCCTACATTTACCGCTGTTTGAAAACTAAACCAAATGCCAATTGCGTAAGCCAAAAACGCATCAAAAGGGCGTTCCTGCGTGAGGGCTTTATTGCCTATGCGTAAGGCAATCGCAACCATTGCTAGAATCAATAGCAGCACTGTGAGAACCCCTATATAGCCCAGCTCTTCCGCGAGTATTGCCATGATGAAATCGGTATGAGCTTCAGGAAGAAATTCCAGTTTTTGTAGGCTATTTCCTAGGCCTTGGCCAAACCAAGAACCTCTACCATAAGCCATTAGCGATTGCGTTAATTGATAGCCTGAACCAAAAGGGTCAGCCCACGGATCTAGAAAGGCTGTTACCCGCTTAACGCGATAAGGCTCAACTAGGATGAGAGCGACCACAGCAAGCACACCCGTAAATATGAGCCCAAAGAACTGCCAAAGTTTAGCCCCAGCCAAAAATAGTAAACCGATAGTGGTTGCTAGCATCACAATAACGGTGCCTAGATCAGGCTGATTCAACAGTAATAATGCCAATAGGAAAAAGACGCCCAACGGCTTTACGAAGCCCTTAAAATTCTCAGAAATCTCTTCGTAACGCCGAACCAAATAGCCCGCTAAATAACAAAAGAAGAAGAGTTTTGCCGGCTCTGCGGCTTGTATAGTAATGGGCCCAACAACAATCCATCGAGTACTACCGTTAACTGTTCTACCGACGATTAACACTGCGATGAGCAAACCAATAGCTAAAAATAATAGATAAGGATTGGCCACCCGCCAGAAGTTCATGGGCAGATTGAGGACAATCATCGCCGCAATAATCGCTAAACCAATATATATGGCGTGGCGAACAGCAAAATGAAAAGGGTTTCCGTGCAAGCGTTCGGCAATTGGCATTGAAGCTGAGCTTACGATAACAAAACCAATAGCAAAAAGCGTCATCGCTATCAGCACTAAGCTTAGATCATAAGGCCGAACTTTGACGCTATCATCATGTTTAGCGGCGAATAATGCCGATAAGCGGTTATCAGGTTTCAACTCTGCATTAGCCATTAACTGCCCCTTCAACATTTTCGGGACTGACCTGCGATAGTACTTGTTCTTTAAATTGTGCGCCTCGCTCCTGATAGTTTTTAAACATATCAATGCTTGCGCAAGCTGGCGACAATAAAACAGTGGCTCTGGGTTGCGTCTCAGCTAATTCCTTTGCTTTCGCAATCGCTGTTGATAAGGTGCTGACCAGAAGAGCATTTGGCTGCAGGGCGATAAAGGCCTCGGCATCCTTCCCAAATACAATCAGCTCATTGACTTTGTTGTGTAGGCTCTCTTTAAGAGCACTTAAGTCTGCACCTTTTGCGTCACCACCAGCAATCAATACTAAATACTCATTGTCATCAAAACAGGCTAAAGCTGCAGCACAAGCACCTACATTGGTTGCTTTAGAATCATTGATCCAACGTTTGCCATCGTGCTCCAACACGAGTTCGAAACGGTGTTCAAGTCCACTATAGGTTTTTAAGCTAGCTGCCGCCACGCGCAAATCAACACCAATGATTTTGGCAATCGCAAACACTGTTAGAGCATTGACAATATTGTGTTTACCCTTAAGGAGCATTTCATCGACTTTGAGCAGTTTTTGAATGTCAGTAGCATTGCCGCTAACACAACTTGAAAATACCAATTCGCTCTTATCGTTCACATAAAAATCAGCTGCAGTATCGCCACTACTTATCGTTAGCTGAGTATTAGCCTTATATTGAGGATCTGGAAAGCTACTTTGTTCGTCTAAGTTGAAGACCAAGCTGTCAGCATTGGAAAATATGCGTTGCTTAGCAAGACGATAGCTTTCAAGGCTACCGTGACGATCGATATGATCTTCCGTAACATTCAGTAAAGTAGCAACTCTTAACTGCAAACTAGAGGTCATTTCAAGTTGAAAACTCGACAACTCTAGCACGACGTAATCATAGTCATGACCTTGCATAAGCAAATCAAGTGCGCCCTGACCGTAATTTCCGGCAAGAGCTACTTTCAAGCCCGCTGATTGAAGTACTTTTCCAAGCATATCAGTAACCGTCGTTTTGCCATTTGAACCGGTTACACCAATAACTGGAGTGCGGTTGAACCAAGCAAAAAGCTCTATGTCACCAATCAAACAACCACCCGCTTTTTGATAGTCTTTGAAGCATGTTTGATGAGGACTTACACCCGGACTCAACACGACAATATCAAAATGTGACAGCTCTGTTGTTTCAGACAAAATAGCGCTAGTTAAGTCAGTAGCCTCAAGTTCCTCGCTGAGATCACGCTTGTCTAATACACAGACTTTCGCATCTTTGGAAAGCAAAAACCGAGCACAAGCGCGCCCGGTGATGCCATAGCCCACAACAGCAATAGACTGATGTGCAAGGTCTTTTCTCATCTAACGCAACTTCAATGTAGCCAGCCCAATGAGGACAAGGATTAAAGAAACGATCCAAAAGCGCACGATCACCCGTGGCTCCGGCCAACCTTTCAGTTCATAGTGATGATGAATAGGTGCCATTCTAAAAATTCTTTTGCCTCTCATCTTGAATGAACCCACTTGTAATATCACCGACAAGGCCTCAACAACAAATACCCCGCCCATGATAATAAATACGATTTCTTGGCGAACTAGAATAGCGAGTAAACCTAAGGTTGCGCCAAGTGACAGTGAGCCCACATCCCCCATGAAGACTTGTGCTGGGTAAGTGTTGAACCACAAGAAACCCAAACCTGCGCCCACAATAGCTGTTGAAACAATAACCAATTCACTAGTGAGTGGAATAAAAGGAATATTGAGGTAAGCAGAAAAATTAAGGTTACCGGTAACATAAGCAAATATCGCAAAAGCACCCGCCACCAAAATGACTGGAACGATAGCCAAGCCGTCTAAGCCATCGGTAAGATTAACCGCGTTACTTGTTCCCACCAAAGCAAAGTAAGAAATGATGATGTAAAAAATACCAAGCTGTGGCATTACGTCTTTGAAGAAAGGAACTAAAAGGGCTGTTTCTGCTGGCACATCAGGATTTGCGCTGTAATAAAGAAAAAAGGCGACAACAATAGCGATAGCAGATTGCCAAAAGTACTTCCAGCGAGCAATCAAGCCTTTTGGGTCTTTTCTCACTACTTTTCGGTAGTCATCTACAAAGCCAACAATGCCGTAAGACACAATCACAAGAATAGTAACTAAGACATATTTATTGGTTAAATCTGCCCATAGGATTATGCTTGCAAGGATTGCAGCCAAAATAAGCAGGCCACCCATGGTAGGCGTTCCAGCTTTTGACAAATGAGTTTGAGGTCCATCATCTCTCACCGTTTGTCCGATTTGTAAATTCTGTAACCAGCGTATCATCGACGGCCCAATCAATATCGCGATCAACAAAGCCGTTAAGGTACTTAATATAGCGCGCAGGGTAAGGTATTTGATAACACCAAAGCTCGCATCAAACTGCATCAGCCAATCGGCTAACCAAATTAACATGCGATACGCTCCCTACGCCTTTCGAACTTTCCCACGGGGCTTTCCTCAATTGCTTTTACTACTAATTCCATTTTTGAACTTCTCGATCCTTTAACTAAAATAGTGATATCGCGTTTCTCGTAACACAGGTTTTCATTCAACATATCGACAAGTGCATCTCTATCGTCGAAATGAAAGCCATTATCTTCAAAGACAGCGCTTGCACATTGGCTTAAGACACCAAGTGAATATACGGCTGAAACTCCTTTAGACTTCGCATATTCCCCCACCTTCTCATGATAATAGCGAGCTTTATCACCCAGCTCAGCCATATCACCCAGAATTAAGACGCGGCTTCCAGAGAAAGTAGCGAGTAAGTCTATCGCTGCATTCACGGAAGCAACGTTGGCGTTGTAGGTGTCATCCAGCAAACGAACCTGATTCGTTAGTTGTTTTACGTTCAAACGCCCACCAACCTCACGCATATTGAAAAGTCCCATTTGTACGTCTTCCAGGCTTGCACCAACGTCGATGGATAAAGCCGCCGCTAAAAGCGCATTACCCACATTGTGCGTACCTGGAATACTCAAACGAATTGCTGCTCTGCCAGCGGGGCAAACAAGCTCGAACTCAGCACAGCCGTCCATGCCCATGGCGATATCTTCTGCGCGATAGTCTCCCTCGGCAGAGTCGGGTGAAAAGCTGAGACAATTTAAGTGAGAAGTTTTTCCCTGCCAGAACTCATAGAATTGACTGTCTCGATTCAAAAGCGCTGTGCCATTTTCACCTAAACCTTTAAATATTTCGCTTTTCGCTCTAGCTACCCCAAACAAACTGCCAAAGCCTTCTAGATGAGAAGCCGCTGCATTCACTATGGTTGCCACATCTGGTTTCACTAAGTTGGTGGTATAGGCGATTTCACCAAGGTGATTGGCTCCCATTTCGATAACGGCAAACTCGTGCTGCTTTTCTAAGCGTAACAGGGTAAGTGGCACACCAATGTGATTATTAAAGTTCCCTTTCGTTGCAAGTACTTTACCTTTCACAGAAAGGATAGAGGCTACCATTTCTTTTACGGTTGTTTTGCCGCTACTGCCAGTTATACCGACTGTTTTCGGCTTTACTTCAGCTTTTACAGCGGCTCCTAACAACCCCAAGGCCTCATTGGTATCAGCAACCGTTATCGTAGGTAGCGGACAATCCACAACTTCGCTTACAATAAGCGCTGCAGCGCCTTTTTCTAGCGCCTTAAATAAGTGTTCGTGCGCATTATGATTAGGCCCAACAAGGGCAATAAAAAGATCACCGGGTTGTAAATCACGCGTATCCGTGCTTACCCCTTTAATGCTGAGATCTTCGACACTTTTGGTATTAAGAGTGCCGTTTACCTTCTCAGCGATCCAAGATAATGAAACAGAAATCATCCGAGTAACTCCAAGGTTAACTGTTTAACGTATTCCCTCTCATTGTAATATTCACGCACGTTATTCAATTCGAGGTATTCTTCATGGCCTTTGCCTGCAACTAAAATGAGGTCATCATTTTGTGTATTAAGGTAAGCCTTTTTGATTGCATCTTTTCTTTCTAGTTCAATGGACAAGTTAGACTTGCCCTGCATCCCTTGTGTAATATCTGCGATAATATTTTCGGGCGATTCTGAGCGGCTATTGTCTTGGGTTAGCACAATATTGTCGGCCCATTTTTCCGCAATACGCCCCATAATCGAACGCTTTGTCGCGTCTCTATCACCGCCACAACCAAACACAACCGTCAGTTTACCGAGTACGTGGGGCCGTGATGCCAATAAGGCCTGCTCGAGGGCATCGGGCGTATGTGCATAATCCACGATAATGTTGCCATGTTTGCGCGACTCAAAAACTTCCATTCTTCCGGGAACACCCTGCAAGAGTGGGATGGCTGCGATAAGACTGTCAAAATCCATGCCTTGCATTAATAGAGCACTTAGCGCAGAAAGTAGGTTCGAAATATTGAACATGCCTATCATTGGCAACGATATACTTGCAATCCCCCAGCTTGACTCGAGCTCAAAACCGCTACCACTGGGAGTAAAACGAGGGCTTTTCGCTATGCAATATTTGAAGTGCTGATTATTATTTGAATAGCTTTCGAAGAGTTCACTTTTGTCTTTGGCTTTAATTGAACAGAGACAAACTGACATGTGAGACGGTAAGGCCGCCACCCAATTCACACTCTCGTTATCATCTGCGTTTAACACGACAGATCGAAGGCCTTCTTGTTGCAGCAGCAACCTTTTTGCGCGGGCATATTCTTCAAAGCTGTGATGATAATCTAAGTGATCTTGCGTAAGGTTCGTGAAAATAGCGGTTTGTGTATTGAAGCCACTTAAGCGTTTTTGATGTAGACCGTGTGAAGAGGCTTCAATACATAGGCGTTGACCACCATGTTGTTTAACCAAGCTCGATAAACGATGAATAGATGCAAGATCTGGTGTCGTATTAATAGTGTCTGAAATCTTCGATATATCACGATTTGATTGATAAAAAGCTACCCCCATCGTACCGATCGTTCCTGCTGGCTCTTCACATAAGGCTGATAACTGGGCGCAAATATGAGTGACCGAAGTTTTGCCATTAGTGCCAGTTACCGCTATGGTTTGAAGCCTTTTCGAGGCATGTTGATAAAAGGCACTGCAAATGAAACCTAAGTGCTTGGATAATTCAAAGAATTGAATGATAAGCGCATCGCTGACCACATCAACTTCGCCATGCAATTCACTCTTTGAGGTAGAAACAAGTATGAGTTTAGCGCCATTCTCTATTGCAGAGTTTATATATTTTCTGCCATCGTCTGAACCGCCCTTTTGCGCGATGAATATCGATTTGTCATTTGCGGCTCGACTGTCCATTACAATGTTATCTGTATCAAACTCGTCAATGAAGATATCGAAAAGAGCTAAAACTTGACTGATCGAACGCATTGGTGGGGATATACTAGGCAGCTTAGTCATTGGACTGCTCCCGCGTTGTGACTCTCGCTAAGGTGTCATTATCATCTGGCGCAATGTTGAGCATTTGCAATGCACCAGCAGTGATTTTGCTGAAGGTCGGTGCAGCTGTTGAGCCTCCATGATAAAGATCACCACCGGGTTCATTGATAAGCACCACCACCGCAATTTGCGGATCGGAAACTGGGGCGACACCCGCGAAGATATTCACGTACTCTTCGCCATAACCACCTGCAACTGCCTTTTTACTCGTGCCCGTTTTTCCTGCGACGCGATAACCAGGCACCCTCGCTAACTTAGCAGAGCCGTCGTCTTCTAGTACGCTCTCCATCATTTCCAAAACAGCGTAAGCCGTCTCTTCGCTAATCACTCGCTCTGGGGCTTCTAAAGCTGGCTCCTCGCTCTTGATAATCGAAAGCGGCATTTTGATGCCACCGTTTGCTATCGTGGCATACATGCGGGCGAGCTGCATCGTTGTTACTGAAATATTGTAACCGAAAGATAAAGCTGCAATTTCATGGTCTGACCAACGCGAGCGTTCGTGGAATATACCATCCGACTCACCTATCATGTTGCTGCCAGAATCACTCATCAAACCCATGTTGTAATAGAGATCCATTAGGAAAGTTTTATCAACCGACAACGCCAATTGCGACGTACCTTTGTTGCTTGAGTATTTTAAGACCTCGCGCAAACTTAATTTCCCTCGGTTTACGCCATCTCGTACGTATATCCCACCCAAACGCATAGTCTCTGAGGTATCAATAATAGTATCGCGAGTAGCAGTGCCGTACTCAAGGGCAGCAATAACCGCCAAGGGTTTTAAGGAAGATCCAGGTTCGAAGGCATCTGTTATCGCTCTATTTCTCAAACGATAATTCGACACTGTAGAACGATCATTTGGATTATAAGAAGGCGTGTTCGCCAAAGCGAGTATTTCTCCACTATGAACATCCACGATAACGACCGACGCCGACTGCGCTTTATAGTACAAGGTAGCTTCTTTTAATTCTCTGTAAGCTAAAGCTTGAATACGCTGATCGATCGTTAAGGTTAGATTTCCTGCTTTTTCACCTTCCTGCTCTTCAATTATTTCAACCTGACGGCCTTTTGCATCACGACGTATTTTTCGTTTGTCAGGTGTCCCCGTTAACCAGTCGTTGTACAGTTTTTCAATGCCTTCTATGCCCTCATCATCAACATTGGTGAAGCCAATCACGTGAGGCGATACTTCACCCGTTGGATAGTAGCGTTTGGATTCGTTACGCAGATAAATGCCAGGAATCGCAAGTTCCTCAACAAAATTAGCCATTGCCGGCGACACTTGTCGCTGCAAATAAGCGAAACGCCGCTTGGGGTTTTTAACGGTTGTGTAAATGCTCTCAACATCTTTACCCAACACTTTTGCCAAGGCTTCAAAGCGCCGCTCATCAAGAGGCTCGGTACTGCCTGTTTCGGCATCGTAAGCGTGCACAACCATTGGGTCAGCCCAGATGGCCTTTGCTGGCACGCTCACCGCTAATTGTTGCCCGTTTCTATCGGTGATTAAACCTCGATAAGTCGGATTGTCGCGCACGCGTATGGTTCTGTTGTCGCCCTGTTTAATCAGTGCGTCAGGCTCAATTACTTGAATGTAAGCAGCTCTGGCGGCAAGACAGAAAAACACAAGCACGACACTGAATAGCACAGTCAAAAAGCGCCATTGCATTAAAATGGGCGAGATATTTTGTTTGGCTTGGCGGTCGGAACTTGCTCGGTTTTTCGCAGTTGAACGCCGTCTAGCGTTAACTGCCATTTGGTTTCCCTCGTACTAAAATTTCGTCATCTGGCCCTGGGCGTCGCATATCTAAATTTTTGCTGACAATTTGTTCGATACGATTGTGCTCAGTAAGCGCACTTTGCTCGATGATCAAGTGACGCCATTCAATATCTAAGGCATCTTTTTCTTGTACCAGTTTTTCATGCTGAATACTTAGTTGGCGATTATGGTGAGCGCTTAACACCACGGCCAACGCAGAAGCAATTACGGTTAGAAATAAAAAAACCTTGAAGAGGTTTCGTCCAAGGTCTGATGTCATTAACAACAACAAGTTGAAATTAGTGCTTGGCATTTTCATAGTTTTTCTGCCACCCTCAACACCGAAGATCTTGAGCGAACATTCTCGCTGACTTCCTCGCGGCTGGGTTTAATCGCTTTTCCAATAGCCTTCAGTACTTTATCCGCATCAATCTCCTGTTGCGTTATAGGCATATTGTGGGGAACATCTTTACCTTTGCTTTGGCTTCGAATAAAACGCTTCACAACACGATCTTCCAAAGAATGGAAGCTAATGACAGCAAGGCGTCCACCGGGCTTCAAAACCTCAACAGCACCCTCTAGGCCGGCGTTAAGTTGATCAAGTTCACCATTGATAAAAATACGAACGCCCTGGAAACTGCGAGTTGCTGGATGCTTGTATTTGTCTTTTACTGGTACCGCCTTGTCTATTAAGGCGGCAAACTCGGCTGTCGTTTCTAGCGGTTTTATTGCACGTTGCTCAATGACTGCATGGGCGATACGCTTGCCGAACTTTTCTTCACCATAAGTTTTTAATACCATGGTTATCTCGTCTAAGTCAGCGTATTGCAACCATGTAGCCGCGCTCATTCCTGAGCTACGGTCCATTCGCATATCGAGTGGACCATCTTTTTGAAAGCTGAAGCCTCTTGAGGCATCATCTAGTTGTGGAGACGACACCCCGATATCCATAAGAACACCATCAATTTCACCCATCAAATCAAGCTCGTTGACCACGTCTTTTATATTTGAAAATGCGACATGATGAATGCTGAATCTGGGGTCGTCGGAGAAAGTCTTTGCGGCTTCAATAGCAGCATCATCGCGATCAAGTGCAATGAGTCTACCGTTTTCCGAAAGTTGTTTAAGAATGTGCTGGCTATGACCACCACGCCCAAAAGTAGCGTCAATATAGATGCCATCAGGCTTAATGTTTAAACCAGAGATAGATTCTTGGAGTAAAACTGAGCGGTGAACAAAACTTGCTGATTCTGCAGATATCGTTTCTAGGGTCATAGTGAGAAATCCTGAAGACGTTCCGTAAGCTCGAATTGACCTTGCTTTTCCGTTTCAATGTCTTCAGAGATTTGTTGCTGCCAAGTATTAGCATCCCATATTTCAAACTTATTCAACTGCCCCACCAGCATCACTGGCTTATCGAGATCTGCATGTTGACGAAGTGTCGGAGCAATGAGAATACGGCCACTCTTGTCCATTTCAACTTCCATAGCGTAGCCCAGTAACAGGCGTTGGAGTCGTCTTTCTTGAGGATTGGTGCTTGATAGCTTACTTAATTTAAGCTCAATTTCTTCCCACTCAGGGAGTGGGTAGAGTAGCAAACAGTTTTGGGAGATATCAATCGTGCAAACCAGTTGTCCCTGACAATCATCCAACAGCGACTGGCGATACCTTGTAGGTATCGTGAGTCGACCTTTGCTGTCCAGATTGATTGCGTTAGCGCCGCGGAACATTCCCCTAGCCTTTTATTTTTATTGTTAGCTCATAATTATTATTGTTTTTATTTTTTATTAGCTGGTTGCACTTGACTGAAAAAACCATTTTTCGCCACTTCTACCCACTTTTGACAGTTTATGTACCACCATGCCCCCCTGTCAAGCACATTTATGACAAAAAATGAAATAAGCACTCCTAGCAACTGTACATAAACACAGGCTTTAGACATAAATAGGAATAGGGTCGCAATTTAGGAACAGGCATAAAAAAACCACCCGAAGGTGGTTTTTCTTATACTTATTAACTGCTTATAAATTAAGCAGTAGTCTCGCTTTTCTCAGTTTCCGTTGCTACCGGACGAATTTGAACAGTGCGAATAGGTTTATCACTTTTATTTGATAATTCAACCAAACGGTTCAATTGAGCCAATGACATCATGATAGCGTACATTGCGCCCAAGAAGCCGGCCTTATGTAATTCGAGAATAATGGCATCATCAAGTGTGTTTAATTTCTTCTCATTAATACTCATGATACCCGTCACATTTCTAGCTGAGCCATCTTGATACTGAATACCAATTTGCACATTCTCTAGCAATTCAAGCTCAGTAACACGTTTAATGAAACGTTGATTCATCATTTCGCTATTAGCAAGTTCCGCCAAAAACTTTTGACGGCTTTGTAAAAACTCAGTCGCCTCGCCACTTTCGGTAAACAAAGCTTCGCCTTGATCGCCTACCAAGTCGCTGTTTTCATCGAAGAATACGCCAAGCTGATCACCGTCAGGACGAATATCAAATGGATAACGTTGAATATTAAGTGGAACATGCGGACCTTGCCATCTGTCATCGGCCCAAAACAAGTTCTTGTTCTGATCAAGGCCTAGCATGGCAACGGTATGAATATTTTTATTTGTTGGATCTTCAATAAAAACGACTGGCATTGTTGATGCTAATTGTGCGAATTCACGAATTGTTGCAGCAGCAAGGTGAGTTTCTTTTGAAAAACTAAGATCTAATTGAGGAACGATCTTAATTGATTGATGCTTTTCTTTATCCAGAGGAATGTAGTTAATAGCCATGTTGTTATTTTTCTCTTACGTAAGTTTGATGCGGCAAATGATTGTCTAAGTATCGCACCTTCGAGCTCAAAAAACCAAAGCTAGTGATAGCTATTAATTCTCTCAGCGATTAAAAATTTTCTTTTTGTCACAGCCCATATTTGACTGGCACTGTAAGGTCGTTATTATTACGTAAAGCACAAGGCTTGTCACTCTGTAACTTTACATTAACAAATGAATCGCTATCGATCGCACAAAAAACAAACGTTAATGCTAGGTTTAGGTTTTTGTACCAGCGTCGATGCACAAAAGGACGTTAACTGTGCTCAACACTCATACACCTCAAGGTATCGTTATACAATTCAACAAGGATGAAAAATGAACAACATTAAACGCCCTCTATCACTTTGCGCAGTTGCGCTAGCTATCACCTTAAGTACTGCCGGATGTCAATCAAGCACAGTTAACAATCTCAAATTACAAGAGAGCCATGCAGCTGCAGCAAAAAGAATTACTCAACAAAATATAATCGTTGATGGACACATAGATGTGCCCTACCGACTGCAAAATCAATGGGTAGATGTAACAAAGTCAACAATTAATGGTGATTTTGATTATCCCAGAGCGGTTGAAGGGGGTCTAAACGCACCGTTTATGTCTATTTACGTGCCTGCAAGTTTAGATGATTCGGCTGAATCAACAAAGCTTGCGCACCGCTTGATCGATTACGTCGAAGCGATTGTTGGTAGAGCACCCGAAAAATTTGCCTTGGCTACAAGCGTGGCTGACGTTGAGAGAAACTTCGCAGACAACAAAATATCACTTCCAATGGGAATGGAGAATGGTTCCCCTGTGCAAGGCTCGCTTGATACCCTTGCTACCTTCTACGAGCGCGGAATTCGCTATATCACCCTTGCCCATAGTCAAAGCAATCATATCTCAGACTCATCTTATGACCTTCGCAGGCAATGGAAGGGCCTGAGTCCTTTTGGTATAGAGATGGTAAAAGAAATGAATGCACTGGGCATTATTGTTGATATTTCTCATGTGTCGGATGATGCTTTTTATCAAACGGTTGCATTAAGCACTGCTCCCGTGATTGCCTCTCATTCCTCCCTGAGAAAATTTACGCCGGGTTTTGAGCGCAACATGGACGATGAAATGATAAGAGCCCTAGCTAAAAACAAAGGGATAATTATGATCAACTTTGGTTCTGGTTTCATCAGTCCAACGGCAAGAGCATGGCGCGACAATCGTACGAAACAGGCTGCCGAATTAGCAAAAACTTTTGGTCGCGACAGCAAAGAAGTGAGTGACTTTGTGGCAAAGTACAATACCGACAAGCCCTATCCTTTTGCGACTTTAGAAACAGTGCTCGATCACATTGATCATGTCGTCAATTTGGTTGGCATAGACTTCGTAGGCATCGGCTCTGATTATGATGGCGTTGGCGACTCACTGCCTGTAAACCTCAAAGACGTATCTGACTTTCCAAGGCTAGTAGAGGGCTTGTTAAAGCGAGACTATTCTGAAGATGATATTAAGAAAATTCTCAATGAGAACTTTCTCAGAGTATGGCGCGAGGTTGAAGCAGTAGCTGCTAAGTCATAGAGACTTCATAAAATAGCTAAGCATTAACATCATTTGATTAAAAAGTGGGTTTGGCGTGGGAACAGCGCAACGCTCACTAATGTTCAGTGCTTGTTTGTCAATTTTAAGTCCTATCATCATCTGTGCAGACATCACTAAGTCTTGGTGGCAAGTATCATAACTCTCAGCAATGGTAAATATGTGATGCTCCCCTTCGATCTGCTGGCTTAAACCATCTACGCCGTGATAGGGAGTAATAATATCGGCGAGAGAGTGAGCAATAAAGATGGGAAAGTGACGGTCGATTGCCCTTCCACTCTCATCTTCGCCGCTTTCAAGCATATCGCGGATTTCGAATATAACATCAGCTAGGCTCAGTCCAGCAAAACCGGCAACATCTGGATAGCGGTAAGGATGAGGCCCATGACTAACAAACTCACCGTCAGATAATTTGGCAATGGACTTCATCCCCCATATAGCCCCGAGTCTTTCTGCATTGTTCGATAAAGCCAACGCAGCAGAGAAAAGAAGTAAGCCGTCGATGTTATCTTCGTTTAATAATGCATAGCGTGTCGCTAAAGTTCCGCCAGTCGAAAAGCCACCAATAAAGCGCCGTTCAGAAAAGGGCTCTACCAAGGCCATGACATCGTCTACATGACGATACCAGCGCTCTTTGAGCTTATCGTCCTTCATATCTTCCCTAGCGTCACGCTTGCCATGCCCTGGGCTCAATGCAACAACGACAGTATAGCCTGACGATTGAAGATGTTCGGCAATCCCACGCATGAAGAAAGGGCTATCAGAGAGACCATGAAATAGCACGACAATATCCACCGGCTTCTTTACCTTGGCTGAAGGATGAGCGCCTAATGGTGAATTGCTTGCACGCGAGAATAGGATATACGGAGAGTTGCCTTCATTGCGCAAACTTTCAAAGCACACTTTATGTTCTAGCTTGGCTACTTGTTGTTGGCAAGGGTAGCTCTTACCAAGTTCGGCTTCGTACAATTCAGTAAAACCTTGCATAAGTCTTAAAGGCACTCCTAGTTGAGCGCTTGCTTTATCGTTCATGACCTCACTCGGCAACGCTACCAGCTTATCAGAAGTGTCGACCGCGTTGTCGAGAGCTATAGCAGATGGAAAATAAAATAAGATCAACAGGAGCAAGGAGAAGGAAGCAGATTTATGCACGGAGTTAAAAATTGTCATGTTCACACTGGCTATGATGGATAATGGTGCAGAGGATAACAACAAAAAAGCGCCATAGACAATACAATCTATGACGCTTATCTTGCTTGTCTTTTATGCAGACTGTAGGAATGCCTCTAGATCGTCACTTCCACCGATATGCTGTCCACCAATGAACACTTGCGGAACCGTATCACGACCCGAAATCGCTTTTAAGGAAGCGAGACTGGCTTGACTACCTAAAACGATTTCTTCGAACTCGTATCCTGCATCACTCAACAAGGTCTTGGCCTTAGCACAAAATGGGCAACCCGGCTTAGTAAATAACGACACTTCTTGAGGAGCACGAGAGCCCGGCGCCAAGTATTCAAGCATGGTATCAGCGTCGGATACTTCAAACGGGTCACCGGGTACGTTAGGTTCAATAAACATTTTTTCAACAACGCCGTCATTCACTAGCATGGAATAGCGCCAGCTGCGTTTTCCAAAGCCAATATCATCTTTATCAACTAACATTTCCATAGCCGCTGTGAACTCGCCATTACCATCAGGGATAACAGTAATGTTCTCAGCTTCTTGATCAGCTAACCAAGCATTCATTACGAAGGTATCATTGACAGACATACAACATACTTCATCAACGCCTAGTTTCTTAAATACCCCTGCCAATTGATTATATCTAGGCAAGTGTGTTGACGAACAAGTGGGAGTAAATGCTCCAGGTAGTGAAAATAAAATGACCTTCTTACCTGCAAAAATAGACTGAGACGACATTTTTTGCCATTCATCGTTTACGCGTACAGGCCACGTAACGTCAGGAACTTTTTTACCTTCCTGATTGGGTAAGTGTGTAGGTTGAGCCATGTTTTTCCTTATTTAGGGTATAGTAGAATATGCTTAAATATTAATTGATATTCACAAGAATGCCAGTGAAACAAGTAGATTTTAGCCTCTAGCAAGCGTTGAAGATAAAATCGAACACAAAACCAAAACGCTTTGCTTATAAAAACTGATAACTATAAAGGTGATATATGATCGTTTTAGTAGGTGGAGAGAAAGGCGGCAGCGGTAAAAGCTGTATTGCGCAAAATTTAGCTGCACTGCTTACTGTTGAAGATAATGCCAGTGTGCTCATTGTTGATTGCGATAGCCAAGGAACAAGCGCCGATTGGATAAAATTAAGAAACACCAACCCGAAAGCACCCACCATTGACTTGGTGCAGCTAAATGGAAAGATTCGAAATCAATTATTGGGTTACAGTAGTCAATACGACTATGTCGTTGTTGATTGCGGGGCACAAGACACAATGGCATTGCGTTCGACACTGTCTACTGCAAACGTGGCCTTGTTGCCCATGCGCCCCAAGAGGAGAGACCTAAAAACCTTGCCGCATATCGACGAGATGGTACACAGTTGTAAACTAGTAAATCACCACCTTAGTGCGCATATCGTGTTAACTCAATGCCCATCACAACCCAATCAACAAAGCAGGCTAAACGAAGCTAAGTCGATGGCTGATCTATATGATATTGAAGTATCGGAGCATGTATTGCATGAGCGCCACATCTATGACGATAGCGAAGAGTCTGGACTATCGGTCATAGAATGCGAACCCAAAGGCAAGGCTGCCGATGAACTTAGAGCACTATTCAAAGACTTAGTGCAAATACCAAAGCAAGAGAGCTTCGATAATGTTGTAAGCTTCGCTTAAGCGTTCGCTTTCAGGTCTTCTAAATGATATTTATCGATAAGAGAATAAAGTGTAGGCCGAGTTACACCCAGTAGCTCTGCCGTTTTAGAGATATTTTGTTCAGACTGATGGTAGGCGCGCCTGATGGCCTTACTTTCAGCTTGCTCTCTAACTTCACGCAAATTAAGTACAACCGTATCTTCCTCTGACTTCTTAGCCACTAAGCTCAAGTCGTCGGCGTTAATCACATTTCCTTCAGCTAACACTACTGCTGACTTCAGCTTATTCTGAAGCTCTCGGATGTTACCAGGCCACGGGTGTGCGAGCATTGCCTCAATTGCGTCTTCACTGAAACCTTTTATCTTGTTGCCATATTCTTCTTTGTATTGGCTCAAGAAAGTACGAGCTAATAGAATCACGTCTTCATCACGATCGCGAAGAGGTGGTATTGAGATAACAATTTCACCCACTCTATAAAACAAATCTTCACGGAAGGTTTCTTCTTGTACCATGGTCTGTAGGTTTCGATGGGTGGCGCAAACAACGCGAATATCAACCGGTATTTCGTTTCTTCCACCTACCCGCTCGATTACTCGTTCTTGTAAGAAACGCAGCATCTTAGCTTGCAAACCCAATGGCATATCACCAATTTCGTCAAGAAAAAGAGTGCCGCCCTGAGCAGTTTCGATTTTACCCAGAGTCGTCTTGTTAGCGCCGGTAAACGCGCCTTTTTCATAACCAAAAAGCTCACTCTCTAGCAGGTTCTCTGGAATAGATGCACAGTTTATCGCTACAAAAGCTTTGCCTTTTCTCTGACTATGATCATGAATACTTCTAGCGAAGACCTCTTTACCAGTGCCACTCTCCCCTAACAGCAACACAGATATATCGGTTGACGCGATTTTTTCAGCTTTCCGACTAATATTTTGTATTGCTTCGCTATTTCCTATAATTCTGCCCATCGCTGGGTTCGACAGAGTTAACAAATGATTTTCATGTTCTAACGATGCTAAATTCAGCGCTCGCTTTATAAGAATGTTGATGGTGTCGGAATCTATTGGCTTTTGATAGAAGTCGTAGGCTCCCATACTAATTGCTTTCAGCGCATTTTCTTTATCGTTATTCCCCGTCACCACGATAACTTTAGTGCGAGGCAGCAAAGACATGATTTCTTGCAGCGTTTTTAAGCCCTCAGAGGCATTAGCGGGATCAGGCGGTAGGCCTAAGTCAAGTGTCACAACGGCCGGTTCAAAGCGACGAAGCTGGGCAATTGCTGCCGAACGATCGGCAGCGAATACGGTATCGAATTCAGACAAAGCCCATTTCAGTTGCTTTTGAATACCTAGGTCGTCATCTACTACTAGTACTTTGTCCATTCTTCTGCCTTGTTATTCCGTTGTACTGCGCCGAATTTACGCTGTTACGGGTAAAGTAATAATAAAGGTGGTGCCCTCACCAACTTTGCTGTGCACTGCTATTGTACCACCAATTTCTTCAATATAGTTTTTTGCGTCGTAAGCACCAATGCCCATCCCAGCGTTGCCTTTAGTAGTATCAAAAGCTTTAAACAGACGCGTCGCGATGAAGTGCTCACTCATGCCTTCACCGTCATCCGTAATTGTTAAAATTGCATGTACATCTTGAGTTAACTCTACACTTACCTTTCCTGAGTCTGACGTCGCTTGCTGAGCGTTGCTGACAAGGTGATAGAGTACATTACTAAACTTCTCGCTATCAATATTGAGCAATACTTGCGATTTCGCCACAAAGGTGGGCAGAGGTAGCATGCCTTGGCAACGCTCAGAGAGAATATTCTGGATAAGGTCGTGCAAGGCTGTTTTGCTATTTTTTTGCGCCTCAACGCCTTTTTTATCAGTCAATTGTTTTAACATTTTGTCCATTCTCGCTTTGGTATGCTCGAGCGTTTCAAATGTGTCATCAATGAACTCAGGATTAGATTTGTGCTGCTGAGCATTAGCCAATATCAAATCAATTTGCGCCATCACGTTTTTTAGGTCGTGTAAAACAAATGCCGACATACGGCTAAACGCCGCAAACTGTGCATTTTCAGCCAAGGCGTAAGCCCCTTCAAATTGATATAAATAATTGGAGACCTGCGCCGTAACAGCATTGATGTAATCTCTTAGTTCCCAATTCAATAGTTTCCTTTGCTCTTCGTGAGCGTCAATGAAGGCCATTCCCCATAACTCATCCTTCTTGAACATTGGAATCACTAACTGATAATCAAAGTGCTCCATAAAGTAGTCTTTGTGCATGAGTTCTTCATACTGATGAGGCTTTACCTTCAATTCTTGTATATCTATTATCCACTCTTTAATTTCAAAGTAAGACAACAAAGCTGTCACTTTATCAGGCTCAAAATGACGGTTATTACCCGAAGTGATCTCTGCAACTTGCTGTAAACCGGATTTTTGCAGTTTCAGAATCACGCCACTTTCGTACTCCATAGCCTCAAGCATGGCATGCAAAGAGGTCTGATATACATCCTGCAAGTTTTCGTCTTGCCCATTCAGGCTCTCTGTTAACTGCACCCACTGAACACGATAATCGAATTGATTTGCATAAAAATGCTTGGTAATAAATACCTTTATTCTGGTGCGAAAGTTATGCGATAAGAATAAAGAAATCAGCAACACTAAAGATATAGCAACAAGAGCAAGCTGTAAGGGGTAGCTCCACGAACCACCCATAAATTTTACCAAGTAACCGACTAAAGCCATGACAAATAGATACGCGCCAGCTACCAACAGAAGCGTACTGTGCAACACCACATCACGGCTAACAAAGATGGTAACCCCCCAATGGCTAATTCTGCGAATAGCAAGTATCAAGAAAGGTAACAAACAGAGATAGATGTAAGGTCGGGCAATAACGTAATTTTCACCAATTTGATTAATCATGGTCGCGTTGGCATAGGTCACAAAATCAAACAAACTCAATGCGCCTAAGAACAAAACCAAAGGTTTGTAGGCCCACTTATGCTCACCGGCTTGACGAAACACTAATTCGAGTACAATCAGCATTTGCAAGGCGATAATAGTATGTAATGAATATTGCCAGAGTAGCGGGATAGCGCCGCTGCCAGCACTTATTAGTGCAACAGTAGGTAACGTAAGTAAAGCGAGCGTAGTTGGACGTATTACGATTTGCTTGAAAGAGGAAAAATCGGCCCGCAGACAGGCAGCTAAGAAAAGCATCCAAACCCATTGGCGAGCTGCATCAGCGACGAAAAAGTCGCCAATATCCCGTTGCCAACCCAATACGGTCAAATGGCTCGCCGCCCACAAGCAGGTAACAAGACTGGCGCCCAAAAGAAGGTGCTTTGCAAAGCCAGTCGTTCTGCCAGTCAACAATAGCAACATGAGGGAGAAGTAGCCCAGTGCCGCTAAGCCATATCCTAAATTTCCTAACATCCGTGTTTATCTCTTTTTAACGAGCAGACTTCCAATTGAGTATCCAGCGCCAAATGAACACAAAATGCCATAATCGCCACTAGAGAGATCTTCATTGTATAAATTGAACGCAATAACTGAACCAGCCGAGGCTGTATTAGCATAGCGGTCAAGTACTATCGGTGCTTCTTCTCTACTCGCATCGCGACCCAACAGGCGTTTACTAATAAGAGTATTCATATTGATATTGGCTTGATGCAACCACCAACGACTTAGGTTATCAGGCACAAGGTCATGCTTGGCAAGATGCTCTTTAATATGCTCAGCAGCTAGTGGGCAAACATCCTTAAAAACCTTTCGGCCTTCTTGATGAAAAAGCTTGTCTGGGCCATAGGGGTCGGTATCGTTTGCCCTGTTCATATAGCCATGATTAGAGCGAATGTTACTTGAGAATTGGGTAAATGCTTTAGTGCTTAACACATCGTAGGCATTTGCCGAGCTGACAGTTTCTGCACTTTCTAAAATAGCTGCGGTAGCAACATCACCGAAAATAAAATGACTATCGCGATCAGTGTAGTTAATTTGTGGCGATACTAACTCAGGATTAATAACTAAAACGCATTTTGCCGTTTCGGCTTTCACCATTTCATAGGCGCGATGCATACCAAAAGTGGCCGCAGAACACGCAACCAACATATCAAAGCCAAAACCTTGAATACCAAGCTCGGCTTGAACTTCTATTGCAATGGCTGGATAAGAGCGCTGTAAGTAAGCGCAAGAAACGATGACGGCGTCAATATCACTGGCACTTTTATTTGCAGCTTGCATGGCTTTTTTAGCTGCTTCGACGGCTATTTCAGCTTGGTTAGAAAGCTCGTCTTCGCCTCTTTCAGCGATAGCAGGGCGCATTCTATTAATATCCAACACCCCCTCTTTCTCATAAATGTAGCGACTTTTGATACCTGAGGCTTTTTCAACGAATTCAGCACTTGAATGTGGCTTTGCTTGTAATACACCAGCCTCAATATCTGCTGCATTTTCGGCATTGTATTGATCAGCATAAGCGTTGTAAGCGCCAATAAGCTCTTGGTTACTTATGCTGTGTTTTGGTGTCCATAAGCCTGTTCCACTCAGTACCACTTGTTGCGTCATATTATTGCCTTGTTAATGCTATTCTTATTAATCCCCTTAGAGTAACGCTTAACACTACTTTTGTCACTTGATACGCGCATGGATGCATTTGGAGAACGGCCATGCGATAGCAAAAGTAGTTGACGGGCCCTTGCTCTTCGAAACCGTCCAATTGCATGGATGCATTTGGAGAACGACCATGCGAGAGCAAAAGTAGTTGACGGGCCCTTGCTCTTCGAAACCGTCCAATTGTATAGATGCATTTGGAGAACGACCATGTGAGAGCAAAAGTAGTTGACGGGCCCTTGCTCTTCGAAACCGTCCAATTGCATGGATGCAATTGGAGAGCGGCCATGGATGGCGAACAGCGTGTTTTGAAGAGCAAGGGCCCGTCAACTGCTTTTGCTTTTGCTTTTGCTTTTGCTTTTGCAAAGCTAGAAATAAAAAAAGCGCCCTTGGGCGCTTTTTTCAATGTTTATCGTTTTAGTTAGGTGTTACTTGGTAAACACTCACCGTGCCGCTTACCTCATTACCAACAACCACCAAGGCTTCACCCGTCGCACTATCAGCTGCGTCGATGAACAACAAACTTTCTGGCGCCAGATCGCCAATACCATTTGCTGCCGTGCTACCCTCGGTTAAGTCCCGATTGATTACGTAATCAGCAAAAAAAGCATCAAAAGGATTGGTAATATCGTACACAAAAATGCCACCCATTCTCTCAAGACCAATAAAAGCGTAAGTTCTGTCGCCTATTTGACCCACCGTCAAAGCCTCAGGTTCAGGGCCTTTATTTGCAGAGCGAGAATCACCCGCATTTTCTTCATCATCGTTATTAAACTGAGCACCATGAATAGAAGCAGTTACTCTTTCAAACTCATCGCCTGAATCAAACGTTACCAAAGCATTTTGGTCCCAAATGGTGAAAGAACGAGCGCCGTAGGTATAGGCAGTTTCAAATTCACCGTTGCCATCAGCATCACCTAGCACATTGCTTACCAATAAATTATTTAAACGACCATCTGCTTGAAGGGCCTCAAGCTCAGAGCCGGCCTGCGCGGTCAAGTCACCCAAGGCAATCTCATCGCTGTAAGCCAAACACCCATCGTCAGCATCATAGGCTTGCCCACCGGCTGCAGTGCATGCAGCTTCATCAGCAACAGGGAAAAAGTACTCTCTAGCATCACCTTCATTCGCAGTCACCAAAAATGTAGCACCTTTCCACTCATAGTTCGCAATGGTATCTGGCATATACATGCCTTCAAGACCTTCATATTGACCAAAGCTAACTGCGGCATTTTCTTCGCCATCAAAGTTCAAGCCAGACCAGTTTTTGCTGCCAAGGCCAACTACCGTGACTTCAAGAGTCTCAAGGTCAACGATAGCCAAACCGTTATTTTCTTGCAAAGTGATGTAGGCATTTTCATTGGTAGCTGACACGAACTCTGGCTCCAAGTCCTGTGCTACGGTAGTGTTGATCACATTAGCGTTTAGCGTACGCCCACTCGGGTTTGGAAAATGCATGCCTTGAGCTTCAAGCGCTGCTTGTGTGCCGTTTAGCGCGGTGAATAAAACCGCTTCCGCTGTTTCTTCTGGCTCACCACTGGCTAATATATCAATCACTGATATAGAGCCCTCTGGGTCTATACTGTAATCATCATTTGGCTCGCCTTCGTTAGCCACTATCAACTTGCCACCGTTGGGTGTAAAGGCAATCGAGTCAGGCAGGGCACCAACCTCTACACTATCGAGAAAAGCAGGAGCGCTATTTTCTAGTCCGTTATAAAACAAAATGTAACCGTTATCGGTCGCTGTTGCTGCACTTACAGCAACGGCCAACAAGTCGTTTGAGATAGCAATACTGGTAACACCACCGAGTGCGACTGAGTCGATCTCAGTTGGCAAAGCAATACTCGAGACGGTCAGGTTGGTTGAGCTTGTTGGGTTTGAAAGCTCAGCGTTACTGATTGCGTCTGCCGCGATAATGGCTATCGTATTTGCTGCTGAGTTAGTTGCATAAATAGTTTGACTTGCTTTGTGATACTGGACTATTTCGGCAGAGTCTTGTGAACCTAAAGAAGCACGAGCAACTATAGAGAGAGATACCCCTGTTGAAGCATCCTGGCCGTCTTGGCCGTCGGCGCCATCGCTGCCGTCATTACCATCGTTACCGTCACTGCCAGGGCTTCCCTCTGGGCCTTGCGCACCTGTTTCGCCAACTTCGCCATCATCGCCATCAAGCCCACAACCAGTGAGTACAAGACCTAGCGTGAGAGCGAGTAAGCTCATTTTGAATTTTGACCCTAACATGCTTTGTTCCTTCAAATTTTGTGATTTTTTATGCGATACAGACACGACAAATTTACTGCTAACTGATCGCTAACCGTCGATAGCTCTAAATTAACACCAAACCAGTCGATTTTCATCGAGTTTTTATATAAAAACAGAAAGAAATAGAAAAAGGCATAGCTGCAGGCATCGTCATCACGGAAAAGATTATTTGTGAATCTGCTCAAGCTCACTGAGATAAGCAGACGACACTATAAACGCTATACGTTACTGATCAGTGGCCAGCGTATTTCAAAGCGGCAACCCTTTCCTATTTGGCTATCAAGTGAAACGCTACCCTGATAGGTTTCGACAATCTTCTTCACCAAAGCAAGGCCTTTACCGCTGCCTGCCCGCTCAAATTGGGGGGCTAATGTCTCAAAGAGTTGAAACACGACTTTGTGATCCTTCTCGTCAATACCAATACCATTGTCTTGTACCGTGATGAGAAATTCGTTACTTTCTTTTTTCGCAGTGATAGCAATGTCGAGTTGCTCTGCATCAGCATGCTGTATAGCATTGCCTAGGAGATTCAGCATAACAACTTCAAACGGATTATGGGGCAAGTTTAACTCAATGTCGTCAATAGCTAACTTAGTTGATTCTGGAAAATTAAGCTTTGGTGCAATTTTCATAACGAATGATCGCAAACTTAAGGGCTTTGCATCATGTATTTCACGACCCGCATATGAATAATCAAACAGGTCATCAAGTAAAGTATGAATTCGGGTTGCCTTAGTTTTGATTTGATGAAGATTATCAATCGCCTCTTCGTTTGCTATCGGGTCAAGGTCTTCGAGTGTCCAATCAAGCAGTTTCAAAATAGAGTTAAGTGGCCCACGTAAGTCTTGTGACGCAATATTCGAGAACTTATCCAATTCGGCGTTACGCTTTTTCAGTTGCTCAATCAATACAATCCTTTCGGTGAGATCGTACGATACCCCCAAAATATATTCAGTGCCTGCACTTGTTTTGAATCGTCTTTTGGTGGTTTCCAACACACGAATTTTACCACTCGGGAAACTGATTCTTTCGACTGTTTTAGTTAGGCCGCTTTCGAAAGCGACTCGGTCTTCTTGTAAAAACTCTTCAACCTCAGCAGGGTCATAGCTCTCTAAGGTAGTGTAACCGATAACCTTATCACGCTGCTCCGGGGGATAAAACTCCAAAAATGCGTCATTCGCATAAACGATTCTAAACTCTTTGTCTTTTGCAAATATAGGATGCTCATTGGAGTTTGCAATTAAGTCTTGAATTTCAGATATGTCTCTGCGCAAACGTTTTTCTCTGCTTAAATTTAAGCGAAGAATGATGTTGTCTCTAAATTGACGAATCAGCGTTTCATGTATTTTAGTCACATCAATCGCGCTAAAAAAATACAGAACCATAAAACCTAAAAAGCGATTATCTGACTGTAAAACCGGGATGTATATAAGTTGTTCAAGATCTTCCTCTTTCGAGGCTTTTTTCACTTTTTCAAAGCTTGATGTCCTACTTTCCTGATCATAAATAAAGTAATCATCGTTGATATTTTTAACATCTCTTAAATCGACGAACATATCCGTGCTTTTAAGCTCCTTGCCTATCGAGAACTTTGCCGATACCTGCTCTCTGCCGGGGAATAACTGAAAGTACAAGCCAGTAGCACCAAGAGCCACCACGAAGTCCATCGTAGAGCTAAAAAGTAGGGTCTTCAACTCCAATGGCTCAAGACCAAACTCCTTTGACCATTCACTGTCTTTATGAATGTTCAATACTTTTGGATAAATCATGATTTTCGCCGTTTTTTAATTGCTCGGCTGACGGTTTGCAATAACATGTCAGCATCAAAAGGTTTTGTAATTAAATCGGCAAGCCCGAGTGAGAACCATGCCTCGTTATCCGCATCAAAGGCATCTGCTGTTAGCGCTATGATGATCGGCGGCTGAGCATCTGAGTAGAGAGCAAGTATGCTCTTAGTCGCTTCGATACCATCCATATTTGGCATATGCTTATCCATAAGTATCACATCGAACTCAGGTGAAATATTAACCGCTTTTAAAGCCTGAAAGCCATCACTAGCTCGATGTGTTTCTACACCGCAGGTACTGAGCATCTCACAGGCGATTTCACAATTTATATCGCTATCATCAACAACTAAGATACGTTTTCCTACTAAATTTTTAGATGAGAAATCAGGCTTTTGCTGCACATTCTTTCGGATGTTCTTAGCCGGCGTTGGCCGCCCTAAGCATATTGAAAATTTTGTACCACTTCCATCAGAAACAACGCTAATGTTCAGCCCCATTAGATCAATGAGTTTTTTGACGATCTCTAAACCCAAGCCTGTGCTATTGCTAGCATGATTGCCGCGTTCACTCTCTTGCACGTAAGGGTCAAAAATTTTGCTTATATCTTTAATACCTATTCCAGAATCACTCACTTCAATATAGAGATCGTCATCTACATACTGACAATTAATGCTCACAAAACCATAATGAGTATATTTAATGGCATTGCTGACCAAATTCGAAAGCACCTGAGTTATTCTCACCTTATCAATCAAAAGGTAGGCATGCTCTTCACTCGGCCCCGTGGTTGTAAATTTAAGGCCTTTTTCCTCAGCCTTCGCTTTGAATAAGCGTTCAACTTGGCTTACAACTTCATTAATCGAGGTAAGCTCGGGTTTAACGGTGAGTTTAGTTTCATTCAATTTCGCCAAATCGAGAATGTCATTGAGCAAAAACAAGAGCTGCTCAGAGCTTTCTTCCACTTTATCCAGTTGCCCTTGCAATTCAGGCTCTTTAATTTTTGACTTTAGCAAGCCTAAAATACCGAGAATGCCATGCATAGGCGTTCTTATTTCATGCGACACTCTCGCAAAAAATTGATTCCGCGACCCTAGCGCCGCAAGTGCCGCGATTTCCGTTTCTTTTTGTTCAGTAATATCGGTATGAGAACCTATGAAGTGAAGAGGTTTGCCAGTTGCATCATACTTAAATATTACCCCCCTGTTCAAAATGTAACGCCAACTGCCGTTAAGGCTTCGCATGCGAACCACAATTTCAAAGCGTGCTCTTTCACCTTGAATATAACCATTCAACTCCTTTTGCAATAAATGTAAGTCGTCTACATGCACCATGGCATAGATACGCGACACATTCACAACGGGGATCGGGGTTGCAAAGCCCATCATCTTGCTCCAACTGGCATCGCAGCGAACTTTATTGCTTACAAGATCCCAATCCCAGGTGCCAATACCAGAGGTAGTCATTGCGAGTTCTAGCCGTTTGTTCGTTGATTCAAGCGTATCAAGCATTTGATACTTTTCGGCCTGCAAAGAAATGATGCTCATAGTAGCAATCAGTTCACCATTAACATCAACTTCGAACTGTTTGTTTTCTTCAACCCACAAGAAAGTGCCATCTGAACGCATGAGCTGATAATCTTGATGAGTAAAATGTGGATTATTTTGGGCGTCGGCTATGGCGTTGACTAGGTCGGATTTATAGTCGTCGAGATCCTCTGGATGAACCAAAGACTCAAAATGCATGGCTTCATTTTTGAATAGCGACGCATCAAATCCAAGTATTTGTTTGACATTGTCAGAAATCGACACAGACATATCAGCGTCGACTGGCTGATATAGATAGATCACTTTTTCATTTTTAGATAACAAGGATAGCAGCTTGTTATTTATGTGATTATTGTCTGTCATTTTGTAGTTTAATTTACGCGTTCATATAGTGGTATTTTTTTGAGCCTTGTTTATTCAAGTGATGAAATACATAAAGAATTTTCATAGAAAGTTTTGCACAGAATAATTTAGCTTAGTCCATTCATTCTATGTTCTCTACTATACTTTAGTTCAGTAAATATAAAATACAACTGATTTAATCAATATCAGCGGGCTCTGGAGTTAGCTTACTTAGGAGCTTTGCTAGGTAGCGAAACAGTTGAACCCGAGTCGTTCCATTACGCCATACCAAGCCCAACTCGCGATAAGCACCATCTTCTGCAGGTAAGCTCACCACATCACTGCCTGCTAGGATGTTTTTGTTCAAGGCCATTTCCGGCAAAAAAGTGTAGCCCATGCCACTGTTCACTAGGGAAACCAGCGTATGCAGACTATTTGCAGTTAAGGAGCTTATTTGCTCTTTGTGTTGCAAGCCACATGCGCTTACCGCATGTTCCGTTAAGCAGTGCTCTTTCTGTAGTAGAAAGATACTGTCTTTTGGTAAGGTATCAACCGCAGGAGCGACGCTAATGTCTTGAGTGCTATCTTCATGGGCAATGAGATGAAAAGGGTCACGGCCAATAACTAACTGCTTGCAACCAGGTGTTTGCATAGGTAAAGCTAACACCAGAAGGTTTAGCTCACCATCTTCCAGACGAGCTAGTAAATTGTCAGTCGTGTCTTCGTGAAGTTGCAGCTTAATATCAGGCAAAGCTTCGGAAATACTGCGTATCATTCCTTCAAACAGAAATGGAGCAATGGTAGGAATAACGCCAATGCGCAAGGTGCCGCTCTTCCAATCACCGGCTGATTCAGCAAACTCAATCCATTCATGAGTTTGTCTAAGCAAATATTGGCTCTTATTTACAAGCGCTTCGCCAAAGTCAGTAAATACGAAGTTTTTATGTTCACGCTCAAGCAGTTGCTGGCCAATACTATCCTCTAAATTCTGAACTGCGGCACTGAGTGTCGACTGGCTGACATTGCACTTATCGGCAGCGCGATGAAAGTGCTGCTCTTTATGCAGCACTGTAAGGTAATGGAGGTGTTTTAGATTAGGTAATTTCATTCACCAGAGTGTAGCTGAAATACGATTACACACCAAATGAAAAGGTTAAAATGAAGAAGATAATGACCGAGAGTGTTGCACCAGCAGGCAGTGTGACCACCCATGATACAATAATACTTCTGATCACTTTCTTATTCAGAGCAGCAACGCCTTGTACGATGCCTACACCAAGCACTGCCCCAACAAGGGTTTGTGTGGTTGAGATAGGTAAGCCGCTACCTGATGCAATAAGTACAGTGGTGGCTGCAGCTAGCTCTGCAGCAAAACCTTTGCTGGGGGTAAGATGCGTAATACCTTGGCCGATTGTCTTCATCACGCGATGACCAAATAAGGCTAAACCCGCCACAATGCCGAGGCCACCTAAGGGTAGTATCCACCAAGCCAGCGGAGATTTACTCAAAATTTCGCCATTGTTATCAACCACACTAACTACCGCTGCCAAAGGCCCAATAGCGTTCGCCACATCGTTTGAACCATGCGCAAAAGCCATACAGCAAGCTGTTAACACCATCAGAATCGCAAAGATTTTTTCTACGCTTTGAGTCTGCTGTTCAGAGCTTGTCGTCGTATCAATATTTAAACGGCGAATTAGTATCATACCGATAATGGCAACAACCACTCCGATCGCAACCGCTAGCATGTAACCTTGGTCGGTTGGTAAACCTAAGCCAACGTGCTTAAGGCCCTTTTTGATAGTAACCAGTGACATGATAAAACCAGCTAGGCCCATGTAGATAGGCACGTATTTAACGGCATAAATCAACGGCGTTGCACGGTCAAAAATAAGTTTTTTAGCGCTCACGAATATAAGGATGGCAATAATACCCGATATAGCTGGCGTAATTACCCAACTACCAACAATGCCGCCTACCTTTGCCCATGCAACGGCCTCAGGACTAACACCTATTGCTGTGAAGCCGATAATAGCGCCAATAATTGAATGGGTAGTCGACACCGGCCAGCCAAAATACGATGCTACCGCAAGCCAGATACCAGCCGCTAATAGCGACGCTATCATGCCGAGTACAAGAAATTCCGGAATATTTGTGAAATAAGAAACATCGATAATACCCTTGCGAATGGTTGAGGTTACCTCTCCACCCGCTAGGTAAGCCCCAGCAAACTCGAAAATCATCGCAATAATGATAGCTTGCTTGAGTGTAATCGCCTTGGAACCTACGGAAGTGCCCATGGCATTAGCAACGTCATTTGCGCCAATACCCCAAGCCATTATGAAACCAACTGCGGCAGCCATAATTACAAGCAATGTGCCGTAATTTTGAATTATATCCATGTGTAAATATCCAGATTTGAATTACAGCAGATCGAAATATTAATGCTGATTCGTTTCATAGTTGGCGAGTATGTTACAACATGCATAGATGATCGCAAGCGACTATTTCGTAAAAAATGGCTTTGTTATATATATCAATTAATTACACTACTTATTTCAATAATTTCTTGAGTGTTTTTTTCATCGAACTGTGTCTAACATCCTTACCATAAGTAAGGAAAAGCACATATTCACAAAGGTTTTTACAGCGATCTCCTATTCTCTCCAGTGAACGAATTGCCCACAGCACGTCAAACCAAGTTTGCAAGTCATCCGTTGCTCCTGACATTTCTTTTGCGGTTTGTTTAAGCAGCTCTTTATGTTTTTTATCGATACTGTTGTCTTGTTCGTACACCGCCACAGCAGATTTCTCGTCTTGTCGAGCTAGCGCATCAAAGGTACCCCGCATCATGACCACTACTTTTTCAGCGATCATTAACATTCCACTTTGGACGAGATCAGAGGGCGGCAACTTATCCTTTGTAACGAGCTTGGCTATTCTACAAATTTCATCACCAATGCGCTCAATGTCGGTGGTTGCCCTGTATACCGTCATGATTAAGCGTAAATCACTCGCGGTAGGATTTCTTTTGGCAATAATGCGCATACACTCATCGTCTATTTGCACTTCCATCGAATTGATTTTTGCATCGTTTAATAGCACTTTTTCTGCTTCGCTCGCGTTATTTTCACGAATTGCGCTTATGGTAGAAATAAGTTGTTGTTCAACTTCGCCGCCCATCGTCAATACTGAATTTGTAAGGTTTTCTAACTCTTGGTTAAACTTCCCAGATATATGCGTATTTAGTTCGATATTACGTTTCATTTGCTCCCCTAAAGCTAGCCATATCTGCCGGTGATGTAGTCTTCGGTTTGTTTCTTCTCAGGCATTGTAAACAGAGAATCGCTATCTGAATATTCAATTAGCTGTCCTTGATGCAAGAATGCCGAATAATCAGACACGCGTGCGGCCTGTTGCATATTGTGGGTGACGATGATGACAGTGCAGTTGTGTTTGAGTTGGCTGACTAACTCTTCAATATGTAGAGTGGTTAATGGATCCAAAGCAGAAGTAGGCTCGTCGAGCAATAACACCTCAGGTTTTAAAGCAAGCGCGCGAGCGATTACCAAACGTTGCTGCTGCCCACCAGAGAGTAACAACGCAGATTCAAATAAACGGTCTTTTACCTCATCCCACAATGCCGCATGGCGAAGCGATTGCTCCACAATCTCGTCCAACTCCCGGCGTTCAGACTGCCCCTGAATGCGTAATCCAAAACACACATTTTCATATATGCTCATGGGAAAGGGATTAGGCCTTTGAAACACCATACCCACTTGTGTCCGAAGCTTGGCAACATTTTCTTTTTTGCTATAGATGTTTCTGCCGTCCATGATAACTTCACCACTGTAAGCATAATGTTGATGAAGTTCGTTCATACGATTAAAACTACTCAACAAGGTGGATTTCCCACAACCACTTTGCCCTATCATGGCAGTAATTTTATTCTTAGGGATGCGCATAGAGATATTATCGAGTACCAAGCTATCGTTTAAGCGCACACTCAAATTTTTCACATCTAATGCGGTTTGCTCGTCGCTAAGACTCTCAAGGGCTAGTGTTTCTTTTTCAAACAGCTTTAACATAAATTCTCAATATGCATTTGGATAGTAAATACAGTTTTCATAGCCTGCCCCAATTCAATTTAAAGACGCAGGAAACGATCTCTTAATCGCTTACGCACAATAATAGCAAATAAATTCAGTACAAAAACGATAAGCAGTAGCAACATACAACTTGCAAACATCATCGATGAACCTTGAGTATTTGTCTGATTATGAAATGCACCGTCGTATATGAAAACCCCTAAGTGCATGAATTGGCGTTCGAGATGTAAAAAAGGAAAATCGCTATCAACTGGTAAACTAGGCGCAAACTTTACCGCGCCCACTAAAATCAAGGGCGCCACCTCACCGGCAGCACGCGCTACGGCGAGTATTACCCCCGTCATGATACCCGGGCTAGCAATGGGCAGTACTGTTTTTAATATGGTTTCAATTTTAGTCGCACCAAGAGCATAACTGCCGGCCCTGAGCCCCTCAGGTACTCGCCTAAGGCCTTCCTCTGTTGACACAATAACCACTGGAAGTGTCAGTAATGCCATCGTTAAAGCCGCCCAAAATAAGCCGGGGGTTCCAAAAGTAGGTGACGGCAAGGCTTCACTAAAGAAGATTGAATCAATAGAGCCGCCTAAAAAATACACAAAAAAACCAAGGCCAAATACACCATAAACAACAGAAGGTACGCCAGCCATATTACTCACACAAATTCGAATAATTGAAGTGAGTTTATTATTCGGCGCATACTCATGCAGGTATATGGCCGCCATCGCGCCAAAGGGAGCAACGATAATCGCCATTATTAGCACCATGAGTACGGTCCCAAAAAGAGCAGGAAACACACCGCCGCTAGTTGACGCTTGCTTTGGAGACTCAGAAACGAAAGCAAAAATTTTACTTGCGCTGTAAGCGAACTTATCCCCTAAACTCAGTTGGTTTGGAAGAAATAATGTGTCTGTGTTTTTTACCGCTACACGAAAAGGATTTCCCATCGCATCGGTAAACTCGATGCTGTATTGTTCAATCTGACTCGACAATTCGTCAGCCCTACTCTGCCAGTAATCAAATAGCTCGAGCTCGTGCAGTCTCGCTGGCGCACCTTGCTCTACGTTTTTCTGGTCGAGATTGGCTATCTTTCTGTGAAGCACCGTTAGTTGCTCATCTTGGATGCTTCGTAAGTCTGCCTGTAACAAGTTAACTTCGGCTTTTATTTTCGCAAGCCGCTGAATATCCTCATATTGACCACTTTGAGTGTGTAAACGGGAGAAGACGCCTAGTTTCTCGTCACCATTCAACAGATTTATTTGATAGACCTTCGTAGGTTGTTCAACCTCAAATTCTGGCATTGACGCTTTATTGCCAGAAAACTGAGTTTCGAGCCTGTTTTCGAGCGCTGAGATAAACTCAGCTTGATCAACACTGCTCTTCACGAAAACCTGTCCAGTGTCACTAGGTGAGGTAGCGCTTATGGTGGTGACTTTAAAAACATTGGCTGGCCAAAAATAAGCCGTGCCTTTGATCATGATAAAAACAACGAGGCTAATTAATGCAATCAGTAAGATCGCGGCGCTCAAGCCTGCTGTAAAACTCGAGACCGCTTGCTTTTGTTGAGCATTAAGTATCACTTTCTTACTCTTACGCATTTCTTTATCGGTGGCCTTCTTGTTCGCTTTAGCCATAGTGATATAGCAACCTCAATCGTTTGCGTAAAATTTCAGCGGCGGTGTTCACAATAAAAGTGAAAATAAAGAGTATGCCTGCGGTCAAAAACAAGGTGTTGAAGTGAGCACTATTACTACTCGCTTCGGAGAGCTCAATCGCAAGGTTCGCAGTCATAGCACGCAAGCCCTCTAATATGCTCCAATCGCTAATGGCCGTATTTCCAGTAACCATAAGCACAATCATTGTTTCACCAAAGGCACGCCCAAAACCTAACATAACAGCGGAAAGTATGCTCGGTAAGGCCACAGCAAGGATAACTTTTCGAAGGGTTTGCAATTTGGTCGCGCCCAAAGCGTAGGATGCCTGCTTAATGCCCTCTGGCACCTCAAACAAAGCATCTTCAGCTAAAGAATAAATACTAGGTGAAATAGCTACGCCCAAGGCAATAGCGACAACGATTGTCGTTTTCGAAATACTGAGTAATTGCACTGGCGCAGCAAGATTGTCTGAGCCCCCGAAAATCAATAATTGCCACAGATCACTGAGCGAAAAGCAGAACAAACCCAGTAAAGTCACACCCAGCATAATAAACAAAAGTTCCCATTTATGCTCTAGTCGATCATTTAATAGCTCTGCTACTTTGGGTTGCATGATGGCACTGAACAACAGCACGAAAGGAAGTAATATGATGAACAGTATAAGCGACAGCAAGAAACTTTCAGCAATAGGTACGAGCCATACCGCCGCAATGAAGCCGATAATAACCGAGGGGACAGCTTCAAGCATCTCAATAGCAGGCTTGATAATATTTCTGACTGCTAGGTCGGCAAAAAATGCAGTATAAATTGCAGCACCGAGGGCCAAAGGAATAGCTACGACAAGCGCCAGCAAAGAGGCTTTTAAACTACCAATAATGAGAGGCATGATGCTTTTTTTACTCTCGTAACCGGGTGCAGCGCTGCTCGTTTGCCATACGTATTTGGCTTCATCATAGCCCTCATACCACACCTTTGATACAAGACTTTTTAAGGTCGTGATGCCCTGCATATCGGCTAATTCGAAGGTAGTTAACTGTTCCGATAATGAATAAATGTAACGGCCTTGCCATACTAAATTATGCAATCGAGCATTGGTGTTGACTCGCTCGAAAACTTCATTTGTGCTTTTATTCACAAAGGCATATTGCTGAGCGTCAAAAACAAGCAAGGCTGCGTTAGAGTTAAGATCAAATACCATCGATGTTGCCATAGCCTCTAAGCTCGTTTGATTGTTCGTATCAGCAACAAATTCAAAACGCCCCTCTTTGTTTACCATCACCCACTTTGTGAACACATTTTGAGTATCAAGGGTAAACAAGCTTCGCTGACTGGGCGCAATAAATATAGTATTAATAGGAGTCGCTAGTATTTGCCGCTGAACGACTTCTGCAGTGTGTTTGCGCACCGACCACATATTTTCTTCAACTGTAATCATGTGCTGTGAACGAGGTAGTAAAGCGTGGGTGCTCACATTATCAAGGCGTCGGTAACGATAATCGGCTGGACGTAACTTGTTAAATGAATAGACGTGTAGCTCTTGCACGGAATTACTTGCCGATAACATAATAAAATCACCGGCTATCGACAGTGTTAGCTCTGTTATTTCGGCGTTCGCATCCTGATCAATTGCATTGGCTTGTTGTAGCTCTTTGACGGAAATAGAGCTTTCCAAAGTTAAGTGATAGTCCTCACCCTCAGTACTTAATTTATGCAGTTCAAACAGTGCATTGTTAGTCACTATACCAATATACTGACTAGTGTTTTGCTCGGGAAATACGAACTTGTAGCCACAAGGAAATGGAAAGCGCTTTTTGTCGCGTAGAGCGCCGTCTTGAGCATGTTTAATCAGTAGCAGGTCGCACCCATCAGTGGCTAATACATGATTGCCATTGGATAACTCAACAACCTTGTTTAAGCTTGCGTTGGCAATACTCGTCTGTGAATCGATTAGCTTTGCCGAAGGACTTTTAAAAAGAGGAAAGGCATGACTGAATATATGCCAGATAATTAAAATAAAAGTCGCCAAAACAAGCCACCCTGCCGCGGTAACAATTCTCCTAGCTAGCCAATCCTTACGAAAGCGATCTTGATTAAATTCTCGTTGTTGATTATTCATTTAGCTTTATATAATGAAGGCGAAACATCAAATGACTTGGCGCTACTAAAGCACTATACTCAAAACAAATCAATAGCTAAGGACAAATCTATTATGCAAGCAATGGTGTTAACAATTATCGGCAAAGACGAACCTGGCTTAGTAGATGCTATTGCCAAGTGCATAACCGACGCTAACGGAAATTGGCTCAAGAGTAGTTTTTGTCAATTATCTGGTCAATTTGCCGGCTTTATTGAGGTTATGCTAGAGCGTGACAAACATGATGAACTGGTAAGTGCTTGCCAAAATTTAGCTAACCTACACATCACCCTGCTACCTAGTAGCGAGCTCAACAACAGCGATTCAGACCAGTCAAGCGCAGAGCTTCCTGTGGTTAACATGACTGTCACGGCTAATGACCGTCGAGGTATCGTTAGTGATATCGCATCCGCTTTGAAGCGCTTTAATATCAACATCATTGAAATGAGCACTCGCTGTGAAAGTGCGCCTAATTGGGGCAGCCTTTTGTTTACCGCCAAGCTCAGTTTTTCTTTAGTAGCCGATGTTGACTTGGACGATATAAAAGCAGCCGTTGAAGGTATTACCGACGATTTAATGGTCGAAATAGAGGGTGAATAAATCTTGATGAATCAAAGTGAGTTATATTATCCGAAAGAATTGAGTTGGCTTTCTTTCAATGAACGAGTGCTGCAAGAGGCGGCAGATGAAAGTAACCCAATCATTGAGCGCATACGTTTTCTCGGCATATATTCAAATAATCTCGACGAATTTTATCGTGTCCGTTTTGCTGACGTTAAACGTCAGATCACCATCTCATATAATGAAAACAACGAAGAGCTCGCCGCGCAATATGAAGAGCTATTGAAACGCATACAAGACAAAGTTCATAAACTATCAAAACGCTTCGACAGCATTCATAAAACGGTGACGAAAGAACTTCGGCGCTACAACATTCATATTCTGCGCTTCAATGAGCTTTCAGAAAGTCAACTTGTATGGGCTCAACGCTACTTCAAAAACAAAGTACTGCTGCATGTAGCGCCCATATTACTCGATAGTAAGGTGCAATTAATAAAGCGTTTAAACGACAATTCAGTATACCTCGATGTTGCTCTGCGCCGTGAAGGCCGAAATACCAAATATGCGGTAGTCGAGATACCAACATCTTCAATAAGTCGTTTTATCTTGTTGCCGCCTGAAAAGTCGCGCAAAGTGAAGCAAATTATTCTTATCGACGACTTAATAAAACTGTGTCTTGCTGACATATTCACCGGCTTTGTTAAATTTGACACTGCAGATGCTTTTTCATTCAAAATCACCCGTGATGCAGAGTATTCAATCAATGATGAGATTGACGAAAGCTATGTTGAAAAAATGTCCGAGGGCATGAAGCAGCGTCTCATTGCTGAGCCTGTTCGCATTATTCACGACGAGGGCATGCCAGATGACATGATTCAAGATCTACGAAAGCGGCTACGAATATCGTCGGAAGACACCATACAAAGTGCTGGACACTATCGTAATTTCAAAGACTTTATCGGATTTCCAAACGTTGGCAGAAGCTACTTAGAAAATGTGAACCTACCTGAAATCACCAACAAAGACTTTGCCACCCACGATACCGTCTTTCAGGCTATCGCCGCCAAGGATATTTTGCTCTACTATCCTTATCATGAATTCCTTCATTTCACCGAGTTTGTGCGCCAGGCGGCCTTCGATCCTCAGGTAAAACACATACGCTTGAATATTTACCGAGTAGCTTCTCAGTCACGCATTATCAACTCTCTTATTGATGCCGTTGATAATGGTAAAGCGGTAACTGTCGTCGTTGAATTGCGAGCACGCTTTGATGAAGAAGCCAATATTGCTTGGTCTAAACGCATGACCGACGCCGGTATAAAAGTAGTGTTGGGTAATCCTAGCGTGAAGATTCACAGTAAACTTTGTGTTGTCTCCCGTGAAGAGCGCGGTATTACCAAGCATTATGCCCATTTTGGTACAGGTAATTTTAATGAAAAAACCGCAAAAATTTATACTGACTTGAGTCTTTTCACCTGTAATCAAGAGCTTGCTCTGGAATGTATTCAAGTATTCGATATGATCCAAAACCCATTTCGCAAAATGAAATTTCAGCACTTACAACTCTCGCCTATTAATGCCCGAAGTAAAATTCAATCGTTAATTCGCCAAGAAATTCAACGAGTAACTGAAGGCCATCAAGGCCTTATTACTCTCAAAATTAATAACTTGGTTGATAAAGAACTGATTGATAACCTCTATCATGCAAGCCAATCTGGCGTGAAAATCAAGGCCATTATTCGTGGTATGTGTTCATTAATTCCCGGTGTTAAAGGCTTAAGTGAGAACATAGAGGTAATTAGTATTGTCGATCGCTTCCTTGAGCATCCGCGCATTATGATGTTTGAAAATGGCGGCGACCGGCGTGTATTTCTCTCCTCCGCAGACTGGATGACGCGTAACATGGATCATCGCATTGAAGTGGGTTGCCCAGTATATGATGAAGATGCAATCGCTATGATCAGTGACCTCTTAGAATTACAGTTCAAAGATACCAAAAAAGCCCGAGTGATCGATGAACACCAAATCAATAATTATGTGAAGCGCGGGAATCGTAAGAACATTCGCTCGCAAATATCCATTCATAGCTACCTAACTAAAAAGGAAGCTTTTTAAGTGCAGACATTAGAAAATGTGTTTGAAGACGTAGAAAGTCGTGATGTCGACTTATATGCAGCGCTAGACATTGGTTCCAACAGCTTCCATTTGGTAATTGCGCGGGTCGTAGCAGGCTCATTACAAACCGTCCAAAAAATAAAAAACAAAGTTCGCTTGGCCGACGGCTTAAACAGCAAAAACTTACTCTCTGAAGAAGCGATGGAAAGAGGGCTGGCCACATTGGAAAGTATGGCCGAAAGTATGCAAGGTCTAAAGCCTGAAAATGTGCGTGTAGTCGCTACTCACACCTTGAGAAGAGCGCGAAATGCACGCTCATTTTTGGCAAAAGCGCGTAAGGTATTCCCCTTCGCCATTGAAATCATTTCAGGGCCTGAAGAAGCGCGTCTAATATATGCTGGTATTGCCCACACCACTGAAGTTGAAGGAAGTCGGTTAATCATTGATATTGGCGGCGGCTCTACAGAGTTTGCCTTAGGTGACTCCATTACGCCATTGATGTGTAAAAGCGTGCAAATGGGCTGTGTTAGCTACCAACAACGTTTCTTCCCTCAGGGCAAGATAACTAAGAGAGCATTCAATAAAGCGATCACTGCAGCAAGGCAGGAAATTGAGCTTGTGGTAGCGAATCTTAAACGCTTCGATTGGGAAACAACCATTGGGGCATCAGGAACTATTCGCGCGATATGTGCGGTGTTAACTGCTGAAGCCGAAAGCCACAACGACCTAGCCATTAGTAAAAGTGGACTCACGCTACTTATGCAGCATTGTTGTGAGGCAGGAAATTCAGATAATATTGAACTGCTTGGCTTAAGTGAAGATAGACGCCCTGTTTTTGCCGCTGGTCTAAGCATATTGATCGCGATATTCAGAAGCCTGTCGCTTAAGTCTATTACTACAAGCAACGCTGCGTTGCGTGAAGGCGTGCTTTACGAAAGTCAGGCTCTCGATGGTTCAAAAAACGTGCGTGAGCGTACTGCGCAAAGCCTAGCAACAAGATATGACGTTGACACACACTACGCCAAAAAGGTCTGGTCAACCTGTATTAAAATATATGAAGCATGCAGTAAAAAGTGGAAGATAGATACTTGGGATCTGCGTCATCTACTAGGTTGGTCTGCACTTCTTCATGAAGTAGGATTGCAAATAAACTCGCGAGGTGTGCAGCGTCACTCAAGCTATATCATAGAGCAAAGCGACTTACCTGGCTTCAATCAAGAACAACAGAAATTACTGTCGACGCTTGTGCGCTATCATCGCAAGAAAATCAAACTTCAAGAACTCCCCAAGTTCATCAACTACAACGAAGACACGCTTCTTAAGCTGCTTACTATTTTGCGCTTGGGCATCGTTTTGAACATTAATCGACAAGAAAGCCAGTTGCCCGAATTTGGTGTGAAAGCCGGTGAGTCAAAAATTATTCTAAGCTTTCCTGATGACTGGTTTGATTTATCGCCTTTGTTGCTGGCTGACTTAGAGCAAGAAAATGCTTATCTCGACCAAGTAGGTATAAAACTCAAAATCAAATAGCAGAAAACAAAGAAGGCGATACACATGCATCGCCTTCTTCTTTCATCTTACTAAACACTAAGTCGCAGAGGCTGCGTAGATAGTTTCAATGGTGCTGTTTAGCGTGGCGTTAAAATCTTCGTCAGATTGCTGCGCACTCACACCCTCGGTTAACGCGCGTGAGAAACTTGCGATCATACCGACATTTTCACTTAGCTTTTGATTTGCTACTTCACGTGAGTAACCGCCAGATAAAGCAACAACCTTCAATACTCTCGGGTGAGCGATACATTCTTGATAGAAGTTTGCAGACTCAGGTAAGGTAAGCTTAAGCATCACATTTTGCTCGCCGCTTAAGCTTGCTAACTGCTCGAGTAAGGCTGCCTTAAGCAAGGCCTCAGCCTCAGCTTTTTCTGGGCTATTAATATCAACTTCAGGCTCAATAATCGGCACAAGCCCAGCAGCTATAATTTGCTTACCAACCGCAAACTGTTGCTCTACAACCGCATCAATACCGGCTTTATTGGCTAATTTTACGACTGAACGCATTTTAGTCCCAAACACATTTTGTGCATTAGCTTTTGCAAGTAACTCGTCCAAACCAGGCATAGGCTTCATAAGCTGAGCACCATTAAGCTCGTCTTCCAAACCTTTATCAACTTTCAAAAATGGCACTACGTTTTTTTGCTGCCACAAGTAATTTGCACTCGACAAGCCTTCAATATCTCTATCGAGGGTATTTTCAAATAAAATAGCCCCCAGTACGCGTTTTCCGTCGAAGGCTGGACTAGTAATAATGCGTGTACGCATTTGATGCACACAGCTAAACATTTCTTCGTCGTTCGCATAGGCCGACTCATCAACACCATACAATTTAAGCGCTTTTGGGGTACTTCCACCGCTTTGATCCAATGCGGCGATAAAGCCTACTTCGTTTACTACTTTTGTCAGCATGTCTCGCTGCGCTTGAGTTGTCATTAACTGCTCCTTTTTTCGTGTTTGAAGGCAGAGTTTCTGCCCATATAAGCTGTGTGTTGTGTGTTAATGTGTCCGAAACTTTTTATATAGTGCTAGTCTCTGTCCAAAATGGCAACCGCGGGAAGCGTTTTTCCTTCTAAAAACTCTAAGAAAGCTCCACCGCCAGTAGAAATATAAGATACCTTATTCTCAATGCCATATTTATCGACTGCGGCTAAAGTATCACCTCCACCAGCAATCGAGAAAGCCTTACTCTCCGCAATGGCCATCGCCAAGGTTTTTGTACCCTCACCGAACTGGTCAAATTCAAATACACCGACAGGACCATTCCATACTATGGTGCCAGCGTTTTTAAGAATTTGAGCAAGCTTGGTCGCTGTTTCTGGGCCAATATCGAAAATCATGTCATCAGAATCAACTTTATCCACTGCTTTTAGACTTGCAGGCGTCGATTCCGAGAACTCAGTACCAGTAACAACATCCGTCGGTACGGGAATTTCGCCATTGTTACGCTTCGCTTCTTCCATGAGGCGTTTTGCTTCAGGAATTAGGCTCTCTTCAACCAAAGACTTACCTACAGCATGTCCTTGAGCCGCGATAAAGGTGTTTGCAATCCCGCCGCCAACGATCAGTTGGTCGACTTTAGTTGCAAGCGATTCTAGTACTGTTAGTTTAGTCGATACTTTGGAACCGCCGACAATAGCAACTAAAGGACGAGCTGGGTTGTCGAGAGCTTTCCCCAGTGCGTCTAGCTCAGCAGCCAACAGAGGACCTGCACAGGCTTCTTGTGCAAACTTCGCAACACCATGGGTGGATGCTTGAGCTCTATGTGCGGTGCCGAACGCATCCATCACAAACACGTCGCATAGTGCAGCGTACTTCTTAGCTAGACCTTCGTCGTCACTTTTTTCGCCAATGTTAAAACGCACATTTTCAAGAACGGTTACCGCTGCATTGCTTGTAGGTAAGCCATTAAGATAATCACTTGCTAATTCAACCCCACCTGATAAAGCATCATTCAAGTAATCAACTACTGGCTGCAGCGAGAACTCTGGGTTGATTTCTCCTTCAGTTGGGCGGCCAAGATGAGACATCAATATCACTTTTGCGCCTTTTTCCAAGGCCATTTTAATGGTCGGTAGCGATGCTCTAATTCTGGCGTCAGAGCTTACTTTGCCATCTTTGACCGGCACATTTAAATCTTGTCTGATCAGTACGCGCTTGCCCTGTAAATCGAGAGCGCTCATTTCTTGAATAGCCATTGTTTTCTCCTTTCAGACTTTTCTCTTTTCTAAATAATATCTTTTGCATGCTACACACTATTACAGCATGCCAACACAATTAATAATAAGTTTACCAAGCAATAAGCTCTTGCCGTGCTCAGAAACAAAAACGCACCAGACTAACGGTGCGCATCGCTTAAGTATTGTTGCTTTCAGCTATTTCTAAGCCATGCATGTATGCAGCTGTGTCGAGCATTCTATTGGCAAAGCCCCACTCGTTATCGCACCATACCAGGGTTTTTACCAATTGCTTGTGGCTCACCCGAGTTTGTGTACCATCCACAATTGATGAATGTGGATCGTGATTAAAATCGACTGATACTAGTGGCTCTTCCGTGTAATCAATAATCGCTGAGAGCTCGCCTTGACTTGCTAGTTTTAGCTTTGCGTTGACTTCTTCAACCGTTACCTTGTCACGCAAAGTCACACTTAAATCCATAGCGGTAACGTTGATCGTAGGAACCCTCACCGCAATTGCTTCAAATTTACCAGCAAAACGAGGCAATATGCGCTCAATACCTGCTGCCAAACGAGTATCGACAGGAATAATCGACTGGCTTGCTGCTCGGGTTCTACGCAAATCAGGATGGTAAGCGTCGATAACTTGCTGATCATGCATTGAGGAATGGATAGTGGTTATTGTGCCACTCTCGACACCAAAAGCGTCATCAAGCACTTGAATAATAGGAACAATACAATTTGTTGTACAAGAACCATTGGATACAACAATGTCTTCATTTTTTAAAGTATGGTGATTAATGCCAAATACAATTGTGGCGTCCATATCTTGACCGCAAGGTTGAGAAAAGAGGACTTTTTTCGCCCCACATTCTATGTGCTGCAAAGCAGACTCGCGCGAGCTGTGAATGCCAGTGCACTCCAATACGATATCAACGTCAACATCTCGCCATTTAAGTTCGCTCAAATGCTCGGTTTGAAAGAGCGGGATTTTGTCGCCATTTACGATGAGGCAGTTATCCGTATAATCGACCTTGCCTTGAAAGCGCCCGTGAGCAGTATCATACTTTAAAAGGTGAGCCACGCCTTCGGCAGACGCTATCTCGTTGATCGCTACAATGTTAATTTGCTTATTGCGACCTGACTCGTAAAGAGCCCGCAACACATTTCGCCCTATTCGACCAAAACCATTAATTGCAATATTCAGCACTGCACTTTTTGTCAAAATTAAGATGCTCTCAAAATTAAGCTACTGTAAAAATAAAAACGCTTAAAACAAAGAGGCCGTAGCACAATGCCACAGCCTTTTATTTTCTGAGTTACGCAGCAAGTTGAGCCAATATCTCAGCTTGCATAACAAACGATACAACTATTCTACAATGATTTCGCTGCGTTATATACAGCGTCAGTTGTAATACCGAAATGTTTGAATAAATCGCCTGCAGGTGCAGATTCACCAAATGTGTCCATACCAATAACAGCACCATTTAAACCAACATACTTATACCAAGTATCTTTAGCTAGGGCCTCTACTGCAACTCGTTTAGTAACCGAACTCGGTAACACGCTTTCTTTGTATTCGGCCGATTGGCGGTCAAATACGTCGGTACATGGCATTGACACCACATTTGTTGGCGTGCCTTCGGCGTTCAACTTAGCCGCGGCCTCTACCGCTAACTGCACTTCAGAACCAGTGGCAATAAGAATGACCGCTGGTGCTTCACTCGCTTTAACTAACACATAGCCACCACGTTCAACGTCGGCTAATTGCTGAGCATTACGCTCTTGTTGAGCAAGACCTTGGCGAGTAAATATTAATGTTGTCGGCCCTTCTGTTCTTTCTATCGCCGCTTTCCAAGCAATGGCAGATTCGACTTGGTCACATGGACGCCAATTATCAAGGTTTGGCGTTGCACGTAATGAAACAACTTGCTCAACTGGCTGGTGAGTTGGGCCATCTTCACCTAAGCCGATAGAGTCGTGAGTGTATACAAAGATGCAAGGCTGCTTCATCAAGGCGGCCATGCGCACCGCATTACGAGCGTATTCTACAAACATAAGGAAGGTGGCGCCGTAGGTTTTAAAGCCGCCGTGCAAAGCAATACCATTCATCATTGCCGACATCCCGAATTCGCGCACGCCGTAATACAAGTAGTTACCACTTGCATCATCTGCGCTAACACCTTTGCTTCCCGACCAAATAGTCAAGTTTGAGCCAGCGAGATCCGCTGAACCACCAAGTAATTCTGGTAACAATGGACCAAATGCATTCAATGCATTTTGTGAGGCTTTGCGTGTCGCGATATTGGCAGGATTTGCTTGTAAATCACTTATATATTTTGCAGCGTCAGCCGCCCAATTTGCGGGCAACTCGTTGCTGTTACGACGGTTGAATTCGGCTGCTAATTCAGGGTGCGCTTTTGCGTACGCTGCGAACATATCGTTCCATGCAGCTTCAGCTTGTGTTCCTTTTTCGTTGGCGTCCCAAGCAGCATACACATCAGCAGGAATGTCGAAAGGCGCATGCGGCCAGTCTAACTCTTTTCGTACAAGTGCAATTTCATCATCGCCCAATGGTGCGCCATGACAATCTTCTTTGCCTTGCTTATTTGGTGAACCAAAACCAATGACTGTTTTACAACAAATTAGGCTCGGGCGAGATGTTTCCGCCTTGGCCTTTTCGATGGCAGCTGCCACTTGCTCAGGATCATGCCCATCAACGCCACTAATTACCTGCCAACCATAAGATTCAAAACGTTTTGGCGTATCATCACTGAACCAGCCTTCCACTTCACCGTCGATTGAAATGCCGTTGTCATCCCAGAAAGCAACAAGTTTACTAAGGCCTAACGTACCCGCCAAAGAACATGCTTCATGAGAAATACCTTCCATTAGGCAACCGTCGCCAAGGAAAGCGTAGGTGTGATGATCAACAACGTCGAAATTATCGCGGTTGAATTGGGCAGCAAGTACTTTTTCGGCAATCGCCATCCCAACAGCGTTGGTAATACCTTGGCCGAGTGGGCCAGTTGTTGTTTCAACACCAGGCGCATAACCATACTCTGGATGACCAGGAGTTTTGGAATGCAACTGGCGGAATTGTCTTAACTCTTCAATTGGTAATGCGTAGCCCGTGAGATGCAATAGCGAATATAACAACATAGAGCCATGACCATTCGACAATATAAATCTGTCGCGGTTAGCCCAATCTGGGTTCGCTGGGTTGTGTGATAAATAATCGGTCCAAAGTACTTGAGCAATATCTGCCATTCCCATTGGTGCGCCAGGGTGTCCTGACTTGGCTTGTTGTACAGCGTCCATACTTAACGCTCTTATGGCGTTGGCTAAATGACGACGTGATGGCATGAGCTCTCCTTGAACTTGCAGTTACTAATATCGAAGTGAGGGCGTATTCTTATACAGCTAGCGACTTTGTTCAATCATTATTCGGCGTTTCGGTATTCATTTTTTTGCTGAAATCGTTCTCACTAAAATCCAAACATCGCTGTGAGCCGTAAACAGCCTATCAGCAAACAGACTTATAGACGTCTAGAAGTAAAGATTGGTAAAACTAAAGTTTTAGACTACAATATTCGATATAGAGAAAAGCTTGGTTACACAACAAGCAACTTGCGTTTTGCTTCAAGGTGCAACGCACTTGTTAGCACGAGAAGCAACGCACTTGTTAGCACGAGAAGCAACGCACTTGTTAGCACGAGAAGCAACGCACTTGTTAGCACGAGAAGCAAGAAACGAAGAGTCTCTATGGGTAAAACACGCTTTGCGCCATCCATGGCCGCTCTACAATGACATCCATGTCATTGTAAGGTTTTACCCATAGAGACTCTTCGTTTCTTACTTCTCTTATATTTGAGCTTGTTTGAAGTTGACTTAGCCGATTCATGACAAAGTGTGATTTGAGGTTTGCCTGAGATAACTTTAAGAAGTTGAAATATAGAGTTTAGCTAGAGTAAGGAAGGCGTTCTCGGGCTTGCAAACCTTCTAATGGCATGGATGCCATTTGAGACAAGCGGCGCTGTAGTGGTTCAACAAGAAATAATGAATGTGAATTCGGACTGTTAAAGCCCGTAATCACTGGGTTTTCAAAGCTTCTGATCACCCAAGTGTGATTTGAGGTTTGCTTGAGTCAACTTTGAGAAGTCGAAATATAGAGTTTAGCTGGAATAAGGAAGGCGTTCTCGGGCTTGCAAACCTTCTAATGGCAAGGATGCCATTAGAGAGCGGCCAGGAAGGCGCAAAGCGTGTTTGTTAGCCCGAGAACGCCTTCCTTATTTCAACTAATGATAAATTAACGATAGACATAACAAACAACCATAGGACAATTTATGGCAAGTCACTTATTTACGTCTGAGTCAGTGTCGGAAGGACACCCAGACAAAATCGCCGATCAAATTTCTGATGCGGTACTTGATGCAATATTAGAAATCGATCCGAAAGCCCGAGTAGCATGCGAAACCTTTGTCAAAACAGGCATGGTATTAGTTGGCGGCGAAATCAACACCAAAGCATGGGTTGATATTGAAGAGTTAACTCGCAAAACCGTAAAAGAAATTGGTTACACCCATTCTGACATGGGCTTTGATGCCGATTCATGTGCCGTGCTAAACGCTATTGGTAAACAGTCTAACGATATAAACCAAGGTGTTGATCGCTCATCACCCGAAGAGCAAGGTGCTGGCGATCAAGGCCTCATGTTTGGTTATGCCAGCAATGAAACCGACGTACTTATGCCTGCACCGGTAACCTACGCTCACCGCCTAGTGCACAAACAAGCCGAAATGAGAAAAAGTGGCAAATTAAGCTGGTTGCGCCCTGATGCCAAGTCACAAGTTACCTTCGTTTATGAAGACAACAAGCCTGTGGGTATTGATGCAGTTGTACTGTCAACTCAACACTGCGATTCAGTCAGTAACGAAGTGCTGCGTGAAGCGGTGATGGAAGAAATTATTAAGCCCGTGCTTCCAGAGCAATGGCTTACCAACAAAACACAATTTCATATCAACCCAACAGGTCGCTTCGTTATCGGAGGCCCGATGGGTGACTGCGGCTTAACAGGCCGAAAAATAATCGTTGATACCTATGGTGGTATGGCTCGACATGGCGGCGGCGCGTTCTCAGGAAAAGATCCGTCGAAGGTTGATCGCTCAGCAGCTTATGCTGGCAGATATGTTGCTAAAAATATTGTGGCGGCAGGTCTTGCAGACCGTTGCGAAATCCAAGTGTCATATGCTATCGGCGTGGCCGAGCCGACTTCAATTAGTGTTGAAACCTTTGGTACTGGTAAAGTATCTGACGAAGTTCTTACAGCATTAGTAAGAGAGCATTTTGACCTTCGCCCTTATGGTCTAATCACCATGCTTGACCTTGAGCGCCCTATCTACAAAGCAACTGCTGCTTATGGTCATTTCGGGCGCGATGAGTTCCCATGGGAAAAAACCGACAAAGCCAATGACCTAAAAGAAGCAGCTGGGCTATAATACCTCAGAAGGACTCAATTTAAGTCAACGAAATAAATACCTCCTTCTCAGGGGGTATTTTTTTATAAGGAGAATACAATGAAATTCAGCGCACTAAAGGCACTCTCATTTAGCCTTGCCTCGATAGCATTAGTGGCATGCACAACGTCACCAACAGGCAGAAATCAACTTCTGCTGTTCCCAGAGTCACAACTCAGTGAAATGGGTGTGCAGGCTTTCTCTGGTATGAAGTCCAATATAAAAATCAGCAATAAGCCTGTGCAAAATAGCTACGTTCAATGCATTGCCGACAGCATTATCAAACACGTTCCAACAGAGGTTTTTGATGGTCAATGGGAAGTCGTCGTTTTCGACGACACGCAGTTAAATGCCTTTGCACTTCCCGGGGGCAAAATAGGCGTCTATACAGGTTTACTGGAAGTAGCGACCAATCAGCATCAAGTGGCTGCTGTGATGGGCCATGAGGTGGGTCATGTTATCGCTCAGCACGGCAATGAACGTGTTTCACAAAATGCCCTTATTGGCACAGGTACACAAATCGTTAACCAAGTACTGCAGGCTAATGAAGTTCAAAGTAGTGGTTTAATTATGTCTGGTTTGGGGCTAACAACACAATATGCGGTCGCACTTCCTTTCAGTCGAACACATGAAAGTGAAGCCGATGAAATCGGTGTGGAATTAATGGCTAAAGCTGGTTTCGATCCTAGAGAGTCAGTCCAACTTTGGAAAAACATGAGTAAAGCAAGTGGTGGCCAATCTCAACCAGAGTTTTTCTCGACTCACCCCAGCCCACAAACACGTATAGAAGACCTAGAAAGCAAGATGACTTCGGCGATGAAATACTATAACGCTGCTCCTGAGCGTCCAGATTGCGAAGCTTAGTGTAAAGTGCTAGCGATTACGGCCGTTAAAGGAGTAAGTCTATTTTAATAGCGTGGTGGGATCAGTAGCTGTGATTTACGAGCGTACTTGTTTCCGCCATGCATAGTTGAGTATATGCATGTCAAAACTAATGTCGTCTATCGACCAACGAACACAATTGGTAGGAGAAAACCGCCTAGAACTGCTTCTTTTTAAGTTGGGCTCACGACACACTTTTGCACTTAATGTATTCAAAGTCCGTGAGGTAATTACTGTTCCTAAAATGAACAAAATGCCTGGATCGCACTACCATATATCTGGCGTAACTGACTATCGTGGAAGATCCATTCCTATAATCGACCTCAGAACCGCCATACACCTAAGCGCTAATAACCCTGACTATGTTCCCGAAAACGTCATCATTACTGAGTACAATAGAAGCGTTCAGGGTTTTCTTATTGGCCAAATCATGAATATCGTCAATACCAGTTGGAGTGACATACAGCCCCCTCCCAGCAGTGTTGGAAAAAATAATTACCTCACTGCCATCACACGATATGATGGAGATGGTAAAAGTGAGCTCGTTGAAATAATAGATGTAGAAAAAGTACTTTCAGAAATAGTGGAATACGATACGTCAATATCCGAAGAAGTATTGGATGAAGAAATCAAAACCCATCTAGAGGGCAGAAAAATACTCATCGTGGATGACTCTTCAACCGCTCGCTGGCAGATCAAGCAAACACTTTCGCAACTAGGTTTAGATATCATCGAAGAAAAAAATGGCCTACTTGCACTGAAGAAATTACAAGCTTGGGCCGACGAAGGTATTAAGGTGTCTGAACATTTGTTGATGATGTTCACCGACGCAGAAATGCCTGAAATGGACGGCTATCGCTTAACCGCAGAAGTGAGAGACGACCCAAGAATGACGTCTTTGTACATAGCCCTAAACACTTCTTTAAGTGGTAGCTTCAATGAAGCAATGGTAGAAAAAGTTGGTTGTGACCGCTTTATATCAAAGTTCCAACCTGACCTTCTGGTTGAGGTTGTTCAGGATAGAATGCGCGCTCTGTTATCAACAAGCAAATAAAAAACCGAGCCAATGCAAAGCATCGACTCGGTTTTTTGTCAAACAAGTACTTTTCTAGTCTTGTTTTTGAACGTGAACGTCCATTTGTGGAAACGGAATTGAAATGCCTTCTTGGTCGAAACGTAATTTAACGGCTTCGGTGAAGTCAAACATAACACCCCAGTAATCACCAGAATTAACCCATGGGCGAACCACGAAGTTAACGCTGCTATCGCCTAGCTCAGCAACTGCTACTGTAGGAGCAGGCTCTGCAAGAATGCGGTCGTCTGCGCCAACCATTTCTTCTAGTACCTTTTTCGCCTTCAATAAATCGTCGCCGTAGCCAATACCAAACTTCATGTCTACTCGACGCGTATCTTTAGCAGAGAAATTGGTGATATTACCGCCATAGATATTACCGTTTGGAACGATAATTTCTTTGTTGTCCGGTGTGCTCATAATTGTTGAGAAAACACCGATGCTAACAACCGACCCAGCTACACCACCAGCATCAATAAAGTCACCTTTCTTGAATGGACGGAAAACAAGTAACATTACGCCTGCCGCAAAATTCTGTAATGAGCCTTGCAAAGACAAACCGATTGCCAAACCAGCTGCCGCAATAATTGCCGCGAATGACGTGGTATCGACACCTAATTGACCTAAGGCCGCAATGATAACGAAGATCATTAACAGGGCATTAAGAATATTACCTAAGAACGACACAAGCATTTCGTCATACTTAGACTTCGCCATCACCTTTTTAAAGGTAGAGACAAGTATCTTTACGACAAATTTACCAACCACATAAATAACTAACGCCATCACAAGGTTAATTGCAAATGGGATAATAAAATCGTCGAGGTATTTTGTTAAATCTTCTTGAGTGAAATCAAACATGGTACAAATCCTATGTATTTTTTATTGTTGTAAGCTTGAACGAAAATACGTCAAACAGAGAGTAAAATAGCACTTATTTCATTAAAAACAATTACTAAGCCTAAATAATAGCTATTTATCTCCTTCCTTTTTATTGCAATGAAACACAATAACATGGCAGTTTTGCATAAACTTTACACAAAACTAGTTGAAATTTAATTCATTTTGAATAGAATTAGCAACACTTTGTAACTGGTCAGATTTCATACGGCACTTTAAAAGCAGTGTGCAAGTATGTGACTTACGGTTTTGAAATGAAACCGCTCACATAAATCGCGCAGTATGATTAGCTTTCCAAGGATGGTAATCGTCAACTTACGCAAATAAATGTTAACGAGTCATAGGAATTGGCAATGGAAATTTATCTTTTTATTTTTATCTTAGTTACCGTGGTTGCTCTTTTTGCATTCTCAATGAGCGAGTCAAAGGGCAAAAACAGTCATCATGCTCGTGGCAAAAAGCATCAAGCGAATGCTTATCAAAATGCGACGCACAACAATCCAGATAATGCTGACTCGAACCAACAGTTGAGTTAGCTTTTCCAAAAAGCGCACTTTGCTTCGAAGATATGTCTCCTAAACAATATTGTCGAGCCTTATTCGCTCGACTATATGTGTCGAGTTTTGTGCTAATATGAACGCAATCATGAACAACCACAAAACAGCGCATGCGTATCTCTAGATTTTACACCAATACCCCTCTTTACGTAGATTCAGAAATTGAATTCAACAAACAGCTTGCTCATTATGTATCCACAGTATTGCGCTTAAAGCAAGGTGACCCTGTTGTGCTATTTAATGGCGATGGCAATGAGTACAGTGCTGAAATTCTGGTTACCAACAAGAAACAAACCATAGCGCTGGTGAACACTCAATTATCAATCAGAAGCGAATCACCGCTTCAGATTCACTTAGCCCAAGGTGTGTCAAAAGGCGATAGGATGGATTTTGCCTTGCAAAAATCGGTTGAATTAGGAGTGAGTGAAATTACTCCGGTAATAACGGAAAGATGCAGCGTAAAATTATCAGAAGAACGCTGGGCAAAGAAACATGAGCAATGGCAAAAAATAGTTATCTCAGCTTGTGAACAGTCTGGTCGAAATGTGATACCCACATTGCACGAGCCGATTAACTTGTCGTCTTGGATTGGTCAAAGCACCGAACAAGCTAAAATAATACTATCACCCAGTGCGACTACCTACCTTTCATCATTGAAGCGCAATCAGCATGGCTTTCGCTTACTCATTGGTCCTGAGGGTGGTTTATCCGAGCAAGAAATATACACCTGTGAACAAACAGGGTTCCAGAGCGCAAATTTAGGCCCGCGAGTACTTAGAACAGAAACTGCAGCACTTGCCAGCATTGCAATTATTCAGGCCATATTTGGCGATTTGTAGCTTGATATTTAGCACTTTGTACCCACTAATTTATAGAGCCCATGCACCACATAATAGTTGAGCAAATAATATGACGATAAAACTTGGCATAGTAATGGACCCTATCGAGGCCATTAATATAAAAAAAGACACTAGCTTTGCGATGTTGCTCGAGGCTCAAAAGCGTGGATATGAAATATACTACATGGAAATGGGTGACCTATACATCAACAACGGAGAGCCTCGCGCTACGGCTAAATTGCTCAATGTAAAAGATAACCCTGAATCATGGTTTACTTTTAGTGCAGAAGAAGACATCTGCCTGGGTGATTTACATAGCTTACTGATGCGTAAAGATCCCCCGTTCGATAGTGAGTTTTTATTCTCAACTCAAATGTTTGAATTGGCCGAAGAGCGTGGCTGTGTCGTAGTGAATAAGGCGCAAGCACTTCGCGATTTTAATGAGAAGCTATTTACCTCTTGGTTTCCAGAGTTAATCCCTGACACTCTTGTTACCAGTAATGCCAAGCTTATCCGAGCCTTCCATGAAAAGCACAAAACCATTATCTGCAAACCCTTAGACGGCATGGGTGGCACCTCCATATTCAAGATTAAGGAGGATGGCAATAATCTGGGCGTCGTTATCGAAACACTAACAGCACTGGGCACGCGTTACGCAATGTTCCAGGAGTACATGCCCGAAATATCTGAAGGTGACAAACGTATTTTAATTGTAGACGGTGAAGTTATTCCCTATGCACTAGCGCGCTTACCAGCAAAGAACGAGACACGTGGCAATTTGGCAGCCGGGGGCACAGGAAGGCCGCAAGCCCTGAGTGCTAGTGATTTTGAGGTTGCCAATAAAATTGCGGCAAACATGAGCGAAAAAGGCCTTCTTTTTGTCGGACTAGATGTGATTGGTGATAAAGTAACCGAAATTAATATTACGAGTCCGACCTGCGTAAAAGAGATAGAGGCTGCATATAATATTAATATTTGCGGAAAGCTATTTGACGCAATTGAGAAACGCATAAAATAAGGAACTGTTAGTTGAAATGAAAAGTTTGAGTAGCCTTGAAAACCACTTGTTAATTGCGATGCCGTCAATGGACGACCGCTTTTTTCAGCGCTCTGTTATCTATCTTTGTGAGCACTCTGCAAAGGGTGCGATGGGAATCATCATAAACCAGCCCTCAACCATGACGTTTCGCGAGCTGATTAGTCAAGCCGACGAGCACGCCATTGTTGATGACAATAAAAGTGAACAAATTGTCTTGTGCGGTGGCCCAGTTCATCAAGATAGGGGTTTTATACTGCATCAAACTCAGCAGGGGTGGAGCTCAAGTCTCGCCGTAACACCGAGTTTAATGGTGACTACATCGAAAGACATTCTCACTGTTATTGGTAATGATTTAGGCCCTAAAAAGTCTTTGGTTGCTTTGGGTTATGCAGGCTGGGAAGCGGGTCAGTTAGAAGCCGAAATACAGGATAACACTTGGCTTGTAGTCGAAGCCGACGATGAGCTGCTGTTCGACACTCCGATTCACTCTAAATGGCAAAGCGCGGTCAATAAGCTAGGCGTTGATGTGTGGCAACTCACCCAAGACGCCGGTCATGCTTAGTAAATTGCTTTGCACAATGAGTTTCCATGAACAATAACACTACCATCGCATTCGATTATGGGACAAAAAGTATTGGTGTGGCCATCGGTCAGAGTATTACTGGCACTGCATCGCCATTGCCTGCGTTAAAAGCACAAGATGGCATTCCAAATTGGGCAGATATTGCTACCCTAATTGATGAATGGAAACCGAGCAACTTGCTCGTTGGTTTACCTCTTAATATGGACGGGAGCGAACAAGAAATTACACAACGAGCAAAAAAATTCGCCAAGCGTTTACATGGTCGTTATGGTCTTCCTGTTTTTAGCCACGATGAGCGCCTTAGCACAGTAGATGCCAAAGCGCGCTTATTCGAACTCGGTGGTTTTAAGAAGCTGAGTAAAGACAAAGTCGATAGTGTCTCTGCCTGCCTTATTTATGAAACATGGATTAGTAACTATTGAAATCAATTAACAAACCCTTCCCCGTGATTCTCATTGCTTTATTGGCTTTTGCATTCATTGCCATGACACCTACAGCCTTCGCTGCTGATACTGAAGAAAGAGTAGATTGGGGTGATCAATCCATCTACTTTGTGATGATTGACCGCTTCAATGATGGCGACAAAAGCAACAATGATTTTGGCTTAAATGAGTATAACCCAAGTAAAGAAAGCCATTTTAATGGTGGCGATATAAAAGGTTTAATAGATAAGCTCGACTACATACAGGGAATGGGCTTTACTGCGGTATGGATAACGCCGCCAGTGCTAAATCAGTGGTTTAGCCCTAGCACAAACTATGGTGGCTACCATGGCTATTGGGCGAAAAACTTTAAAGAGCTTGATCCCCATTTTGGCAGCTTGAATGACTATAAAGAACTGGCTGACGAGCTACACAAAAGAGGAATGTTGCTCATTCAAGATATTGTAGCCAACCATACGGGCATATTTTTCTCCTACCCAAATGGTAAATATAACGCTAACAATCCCAAACAACACTTTGAGCTGAATGCAACCTTAGATGCTCAGAAAATCGATACAAATGAACTATCTACATTCTTTTCTCCATATAGCCGTAACGTGCAAGATGGTAACGCGACTGAGTTCTATGACGCGCCTACTCAAGCTCCGTTTAACAAAATAGATTTGTACAACGAAGAACATGCTCAGGCAGCAATTTATCATTGGACGCCAGAGATCCAAAATTACGATCAGCAAGACCAAGAACATCGTTACCAGTTGGGCGGTCTGGCCGACTTGAACACATCCAATGAGATAGTTATCGCAGAGCTAAAAGCAAGCTATCGATATTGGATTGAAGAGGTCGGTGTAGATGCCTTTCGAATCGATACAGTAAAGTATGTTGAGCATGAATTCTGGCATCGCTTTTTACATGATGATGATGGTATTTTTGCTAGCGCCGCGGCAAAAGGCAAGAAGGACTTTTTAGCTTTTGGTGAAGTTTTTCGATTCTCAGAAGCCAAGCAAAACGACGGCGAAATTGCGATTTCACGCTTCTTGGGCAGCGAGCAAAAGCCAGAGCTTAACTCAGTGATCAACTTTCCCTTGTATAAAGATTTGGGACGCGTGTTTGCTCAGGGAGTTGCTACCTCGGAGTTACTTTATCGTATTGAGCAACATATGAGCGTCTTCCCAGACCCAAGGCTAATTCCGACCTTTTTAGATAATCATGATACTCCGCGCTTTTTAGCTGGCGCTAATTCACAAGCACTTCACCAAGCTCTGGTAGTTTTATTCACGCTTCCTGGCATACCGGTTATTTATCAAGGAACAGAACAGCAACTTCGAGAAACTAGACAAAGCATGTTCGCCGGCGGTTATTTGTCTACCCATTCGCACTTCGATGAAACAGCCGACTTTTATCAGCTTATTAAAAACCTGCAAGGCTTACGCAAAAAATACAAAGCTTTGACTCATGGCAGCTTTAAAGCACTCAAAGGCTCAGATAAGGGCACTGGTTTGATGGCCTACAAAATGATTCACGAAGAAAGTGCTTTGATCGTATTGATGAACACATCATCGAAAAGCCTATTTACACCAGCTATCGACTTAGATCTGTCTGCCGGCACTGAACTAGAACCTGTGTATTCTTCGCGTGAGGAACAAGAAATTGAGTATCACCTCGACGTTCAAAGCGAACAAAAAGGTCAAATTCAAGCTTTGCTCGGGCCACGCGCCATAGTCATATTTGAACAAAAGCAAGCTGATGCTGCAAGCCATATAAGAGCGCGTAAACATCCCCAGCTACTCACCCTAAAAGGACTCGATAAATACGACGAGAAAACATTTACAACCAGCAGCTTACTCTCTGGATCAAGTAACTTAGCAGATGGACGTTTTGCACTAATTATCGATAACGATTGGGACAACAGAACATATATAAATACTAATACTCGAGGGGAATGGGAGTTCGAGTTGCCGGTTGAAAACTTAGGGACGGAACGTCATAGTCTCAGTATATTTGATGTAACTCACCGCCGTATTGTTGATACTATTTCCTACACAGCCGTAATGAATAAAGCGGCCATAGTGCAACGCCAAGACGATCCAAAAGGCGATACTCTTGGCCCGAAAATGCGTTACCTTGACCTTCAGCATGCGGCGTCTGGACAACAACGCGATATACGCAAAGTGCTAGCAAGAGCTTCTGGCAACAAGTTGGAACTGAGTCTTTTCATGCATGAGGTCAGCGATAATTGGGCGCCAGCAAATGGCTTTGATAATGTCAGCTTCAGCATTTTTATAAGAGACAATAAAAAGAAAGCTAGCACTTTGAAGCACCGCAAGAGAGCACTTCCTCTTATAAACGCCTCGATGCCTCGCTCCTCGTCAGCGACAGACCAAGCTGAGATGCATGGATGGGATATTGGGCATGTCGCTTTTGGTTGGGGTAACTACATGTTCAGTAGTAAGAACGCCTCACCGACCCGAAGAGGAAATAACCTTGGTACAGCAGCCAACATTACCGTGGATAAATCCGCTGCATCAATCAGCTTCCATTACGCTGGAGATGAATTGGGTATCGATGACTGGGCCAATGTCGATATTTATATTAGCACGTGGGATATTGCTGGTGAGGGGCATTACCGTGATATTGCTGAAGAAGCATCGCTATGGACTTTTGGTGGTGCAGACAAAGACTCACCGAAAATTGCTGACGATATCTTCATATCGCTGCAAGCCAAATGAGCAGCTAGACTCTTACACTCTGGCATTGCCAACAAAGAGCAAACTGATATTCATTTATTTCGCCACAACTGCGACATGCCCAATCATTTTTGTCACCCTGACTAAGCGCTTGTTGCTCCGCCTTGAAGCTTTCAAGGACTTGTGTCGCCTTTATTTGCCATTCCGCGTCATTGAGCCATAGCTCAGGTTCGCAATCCAATGGAGACACCTCTCCCATGGCACCTTGTATAAACTCATTTTTAATGAAGCAAGGCACCCCAGCAGCATCAAGAAGGCTTTTAACTTGATAAACTTGGAATCGGTCAGGGTGATAATAAAAATGCACCATATTGGCTTATCTCCTTCTTACTATGAATAATACAAAGCTTAGCATTTTTTAAATAAATTGCCTGATTCACCGTCCTAGTCATCAAAAGGCACAAGATGCTAAGCCTTGGAGACTGGTCCTCTCTTTCAATCTTATAAAGCGATTAATTCAATTGGTTTTTATCGTTTTAATTACTCAGTCATAGCAACTACATTAATGGTGAAGACAAAAACAACTGAAAAGGAAAAAACCATGACTCGCATTTTATTCGAACTTCAACAGCGCTTGTTGTTAGTTAAAAAGAATCAACAAGTTCAAGTTTGTAATTACAAAGACAATTATTATGGCGACCAGCAATGTTGCAGTGTTGAAAAAATAAGGCTACAAAAAAATCCCGTCTAATAACGGGATTTTTCATCATGTCACCGTACTTTATGAAGGCAAGCTCGATGTTAGAGAGGAAGGTTAACCCATGTCTATCGATACATTGGTCAAACTGCCTAGGCCTGCACCCTCTTCACTATCAAGTTTGAACATCAAACGAAGGTCGTTAGGAGAATCTGCATTGTGCATAGCCTGCTCTTCACTAATGCGATTCTCTTTCACCAAGTCATAAAGTGCCATGTCGAAGGTTTGCATACCTTGCTCTTTTCCTTTCATCATGGCTTCCTTCAAGCTTCCAATCTCATTTCGCTGAATGAGGTCGGCAATTAAAGGCGAATTTAATAATATTTCAATCGCAGCAACGCGGCCTTTACCATCTATAGTCGGCACCAATTGCTGAGCAACAATAGCGCGAATATTTTGGCTCAAATCAAAACGTAGCTTTTCATGAAGATCTTTTGGGGCCAAATGCATGATACGTTCAATCGCTTGGTTAGCATTATTGGCATGCAATGTTGCTACACATAAATGCCCAGTATCAGCAAACGACATTGCGTATTCCATGGTTTCCATTGATCGAATCTCACCAATTAAAATAACATCAGGGGCTTGGCGCAGTGAGCTCTTTAGGGCGTCGTCGAATGTGTGTGTATCTATGCCTACTTCACGTTGCGTTACCACACAGTTATTATGGTTATGCACAAACTCAATTGGATCTTCTATAGTGAGAATATGTCCGTGTGAATTTCTGTTCCTATGGCCTATTAGCGCAGCAAGCGATGTTGACTTACCAGTCCCGGTTCCGCCTACAAATAGTACTAGCCCCTTCTTAGACATAATAATATCTTTGAGCACGCTTGGAAGACCTAAGTCGTCGGCCTCTGGAATGGTTGTGACAATTCGACGAACAACCATGCCCGCTTGGTCTCGCTGCCAAAAGGCTGAACAACGAAAACGACCTATACCATCTACCGCAATAGCGAAGTTACATTCTTTTTCTTCTGCAAACGCAATTTTCTGCTTTTCGTTCATTGCGTCATGAACCAGTTCAAGCGCTTCGCTTTCGGTGAGGTTCATAGCCGTGAGAGGTGTCATTCTGCCATTTATTTTCGCGCTCACTGGCATGCCAACGGTCACAAATAAATCAGAAGCTTCGTGCGCAACCATATCTCGTAAACATTCATGTAAACCCATCATACTTCTACGCTCCTATATTTTACATTCCAACTGATGGCGCTTTATCTACTGACTTAGATGCCGCATCATTTGCAGTGATAACACCCATTGCGACCAATCGTTGTAAACACTGGTCCATAGTCTGCATGCCATGCTGCTGACCGGTTTGAATAACAGAATACATTTGCGGTACTTTATCTTCACGAATGAGATTCCGTATCGCCGGTATGCCTACCATAATTTCATGAGCCGCAACGCGTCCGCCGCCTACTTTCTTCAGAAGAGTTTGTGATACGACAGCGCGCAAAGATTCTGACAGCATAGAGCGAATCATTTGTTTCTCTTCTGCTGGGAATACATCGATAATTCTATCAATAGTTTTTGGTGCTGAGTTTGTGTGCAAAGTACCAAACACAAGATGGCCAGTTTCAGCCGCAGAAATAGCTAATCGAATTGTTTCCAAATCACGAAGCTCACCAACAAGAATTACGTCTGGGTCTTCGCGCAATGCAGAGCGAAGAGCGTTATTAAAGCTGTGAGTGTCACGATGAACTTCACGCTGATTCATTACGCACATTTTATTTTGATGCACGAATTCTATCGGATCTTCAATCGTCAAAATGTGCTCACGTTTGTGAGTGTTAATGTGATCAACCATTGCTGCAAGCGTCGTACTTTTACCAGAGCCTGTGGCCCCTGTCACTAACACGATGCCCGTAGGCTGATTGATAATTTCTTTAAATATTTCGGGCGCTCCGAGTTGGTCGAGGGTCAATATTTCACTTGGTATTGTACGTAACACAGCCGCAGCGCCGCGATTTTGAACGAAAGCATTTACCCTAAATCGAGAGAGATCTTTAATTTCAAAAGAAAAATCGCATTCGAGGTTTTCTTCGTACTCTTTACGTTGCATGTCGTTCATAATACTGAAGATCAAATTATGCACTTGCTTATGGTCGAGCGGATCAACATTTAATCGCCGCATCTCGCCGTCAACACGAATAATAGGCGGTAAACCGGCGGTTAAATGTAAATCTGATGCCTTGTTGCTTACGCTAAAGGCTAAAAGTTCGTTAATATCCACTGTATAACTCCAAAAATAAGTACTGATGCAAACGCATGAAAAATTGCAATTTAGCTTGTGAGAATCAAAATGACTAATCAAATCGCCGACAATATCGACACCGTCAAAGCCCAAATAAAGGCATGCGCGAAGCAGGCTGGCCGTGACGAGAACAATATTGAATTGTTAGCCGTAAGTAAAACTAAACCCGTATCAGATATTGTTCTTGCGTATGAAGCCGGACACCGAAATTTTGGTGAAAACTATGTGCAAGAAGGTGTTGATAAAATAACCGAGTTAAAGCATTTACCTGATATCATTTGGCATTTTATCGGCCCATTACAATCAAACAAGACCCGATTGGTCGCAGAAAACTTTGACTGGATGCATTCCGTCGACCGTTATAAAATTGCAAAGCGCCTGAACGATCAACGACCGGCTTTCGCTGCCCCCCTCAACATATGCGTACAAATAAATATTGATGAGGAAGAAACCAAGACGGGCATATTACCGCAAAACCTGATGCCTATGCTAGCCCAGTTAACGAGCTTATCAAAGCTAAGAGTCCGTGGGCTGATGGCAATCCCTAAATCGACAAAAGTGCCTTCAGAACAAATAGCTAGCTTACGCAAAATGCAAACTCTTTTTGAGGCTGCTAAGCAAAGCTATCCTGAATTTGATACCCTATCCATCGGAATGAGCAATGACCTGGCCTCTGCCATAACATGTGGCTCTACGATGGTGCGTGTAGGAACGGCTATATTTGGTGCTCGAGACTAAGCAAACGCATGTTCATGGCCTAGGGTCTGGTTGAATATCGAATAAGGAGAAGTATGCAAGCACGTAGATTGAGTTTTATTGGAGCAGGAAATATGCCCCGCAGTATCATTAGTGGGCTGGTGAAAGGTGGTTATGATGCTAACTTAATAAGCGCATCCAACCCATCGACGCCAAAACTAGAGGCGCTTTCTCATCACTTTGGTATTAACACCACTCAGTCAAATTATGCGGCATGCGACTTTGCCGACGTAGTAATACTCTCTGTGAAGCCACAGATTATGGCACAAACCTGCGCCGACTTAATCGCACATTGCGACATAAGCGGCAAGTTAATGGTGTCAATTGCAGCGGGAATTACTACTGATCGCCTTATTGAGATGCTTGGTGGCCACACCAACGTAGTGCGCACCATGCCAAACACGCCATCGGCCTTGAGTATGGGAATGACGGGCTTGTATGCGCCAAAAACAGTCAATAATGCGGATAAAGAGTTCGTTGCCTCGGTGATGAAACATGTTGGCGAAATATTATGGGTAGACAGCGATGAGAAAATAAACACTGTCATTGCCGCTGCTGGAAGTAGCCCCGCCTATTTCTTTTTATTTGCTCAAGCAATGCAAGACGAAGTCATTCGGCAAGGACTCAACAAAGATGATGCGCGTCTACTTGTGCAACAAGCCTTATTGGGCAGTGCTCAGATGATTTGTGACAATCCAACGCTTGAATTAAGCGAGCTCCGTGCCCAAGTTACATCAAAGGGGGGAACCACCCACGAGGCAATATCTAGCTTTCAAGAAAGTAACTTGGAAGCTATCGTGAGTAAAGCGATGAGAGCCGCTATTACCAGAGCAACGGAAATGGCTAACGACTTCTGATATCAATAGAAATTGCTAAAACTAACGATTAAATTTCACTAATAACCATACGGAAACAGGCATGCAAGCACTATACAACTTACTGGACTTCTTATTTAACGCATACGCCACTATTGTGTTGGCCCGTGTTTGGTTGCAATTTGCCAGAGCTGATTTTTATAATCCACTAAGCCAATTTGTCGTTAAAGCTACTCAACCGATTGTGGGCCCTGTAAGACGAATGATCCCTTCAATCGGCGCTTTTGATACTGGCACTTTCCTGATCGCCTACTTAGTGATATTTATTAAGCTCGTATTGTTTAGCGTCATGTTTGGTAGTGGCATACCCAACTTATTATCTGTCGCAATTGTGAGTATTTTTGGCCTACTTAAAACAGCTTTCTATCTTTTATTCGTCGTACTTATCGTGCGCATGATTTTAAGTTTCGTAAGTCAGGGCAATCCTATGCAATATGTATTGCACCAACTCACTGAACCTATGCTAGCCCCGATAAGACGCGTGTTACCAGTAATCGGTGGTTTAGACTTTTCACCCTTAGTATTAATCTTAGGTATTCAGTTTTTACTAAGTTTAATGTCGCAATATATCGGAATATAGATATAGAGGATAAAATATTATGTTGAACCTGACATTCAAAACACCCAGTTCAAACACCCCGTTTATCGTTATGCTGATATTAGTGATGTGTTTCAGCAGCACAAAACTCAGTGCCGAACAAAAGAAAACATTAGGCGACTGGGATGTACATTATATTGTATTAAACACCACATTTCTGAGCCCTGAAATTGCTAAAGCCAATAATATCGTACGAAGCAAATACAACGCATTGGTCAATATTTCGGTACTAGACAAGGACTCAAAGATAGCTCAAAACGTTTCGGTAAGCGGAGATGCAAGAAACCTGTTAGGCAACAGCAAACAGCTCAACTTTAAGAAGGTGAGTGACGGCGACGCCATCTATTATCTGGCGGTGATGAATCATGACCATCGTGAAACCTACCGTTTCAACATTGAATTACGCTTGGGAAATGAGGTACAGACCTTGAAGTTTCAAGAAGAGTTGTACGTGAATTGAGTTAACATTCACCGCCCTTTGAGCACTTACATCAACTGTAACCCTAGCTAAATTACAAGCTAGTCATTTCAGTCAGAGCAAAACCTTAGGCATTTTCAGCTCTTTTGAAAACAAAGTCGGTAGCCGTGCTTTCAGCGTCGCAATATTCGTAGGCTCCTAAGTTGAAGGACTTCAAGTCCTCAACCTGCGAAATGCGGTTCTGAATGATGTAACGCGCCATCAAGCCCCTGGCTTTTTTGGCATAAAAGCTGATAATTTTATATTTGCCGTTTTTCTCATCTTTAAATTGTGGGGTAATGATCGTAGCGTTTAAATTCTTCTTTTTCACCGACGAGAAATACTCGTTACTCGCAAGGTTTACCAATACCTTTTTGTCGCTGCCTTCATTATCGAGACTTTGATTGAGTGCATCGGTAATGGAAGTACCCCAAAATTCATAAAGCGACTTCCCGCGGGTATTTTCGAGTTTGGTACCCATTTCTAATCTGTATGCTTGCATCAAATCTAGGGGACGAAGTAAACCATACAAGCCGCTCAAAATGCGAAGGTGTTTTTGAGCAAACGCTAGGTCGTCTTCAGACAGGCTTTGTGCATCAATACCCGTGTAAACATCGCCATTGAAAGCAAAAAGAGCTTGGCGAGCATTCTTTGTTGTAAAAGGCGTTTCAAAACTCGAGAAGCGCTCAGCATTCAATATAGAAAGTTTATCGCTAATTTTCATCAAACTTGCCAGATCACTTGGTGCTAGCGTTTTGCATGTTTCAACAAGCTCCTTCGCATCGTTCAACATGGCTGGTTGCGTGAAGTCACTTACCGGCACTGAAGATTCAAAATCTAGATTTTTCGCTGGAGACACAACCATTAACATATTCTAATTCTACCTTTTTACTTTGACCGTCGTTATTCATCGTATTTCTGCACGCCTGATAGACACACAAAAGCTTTGTTACTCTCACAAAGACATACGCTCTTTTTTGTATTATCGCTCACTGCGTAGTGCTAAGTCGACCAGTAAGTCACAAAATACTCAATTAAGCTAAATGCAAGGAAAAAACCTTATTTTCATAATATAAAAACAATGATTCAACCCTAGCCAGAAACCCACACAAACGGTACTCTATGTAACAATTAACTTACTCTCGTAATTATCACATTTAAGGCTCAAAAAATGACATCACAACTTGAATCATTGCGCGCGCTAACCACAGTAGTTGCAGATACAGGCGATATCGACGCGATAAAAAAGTACCAACCTGTTGACGCAACAACAAACCCTTCTCTGTTGTTGAAAGCAGCATCGCTTCCACAATATAAAACACTCATTGAAGATGCCGTTAAATGGGCAGTTGAGCAATCAAGTGATGCTGAGCAACAAATCATTGACGCTGGCGATAAACTTGCTGTAGCAATCGGAAAAGAAATTGTTGATGTTATTCCGGGTCGCATATCAACTGAAGTAGATGCTCGTTTGAGTTTTGATACCGCTGCCACAGTGCAAAAAGCGCATAAACTAATAAAACTATATAAAGAAGCGGGGATTGATAAATCTCGCATCCTGATCAAAATTGCATCAACTTGGGAAGGCATTAAAGCCGCTGAGATACTTGAAAAAGAAGGCATTAACTGCAACCTAACCTTACTTTTTGGTTTTGCTCAAGCGCGTGCCTGTGCAGAAGCGGGTGTGTTTTTAATATCTCCCTTTGTTGGTCGTATCCTAGACTGGTACAAAGCGAGTACAGGTAAAGCGTCTTACCCAGGGAATGAAGACCCGGGTGTCATTTCTGTTACCGAAATTTACAATTTTTATAAAGCACATGGTTACAAAACGGTAGTAATGGGAGCTAGCTTCCGAAATATCGACGAAATTCTATGCTTGGCTGGCTGCGATAGACTCACTATCAGCCCTTCGCTATTAGAGGAATTGTCAAACACTGAAGGAAAGGTTAAGCCTTATCTTGTCGATAACGGTAAAGCTAAGAACGCTGGCGAGCCCATTTCAGAAAGCAAGTTTAGATGGCACATGAACGAAAACGCGATGGCAACAGAGAAACTTGCCGAGGGTATTCGCAATTTCGCTGCCGACCAAGTTAAGCTCGAGAGCTTATTAAGAGATATGCTTTAAACTACACACGGAGATTTACCATGGAACGTATTCGTCATTCTGATGCGTGGAGCAAATTAGAAGCGCTTGCAGCAAAAACCAAAAGACAGCATATGAGAGACTGGTTTGAAAACGATCCCTCGCGTGCTGATAGATACAGCGCTGATGCCTGTGGTATTTCTCTCGACTATAGCAAAAACCTCGTCACCGACGACGTATTAGAGCAGTTAAAAGCACTCGCTGAACAACGTAAAGTCAATGCTAAAATTGAAGCGATGTTTAGAGGAGATGTAATTAATACCACTGAGAAACGCGCTGTACTGCACACTGCCTTGAGAAATTTTTCAGGAAAGCCAGTGATGGTTGACGGCGAAGACGTCATGCCAAGCGTTCTCGCCACGCTAGACAAAGTCGAAGCATTTACTAAGAGTGTGCTTTCAGGAGCACACAAAGGCTGCACAGGAAAAGCAATCAAAAAGGTGGTTAGTATAGGCATTGGTGGTTCGTTTCTTGGGCCAAAAATTGTCAGCGAAGCCCTTAAGCCTTATCGCAACAATATAGTAGATGTGCGTTTTGTCGCGAATGTCGACGCTTGTCATATACAAGATGTTCTAGCCGAGTGTTGCTTTGAAGAAACCTTGTTTGTCATGTCATCGAAGTCTTTCGGCACTCAAGAAACACTACAAAATACCTTAACGGCTAAAGCTTGGTTTTTACAGCAAAAATCCGAGCAACATAGCACTACAATCGATGATATCGCTAAGCATTTTGTAGCGGTCTCGTCGAATGTGAAAGCAGCAACCGACTTTGGTATGGCTGCCGAAAATGTATTCCCGATGGCCGATTGGGTAGGTGGTCGTTATTCTCTGTGGTCAGCAATAGGTTTACCCATTTCACTTGCTATTGGCTTTGATAACTTTAAAGAAATATTGCGCGGCGCTTTCGACATGGACGAACATGTGCAAACTGCGCCATTTGAAGAAAACCTCCCCCTTATTTTGGCTATGTTAGGTATATGGTACAGGAACTTCATGGGCGCACAGTCACATGTTTTACTGCCGTATTATCACTATTTGCGTGGCTTACCTGCCTACGTTCAGCAACTCGATATGGAAAGCAACGGCAAATCGACCACCTTGAATGGGCAAGCAGTTGATTACGGCACAGGCCCTGTAATTTGGGGAAGTGAGGGAACAAACGGACAGCATAGTTTTCACCAATTGATACATCAAAGTAACTTGCCTATCCCAGCCGATTTCATGTTCCCATTGCGAGTTCCAAATCAAAATGACACGCATCACGCCATGCTGGCCTCCAATTGTTTCGGGCAAACACAGGCCATGATGCAAGGAAAAACATTTGAAGAGTGTTTTAAAGACTTAGAAGGCAAAGGGCTATCAGAGTCAGAACGAAGCGAGCTTGCAGCGCACAAAACTATGCCTGGAAACAAACCGAGCAATACACTCATTTTTGAACAGCTCGACCCTAAAACCCTAGGTGCACTAATTGCTATGTATGAGCACAAGGTGCTCATACAAGGTGCTATCTGGGACTTAAACTCCTTTGACCAATGGGGCGTAGAGTTAGGAAAAGTATTAGGCAATGATGTGCTTGACGTTATTCTTGATAAAAATGATAACAGTAAGCTTGACGCATCGACGGCTAATCTCGTCGCCAAATTTGCTAAATCCCGTGCATAGATCAACTCAATTTCTATTGGCCTTGTTAAGATTGTTAAATAAAAGTTAATAAAATATTAACTATTAGCTTTTGTTTTTCTACTGCTTATGTTACAAAAGATAGCGTAAGCAGTAGGCAGTTCTTTTTGTTCTACTGTTTGTGTAGCAAGCGGTTTCGACAAGGAGATACCCGTGGAAAGATCAGACATACTATCTATCATCGATAACGAATCAAGCCCAGTAAAAACTAAAAGCAAAAAACGCAAGTGGCGAGAAATTGAAGCAATACATGAACAGTATCGCTTGCAGAGAGAACTCTCTGATATGGATGTTAACTTAGAATACGAACTCGACGAAATGCGATAAAATATACAAAAATGCCACCCTTTTGGGTGGCATTTTTTGTTGTCATACTTTTGTTGTCATACTAGAGCTGCCAATCTATGCGCTGCTTATTCACTGAGCGCAGATATTCGTTGGTTCGACTAAAGTGCTTACATCCAAAAAAACCTCTGTGCGCGGAGAGAGGTGATGGGTGCACGCCCTTTAGAATAAAGTGTTTATCCGCATTTATGAGCTTTTCTTTTTTCTGTGCTGGCCCACCCCACAAAATAAACACCAAATCACTAAACTGCTCACTGAGTGCGTAAATAATATCGTCGGTAAATTTATGCCAACCGATATTTTTGTGCGAATGAGCTTGGCCTTGCTCAACAGTAAGTACACTATTGAGCAACAATACCCCTTGCTCAGCCCAATTCGTAAGATCCCCGTGCTCTGGTACACTGAAGCTCGGGATGTCACTCGCTAGCTCTTTATAAATGTTGCGAAGAGATGGTGGTATCTTATTTCCTTTGCGAACTGAAAAGCTCAGGCCATGTGCCTGATTGGGGCCGTGATAGGGATCTTGCCCTAACACGACTACCTTAGTATTTTCAGGAGTGCTAAGCTCAAAGGCTGCAAAAATGTCTTCTTGAGGTGGATAGATGACTTTTCCCGCACGGCGCTCGGCTTCAACAAAGGCCATTGCTTCCAAGAAATAGGCTTTTTGTGTTAACTCACCTAATAGTGACGACCAAGCTTCCATGTCTATCTACGTTAAAATTGAAAACAGGTGCTTTTTAAGTGCTTCATAGCTGTTATCAACATCAACTGAGAAATCAGCTTTACCGACACAGTCAGCTAACGGCTGCGGTAAGCTAATAGGCTGACCTAATACATTTTCCACTGTTTCTCTAAACTTCGCTGGATGTGCTGTACCCAGGAAAATCCCCACTTCGTCATCTTGCAATGAGCGAGAGAGTGACCGATAGCCAATCGCTGCATGTGGCTCAGAGACATAGCCTAAAGCTGATAACTGGCGCATAGCAACTTGCGTATACTCTTCGTCAATTCCCTCGCCCACTATCGCGCTCTTATCGATATAACCTTGTTCAATAAGCGCTTCAATACGTGGCCAGTTGTTAGGTTGACTCACATCCATCGCGTTCGAGATGGTTGCTACGGTAGGCTTTGGTTCCCATTCGCCTGTTTGTAAATAACGAGGCACGGTATCATTAGAATTTGTTGCTGCAATAAAACGTTTTATTAGTAAACCTAGTGCTTTGGCGATAACGCCTGCAGTAAGGTTGCCAAAGTTTCCACTGGGTACTGAAAACACAGCCTTCGCTTGCTGTTCTTTTGGAAGCTGTGCTATTGCTTCGAAGTAATAGCATACTTGGGCAAGCAATCTGCTGATATTGATAGAATTCGCTGAGTTTAAGTGCAACCCATCCCGCACATCAGGATCATCAAAAGCCGCTTTCACCAAATGCTGGCAGTCGTCAAAGTCACTTTCTATTGCCACAGTATGTATATTCCCACCCAAAGTCGTGAACAGCTTCTCTTGCAATTGGCTGATTTTGCCCTTGGGATATAGAATAACCACCTGAATATTATTAATACCGTGAAAAGCATGCGCAACTGCGGCTCCCGTATCACCGGAAGTAGCCGTTAGGATAGTAATTGGCTTACCTTCACTAATATTAGCCAAACACTGCGCCATAAAGCGCCCACCGAAATCCTTGAATGCCAAGGTTGGGCCGTGGAATAACTCTAAACAATGAATATTATCAGTGACTTTTGCTAAGGGTGCTGGAAACTGAAATGCCGTTGACACGATGGTCTCGATGAGCTCTGGCGCTAACTCGTCACCAATAAGATGCTGTAGAATTCTTGTGCTTCTCTCAACTAAGGGCAAGGCCAATATTTCATCGATGTTATCAAAAGGTTTTATGCTTTGTGGAAAGTATAAACCTTGATGTTTGCCAAGACCTTTTTTTACCGCTTCCGAGAAACTTACTTTGTCAGAGGCATCTTTTAAATTTACTAAGTTCACTTTTTAACCCTGTCTGGTAGCAAAATCGCTACTCGTTATTACATGTATTGTATTAAGGCTAGCAAAACACTTGCCAAATAAATTACTTACCTTGTTTGAGTGTGCGTGCCTTCATAGCTTAGCTTGCACACGTGACTAAAACCGTCTTCATTCTGAATATAATTTGCATCTAGCCAAGCCTGCGTTGCTCTAGCATCCTCTAGGGAGCGTGAGACAGCAAACACCGTCGGCCCTGACCCAGAAATACCAAAAGCAAGCGCGTTGTTAGCAAATGCCGCCGAGCGAGCATCATCAAAGCGCGGTAATAGCGCTTTTCTATGGCGTTCTGCAATCACGTCTGTCATCATTTTGGCCGCTAATTCTTCATCACCTGCATACAAACTATGAACAAATACGCCCAGTTGACGCCCAAAACTTAGCGTATCGGCTAAGTTGTATTCTGATGGCAGTAAACGCCGTGCCTCGGCAGTCGATACTGAGATACCGGAATAACAAACAACCCAATACCAAGAATCAAAACACGGGAGCTTTGCCGCTAAAGGTGAGCTTTCACCTGTCATTAAAACGAGCCCACCAAGATAGCTTGGCGCAACATTATCATAATGAACACTGCCACTAATTTGCCCCTCAAGTTCGCCCATCATTTCGAGCAAAGTGTCTTTATCAAAGGGGGCGTGCGCATGCTCATTCAAGGCATAAAATGCCGCCACTATGGAGGCTGCACTTGAGCCAAGACCACTTCCTATCGGCAATGCTTTGTGTAAGTGGAGCGCTACGTTTAATTTTGCTAAGCCCGCGTTAACTAACTTTTCTTGAAAGTAGTGATAGCATTTAGTCACAATATTATTTTCGCTACCCGCAGGCAATTTATGCGCAAAGCGGCCATCGACTGTCAGATCGAAATTATCTGCGTCCGTCACTTCAACCCAATCGCCCAAAAATTCACCCTCTACTGGCGCAAGTGCAGCACCAAGTAAATCAAAGCCCAAACTCACATTACCAATTGACGCTGGCGCGAATGCTTTTGTTTTTCTCGGTGTTGTCATTAGGCGAAATCCTGTGTCCACGGCATTGTACGAAGTACATCAGCAAACACACCAGCCGCGGTTACCGTTGCTCCCGCGCCATAGCCTCGAATAACAAAAGGAATTGGCTGGTAATATTTACTGTGAATAGCTAATGCATTCTCACCATCTTTAACGGCAGCTAAAGGATGAGAAAGTGCGACTTCCTGGATCGCAACCTTGCACTTATCGTCTTTAATAGAACCTACGTAGCGCAATACTTTACCTGCTTTTTTTGCTGCTGCAACACGCTCTGCTATCGCGTCATCTAGGCTAGGCAGCCTATTTAAGAAGGCGTCGACACTCCCTTGCGCATCGAAACTATCGGGTAACACCGACTCAATTTGTATATCACTCAATTCAATCTCAAGCCCAGACTCTCTTGCCATTATCAATAGTTTGCGAGCAACATCCATGCCCGAGAGGTCATCACGTGGATCAGGCTCGGTGAATCCGTTGTCTTTAGCCGTTATAGTGGCATCAGATAAACTCATACCTTCATCTAGCTTTCCAAACACATAGGAAAGAGAACCCGACAGAATCCCTTCAAAGCTTTCTAATTCATCACCGGAAGCAAACAGTTTCTGAAGGTTGTCAATAACCGGTAATCCGGCACCAACAGTAGTCTCATAAAGATATTGGCGATTAGTTTGTTGAGCCGTTCGGCGCAGAGCATGATATCTGGCAATGCTACCAGTATTCGCTTTCTTATTAGGAGTGACAACATGACAACCTGAGGTCATCATTTCAATGTATAAATCAGCAATATTTTCGTTGCTAGTGCAATCAACAATAACTGGGTTTACCAGGCTATTGTCGTTCGCAAACTGGTGAACTCGAGCAACTGAGAAGCATTCTTCAGCATCATTTAACGACGCCGACCAGTCTTCATTAAGATTAACTCCATTGGCATCAAGCAGCAATTTTTTGCTATTCGCAATACCGTATACTTCCAGCTTGATATCACGCTTCAACAATTTTGGCTGTTGCAGCGCTATTTGACGAAGTAATTCTGAGCCCACGCCACCGCAACCAATCAAGAACACATCTATAGTATGCTTCTTGGTAAAGAAATTTTGATGGATAACCTTGACTGCTTTTTTCGCTTTTGCGTTTTCAATCACGGTGCTGATCGAACGCTCAGAAGAGCCCTGAGCGATAGCAACGTTATTGACTCTAGCTTGCGCAAGTGCGCTGAAGAATTTCGCCGCCATTCCTTTCGACTGTCGCATACCATCGCCCACTAAGGTCACAATGGCTAACTCTCGGCGCACTTCAATTGGTTCTAACAACTGATTGTTCAACTCAAGTGCAAAGCTTTCTTCAAGTAAATCGAGCGCTCGGTCGGCATCTTTTTGTTGAATACAGAAACTGATGCTGTATTCAGACGAGCTTTGGGTGATCAAGCTAATTGAAATATTAGCAGTAGAAATCACATCAAAAACACGACTCGCCATACCTACCATGCCCTTCATGCCTGGCCCAGCGATATTGAACATAACTACATCTTCTAGGTGAGATATGCCCTTTACACTGGTCCATTTTTCACTTGCTTCATGGCTAATAAGTGTGCCAGGCGCAGCTGGGTTCAAAGTATTTCGAATCAAGCAGGGAATACTGTATTGCGCAATAGGACCTATGGTTTTTGGATGCAGAACTTTAGCGCCAAAGTAAGAGAGCTCCATGGCCTCTTGATAAGTGAGTTTGTCTAGTAGAACAGCACCGTCGACCTGATTAGGATCAGCGTTGTAAACACCGTCTACGTCGGTCCAAATTTCACAGCACGATGCACCGATACAAGCGGCCAATATAGCAGCAGAGTAGTCAGAACCATTGCGGCCTAAGGTTACCTTCTCTCCTTCCTCATTAACAGCAACAAATCCAGGCATGATAAGTAGTTTTTTACCAGATGAATCAACATCGCTGAAACGCGCCTTACTTGCGCTAAGGTCGGCTATGCTGTCGAGATAGTCTCCATGAGCGATAATATGCTCAACAGGGTCGACAATCTCATTTGCAATGCCTTTAGCAGAAAGGATTTCACTGAAAATACGCACACTCACATATTCGCCTAAACTCAGAATGGTGGCGGTAACTTGTTCAGGACAGGTTTTGAGTAACTTGATACCTTTAAGCTGAGCTTCTAACACTCCTAGTTTAGCTTTTATAAAATCGCTTAGTGGTTGATAAGCAAAGTTGCTCAGCGTTTTATTCAATTCGTCGGCAATGCCGTGTAAAGTCATATTTAGCTTAGCCAAAAGCTCGCCGTAATCAGCCCCAGACTCAGCTTGTTCGCAAAGTAGCGACAAAGCGTTAGTGACGCCTTTTGGCGCTGACAACACAACAGCAGCGCCTTCTGTTTGGTGTGTAGCGGTGCTAATTTCTAGCACACGCATATATCTTGTTGCATCTGCTAGACTTGACCCACCAAACTTTAAAACCTTCATTTGTCGCTCCTGTACTCTTAATATCTAAAATTATCTTACTTTTCGCGCTATTTTGTACTTTTGCGCGCGAGTTATCCTTGTTTGCTTGAATCACTAGCGCCACAAAGCACATACAAAAAAGCCCGCTTAGTGCGGGCTTTCGTTAACTTTTAAACTTGCGCAAGCTAACGACCGCCCCTCAAAAGGATGGTAATCATCATACCGATCATCGTGATGGAATTATCACGGATTATCATTGGTACACTGTCGTTAGTATTTGTTTTTGTTTTCATGCCTTCAATTTGCCGTATAGACGTCTATATGTCAATAAAGAAATGTGTTTATGGGTGATATAAATCGATTTTTAGCATCACTTATTATATCAGCGAGTAAATTGCTGATGACATGAGTTCGCTAGGCGCAAAATACTCATTAAGTCACGATTGACTGAGTCGTGTTGGTTACTTGTTGCGAATTAGCGCTTGGCATGTTGTTTGCGCGCCTTTCTCTTTTTAACGATAACCCGAGCAGGCGCACTAAACAGGAGATTTAACAAGAGGCCAAAGACGACACCAAATACAATCCCCTCAGTGCTAATTGGCAACCCAAAGCTAAACTGTTTTAAGGTAGGACCCACAAACTCTCGCCCATTCGCCGACGCGATATATGCTAGCTTTTGCAAAAGATTACCTTTTTCGAAAATGCTTAAACCATTTTCTATCGCATTAAAACGGGCAATAGTCTGTTGTTTTTGCAAGGCATCGTCACGCACACTGTCTACCTCATTGTTAAGGTGATGTGCAATCATTGCCTCGATGGAAGCATAATTGTATTTGTTTGCCACCTGTTGATAGCCATCTATTTGCCATTGGTTCGAAGACTGCACTCCTGCAATGAACTGATAATATTGGTCAGTAAATTGTGGGACTTGCAAGGCAAACAACAGGGTTAGCCCAAAAAATAGTTTGTCCAGAGTACTTAAAATCAAATTAGGGCTTCCTCATGGCAGTTGCTACAGCGCTATCATCCGTAAGTATCACAACTATAGTTTTCTTTTATGCGACAACGCTAGGTTTACGGTTATTATACTCATATAGACAATAAGCGACATGGCTTGTTCAAAAGGAATCAGATGAACTCAAAACCAGATAAATACAAGCGTGATGAGAAAGAGCAAGCCCAGCACTTTGCTTATCAAGTGATTGTTGGTTTTGACAAGTCATATAGGTGGTTTAGTAAAATAAGCGCACAAGCCAAATCTCGCTTTGAAAATGCACAATGGGCAGCGTCACAAGCGGCAGTAAAAGAACGAATTGCGATCTATGAGCAAAGTATTAGCAATATTGTTATTGATCTCTATGAACAGGTCCACCCGCGCCAACAAGAAATGAGTTTTTGGCGAGAGTCTAAGGCACATTATGCAAAATTGCTTAACAACCACCCGCAATTTGAATTAGCTGAAACTTTTTACAACTCAGTTATTGGACGGATATTTAAACACTGTAAAATTGACGACGAGATCATGTTTGTTTTACCTAGCCGCTGCTATTTGCCGGGCCCAGATCGCAAGAAGGTGATTTATAGCTTCGATACCACCGGCACCGTTCGCGATATGTACAAACAGATATTTGCAACCTTCCGTTTTAATATCGCATTCGACAACCATGAACTTGATCTAGACAATCTTGATAAGGCTTTGCGAGAACGTTTAAGCCCTGAAGCGTTAGCGAGTGTTCACACCGTAGAAATACTTCGCCCCGTTTTCTATCGTGGAAAGGCTGCATATTTGGTGGGTCGTATTTGCATGCCTGATGAAACCCTACCTTTTGTGATTGCTTTACAAAGCTCTGAAGATAACAAGTTAATGGTTGACGCCTTGCTTACCGAACGCCGTCACTTAAGTGTTATTTTTAGCTTTGCTCGTTCTTACTTCATGGCCGACACGCAATATCCAGCTGAAGTTGTCGCTTTTCTTCAAGAACTCCTACCGCATAAAAAGCACTTTGAATTATATATGGCATTGGGCTTTTACAAACATGGAAAAACAGTATTTTATCGCAATTATTTGCAACACCTTGAGAATTCCGAAGACCAGTTAGCACTCGCCCCTGGGATTAAGGGACTAGTCATGACAGTATTTCATCTTCCTAGCTATGGCGTCGTATTTAAGGTGATAAAGGATGAGTTTGCTGAAAGTAAAAAAATCACTCGTGAGCATGTGAAAGACCGTTATCGCTTGGTAAAAACAACCGACCGCGTGGGTCGCATGGCCGACACCCACGAATACGTCAACTTTCGTTTTCCGAAGCAGCGAATCAATAATGAGCTCTTACACTATTTACAAGAAACCTGTGCCAGCAGTTTAACCATAACTGAGCATGAAGTGATCATTTCTCATCTTTACATTGAACGGAAAATGACACCGCTGAACCTATATTTGCAACAAGAACAAGACAAATCAAAAATCCGCGCAGTCATTGACGACTTAGGAATATGTATTAAACAGATCGCGGCAGCAAATGTGTTTCCAGGAGACATGTTGCATAAAAACTTTGGTGTGACCAAAACCGGGAGGGTTATTTTTTATGATTACGATGAAATATGTTACATGTCGCAGCGTCAGTTTAGAGCTATCCCCAAAAGCGACGACCCATACGCAATCGATACTCTATCAGTAGGCCCAACAGATGTGTTCCCGGAGCAATTCGAGCATTTCATTATTGGCAAGAAGGAGTTTAAAGATATTCTGAAAGAACTACATGGCGACATCATGACTCCAGAATACTGGCAAGAAACGCAAGCCATAACAAGTAAGGGCGATATTCCGAACTTCAGCCCCTACCCTGCCAGTAAACGCTTCCGACGATTAAGCTAATAAAAAGTAGTAGTGAGCAACCACGCTTGCCATGCCTAGCAGCCATACAGAACTTCTTAAAATATGCCAATTAGCCCAATAGCAAACAAGATAGAGTAGACGGCTTACTACAAAGGCGATGCAGAGGTAGGCTGTCGTATGGTCGATGGCGTTTAAAGTAAATACCAATAATATGGTTGGAGCAAAGTAGCTCGTTGCCTCAAAACAGTTCTGATGAGCAGCTTGAGCGCGAGCACCAAATCCCTCTAATGATTGCTGCTGTAAACGTGGCAAACGATTATCATAGCCACCAGAACGATTCATCATAATGGCCAGAGGTACTTTCGCCAACATAGGCATAAACACCACAATAATTAAACATATAACAACAATGGTCACTAACATACTCCTAAAGGTTACTTTTTTAAGCTTAACAGTCTATATTTTGTTTACATGTGTATAAAACACAACTTACTTGCTTTACTAACACCATAAACGGTAAAAAATGAAAATATTGATAGTAGAAGACGATACCACGGTTGCTAATTACATTCATAAAGGTTTTCAAGACTCTGGCCACAGTGCAGACGTAGCAAACGACGGAAAACAGGGCCTAGATTTAGCGTCATCGAAAAACTACGATGTCATCGTGCTTGACCGTATGCTGCCATTTGTTGACGGCATTACACTGCTAAATACCATACGCGCCAACGGTGACCAAACACCTGCGGTTATTCTCAGTGCTAAAAATAAGGTAGAAGATCGTGTAAAAGGCCTGCGCTCCGGTGCCGACGACTACATGACAAAACCTTTTGCTTTCGAAGAACTACTTGCGCGAGTTGAGGTGGTAGCGTCAAGGCAGTCTGCGTCAAAGACTGCACTGACCTCAATAGAGTTAGGTGATTTAAAGCTCGACTTAATTAATCGCCAAGTAAGTCGTGGCGGACAACTCATTGATTTACAGTCAAAAGAATTCAAGCTATTGGAGTACCTATTGAAAAATAAAGGCAAAATCGTGACTCGAACCATGCTCTTAGAGAAGGTTTGGGAGTACAATTTTGACCCTCAAACAAACGTGATTGATGTGCACATAAGCCGTTTACGGAATAAAATAGATAAGGGCTTTGATTATCCTATTATTGAAACTATTCGGGGCTCAGGCTACTTAGTTACCGACCCAAACCAAGCATAGGAACTTTTAGTGCGCGCCATTTCTGCTTTTAGAAAAAGCTCAAGCTTTACACTTAGTATTGTTTTTACCTCGTTGCTGATGATGGGTGTGGTATTTATTACCTATTTTCTTATCCTTTCAAACGACGATCTCTTAATTAGAGAGTCGGAAGCTGCCATTAATTCAGATATCCGAGGCTTTAATTCACTTTACCGAGCTGCTGGCGCGAAAGCAGTTGAAAATGCACTCAATGATAGGATTGCAGAAAACGGAAATGACTTTTTCTATCATTTAAAAACAGACAAAGATAAATTCGTCGCGGGCAACATGCTGTTCTGGCCAGAGAAAGGAACACAAGCTGTAAAGAATGGCATGTTGTCGATAAAAATAGGCAGCAAGGATAGCGACCAATATGACGTAATCGCTAAGATCATGACCTTTACCAACGGGCATCAGTTATTGATTGGCCGAAATATTGATGACATCGAAATTGTGCAATGGGTTGGCAAAACCTTTGGCTGGATAATGATCTTGGTTCTGTGTTTAATATCAGCAACCAGTATTTGGGTTGCTTATTACGTCGTTAATCGTATCAATACTATATCCGAAAAAGCCGAACACATCATTATCACGGGAAGGCTCAACGAACGCTTACCAGTTGATAGCAATTGGGACGATTTGAGCAAGCTCACCATTTCATTAAATAAATTATTAGAGCAATTCGAAAGTTCAGTGGAAGGTATCAAATCAGTTACCGACAATATCGCACATGATTTAAGAACTCCGCTTGCACGCCTTAAAACACACATTGAAGCAATTGCTCCGAGCGATGAAAAAGAAGCACTGTTAAGTGAATCTAATAACTTACTGTCTATATTCAACTCCTTGCTAAGGATTGCCGATTTAGAAACCGAACACAAAACCAGCGCCTTCGCTAACGTAGATGTAAAGCAAATACTCACCGACGTTATCGAGCTATACAGTCCCATCTTTGAAGATAAAAAAATCCACCTAGAAACAATAATAAGCGTCGATGATGCCATCATGTTTTGCGATAAAGACCTTATTTTTCAAACTTATGCAAATATTATCGACAACGCCATTAAATTTAATCACCCCGGCGGCAGTATTTTGCTCACGCTCGATTACGCCAAAATTGGCGACAGAAAATACCTAGCTTTTAGATGTTATGATTCTGGGCTTGGCGTAAACGAAGAAGAGTTTGATATGCTAACGCGACGTTTTTATCGCGCTGATAAAAGCCGCACGACCAGTGGCAACGGTTTAGGTCTTGCTCTAGTGCAAGCTATTGTTAATTTGCACGATGGCGAAATTCGTTTTCTCGATAATCCCTTGGCACAAACATCAGGTTTGGGTTGTGAAATACTGTTGCCGATAAAAATTATTAACGACCCAGTCAGCATTACCGAAGCCTAAGATACGAAGAGCCGAACTTGCTTACGACCTTCTTTTTTAGCCTCATAAAGAGCCTTGTCACAATCAGCGATTAAAGCTTCTGCATCAGCCTGTGATTCCAACTCTGCTGCCCCCGCAGAGATACTCAAGCTTAAACCAGGGTAGCCTATCGCCTCACCTAAGTTTTCGAATTCTCGACTGAATGCACGTAATGCCTCTTCGGCAACAATACAAGGTGTGTGAGGAAAGCCAATGACAAACTCCTCGCCACCGACTCGACCAACAATATCAGTATGCCTAAACATGACTTTACATAGCTGCCCAAAGCCTTTTAGTACAGCATCACCCGCTGCATGGCCGTGCGTATCATTGATTTTTTTGAAATGATCGATATCGAGCAGCGCAGCAGTGAAAGGGGTTTTATGTCGATGGGCCAGCGCAATTTGATGATTCATGAGTTCGAGTACCCGACGTCGATTAGCCAGTTCACTCAAGCTATCGGTATTTGCCAACTCAAGTAAAAAAGTCTTTTTGCGTCGTGAAGAAACAAACCACGCAATAAAAAACACGCTTATTAATAATACACAGATATATAGGATCACAACACGATGCCGCTGTTGCTTTTGCTGTTGTGCATATTTCTTTTCCGCGCTGGAGATAGAAGCCAATAGTTTGTTTTCTTTGACACGTACTTCACTTTCCATCTGCTTAATATGCTCTGCTTGCATTTTTTGTCGTGCTGCTACTGTTCGAGCATCTTTTACTTTTACTGTTTCATTCAGTAGCTCGAAGGCTTGCTGGTAGTTTCCCTGAAGAGCCAGAATTTGCGAATAATATAGCTTCTCATTTATCCGAAAACCCTCACCTACTCGCTGAAAAGGATGCGACTGACCTTTTTCATAGTAAATAAGCGCAGTACTGAGATCAGACTGAGCAATTGCAATTTTCACCATGTGCAACAGCGCTTGACGTTCACTAAATACTGACTGCTTTTCCTCAAACACGACCAATGACTGCAAGCGATAGTCTTTGGCCTTGTCATAATTTCCCATTTCAAAGAAGAGTTGTGACAAAAAATCAAGCGCATAAGCAACACCTAACTCATCTCCGGATTCCTCTGCATAAATCTTAGAGCGCAAAAAGCTCTGTTCAGATTCAGCATACTCTTTTAGAAATAATTGCATACGCCCCAAACCAAACAGGCTATAACTCAAACCAATTGGATCAGCGGCTGTTTCCGCGTAATTAGCAGACTCTATATAAAATTTCTTTGCGAGCTCATAATTGCCTTGGCGGGCATAAGTATTAGCTAGTACCTCTGCTATTTGACTGCTCAAGCGGATGGAGCCAATTTCCTTTGCTACCGTTAAGGAAGCTAAAGCGTTATCTCGAGCAGAGCTGAATTGACCGCCTCGAAGATAAATATTTGCGAGCGTGAGCTGTGCTTGAGCAAGTAGCTCTTGATTATTGGAACTGAGCGCCCATTCAACCGCAGCGCTAACACTATCAATAGCTGACTCACCCTGTTGTACTAAATTGAGCGCATTCGCCTGAGTTACCTTGGATAAGTGAAATAAGTCAGGAAACTCCTTCTCATTGATCAGCAAAAGAGACTTTTTAGCTTCGTCTATGGCCTTGGATGGCTGTGTAGCCTGAGCATAAAGTTGGCTTAATACCATATGATAAAAAGCTTTTTTATTATCAGGTTCTAATTCCCGTGGCGGGGACTCGAGTAAGAGTTGAATGCGCTTATTGAGCGGGGTTATTTTATCTTCGAGTATACTGGTGTACATGCTTACATCGGCTTTGTTCGAAGCATAGCTATAGGGAGCGCAGAACAGTAAACTCAATAATAGCATTGTAGAATAAAACGCAACCCATACGATGGGTAGTCTCGTTGGATATTTTATATTGAGCCCTTGCTTGGTTGCTCGCTTTGCCAACATCATTTTTGCGACTTACCTCTATCAGGCGCTATGTACACATACTCGTCTCATGATATCAATATAGCGCGTTTCGTGGATAAACGACATTAATTGCTACAAATACTTGAAATAATTTCCTCAATAAAATTAAACGCTATATGCTAGAGGTAATAACTCAGTTTGCTTCGTAAGGATAAATGCTATGCCAACAACAAAGCTCATTCACTTTTACCAAGACAAAGCGGTCGTTGTGACCGGTGCGGCCTCAGGAATTGGACTTGCTTTGGCCCATTTATTCGCCGAACTTGGTTGTAAGCTTGCCCTTTGTGATATCGACAAAAAAGCCCTTAATGAAGTTGTTAAGGGTATAGAATCGACACATCCTAATACTGAGCTTTATCACAGCGTTCTTGATGTTGCCGATGAAGATGCTTGGGTCGTGTTTCTAGCTGAAACGGCGGCTGCTTTGGGAGGGATTAACCTACTAATTAACAATGCTGGTATTGAGGGCTCGGGGCAACCTGTTTGGGCTAGCACAACAGCAAGCTTAAAGCGGGTAATGGATGTCAACTTTTATGGCATGGCATACAGCACTAAACATGTGTTGCCGTATTTAAGTAATGAGCCGTGGGCGGCATTGATTAATGTGTCGAGCATATTTGGTTTAATGGCACCACCAAATACCGCCGACTACTGTGCAAGCAAATTTGCAATTAGAGGCTACACCGAATCACTCAAAGCCGAACTTGCTTTGGTGCACCCGCATATTCAAGTGCACTTGGTACACCCCGGAGGCATAAATACCAACATCACTAGACTAGAGCATAGTCAGCGCTTCAAAGAGCGCTTTTTGAAAACCGAACCGTCCGCACTAGCAAACAAAATAGCGAATGCGGTAATGCATAATAGAGCACGTATAGTGTATGGGTATCAATCACAACGAGCTCGACTTGCTGCAAGAATATTACCTCTTGCATGGTTGTCGTCATTATTGGGAAAACTAGTCAAAGGACTAGGTTTGGAAGATGACTACCATAAGGATCACAGCGGTTTTACTACACGCAAATGACGCTTATTGCTTTTGCATGAAAATAGTCACCTCAGCCATCACTAGGCCAAACTTTTTAATGTACGAACGATTCATCATTGTGTTTTCGTCGAAAGCCCAAAACCAATCATCAAAATTCACGCGATAAGTTGAGTCACCAACTGCCAAATCCATTTCGTATACAAAGTTAAATGCATTACCATGCGGAGTGCCTGTTGCGGGCCCAGCGATGTCATCGGCATTTCCAGTGTAGCTCCCATCAGCATTCTTGGTAAGCGTCCATACTCGTTTAAGTGGGCCTTCACCTAGCCCATATTCAAAGGTTTCGTCTAATATAAGCTTGTCATCTTGCGTGTAAGCATCGATGTTAACTATGAAACGCTGCACAATATCACCATCACGGTTTTGTACTATCCCCCACGCTTTCACCTTGCCGTCAAAAAATGACTCTATATTGAATTTAGGCTCCATTTGCTGATATTTGTCTGGGTCGATCGATACCGAGCAAGCCGATAAAAATGCAGCAACAAACGCTATCGCGACTATTTTGTAGATAAGCTTACTTGTCATTTTCCTGTCCTTTTTGTCAATATTGATTAGTTTAAGCCTAATAGTTGCTTACGCATTTTTGGTTCTGAGGTTTTATCGCTCAACCATATGTCAAAAAACGACTGCCCGAAGGTAACATCATCAATACTACCCACCTTTTGACCTCGATAATAAAAGTGTGTATGGCGATTTTCATCAAGCACACCCGTGATATTATCGCCCTCTTTCACGTCGGGGAACACTGCTCGCATTTGTTCAAACCATTTCGCCAAATCAACTTCGTCGTCGTAGCCTAAATCTCGCATCTCATCCACCGAGCGGCTGGCAATTTCTTCACCGTCGAAATCTCGTAAATAAGTGAGTGATAAAGCGAAAGGCGCCCCCTCTTGCCATTCGCCCTTAGTCGCCATTAATTGCGCGTCATATATCTTCCAGAACATGACCTTAAGCCTTGCTTTTCCTACCGTTTCAGGCTGAGGTATGTAACGTTTGGAAATCTCGCGTAAACTCATGGGTGATGCCGTAGATTCGGAAGCACTGGCTAATGTGACTTTGTTGGCCACAGCGGCATTCGCAAATGCTAGCTTGCAGGTGAATGCAAGCACACCTAATATAGCTATGCTTTTTGTTAGTCTTGTTAGTCTCGTTATTAACATACAAGGCTCCTGCTCTTAATTAATTTGAATAGTTAACGTTGATGATAGCTGATTAAGATCATCCAGCCCCGTTAAACTTATGTAATATGGAATACGAATGCATCACCCCTTCCGACACATATCGACCATGGCCAACTATTTGGGTATTGCGCAGAACTCGCCACTTCATCAAATAAAATTGCCAGCTCAACTGGAATTTAATAGCACTATAGCGACCACATTACATGAGCAGATTCAAGTATGGTGCAAGCGTGATGACTTGCTCCACCCCATTATATCGGGTAATAAATGGCGTAAATTACAGCACGCCCTTGCAACTTTTGAAACACAGAGCGAGGCGCTCGCAACACAGGCCTCTCGCCCTAGACGCATAGTCAGCTTTGGAGGCGCTTATTCTAACCATCTTCATGCACTTGCCTATTGTTGTAACAAACTAAACATTGCGCTTATCGCGGTGATCAGAGGGCAGTACCTCGCAAACGAAACTTTGAATCCGACACTGCAAGATATGACCTTGTGGGGTGCGCGTCTTCACTTTGTTAGCAAAACGGACTATCGCAGAAGACATGACCCTGAATATTTACAACAGCTCAAAAGCAAGTTCGACGCAGATTTAATAATTCCCGAAGGCGGCTCGCAAATATCCTCATTGCATGGGCTTGCCCAGATGATGCAAGAAATACAAGAACAAGCTCAAGAGCTCGAACTTGCTCAGCTTAATGCCAGTATTTTCGACGAGTTCTTTTTACCCGTAGCTAGCGGCGCAACAATGGCAGGTGTAGTAAAGGCGGAGCACGCTACCAACAAGTCGATCGCCAAGACAATTACCGGAGTGGCAGTGCTTAAGGGTGAAGGCTACCTTGAAGGCCTGGTACAACAATTTTTGCCACAGTTTAGGCCACCTGAAACAAGTGATTGGCAAATTGAACATCATTACAGTTTTGGCGGCTATGCGAAAACATCGCCCGAGTTAGACGCCTTTTGTGCCAGTGTGAAAGAGATAAATCATCACCCCGACGCAGAAGAAAAGAGTATTAGAATTGAACCCTGTTATTCAGGAAAACTGTTTTATGCGGTGAATAACATGCTCGAACAAGGCCGCTTTTCTAAGGGTAGTAAATTACTGCTTTTACACACCGGTGGTCTTCAAGGCAAACGCCCTCCAACTAAGCCTTAGTCGGCATCCTTTGTCAGCGCTGTGTGTTGGTAATTTTTGTTGGTGTTGTATTTGGCATAAATATCTTATACTAAAGTATGAAGGGGAGAACCTTAATAAGGAGGTATTTCGACTATCGTTATTGAACTATTCTTCCCTTATTTCCGTTTACTAACACATAATCAAGCAACATTTTTTAGCCAATTCAGCGCATAGAGGCAACCACGTGAACCAGCATATGATCTTAAAAGAACATATACAGCATGCAGAGCTCATCGACAAAGCACTCACGCTTTGCGAAACCATGCTCAGCCACTGTGAAATGCTGTATCCTTTTGCCGTTCTGTCTGTCGATGACCAAGTGCAGTGTTTATTCCTCGACGACAGCGACACAAAAAATCAACACCCAAACGGTGCGAGTTTTGGCATGATAGAAAAGCTTGAGCGTCTTATAAATATCAATAAAATCCATGCGGAGAACGCGGTTGGCCTCTTAGTATATGCCGCGACACTGCGAAGCGAAGACAATAATGAAACCGACGGTTTAATGTTTAGCTTGTGCGACAGCAATGGTGAAAATACATTGAGCTTATACCCCTACAGCTATGAAGGCGATAGCATTGCCCTCGGCAAACCTTACACTTGCGATTTTTCAGACTAAGTCTATTCTTTTTAACAGTTTCTTGTGCTTGCCTATTCAAAAATTACTGTTACGATCCAGCCATTATCTTACTGAGGAAAACTAATGTCTCGAGTTCTTATAATCGGCGCCGGCGGCGTGTCTTCTGTTACTGTTAAAAAGTGCGCTCGTTTACCTGCGCTGTTCGACGAAATTTACTTAGCCAGCCGAACCCTGTCAAAATGCCAAGCCTTGCAAGACGAAGTCGGTAGCGATAGGCTAAAAGCTGTTTATAGTGTTGACGCGGATAATGCAGATGCAGTGACGGCATTGATTAACGAAGTAAAACCAGACTTAGTGGTTAACTTAGCCTTACCTTATCAAGATTTGCCCATCATGGATGCATGTTTGGCAACCAAAACTGACTACCTCGATACCGCAAATTATGAGCCTAAAGATGTTGCCAAATTCGAATACTCTTGGCAGTGGGCGTATCAACAACGCTTTCAAGAAGCCGGTATTATGGCACTGCTCGGAAGTGGTTTCGACCCCGGCGTAACGAATGTATATACCGCTTATGCGGCGAAGCACTATTTTGACGAAATTCATTATCTTGATATTGTTGACTGCAATGGCGGTGATCATGGTCAGGCCTTCGCCACCAACTTCAACCCCGAAATTAATATTAGAGAAATCACTCAACGCGGACGTTTCTGGGAGAATGGCGAATGGAAGGAAACAGAACCATTAAGTGTGAGAGAAGATCTTGATTATCAGAATATCGGCACGCGCGCCTCTTACCTAATGTTTCACGAAGAGTTAGAGTCTCTGGTTAAACACTTCCCTAGCCTCAAACGCGCGCGCTTCTGGATGACCTTTGGAGATGCTTATCTCAATCATCTAAAAGTACTCGAAGGCATCGGCATGACCAGCATTGAGCCAATCGAGTTTCAAGGTCAGCAAGTAGTACCATTAGAATTCTTGAAAGCCGTATTGCCAAATCCTGGCTCACTTGCCGAGGGCTACACAGGCATGACCTGTATCGGTACCTATATTACTGGCATTAAAGATGGTAAAGAGAAAACCATCTTTATTTATAACAACTGTGACCATGCGGTTTGCAATGAAGAAGTGGGCGCTCAAGCAGTGAGTTATACTACCGGTGTTCCCGCCATGATTGGTGCAGCACTTATGCTCAATAATACATGGAAGAAACCCGGTGTGTGGAACATGGAGCAATTCGATCCCGACCCATTCATGGCGATGCTTAATGAACATGGTCTACCTTGGCATGTATTGGAATGTGAACAAAGTCCTTTTAGTAAATAACGAGCATTTAGCGAGCAACCTATGAGTAAGTTCATACGCAGCGACATCCCGTCGCCCTGCTATGTGTGCGATGAGGCCAAATTAGAGAGTAATTTGCAAATAATGGCTGAAGTGCAAGAACGTAGCGGTGTTGATATTATTTTGGCACTGAAGGGATTTTCGATGTGGTCGACCTTCCCTTTGGTCAAAAATTACCTAAAAGGCGCCACAGCAAGCGCAGTTTGGGAAGCAAAATTGGCTAAATATGAAATGGGCGGTGAGGTGCATTGCTATTCGCCAGCCTATAAACAAAAAGATATGGATGAGTTACTAGGCTTAGTTAACCACCTCTCTTTTAATAGCTTGCACCAATGGCAGACATTTAAAACACAAGTGCTGGCAACTGGGGTATCGCCGGGCCTTAGAGTAAACCCTGAAAATCAAGAAGCCGACACCGCTTTATACGACCCTTGCGCGCCTGGCTCTCGTTTAGGCATATTAGCCTCTCAGCTCGTAAACGCAGACTTAAGTGGTATAGAGGGCTTTCATGTCCACAATCTCTGTGAATGTGATTCTTTTGCAACCGAGCGCACCTTGCAAGCTATCGATGATAAATTTGGGCGGTATTTACCATCACTTAAATGGCTTAACATTGGTGGTGGCCATCTGATGACCAAGACCGGCTATGATATCGAGCATCTCATTGCTAGCTTAACGGCATTTAAGAAGAAATATCCTTACTTGAGAATTATTATGGAGCCCGGTTCAGCAGTGGCTTGGCAAGCAGGGCCGTTAGTTGCTGAAGTGGTGGATATTGTCGAAAATGATGGGAAAATCCTTATCCTTGATATAAGCGCCACGGCCCACATGCCCGATGTATTAGAAATGCCCTACCGTCCAACAATTACTGGGGCTGGTAGTGCGAATGAAAAAGCGTTTTCTTACAAGCTTGGAGGTAACAGCTGCCTCGCGGGTGACATAATTGATAGCTATAGCTTCGATCATGAAATACAACGTGGAGAGAAGCTAGTGTTTGAAGATATGCTGCATTACACCATGGTCAAAACTACATTTTTTAATGGCGTAGAGCACCCGGCAATAGGAATACTACGCAAAGATCAAAGCTTTGACTTAATAAAAAGCTTTAGCTATGAGGAGTTTAAAGCGCGTTTATCTTAAGCACTCCGTGTGTTTTGTTCGCAAGCATAAGGCTAAGCAATGTCAAGATTTATCGCAGATAATAAAAAAACCTAGCATCTTTACAGAGCTAGGTTTTTTTTATGCTACTTTTTCTATCCGACTGCCTTTAAGCTAACTTAAAGGCAGCATTAATATACTGATTAGAAAGTATATTTAACACCTACACGAATAGAGTAAGTTGATGGGTCATTGAATATACCTTGGTCACGAACTCCGTCGAAGTTAGTGTAAGTATATGTACCGTCATCATTGATAGTTGCATCAATTACCGCTGAGTTATACTCAAATGGAACCTGACGTAATACACCCCAATCATCGTTGATTAGGTTACCTAGGTTGCGGATAGCGAAGTAAACTTCACCTTTATGACCTTCCATGAAACCCGGAACTTCTTGAGAAACACGTAGATCGATACGAGTCCACCAAGCACTTCTTTGTGAGTTACGGTCTAAGATTTGACCACGCTTACCTTCTAAGCCGTACTCTTCAATGAAGTTGTCGATTTCTGCTTGAACTTCAGGGCTAGAGTAGTTTACTAGCGGATCGTCAATTCTTGGAACATAAAGTAAGTTACGATCTTCGAAGCTTCTTTCATCACCAAAACCTGGATCATTATCGAAAGTAAAACTGAAAGGTCTACCGCTTTGACGCGTTCCGAAAAGAGTGAAACGTGTGTCTAAGCCATCAACGAACTGAGTTACGTAGCTCATTTGTAAAGTGAAACGATGCTCTGTTTCATAGTTACTAGTTGCTATACCTGGCTCATTAAGGTCACTTACTGATAAGTTACCAAAGTTAGAGCTAGCGGTAGAGCTGTTCATTGGGCTACCATCATTGATGTTTTGGAATGCATAGCCAAGAGTCGTTTTAAAGCCGTTATCAAAACGCTTGGTTACGAAAGTTGACGCTACGAAAGCATCGCCATCTTCATCAGAGTTGGTAAGCAAGTAATCTGTACCTGAGCGGCCACAACGACTTTCATCGCCACCAGCAGCACAATCAGCGTCAAATACATCGAAATCACGATAGATAGGACGGTTATCAGGTGCACGACCGTTTGGAACAACGTTCAATGGGATAGTTTTCGCGCTATCTTGGTAAACAGAGTAGATGAAGTCAATACCCACTAGTACGTCATTCTCAAAAGAGTGCTGCGTACCAATGTTGTATTTCCACAATGATGGAATTTCAAAGTCTGGGTCAAGAGCATTCACTGCACCGTCACCACCAGTCAAGCTATCTACGCTTAATTGAGGAACTTCTAAACCAAAGTTAGCGGTATTTGCACCGTTAAGAGCGGCAAGCTCTTCAGCACTTGAGCTTCCTGTTCTCTCAATGTCAGAACCAAGGATAGTTACACCATTGTTTGAATAGTTGTTAGACAACCAAACGTTCGGGTTACCACCAGCAAACAATCCAACACCACCATATACGAAGGTATCAGAGCTTACAATGTAGTTAAAGCCGAGACGTGGTTGTAGCAAGTCCATGTCAGGTTCTTGTGCATTCGAGAAGCCGTAGCGTGTTTCGAAGCGATCATTTTGAACAGGCTTGTCGTCTGAAGTCCATGTGTCGTAACGTAGACCAAATGTTAACGTTAGGTCGTCAGTTGCATACCACTTGTCTTGAACATAAAAAGTGCTGTTGTCAAAAGTGAAGGCAGCAGCACCGTCATTCGGATCTAAAGACGCAGGAATAGCATACTCAATTTGCTGGGCTAGTTGGTTTCTGAAGTTCTCTAAACCACTTTCTTCAGGACCGTTTCTGTCGTCAGTATTGTTAAAAATAATACGACCTTGGCTGCGTGGTACAAACAAGTTGAATACGTCAGTTGCTTGGAACTCGTAACCAGCAGTAATTTCGTGATCACCTACAACGTAAGTACCAGCGATTTTACCGTTTAATGTATCGTAGTTTAGGATGTTTGCTTGACGGAATTGGTCAGCACCTAAGTTGATATCAACACTACCGAAAGCATCTTGAATTGTCACATCAGCAAAACTAGCGTCTGATGTAAACGGTTTTTGACCATTTTTCACTTCAGCTTTCGCTAAACGTACTTCAGTAGAGAAGTTATCCGTCCAGTTTGAATAGACAGAACCAACAAGTGTGGTTAACTCGTTTGCTCTTTCATAGTAACGATCGTTGAAGGCGTAGCTAGAAGTGCTTGAGCCTGTAGAGCTAACAGTGTTGCCGTCGGTGTTTTGGTAAGTCAAAGTAGCACGGTGATCATCATTGATTAACCACTCTAATTTGATAAGTACTTTTTCTTCTCTTTCATCAGCTGAGTTAAGAATCTCACCTACTTCGTAACCGTAAACGTCACGAGCGATTTGGCGAACTTCTTCAAGGTCAGCAACTGTCAGACCAGCAATAGGAGAGGCAAAGCCTGCGCCTTCTGGGCCGTTGTTGAAGATTTGAGTAGGTTCATGTTTTTCGAAAGCACCAAAGATAAATAAGGTATCTTTGATAATTGGAGCACCAACAGTGAAGCCGTAACGAATTTCATCGAATTCAGCAACGTCAAAAGAGTTGCCTTCAATAGTGTTGCCTTGCATGTCATCGTTAGTGTAATCAATGAATACAGAACCGAACACATCGTTTGCACCGCTTCGAATAACAGCATTGATATTACAACCAGTGAAACCACCATAAGTGACATCAAAAGGAGCAAGCTGAACATCGACTTGGTCGATTGCGTCGAATGGGAAAGGCAAGCGCTCAGTTGGGTAACCGTTACCATTTAGGCCGAAGTTATCGTTTTGTTGTACACCGTCAACTGTGACGCTGTTACCGCGGTTGTTTCCGCCAGCACACTGAATTGCGCTTGAATTAGTTGCGTCGATAGTAATGCGCGGGTCGTTTTGAATTACGTCTTTGATGTCACGGTCAACCGACGGTTGGAACTGCAAATCATCAAAGCCATAGTTTGAAGATGGACCAACTGTTTCTGTAATCAAACCACTGGCAGAACCAGTAACAACGATTCTTTCAACCGCTGCACTTGGTACAAGGCTGATAGTTAATTCAGCAGCTTCACCCAAGTTTACGTATACGTCTTCAATTGTTCTTGAACCTTCGCTTTCTGCTACGATCAAAGTGTATGGACCGCCAACACGCAAACCACGAGCGTTGAAAGTACCGTTAGCAGAAGTTTGTATTGTTCTAGCACTGCCTGTACGAGTGTCAATTAGTGTGACTGTTGCGCCACTTACAATTTGACCAGCTTCAGTTGCAACAGTACCGCGCAACGATGAAGATGTTTCCTGTGCTATAGCAGCCGTTGATAAGCCAACTGATACCGCTACTGCCAGTGCAATACGGTTCAATTTCATCTTAGCAAACATATTTTAATCCCTATGTTAGTTTAGTTGAGTATTTTTGCAGAGTGATTGTCGTTGTGTTGTGTTTCAAATTTATGACACCATGCGTTTCTTTGACGCATTTACACTATGAAATCACCCTAAAAGCGTAAAAATATTATTTCGCGCGATTATTATAAACTATTTCAGCAGAATATCGCCATTTTTATGACAGTTGTTGCGAATATTACAACAACTTCTTGAATAATAGAGTGATCGTGTCTTCTTAAATTGATTGGAACTCAGCAAGAGGGTATCCTATTGGGAATTATATCTGCGGTGAAAATAAGACCATGGCAAAACCTATCATCCTTGCAATCTCGGGCGCTTCAGGCTCAGGCAAGTCACTCTTTACGCAAAACCTAGCGTTAAAGTTAAGTCAGCACGAACGAGATGTATTAGTGTTGCAAGAAGACCACTATTACAAAGCTCAGGATCACATCGCGATTGAAGAGCGTGCTAGTACAAATTATGACCACCCGGATGCATTTGAGCACGATTTGCTTAATCAACACCTACAAGAATTAAATACTGGCTCTAGCATTGAATATCCTAGTTACTGTTATGTAACCCACACGCGCTTGCCAGATTTTGAAGTAGTCAGCCCTTCACCGATCATTATCATCGAGGGCATTATGCTTTTAACGCAGATCCAACTCTTCGACCAATTCGACATTAAAGTGTTTGTCGATACTCCGCTTGATGTATGCCTGATGCGAAGAATGCTTCGTGACACGCAAGAACGCGGTCGCACAATTAACTCGGTTGCCAAACAGTACGAAGATACAGTAAAACCCATGTATCATAAATTTATTGAGCCAAGCAAAACCTTTGCTGACTTGATCGTACCACATGGCGGAGAGAATCATTTGGCCGTTGACGTGTTGAGTACTTATTTACTCGAAGGTAAAACGCCAGTATAAAGGGACCTTAGTTGTCGTAGCACTGAGATGGTTTTTCAAAAAACCATTAAAAACATCAGAATGAATAACGACGATTACAGCGGGACCAAGCAACAGGCCGAAAGGCGATTTTATAAATAACAACAATAACAAAGCGATAAAATTATGACTGGTATACTCGGCATCGGCTTTTTAGTCGGCATGGCATTTTTGTTTTCCTCCGCGAAGAAAAATATTAATTGGCGAACGGTAGGCGGTGCCTTTGCAATACAAGCGGCATTAGGCGCCTTTATTCTTTATTCGAGCTGGGGAATTTCCTTTTTAAATGGCCTAACACAATACGTTGCTAATGTGATCTCATACAGTGAGGATGGCATCAGCTTCTTATTTGGCGGATTAAATGGCAACGAGTCGCTTGGTTTTATATTCGTGATCAACGTTTTGCCAGTGATTATCTTCTTTTCATCACTCATTGCAGTGCTTTACCACCTTGGCATCATGTCTTGGGTAATTCGGATTATTGGCGGCGCTTTGCAAAAAATGCTCGGTACCAGCCGACCTGAATCAATGTCGGCCGCGGCGAATATTTTTGTTGGCCAAACTGAAGCGCCCTTGATTATCAAACCCTTTTTACCAACGATGACCCGCTCAGAACTTTTCGCTGTAATGGTGGGTGGTTTAGCCTCGATAGCCGGTTCTATTATGGCTGGTTTCGCTGGCATGGGGATCGAGTTGAAATACCTGCTAGCCGCTAGCTTCATGGCTGCACCTGGCGGTTTGATGATGGCAAAGATGTTAGAGCCCGAAACAACCAAAACCAATGAAACCTTGACCGACGTCAAGGAAGATAACGAAGAATACGCTAATATCTTCGACGCAGCAGCTAGCGGTGCAACATCAGGGATGAAGCTTGCAGTTAATGTGGGCGCAATGCTATTGGCATTCATTGCCCTCATTGCGCTTTTGAATGGCATGATAGGCGGCATTGCCGCTTGGTTTACCGACCAAGAGGTTAGCATTCAGCTTATATTGGGCTATGTTTTTCAGCCCATCGCATGGCTTATTGGCGTACCATGGAACGAAGCGAATATTGCAGGTTCACTAATAGGCCAGAAAATAGTGCTTAATGAGTTTGTGGCTTATGTTGCACTCATTGAAACTGCCGACAAATTATCACCTTTATCACAGGCAATTATCACTTTTGCTTTATGTGGTTTCGCTAATTTGTCATCCATCGCTATTTTGATGGGTGGTATTGGCGCACTAGCCCCAACAAGACGCAAAGAAATTGCGCAACTGGGCTTAAAAGCAGTGTTTGCAGCAACCTTAGCTAACTTTATGAGTGCAAGCTTGGCAGGAATTTTTATTTCTTTAAGTATGTAAATTTGCACTTAGCATCTGGAAGCGTTTAGACACTAATCGACAGAAATATATATACACAGGCATTACACATGAAATTAGAAGCAGTTGATTTCACGGCGCCCGACGCCGCGCAAAAATTTGTAGAATCACTACGCCAAACGGGTTTCGGTGTTCTTAAGAATCACCCAATTAAGCAACAAAGCGTTGCCGATATATATCGAAACTGGGAAGCATTTTTTAACACTGATGAAAAACAAAATTATCTGTATAACAAAGACAAGCAAGATGGCTTCTTCCCTCAAAGCGTTTCAGAAGTCGCGAAAGGCTTTAAGAAGAAAGACATCAAAGAGTATTATCATTTTTACCCTTGGGGTCAGTGCCCAAGCAGTCTAAAAGCAGAGTTAGATAACTACTACAACAATACCTCTGAACTTGCTGCTCAACTATTAAACTGGATTGAACAAGAGTCACCAGCGGAAGTTAGCAAGCACTACAGTATGCCACTATCAGACATGATCGATGGCAGCGATCAAACCTTATTGCGAGTGTTACATTACCCACCACTTGCGGGTGATGAAGAAGCTGACGCAATCAGGGCGGCGGCCCATGAAGACATCAACCTCATTACCCTTCTTCCAGCAGCAAATGAGCCTGGCTTGCAAGTTAAGGCCAAGGACGGAACTTGGTTGGATGTGCCTTGTGATTTCGGCAACCTGATCGTTAATATCGGCGATATGCTACAAGAAGCATCCGGTCATTACTTCCCTTCAACCACTCACAGAGTAGTGAATCCGGAAGGTACCGACATGACAAAAGCACGTATTTCATTGCCGCTTTTCTTGCATCCACGCCCCGATGTGAAGCTATCTGAGCGTCATACCGCAGGGAGTTACTTACACGAACGCTTAACTGAACTTGGCGTGCTCTAACTGGCTTAACTATTTGGCTTGTATAGCCCGGATAGCAGACACTTTGCTTGAATAGGTCTCAGCGACTTGACTCGCTGGGGCCTTTCTTTTTGCCAACAACATATAACGTTTGGCACTGTCTAAGTCCCCCATCTCGAAGAACGAAGTAGCTAAAGAAAAGTAAAATTGATGCTGATTTTCATCTAGGCGTATAGCTTCTTGGAAATGCTTAATACTGGCGGTGTAGTCACCCTTATCTCGCTCAATTTCGCCAAGCATGAGATGGTAAAACGGATTGCTCTGACGTTTCGATTTTATATAGCTTTGAATAGAATTAGCTGACTTAACATCCCCTATCTTGCGATACAATATAGCTAAATTTTCCCAAGCAGTAAGATGATTATCATCAAGCTCTATTGCGCGAAGATAACTTTGCTCTGCCAATTCAACCTTTCCCATTAACCGGTACAAATACCCAAGGTTTACCCATGAACCCTCGTAGTATTCGTTACTCTGAATAGCCGCTTTAAAATAACGATAAGCCTTGGTGTAATTGCGCTCTAATAGTGCATCTGTCCCCTTATTGTTATAGAACATAGCAACCACATAATTTTTAGTCACCTTGCTCGCAGGGAAGCGCTTCGAACTTATTTCAGTATCAAAATCAATTACCATTCTGTTTTCAAAAAACTGGGTGATTCCAGCGTTCGCCCTCGGCACAATCTTTAGGTTTATGTGCCCGTTAAGTAATGAGTAACCGTCGCGTCTAGTCCAATATTCAGGAATGTGTACAAGCTGAAAATCGCTGTCAAAACCGGCATACTCGGCCATTGCGTAGGTCATAATTGAAAGCGATAAACAATTAGCTGCAGCGCTCGTGAAGGTAGTATCAGCGGTGGTATTCGCCGCTTCTTGATAGACTAAATCCAAGTCTGTTCGAGCAAATATAGCGCCAATGAGTTGTTCTACCTGCTCTTTTTCTGTTCGACCTTTTGCTATTGCTGTATCAACAAAAATTCGCGCGCTTTCGTCGAGAAAAAATATCTCGTTCGTGCTTTCAATCTGATAAAGGTGATACTCGGGAAACACTTCATCGTCAAGAAGTTGCGTTTGTGACAAGCTTAACTCATTTCCCACTCGCAATTTAGAAGACGTACAAGCACTTAACAAAAAAGTAGCCAAAGCGACCAAGCAAAGGACAGGAAAGTAAAAACGAATTTGCATCACACAACTCCACATTTCAATTAACGCGTCACTTGTTTGTTTTTTATACTAGCTTTTATACTGTTGAAGCTCAAATGAGAATCATACGATGCCCAATTCAACGCTTCCCTACATTTCTTTTACCTTCAATACCTACGCGAAACACCCTAAATGCTTTGCTCTGCAAGAGATCACCTATCGTTGCAACACCTTTGGCATCTATTGCGTGAAGTTGAGCAAAAGCGAGGGTCAAGCTGGCAAGGGCATCGTCAAGTGCATTGTGATTGGGCGCTGACGGAAGCTGATAGCGTTGCCTACATTCTTCTAAGGTAAGCGCGTTCTGTTTTACCGGAGCTTGTGCTTTGTTCAGAAGGTACAGTTCGAGCAGCATGGTGTCGAGTGTTAGAATGTAGCTTTCAGGAAGCTTTAGTGAAGTGGCCACCTTGTGCAGCACCTGCATATCAAGTGCTGCATTATGCAACACCCATATATGTGTTTTCGAATAAGATTCCAACTGTTTTACCAGCACACTAACATGTTCACCTTGTGCCAGATCCTTCGCAGTTAAGCCGTGAATCACTGGGCTTTGTGCTAGATCACCACTTGTCCGAACAAGGCTATATTGTGCGCTATCCATATTGATGGATTGCGCCTTTGCCTCAAGCCAGGCGATAGATGTTATTTTTGCGACGTCAGTTTGCAGACTAGTTAATTCAAGGTCAATGCCAAGAAGGGGTGTGGAAAGCAGCGAACTTTCCTTCCACTCTTTACTCACTGGCCAAGACTTTGTAAGAAAGCTATTGCTGAAAGCCTTCGAAGAAAAGAAGTGAGCAAAAAGCGACGCCACTACCCAATACCTCCGCTATATTTGAGCACTGCGGCCTGTTGAGCGCGATGAATTGCCTTAAAAGCGGCCTTAAGCTGATGCTTTTCAATAGACGACAAATCACTTATTCGAATAAAGTTGTCTTGCACTTTTCTATGTAATTGATGTCGCCAACGCAGTCGGTTTAAAAATAACCAAATATCTTTTAAATTTTTAATATCGGCCTCGGCGATACCGGAAGATTTTGGCAGGTTATTTAACCTTCCGATAGTAGATGGCACCGTAATCCCGTTAGCTAAGGCATGGAGACGCGCTAGATTGTTTACGATAGCAATTGCACTATGCTTTAGATCTATGCTGTCTTTTTCTGGTCTATTTTTAGCGTAAACAAATTTTTGAAACATCGACAAAGGCACAGACTGTTCATTTGCTTGTCGAGCCAGTGCGGCCAAAAATAGACTGTTACTGAATTGCTTTTTGCGCTCTTTTTGCAGACTTTTAAACAGAGAAAAATCTCCAGCTGCTGCACGCGCATCAAGAAAAATATTAAACGCAAGCATGGCTTCCGGTGTTGGTTGGCGCACCCACGACTTGGATTCTTCGATGGCTCGACCCAGCGATACCCGCAGTGCTGGATTTGATGCCATAATGTTACCGTCACACAACTTTATGCCACATTTCCCAAGTCCTGAACACACATACTCGGCCATCTTTGCAAAATAAGTAGCTTGCTCGTCACTAGGCTCTTCAGCAAATAGCAACGCGTTATCTTGATCCGAACCCATCGTTTGATCTTCGCGCGCTTGTGAACCATAAACTAACCAACAATAGGGTATTGGTGCCTTGCCGTGCTTTTGTTGAAAAAAGTTGATTAACTTTCGAGTCATTACATCGGTCGCCTGAGATAGGACTTTACCCGCAATATCAAAATCCCCTAAACGCTTTGCGCTTGATGAAAAGTAATGTGGCAAGAGCCAAGAACTGCGTGTTAACTCATATAAGTTGTTGGCTTTTGATATATCACTAATAACAAACAGCACGTTATTTCGCTGCTGTTTGAATATATCTGTCGCCGTTATCATGGTAACAGGCTCGTTACTTACTGCATCAAGCACAGGCAGATGGTTAATAGACCTTTCGCTCATCAGTAAAACAGCATCAAAAAGGGTCTTATTCTTGGTCAAGTAAGCAGGCTGGGTGGTCATGACGTGTTCCACCGGCAGTTGCATATCCAGCCCAGCAGCAACAACTCGATTGCGTAGATCTCGGTCGGTTACGATACCGATGAGAGCGTTATTTTCGATAACCAGCACCGAAGATATGGCTTTCTCGCACATTAAAGCGGCAGCACTTTGAATTGAATCTGTTTTTGCAAGCGCAATGGGCTTAACTTGGCTCACTTCACAAAGCGGCTTATGCAACCACATTGAATTAGCGTCAGTAACGGCATCATGCTCAAGCATATCGTCCTTTGCTGCGTTGAAAAATTGCGCAAATTTTGGATATTGCATGGCACCATCGAAACTTGCCTTGGATATACAGATAATTAAGCCTGGGCTGTCTACGGTCATATCTAGCTTGTAATCAACGCCATCTAGCAACGCGGCGTAACCGAAGTAGTCGCCATCACTCAAGTGCTTTAGGGCACCCTCACCGTCTTTGACAGAGTACTGGCCGCTTTGAATTAAAAACAGCGAATGCCGATGCTGTTGTAACATCTCGTCGTGGTTTTCGGCTGTGAGATAAATTAGCTGGCTTTTTTTGGCAATGTTGAGCCGGTGCTCGTCATCAAGCAAATCGAAGGGCCCTGACTCTCTTAAAAAATCAGCTACCTGTTTTGGCACTGCCGTCATCGTCTATTCCCCCACTCTACTCACGTAAATATCATACTCTTTTACAGTCACATTACATTGACAAACATCAACCCATCTAAGTTAGAAGGCATTGGCTGTGTTGTCTTTGTTAGACGGCAATGCCTGTGTTGTCTATGTTAAAAGGCAATCACAGCTTGTGGGTGATGAAGCTGAAAGACGTTGTGTCGCTTTCGCTCCAGGCCATCCTGGCCCGCTTAGCTAAAGCCATCCATGGCTTTAGAAACTTTCTACTTCATCACCCACAATCGGCGCTGACCCTCTAAGTTCCCAGTTCGTTTTACCGTCGATATTGCTTTGCATTTGCCAACAGTCCAGCCTAGCCAAAGTGGATAGCCTTGACCTCTATGCTGGCGCAAAGCGTCTAAAACCATGGATGGTTTTAGTAGAGCGGGTCATGGATGACCTGCCGCAACGCGGCACAGCGTTTTTACATTTGCCAACAGTCCAGCATAGCCAAAGTGGATAGCCTTGGCCTCTCTGCTGGCGCAAAGCGTCTAAAACCATGGATGGTTCTAGCAGAGCGGGTCATGGATGACCTGCCGCAACGCGGCACAGCGTTTTTACATTTGCCAACAGTCCAGCATAGCCAAAGTGGATAGCCTTGGCCTCTATGTTGGCGCAAAGCGTCTAAAACCATCGACGGTTTTAGTAGCGCGGGTCATGGATGACCTGCCGCAACGCGGCACAGCGTTTTTACATTTGCCAACAGTCCAGCCTAGCGAAAGTGGATAGCCTTGACCTCTCTGCTGGCGCAAAGCGTCTAAAACCATGGATGGTTTTAGTAGAGCGGGTCATGGATGACCTGCCGCAACGCGGCACAGCGTCTTTGCAGAAGCAGAGAGGCCAGGGCTATCCACTTTCGCTAGGCACTGAAAAAGCCCAGCATGGCTGGGCTTTGGTCTCAGGTTTCAGTAGCTAGTGACCGGTGGCTTCTCCTGCTCCTTTAGGGAAACGAATGCTTTCCACCAAGTCTTGTATTTCTTTGGGAGCCTCGTCAGTAAATTTAAATACGGTAAGAGCAACCGCAAAGTTTATCAGCATGCCAATGGTGCCGATACCTTCGGGGGATATACCAAACAACCAGTTTTCAGTAAGGTTCATCTCAGGGCTCACGAATTTAAAATAGATAATATAGGCGGCAGTGAAAGTGATACCCGTCACCATGCCAGCTATTGCCCCTTTATCGTTCATACGCTTACTGAAAATACCCATGATGATCACCGGGAAGAAACTAGAGGCAGCCAAACCAAAAGCAAAAGCGACTATTGCGGCCACAAAGCCTGGCGGATGTATGCCAAAGTAGCCTGCAATGAGTATTGCGATTGCGGCGGCCAGCCTTGCAGATAACAGCTCCTGTTTATCGGTAATATTCGGCATCAGATTTTTCTTAAGTAAGTCATGCGATACCGATGACGAAATGACCAGCAACAAACCCGCCGATGTAGACAATGCTGCAGCAACACCACCAGCGGCGACTAATGCGATCACCCAAGCCGGTAAATTCGCAATTTCTGGATTAGCCAAAACCATAATGTCGCGGTCGATAGTCATCTCGTTGCGTTCGTCGCCCGAGTAAAACATTTTGCCATCGCCATTTTTATCATCATGCTTAATAAGATTGGTTTTTTCCCAGTTCTTTATCCAACTTGGTGCTTCAGCATAAGAGGTGCCTGTGGCTTGTGGGCCATTGATGGTTTCAATCATATTCACACGGGCAAAAGCGGCTAACGATGGCGCAGTGGTGTAAAGAATAGCAATAAACGCCAAGGCCCAGCCGGCACTTCTGCGTGCGTCGCGCACTTTCGGCACAGTGAAGAAGCGCACGATGACATGAGGCAATCCCGCGGTGCCCACCATTAATGCAAACGTAATACAGAAGATATCCAGTAAGGATTTTTTATTCGACGTGTACTCAGCAAACCCTAAGTCAGTTGAGAGCATGTCGAGTTTATCTAAGAGATAGGTAGAGCTGTCGACAAGCGTCGCGCCAAAGCCCGTTTGCGGTAATACGTGCCCTGTCATTAGTATAGATATAAACACTGCGGGTACTAAGTAAGCAAAAATGAGTACGCAGAACTGAGCAACTTGGGTGTAAGTGATGCCTTTCATACCGCCTAAGACAGTGTAGAAGAACACAACCCCCATGCCAATCACTACGCCTAACCACAGCTCAACTTCCAAGAAGCGACTGAAGACAACACCAACCCCACGCATTTGACCTATCACATAGGTAAAGCACACAAAAATTGCGCAAATGACCGCAACCGTTCTTGCTGTTTGCGAGTAGTAACGATCGCCAATAAAATCTGGCACCGTGAATTTGCCGAACTTGCGTAAATATGGCGCCAAACAAAGGGCGAGTAGCACGTAACCGCCGGTCCAACCCATCAAATATACAGCGCCATCGTAACCCATGAAGGAAACTAGGCCTGCCATTGAGATAAAAGAGGCTGCCGACATCCAATCAGCCGCCGTTGCCATGCCGTTTAATACAGGGTGAACGCCACCACCGGCCACATAAAAATCGTTGGTTGACCCGGCCCTAGCCCAAACAGCAATGCCCAAGTACAGTAAGAATGAAGCACCTACTATCAGAAATGTTAAGATTTGAACGCTCATCGTCTACTCCTCGTCCACGCCATATTTTTTGTCGAGATCGTTCATCTTCTTCACATAGAAGAAAATTAAGCCAACAAAAACATAGATTGAGCCCTGTTGGGCAAACCAGAAACCTAATTTAAATCCAAAAAATTGGACCTGATTAAGTAGGTCAACGAAAATAATACCGGCGCCAAATGAGACGACGAACCAAACAATGAGAAGTGTAAACAGGAGGGACAGATTATCCTTCCAGTATGCCTTCTGATCTCCTTCATTTTTAAAAGCCATCTTTGTATTCCTCAGCTAGTTAATTAGGTGTAGTAGCAGTGATGGTCTTACTTTATCCCTTGTTAATAAAACGTAAAATTAGACCATGGTCTTAGTAGTCGTAGACCCACTATTTATTGTGATACAGTTGCGTATGTAAATAGCTTGTAAGGATTTTCTATGTCATTTGGATGGTTGGCACTTGCCCTTTTCTATCTGTGTTTTTTATTTTGGATAGCAAAATGGGGTGACAGGAATACGCCTACTTCCCGCTGGTTAACATCACACCCTTTGGTTTATTCTCTGGCGCTGGGTATATACTGTACTGCTTGGACTTTTTTCGGAGCAGTAGGACAAGCGAGCCGAGATAATTGGCTGTTTCTTCCAATTTTATTGGGCCCGATAATAGTTTATGTCGTGTTTCATCGTTTTATGCGAAAGCTGATGCTTGTAAGCAAAAAGCAGCATATTAGCACTATTGCCGATTTCATTAGCGCACGCTACGGGAAGCGACAAACCGTTGCTTTACTTGTCACTATCATTGCTCTGTTGGCCACCATTCCTTATATCGCTTTGCAACTCAAAGCGATTGGGTCTTTGTTTACGATCATCTCAACACAAGAGAAGCCCACCTATGTTGTAATAGCCGCGACTTTGTTTATTGCCATTTTTGCAATGTATTTTGGCACTCGGAATACCGACGTTACCGAGTATCGTCGAGGATTGATGTTAGCAATATCATTCGAGTCTTGTATTAAGCTACTTGCCTTAGTTCTCATCGCTGTCGTTGGTTATCAATACTACCAAAGCGCGACCGAGACTGAATTGCTAAGCAGCTTTAAGAGCAGTGAAGCGCTCAGTACTTTTGGCTCCTTTACTTTTTGGGCACAAACGCTGATGGCTGCTGCGGCTGTGATATGCCTTCCACGACAATTCCACGTTGCGGTCGTCGATAACCTCAACTTGACGCATCTGAAGCAGGCTCGATGGGTATTTCCTTTGTATTTGGTAATTATCGCCGCAACGATTCCTGTGATAGCAGCAGCCGGTGATGCGATATTTAATGCCCCGGGATCAAACGCTAATGTAAAAGCCGATAACTATGTGTTGGCACTAGCTAGTTTGTCCGACTCCCTTGTACTTCAAATGATAGTATTTTTAGGTGGGCTCTCCGCTGCAACCGCCATGATTATTGTCGCCACCTTAACTCTCAGTACGATGATTACTAACGACGTTGTATTGCCAAAGTTGCTAGAGCTAAACAGTAAATTACAAGTAAACAAAATTAGGCGAATTAAAACACTTCGCAGAGCCATTATCTTATTAATATTGATATTAGCCTTTTTGTATCAACAGCAAATGACTAACGAAGCAAGCTTAGCATCCATAGGCATACTGGCCTTTTCACTACTCATTCATTTACTACCATCGATAGTCGGTGCCCTCTATTGGAAGCGAGGCCATGCACATGGCGTATATGCAGGGCTATTAGCCGGAATTGTGGTGTGGACATTGTGGCTGATGCTACCCATATTGGGAGGCGGCGATCCGGGTAAAGATCAATCGGAGGTTCTGAGCCAAGGCGCGATGGTAAGTTTAGTCGCGAACCTTATTGGCTATATTTCATTTTCCTTATTTACCCAGTCGCGTTTAATTGATCGAATTCAAGCTGAAGCGTTTGTATCGCCTGCTGACAAAAAGTTCGTTTCGCAAAGCAATCAGTCTCACACCGTTACGGTAGAGGACCTGCACACCCTGATTACAAAATTTACAGGCGACGTCAGAAGCAAGCAACTCTTTCTTGATTATACCCACCAACAAGGCTTGCAGCTTAATATGCAAGACCCTGTACAAAGCGACTTTTTAGCATTCTGTGAGCGAGCCCTTGGTGGCGTTGTTGGCTCATCTAGCGCTAAAGCTCTCATCGACAGTTTAGTCGGAGGTAAGAAACTGGATATCACCGAAGTCGTCAACTTTTTTGAAGAGTCTGCGCAGGCAGTCGACTTCAATGTAAGCGCCTTAATGACATCGCTAGAAAACCTTGATCAAGGTATTAGCGTGGTAGATAAAAACCTAAACCTTGTGGCTTGGAATAAACCCTATATCGACCTTTTTCACTTTCCTGTAGAAATGGTGAATGTGGGAATGCCAATAGAGGAGCTCATTCGCTATAACGTCGCGCATAGCAAAGTCATGAGTGGTGAACTTGAGGAACGAGTACAAAAACGCATGAGCCGACTTAAATCTGGGCAAGCCCATCGCTTTTCTCGCCAAAGAGATGATGGGCGTGTCATAGAAATGATTGGTAACCCTCTTCCTGGTGGTGGTTTCGTTACCAGTTTCCAAGACATCACTGATCGCGTGGAGTTGCAACAAGCGTTGGAAGAAAGCAACAGTAACCTTGAGCAAAGTGTTCGTAAAAGAACACAAGAAGTACATTCAATTAATGCCGAACTAAGACTTGAAATCGAACGCAGAAATGAGGCTGAAAAGGAGCTTATTCGTGCACGCAAAGAAGCCGAAGAGGCTAACGCCAGTAAATCACGCTTTTTAGCACTTGCCAGTCACGATGTTTTACAGCCCTTGAATGCGGCAAAACTCTATCTATCTGCTTTGCAGGAAACAAAACTCGATCAAGACACCACTAGAATTATCAGCAAACTTAATGACTCGGTCGTTTCTAGCGAGGCCTTAATTGCGACTATATTAGATATCTCCCGCCTTGACCAAGGTGAACTGAAACCGTTCATTGAAACCATCAACCTGCGGGAAACGCTTACCCCCATCATCAATGAACTAAGTATGAAAGCAAAAGAGAAAGGCCTTATTTTTAAACACCGAATTCACGATGTTTGGATTAGCGCAGATAGGACCTACGTGTATAGGATAATTCAAAATTTAGTGTCGAATGCGGTGAAATATACACAAAGTGGTAAAGTGTTACTCAGCACCAGAAAACGGAATGGAAAAATACTGATTGAAGTAAGAGACACTGGCATAGGTATTCCGCTGATACAACAAGCGGCTATTTTTAGTGACTTCTATCGGGTAGAGAATTCAAATGAGCAAGGGATCGGACTTGGTTTAGGCGTAGTAAAGCGACTAAGCCAACAGCTCAAATGTGCTGTAAAGGTTGTATCTGAAGAAAACCGGGGCAGTTGTTTTTCTATTATGTTTGCAGAAATGCCCGCTGTGGAGCAAGTGGGTGCAGCAATGAATAAAGCGACGTCGGTGTTTGATGGCCTGCGTATACTTTGCGTTGACGATCAACAAGAGAATCTAGATGCCATGGAGACCCTGCTGAATAAGTGGGGAGTGGATACCAGAACTGCACTCAACTATAAAGATGCCGTCGAGCTTTGTGAGCACTTTTCGCCGCAAATTCTTCTGGTTGATTACCAGCTAGGCAAAGGACCAACTGGTTTAGAAATTATAGACTCGATTCGTAGTAAGCTAAACATTGTTCTGCCTGCGTGTTTGTTAACCGCAAAACGCGGTGACGATCTTATTAGGCATTGTAAAGAGCAAGGTGTGAATTATCTCAGTAAACCTTTAAAACCGGCCAAATTAAGAACCTTGATTCAAAGTATGACAAAATTCATCACCGCGGCGAAATATAAATAAGATTCACAACTATAAGCAGCATAAGCGATAACATAAATTTGTTTTTTCACACTTTGTTGCTTTATTTCTGAGCACTGCTCTGGGTCGCGGCTTTTATTTTATATCTTCTGCTTAGGTCGGTAGCGAAGGCTGCGCATTAACATCAACATACCTGTTATGGTAAATAACACTGAGCAAGCTGCAAATGCGATGAGAAGGGGGTTGTTGAAGTCTTCACGTTCATCATAATCCATAATGTGTAACATCCACACAAAATCGAATAAACGCCAAATATCACTCCTTATTGATACCAATTGAGCACTTGAATCAGAGAAATATAAACTGGTATTCCAAGTATCATCAAAATTCACACGCCATAGTCGATCGCTCTGTGTTGCGACCTCTTGTGGAGCTATCTCTAATAGCGTCGTTGAAGCTATCTTCTTACTCGGGTTGCCTGTGTATATATAGTGTTGTTTAGCTAAGCTGCGAACCTGCTCAGCGCGTAAAGTAGGGAAAGCTAAGCCGTCAATTGCAGAGCGCAGCTCTTGGCCGGTAGCACTGGTGATCAGATAAGCGGGTGTTCCTTGATACTCGGTAAACTCAACTCTTTGCGTACTTGTGAAGCGATTTGACGCCTTTGAGCCTGCGTTAAGGTCATTTAACACGGTTTGTAAGTCAAATGAATAATCATGAAAGCTAAATGGATTTGGAAGTTCCTTAACAGCTAGGTGCTTTCCATGTACATTTTCAAGTGGTATGGCACTCATAATCAAACCACCGGCAATCCAGAAAAATAGTTGGATAACTAATACTAGACCAAGCCATTTATGCAGGCTTCGAACATAGCGTTGAACTTTCATATAAGCCCGCTTCTCATGTTAGTGAGCTGGCGGCTCTAGTTGCAGTTCAGTTGCAATTAGGACAGCTTGTGTACGATTGTTAATACCTAGTTTTCTAAAGATAGCGGTAACATGCGCTTTTACTGTCGCTTCAGCAATATCTAAATTGTAAGCTATTTGTTTATTTAGAAGGCCATCACGCATATAGCAAAGTACTTTGTATTGTGAAGGGGTTAAGCTTGCGACATTTTCAGCCAAAATTGAAAAGTGTTCATCCACTTGCTCAATTTGCTGGCGCAGTGTTTCTGGTACCCAAACATCTCCTTCCAGCATTGTGTTTACGGCATCATTGATTTCTTGAGCGCTTGCTGTTTTGGGAATAAAGCCCATCGCACCAAGGCCGACAACTTTAGATATCAATGCCGTATCTTCTGTGCCTGATACCACTGCAATTGGCAGCCCAGGAAAGGTTTTTTGTATGTGCAAAAGCCCAAACAAATCACTGCTACCTGGCATGTGTAGGTCGAGCAGTAGCAGATCAATATCTTGTGCTTCTAATATAGCAACAGTTTCGTTTAAGTTGCCAGCTTCAACAATATTCAGATCTTTCAACGCTAAATTCAACGCCCCTTTGAGGGCGTCTCTGTAAAGCGGATGGTCGTCTGCAATAAGCAGGTTTACCATACTGTGTCCTTTTACTTATTTAACCTTTCTTCGATAAGTGTATCAACGACAGAAGGGTCGGCCAAGGTTGATGTATCGCCGAGTTGTTCATGCTCATTCGCGGCGATTTTACGCAAAATCCTGCGCATTATTTTGCCCGAGCGAGTTTTTGGTAAACCACCCGTCCACTGAATCATATCCGGGCTAGCAATCGGGCTCAGCTCGCTACGCACCCACTTACGAATATCATCAGTGAGTTCCGTGGTTACCTCTACCCCCTCATTCGGAGTGATATAAACATATATTCCCTGCCCTTTGATATCGTGTGGGTAACCAACAACGGCGGCTTCAGCCACATCTTTGTGGGCTACCAAGGCACTTTCAATTTCAGCAGTGCCAAGGCGATGACCAGACACGTTCAAGACATCATCAACTCTGCCGGTTATCCAGTAATAGTTATCTTCGTCACGACGACAACCATCACCCGTAAAATACACACCCTCATAAGCCGAGAAGTAGGTTTCGATAAAACGCTTATGATCACCGTATACCGTTCTCGCTTGGCTGGGCCAGCTATCTTTAATAACCAAGTTGCCTTCAGCGACTCCTTGCAACTCATTGCCATCGGCGTCAAACAAGGCGGGTTGAATACCGAACATTGGCCTTGTCGCGGAGCCCGGTTTTAAATCATGAACCGTAGGTAATGGTGTAATCATCATGCCTCCGGTTTCCGTCTGCCACCAAGTATCAATAATAGGGCAGCGACTCTCGCCAATGGTTCTGTAATACCATTCCCACGCTTCAGGATTAATTGGCTCGCCCACTGATCCCAATATACGCAACGATGATAGATCGCAGCCTTCCACGGGTTTATCGCCGTGCGCCATCAACGCTCGAATCGCTGTTGGCGCTGTATACAGTGATGCTACCTTGTACTTTTCGACGATTTGAGCAACACGGCGCACATCGGGGTAAGTTGGTACACCCTCAAAAAATACTTGGGAAGCACCATTCGATAGTGGCCCGTATACGATGTAGCTATGACCTGTAACCCAACCCACATCAGCAGAACACCAAAACACATCGTCTTCGCGATAATCAAAGGCATATTTAAACGTCATGCTAGTCCATAGCAAATAACCACCAGTGGTATGCACCACGCCTTTAGGTTGACCGGTAGAGCCCGATGTATAGAGAATAAATAAAGGGTCTTCAGCATTCATCACTTCAGGCTCACATTGCCCTGAGCAGTCTTCGGTTAGCTCATGCCACCACACGTCGACAGCAGAGGTCTCTACCGCTCCGCCGGTTAGCTTATGCACAACAACCGCGTCAATTGACGGACATGCGCCATTTGCCAAGGCTTTATCGACGTTAGCCTTCAATGGAACAGACTTACCTGCTCTGCGACCCTCATCACAGGTAATCACCACCTTAGCTGAGCTGTCGTTAATTCGGTCTGCAATCGCATTCGGTGAGAAGCCCCCAAATATCACTGAATGTACGGCCCCAATGCGTGCACAAGCTAACATGGCATAAGCTGCTTGCGGCACCATTGGCATATACAGCGCTACGCGGTCGCCCTTGTTAACTCCAAGTTTTTTTAAACCATTAGCTAACTTACACACTTCGTAATGAAGCTCTTGGTAGCTAACCTCTTGCGAGTGTTCAGGAGAATCACCTTCCCAAAAAAGTGCAGTTTTCTTTGCACGAGTCGCAAGGTGACGATCTATACAATTGTAGCTGGCATTTAACTCACCATCTTCAAACCACTTAATTGATAAGTCTTGTGAGTCAAAGCTTGTGTTTTTGATGATCGAAGGAAGCTTATACCAATCCAACTGAGTCATCTGCTGTGACCAAAAGGCTTCAGGGTCATTTATTGACTGCTCGTACATCGCATTATATTGGTCGGGCGTAAGGAGGGTATCTTGTTTATACGCTTGCGGTACGGGGTAAAGTTTGTTGGCCGACATAAAGTAGTCTCCTTGATTACGTTCTTATCTACGACGCTGAAAGTCACTTCTCAACAAAAAGGCTGCTGAGCGCTCAAGCGCTAATTAAAAGTATTGGCTAAAAAGATTAACGACAACATACCACTACCATATACCGATGCCCGCAAACCAAAATGCGACTTTGGTATCAGACTCTGCATTAACAGCTCGAATGCTATAAGTTAACATTTGCGCCAACGCCTAGCTAGCACTAAAAGCAAATTCAGCTGTGTTCTAAGCCATTGACTTTGTTTCACTAATTCATACATTCGAGCTTAAAATACAGCGCGAGCGACGACCCTACGACCTTAGTCTTATAGACCATGGGCTAATTTGCAATTCTAGCAAGCTTAGTAATATTACTCCTGATTAACCATACCTTTACACTAAATTAACAAACGAGTCCGAACATGAAAAATTTAATAACTAAGTATGCTATTGCAGTGTCTGTAGCACTAGGAATGTCTAGTGTTTCACTACATGCTCAGGCAGATCTACTAGCAAATTCTGAAGTGAAATTCTCTGGCTATATTAAAGCTGATGCAATATTCAGCTCATATTCTGATGGCACACTTAGCAGCCAAAGTGTTGGTCGCGATTTTTACATTCCGGGGCTGACACCTGTCGGCGGCATAAAAGAAAGTACTCAATTTGACGCACACGCCAAACAAAGTCGCTTTCAATTTACCTCTACAACGAAAACTGACGAAGGAGACACCATAACTGGCGTGCTTGAAATTGACTTCCTAGTGACGCCTGGTGGTAATGAACGAGTCAGTAACTCTTACGTTCCGCGCATTCGACATGGTTTTATTAAATATAAAGCATGGACGGTCGGCCAAACTTGGACCACTTTCCAAGATGTTAAGACCCTCCCTGAAACCTTGGATTTTATTGGCGTTCCTGATGGTGTTGCCTTCGATCGTCAAGCCTTAGTTCGTTATCAAAGTGGTGCATGGGAGTTCGCTCTTGAGAATTCTGAGTCCACCATTACACCATTCGGTGGTGGTACAAGAATCGTATCAGATGACTCATCGTTACCTGATGCTGTTGTGCGATATACGCATAAGGCTGATTGGGGACATTTGTCGGTTGCAGGTATTGTTCGCCAACTGCGCTACGTAGAGGGTGATCTTATTGATGACAGTGCAAGCTCTGCGGGCGTCAGTATTAACTCAAAAATTAATTTTGATAATGGCGATGACCTTCGTATATCTTTAACCTCGGGCTCGGGGCTTGGTCGCTATGTTGCTCTTAATACAGCTAATGGGGCGGTCCTTGATGCCAATGGTAATTTGAAAAGCATCGATTCAACTGCATTTGCGCTGTCGTACCGCCACCTATGGAATTCAAAAATGCGCTCGAGTGTGACCTATGCCCAACTGACGATAGATAATGACACAGCGTTAACTGGCTTAGGAGTTAACTCAGCCACAAGTAGTATGAGTGCAAACTTGTTATATTCGCCGACTAAAAAAATCACTGTTGGGGCTGAAATTAAGCAAGCTACCAGAGAAATTGAATCTGGACTGGATGGCGACATGACACGTCTGCAGTTTTCAATGAAGTATGCTTTTTAAAAGCCATGCAAACATACACTGCCGAAAAAAGAGGCTCGCTTTTTCAAGCAAAAGTGAGCCTGATTTTTTGACAATACTTGCAGATGAAATAGGCAAAAGATCACCACATTATTGCGATGATGTGCAGCAATTTGCTTAGTTAACAGACTAATGTTGTAGAAAAACATACCTTTAGATTAATAACTATGCAGGAAATATGCTCTTTCCTGTTGTAATATCTATAAAAATACTCACATTGCAGAGCTAAAGCGTGTCACCAGACATTACCTCAACAAATCTTATCATGTACTCGAGCGTCGCTGTGGGCTTGGTGCTTATTCTTCTGTTAATAGTATACTTATACGCAATGGGCAAGAAGTCGACTATTGAGACACAGAACCCGTCAAAAAAGAGAACTAGCAAAGCGCAAAGCTTCGTCGGTTTAGAAAAAGACACTGTACCAAGCCTCAAACTTCGCGACGCTAAAGACATCCCAGAACCGAGTGAAGCCTTACTTAATTTTGAATTGCTTGAAGATATTGCGGATGAAGAACAGAAGCAATTCCTCTTAGAAGCATCTAGCCTCAAAAAGCCACATCCTCTATTAATGTCTTTAACACGAGACATTAGCGACCCGCAAGAATTACTCGACATTGTCAAAAAAGATCCTGAGTTGGTAGTGAAAGTGATTAATGTGGCAAATTCCTCTTTGTTCGCGCTACAAAAGTCGATCACAACTATTAACCATGCAGTGGTGTATTTGGGGGTTCTACAAGCCAAAAACATCTCGATGCAGTTTGCACTGGAACACAGCGCCGATTTTACTACTCAAGAACAAAAGAAAGCATACCATCGCATTTGGAAGGCAAGCTTTTTAGCAAGCTCGATCGGCTTATTAGTCGCAAAGGACATGAAATTAGAAAACTCTGCCGAGCTTTCGACGCGTTGTTTATTAGATTATCTTGGCGACATATCACTGCTGGCTGCCAAGCCTGAAATTGCTGAGTTCTACCTCGACTTCAGTCCATACTTTGAAAGACTACAGAACATACAGAACATGCTTGGAACTAACCCTTCAATAATGGCAAAAGTCTTCGCTGCAAACGCGAAGTTGCCCACCGAAATCATTGATAGTTTAGGTGCCAACGCTCTAGCGCTGGTTAATAAATTGGACTCAAGCCAATTAGACGAAGAGCAACAAAAAGTGGCTTTATTCAGTTATATAATTTGTCGCTTAACCGACATTATTGTGTTTGAGCGTGCGATGGATAACATTGATTTTGAAGAAATTAGTTTCGCAGAAACACTTAATGAGGCGCTGTATTATTCTCAGGATCAAGTTGAACGTTATGAATTAGGCCAAATTAATAGCACCTTACGCAATGCTAAATTCAAACACGATGTAGGTGAGATAGTAGAAAAGTTAAACTTAAATAGTTGAACATAAACTTGCTCCGCCCTTAAAAAAACCTAGGTTTATTCGAGAACGGAGCGCAGAGTTTTCTATAAAATCAGCAATAACCGCAACACGGCACTTACTAGAATGGCATACTGTATTTCTGCAATGTCTCAAGCACAGCATCTACACAATCTTGTGACAGTGTCATGTCAAAAGCTGCAATGTTTTCTTCCAACTGAGGCAAATTCGTTGCTCCAATAATGGTTGATGTAACGCCATCAACTTGATCGCACCAAGCTAATGCCAACTGACTAGGGCTTATACCGTGCTTCTTCGCAATCTCACAATAAGCCACTACGGCGTCTTCCGCGTGTTGCGTGTTCCTAAATAAGCCGTTACGTTGCATCATTGTCCAACGGCTTCCTTTGGGCCTAGCGCCACCGATGTATTTCCCCGACAGCATACCGCCAGATAATGGCGACCAAGGCAAGTAAGCAATATCTTCAAACACACATGACTCAATAAGATAAGGCCAATCTTTAACATGTAATAGGTTGAACTCATTTTGAATCGATACCGGCTTTGGCACACCGAGTTCGTCGCAAAGCTGTAGATAAGTATGAATGCCCCAAGGCGTGTCGTCAGATAAACCCCAATGCTTTATTTTTCCTGCTTGAATGGCTAGTCCTAAGCCCTGCACAATATCGCGCATACGATCGCGCTCAGCCCTAACATCTTGCTCAGTAGCAAGCACTTGATTTGGCCAATGCTTTCCAAAATGTGGAGAGATTCTATTTGGCCAGTGTAACTGATAAACATCGATATAATCTGTCTGCAACCTTTGCAGCGAGTCATCGAGCGCCTGTTGAATAGTTGCACCACTGATCATTGAGTTGTCGCGCACATAGGGAAAGCCAGGCCCTGCAATTTTGCTTGCAATAATGATATCCGAACGCTTACTGGCATTTCTTGATAACCAATCGCCTATAATAGCTTCAGTATCACCATGTGTTTGTTCTGACGGCGGTACCGGATACATCTCAGCCGTATCAATAAAGTTAACGCCGTTGTCGATAGCATATTGGATCTGTGCGTCGGCATCGCTCTGATTATTCTGGACGCCCCAAGTCATACTCCCCAAGCACACACGCGATACAGACAAGCCCGAGCTACCCAATGGTGAATATTTCATTCCTTGCTCCTAGATTTTGGTCTAAATGATAAAATACCGTGTTATTGTAGAAGAAATACGGAACAATATTGAAAAAAGATACAAGCTTTCTGTCGACCAAGCTTAAGCCATTAACACTTTAATATGAGTGAGCACACTTCGAGCCAAGGCACCCAGAGCATATCCGCCCTCGAGCATTGACACAATTCGGCCTTCACAGTGCTTATCAGCAATCGCCTTAAGCTCATAACTTATCCACTCATAGTCGGCTTCTTGCAAGCGTAGATGCCCCAAATCGTCCTCGGCATGAGCATCAAAGCCGGCAGATATAAATAATAACTCGGGTTTGAACTCATCAAGCTTTGCAAACCAATGATGCACTAATTCGCGATACTCGCTGCCTTTTGTACCCGCCGGTATAGGAGTATTGATAATATGGGCTTTTGTTGTATCAGTGCCGCTAAAAGGATAAAAAGGATGCTGAAAGGACGAACAAAACATGACCCTATCGTCGTCTTTGAATATATCTTCTGTACCGTTTCCATGATGCACGTCAAAATCAACGATAGCCACTCTTTTTAAACCACGCACCTCTAATGCATAGCGGGCGGCAATCGCGATATTATTGAAAATACAAAAGCCTCCGGATCTGGCATGCTCTGCATGATGGCCTGGTGGGCGTACGGCGCAAAATGCAGTGGTTACAGGCATAAATTCGGGGCACTCCTCTTCTCTCGGGAGCACCTTGTTCACCGCCTCGATACCTGCTCCGGCAGCATGTAAAGCAGCCGTTAAAGAATGGGGCATCATTAAGGTATCATCATCAAGCCATTGCTGACCTTCAGAGGGTGACTTATTGAAGACTTCTTCAACGAAGTCTTTATCGTGAGCGAGTAATAGTTGCTCTTTAGTTGCGGCTTGCGAGTCGAGGAATTGCAAGCTCAGCTCTACGCCCGATATTAAAAGCTGGTCGTTGATACTATGCAATCTGGCCGGTTGTTCGGGATGTTCTGGGTCCATATCGTGTAGTAAACACGCTGGGCTACCTACCAACACTAACGACATCTATGTCTCCTGTAAAAACAATATCAACTCTACTTCAGCTGGGTCGGGGTTAAATACGCGCTTAAATTCAAACTGTTCAAAAACCGATATCATGGGCTTATTTTCACTGCGCACAAAAGCGACCATTTTGCTCACGCCTCGCTGCGTTGCAATACTGATCATTTCCTTCATTAGTCTTGTCGCCATACCTTTACCTTGCATGTTTTCGCGTGTAACAAAAGCAACTTCACAGGAGTTATCTTGATTAAGATAGTAACGCCCTACCGCCTCAATTTTCATCTTGGAGCCTTGCTGACTAACAATGGTTAACGCCACATCTTTAGTCTGATCAACACTCACGAGCTCGCAAGAGTTTTGACGGCTCATGCCCTGCGGTATGTAGTTGTAGCGAAGGCGCAGCGTTTCTTTGGTATGCGAGTAGAAGAACTCTTGCAAGCGACGTTCGTCGGCAGGGTTTAGCGGTCGCAAGTAGAACTTGTCATCGTCGATATTGATGGGGCTTAATTGGAGCTCTCCTAACTCAGGAATATCTGTTGGATATTGCGTTTGATAATCTGGTACATAGTAGTGTTTGCGCACCGAATCCAATAAGCTTTGGCGAAACTTCGGGTGAGCAACGCGAATAAGTTCCAGCGCACGCTCTCGTATACTTTTACCTTTTAAGCTCGCAACACCAAACTCAGTGACCACATAATGCACATTGCCACGTGAAGTCACCACCCCTGCGCCATCTTGAATATTGGCGACGATACGAGAAAGTGTGCCGTTTTTGGCAGTAGAAGGTAAAGCAATGATAGGCTTTCCCCCCTTACTGATAGTGGCTCCGGTAACAAAGTCGACCTGCCCACCAATGCCACTATAAAAATCATGTCCGATGGAGTCTGATACCACTTGCCCAGTTAAATCAACCTCAATAGCACTATTGATAGAAACTAACTTGTCGTTTTTGGCGATGTTGGTGGGTTTGTTTACATAGCTAGTTGGATAAAACTCGACGTGAGGATTATTGTGAACGAAGTCATATAAACGTTTAGTTCCCATACAAAAGCTCACAACCGCTTTACCGGGGTGAAAAGTCTTTTTTCTATTGTTGATAACACCGCTTTTAATCAGATCAATCACACCATCGCTGATCATCTCACTGTGAATCCCTAGGTCTTTGTGTTTTGTAAGGTAGCGCAAAGTAGCATCTGGAATTTTACCAATACCTAGCTGAAGTGTGGCGCCATCTTCCACTAACATGGCAACATATTGCCCAATACGTTCGTAAATATCATTTTTGGGCGCAGGAATAATCTCAGGCAAAGCTTGCTCATGCTTGATACAAGCAGCAAATTCCGATATGTGAATAAAAGAGTGCCCAGCTGTTCTTGGCATAGCAGGATTCACCTGAGCAATAATTTTCTTCGCAGAGCGCGCTGCCGACATTACCACGTCTACCGATACCCCCAACGAGCAGTAGCCAAGCTCGTCGGGTTCACTGACCATTATCAAAGCTGCATCAAGTGGCAATATGTCGTCCGTAAACAGACTAGACACTTCCGATAAAAAACAAGGTGTATAATCAGCACGCCCTTCATCAACAGCCTGACGCACCACTTTGCCATGAATGAAAAAGGTATTCACTTTAAATTGATGTTGGTGTTCAGGAAGCGCCCAGCGCTCATCTGATAAGGTACCGATATGGGTTACTTCCAGATCTTTGATACTGCGTCCGTGCTCTATTAAGCTATCGACAAGCGCGTTAGGAATACCCGCGTTGGAGCCCAGAAAAATACGATTGCCCGATTGCAAAAGCTCAGACCATGGAATTTGATTAGTAAATTGAGAAACAAGTGACTGCATAGGTAAGCCTCGTGCTAGCTTTGCTGCATATAGAAAACAACATAGTAAATGGTTTGGCAGCGTCTGATATTGATCTCGCGCTAGTGATAAGCTGTTTGTTTAGCCTTTGCCTTGTTTTATAGCATTAACTCCTAAGGATTCCCGAGCACAGAATAGCTCAGACCAAGCCCTCGTTGTCCATCTTTAAACTCAGTTAAACTTTGGAGGGTGGTTTGTGCGATATTTCGCAAAGCCTCATGGGTAAGAAAACCTTGATGCGAGGTAATCACCACATTGTTGAACGTGGTTAGGCGCGCAAAGACATCGTCGGTAAGTACTTCACCGCTTTTATCTTTGAAGAAAATATCAGCTTCCTCTTCATAAACATCGATGCCAGCGGCACCAATTTTTTGCGACTTTAAGCCTTGTATCAGTGCTTTAGTGTCGATTAATGCTCCTCGCCCCGTGTTGATGAGCATCACACCTGCTTTCATTTGCTCAATTAACGCTGCATCTACCAAATGATAAGTTTCGTCACACAAGGGGGCATGCAGGCTAATGATATCAGCATTTTTAGCCAGTTCATTTAAGCTTACATAACGAAGGTTGTCACGACCTTCCAATGCGGGATCTGGCTTTACATCGTAGGCCAATATTTCGCAGCCGAAACCACTGAGAATATCAACTAACACTTTGCCAATTTTGCCCAAACCAATAATGCCCACCTGCTTGCCACGCATGTCAAAGCCCACCAAACCATCGAGAACGTACTGTCCGTTTTTATTACGCATGTAAGCCTGATGCAGTTTTCGATTCAACATTAGCATTAAAGCCACAGTATGCTCCGCCACAGCGTAAGGGCTATATTCAGGCACTCTTACTACATCAATGCCTTTGGCAGCACACGCATCTAAATCAACATTATTATAACCCGAGCACCTTAGTGCAATTAGCTTAACCCCCAACATGGCAAGTCTTTCTATCACCGGGGCACTGCAATCATCATTCACAAAGACACATACCGCAAGACAGCCCTTTGCCTGTATTGCCGACAAAGCATTCAGTGAGTTAGTGAGAAAGACAGGCTCGATAGGAATATCGCCGAGTGCTTCAAAAGCATTCTTGTCGTAAGAGTGGATATCGTAAAAAGCAACCTTAAGCTTACCTTTGGAGGAATAGCCAAAGCTCTCTTTTTGACTATTCAAAGCATCCAAGATTTGCTCATAGGCACTAGGCGTTAAAGACTGATGATGCTCAAGCACTTGTTGCAATAATCGAATGCGCTCTTGACCTTTTAAAACATCGTTAGACATGCTGTGTTCCCTAATGTACAAGCCCTGAAATAATGTAGCCTTTTATGCTAGGATTAGGCTTTACCTATCTTGCTGACGCTTTTAAGCCATTCTTTGGGCGACATCCCTACCCTTTTTCTAAACACACGAGCTAATGCCGAACCACTGTCATAGCCTAAACTGTGAGCAACAATACCCACAGATTGATTTTTCTTCAACATACTTTGTGCCAAAGTCATGCGCCAATCGGCAAGATATTCCCCCGGCGACTTTCCTACCAGTGTCTTAAATAAAGAGGCAAATTTCGATCTAGACATGCCTGCCTCTTGTGCCATCATCTCTAAAGTCCATTGAGTTTGCGGTGACTGATGAAGCGTCGCTAATAATCGGCCTATTTGTGGATGCGAAAGACCTGCCAGCATACCTTGAGACAACTCAATGTCCTCGAGCACTTCACGTAGGATTTGAATAATGAAAATATCACAAAGGCGGTTTATCATCGGTTCACGGCCACTATTTTGTGCAAAGGCTTCTTCAAATAACCACAGTGCCGAACGCGCTAATGCAGGCTTTTCATTTAAAGGATAATGAATGAGTTCAGGAAGAGCACTAGCAATCGGATCGCTCCCAACTGATTGGTAATGAATGGCCGCACACACCAAATCAGCACCCACATCAGGATCGCTTTCAAAGCGATGAGTCTTACCTTGCGGAAAGAACAAAACGCTTGGCTGGTCAATAATTAGAGAGCTCATATTTGCTTGAATGAGCTTTAGTTTGCCTTGTTTAAGTACATGCAGATGGCCATGAATAGCTTCGTCTTTGTTAAGCTCAAACGACGACATGCCACATAAATTACCAGTAAAGAAAACGCCTGCGTCCATTGAAAAGCGGTTTAATACTTCAGATAAGCGATCCATATCATTGCTTCACGTAGCGCATAGCGACATTACAACGTTGATAGCTTTGCCCAAACCTTTGCATAATATCTGCATCATGAGCAAAACCATTCTTCTCGTACAAATGAATAGCGGCTTCACACTTAGCATTGGTTAGCAGAAATAGCGTCTCGACTCGCATATTCAATGCCTCTTGTATAACATGTTGCAACAGTCGCTCTCCAACCTTCATACCCCGAACACTATCCAACACACCCATTTTTGTTAACTCGACATTACCATTTCCTTTATTGAGGAGAGCGCAGGCTCCCACGACACCAAGTGTTGGATGTTTAGCAAACCAAATCCGCCCCCCCTTATCAATGATGTGCCTTTGAGGATCTTGCAATACTTGCTTGTCAATGTCTTCAAGCACAAACATCTGCTCTATCCATTGTGTATTAATCGACTCAAAATAATGGGCTAGCTCTGCACTAAAATCGAGTATACTGATAGTGTGGTTTATCATTTGTTTATCCGCGGCTTGTTTATCGATGGCTTGGCTATCAAGTATTTTCTTTGTTCTCTCGAACAAATCTAGGCTGTCGAAAGCGCTCTCAAAACGAATGAGTGAACGATAGAAATCATTAGCGTTGTCCTCACATAATTCAATTGCAGCGGCTTCTACGGCTTCCCAAATAGGTCGCATTCTTAAAATGGCGGCGTTGCCTTTCGTACTCAAAGATAGTTCTTTACGACGCGAGTCCTCAGGGTCGACCGTGACGTCCACTAACCCCTCTTCACTCAACTGCTTACAGAACTGACTAAGCGCAGGTTGAGACAAGCCTAATAACTGCGATGCCTCAACAATACTCACACTCCCCTTACTATCAAGCAGGGCAAGCAAGGTAAACCATTTTGGTTGAATATTCATATCAAAGGCCTGGTATACCTGAGCGGCATTCGCCAGCATTTTTTCACTGATGCGCTTCAAGCGACTGCCTAGCGCTAACTCGGCCAATTCATCCAAAAAGTCTATTTGCTGTGTTTTAACATGCTGCTCTTGCGCGGGTATTTTCATTTTGAGTGCCTTTTTTCACCTTATGCTGAATAAATATATAAGCACTTATATAAGTAGTCAACTAATAATCATTTAAGGTCAAGACAAAGGTCACGAGCTATTGCATGCTTTGGGTGCTATAGTTTTAATAAGCAAAGACGAAAAAACGCTCTCTTCTATTTGTGGTTAAAGAGAATTTTAGTACAAGCCGGCTCAAACACTATGAAATATAAGGTTTTATTGATCGAGCACGACAGTGCCAACTTAAGGGTACTTAAACGTGTCATCGGCAAAGCAAAGCTTGATGTAGTTAGTGCGACAACGCTTACACAAGCGCGCGCCATTTTCAGCTCCACACCACCAGAAAGCTACCTATGTGCAGTGGTTGACTACCAGCTACCTGATGCAAAAAATGGCCAAGCAATCGACTTTGCACTAGATGCTTTCGTGCCGACGATTGTAATTACCAACAGCACAGAAGATGACGTTAGGGAACATATTCTCAGCAAGGCAGTGATAGATTATATCCCAAAACAAAATGCACAAATCTACGAGTACCTCAGCCGTTTACTCACCCGTCTTCAGCGCAATAAAAATATTGGTGTGCTGGTAGCTGATAGCTCTCGGCGCTCACGCAAAAATATGGTCGATTTACTCAAACGACATAACTTTGAAACTCATGAAGTCGCAAAGCCAGAGTTGGCTATAGATTATTTGCATGCTCACCCAACTATCAAGCTTATGATCATAGACGCTCAATTTGGAACCGCGACTGCAGAGTTAGCGGGTGTTGATGTTGTTGCCGAGACTCGAAAAGCATTTGATAAAGACAGCTTGAGCATCATTGGCTCGTCGGATGAACATAGCCCTACCATTCTGGCGCGGTTTTTAAAGTGTGGCGCAGACGATTATCTGAAAAAGCCCTATTGTCACGAAGAGTTTTTTGTAAGGGTAATGCAGAATATTGAGTATGTTGAGCAAATAGCGCTCATTAGAAAGACCGCAAACGCTGATTATTTAACGGGCTTACCCAATAGAAGACACTTTTTCAGTCAAGCTAAAGAGCGCATGCAGCGTGGCCTAGAGTATAAAACTTTAGCATTGATGGACCTCGACCACTTCAAATCAATCAATGATAATTACGGCCATGATCACGGTGATTTGGTGTTAAAAGAGTTCTCCAAATTGCTTGATAAACACTTCGGCAAATACTGCATATCACGTTTTGGTGGTGAAGAGTTCTGCGTATTTATGCCCGATCTTCCCCAACACGCAGCCTTGGTACTCCTGGACGAATTTCGAGAAGCCCTCAGTCTTAAAACTATCGTGCGCAAAAACGTGAGTGTGCAATGCACCGTCAGTATCGGTGTAACCAGCAAGTTCAAACGCAAGATTGAAAGCATGTTAGTTTTCGCCGACGAAAATCTCTATTTAGCAAAGGAAGGTGGGCGCAATAGAGTTATTGGAGACACAAGCTAAATACGCTCGAAAGTGCAATCTGCCATGGAATTTCAAACCACAAATCAATACTCACAGCCAACTTTCGTAACTTTATTTTTACACCTCGAGATAAAGCTAAGGGGATAGAAAAGCGACTTCCGCGTTGCAATTGCAGTAATTTTTTACGAAATATCCTAAACTGCGCCCATCAATGAGTGTCATCGGGCACTTAGCCGAATAAATAAAGCGCGAAGCCAAGCATGTATTCACAGTCTCTACAAGGTGGCTGAATGACTTGGAAAAAAGCGCAACATAATAATGAGAATATCAACATGCCAGATTTGTTTGACAACCCAGTAGGCCTCGACGGCTTCGAATTCATAGAGTTTTCGTCACCCGAGAAGGGGCAATTAGAAACTGTATTCACCGCGATGGGCTTTACTCACATAGCAAATCATCGTACAAAAGATGCGCAGTTATGGCGTCAGGGCGGCATCAACTTAATCGCTAACTATGAGCCGAAATCAGCCGCGTGGTATTTTGCTCGCGAACATGGACCCTCCGCTTGCGGTATGGGATTCCGAGTTAAGAATGCAGTTAAGGCTTACGAACATTTGCTAGCTCAGGGGGCAGAACCTGTGCAGGTTGAAACCGGTCCTATGGAACTCAGGTTACCTGCAATACGCGGTATTGGTAATGCCATTATTTATTTAATTGACCGTTACGGCGATGAACTGTCCATTTACGATATCGATTTTGACTATATCGATGGTATCGACCGCAATCCTGTGGGCGCTGGTTTTAAGGTTATCGACCACCTAACTCATAATGTCTATGGCGGACGCATGGCCTATTGGGCTGACTTTTACGAAAAACTTTTCAATTTTCAGGAAATTCGCTTCTTTGACATCAAAGGAGAATACACCGGTTTAACTTCGAAAGCCCTCACCGCGCCCGATGGCAAAATACGTATTCCTCTAAATGAGGAAGGCGAAGGCGGCAAAGGCCAAATAGAAGAGTTTCTTCGTGCCTTCAATGGAGAAGGAATACAACACATTGCCTTTAGCTGTGACGATTTAGTTGCATGCTGGGATCGCCTAAAAGACATGGGCATGCCTTTTATGACAGCGCCACCTGCCACCTATTACGAGCTACTCGAAGGACGTTTGCCCAACCATGGTGAGCCGGTATCCGAGTTACAGTCTCGCGGTATTTTACTAGACGGAACTACCGAAAATGGCCCAAGATTATTGCTGCAAATTTTCTCTGAAACCCAGCTTGGCCCAGTATTTTTTGAATTTATTCAACGAAAAGGCGATGACGGTTTCGGTGAAGGTAATTTCAAAGCACTATTTGAATCAATAGAGCGAGATCAGATAAATCGCGGCGTATTAAACACAGGGGAAAAGGAGGGCGCATGAGCCACCCAATCCAATTAAAGGGTTTCCATCATGTGGCTTATCGCTGCAAAGATGCAAAAGAAACCGTTGAGTTTTATCAACAGGTCTTAGGTATGGACTTTCAGCTTGCCATCGCCGAGGACCATGTGCCATCAACCGGCGCTTACGACCCTTACATGCATATATTCATGGATGCAGGTAATGGAAACGTGTTGGCGTTTTTTGAGTTACCTGAGCAAGCTGAGATGGGTCGAGATCCGAACACACCGGCCTGGGTTCAGCATATCGCCATGAAACTCGACAGTGTCGATGAGCTGCTTGCTGCGAAAAAAAGCATTGAGGGTCACGGTATTGAGGTTATCGGTCCAACCAACCATGGCATATTCAAATCTATCTATTTCTTTGACCCAAATGGCCACCGCCTAGAGCTAGCCGCGAATACCCAAACTAGCGAACAAATGGCACAGCTTCACAGTGTTGCGCCAGCAATGCTAGAAGAATGGAGCAAAACAAAAAAAGCCCCACGTCATGCTGCGTGGCTACATGAAAAAATAGCTAACGACGAATAATACCGCCGTACTTCCTGCAGCGAGGTGCCCTGCTTCGCTGCACTAATTTCTTTGCATCTGCAATTTATTATCGATATTTGGTAATCACTCTTCGGTCATATCTGACTCAATTAATATTGCTAGCTGCCGATATTACATACAGTTCGTCTGTATAGCTTTTTTAGGTAAACAATGAAGATCAAATCCAAAATGCTTCTCGGTGGTGCTCTTTTGGCATCTATTCCTGTGCTGTTAAGCAGTATTTTTATTGGTGTTTCAGCGATTTCTGCAGGGAAACTATCCCTCGAGCAAGACGCTAAAAACTCACTTATCTCAACTCGTGACATTACCGCCTCACAAGTTGAAAATTATTTTGCAGATATTCAGCAGCAAGTGGCAACAAGCTCGTCTAACCTGATGACAGCTCAAGCGATGCAAGTGTTTAGTCAAGAGTTCAATAATATTGACGCTAAGAGCAGCGCTGCCAGCCCTAATGCGAACTTGAAGAACTATTATCAAGGTGATTTTGGCAAAGTGTTCCAAGATAAAAACAAAAGCCAAGCACCACTTAACCAGCAACTGCAGGGGCTTTCTCCTTTAGCTATTGAAATGCAAAGCCGTTATATCTCGAACAACTCCTATCCACTGGGCAACAAGCAAAAACTGCTGACCGCTAATATTGATAACTACGACAAAGAGCACGCCCGATATCATCCTATCTTTAGAGACTTTATCGAGCGCTTTGGCTTTTATGATTTATTTTTAGTCGACAACCAGACAGGCAACATTGTGTACTCTGTATTTAAAGAACTTGACTACGCAACCTCCTTAATTAACGGACCCTATGCCAACTCAGGCATTGCTGAAGCCTTTAGCAAAGCGAATGCTCTACAAGATCCCAATGACTTTGTGCTTACTGACTTTAAACCGTACCTGCCCTCTTATAATGCTCCGGCTTCATTCATTGCCAGCCCTATTCATCTCGATGGCGAAAAAGTAGGGATCCTGATCCTACAAATGCCAATAGACAGGCTCAACGCAATCATGACCTATCAAGGTCAATGGGAACAGACGGGGCTTGGAGAGTCTGGAGAAACCTATTTAGTTGGCAGTGATTTTAGGCTGCGTAGTGAGAGTCGTTTTTTGCTTGAAGATCAAACAGCATATCTCGCTCTAATGCGTGAAATCGGTTTAGCCAGTGACATTGTTGATGAAATTCAAAACAAAGAAACTTCTATTGGTCTGCAAACGGTGAAAACGCAAGGTACTGCAGCTGCATTGGACGGACAAAGTGATTTTGCCATTTTTGATGATTACCGTAACGTTAGCGTACTTTCAGCATACAAACCCCTAGAAATTTCGGGGCTCAATTGGGCAATTATGAGCGAAATAGATGCTGAAGAGGCATTTGCCCCAGCGATTTCGTTACGCAATCAAATAGTTGGAAGCGCGGTGCTAGCGATTTCAATCGCTATCGGCCTTGGCATGTTTGGCGCTTGGTATTTGGCTAAAACAATCACTGATCCTATTGGCTTGTTACGCCACCGTTTATCTGACATTGTCGCTGGTGAAGGCGACCTGACTCAACGCGTAGAGATTAGCGGGAGACACGAAATAGCTGCCCTAGCCAGTGGCTTCAACGATTTTGTCAGCCATTTAGATAGCACATTCTCACAACTCATTAAGTCTGCCATGCGCTTAATCCCTATGTCGAAAGAGTTATCTTTTGGCAATGATGCACTCACCCAATCCTCGAATGAACAGAATCGGCAACTGTCAAAAATGCGCGACCGACTCTATATCGCCAGTGAATCCTCCGATAAGGTCAGAGAAGTGTCCGAACAGATCTCCCTCAGCAGTGCTGAAGGGGCAACTAGCGTAAGCATAGGACTTAAAACTTTCCAAGAGACCGAAGGTGAAATTCAAAACCTGAGTGGCTATATGGATTCAGCTAGCCAATCGATCGATTCCCTTAAAGAAGAGAATGACCGCATTGTTAGCGTGATTGATGTGATAAGTTCAATTGCCGACCAAACCAACCTATTGGCACTAAATGCGGCTATCGAAGCCGCACGAGCGGGTGAAGCAGGTCGAGGTTTTGCTGTTGTAGCCGATGAGGTTCGAGCTTTGGCGTCTCGCACACGCGAATCGACTTTGGAAGTGTCGGCAATGGTTGAGGCAATTCAATCGAAAACTGACACCGTTGTACAAACCATGGCGATCGGCCAAGACACTATCGCAGGCTGTAACCAACGAGTGAACGAAGCCAAAGAAAAACTTGAAGGCATTGAGAGCACAATGAACTTAATCTCTCGAAATGTTGGCGAAATTAATCACACCGTCGCCGAACAACGCGATAACTTCAATGCTGTAGGTGAAGATTTTGACCTCATGGATAAGTGCTTTCATGAGTCACAGGAAGCCAGTCATGTGTCGGTACAAATAGGCATCGACATGGGCAAACTAAGTAATCGCCTAGCAGAGTTTGTGAGCCACTTCACTCTCAGCGATACTGAATGGGACTTAGAGATTCGAGATAAAAGTAAGCCAAATGCTTCACGCAAAAGTGAGGAGGAGCAACAAGAAGAGATAAACGAAGTGTTCTTCTAGGGCAAGAGCCTAGTATTGTGTTCACAAAGCCCCTGTAGAAGCAGGGGCTTTAACATTATAAGGCGGAGGCTAAACGCTCAGCTTCATTCTTTTCTGTACTAACAAAACGTCCCCATTGTTGCGCTGCAGCGCGACTAGCTTTGAATGCTTCGGCTTTGGCCAACTCGTCGAGTGCTTCGACATAACGTTTTTGATTGTAATGCGACAGACCAATAACCATGTGCACTGCTCCTTGGTTCGCTAAACCACCTTTTTGTATCGCCAGAGTTGATGATTCTATTGCCTTATCAAAATCGTCGCTACTGTAATACAAGTGACCTAATTGAGCGTCAAGTTCACCATCATCAGACAATTGAGCGGCATCAATCAACACATCAATGGCTTTACTTTTCTCTTTCGCTGCAGTCCAACACACAGACAAAAACTTTAAGTTACGCAAGTTTGCTTCAAGGGTGCCGTTCTTAATCGCAATTTCCATTAATCGAGCCGCTTTATAAGGCGCTTCGTGGTAATAGTAAAGTTGCGCAAAATTGAAGATGTCAGAAGCCGATTGTACGTAACCCATGTGATAGGCGCTTTCCATCATCGCCAACTGCTTTTTCTCTTGCCCTAGCTCGCCATACATGCCCGCAAGTTGTATCCAATACTGAGGATTGTCATATAGGCGAATCATTTTCGCGAGTATTTCTTTAACCTTTTCAGGTTGCTTCATTTCGTAATAAACAGCACGTTGGAGAATCAACCAAGCTTCATCGGGTAAATAGCCCTCGGCCTCGTGACCTTCAATTGCCATCTCGATATAGCGAGCAGACTCGGCATAATTTTTATTTTGATAATGCGCTTGTGCTTTTAATACAAAATTCTTTGGCGGGATAACACCGTTGTTTAGTGCTTCCCATTGCTCAAGCATCTTAATACTCTTTTCATAATTTCCTTGTGCCATGTGCAATTGGGCAAGTGAAAAGAGTGTGGTTTGTTCGTATTTAGCTGGGATAGGTTGCTGTGCAATGGCTTGCTCAAAACTCTCGATCGCTTTGTCTAGTTGCTGACTGTTGTAATAAATAAAGCCATAAAAGTTATACATCATAGACTGCTCATAGGCATTCATTGAAGACCTTTTGCTTTTTACTTCATCAAGAATTTCTAGCGCTTCTGCTACATTGCCGGCATCACCTGCGCTTTGAGCGCGCGACAGTTGGGTATACACGTTTGAACGCAATGCGGGTACGCGACGGGTTTTACGCTCTCCCGGCGAGACGGCATTTTCATTAGCAGCTTGATTATCGGCATTTTGCTGGTTTGTTGCTGGCTGAGGGCTCGTTTCAAGTGCTTCCAAGGCATAGGCAGGTATCGCTAAGGTACTTAACAAAGCGACGGTTAAAGCCGCGAATACGCCAGACAAGAATAAGGAAAGTTTATTTTTCATCGTCAATTCTCCTTAACCATCTATCTTAAAGGTAATTCGGTTTTGTACGCCCGACACGGCAATCGCCTCACCATTTACGACACGAGGCTTGTACTTAAATTTCTTCGCAGCGTCTATTGCGGCTTGGTCAAAAATACCTTCAGGTTTAGCCTCAACAACGACAGGTTGGGTAACGGCACCTACTTTGTTTACCGTAAATTCAACGATAACATAACCTTGAATACCACGTTGCAGAGCACGCCTAGGATATACCGGTGTGACTTTTACAATAGGTAGGTATTCACCATCACCCGAGCCTAGAGCTAAACCGCCATCCAAGGCAATATCACTGGCAACATCTGCACCAAAATCGAGAGCAGCTCCTTCACCATCAGGAGTAGGCGAATCCATTTGTGGCTGTTCCATCTCGGGTGGTGGTGTTTCAGGCTTAGGTGGACGCTTTGGTTTGCTCTCTTTTTTCTGTACAGCCTCGTCCTTCGGAACACGCACAAAATCTAGCACTCGACCTTCCGGTGGTTCGGTAAGGGTTTTGTCACCACTGGCTATCAAAGCTTGCATCAAAAAGAACAAACTCAAGGTAATCAGCGCAGCTAAAACAATGGCGATTAACACTCTAAGCATAGCGATTACTCATTGGCCGCGATTGAAACGTCTGGAACACCCGCTGCACGAGAGGCATCCATTACCTTTATCAAGGTTTCCGTTGTTGACTTTCTATCAGCTTGAATAACAACAGAGCCTTGAGGATTTTCAGCATGCAAACGTTCAACGTTTGCCTGTACCGCGCGTACATCAATTTTGCGCTTATTGATCCAGATTTCACCTTTATCGCTGATAGCAATTAGGATATTTGCACGGTCCTTTTTCACCGCAGTAGGCGCATCTGGACGATTAACATCAATTCCAGACTCTTTAACGAAAGAGGCCGTTACAATGAAGAAGATCAACATAATAAATACCACGTCGAGCATGGGCGTCATATCGATTGTTGCTTCTTCTTCTTCTACTAAATTTTGTAAATGCTTCATCATTCTTCCTTTTTCAAACGCGCGCTATTCGCTACGTTGAAGTTGCAGGGCATCTTCAAGATGCATGCGTTCTGTTTTTGCGGTCCGTGTTAGCCAAGTAGAGGCGAAAACACCTGAAAGTGCCCCTACCATTCCTGCCATTGTCGGTATTGTTGCCTGTGATACGCCAGCCGCCATTGAGCGCGCATTTCCACCGCCCGTCATTGCCATTACATCGAATACCATGATCATACCGGTTACCGTACCCATCAATCCCAGAAGTGGGCAAAGGGCAACCAACGCTTGGATAATCGGCAAACTAAAACGCAAACGTAAACTCACTCGAGAGATCATGGCTTGACGAATTTGTATGGCATTCCACGAGGCTCGTTCCTCGCGCGAACGCCACTCGTCAATGGTCGACTTCATCATTTCCTTATGACCTTTGGCCACGTAAAGAATTCGCTCGAGTATCAATATCCACATCACGAAAATTAGCGTCCCGATAACCAGCAGTATTGAACCGCCAGTTTCGGTAAAGTCGCGTATTGATTCGAAGATATCAACCAACATAGCTTATGCCTTCGCTTCTTGCTTTTCAGCTCGCTCTGCAATGACGCCAGCGGCTTGCTCTTGAAGGATCATCACCACGTTTTTACTTTGCGTGCTCAACAATGCATATAGCAAAGTAGTAGGAATTGCGACAACCAGACCTAGTACTGTCGTCATGAGTGCTGAGGAAATACCACCAGCCATGATTTTAGGGTCGCCAGTACCAAAAAGTGTAATTTGTTGGAAGGTCACAATCATACCTGTAACCGTACCCAACAATCCGCCTAGCGGCGCGACCACAGAAATCATTTTCACTAGCGTCAAATAACGACCCAATTTAGGCACTTCGCCCAAAATGGCTTCTGTAAGATGCAGTTCTAAAGCTTCGGTATCCACATTTGGATAATTTTCTTTCACTTTTAGTACGCGACCTAGGGGATTTTTATCGCTTAATGTGTTTGATTTCAACTGGCGATTAACACTATTGGTAATAGTGGTTAGCACCAAGAAGCGCCAGATAGCAACAAAAATACCAATTGCACCAACAGCGATGATGATATAACCCACAAGCTCACCCTGATGAATTCTCTCTTCAAGAGAAGGAGCCTGTACAAGCAAGCCTAGAATCGAGCCACCAGTAGGATCTAAACCAAAGGATACTAGTTCGCCACTTGATGCTTGAAGATTTGCAGTTGAATCGACAAAGCGATTAGCTGGTTGACGTAAAAGCTCAGACACAACGCCAGTCGCGCCTTGGTAATCAAGGTAGAGACCATCGGCAACAAGTCCAAATGGCCCAACTCGTACCACTTCTTTTGTCACTTTTTGGCCACCTGCTTCAACCACGTCGGTGGTAAAGCGAGTTACTTTACCCGACTCTGTCATTTCGCGTTGAATTTCAAACCAAACTCGTTCTATTTCCGCAATGGAAGCTAACTTAGTCGAGCTGCCCATCGACTGTGCCATGTTATCGAGGAACTCAGAGCGGCCTGGGATCTGTGCAGAGATTACCGAATTTGAAAATTTATTCTTAGTGTCGCCTGCTACTTGCTGAAGCACACCAAAGAGCTCTTTTAATGAGCCTAGACGATTATCAAGGGCACCATTTAAGTCAGCTATTTTGAATTCATTCTCTTCGAATTGCGTTTCAAGACGCTCAGACAAAGCAAGTTGTTCGTCGCGTTTAGCGATGGCGTCTCGCAACATTTGGTCTTGTTGAGCACGCTGATTGATAAAGTCTTGTTCACGGCGATTATTTTTCTCGCTCTGTGCAAACTTACCTTCTTCTAACTGTTTCAATAAAGCATCAAGGTCAAGTGCAGTATCTGATTGCGCTTGTAGCGAAAATGACAGAGTGAATACCGTGCATGCTAATGCGATATTTTTAAGCATAGTTGATTGAGTAAAAAGAGTCATAGTATTTCCTTAGTCTGTAATCGCGACAGGAACCATTAGTAGGTCCGGTGCTAGTTGCTTCTTGGCGATTTTCAACCCTTTTGCAATTTGATTTTTATAGCTTGAGTCAAGCTCTTCCCATTGACGTGTTTGTTTGTTCCAAACACCTTGTGCGCTGGCGTCGCGTGTTTGATAAATCAACGCGGTACGACCTATGCGTAAGAAGTCTACAGAACGCTCCTGACCATTAATCTCTTTCAAACCAGGATAAGCTTCAATTGTCTTGCCATAGTCCATTTCAACTTGAAAGGCTTCCATAACACGGCGAAATTTCTCCGAAGGAGATACGTCAGCTCTATCCATCATGCTTTGTAAATCAAGAATGCGATTGCTTCGCTCTTCTTCAAGGAAAGGCACATCAAGTGCTACGAATTGTGACAAACCGTCTATCATGCGCAACATCAGTGGCGTAATTTGACGCTCAACTACGCTAACTTCGTCAATGGAGCTATTTAAATCGAGCATCTCTTGAGCTTGATTGGCGATTTGACGGCGCAGTTGTGCGTTGTAAACCTCTAAACCTTCAATCTCTTTATTGAGGGTTTTAAATTGCTGAAGTTTGTCGTCAATTTGATCAGTGATGCTATTGATTTTACTTTGCGACTTTACGGCCGATTCATTAATCTCAGTTGCCTTTTCCACAGCAGGCTCTAAGTACTTGTCTTCTTGCGCCGTTACCGATGTACTCAGTAACAGAGTCGTTGCCGCGACAGCTAGTAGGGGTTTCATAAGCTTCATATACGCATCCTAATTCCAAATAAATACGGCGCTTGCACACCAAAATCTGGGCAAAGGATAGAGCGCTTGTATTACAGATTTATTACATGACTGTCATATTTGGAAAGGGCTTGTAACAAGGCTCATAAAAAGGCTGCGCGACCCATGGAGTAGCACAGCCTAGAGCAATTCAAAGAGTTTTATGAACTTTTTGTTGCAGTTTAGAAATCGTATTTATACGAGAGTGAAAATTGACGTCCGCGTGATTCAGAGCGCAATAACACGTCCTCAAACTCAAGCAATTTCGTTTCACCTAAGATGTTCTGCACTTTAACAGTAATTGTTGTATTAAAGTCAGGATAGTATTTATAGACCGTATCAAAAGAATGAAACGGTTGTTCAAAACTATCTTCAAATCCATCAATACCAGGGATCAGTATTCGATCGCCAAATACGTTGTACACAAGCGACACGCTGTGCTCACCGTTATCTGAATCGAAACCGCCCTGTAGGTTTAAGACGTATTGAGAGTGACCAGTGAGTCTACGCTTGAGGTTAGTAATCGCTGCCGATACACCGGTTTGATCAACGATATTTTGCCTATCGAGTTCAATTTCTGAATCACTGAGCGTGAGATTTCCTGAAACAAAGATGTTATCCCACACTTCACCGTCAATAAAATCCAAACCCTGCAGAAATTCTATTTCGACACCGTACAGTAGTCCGGTTTCTGCGTTCGCGATACGAATAAGAGGCGGCCCATCTTGCGCAGGAGACTGCACAGACTCAATAGGCGCATCCATATCTTTAAAAAACAAACCCACTGACAAGTTGTCTCCAGCCTCGCGGTACCATTCCCATCTTAAATCAAAGTTAATGATTGAAGTGGTTTTGATACCTGGTGTACCGGCAATTGGGAATTCGGTAAGTGGGTCGATGAATGTGGATGATGAGACTTCACGCAAATCAGGGCGAACCACTGTTTTACCAATACTTGCTCTGTATTGCATACTCTCATCTGGGATATAAGTGAAAGCAATAGCGGGGTAAAAATCACTTTCATTGAAAGCCAACTGGGAGCGGTCTGCGTCGTCTGGTAAATCAAATTGATTAGTGCGAGGGTCGAAAGGCGCTACCACTTGCCTAAAGTCTTCCCAACGCACTCCACCGCTGAAGCGCCACTTGTTTTTATAAAAGAAGTCGCCCTCTACGTAGTAAGCATCTACTTTCTGAGCTGCCGCATAATCATCACCTGCGATAGTAGTATCACGCAAAATTGGGAAACCATTTAAATTAAAGTTACTGGTATCGTTTAACACTGTGTCGCTAACAGCAGAGAAAAAGGAATCGCCAATAAGCAGGTCGGTGTTTGAAAACGCACGCGTATTTACATCGAATCGACGGTTTTCAGCGGTACGGGTTTTACTAACGAAATCCCCGCCGAACTTCACTTCCATTTCCCAGTTTTCAATCGCCATTGGATAGTTAATGTTATAACCAAAGTTTTCTAAGCGATCATGCAGAGTCTGAAAAGAGTAGCGCGCGGCTGTGGTAGAGTTATTTAATACAATCTCGTTGCTTGCATCAAATACACCATCTTCGTTGTCATCGCTGATAATGAAACGTGACGAAAAATTACCAGGTGCTTTTCTAACCGAACGTCCCACGCTGTATTGCCAATCGAGGCCAGCAAAGTCTAATTCTGGAAAGGTGTGCATGCCCCGTAGCTGATTAGTAAACAGTTTTCGCTCTTCATATTCGACATCGATATCGCGAATACGAAGCCCTTCAGCTTGGTTGATATTTTCTGTATTTCCGAACTTTTCGCTCACCTCATCACGGGTATCGTTCAAAAGAATGAGGCTATAGTTAATCGCGTGATTGCGGTTGTAGTCAATACCAAAATTGATCATTGTCGACCACTTAACGGTAGACTCAGTTACCAGTATGTCATCAAAGAATCGTGCAATCACAATATCCTCTTGCACACGGTCGGCTTGTTGAAGCTCATATTCTTTCGATACCGTAGTATCTGCATTATAACTACTGGTCACTAGGAAACCATAGCGAAGCTCGTCGTTTATGTTATAAGAGTTTCCGAGTGAAAAAGAGAAACCTGCATCGGGGCCAACACTGTCGATGAAAGGATCGTAGTCACGATTGACATCTTTGAATAACGCTAGCGCTTCTGTAGGCTCAAGATTATCCAAAAAGTCTTTATTCTCCCAACGGGAAGCAATTGACTGTGGTGCAGCACGCGTGCCATCGTCACGTCCTTGCCAGTCTTTATCGCCGCCATTGTAGGCCAAAGCGTCACCCGAGTTTTCAGTGTCATAACCGATACTTCCACTCACATTAAATACAAACTGAGTAGGAAGTGTTTTCAATCGAATATCAACATTACCGCCACCAAACGAGGCTGGCATTGACGGAGAAAACGACTTCTGAACGGAGAGGCTTTCGATAATATCAGACGGAAACAAATCAAGGGGAATAACGTTACGTGTTGGGTCAGGGCTTGGCACTGCTGCGCCGTTTAGTTGCGTTGAGGAATAGCGTTCGCCCAAGCCGCGTACATAAATAAACTTACCATCGACTAATGTCAGTCCGGTCACTCGTCGCAAAGCTGAAGCAGCATCACTGTCACCTGTTCTTGATATCTGTTCGGCACCCAAAATGTCGGCTACGAAGGCTTGATTCTTGCGTTCTTCTAGTACCGCAGTAGCCGTGCCTTTCAAGCGTGTTCCTGTTGCTACGACCTCTTCGATAGCTTCCTCATCATCCTGAGCAAAAGCCACAGATTGTGAAACTGTTAATGATGCCAGCACAGCCAATGTGAGCTGTTTTACAGGAAACCTTTTTGCAGGTTGATTCATATTAACCTCATATACTGCGAAAACTGTGTATCTTAAATAGGCAAATGCGCTACTTTAGTAACGCATTTGTTTTATCTTTATTGTGGAACGACTCTCGTGAAGTCCAATTTATAAACCAACTGTCCAATCAGCCGTCCAATCGTTATCTGCATCTTTCACCGCACCAATGAAATCAACGGGTGTAAAGAAGGAGTCAAGCGTGCTCACATCTGTAGGTGTAGTGGTATCGATAGTGAAGATACCGTTTAACACTGCAGTTTGGTTAGCAGCCATTGAGTTGCCTGTTTGTGCCATAAACCATGTAGTTTGGTTAAACGTGCCTGAGTCGTTAATATTCTCTGAACAGGCCAATACCGATGACTGAAACACCAACTGCGTAGTAGCCGTTCCATCCATGTTTTGCTCAAGTGTTGTATCACCATCAGATAAATCTGCTTCAAAACACTCGCCCATTTCTGCCGGCCCGGTCACCACAAAGTTATATAATTGAGCATTTGTTTGGTCTCTTAATAAGACCCCTTCAGAATCAGCGTCTGCGGTATCGAAAGCATTTCCTATGATAGTCATGTTGGCTACTGTTGGATTCGAAAAGGCAGTTCCTTGACCACCGTCACCATCACCTTCAATCGCACGGTTAGCATCGGAGTTATCAGTCGCGTGTCGAACTAACACAAACTGCATATTACCCGTGTAACCATTATCCCAGTCGACGCTATCGTCTTGAATATCAGTAAGAACCAAGTATTTCGCGTTCACTGCACCACCGAAGAACTCAACACCATCGTCGGCATTTTTGTGTACTTGTAAGTACTCAATCGTCGTTGCAGAGCCAACAGCACCGAAAGTAATTCCGTTCAGTTCGTTGTCAGGTGCTACCTCAAAACCACCGTGCATCACGCGAACGTAGCGCAATGTACCTGAGTTATCACTATCATCAGTGCCACCAAATACTGTGCCTTCTTGTGCGCCTTCAACTTGTAACGAACACGCTGTGCCGTCTTGTGGACACTTCGTAGAAGTACCATTTCCGAGAATGATCAAACCACCCCACTGACCGGCAGTACCATTATCAAGGCCAGCTTCCACACCATTTGCAATGTGTTGGCGCGAGGTAAATGTAATAGGCGAAGATGCCGTACCATTAGCATTTATTTGAGAGCCACGAGTGATGACTAAGTAGTCAGCACCAGAGCTACCATAAACCACCACACCAGGCTCTATCGTCAACGTGGTGTTGTCTGTATTATCGTTACCGACAAATACTGCACCAGATAAAGCGTAGTGATTACCGGCGGTTAAGCGAAGGTCGCTGCTTATTCTACCTGACACCTCACAAGTATTGGTCACACCATCAACTGCTTGAATAGCAGTAGTGCCTGCTGGGCAGCCAGAAGCAGAGGCAACCACACCTACTTCACCACCGCCAAAACCAAAGGCCCAACCTTCACGCCAGTCATCAGCACCGATTGCACCAATGAAGGTATTCGCTTCAAAGAAAGTATCAAGATTTGATGCATTACCGCCGCTGGTTAATAGAGCACTTTGCGAAGTAAGCGTGCCGTCAGCATTGAGACCGACATTGGCTCGGTCGGCGAAGGCAATCAAGTCGTTGTCGGCTTGATCATTAGTAAACCATGTCTCTAAATTCACATCGTTTTCAGTAAACGCAAAAGGAGTAGAACAAGCAATTACTGAATGCGTGATCGTAATATCACCATCGCTGAGGTTTGCCTGAGCAGTTTCATCAAAGTCTACTTCTAAACATTCACCCATACCTTCAGGGCCAGTCACCAGCATATTAATGATATTTGCACCGGTTTGATCGCGAAGTAACACCCCTTCAGAATCTGCGTCAGCAGTGTCGAAACCGTTACCGATAATTGTAAGGTTGGCTATTTTTGGTTGAGAAAAAGCAGTGCCATCACCACCATCGCCATCACCTTCGATACCGCGATTAGCATCAGTACCATCAGCAGCATGCTCGACATAGACATATTGTAGCTTACCCATGTAGCCGTTATCCCAATCAACACTATCATCTTGAATAGATGTTAGGACAACGTGCTTGGCATTTACCGAACCACCAAAGAATTCAATGCCGTCATCAGCGTTTGCATGCACTTGTAGAAAATCGATGGTAGTACCAGAACCTACTCCACCAAAAGTGATACCATTTAATTCGTTGTCGGGCGCAATCTCAAAACCCGCATATTTTACAACTACATAGTTGAGGGTACCTGAGTCATCGTTGTCATCGGTACCACCAAAAACAGCGCCGTTTTCTGCACCTTCAACTTGAAGAGAACACTCGGTACCATCTTGTGGGCATTTTGTGGTAGGCGCATTACCCAGTATGATGAGCCCGCCCCACTGCCCAGCTTGAACAGTAGAACCAATAACATCATTATATGAGGTGAATATTATCGGTGAAGAGGAAGTACCGATGGCCTCTATTTCAGAGCCCCGACTCACAACAAGGTAGTCAGCACCTTGGCTTCCGAAAATTATTGTTCCTTCTTCGATTTCTAAACTTACGTTGTCGGCATTATCGTTACCAACAAAAACTGGGCCAGTAAGCGCCCATACTGTATCGTTAGTCAGGCTAATAACACCATTATTTGTACTATCTGCTAGCAAGCGCCCGCTTAGCTCTCGCACTTCTACAGTTTGCCCTAGCGCTGTCGATACTTCTGTGGATAATGCAGTGTTGACCGTACCTGGCTTTGACTCATCACCAGTACCTGAATCGCCGCCATTGCCAGAATCGGAACCACCATTGTTGTTAACAACACTGTTGTCACTGTTATCAATAATATCGCCTTCGGATATATTGATATCCCCACCACATGCAGTAAGCGCCATAGTGGCGGCCAAAACAGAAACTTTAAATAGTCCGTTTAATTTCATTTGAATCTCCAAAACATCGACAAATAATAATAACTATCAGAATTTGAAAGGAGAGTACGCGATGTAAGTGACAGTTATGTTACATGACCATATTGTCACAAAAGTTTCATATAATGAGGCTTATCGTGCTTTTCAGGGAGCTTCAATAAGACTAAGCTGCTTAACCCTAAGCTCTTGATTAATCGGATAATATTTATTATCAGCAACCATTTCCTGCCCCTTTTCAGACAAAATGAAGCGTAAAAAAGCGCGTTCGAGCACAGGCAAGGCTTTACCCGGCTCCTTATTAACAACGATGTAAAGGTAGCGAGAAAATGGGTATTTTCCTGAAGTGATATTAGCGAGCGTTGGTGCAATATACTCTAGTTCAACACTGCCATCTTGACCTTTCATTGGTACACCTACAGACAGGGCTTTCACATTCTCGTCAACGTAACCCATTGCGGCGTAACCCAATCCTCCGACCGACGATGCAATCGACAACACTACCGATGCTGAACCCGGTAATTCGTTTACTCGTGCCTTATAATCGCCATCGCAAAGCGCTTGCTGTTTGAATAAATCGTAAGTACCCGAAGCTGAGTTTCGACCATACAACAGCACTTCGCGAGCATCACCAAACTTGGAGACAGCAAGATCGCGCCACTTATTGATGCGGATGGAAGAGCCACAGAAGCGAGTTGACGAAAATAGCGCATCAACTTGCTGTAACGAGAGTCTTTCAATCGGGTTATTCTTTTCAACATAAATGGCGATTGCATCAACTGCAACGATAATAGTAGTTGGCGGATAGCCATATCGACGGGTGAATTGACTAATTTCATTTGCAGTTAAGGCTCTCGACATAGGACCAATGGTCGCGGTACCTTGCGTAAGTGCTTGCGGTGCAGTTGCTGAGCCAGAGGCCTGTAATTGAAACTTCACGTGTGGATATTCGGTCTTAAAGGCTTCGGCCCACAATGATATTAAGTTGGCTAAGGTGTCGGAACCAACCGAGGAAATATTGCCGTACACGCCAGCTAAGGTCTTACTTCGCGCTAAATTTTTGGGGAGTGGAAGCATTTCTGGAGGCAAATCGATTTCTCTTTCTTGGCTTTGGCTTTGGCTAGGAGCATATTGCTTGGCAATGCTGTGCTTACTCAACGCCAGCAAAGCGAAAAAGATGACACCGACAAGCATGGCATAATGGCGCCACTTAACATGAAGATGATGTTTGCCTGATTGAATACTCACGGGCGACCTTAGCGTTGCGATTCGTAGATTAACTCTTCGGGCAGTATAAAAGAAAACTCACTGCCCTTGCCAACTTTACTCTCAATATTCAAAAAGGAATTGTGGTGATTTAATACATGTTTAACGATAGATAGCCCCAAACCTGAGCCTCCAGTCTTTCTTGAACGCGCTTTGTCTACTCGATAAAAACGTTCGGTTAACCTTCGTAGATGCTTGCTTTCTATGCCATCACCATTATCAATAACGGCAAAGTAGGCCCCCCCGCCTTTCGCTTTCCAATGCACCTTTATTTCACCCCCTTCCGGTGTGTAGTGAATAGCATTGAAAATCAAATTAGAACAGGCACTGCGCATCTCAGTTTCAACACCAAAAATGCGTAGTTTATTGTCTATCTTAAAGGTAATTTTGTGTTTCTTTTCTTTATTTAAGGCGGCAGCTTCCATTTCTATAAGATCAAACATGGCCTTCATATCGATCGTCTTTTCATAAATGCGTTCAGAAGAAGATTCAATACGAGATAATATGAGTAAGTCCTCAATCAGCGCCTGCATGCGTTGAGTTTGCGTACCCATTTCGCTCATTGCTTTATTAATGAATGGGCCTTGGTCACTATCGTTATCCGAAAGCACCTCTAGATAGCCATTGATAACAGTAAGCGGCGTGCGTAACTCATGCGATACATTGGCCACGAAATCTTTGCGCATTTCCTCTAATTGAGACACACGCGATACATCACGAACAATCAACAGCAATTGGTCTTCGCCATAGGCCATGATCCGATATTCAAAAGTCTTGTTCGGGTTCGTTGGAGCAGGAATTTCAATCGGATATTGATAGTCACCCGAATGGAAATAATTGATGAAGTCTGGGTGACGAATTAGATTATCAATTCGCCGACCATTATCATCGGGCCACTTGAAGCCCATCTCAATGCGAGCATGGCGGTTGCACCATACAATACGGGCTTCATCATCAACGACAACGACCGCATCAGGAAGGGCTTCTGAACCCTCACGAAAGCGTTTTACAAGTTCGCCCAAGTTGCGGCGCTTGTTTCTATTTCTACGCTGAAGGTGATAGATCCCCTCATATACATGCTCCCAAACACCTGGCGCTGAAGGTGGAGACATTTTTCTACTTTCCCATAACCATTTAGTAAGTCGGTAGAGGTGCAAGTAGTTGAAGGTAAGTAGCGTTAGGGATGCAATTAATAGTACTAAGGTGACATTACCCACGTATAGACCAAGCAGCACAATCAGGCCGACATACACCGATAGCCTGATAATACTTTTTGACCAAGAACGAGGGTAGTACATCTATATTTTACTCGAAAAGCGGTATCCAGCGCCCCTCACAGTTTGTACCATGGCATCATGACCATGTTGAGATAGTGCTTTGCGCAGACGGCGAATATGTACATCGACCGTGCGATCTTCAACATAGACGTTGGTTCCCCATACGTTATCGAGTAATTGTTCGCGGCTATAGACACGCTCAGCGTGAGTCATAAAGAAATGAAGTAACTTAAATTCGGTTGGCCCCATATCGATGGCATCGCCATGTGCACTCACCCGATGTGAAATAGGCTCAAGTATTAGACCGTTAAATTCTATTGGCTCTTCTTTACTAGTAGGCGTGACGCGACGCATCACAGCCTTGATGCGAGCGACAAGTTCTTTGGGCGAAAAAGGCTTGGTAACATAGTCGTCGGCACCAGCCTCCAAACCTCTGATCTTATCGTCCTCTTCGCCACGAGCTGTTAGCATAATCACTGGAATATCTCGGGTAAACTCGTGTTGCTTCAACTTTTTCGCCAGTTGTACGCCACTGCCGCCAGGTAGCATCCAATCGAGTAGAATAAGATCGGGATAAGGTTCCTGCACTTTTTCAAGGGCAATATCGAAGTCCTCGGCCTCTACAACAGAGAAGCCTGCTTGCTGCAAAATAAAAGATAACATCTCTCTGATCGGAGCTTCATCTTCCACTAACAAAATTGTGCGCGACATGGGTTGTACTCGTGACATAGTAAGAGCTCGCTATTATTAGAGTAATGTGTGACATTTTTATTAAAGTTCACCAAAAAGAACAGAAATAATCATTTTTCATGCATTTTCGACATGAAAACTCAATATTACCCTCTCATATTAGCGTTTACTTGCGCCATTACCAAGAATTATGACAAGCAAACACTCACTCTGGCTATTATCAAGACACGCCAATAAGTTCCATTTCTGACTAAATCGCACTTTATCAGGACACACCATTTAACTTGTCGTCTCAGTTACTTTCCCGCTTATGACCACAGTCAATTATTGTGTCTACATTGAAAATTCACTTGAAAATGCTTTTGATATTTGGAGGTCTGATTGATAGAGTGCGCGCATCTTTTTTACATATCAGAGCAAATGACTATGTGGTTTAAAAATCTCAAATTATATCAACTCACTTCCAGTATCGAACTAAGCGATGACGAACTTCAAACACAGCTAGAGAGTATGTCCTTTCGCCCTTGCGGTTCTCAAGACCTAGCGACCATGGGTTGGACCTCGCCTTTTAGAAATAGTGACATGCTTTTTCACAAAACCGACAATCGCTTTTGGTTAGTGTTAAAAAAACAAGATCGCATCCTACCCGCTTCTGTTATCAATAATGAACTTGCCGAAAAAGTTGCACAAATTGAAAAGGAAACTGGGTCGCCCGTGGCCAAAAAACAGCAACAAGACTTGAAGCAAGAAATTGTGCACCGTTTGCTGCCGCAAGCCTTTACAAAAAACAGTAGCACCCATGGTTTTATCTCACTTAAAGACAACTTGGTTGCTGTTGATGCTAGCTCTGATGGCGCAGCTGAAGCATTCCTTGCTTGCGTTAGGAAGTGTATAGGATCATTGCCTGTTGTGCCTTTTGCAAAAAATAGTAAACAAGAAATTCTCACCTCTTGGATACTTCAAGACAGTCCTGCCGATATAGAAATCTTAGACGAGGCTGAATTTAAATCGCCTTCAGAAGATGGTGCTGTGATACGTTGCAAATCTCAAGACTTAGACGCTGATGAAATGTTGGCTCATTTACAATCCGGAATGTTAGTGCAGAAAATTGCACTGGCTTGGCAAGATAGGCTCACCTGTATTCTAGGTGAAGACTTATCAGTTAAACGTCTAAAATTCACCGATGTAGTAAAAGAACAAAACGAAGATATTCCCAAGGATGAAATTAACGCCAAATTAGATGCTGATTTCACCCTAATGTCGGCAGAAGTCGTTGAACTGGCTAAAGCCTTACGTGATATTTTTGAGATTGACTCCGAACAATAAGCTTCATCAAGCAAACTATATGGCGGTTAGAAAAATAAATACCGCCATTTTTCTTAACTATTTTATTAAATTCAAAACTCTCAATTCCACACATCTTTTAGCAAGCACTTTCTAAGCTGAGTTCCTTATGCGCTCACAGCACATCTATTGAACTATCAACGCAAAAAAACCAAAATCCGTACTTTTATTACAAAAATAAAACAATCACGAATAATTTATCACATTAAACATCAAACCTTTATTTTTAATGGCCTGAATTAATAAAAACAATTTGTTGATGATGTTACTAAAAGATTAATTTATATCGTAAAAGGTGAATTAATAGTAATTTAATTACAGATTTAAGATTAAAAACAAGATTTTTTGCACTTTTCTGTAATTAAATTACAGAAAAGGCTGGATCTCTGCAAAAAAGTCATTAGTATACTTATCAACACAACGACACATTCATTAAATACTGGGAAAAAAAATGAAAACACTATTATCTATCGCATTAGCTACATCTGTATTTGCATCGTCAGTTTCAGCAACAAACGTTCAACTTCGTCCTGCTGATTCAACTTTCGAAACACAAGTATGCTTTACCGCAGCAACTGAAGGCTTAGAGGCCGCACGCACCATGGTTAAGAACAGCGGTGAGAATTTTGCTCGCTTCACAAGCACCTTAAGCTGCAATGGTTACTCATTGGAACGCGCTGCTAGAATCTTTAGCCAAAAAACGACACCAGTAACACCTGAAAAAATTACTAAAGTGAAGTTCATCACTGATGAAGCGACTGAATCAAAAGTATGCCGCGATGCAGTCCTAATTGGTGTTGACGCAGCCCTTGAAAAACATGACTTGAGTAGCCCAAACATTATTTGTAATGGCCGCACTATCGAATCATTTATCAAACGTTTTGAAGGAAGAACAGTAGCTTTATAAAGCTTATAGTGATGTTGGCAAGCATGCCTACATTACGAATTTGGAACAGGATCGTTCCCAGTAAATCCTGATTTGCCAAGGGCAGCTATATTGCTCTTGGCAACCAGCGAATCAGCCATCGTACTCGGTGCACGAAAAACCCTACTTTCTAGTTTTTATCAAGCTACTTATAGTTGCTTTCAATGTTTGTAATGCCATAGGCATTGTAGCCGTTCCATGGGCTAATCAGAGACAGTCACATTTCAGCATTCCATTAGAATATCGCATTTTGTAGCTTTTGAATTGTTGATAATGGCATTGCAGAGTCCTTACAAACATTTCTCATCAGAATTTGGTGTGTCCTCGTAAGAGCATATTGTCATGAGTAGCGATGAAAAATTGATTGCGCACACAAAAAAGCCCGGTGAGTTTGCAAACTCTACCGGGCTCTTCCAACTGTGGCCTTATTAAAGCTTAGGCAAAAATAGCTTTCGCGTTGTCTCTCATTTCTGCAAACTCTGGCGTGTGGTATTCGTCAAGTTCTTTGAAAATTCCTTTCTCCATGGCCTGAGTAAGAATTTCATCACCATTATCAGCTTGATTAGCCAATGCGGCGCCGATCCTTACAAAATCAATGTAAGTAATACCCGCTTCAGAAAACTCTAGGTTTCTCCAATGCTCAGCGCATTGAATAAATACATCATTGAACTGCCATTCACGCATGATGCTGCCCCCAATTCGACCAGATAGTTTTTCAATGGCGACATCTAAGAAAGTCGGATTAGCAAATACGCTGTCGTGTCTCTCTGCTTCAGTGAGTACAGGCAATGCACCAATATTAGCTACCAAAGCAGACAAGGTAATAGTGTCGAGACTCAAGTCTTTTTTCCCCGTGCTTTGCTGAAATGTTTGTGCCGCCGCCATAGCGTTCGCCACTATCTCAATCGTGTCTGTCCACATTCTAGCCATATACTTCTTAACGATGGCGTTCTTTGACACGAATAGTTGCTCCATTGCAAGCGCAGTGGCGATATTTTTCACTTGATTAAGACCAATACGAGTAACCGCTTGGGTAGTTGAAGTTACCTTTACCGTTCGGCCAAGATAAGCACTATTTGATATTTTTATCATGCGCGCACTGAGTGATGGGTCTTGGCCAACGACCTCAGCCATGCCATTTAGGTTGATATTGGGATCATCTGCCGACTTTCGGACCTTCAGAGCAATAGCAGGAAGTGTTGGTAAAACCAGGGTATCGTTATTAATTTTTTCAACTAGTATTGTTAACAGTGCATTTTGAGTAGACATGTAAATGAAACCTTAATTTTAATTTTTGTATCGCAACTAAATTGCCGTTGCCAACATGGTAAATCGTTATTTACTTTTTCAGGCGCTCTTGATAAGGCGGCCATCCTAGCGCTTTTCCAGCTAATACATGCAAATGAATATGATACACAGTTTGCCCGCCGTGCTCGTTACAATTCATTACCGTTCTATAACCGCTTTGTGCAACCCCTAAGTCATTTGCGACTTTCGCGGCAACCCTATGCATGTAACCAACTGTTGCCTCGTCCTCTTCAGCGATGTCATTAGTCGTCGCTATCGCCTTTTTAGGAATAACGAGAAAATGCACCGGTGCCTGTGGACTGATATCCTTAAATGCTAATACACGCTCGTCTTCAAACAGTATATCGGCCGGAATCTCTTTATTTATAATTTTTGTAAAAATAGTATCTGTTGGTACTACATTAACGTCATTCATAGTAGCAGTCCTTCTCGTAAACTATCGATTATATTGCGTATATAAATTAACCCAAAACTATGTATAACAATACGAAACCTAACACCAGTCTGTAAATAACAAATGGCAACATACCAATTTTAGAGATCCAGCTCAAAAAAAGGAAAATGCACAAATAGGCTGCTACAAAAGAGAAAGCGGCGCCATACACAAGTTCCATCCAACTGACTTTAGCGACATTTTCTAACAGGTCTAAGACCGAAAATAAACCCGCTCCCAATATAATAGGAATAGAAAGTAGAAAAGAAAAGCGCGCGGTACTCTCACGATCGAGGCCCATCATGAGGCCTGCCGTCATTGTGATACCAGAACGCGAGGTACCTGGAATGATGGCAACAGCTTGTGCTAAACCGATAATAACCGTCTCTTTTAAGCCTATTTTTTCTATACTTTTTGTTTGCTTTGCCTTGACATCGGCGTACCAAAGCAACAAACCGAAAACAATGGTAGTAATTGCAATAACTAATGCAGTTCTGGCGTTGAGTGCTATCCAATCTTTCATTAAATAACCAAAAATAACGCCAGGAATGGTCGCAATCACCACCCACCAGGCAAGTTTGCTCTCTGTTGTTTGTTGTTTGCTGAAGCCATGTGAAAACCAACCCACTGTGAGCTTCGCAATGTCGTTGCGAAAATAAATAATAACAGCAAGCAAACTCCCAACATGCACCGCAACATCAAAAGCCAAGCCTTGATTTCGCCAACCCAGAACTTCAGCCGGCAGTATCAAATGAGCGGAACTGGAAATCGGCAAAAACTCAGTAAGCCCCTGAATAATTGCCAATATAATAATTTCGAACCAAGTCATGATTGCGTAGAACTCCATGTGTAATCAGCAACCCAAAGGTTCTGTTTTTGTTTATCGTAGTCAGCCCATAGGCTGCGGTAGTCTTTTTTCACAATGGGGTGTTTGTGGGTAGGCACTAAATCAGCCAGAGGCTGAAGCACAAATGCATTGTATAAAATCTCTTCTCTGGGCAAAACGATCGGCTCTTGGCTTACGACTTCATCATAAGTTAGCAAGTCGAGATCGAGGGTACGTGAAGCAAACTTTTTGGCTCCACGCACCCTGCCATTATTATCTTCAATTTTTTTTAATACGCGACAAACTTCATCCACACTCATGTCGGTGCTTGCCGACACAACTAAATTAAAAAAGCTTGCACCAGTAAAACCTACCGACTCACTCTCATAAATAGGCGATAGCCCCAACTCTCCGAAGGCGAGCTCAAGTTCATTTAAACCCGCTGTTGTGTGTTTCTCTTTGTCGATATTGGAGCCCACACTGATCAAAATAAAGTGACTCACTACTCACGCTCTCGGTAAATAGAAATGGCAACATTCTCAGCATTCTTCAGAATATCGGGTTTATTAACGGTAAGTCTTATCGAATATGGCTTAAATTCGGCAAGTATGCTCTCTATCATTTCCTTAGCCAATGCTTCAAGCAGGTAGTACGATGATGATTGTGCAATTTCATCTAAACGTTCAGCCACCTTACCGTAATCGATGGTGTCGTTAACATCATCTGATTCAGCAGCCGCTTGCAAACTTGTTTGCATCTCAACATCAAGTAATAAACGTTGTTTGGCGTGGCGCTCAAAGTCATAAACGCCGATAAGGGCCTGAACGCTGAGGCCTTGTATTTTTACTAAATCCATTGTTTCCACGTTATCGCCTAGCGATTATTTATATCTTTTAGTAGTCTAGGGTAATTGTAACCGCAAGACAGGGCCCAAGTATATGATTTCATTCACTGTGATGATGATGCTTGCTGCCTATCTTTTGGGTTCAGTCTCAAGTGCCATAGTTGTCAGTTTCTTATTTGGCAAAGGTGATCCTCGACGTCAAGGTTCGGGAAACCCAGGGGCAACCAATGTTTTACGTATCGCCGGCCCCGTTGCCGCGGCCTTAGTATTAATTTTTGACGTATTAAAAGGTACAGTGGGCGTATATGTAGCATTTTTACTTGGGCTTGGTGAACTAGAACTGGGGCTAGTTGCTATTTGCGCTTGTTTGGGCCATATGTACCCGGTTTTCTTTGGTTTTTCTGGCGGTAAAGGAGTCGCGACAGCTTTAGGCTGTTTAATTTCAATGGGTTACAGTTTGGCTGCCTATTTGTTTGGCACTTGGCTTATCGTAATACTGCTATGTGGCTACTCTTCGCTAGCGGCCATCGTAACAGTCAGTTTCGCGCCGCTTTATACTTATCTTTTTAAACCAGAATATACCTATGCGGTAATCATGCTCTCAGTGCTCATCATATTCAAACACCGCGCTAATATTCGACGTTTATACAGAGGTGAGGAAAGCAAAGTTTGGAAAAAAGGTAAGGCAAACGAGTAGTAGTTCTGCCTACTATTGATAGCGTGATAGCCCACTCAAATAGCCGATAAAGAATCTAAAGGCCAACGGGGCATTGCTTTGGCATTCAAACCAATTCTTTCCCCAGCCATTAACCTTTGCGCGCCAGCGTATGCAATCATGGCACCATTATCAGTGCAATACTCAAAAGCTGGATAATACACTTCAATTCCCTTTCGTTTACTCAAGTCTTGGAGCGATGCTCGAAGTTGTTTATTCGCACTTACGCCGCCGGCAATCACCAAGCGTTTTTGTTTAGTTTGCTTAAGCGCCCTTTGGCATTTAATTAATAGTGTATCTACCACTGCCTCTTGAAAGGCGAAAGCGATATTTGCTTTTGCTTGCTCGCTGCCGTCACAAGCTGAAATGGTGTTTGCAGCAAAGGTTTTCAAACCACTAAAACTCATATCAAGGCCTGGACGTGAGGTCATCGGTCGTGGGAATTGGTAGTGTCCAGCCTCGCCTTTTTCCGCAAGCTTCGCTAATAGCGGCCCCCCCGGATAGTCTAAACCGAGCAGCTTCGCAGTTTTATCGAAGGCCTCTCCAGCAGCGTCATCAAGAGATTCACCTAGAACTTCATACTGCCCAATCCCCTGCACATCAACTATCATGCTGTGCCCGCCGGAGACTAATAAGGCAATAAAAGGAAAATCGGGCGGATTATCATCTAGCATCGGTGCTAAAAGGTGTCCCTCCATGTGATGCACTCCCACCGCAGGAATATCCCAAGCATACGCAAGGCTACGCCCTACCGATGAGCCGACTAACAAGGCCCCAACTAAGCCTGGGCCTCGAGTGTAAGCTATGCCATCAATATCATCAGAGTGTAGTTTAGCCGCCGCTATGGTCCGCTTAACCAACGGGACTATTTTACGAACATGATCTCTTGACGCTAGTTCAGGCACCACACCACCATAATCGGCGTGCAACTTCACTTGGCTATATAACTCATGAGCCAGCAAACCCTCATTTGTATCATAAATAGCAATACCTGTTTCGTCGCAAGAAGTTTCAATGCCTAGGATTTTCATATATGGCCTTATCAATAACAGTGTTGGTTTGCGAATAATAGCAATAAATAAGTAGCTTTAGAGAAAATTCGTCACGAGTTCGCAAGAATTTCAAGCACTTAAAAGTGCACCTAAAAAAAATAGCAAAAACATAGGATTTAATTGCGTGATCTCGGTGCATTCAAAGCGGAGCTAGTATATACTGCGCACCGCTGTCGGAAAACCAACAAAAGTGAATATTTTTGTACTAAAGCGCTTTACAACCAAGCCTAAAAGTTTTAGTATTCCGCACCATTTTTTAAGCCCGGGTAAAAATACATGCCTGGAAGATTAGACATCTAAGGTGATGAATTAATGCCAATCGTGAAAGTAAGAGATAACGAACCGTTTGATATCGCGCTAAGACGCTTCAAACGCTCATGTGAGAAAGCTGGTGTACTATCTGAAGTTCGCCGTCGCGAATTTTTCGAAAAGCCAACTTGGGAACGCAAGCGCAAGAAAGCTGCTGCTAAAAAGCGTCACATGAAAAAGTTAGCTCGCGAAAACGCACGTCGTATCAAGTTGTACTAAGCACAACTTGACAGGCTAACAGCCAACTCTATTCTAAACGGGCGTCTTATGGCGCCCGTTTTTGTTTTGTAAAAAGGAAAGTGTAATGACATTACTTGAATCGCTAAAAGAAGCGCAAAAAAACGCAATGCGCGCTAAAGACAAAGACACACTAAAAACACTAAGAATGGCTTTGGCGGCTGTGAAACAGCGAGAAGTTGATGAGCGCATAGAGCTTAACGATACCGATGTACTAGCCATTATCACGAAAATGGTAAAGCAACGTAACGAATCAATCACTCAATTCAAGGCAGCGAATCGCCAAGATTTAGTTGACGTTGAAGAAGCTGAAATCGCAGTTCTTCAAGGCTTCTTACCACAAGCCCTCACTCAAGACGAAATAAATGCGCTAATCGACCAAGCGATGGCCGAAACAGGCGCTGCGACAATGCAAGATATGGGCAAAGTAATGGGCTGGTTAAAGCCAAAAGTCACAGGGAGAGCAGATATGGGCTCACTCAGTGCCAGCATCAAAGCAAAATTGAATTAAGCAAAAAATCAGCTAAGCTACATGCCTCTTTGTTTCATTTATTGAGCACAGAACAATGGCCCTTCAGCGCCTAACTGTGCTCATACTTATTCGTGCTTGAAAAGGACACCCATGGCCGGACGCATTCCTCGTGATTTTATTGACGACCTTGTTGCTCGTAGCGATATCGTTGATATTATTGATTCGCGAGTAAAGCTCAAAAAAGCAGGAAAAAACCACCAAGCGTGCTGCCCCTTTCATAACGAAAAGAGTCCTTCCTTTTCTGTTAGCCAGGAAAAACAATTTTATTATTGCTTCGGTTGTGGTGCCAAAGGCAATGTCATTAGCTTCTTAATGGAGTTTGATCGACTTGAATTTCCCGAAGCAATCGAAGAGCTAGCCAAAAACTACGGCATGGAAGTTCCGCGAGAAAAAGGTGGAGCTCCTGCCCCGACAGCCCAGCAAAAGAGCCAGCGAGAACAAGATTACTTGCTTATGGAGTCGGTAACACGCTTCTTTCAGCATCAACTTAAGAATCATGCACAAGCACCCAAGGTTATCGATTATCTTAAAGGAAGAGGTTTAAGTGGTGACGTAGTCAAAGCGTGGGATATGGGCTTTGCACCACCTGAATGGGACTCTGTGCTTAAAACCTTTGGTACAGATGACCACAAACAGTCACGCCTGCTAGAGCTAAAGCTTATCTCAGAAAATGACAACAAACGTCGTTTTGACTTCTTTCGAAATCGTGTCATGTTTCCTATTAGGGATAAACGTGGGCGTGTTGTAGGTTTCGGCGGCAGGGTAATGGAAGATGACGGTCCCAAATACTTGAACAGTCCCGAAACCCCTATTTTCCATAAAGGCTTTGAGCTATTTGGGCTATACCAAGCTCGAAAAAACAATCGTAAACTTGAACGTTTACTCGTTGTTGAAGGCTACATGGACGTTGTTGCCTTAAGTCAGTTTGATATTCAATATGCGGTAGCGGCCTTGGGCACAGCAACAACACCTGAGCATATTCAGGCGATGTTCAAATCTACCAGCGAAATCGTATGTTGTTATGACGGTGATAGGGCTGGCCGCGAGGCAGCTTGGCGCGCATTGGAAAACGCACTGCCGTTTCTGAAGGACGGCGTAGCAATGAAGTTCTTGTTCCTGCCGGATGGCGAAGATCCCGATACGATGGTTAGGCAAATAGGCAAAGATGCTTTCGAGGCCTTACTCAACGATGCTGTTCCACTTTCCAAGTTCTTCTTTGATAACTTGTTACAACGTCATTCAGTGAGTTCTAATGAAGGTAAAGCCGCCCTAAAAGCAGAAGCATTGCCGCTGATAAATCAAATTCAGGGAGAAAATCAACGTGAACTATTACTACTTGATTTGTCTCGTCTCTTCGGTGAAGAAGCGAAAGAGACTTTAGCCAGAGATATAAAAAACGCTAATAGTCGCAGAGCCCCTCGTAAAATTGATTATCAAGCCCCCAAAAAAATCAAGCAGTCGCCACTTCGAATGATGCTGCGTTTACTGCTCGATGCGCCAGAGCTTGCCTCAAAGTGCAAAAATGTACAGCTCAGTTTATTGCAACAAACAGCGATACCTGGTGTTCCCCTTTTGATCGATTTACACGCCTACTGTTATGCAAATCCCAAAGCAAATACCGGCATGGTGTTAGAGGCGTTTAGAGAGCATCCCAACAGCAAGCATTTGGCTCAATTATTAGAAAGCGACTTACTCTCTGGCGAAATGAACTTGAAAGCCGAATATCTTGGTTGCTTTAAAAAATTACTAAATTGGCATTTTAGCGCTCGCCTTGATGAGCTAATGGCAAAAGCAAAGTTCTCTGAGCTTAGCAATGACGAACAGCAAGAGCTAAATCTCTTGGTGACTAAACTGAATTGATTAGCGCAAAACAACACTGCAGTATCAAGGTCTAATGTCGATATACATATTATAGGTGTTTAAAATAGAGAGTTGAGATACTCGCTGCACAGATTAATGAACAAAAAGCGCGAAAAGCTTAACGACAATTAGGATTATTTGAGCTTCAACATAAATCCGATTATCACAACACTCGTAAACAAGTATATATAGTAAAAATAACTGCGTTGATGTTATACTAGCTAATTCGCAAACGCTAAGATAAAGAACGTTGTGAGCTAAACAAAATCAAGCACAAACTTGACTCGTAAAGCAGACAATCACAGCACCGTTTAACGGGTTGAAAATAAGTTATATTTCAATAGGATAAAACTTATTCGCGTTTAACAACTCCTAATAAATGTAAGGTATATTGTGCAAAGCAAGCAGTCCCAGATAAAACTCCTGATTGCAAAAGGTAAAGAGCAAGGTTACTTGACCTTCGCAGAAGTCAACGACCACCTACCTCCAGACATCGTAGATTCGGATCAAATAGAAGATATCATCCGAATGATAAACGACATGGGTATTAAAGTCTCAGAGTCAGCACCTGACTCCGATGAACTACTCATGCAAGAAACCACAGCCGATGAAGATGTTGCCGAGGCCGCTGCACAAGCGCTCGCGACTGTTGAAAGTGAAATCGGTCGCACCACTGACCCCGTACGTATGTACATGCGCGAGATGGGCACCGTTGAACTGCTTACTCGTGAGGGCGAAATTGAAATCGCCAAGCGCATTGAAGACGGCATCAACCAAGTTCAATGCTCGGTTGCAGAGTATCCTGAAGCCATCACATACCTCCTTGACCAATGGGACCTGTATGAAGCTGAAGAGCTTCGTATCAGTGACATCATCATCGGTTTCGTTGATCCTAACGAGCAAGACGTAGCTCCAACAGCAACGCACATAGGCTCAGAGCTATCTGAAGAAGAGCTGGATGACGAAGATGGCGACAGCGATGACGAAGACGAGGAAGAAGAAGATACAGGCGTTGATCCTGAGCTTGCTCGAGAAAAGTTTACTGCCCTACGTGAGCAATATGCAAAAGCCCGCGACGTTATAGAGTCGAAAGGTCGCTCACACAAAGCAGCTCGCAAGGAAATCAATCAACTTAGCGAAGTTTTCAAAGAATTCCGCCTAGTGCCCAAGCAATTTGACCGCATGGTTAAGAATATGCGCGGCATGATGGACAGAGTTAGAATTCAAGAACGCCTTGTAATGAAGTACTGCGTTGTTAACGCTAAAATGCCTAAGAAAGAGTTCATAAAGGCTTTTGCTGGCAATGAGACAAGTACCGACTGGCTATACAAATTACTTGAAAGCAAAGCTGCTTACGTAGAAAAGCTTCATGAATTTAAAGAAGAGATAGAGCGCAGCGTAAGCAAAATGAATGCTGTTGAAGCCGAAACAGGGCTTGTTATTCCTGACATTAAAGACATAAATCGAAGAATGTCTATCGGTGAAGCTAAGGCTCGTAGGGCGAAGAAAGAAATGGTTGAAGCCAACCTTCGCTTGGTAATTTCAATAGCTAAGAAATACACCAACCGTGGTTTACAATTCTTGGATTTGATTCAAGAAGGTAACATCGGTCTGATGAAAGCAGTTGATAAATTTGAGTACCGTCGTGGTTATAAATTTTCAACTTACGCAACATGGTGGATACGTCAAGCAATCACTCGTTCAATTGCCGACCAAGCAAGAACAATACGTATTCCCGTGCACATGATCGAGACAATAAATAAACTTAACCGTATTTCTCGTCAAATGTTGCAAGAAATGGGACGCGAGCCAACACCTGAGGAATTGTCCGAACGCATGATCATGCCTGAAGACAAAATCCGCAAAGTGCTAAAAATCGCGAAAGAGCCTATTTCGATGGAAACTCCCATAGGTGATGATGAAGATTCGCACTTAGGTGACTTTATTGAAGATAGTACTATCGTTCAACCACTTGATTCAGCAACCGGCGGTAGTCTGAAGGATGCAACTCAAGAAGTACTGGCAGGCTTAACGGCCCGCGAAGCGAAAGTCCTTAGAATGCGTTTTGGTATCGACATGAACACCGACCACACTTTGGAAGAAGTAGGTAAGCAGTTCGATGTGACTCGTGAGCGTATACGTCAGATAGAAGCCAAGGCTTTGCGTAAGTTACGCCACCCTAGCCGCTCTGAACAGCTTAAAAGTTTTCTTGACGACTAGTTCGGTACGCTAGTGCTGGAGTGACTATAGCCCTTGTTTGGGCTCTTGCACAAAATATAAAAAACTCGCTATTTGGTTCAACCAATAGCGAGTTTTTTTATGCTGATAGTTTTGCTATGAGCTTAACAAAGGCTTGTAAATGCTCGTCTACTCCGCTTTGCTAAGGTCATTAACCGTAAGCTCACGCTCTCCCTTAGCATAAGGCAGTTCTTTTTCTAACTCTTCTAACTTCTTCGTTCGTTTTTCTGGTGAGCCTGTTCCACGAGCAAGATACGCATAAGCAGTAGGCACAATAAACAAAGTCATAAATGCTGAAAAAAGAACACCGGCAAAAATAACCATCCCGATCACCGCTCTGGATTCTGCACCTGGTCCAGAGGCTAACACTAAGGGCAACGAGCTAAAAACAGTTGTGAAACCGGTCATAACTATAGGGCGTAAACGCAGCATAGATGCCTTTTTTAAGGCCTCTTCAAACTCTACACCACTGTCGCGTAATTGATTGGCAAACTCAACGATCAGTATGCCATTTTTAGCGGCAAGGCCTATCAGCATAACTAAGCCTATCTGACTATAAATATTCAGTGACATGCCAGCGAAATAAAGCCCAACATAGGCTCCCACCAACGCTAGCGGCACGGTTAACATGATAACTAAAGGATGGATCCAACTCTCAAATTGCGCCGCTAAGACTAGGTAAGTGACGGCAAGTGCTAAGGCAAAAATGAAGATGAAGGATGAACCGGACTCTTGGTAGAGTTGCGATTGCCCTTTGTAGTCAATGGATACTCCTTCAGGCAATTCGGTTGCGACGATATTTTCAAGATAAGCGAGGGCTTCACCGACGGTATAATCATCGGCTAAATTCGCGCTGATGGTGATAGCGCGCATGCGGTTGTATCGATTAAGTGTGTTAGACGTTGCACGCTCAGAGATATTCAGTAAGTTATCCATGGGAATAAGCTCACCCGTTCGATCCGAACGTACATAAATATTGTCGATACTGTTAGGGCTTCGATAATCTGCTTCATTACCCTCCATGACAACGTCATACTCTTGGCCTCTGTCGAGGTAAGTAGATACTCGACGTTGACCCAGCATTGTTTCTAAGGTGCGACCAACCTCAGAAATTGACACACCAAGGTCAGCCGCTCTATCACGGTCGATATTAACCAGCAATTGCGGAGAGGTTTCTTTGTAGTCGGAATCTAGGCGCAATAATTTTGGGTTTTCAGCGGCTTTCTCCATGACGATGTCCCGCCAAGAAATTAGCTCTTCATAGGTATTTCCTTGCAAAACAAATTGCACAGGACGCCCAAGCCCTCTTCCGCCTAAAGCTGAACGCATAATAGCAAAAGCTCTTACATCAGGTATCTGAGAAAGCTTGCCGCTGATCTCATTCATTAGCGCGAAGGTGTCTCGTTCGCGAGTGTCCCAATCCGCAGCACCAACAATCGCAATACCGGCGGTACCACCGAAGCCAGGGGTTCTTACTAAAATACGCTTGGCCTCTCCTGCTTCCTTATAAGGCAGAAGGATATCTTCGATAACTTTGAGATTTCTAGCATTACTTTCATAACTCGCTCCCTCTTGCGCTTGCATGAGGATAAAAAAGTTACCGCGGTCTTCACGGGGCACAAACTCTTCTGGAATCTTACTTTGTAATTGCACCAGGGCAACAATGCTTATAATGACAATAAACAACATAATGAAAGGTTGTTTAATGGTAGTACCTAAGCTCTTGTAATAACGCAACTCCAACTTTTTGAAGCTGACATCAACCCAGCGGCCAAAACCTGAGCTACGCTCGCGTTTTTTAAGAATTTTCGACGCTAACATGGGCGACAAGGTGAGTGCGGTGAAACTCGAAAAGGCAACCGCTGCTGCTATCGCAATAGCAAATTCAGTAAACAGCCGGCCTATATTTCCTTCCAAAAAGACTAATGGCAGAAACACTGAAATCAATACTAGCGTCGTCGCGATTACGGCAAAGCCAACTTCTTTTGCGCCTCGAAAAGCAGCGAGTAAAGGCGGCTCTCCGAGCTCTATACGGCGATAAATATTCTCAAGCACCACAATAGCATCATCTACGACTAAGCCTATCGCCAACACTAAGGCAAGTAGAGTCAGAAGGTTAATTGAGAAACCTAACATATACATGACGATAAAGGCGGCAACCAAAGAAACAGGAACAGTCAGCGCCGGAATGATAGTGGCCCGGACATTCCCTAAAAAGAGATAAATAACCACGATTACCATGAACATCGCAATGCCTAGGGTGTTGTAAACTTCATTAATGGACTCTTCGATAAATACGGAGGAATCGTAACTTGCCACAACATAAATGTTTGACGGTAATGTAGCTTCGATTCTTTTAATGGCTTCCCGCGCAGAACGAGCAACTTCCAGCGTGTTGGCTTTTGATTGTTTGACAATGCCAAGTCCGATCATGTTAACGCCGTCACCACGGAAATCAGTTTCATCATCTTCTGCTGCAAGTTCGACGGTGGCAACTTCAGACAGGCGAATCAAAAAACCGTCGATACCAGCCTTAATTGTAAGATTGGCAAAATCTTTAGGACTAAGAAAGGAGCGGGCTACTCGAACATCAAAGTCGCGCTCATTTGATTCCACTCTGCCTGCTGGAAGTTCGACATTCTCAGAGCGAATTACTCTCTCGATATCGCCCACAGTGATACCACGTGCAGCCATCGCATTGCGATCAAGCCATACCTTCATCGCATAGGTACGACCGCCACCAATTTGCACTCTAGCAACACCTTCGGCAGTTGACAGTCGGTCAACTATAAAACGGTCGGCATAATCGGTTAACTCCATGGTATTAAGGTTGGTACTGCGAAGGTTGTACCAAACGATAACATCTTCATCGCTATTTGATTTTGACACTTCAGGAGGGAGCGCTTGGTCGGGTAAGTTGTTTAAAGCACGTGACACTCGCTCACGCACATCATTTGAAGCGGCATCAATATCACGACTCAGATTAAATTCTATTGTGATACTGGAGCGCCCATTACGACTAGAGGAATTAATATTCTTAATGCCTTCAATACCGCTTATCCTGTCTTCAAGGAGTTGTGTAATACGAGTTTCAATAATTTCCGCCGAAGCCCCTGGATAGTTCGTATTAATCGATACTATAGGAGGGTCGATGTCGGGATATTCTCGAAGCGACAAAAAGCTAATGGCAACAATACCAAACACCAATAAGATAAGATTGACAACGGATGCAAAAACCGGACGCTTTACCGATATATCTGAAAGTAACATAGTGACTCCTATTGCTCAGTTTTAGTGGCGGCAATGGGCTCAACTTTCGCACCATCTCTCACTTTCAGCGTACCTTCAATGACCACTTTCTGGCCCTCATCTAGCCCATCAAGGATCTGCACCCATCCTGGCTTTCGCTGGCCTACTCTCACTTTGGTTTTGCGGGCAATAGCTTCCTCGTCCACAAGATACACAAATTGTGATTCCCCTTCAGGAATTAATGCTTGTTCGGGAATAACAAGCGCATCTACCACTCGTTTTTCTACATTGATTTGCAATAGCATACCAGGACGTAAACGATAATCAGGGTTTGGAATTTGCGCGCGCACTTGTATCGCTCGGGTGACAGGATCTATGCGAGAATCGATACTGCTTATTTCGCCTTTAAATAGCTCTCCTGGATAGGCAATGGAAGAAGCTGCGATAGCTTGTCCGGTTGCAACGCTAGCTAGATGAAGCTCTGAGATACTAAAATCGACTTTCACAATACTCAAATCATCAAGGGTTGAAATAAGATCACCCGGACGAACCAAAGAGCCTATACTTACTTGACGAATGCCCAAACGTCCTGCAAAAGGCGCACTGACTTTCAATTCTGCCAACTGCGCATCGGCAACATCTTTTTGAGCGCTTATCGCATCGACTCGGGCAATTTGCTCGTCGAGTAACTGCTCGGATGCCACATTTTGCTTTGCTAAATCTCTTATTCTTGTTAATTGGCGCTTTGCTTCGGCTAAGTTAATTGAAAGCTCGTTCACTCTTGCGCGTTCTTGTTGGTCATTTAGCTCGATCAGTAACTGTCCTTTTTCTACGATATCACCATCTTCAAACAGTACCGTTTTTACGGTCTCGGCTTGCTGTGCCGTCAAATTAACAGACTCGTTAGCAACTGCCGTACCTAGCGCCTCAACAACAATTGGGAAAGCTTGGTTTTGCGCCTCAGCAACAACCACCTGCGTACTCCCTCGGCCACGTTGCTGCGCATCTTCTTCTTGAGCAGGCAAGTTGAGATATATTACAAAACCCAACAATGCTATTGCCCCAATGAATAAAGGAGAGATTTTCACAAATTTGGTCATTTTACGTCCTATCTAATACAGCAAGGCAGAGCCTTATGATGCGGCGTTCATGCGCTTGCTATGAGTGTTTAATTGCCTTATCTGCATGTAGCAAATACTTCGATATAAGCTGCTCAGATTTATACGCTAAGTGTAGTTCAAGTGCCTGATTTTGCTTGTTCTCATTTTATTTTTTTATTCTCAAGATAACTTGATTAACACCTAGTTGAGCAGTACTGTTTATAGCATGCGCTTTGTTTACTGATTACAGAGAAATACGGATTGAAACTATTTTATATTGCCATCGCTTTTTGCTTGGTCGCTTGTTCTGAAGTTCCTCCGCCATCGCCCACTTGCAGAGTATCAAATGCCTTTGAGGGAGACTATCAAGGGCCCTCAGCTTGTTTAATTAGAGTACAAAACTCGTTGCTCGTGCTTGAACGAGCCTCAACTGGCCTATATGACCTAGCAATTGGTGATTCTCTTTCAAACGAATCGGCACAATGCACAGCGCATCGTCAAATGTGGGAAAATACCGGCTTCAATGTTGAGGTTGATCAGCTTTTGAGTATTACGCCGGACGGTACACACTTATTTAAATGCCATCTATCAGGTGGCTTTGATGCATTTGATGTAAAGGTGGAGCCACCAGATTGGGCCAGTAGTAGTGTCGCTGAAATACATTTCGTTAATCCTTTTGACACTCGCACCGATAATTGGACACACCCAGATAATTTAATTATGTATAGAGATGGTTATGTTGCGATAGGTTTTGTAGAATCTAACAAATAGCAGCTTTATGCACTTTTTCAGTACAAAATACGTCCATTTATGAGATTTTCGCGTATTTTAACGACAAATAATAATGCGAATGATACATAGAATTGCGATGTGCTTAGTGCAAGCAATTTTAAGAGCATTAGCAAATTTCAATTTTTGATAACCACTAATTTTATCGGAGTTTATATGCCCCAGTTCAAAGCCCCTATTGCAGACTTTCAGTTTCTTCTCAATGATTGGCTTGGTATCGACGAGCACTATCAAAGCGTTGGTGCTGAGGGCATGGATGCTGAGCTCGTTAACGAAATAATTGCACAAGGTGCAAAGTTTGCAGAAGAAGCGGTTGCCCCCCTCAACAGGGAAGGCGACGAAGAGGGTTGTAAGCTCGTTGATGGCCAAGTATCTACCCCAACTGGATTTGCAGAGGCCTACCACGAATACGTAGCCAACGGCTGGAATGCGATGCTTGGCAACCCTGACTTTGATGGCCAAGACCTACCCTATTCTGCAGCGGTACCCGTTCATGAAATGCTTAACTCTGCCAATCTAAGTTGGCGCTTAACAACGATGCTGACAGAAAGCGCGGTACTAGCAGTCGATAAACATGCTAGCGAAGAGCTCAAAACAGCTTATTTACCCAAGCTAATCAGTGGAGAATGGACAGGCACCATGAACCTTACTGAACCTCACGCTGGCACCGATTTAGCGCTATTGAACACAAAAGCCCTGCCGCAGGCAGATGGCTCGTATACCATTACCGGCAATAAAATATTTATTACTGGGGGCGATCAAGATTGGACTGATAACATCATACACCTGGTACTTGCGCGCTTGCCCGATGCACCTCCTGGTGTTCGTGGTATCAGCCTATTTCTAGTACCCAAATTTCTGCTGGATGAGCAAGGTCAACCTGCTGAACGCAACGCAGTAAGCGTAGGAAGTATTGAAAAGAAAATGGGTATCAAGGCCAGTCCTACCTGTGTTATGAACTATGACGAAGCTAAGGGTTGGCTCGTAGGGGAGGAAAATAAAGGCTTAGCGTGCATGTTTACTATGATGAACGACGCCAGATTCCAAGTCGGCCTACAAGGTCTTGGTGCAGCTGAAGCCTCGTTCCAAGGTGCACTGCAATATGCGCGCGAACGCATGCAGTCTCGCGCACCTCAGGGCGTTCAGCAACCTGAAAGCAAAGCCGATGCGATTATCCATCAGCCTGACGTGAAAAAAATGCTATTGACTCAAAAAGCCCTTACCGAAGGCTGCAGAGCATTATCTATGCTCTATGCACATCAAATGGATGTTGAAAAATATACTAGCGATGAGCGTCACGACAAAGCCAAAAAGGTCATTGCCTTTCTTACCCCTATTTGTAAAGGGTTCATGACAGATATGGGAACTGAGGTGACTAACATCGGCATACAAGTTTATGGTGGTCATGGTTATGTGCGCGAATGGGGCATGGAGCAATTAGTGCGAGATACGCGTATCGCCCAGCTATATGAAGGCACCAACGGTATACAGGCAGCTGACCTCATTGGCAGAAAGCTCACTCGTGATGGCGGCGATATGTTAAATGCAACGCTTGAATTGCTTGCTAGCCGAATTGCAGTAATGGCAGACGCGGGGCGTAAGCAGCAAGCTGAAGACTTGTTGAATGAGTGGCGAGATACTTCAACTAACTTATTGGGAGCTAGCCCTGAAAATGTAGCTGGCGCGGCTACTGACTACCTTCACTACAGTGCCTATTGTATATTGGGAATTTTGTGGCTCGACATGGCAAGTACTGCTGCTAACTCGTCGAATGAACTTATTAAAGAAGGTAAAGCAAACACAGCTAACTTCTTTATTAAGCGCCTATTACCGAGAAAAGATGTACATAAGTCTGTGGTGCTTGCAGCTGCCGATGATTTACTCGCACTTCAAGATCAACAGTTCGATTACGTATAGTCTTGAACTTTACCCTCGTATTCAAGACAAGCCTAGCGCTCCTAGCTTTTGCAGGGAATTCAGTTCTCTGCAGGCTTGCTCTTGAGGGCGGGAGCATTGACCCGACTTCCTTCACTAGCATTAGAATAGTCAGCGGGGCGATTACCCTAGGCATAATCTGCTTATTGTTGACGCCTAACAAGCTGAGCTTGTCAGGTGTGAATTTTAAGCACAGTGATTGGGTGAGTGGTCTTTCCTTGTTTATTTATGCAGCGGCTTTTTCTTTTGCTTACATAAGCCTTGCAACCGGCACTGGTGCTTTAATCCTATTCGCCAGCGTTCAAATAACCATGCTTGGGGTAGCTATATTCAAAGGGCTCCGTTTGAATCTGCTGCAATGGACAGGCTTCATTTTCGCAATTGCAGGTTTGGTTTATTTATTACTGCCAGGTTTGAGTGCACCGCCATTGTTTGGCGCGTTATTGATGATGTGTTCTGGTATTGCCTGGGGAGTCTATTCTATCAAGGGTAAAACAGCTGGTGAACCAACCCTAGCCACCACCGAAAATTTTTTGCGGGCACTACCCTATTGTTTAGCTCTATTGGTCTTAATGCTCGTTCTACCCATCGGCAAATTTCATATTGACGCCCACGGTTTAGGGTTAGCCATCGCGTCTGGTGCCATTACTTCTGGCCTTGGTTATGCGATATGGTATGCCGTACTGCCAAGTTTGAAGGCAGCATCAGCTGCCACCTTACAACTGACCGTGCCGATAATTGCTACAATAGGTGGTCTCATCTGGGTTCAAGAGAGCATCACTTTACGACTCATCATTGCCTCTGCGAGTATTTTAGGTGGCGTTGCACTCGTGGTTTGGCAATCAGGAAAGTCCGAGCAAACTTGATTCATTTTGCGATACGGCACCAAGCGCACGCTGCAAATCATCAAGAATATCGCTTACATCCTCCAAACCTACCGACAAACGAATTAGACCATCACTAATTCCGTGTTCAGCCCTTTCTTCAGGCGTGTAAGTTGAGTGAGTCATACTTGCTGGGTGTTGTATTAAGCTTTCGGCATCACCTAGAGATACCGCTCGTTGGATCATCGTGAGTTGGTTCATCATTTTGATCCCAGCCTCTACCCCACCTTTTACTTCAAAAGTAATCATGCCGCCGAAATCTGACATTTGCTCCTTAGCTAAAGCGTGTTGAGCAAAACTCTTTAAACCTGGGTAACAAACCTTCTCAACGCTGGGATGCGCCTCTAACATTTTGGCCACCCTCATTGCACTGCTGCAATGCCTATCCATTCTTAAGGCTAAGGTTTTCATGCCGCGCATAACTAGCATCGCATTAAAAGGCGCCATGCAGGCTCCAGTCATGTCCTTCATTCCGTACAAACGGATTTCGTCGATGATTGCTTTTGGCCCAGCGATCAGGCCCGCAACCAAATCACCGTGGCCGCCTAAGTATTTGGTAGCAGAATGTACGACCAAATCAGCCCCCAAGGAAATGGGTTGGCTAAGGTAGGGTGTTGCATAAGTGTTATCCACCACAACTGTTGCACCTAGCTCATGTGCTACGGCGCTCACAGCCTTAATATCAACCAAACGCATGTTAGGATTAGCCGGTGTTTCAAAATAAACAACTTTGCATTGATTTGATATCGCAGCTTTAAGCGCATCGATGCTAGAAAGGTCGACGTGAGTTACTTTGATACCAAATTTCGCCAAGCCATGATGTAAGAAACTAAATGTACAACCATACAGGGTTTTATCGACAATAATTTCATCGCCAGGACGCAGCAGTGTCCACATTGTAGAAGAAATAGCGGCTATACCAGAGGCCAAAGCAAGGCCGGCTTCGGTGTTTTCAAGTGCCGCAATTCTTTTCTCTAAGATATCAAGCGTCGGATTTGAAATTCGTGAGTAAAAGTGACCCTCTCTCTCCCCAGCAAACATCTCACCGCCCACTTCGGCGCTTTCGAAAGTGAAAGTAGAGCTTAAGTGTATTGGAGGCGTGAGAGAGCCTTCGTTTTTTTGCGCATCGTAGCCGTAATGAATTGCTAAAGTAGAGAAGTTTGTTGATTGAGTTGTCATGTAAGTTCAATGCCATATTCACGTTTTTCACATTATATGCCTATAAAAGAGGTGAATTCGTGTTTCTTAGCTATCAATTCACAGCGATATTGGCATAATATGCCAAAATCTTGGATGATATAGTCAACTCAGGTAAGACCACTATGGATAATAAAGACAGAGAAATCATTCGTGAGCTTCAAACAGATGGGCGAATGAGTAACCAAGAACTTGCCAATAAAGTCAATTTAAGCCCCTCACCTTGCTTACGTCGACTAAGAAACCTAGAGTCACAAGGCGTTATAAAAAGCTATGGCGTAGAGGTAGATGCTCAAGCCTATGGCTTACCTATTACCGTTTTTGCTCGCGTACAACTAGAAAAACACAGCGCCGATATTGTCTCAAATTTTGAGCAACATATTGAATTTGCTGAACAAGTATTAGAGTGCTATGTCATGACGGGAGTTTCGGATTATTTATTAAAAATAGTAGTCGCGGATTTACAGGCCTACGAAGTTTTTGTAAGAAAAGTACTTCACCCTATTGGCAGCATTGCGTCAATAGATACTAGTTTTGCCTATGGAACGGTTAAAAAAACGGGCGTATTCCCTCCCATTTAGTTTAATTTTCACTTATTTAATGGCAATAAGCGCCGACGGAACAGATAAATGACATCAAGTAGTTTGAAACGATACACTTTACAAAACCAAAATGGCATGGAAGTAGAACTCTGTGACTTAGGCGCAAGAATACTCTCTATCAAAGTACCTAATAGAGAGGGTAAATTGGTCGAAACCACTCAAAACCATGACTCTGACGAAGCGATAATTAACGACGACTCATACATGGGAGCTACTTGCGGAAGGACCGCAAACCGCATTTCTGGCGCCCAATTTACCCTAGATGGCGAACACTTCACACTGAGCGCAAACGAAGGCGCGAATAATCTCCATGGCGGACAATATGGTTTCTCAAAGCGTCGATGGATAAGCGACGGCGTAGACTCGACTCAGTCGCGAATTAAGTTCAGTTTACTATCAGGTGACGGAGACCAAGGTTTTCCTGGTGATCTTGCAGTCGATATCATTTATAGCTTGAGTGAGGATAACGCGCTTAAATTTGAATTTAAAGCAACAAGTAGCAAAGCAACACCCATCAATTTGTGTAATCACGTTTACTTTACAATGGGCGAGTCGAGTATTCATAATCTCAGCCTTCAAATTCAAGGCGATGCCTACTTGGAAGTTGATGATCAAAGTATTCCTCTAGGAGACTTTACACCCGTTAAAGATACTCGCTTTGACTTTACTAAAACTGCGACCCTCGCTAGCAAATTACAAGAAGGCGTATACGATCACTGTTACAGGGTAACTTCAAGTGAAATGGCCACGCTTAAATCGCTAAAAAACGGGCTTGAACTGACGGTGGAATCAGATCATGTAGGACTGCAACTTTATACTGGGAACTTCTTAGCACAACCACAATCAGCCGTATGCTTAGAAGCACAAGGCTATCCAGATGCAATTAATCACGACGGGCTAGCGCATGATATTCTGCGCCCAGGCGAGGAATATCAGCGTTATGTGGTTTATCGATATAAGCAGATTTAGTAGGCTAACGAAGGCTAGTCGGCTGTTCAATCTCGTATAAGGCTTCATCGATTTGGGCAATTTTTTCTTCAACTCTGAGCTTAGCATCATATAAACCACGATTGTAGAAATAGGCGCCCATCTCTTCACTGATGAAGTCGAGCAAAAAGTCGCCGTCAAATTGCCCAAGTTCGAAATCGAGTTCTTTGCTCATATAGGCTTGTAACTTATGTATCAGTATCTCTTTCTCTTGAGCGCTAAACTTTATGCTCATATTAACACTCCGTTAGAAGAGGCTTTTCCCAAAATAACGCGCTCCCCATTTCAGGATCAAGCTCGTAGGCACTAAAACCGGCTTTCAAGTAAGCGTTTTTTGCTGCGAGGTTACCCTCTAAAACTTCTAAGGTGAGCTTGCAGCAACCCATTTCCTTGGCAATAAGCTCAACTTCAGCCAGCAATCGTTGGCTCAGATTCAAGCCTCGAAATGTCTTCTTAACAGCAAAATCATGAATATTGATAAGGGGTTTGCACTTAAAAGTAGAGAAACTTTCAATACAATTAGTGAACGCTGCGGCTTCGTCATCAACATAGCAGATAAGCGAAAACATAAAGCTACGGCTTTTAAGTGCGTCAATTAAGCCTGCCATTGTGTTATCCGATAATGCTTGTGCGCCGCCCATTGGATCTTGGGCATAATCATTTAGTAAATGAAGTAGATCCGCAGCTTGTGCCTTATCGGAATAGTCTACTCTTTTAATCTCTATATTCATCTCTGTCTTCCTTTACCACAGCTTTTTAGAGCGCCTTTAAATCAATAAAGCTTGCATTTAATAGCCGTTCGATAACTTGTGCTGTAACCGCAATTTCAAGCCCCCGACGACCACCGCTAACAAATATTCGTGATTGGTTTTGAGCACTGCTATCTATGATTGTATTAAGTCGTCGCTTCTGCCCAAAAGGTGATACACCGCCAAGTACATAACCCGTTACTTTTTGTACTTTTTGAGCATCAGCCATCTTTGCTTTTTTCACGCCACAAGCTTTGGCTAGTTTCTTCATGCTTAGCTTACTATCTGCGGGTAACAAGGCAACAACTAATTCGTCAGTATCAAGCTCAACTAACAAGGTTTTAAATACCGCTTGAACGGGCAAATTCAGTTTTTCAGCGGCCTCACTCGCATAACTTTCCGCCCCAGCTTCATGCTCGTACTGCAATAATTCATAGGTCTGTTTTTGTTTTTTCAAAATATTAACAGCGGGTGTCACACTAGCTCCCTTTCTACAAAATGTCATTGCACATAATTAAAGCTGAGAGTCACAAAAAAGCCAGCGTCATATAATGAGGCTGGCTTGATTTATGTATTGTTAGCTAAAGCTTATCTATTGAATAAATACGCAAGCCACCAAATGTAAACATCGCGGAAGCTTATACGGCCGCTATTGTCGAGGTCGGCTGCAGCATTGTAGCGACCGCTGCCTTCTCTAGCACCAAAAGCACGTATGATTTCAATGTAATCTCTAAAGTTCACAACGCCATCAGCATTAACATCGCCAAATATCGCTGGGTCAGCTTCTAAGAGTAGGCTCACAATAACAGGATCATGGTCTGACGAGCGATAAACGTTTTCACTCAAGAAGCTCGCTGGCTTGTCGGCGCTAGAACGTGGGAAACCAAGGCTGTAATCTAAGCCAGCATACTCATCTGCGTTAATATGCCATTCGGTAACGTCAACGACGAGTTCAAACGCAGCTTCGTTTGCTAATGCATAGTCTAATGAACCAAGTTGCCCAGCAAAACGATAGCTATAAGCCAACGGGCCATCTAGTTCACGCGCTACATCTTTGAAACCAGCATTCAACAAAGTTTGAATCGGATCTTCTTTCGCATAAGCATTTAGATCACCAATTATCATAATGGGTGTGTCCTGATACTGCTCAGCCAACCACACGTTGAGTGCTTGAGCCGCTCTATCACGCGTTACATTGCAGTTACCAGCTAGCGTGTCGCTATCGTTAGGTTGATTACAGCGACTGCTAAACCCTTTTGACTTCAAGTGGTTAACGTTGACAACGAAGGCTTTGTCGCTCTCGTTCAATGTGAAAGCTTGGGCAAAAGACGGTCGATTTAAACTAGTATCGAATAATGGCGCACCATTCTCATCAAGTATCGAGTTGTCTGAGGTCAACACTTTCAATGCGCCATCAAGGCTCACTGTCGACGTTTTGTACAACAGACCAACTGAAATTTCATCAGTACCTTGAGGCTCACCTGCATTCACGAAGCTATAGACATCGCCACCTAAGGTAGAATTGATATTGTCAACCAGTTGAGCAATCGAACTGAGCTCATCGAAACCATCATTTTCAATTTCCATTAAGCCGATTACATCAGCGTCAATCGCAATAATTGCATTGGTGATTTTCTGCAGTTGTAATTGATACTCTTCAAAAGTTCCAGCGCCACGAGCCGTTGGGAAGCCATTGCCCGTGCCATCACCATTGAATAGGTTAAGAACATTGAAGCTAGCTACCTTCAGGTTACCTTCTTCAAGTTCTGGAGCTTCTTGTCTCGGGTTATTTTGCTCAAGCGTTAAGCTATCAACAGGACGAATTCTATAATTATTAAAACCATAATCGAGCACACCTGTCACGCTAACAAAAGAATCGCCGATGCGCACGGGGTTACTTGCATCAAAACCACCAACAGGATAGACAAGTTCTTGAGCCGTGCCGTTAAGCAAATCGTCAAGAACAATACGATTGCGTTGGTTCTTGTCGTTGAGCTCTGCCGCCTCTGCGCTATCTGCAGCAAATAGATGGGTTGGGCTGTATTTCACTTCACTAGACAAAGCGAGCTCACCAAAACGCCCGTAATTGCTTAAGTCGGTCACAAACCATTCTTGCGCACTAGTTATGAGCATGTTCTCTACTGATTCTAGGCTTTCTTCAGGGCCTAGTGGCAGCGTTACTTCACTTGCGCTTGCTAGGTCACTTGTACAAGAAGCAGACAAGAGCGTTGCATTTATTTGCGTTCTATCAAAGTTTTCATCAACAGTACCTAGCACACGTATAACATCGCCACTTTGAAGCTCTACACCCTCAAAGGAAGTGAAAACAAAAACACCTTCAGAAGTGAGTGGGTTATTATCTACGTCAGTGTCCTCTTCCTGCATGAAGAAGCCATTCAGCGACGGTGTAACTAAAGTAACAACGCCTTCAACAACCACTTGTTGACCGATTAATGGCGAAGACTCTCCTTCACCTTGCACAGCATGAATGCGTGTTGCATCATCGAAACAGAAACCGAGTAGCTCTTCATCTGTTTGTTCGCCAGATCCGTCACCGCCGTCGCCATTGCCACCATCTGGGAAACCTGCATAAAAGCCGATATCACTGGTATCATTTTGAGGAAAACCGTCCCATTCAACAGCTGGGTCAAACTCATCACTTCCGTCACTATCACCAACAGTCACACTCAACTTTCTGCGAATAGTATCGTTTTGAGTTCTGATATCACCTGAGCCCCAAACCGTTCTAACGCCAATTTGACCAATCACGTCGATGTTGCCATTTGCATCAGCCAAAGCCACGGCATCATCACCATTAAAGCTTAGTATTGATGACACCATATCGACCACATCTGTTCCGGCGATATCTGCTACAGGGTTAGAAATAACGAATACTGAGTTTGCGGCTAATATACCTTCGAGCTGGCTCTCACCTGTTATTGCAGGATTACCGTTCGCATAAACACGTATGCTGTATTCACTTAAGTCTACATCGCTGCCGGTAAGGTTTGCGATTTCAAGAATTTTGTTAAAACTAGACCCTTCAACATATTCTGAAATAATCAGGCCACCTGCGGTGCGGGTAAATGATGCTAATGGAATTAAGTCGTTAGCAGTGATGTTATCAAGAGCATCACGCCCACTAATGCTCCATTGCGCTGAGTCAAAAGTAGCACTGGGGCTAGAATCATTAACACGGTATGCAAAGCCATCAGTATACTCCCAAACTTCACCACTACCATCTACACCAGGAACACCGTAAGTGTCGGCCACGCTACCATTACAAACAAGTTGTACTACATCATCGCCATTATTATTGAGTTCACCGGTAACACCGTTTGGCGCAAAACCAAAGTAAGCACTAAAGTTCTCGATATCAGATGCAAAGTAGAGGAAGTCACCTTGTTTAGCTGAATTGTCGCCGCCTATATCAATGCTATAAACAGAACCATCAGGAAGGTTACCATTTGAGCCGCGATCAATACCGCAGACCGATAAGTCTGGGATATCTTGAGTCACAAACACTTCTATGCCTTTTGGTACGCCGCCGGGAAGCGTTGCATCAAAAATCGCAGAAATAAGCATTGGCGCATTGCTACTGTTACCATTGTCTGTTTCTTCACCAGAACCATTATCAGAGCCGTCGCCGTTATCGGAGCCGCCGTTGTCTGACCCGTCACCATTATCAGAGCCGCCTGTATCACCGCCATCAGTGACATCAGAACAGGTTTCAAGTGAATAAATCTCATCCACTAATTGCGGGTTATCAATGAAAGGATTTCGGTTACCTTGATACTGATAAATACGCTCGTTACGGTTTAGTTCAAAATCACTCACTGGGTCACCGTAGTGCCAGTTTAATAAGGTGCACAATTTGCCTAGAGTCGGCGTGCCGGTCGAGGTAATTCTATTTACTAATACCAGGTCGGTGTATGAACCACCAGCTTCGTAGCGTGTGTCCATGTATAACATCATGCGGGCAACATCACCTTTTACTTCAGCGCGTGGCTCGAAGGAGTCAGCGTCAACAAAGTTTGCTGCAGTTGCTGCCAATATTGCAGCGCGTAATTCAGGATCAGACTCTCGCGTAATTTGCGCTTCTGTTAACGGGGCATCACTCTCATCAAAATCAAGATTACCGCGGGCTGCATTTACTGAAATATCAGTTGGGCGAAGATGATGAATGTCGGTGTAAGGCTCATCATTTTGGTCTGGGAAGCCATGGCTTTTAGCCCATGTATGTTCGCGGTTCCAGTTATCACCATCACTAGATGCTACGCTTCCACTGCCATTCGACGCCTTCGGAATGGAGCGGCCAGAGTAAAGTAATATAACGTTGTCTCTATTTGATGGATCTTCATCAGTTACCGTCATCGCTGTCCAGACTTCGGAATAAGATAAACGGGTTATATCAGTAGAGATCACCTCACTCAATGCGGCTTTTATTTGAGCTGGCGTAGCGCTACCTGAACTAATTAGCGCGTTAACGCTTGCGTAGTAAACTGACGCATCAAATGTTGCTGGGTCTTTGAATTGGAACAAGTCAGGGCAGCCTGTGCAAACATCACCGCTTACACTTCCATCGTTATTATCGCTACCTTCTGAACCGCTGTCAGAGCCACCCTCAGAGCCACCCTCAGAATTACCATCAGAGCCGCCATCTGGACTGTCCACGGTACTGTGGCTTCCTAAATTTGAAAAATCGTCTTGCGGAAACACGTCCCATTCAACACTTGGGTCAAATTCGTTAGTACCGTCAGTATCACCCATTGTGATATTACTACGACGCACCAATGTTCTATTTTGAGTAGAATAAAAAACACCCTCTACGGTAGTCGAGTAAGCACTACCTGGGTCAACAAGATATTGGCCAACAGTATCTAAAACAACACGATTTCCAGCATCGTCTTGAACCACAAGCTCAAGATAGTCATCGCCATTGTAGAAGCTTGAGTTAGATAAAATTTGAGCTTGCGTAAGGATAGCATCGGCAGAGTCATTGTCAGCAATAACATAAGTGCTATATGCATCTAATGAACCGGACAAATTAATTGTGGTGCCCGCGTTTTCTCCACCATTAGCATATATAAGTAATTGATAATTACCTAGCTCAACAGCGGTGCCGCTATTATTGTATATTTCAACCGCTTTATTATTGCTCGAGCCCTCTATATATTCTGATATGAATACGTCAGCACTTGATGCAAAGCTCATAGAGCCTAGCAGAAGGGCACTTAAGGTTTTGATTTTCATGAGTTTCTGTCCGTGTGTTTTATAATTCTATCGCTAGAACTGTTAGGTATTTTTTCCTATACGATGGTATAGCTAAATTACTACAAAAATGTGACAGATCCTACCTCTTTCGCAAACAAAAAAACGGCACTTGTAAAGCACCGTTTTTATTGGATTTTTCGTTTTGAAAATACCTAGAACTATTTATATTAACTCAAGACTGTTTAAAAAATGTACGCTCAAACCACTTCTCTATCATTTGCTTCTCATAACGCAAAGATTCGCTGCTACGCCGAATGGAAGCATTACGTAAATAGTTCATGTCTTTAAGCTTAACGGTCTCACTCTTTAACTCATTACCATCAGCGTCAAGTAATGTGTAGCTGAAGTTTAAACGAGGAATGTCGACATCTCTCAACACTCGATATTCGTCAAAACCTCGATCAAAATTAAGCGAACCTCCTATGCCAATCTGTGACGGTACTTGCACTGTGCCGGCCAAATCAACATTGGTTACAGTCAGCGCTAACCTTTTCCCTTCAGGAAGTTCTGTAGCAAGTTCATTGAAGAATTCATGCAAATCATTAAACACTTGTTCACGGAAACGTTTACGAGACATATTCGGGCTGCGCACATCTCTATATTTTTTGGGTTCAACCCAATCAATACTGACACGCTCTTCTTTTTCGAGCGCGACTTCTGAAGGTTTATCTTCAGCCATAAGGTCAAAGCTTACAATCGAGGGGATAATCATCGCATTTGCGATTAAAAACTGCTTGATACGATTCATGTGTTGCCTCCGGTGATTTAACACTGTGGATTAATGATGAAATGCTCGACTTACTATCGATGTATCTGCCAGATGAAGCCCGCACGATGTGGAGCATTCAATATTCCGCGTTGACTACGATGGATAAGTATCTACTTTGTATGAACTGTGTTTCTGTGCTTCTGTGCTTCTGCTCAGTACTCTTCCCAAAGATTTAGCCAAAACAATACAGATTTTACAAGCTCGGCCCGTCTATAAACTTAACTTCATCTATATGATGACAAAAACGTCGAAGGTTAGTTCCGTATATAAAAGGATTTTTATCATTGCCGTCGCAATAGCGCTTTTTGAAATCGAGAAGCTCTTCTTTTGACGACGTCACCCCAATTATGTAGTCGGTTTGATGAGATTGCAGAGACATATTGTTGTAAAAAAATTTTTCTCGCAAATTTGCCAGTGTTTGTTGCTCAGGGATTTCTACTACGGCTTCGATCCATCCGGATACTGTTTGCTGAATATCTGATAAAAAATATTGCACAAAGGAGGTTCTCAACACAATGATGAGAATAGCAATTTCAATAATGATGACAAAAGTACGCCACATGCTTCTAATTGTTCCTTTATGGTTTGCAAAAATATACGCATATCTATAGCTCTAATCATAGGTAATTATACGACAAATACAATGATTATGGGCAATACACTCGTATATTTCTAACTGCTCTCGGCTTAGCTTTAGTGGCGAAAGGTATAATAAAAATAACTAAAGCGTAGACTTTACGATCAGAAAAGGCATTATCTTGATCTCAAATAACATTTTCTATCAACAACTTGATATACTCCGAATATAAGTCGAGAGGCTGTTCTTCTGCATTTATCGGAGTCTTCAATGACCGAAAAAATTAAAATCAAAGATGTCACACCGGTTAAGATCCACAAGCCAAAACAGGCCAGTGACGCCAATACCTACTCGGCGAGAAACCGCATATATGTGAGAGCCGTGGAGGGTATGTTGGAAAATATTAGGCGCTTTTTTGGCCTCATCTTTCTGGGCATCTTTGCTATTATCCCTTGGATTCAATATAAGGGCTCGCAGGCAGTGCTATTTGACATCGGCGAACAGCGCTTCAGCATTTTCGCCATGACGCTATGGCCACAAGATCTCACAATATTGGCTTATATTTTCATCGTATCTGCATTCGCCTTATTTTTCGTGACCACTTTTGCCGGTCGTGTTTGGTGCGGTTTTATGTGCCCACAAACAACTTGGACCTTCATTTATATCTGGTTTGAAGAAAAAATAGAGGGCAGTAGAAATAAACGAATGAAGCTTGATCAGCGCAAAATGGATCTCGATAAATTCACTCGAAAATTCTTAAAACACTTCGCATGGATACTTGTTGCGCTACTTACCTCTATTACCTTTGTTGGCTACTTTAGTCCTATTGACCAACTGTTCATCGATTTCTTTACTTTACATGTTGGCTTCTGGGCAGGCTTCTCAATCATTTTCTTTACTGTATGTACCTATGGCAATGCCGGTTACATGCGCGAAATTATGTGTACCCACATGTGCCCATACGCACGCTTTCAATCTGCCATGTTCGACAAGGACACGTTTACCGTTGCATACAACCCCGAACGAGGCGAACAAAGGGGACCTCGCTCTAGGAAAGTCAGTAAAGAGCAACTGGCCGAAAAAGGCCTTGGCGATTGCATAGACTGTAATTTATGCGTCCAAGTTTGCCCAACCGGCATTGATATACGCAACGGCTTGCAATACGAATGTATCAACTGCGGCGCCTGTGTTGATGCATGTAATGGCGTGATGGACAAAATGGGTTATGAAAAAGGCTTGATCAGTTTTACTTCGGAGCATCAATTAAGTGGCGGTACTACAAAAATAGTACGCCCCAAGTTAGTCGGTTACGCATTTGTACTCTTCATTATGACCAGCCTGTTAGTCGTTGACATTTATTCAAGAGCCCCCCTTGAGCTAGATATTATAAAGGATAGAAACTCCCTATACCGAGAAACAAATCAAGGCCTTATCGAGAATGTGTATACGCTAAAAATTCTCAATAAATCGCAGGCAAGTAGAGTATTTACAGTTTCTATAAGTGGTATAGAAGGAGCGAATTATGTGGGCTTATCGCAGGTAGAGGTGAAAGGTGGTGACGTATATACCTTGCCAATGAGTGTAACCGTTGACCCCTATGCTTTAAGTGAAGAAGTAACAGAGTTTACTTTCCGGCTAGAAACAAAAGATGAGAATGGCGAAACCGTAGCAGTGCAAGAAAACAGTAAGTTCATTTTCACTGATGTCTGATTTTACGTTCTCGAAACTCAATCCTGACCTTATATTGGATGCAATAGAAACGGTAGATATTCGTGCCGAATCTGGGCTTCTAGCCTTAAATAGCTACGAGAATAGGGTCTATCAGTTTTTAGCTGAAGATAACAAGCGTTACGTCGTTAAGTTTTATCGCCCACAGCGCTGGACCGACTCGCAAATTCAGGAAGAACATGACTTTGCTTTGGAGCTGTCTCATCAAGAAATACCTGTTGTTGCTCCTTTGCAGTTAGGCGCAAATAAGAGCACGTTACATCATCATGAAGCATATCGCTTTGCCGTGTTTCCATCGGCTGGCGGGCGGCAGTTTGAAGTAGACAATCTTGACCAACTGGAATGGATGGGGAGATTTATTGGCCGTATTCATAGGGTTGCTCAAGCGAAGTCTTTCAAACATCGTCCACAAATTGACACCACCAGCTATTTGGACACACCAAAACAAATCTTAGAAAATGGCTCATTGCTGCCACATCATTTGCAAACGGCTTTCCATACTATTTTGGACATGGTGATTAGCGAAACAAAAATGAAATTTAGCCAGCAATTTACACAAATACGATTACACGGTGATTTGCATCCCGGGAACATACTTTGGCGCGATGGACCAACCTTCGTTGATCTTGATGACTGTAGAACAGGCCCTGCGATTCAAGATTTATGGATGATGTTATCCGGCGATAGGCAGCAGCAATTTATTCAACTCGATACGCTAGTTGAAGCTTATGACGAATTTCACTCTTTCGACACCAATGAACTCGTTCTGATCGAAGCGCTTCGAGCTATGCGAATGGTGCATTACATGGCTTGGTTGAGTCAACGATGGGAAGATCCGGCATTTCCACAGGCGTTTCCATGGTTTGCTGAAGATAAATATTGGGAAAACCAAATTTTAGCCTTAAAAGAACAATATTCGGCACTTCAAGAAGCGCCACTCAAACTGTAATTTCTAATGGTTATATCTAATCCGAATAAAATGCTAAATAAGCCTATAAAAATTAGTATATCCCATTATACTAGCGCCCGTTCAAGGTGCTCATTGTTAGCTCAATGAGGTAAACGGGAAGCTAGTGGAAAGCTAGAGCTGCCCCCGCAACGGTAAATATATTGGTAAAACTACCACTACTTCATACATCGATTTTCGAGGTCAACCACTGCGTATTTGCGCGGGAAGGTGATGAAGTAGCTTGGCACGACTAGCTTCGTCCAAGATAGATAAGCCCGGATACCGGCCTTGATAAACTGGGCATTGTGCCTACCTTTTGTCATGCTCGGGCGGAGCATACACAGAGATATATCCAACATGAAATTAAAATTATCCACACTAGCGCTCTGTTTGGGCGTAAGTCATCTTGCCCATGCGCAAACACAATTATCTACTTCCATAGAAAAAATAAGCATCACAGGCTCTCGCGCCCCTATCGATAAATCAAGCTTAGCAGGCTCAGTCTCCTTTATTGATGAAGCGACTATAGAAGCTTCTGGTGCAACGTCATTGACTGACTTATTACGAAGATTTGCCAGCGTTAACGTGAGTCAATCAGGGCCCACCGGAACACTCACTGAATTGCGCTTTAGAGGCAGTGAGAGCAATCATATACTGGTTTTGGTTGATGGTGTTGAAATCAATGACCTAGGCCAAGGTGGCTTGGTCAATTTTGCTCACTTGCTGGTGTCGGATATTCAAGAAATCGAATTGTTGAGAGGCCCACAAAGTGCGCTTTGGGGCACAAGTGCGGTGTCGGGTGTGATATCTATCACGACTAAACGAGCCCGTTCCGGGCAAGCATTTAGCGCGAATTTGGGCTTGGGAAACCAAGCAACGAAGCAGCTTGGCCTCAACTATTCAAAAGCCACAGATGCTCTAAAGTTCTCATTGAATGCAAATCATTTTAATACCGATGGTGCAAACATTTCACTGCAAGGTGACGAGAAAGACGGGTATGAAAATACAAGCATTAGCTCTAACCTTGAATATGATGTAAACGATGAACATAAAATTGTAGCAAATCTTCGTTTTGTTGATTTTATAAGTGAATTCGACGGCGTAGACTTTGTAAATACTGGCCTTCCAACCGATGCTGACAACAACAGTGAAGGGCAAACTCTCAGCTCCTTACTACGTTGGGTTTATCAGCCCAAAGGCAGTATGTGGTCACAGTCCTTAGCTTATCAAGTAAGCAACAATGCCAGTGATAACTTTTCTAGCGGCATTTTTTCTGGTGGAACTGAAGGGCAAACTCAGCGCCTTACATGGCTAAATTTCATTAATTTATCGAGTTTGGGACACACCAAAAATAAATTTCATAACTTTATCAATTTTGGCCTTGATGCTGTTGAAGAAGACTTTGAACAAAGCGGCCCTATTGGATTTGGCGATCCGAATCAAGAACAAAACAACACAACACTTTCTGTGTTAAGTGATGGTCAATATGCGATTTTTGAGCAAACATATTTAAGCGCTAGCTTTCGACGTGATAACAGCGATGAATTTGACAATGCCAATAGCTTCAGGTTGGGCTTAAGCAGTCAACTAAGCACAGATGTAAAGGTCTTTGTTAGCAGAGGGAAGGCGATAAAAAACCCCAGCTTCACTGAACGCTTTGGCTTCTTTGCAGGCACTTTCATAGGTAACCCAGCATTACGCCCTGAATCTAGTTATTCAAATGAGGTCGGTCTCGAATATCAAGCTAATAAGGCTGTGAATATGGAATTGACCTACTTCGATACAGCGCTTCGCAATGAAATCAACGGTTTTGTTTTTGACGCTTCAACAGGCGGATTCACTGCAGACAATATCGACGAGCAAAGCACTAGAGAAGGTGTAGAGTTAACTCTGGCAGGAGACTATAAAAATCTGCAATGGTCTGCGAGTTATGCCTACCTCGATTCCAAAGCTCCGACGGAAGTGGAGTTAAGACGAGCTCGCCATACTGGCTCTATTTCGCTTAACTATGCCTTTTCTGAAGCTCACAGGCTTTATTTGCAGGGCGATTATAGTGGTAGCAAAACTGACCGTTTCTTTCCGCCTTTCCCGCTGCCATCTGAAGTAGTAAAACTAGCGCCTTATTGGTTAGTAAGTGCAAATTATAGTGCTCAATTGAACAAAGAATGGGGGCTAAGCATTCGTGTCGACAACTTATTCGACGAAGGCTATCAAGATGTTTTTGGTTTTGTTGGTCAACCAAGACGAGTCATGGCTAATATTCAATATGAATGGAACTAATTGAGTGAATGGCGACCTAAAGCAGATCAAGCCGTAATGTAGAACTGAACAGAAAATGAATATGGCCAGATTAGCACCGCAGTTTGGCCTTTTTTTTTGAACTGATTTTCGGCTTTATGATACTCTAGGGCTAACAAATGACAGGCGCAAAAACTTGCGTTAACAAAGGAATCTATTAATGAAGAAGTTTCTCTCTCTATTTTTGCTGGTTGTATTACTCCCCTTTTATGCAAATGCTCAAGATGCATGGCAAGAAGGTAAACACTATAAAGTGATCAGTGAAACCAGAACCGCCAAACCTGAAGTAAAAGAGTTTTTTTCTTTTTGGTGCCCTGCCTGTTACCGTTTTGAACCTTTGGTAAAAAACATTAAAGATGGTTTGGACAAAGACGTAAAATTCACCAAAGTGCATGTCAATTTCATGAGCTTGGCAGGCCCTGAAGTACAAGAAAACGCCACTACAGCGATGGTGATCGCAAGAGCACTTAAGAAAGAAGAAGAGCTCAATGGAGCCATCTTCAACTATATCCACCAACAGCGTTCGGTAATTACTGGTTTGAAGGACCTAAGAAACATCTTCGTGGTTAATGGAGTTGATGGTGAAGAGTTCGATAAGTTAGCGAAAAGTTTCAGCGTGAAAAGTTTAGCAAATAAAAACAACAAACAAGTCGTAGAGTTTAGACAGCATGTAACTGGTGTTCCAAACTTTATCGTGAATGGTAAGTATCAAGCAACCTTCAGCAGAGATATGACCACAGACCAAATTGTTGAATTAATTGTGTGGCTAACCAAACAGCCTTAGTCGATAATTCGACATTTTAAAAAAGCCCTGCAAGGGCTTTTTTTGTACCTAATTTTCTCTATGAGGACACACCTAGCTGCAATGTTTTTGAACGCACTACATTTATTAGGACACACCTAACTCAAATACAAGTAAGCCACTTTCTGCACTTTTAGGCCTTTTAGGCCTTTTAGGCCTTTTAGGCCTTTTAGGCCTTTTAGGCCTTTTAGAAGATTCAAATCTGTTTGGCATGTCCTCATAACAATTATTTGGTGTGTCCTAATTACAAGTAATTGTTGACTTAATTAGTTTACCAAGCGCCAAAAACATCTATACTCTTTACAAAACAAAACGGAAAATTTGCTATGAAATCAGTTTGTAATCCCCTATTTGCTCTATTCGTTATAGTCTTTCTAAGTGCTTGTGAGAAGCAAGACGATATTCAAAATCAGGCGAGTAGTTCTGAAGCGACGGTTGCTCAAAGCGAAGTAAATACCACTCAAGCTTCAATTGAAAGCTCGGTGCTAGTACCTTGGAAAGAAGGCACTCATTATAAGGTGTTAGAGCAAGAGTTGACGCAGAGTCCTGTTGTGGTTGAATACTTCTCTTTTTGGTGTCCTGCCTGTTATAACTTTGAGCCGCTAGCAAAAGAAATAGAACGTCAACTTGGCACTGAAGTGGCATTTCAGAAAGTACATGTTAATTTCATGGGTTTGGCTTCAAAGCAATCACAAGAGCTAGCAACCCTTGGAATGGCTATCGCAAGACATTTGAATAATGAGACTTTAGTAAACGCGTCCATATTTTCTAAAATACATCAGGAACGCCAAAACATAACTACAATAGACGATATAAAAAGTATTTTTCTCTCCTTAAACGTTTCTGAGAAAGATTTTCTTGCTGCCGCCGAGAGTGACGAAGTTGTCGCCATCTATGAGGCCAATAATGCGCTCATTGATACAAACAGAGAGGACTTAAACGGTGTTCCCAACTTCATTGTAAATGGAAAATATCAGGCAACATTCACACGAGATATGAATGCACAAGATGTCATTGAACTTATCAAGTGGCTAAGTCAACAACAATAACTAAAGAAAAGGATTACCATGTTAAATAAATCGACAATTTCAATTGCAATATTGAGCGCTTTGATTGGTCTCAGCGCGTGTACCGAAAACTCATCGAAAGATGCATCTATCGAAAGCGTAGATACAGAGTCACCGAAGACTCAAATGAGCGAACAAGACAATGGAGTGGTCAGCGTCGACACAACTGCACTCTCTGCCGCGGTAAATTCTCGTAGTGAAGACGAGAAAGCAAGAGATGAAGCTCGCCACCCTGTCGAAACACTATCATTCTTCAGAGTTGCGCCCGGCATGTCAGTAGCCGAAGCACTACCCGGTGGCGGTTGGTATTCCAAAATCCTTGCCACTTATCTAGGAGAAAAGGGGCAACTCCATGGGATTAATTATAATGAAGATATGTGGCCGATGTTCGGGTTCTTTTCTGAGGAAGCCATGCAAAGCATGATAGCTCGCACTGCTAAGTTTCCAGAAATGATCAGTGAGTTCGGTGAAAAGATGCCAAGTGCAAGTGGTTTCACCTTTGCATCAGCACCACAGGAGTTATTCGGCACCGTTGATCGCGTATTGTTTGTCAGGGCATTACATAACCTAAATCGATTTGAAGGCGAAGCAGGTACAATGACGCAAGCACTGAAAACTGCGCATCAACTGCTCAAAGAGGATGGCTTGGTAGGCGTTGTTCAACATGAAAGCCCTGAGGCTAATAGTGATGAATGGGCAAATGGCGGAGCCGGTTACCTTAAGAAATCTCAAGTAATTAAAGCGTTTACTGATGCTGGTTTTGAGTTAGTCGACGAATCGAATATCAATGCTAACGCTAAAGACCTACCGTCAGAAAAAGACATCGTTTGGCGCCTACCGCCATCGTATAATGGCACTGCCGATGACCCAGAGTTAAAAGCTGCAGTCGACGCTATTGGAGAGTCGAATCGTATGACTCTCTTGTTTAAAAAAGTAGGTTAATGCATGAAAGCTGCTGCTTGCCATATTCTTGTAAAAACTAAAGCTCAAGCTGATAAAATCAAGAAAGAACTTGATCGTGGAGCTAACTTTCAAGCTCTTGCGAAAAAGTATAGTGATTGCCCTTCGGCAAAAAAGGGTGGCGATTTGGGCGAGTTTAAGCAGGGCGATATGGTGAGAGCGTTTGATAATGTTGTTTTTAAAAAAGAACTATTGGTTGTTCATGGCCCCATCAAAACTAAATTTGGCTTCCATTTAATTAAAACACTTTACCGAAACTAAAGCTGACCTCGGTTAGCAAATACAAAAGGGAGCTACATTAGCTCCCTTTTACAATAACAAACAGCATATCAAGTAGATGAACTTAATTTAAGAATCAACTACCCGAGAGTATCCGAAACGACCCTATATCGCGGGTCCTCATTCACATTTATTTCAACGTAATCACCTGCCTTTTTAAGCAAAACTCGGCATTCAGAGCTGATGTGCCTTATATGTAACTTTTTTCCCTGTTCTTTATATTTGTCGGCAAGCCCATCAAGTGCATCGATACCGGATGAATCCCAAATTCGTGATTCTCTAAAGTCGATAACCACATCTTCAGGATCATTTTGCGGGTCGAATATCTCCCTAAAATGAGAAACAGAACCGAAGAATAATGGCCCCTCTAAATCGTAGACCTTCCAACCGTCTTCATCGGTATGAGTTTTAGCCATAATGTGTGTGGCGTGCTTCCATGCAAACACTAAAGCAGAAACGATAACGCCAACAATAACGGCAATTGCCAGATCAGCTATCACAGTTATACCAGTGACCAAAAACAGTACGAAAGCGTCTTCCTTATTAACGCCGCGAATAATTCTAAATGATGCCCATTCGAAAGTTCCGATAACGACAACAAACATCATACCAACCAAGGCAGCTAGCGGTATCATTTCAATCAGGGGGGCTGCGAAAAGAATAAAACCAAGCAATACCAATGCAGCAGTAATACCTGATAGACGACCACGGCCACCAGAATTGATGTTAATCATACTCTGGCCAATCATCGCACAGCCACCCATGCCCCCGAAAAAACCATTTACGGTATTGGCGACACCTTGACCAACGCACTCCTTGTTACCTTGACCTCGAGTGTCGGTCATTTCATCTATTAAGGTAAGTGTTAGTAAAGATTCGATTAGGCCAACTAAGGCCAAAATCACCGCAGTCGGCAGAATGATGTAAAGCGTTTCAAGGTTAAATGGGACCATCGGAATACTAAAACTCGGTAATTCACCAGCAAGGGTAACACTGTCTTTTTGGGCTTCCGGTACCATGTCGCGCACGAAATCAATAACCGTTCTGGCGTCTAAGTCAAGCCCATGAACAAGCAGAGTGACACCAACGATGGCAACTAGAGAGGCTGGAACTGCGGTAGTCAACTTAGGTAGTAGATAAATTACGGCCATCGTCAAACCGACTAAACCAAGCATAATGTAAAGCATCGAGCCCGACATCCACTCCAGATCGCCTAAGGGGCTAGTTATTTTAAATTGCCCCAATTGAGCAAGGAAAATGACGATTGCAAGGCCATTTACAAAACCTAACATAACTGGGTAGGGAACAAGTCTAATGAACTTTCCTAAACGAAAAATTCCAGCAAGTATTTGCAGTAAACCAGCAAGTAGCACCGCTGCAAATAAGTATTGAACGCCATGCTGCGCCACCAACGCAACCATCACGACTGCCATTGCACCTGTAGCACCGGATATCATCCCTGGTCTGCCACCAATTGCAGATGTTATTAGACCCATCATGAAGGCCGCATATAGGCCGACCATTGGTTCTACGCCAGCGACGAAAGCAAAGGCAACAGCTTCAGGAACAAGCGCCAGTGCAACGGTAATACCCGAAAGGATGTCGTTTTTGACGTTTCCTTGGGTGCCATTAATTAAATTAAACATATATCAATATCAAATAACTCAAAAGTGGCCGGAGTCTAGCAGAATTGAAAGTAAATTTCTTTTAAGAGATTGTTAATTGCTTCAATATCGCCAAATTTCTATTTTCCACCGCCGAGGCAATTTGGCGATTGTGGGGACACACCCATTTTCTTGTTCCATTCATCTACAGTATAAATATGTTGGGCGAGCGCATGCACAGGCCCAGCGAGTTCATCTGCCAGTAATTTATTTATGCTTCTTTGGCGCTGGATCAGCCTCTGCCCCACTACGTCGTTCGAAACTAAAGTTATCTTGAAGTGAGTTTCAGAATTGGCGGGTACATTGTGCATGTGACTCTCGTTCTCTACAGAGAGAAACTCAAGAGAGTAGGCTTGCTGTAATTTTGCCTCAATTGCTTTTTGTACACTCATCATTCTTCCCTTATTTCTGTAGTTTTTTGGTATGTCTATCACTATGAGGACACACCAACTTATCGTCAAACATACTAACTTCTTTACAAGTTGAAATCATGTACGAATTTATTTTTTAATAATGTGGCGAAAAGTTAAATTGATTCTAGGAGCGTGTACTTTTGTCGTTTTCGCTATCCCGTGCAGCCAATACCGTTGAGTTTGGCCGGACATTAGCAATAAAGAGCCGTTGCGTAACTGAATGCTGTACTTTTCACCACTGATTTTGTGTTTAAAGTCGAAGCGCCGTGTTTCTCCTAAAGACACGGAAGCAATCGTTGGGGTGTGTCCTAATTCAGGTTCGTCGTCTGAATGCATTCCCATTCCGTCACTGCCGTCACGATATAAATTAGCCAACACAGAATTGAATCTTTTGCCTGATATTTGCTCAGCCAGGTTTTTTAATTTTAAAAGTTGGTGTGTCCAATTAAGCGATTTCATTGTTTCACCCGAATACGCATAATCAGTTCCCGGATCGCCATACCACGCCTGGAGCCTCGGTATTTTATGAGTTTTACCAAATAGCTTAATAAAACCCTCACTCCAATCCAACGAGTTGTGTAAGCTTTGAAAGAAGTATTTGGACTGAGATTCGTCTAGCCAGTTCTCCAAGTAGTGTACCTTTGCATCGGCGAGCGGTAGACTCTGTAACTCATTTTGAGGAAAAAGACTTTTTTGCATAGATATTATGATAAGAAGCTAACAAAGGTTGTTGATGAATACGCACTTTAGCGCATTTGAGCGCACTTTACATTTGGAACGCTACCCCGCAAAGCACCAACATGTAAGCTTGCAAGCATGGGACTCGGCTGATGAATACATCATTCAACATATTGAAGACTGTAATTTGATCAGCACTTCAAGCGAAAAAAGTAGTAATAAGGACACACCACTTATTATTCTAAACGACGAGTTTGGAGCTCTGTCATGCTGGTTCCATTCAGCAAAACCAGTCTTTATATCCGACTCATGGATTTCCCATAAAAGTCTGATGACTAACATGCTAATTAATGACTTAAATCCCGAGAGCATTACATTTTGCGACGCATTAACAAATCTCGCAACTCTCATGCCTGCAGCACCCAAGCTTGTTCTGTTGAAAATCCCAAGGTCACTCGCACTGCTCGAGTATCAGTTGATTAATTTATCAAAAGTCATAAATGAAGATACAAAAGTCGTAGCCGCAGGTAAGGTCAAATCGGTACAAAATTCCGTGTTAAAACTCTTTGAAAAGCATATAGGTAAAACAACTACCTCCTTAGCGAAAAAGAAATCTAGACTGATATTTTCTCAATTTGAAACGAAAGAACCTCATGTTAGTCCTTACCCTAGCATTGTAGAGGACCCCCTCATTCCCTTTGCACTTCACAACCATGCAAACGTTTTTTGCAGAGATCACCTTGATATTGGAGCCAGAATTTTACTGAAGAATCTCCCTAACGCTGAGGGAGCAAGAGTCATCGATCTAGGATGCGGAAATGGCGTGCTTGGTGTGTCCATATTAGATAAATATAAAGATGCGCACGTTACCTTTGTTGATGAATCCTTTATGGCAATCGAATCCGCCAAACAGACTCTGCTAGCCCATTTAGGCTCTTTGGATAGGGCTAGTTTTTTCGTAAGTAATTGTTTAGAAGAAGTATTGAAGGAAGAGCCACGCGATTACAGTTTAGTTTTATGTAATCCTCCCTTCCATCAACAAAATGCAGTGACTGACCATGTTGCCACACAAATGTTTAGCGACTCAAAGTCCGCGCTAAAACAAGGCGGAGAATTAAGGATTGTTGGTAATCGTCATTTAGACTACCATCAAAAGCTAAAAAAACTATTTGGTGGTTATCAAGTCATTGACAGTAATAAGAAATTCAGTGTTTTATCGACCTACAAGGCGAGGTAATTAGATGCAAAAAATCATATTCATTCTAACCGCAATATTCATCATCACTGGGGATGTTTCGGCTAAATCTAGCAAGGAACCTGGCGCTAATATTCAAGCAGATAACTACTATCCGCTAGTTAAAATAGAAACATCTATTGGTGATTTCATTATTGAACTCAATCGCAAGCGCGCACCTGCAACCGTAAATAGTTTTCTCAGTTACGTCGTGAGAAAGGAATATGATGGCACTATTTTCCATCGAGTCATCCCAAATTATATTGCTCAAGGAGGTGGCTACGAAACGGGTTTCAAGGAAAGAAAAACATCGAGAACAATCATTAATGAATCTGGCAATGGCCTAAAAAATGACATGTATAGCATTTCGATGGCACGTGAAGACGATCCTCACAGTGCAACCAGACAGTTTTTCTTTAACCTCAAAGACAATGACAACCTCAACCCAGGAAAAGGATGGGGCTACACAGTCTTTGGCTATGTCACAGATGGTACCGAAGTGATAGATGCTTTCTCAGAAATTGAAACAGAATACAAGGCAACAATTCGCTTTCAAGACACTCCTAAAGAAGATGTGATTTTAATAAAAGCAACGGTTTTACCCCTAGACCATTGATTTGATTCTATACTCTTCGTGTTAGCTCAATTTCAGCAAAATACTTTATGCTTTAATTGAATATGTATGTTGGCTTGACCAATCTATACTGAAATTTCTTAACGCGAAAAGGAAATAACATGAAAGCATCAGATTTGATGGTAAAAGCGCTAGAAGCAGAGGGCGTTGAATACATATTTGGAATACCTGGGGAAGAAAACCTCGACTTGCTTGAGTCTCTGAGGAACTCCTCAATTAAACTGGTGCTAACTCGTCACGAACAGGGCGCTGGCTTCATGGCAGCAACTTACGGCAGACTTACGGGTAAAGTGGGCGTTTGCCTCTCTACTCTCGGGCCAGGGGCCACCAACCTAGTTACCCCAGCCGCCTACGCTCAACTCGGTGCGATGCCAATGCTGATGATTACTGGTCAAAAACCAATAAAAACAAGTAAGCAGGGCCGATTTCAAGTCATTGATGTAGTAGACATGATGCGTCCAATTACCAAATATACCACGCAGGTCGTTAGTGGAGACCGTATCCCGTCCGTCGTGCGTGAAGCCTTTAGGTTAGCATCTGAAGAACGCCCTGGCGCGGTACACATAGAACTGCCTGAAGATATTGCAGCAGAAGATACTTCGGCCAAAGTGCTTACACCAAGTGTCACCCGCCGCCCTATCGCAGAGTATAAAGCAATACACCGTGCAGTCGAAATGATTGAAGACGCTAAGTCGCCGGTATTGCTGATAGGTGCGGGGGCCAACCGCAAGCTAACAGCAAAGATGTTGCAAGAGTTTGTGGACAAAACCGGCGTACCTTATATCACAACACAAATGGGCAAAGGAGTGTTAGACGAGAGTGGAAAATTGTTCATGGGTAACACTGCACTCTCGTCGGGCGACTTTGTGCATCGCGTCATCGACCGAGCTGACCTGATTATCAACGTTGGACACGATGTGGTTGAGAAACCGCCGTTCTTTATGGAAGACGATAGTAAGCAAGTGATACATATTAACTTCGATTCCGCATCGGTTGACCCAGTGTATTTTCCTCAACTCGAAGTCATTGGGGACATTGCCAACAGTATTTGGCAGATTAAAGAAAAAATTCAACCGCAAGAGAGCTGGAAGTTAGGTTTCTATCAAGATGTACATGATGCTTATGTTACTCATAGAAATGAATCGGAAGACGACGACCGTTTCCCTATCTTACCCGAAAGGTTTGTAAGAGAAGTACGCAAAGCGATGCCAAAAGACGGTATTGTTACACTAGACAACGGTGTGTACAAAATTTGGTTTGCTCGAAACTACCCTGCATTTTTACCCAACACATTGCTTCTTGATAACGCGCTAGCAACAATGGGCGCTGGCCTTCCCTCTGCTATGGCTGCAAAGTTAGTTCATCCCGAGAAGGCGGTGATTACAGTATGCGGCGATGGTGGTTTTATGATGAATAGCCAAGAACTCGAAACTGCCGTGAGATTAAAGCTTCATATTGTAGTCATCATTCTTCGTGACGATGCTTATGGCATGATCAAGTGGAAACAAGCGAATATGGAGTTCGAAAACTATGGTTTGGACTATGGAAACCCTGATTTCGTTAAGTACGTTGAATCGTACGGCGGCAAAGGCTGGAGAATTGATGCTACAGATGCATTACTTCCCACACTAGAAGCTTGTTTAAATGATCCTGCGGTCCATTTAATCGACGTGCCCGTTGACTACAGCTTGAATGACGAGACATTGAATAAAACAATTCGCACACTTAGTTCAAAGCTCTAACTATTGTGAGAGCACACTACTAGGACACACCAAATTGCACTACGAGGACACACCACATTGTGTTTTTGATGTGTATGTAGTGCGCTCACGTTTTGAGACTGTTCTTAAATTGGTGTGTCTGAATAAGGAAGAAACAATGAAAAAATTAGCCAAGCATTACCCATACTATTTGGCAAATAAAGCCATTTACGCAAACGAAGACCTAGATGTTACAAACAAATATACCGGTGACATTGCCACCAGAGTAGCTTTAGCTGATGCTGAAATCATTGATAAAGCAATTGAAGCTGCAGAAAATAGCCAAAAAGTGCTAAATAAGATGCCAGCATTTAAGCGACAAGAAATCCTGGAACACTGTGTTAATCGTTTTCGAGAGAGATACGACGAACTGGCATATGCACTTTGTATTGAAGCAGGAAAACCAATAAAAGATGCCCGAGGTGAAGTTACTCGCCTCATTGACACTTTTAAGATTGCTGCGGAAGAATCGGTAAGAATCGAAGGCGAAGTAATGAATCTAGAAATAACTGAGCGCGCCAAAGGTTACCAAGGTCAATATAAAAAAGTGCCTATCGGACCCTGTTCTTTTATTTCACCATTTAATTTTCCATTAAATTTAGCGGCCCACAAAATAGCACCGGCAATAGCGGCAGGTTGTGCGTTTGTGTTAAAACCTGCTAGTAGGACGCCAATTGGCGCTCTTATTATTGGCGATATATTAGCAGAAACCGATTTACCAGAAGGAGCTTTCTCTATCCTACCCTGCAGCAGAGATGGTGCTGACCTTTTCACGACAGATGATAGGTTTAAGCTACTAAGTTTCACAGGCTCACCGAGTGTTGGTTGGGAATTAAAGGCTAAAGCCGGTAAAAAGCCGGTCATTTTAGAACTTGGTGGCAACGCGGGTTGTATTGTCGATCACGACGCTGACATAGATGACGCTGTAGAAAGAATAGTGTTTGGTGCTTATTACCAATCAGGACAAAGCTGTATAAGTGTTCAGCGAATTTATATCCACGATGCCGTTTATGAGGAGTTCAAAGCTAAATACGTAGAGAAGGTGGCTAATTTAGTGCATGGCGACCCGCTCAACGAAGATACTTTTATTGGCCCCATGATTTCTGAGTCAGAAGCAAAAAGACTAGAGAGCTGGATAAAATCAGCCGTCGATGCAGGAGCCAAGCTTCTTTGCGGTGGTAAAAGAGATGGATTGATGCTGCAAGCGACTCTGCTGGAGGATGTACCATCAGACAGTGATATTAATGCTGAAGAAGCTTTTGGTCCGGTCTCAGTCATTAGCAAATTCAGTGATTTTGAGGAAGCGTTACATTTAGTTAACGATAGTCAATTTGGCCTTCAGGCTGGTATTTTTACACGTGACATTTATAAAGCATACCAAGCTTGGGACACGCTGGATGTTGGCGGAGTCGTGATAGGAGATGTACCGAGCTGGCGCGTCGACAATATGCCTTATGGTGGTGTAAAGGAATCCGGTCTGGGTAGAGAAGGTATTAAGTTTGCAATTGAAGATATGACTGAAATCAGATTAATGGTACTTCGAACACCACAGTAGCTGGTCAAACAGACTAGCGAACTAGGTTATTAGGACACACCCAATTATCAGAAATTATCGTTTTTAACTAATTAATTGGAAATTGGTGTGTCCAAACCAACGATTTACCAAAGCCATAGATAGTTATAAAGACTAGTGAGTCTAATCAAAGCATCATTCCTTTTAGCCTTTCAACAATAGCAATGAGCTTTTACAGATAATGCGCCGTCGAACTATCGATAATTTTGTAGCAGCATATCGATAGTATTATGAAGGCGCTTACTTAGCGATGCGAATCGAGGGTACATAGGGGCGTGCCTGTCATTTACGATATATAGACTGTCCCACCCCGAGCTTGTCTCTACAAAGCGCTCAGCAAATTTTTGACCACCTGACTCAATCGCGCCAGCTAAACAAGTATCGATATAGCTCTGATTGACGGGGTATGAATGGTTTGGTTCATGGCGTAGTAAACTTTCACAGATAACAAATTTCTTTTTAGAAAGTTCGGCGCGTAAGTGTTGAGGGAGACTTGTATCAAAGTGCAGACAAGAGAAATCAACCTCGGTAAATCGATAATCCTTTTCTCGCGCCACCAACTTTTCATCTATCATCATGGGGAGAGCTAATGCACTCAGAGATATCGAAATATTGGGCCGAGCACCCACATAGCTTTGCTTCTCTGATTCAGAACGAGTAATCCAACTCCTTTCCCATCCTTGCACCATAACGCCTAGACCATCAGCGTAAACGTCATTATGCTGTTCTCTGCTAGCTCTATTGAGCAGACTACCATATGCTAATACGATATATTCCTTGTCGCATTGATGGAGCCAATCTAGCTTATGTGTCATTTGTTTAACTCTAGACTCGCTCGTAAGAAAAGGTTTGAACTTCACCAATATCACTGGCGCCACTCTTAATCATGAGTAGCCGATCGATACCTAATGCCACTCCAGAGCAAGCTGGCAAGCCGTATGAGTGAGCCTGAAGAAACTTTTCATCTAAATCCCGTGTAGCTTTCCCTAAACAGGACCTTTGTATGTTATCGCGTTCAAACCTTGTTCGTAAGTCTCGTTCACAACCGAGCTCTTCAAAGCCATTTGCAAGCTCCATACCTCGGTAATAAACCTCGAAGCGTTGGGCAACCCTAGAGTCAGCCATATTCAGCTTTGCGAGCGAAGCCTGACTGGCAGGGAAATGAGTTATGACCGTTGGCAAGATATTGCCAATTTTCGCTTCAATTCTCTCACTGAAAAGAAGCTGCAATAACATATCTTTACGAGAATCGTCATCACCAATTTGTTTAACACTGTTCACATAGTGCTCAAAACCCTGTTGTTCGCAAAATTCCATTAGCTCCAAAAGGGACACACCGAATACGTCTATCGACAAATATTTGCTAAACGCTTCTTGATAAGAAAGCGCTTCAATACCATCAACCCCTAAAGTGAGTCGCAATATTGACTCTACGTCGTGAATAAGTTCTTCCATCGCAAAATCTAATCGATACCACTCCAGCATCGTAAATTCCGGATTGTGGTGTGTCCCCACTTCATCATCGCGAAAGCATTTTGCAATTTGAAAAATAGACGGATAGCCAGAGCATAACAACCGCTTCATAAAATATTCAGGGGAAGTCTGAAGATACATTTGAGTTTTTTGAGTGGAAAGCGGATTTGTATGAACAGTCGACATCGCATCAAGATGGACGTCTGTAATAGTAGATCTTCCCAATATGGGTGTGTCCACTTCGAGTACATTATGAAATTCGAAGTACTGCCTAATTTGATGGAGTACTTCGTTTTTCATTTTATTATTCGCGATGTTAGCACTGGGCCGCCAGTCGGGTTTATCTGTCATCATTGGCTCGGCATGACCGCGAAATCACTAACGCGATTACTTTTGAGCCCTCGAAGCATACTCTCCGCTTCGTGTGTCAACTTTTATCACTTCACCGGTTTGCACAAACAAGGGAACTCGTACAACCGCACCCGTTGTTAGGGTTGCTGGTTTCCCACCTGTACCCGCTGTATCGCCTTTCAGACCTGGGTCAGTTTCAGCAATCTCAAGTTCGACAAAGTTGGGCGGAGTCACAGAAATAGGTGTCCCGTTCCATAAGGTAATAGTACAAAGGTCATTCTCTACTAGCCATTTAATACTATCACCGAGTGCTTTTTCATCCGCGGCAATTTGTTCAAAAGTTTCATTATTCATAAAATGCCAAAACTCGCCATCGGAATAGAGGTAAGATAGCTCTATATCAAGCACGTCAGCACCTTCTACTGATTCACCTGAACGGAAGGTTTTTTCAAGCACTTTATTTGAGATTAACTTGCGAATTTTAACACGATTAAATGCTTGGCCCTTGCCTGGTTTGACGTATTCATTCTCAAGAATGTTGCAAGGTTCGCCATCGAGCATTATCTTTAAGCCCGCTTTGAATTCGTTTGTGCTGAAATTAGCCATATTTCCTCTTAAGTTTAAAAATGAGCATATCTGTGAACCAAATAATACCTAAAAATCTTATCGCTGTAGAGTCTAACTGGCAAAAAGAATTGTCAAATTGCTTTACTACATTGGAATCTTTGTTTGATTTTCTAGAACTTGACCTTCAAATTGCCAAAAAACATACAGCGGCTCGCAAATTGTTTGCCATGAGGGTTCCTCACCATTTCGCAACGCTTATGGAGAAGGGAAATATTAATGACCCTCTATTGAAACAGGTGTTACCTCTAATTGATGAGTATGAGGACACACCTGGTTTCGTATCCGACCCACTTCTTGAGCAAGGAAATGCTGTTACTGGGCTTTTACACAAATACAGCAACAGAGCCTTATTGATGATAAAAACTGGCTGCGCAGTAAATTGCAGATATTGTTTTCGTAGAGAGTTCCCTTACAGCGAAAATACGCTTAATAGAAAGTCGATGGAAGAAGCCTTGTCGTACATTGGACAGGCCAAATCCATAAACGAAGTGATATTTTCGGGCGGCGATCCCTTGATGGCAAAAAATGAGCATCTTCAGTGGGTCATCAGTAAATTAGAAAATATAGAGCATGTGAAGCGATTACGGATCCATACACGGCTGCCGGTCGTCATTCCAAATCGCATCGATAATGATTTTATTGACATCATGACCGCCAGCAAACTACAAAAAGTAATGGTGCTGCATATAAATCACCCCAATGAACTCAGCGGTAAGCTGTTTCACAAATGCCAGAGCTTAAAGAAAAACAACGTAACACTGCTAAATCAAGCTGTGTTTCTTAAAGGCGTTAACGATAGTGTAAGTACTCTAGAGAATTTGAGTGAAAAGCTTTTTGAGTTTGGTGTGCTGCCGTATTACCTCCACTTACTCGATAGAGTAAAAGGCTCGGCTCATTTTGAAGTAAGTGAGGCCGACGCGGTCGCAGTGATGCAAGAGCTAATAAAGCGATTGCCGGGATTTCTTGTCCCGAAACTCGTTAGAGAAATCGGTGGACAACCCAGCAAAACGCCGATAGATCTCAATCTACAACCCTAGGCATAGGTATTAATAATTGACCCTAAGTTTGAGTTCGCAGATTGTTGTGGTACGTCGGCTGCTTCTAGCAACTGAAGCGCAGCTTGACCTTCTTGCTCAATTTGGTTTTTGGCCAACTGTGCCGACTTGATCTCCAACGCACCGGATACACCAGAGGTGCCTGCACCTGAAATATCCATACCATTTCCTTATATTGCTTGTAGCAACAATTAAAATGTGCACAATTGCACAACTTTATATCGGCTAGCGTGCCAGAGTCTTTAACAGAATAGAGAAATAAAATGGAAGATATCCTCCCAAAAATCACTGAAAACATGCAGCTAATTTATAGAAAGTCATTGGATGCAGACAAAGCCCTCGATCAACTCCAAAAAGCAAACAAGGGTAAATTTACCGTAATTTTTGGCGATGATTCTTTGTTCTCAGCCAGAAAAAAACGCTTCTACCCCTATGTTGAAGAGCTAGCGGAAGATATTACTGAATTTGAGAAAGGCGGTGCAGTTGATACTGAACAACTTCAAGTTATTATTCAAAAAATTCAAAGCATGTTCCTTACCTTAGACAAATTCAAATCGACTCTGTAATTCACTTTTTTCAGAACTAGCACTCTTTTCCCGACGCCAAAGGACATTTTTGAGATTTACCCTCTTAAGCCAATTTGGCGTGTCCACAGAAGGGTTTCCACAGAGAGGTTAAGCTAATGCCAAAACTGTACTGCCCGACAGTTAGAATATTAATACTCATCCTTTACTATCGACATATAGCCAAATAAAGGAATGAGTAATGGCCACACCGAGAAAAAAGCAAGTTATTTTGTCACAAACTAAGTACTATCATTGCATGACGCGGTGTGTCAGACGGGCATTCTTGTGCGGAAAGGACTTTGCCACAGGAAAAAATTATGAACATCGAAGGGACTGGATAGAAGCTCGCATTATAATGCTAACCAGGCTTTTTACCATCGATGTTTGTGCATACGCAATCATGCAAAATCACACTCATCTGGTGCTATTTGTCGATGACAGTAGAGCTGAAACGCTCTCAAATATTGAGGTTCTTAGAAGATGGGGAGCAATACACAAACTTACCGCTGAAGAAACTCACTACCTACGATATGGCGAAGAAGGCCTTACTGATTTAGGCCGAGCATCTGTTAAAAAAGAAATAATGCGACGTCGAAAATCACTAAGTTGTATCAGTACATTCATGAAAGAGCTTAATCAAGAAATTGCAACACGAGCAAATAAGGAAGACGACTGCAAAGGAAAATTTTGGGAAGCTAGGTTCAAGTCTCAGGCCTTACTCGACGAAAAGGCTCTTATCGCATGCATGGTGTATGTTGAACTAAATCCATTAAGAGTCGGCGCATCATCATCGCTTTCAAACTCAGAGTATACAAGCATTAGAAAGAGGCTTATAGAAGCTCGGATAGGAAAACAACCCTTTGAACTCCTCCCGTTCAAGACAAAGAGAGAACAATTCGGTAAACATCTCCCTTTCGATTTATTTTCCTATCTGGAATTGGTTGAGCAGACATCTAAAACCATAGGTACATCAGGCAAAAATGTAGCCTCTTTTTCATTAGCAAAATTTGGTATTGCACCTAGCGCCTGGGAAGAACTTTGTATTGGTTTTGAAGAAGCTTTCGGCTTTGTAGCAGGAAATGCTGATTCATTAATTGCTTTTAAAAATAGAATAAACCAGAAGAGAATTAAAGGTGTGGGAAACGCAACAAGACTTTTTCCATGAAATAATTAAGGCGCGGAACCCAAAGGCAACATTTTTATTCTGGCGTCTATCTCGTTAACAACACGTTTATAGCTATCACTCTCAATATTACTATATTTTTGACGAAATTCAGTTTTATCCATGCCCTCCTCTAGCTCGTCAATTGCAGGGAAAAACAAGAGTTCATTCGCGTCAAGAGACATTATGTTTTGAACTTGCAATGCGGTGTGAGGATTAACGGCAAGTGCGGCGAAATTCGCTCCCGCCATATCAGCAGCAAGGTCCACAAAGCTATAGCCTGAGCCACCTTCCCCCCTATCCATTAACTCTTTGAACTCACCAACTGCGTTACTAATGTCTTGCTGAGACATCAGCTTTATGACAGCAGAAAATATAAAGTGCAAACTTAGATCCTTACGCCCAGCTAAAACAGGTTGAACTTGCTTAAAAGTTGAATCGCCAACCGCAAATGATAAATCCCCAACTAAAGAAGAAAAACGCCGATGGCCAGCGTAAATTCCTAGGGCATATATTGCAGCCTCATTTTCTAATGTCGCCGAACTCAATTGACCACCCTCTGGGTCTTGGCTGAGATATTTTGCCTCCTTCATTAAGTGATGCAAATAATAGCTAAGGGACGTGTCCGCATTAAGGTTAGCAGGAGCTTTCAAGTCTATTAATAATCGCAAGTAATGCGCAGTTTTAATTCGAAGTAATTCATCCATCTCATCTTTGCCGCTAACCCTAATACTTTTAAGTTCTTTTAAGAAAGTATCTATTGGATTAACGACCACATTTATATTATTGGAGGATATTGTAACCTTCGATACTTGTGAAATAGCCACGGTCGCTATTTCACTCTCTGTATAAGAGTTTGCTGCAGACTCAGCCCACGACAAGGCCCACGCACCTGGAAGGGAAATGTCTCCCACACTAACAGATTTCACGACAAGAGATTCGCTACTAATTGTCTCTACGGAAATATTGAGGTGTGTCCCGAAAAGGTATGAAGGCAATTTATATGACATGTTTATGGAAGCAAGTCCATCCGACAAGTTAATTTCCGCTGCCAAATTCGGAAGCGCCCGCTGAGCAAAACCAATAAGGCTTTCGGCTTGATTGAGGGTTATATCAATACGCTGTGTAGAATATCGCTGTTTCAGCCCGCCTCTCAGTTGACTTATTAGCGAGTTCACATCTTCAGCATTCTCCACCTGCTCATGAGCTTGACGCTCAACCGTCGGCGAGATGTCAATAATCAAGGCCACAAACACAACCACTAATAAAAGCAGGGTAAAAGTAGCAATTTTTAGAGTGCGTTTTATCATAAGAGATAGGTTGTATTAATCAATTATCGCAAGATTTCCTTTGCTCTCCAGCCACGCCTTCCTGTCAGGGGAGCGCTTTTTCGACAACAACATATCCATCAACTCCAACATGTTTTCAGCATCGTCAACCGTCAACTGCACTAAGCGTCTAGTATTTGGATCCATCGTCGTTTCCCGTAACTGAAGAGGGTTCATCTCTCCCAGACCTTTAAAACGCTGAACATTTACTTTACCGCGCTTCTTCTCAGCTTCGATTCTATCCAAAATACCTTGGCGTTCACTTTCGTCCAAGGCGTAAAAAACCTCTTTACCAATATCAATTCTAAATAGAGGCGGCATAGCAACAAACACATGACCTCGGTTCACTAGCGTTCGAAAGTGTTTGACAAACAGCGCACACAGCAGCGTTGCAATGTGTAAACCATCTGAATCAGCATCGGCCAAAATACATATTTTCCCGTAACGCAGCCCACTTAAATCATCCGAGTCAGGATCGATACCCAGCGCCACCGATATGTCATGAATTTCCTGAGACGCAAGTACCTGAGAGGAATCGACTTCCCAAGAATTTAGAATTTTTCCACGCAGAGGCATGATGGCCTGAAATTCTCTGTCTCTGGCCTGCTTTGCTGACCCTCCTGCAGAATCACCTTCGACTAAAAATAGTTCTGAATATTTTATGTCTTGAGATGAGCAGTCAGTGAGTTTGCCGGGCAAAGCTGGGCCTGAGGTAACTTTCTTCCTTGCTACTTTTTTGTTTTGACGAAGACGTTTCTGTGCATTATTGATACACATTTCTGCCAGCAGTTCAGCAACGTCAGTGTGTTGATTGAGCCAAAGGCTGAAAGCATCTTTTACAACACCAGAAACAAAAGCTGATGCTTGGCGTGAAGACAGCCTCTCTTTTGTCTGTCCTGCAAACTGAGGATCATGCATTTTTGTTGATAATATATAGCTACAGCGATCCCAGATATCATCTGCGGTGATTTTGACACCTCTGGGCAATAAATTACGAAATTCGCAAAACTCGCGCATAGAATCAAGTAAGCCCTGACGCAAACCGTTTACATGCGTTCCACCTTGTGCGGTAGGAATTAGGTTAACATAGCTTTCAGTAACCATTTCGCCACCCTCAGGCAGCCACATTACGGCCCAGTCAGCGGCCTCGCCATTACCGGAAAATTGACCAACAAAAGGGCTATCATCTGGCAAGGTAATATATTCTTTTACTGACTGGTATAAATAGTCACGCAGTCCATCCTCGTAGTACCATTCAGTGCTTTCTTTTGTATTTTTATCATCGAAACGAATCTTCAGGCCAGGGCATAAAACCGCCTTCGCACGAAGCACATGCAATAGCTTCGTGACAGAAAACTTATAAGAGTCAAAATAGCTTGCATCAGGCCAGAAATGCACGCTCGTGCCGGTGTTGCGTTTACCGCATGTATCAACAACGGAGAGTTCTTCTACCTTATCTCCATTTTCAAACGCCATTTGATACACATTGCCATCACGCCGAATGTTTACCTCTACCCTGGTGGATAGTGCGTTAACAACGGAAATACCAACACCATGCAGACCGCCAGAATATTCATAATTTTTATTGGAAAACTTACCACCTGCGTGCAACTTAGTCATGATCAGCTCAACACCTGATATTTTCTCTTCAGGATGAATATCAACTGGCATACCACGCCCGTCATCAATAACCTCTAGTGATTGGTCGGTATGCAAAATCACTTTAATAGTTGTAGCGTGTCCAGCCAAAGCTTCGTCCACACTGTTGTCGATAACTTCTTGGCTGAGATGATTTGGCCGAGTTGTGTCAGTGTACATTCCTGGCCGACGCTTTACTGGTTCAAGTCCGTTTAGGACTTCAATAGCGTCAGAGTTATATTGAGTAGACATATGTGTTTTCGGTAAATTTTGTATGCTTCGATAGTAGCAAGACTGAGCCTTTGCGGCAATTCATGAGCTCGTATATTTTAACTTCTCGGAAAAAGAAAACGCGCAATTTGAGGTAACTTATTTTCAAAACCTACATAGCTGTGATCACCGCCCTGCTCGATGTTACACAAGCTACTTCCATATTTTTCTACAGCCAATTTGTAATCTAGGGTTTCATCACCTGTTTGCAAGAAAACCATGTAACGTTCTAAATCGCGCGAAATGGGTGTGTCCAAATTACGTAATGATTGAATGGTAGCAGGTGTTATCTCAAATTCTTCACCTGTATAAGGATTAATGTGGCTCCCCAAATACGATGCCATTAAATCAAAAGGCCTCACTGCCGGGTTAATGAGCGCCGCTTTACAATTAAACTTTTCGGCAAAATAGGTAGACAAAAACCCTCCCATAGAACTACCAATAAATGCAATGTGCGGTGTGTCCTGGTTAACGGATTTATTTTCTGATTCAAGTGTATGAATGCTCTGGAAAAGCGCTGAAACTGTTGTTACCGCAGAATCGGGATCTCCAAGCAACGTAGGAATATGCACTGTGATATCTGGATGTTGACTAGAAAAAAACCGTTTTGCCTGCTGCGCTTTTTGAGATGCAGGCGAGCTTAAAAATCCGTGTAAATAAATTAGATGATTCATGTCAATCCTGGTTAGTCGTGATGACTTCACGATGCTGCTGGAGGCAAAACTGCAACCACTCTGCTAGAAATATATTTACCATTTGCTTTTCATTCCGTTGATGCATATTCAAATTCGGATACTCGTATGACGGCTCTAATCGAGAGATGCGTTGACAACTTAACACTTCCGCCACTTTAGCATCATGATACAAACGAACTTCCATTAAGGGTTGTAAAAATGCCGGGGCATTCTTTGTGAATTGAGCCATCTCAATTGTGGAGGTATAACGCGTCGATTCGATGATAGTAATTCTATAGCTTAACGAATCGTTTATCTGAAACTGATAAGACAGAGACTCCGAATCGCAATCAGGTAGCAAACGAAGTGCGTATGCGTAATTTTGCTCGCATGTTGCCAAAATACTGGGCAGATGGGGAACGTACTTTTTTCTCAAACTCATATATAGACTAAATACCACTCATTCTTATGTTTGCAATTAATAAAAGGGTGTGTCCTTATTAATTTCTATCATCGTTATTTGTTTAACGGCTAGCGCCAACTGGCCAGAAGTGTTGCCTTGTTTAAGAAAAACCATTGTAGCGCAATAATTGCAGCTGCATTATCAATTCGTCCAGTTTCAAGCCAAGCTCGTGCCGTCGCCTCTGGCACTCTATGAACTTTAATATCCTCGGATTCGGACGCTAAGCCGAACACACCACCGGCTTTTGTTGAATCAGTTTTCCCCATAAATATATGCAGACGTTCTGTTGTTCCACCGGGGCTTGATAAATACGTGAGCGCCTTAGTTAATTCACTCATTTCGATATTCGACTCTTCTTTCGCTTCACGATGACAAACTTCTTCAGGGCTCTCACCCTCATCTATCATTCCTGCTATCACTTCTATCAACCAAGGTGATTCGCAAGTTTCCATAGCCCCAAGTCGAAACTGCTCTATTAATACAAACTCTTGGGTGTCAGGATCATAAGGTAAGACTGCAACCGCATGTCCACGCTCGAACATTTCCCGCTGCATAACGCGGCTCATACTGCCATCGAATAATTTATGCTCTACCTCATAACGGTTCATTGTGAAAAAACCTTTAAAAACGGTTTTTTTTGAAAGTACATTAACGTCATCATTACTGTAATTTAATGTAAAGGTCATGATCTTCTCTCTGAATTTTCGACTAAACTAAACCATAAAGTCTCGAATTGCACTTTTAAATATTACATTCTGTTACACTTGGAGGTGTTATGTAACAACCATTCATTATCGCAACAAGCTTGAATGTTTTACACTCTGTCCATACTTAAAGTTCCAATGTTAATTTAACCTAAGGCTCTTTCATGAAAAAAACGCTACTCTCACTATTCATAGGCGTCAGTTTAAGCACGCCAGTGATCGCAGACGACCTATCAGAAGTTTATCAATTAGCACTTCAAAATGACCCAGTCATCAACAGAGCTAAAGCTGATAAAGAGTTAGCGTATAATGGTATCGCTCTGAGCCGCGCAAACCTGCTTCCTCAAATTTCAGGCTCGGTGTCATACTCGCTAGCTGGTGGCGACCAGGCCCAAGCTGTTGGTTCAGGCGATGATGTTAGTTTTATCACCTTCAACGCCGATAGCAAAACCTTAAATATGGGGTTGAATTTAGGTATGTCACTGTACGATCATGCCAATTGGGTAGGTATGGACAGAGCCGAGAAAGTAGCGCAACAAGGTGATGCTAACCTTGCTTCTGCATTGCAATTACTTATTGTTCGGGTTACCAACGCCTACCTTGCAGTACTAAGAGAACAAGACAGCGTCGAATTTGTGAAAGCCGAACTTCGCGCCATCGAACGTCAGCTTGAGCAAACTAAGCAGCGCTTTGAAGTCGGTCTTACGGCGATTACCGACGTACATGAGGCACAAGCTAATTTTGATAACACCGTCGCTAGACAAATCCGTGCAGAAAACTTGCTCGAGTTACGCTTGGAAGAACTACGAGAAATTACGGGCAAATATCACAGTAAGATTTCAGTTCTCGATACTAATTTATTCTCTGCAACCGCACCAAGCCCAGAGAACGTTGATGATTGGTTAAAGCTTGCCGAAGATTCAAACTTTGACTTGCTGGTGCAACGCTTTGCAAAAGACATTGCTATGGAAGATATAGAAGCAGCCAAAGCCGGACACTATCCAACATTATCATTGTCTGCGGCATTAGGTCGACGAGAGACGGAGAACACCTTTCCCGGTGACGACGGTGATATAACCGAAAAACTTCCAGCTCTGGACAGCCAATCAATAGGCGTAACTGTTAGAATTCCAATTTATAACGGCGGGAGTATTAGCACTAGTACCGAGCAAGCCCGCAATCGTTACGTTATCGCCAGCGAGAATATGGAGCTTACCTACCGTCAAACTGTGCGCTCAGTGAGAAGTTCATATAACGACGTAAAAGCTGCAGTTTCCACTATCCGCGCTCTTGAACAGTCAGTAGTCTCTGCTGATAGTGCCTTAAAGGCAACCGAAGCTGGATTTGATGTGGGCACACGAACGATAGTAGATGTGCTCAACAGTACCAGAAATTTGTTTGACGCTCGACGCAACCTAGCGGATGCGCGATACAACTTCATTTCTGCAATAATCAGTTTAAAAAGAGCTGCAGGCACCTTAACCGAAGATGATCTCTTAGCAATTAACAGAGTGATGAAACCTGCAAGTTAAGGCATAGATTGATTATAGAAAGGCAGCGAAGGCTGCCTTTTTTTTGGATGCTTTGTTGCCGATTTATCACCATTCACTTTATTTATCGGGCTGCTTGTTACTTTCTCTTTCTATCAGTATTTGAATCTGCTTTTCTAAACCTTGAATTTGCGCCTGGAGCTCGCTCATGGAAGGTTCTGACTTGAGGCGCTCCTTGTGCATTTCTTCATCCATAACACCCACAACGATACCAATAACCATATTTAAAAATGCAAAAGCGGTGAAGAAGATGAAAGTCATGTAGAAGAGCCAACTCATTGGGTACACTTCCATAGTCTCATATTGAATATCGGTCCAGTCTTCGAAGGTCATCACTCTGAACAAAGTCAGCATGGAAATGGCGATATTCCCCCAGAGTACCGAATTGATATCATGGAATAAGAAACTGCCAATAGCCGCGTAAATATAAAAAATAATGAACATGAGAAGCACCACATATCCCAATCGTGGTAATGCCTGTAAAAGTGAATTTATCAGAATCCTTAACTCAGGAATGATAGATACCATTCTAAGCACTCTGAAAATTCTCACCAAGCGAGCCAACAAAGCTGTTTCGGATTCGTTGACAGGAATAAGGCTAATGATCACCACTATGGTGTCAAAAATATTCCAACCTGATTTGAAGAAATCTGCCTTTTTTTCCTCCGCTAAAAAGCGAATACTAATTTCTATCAGGAAAAACAGGGTGATAAAAACATCGAGGTACTTGGTGAATAAAAGCGTACCTTCCGACAGATCATAGGTTTTAGCGCCGATTTCAAGCGCAGATACGATGATGACGGTTATAACGAAAAATTCAAATATCTTGTTTTGTTTTAGATTGAAAAGGAAGAGGCGACTTGATTCGAACATGATAACTCACAACTAAATTAAAGAAGCGAGCAGCAATAATGCCCCTCGCTCAGGTACCATCGTGTAAAAGCGACTATGCTATAAACTATACTGCTCGGCCAATTTATTGAGTCGCGCCTGTGACTCAGGCAACTTCAATTCGACCTCAGCAATTCGACGTTTGGCAATCGTCTGATTTTTATTTTTCAATAGTACTTCTATGTAGTTTAGGAAAATTTCTTCACTGCCTACATCTTGATTCATCACTCGGTTATAAGTCTTCAATGCTTCATCAAGTTTGCCTTGTTTTGCAAGTATCTGCGCATAGGTATCTACGGTTGGTGGATTATTCGGTTTGAGGTCAAATGCGCGTTTAGCAAGGGGTGCTGCTCTTTCTAGTTGTCCCTCTTGGGTCAATACATAAGCAAGATTATTTAGCACCACAAAGTTATTTTCATTCAACTCTAACGCTGCTTCATAACGTTTAATTGCTTCGGCATTGTCGCTACTGATTGCTTTCTCAGCATGCAGCATGAGAGCCTGTAAATCATTAGGATTAGCATCAGTGTGTTTTTCTAGCACGGATGAAGAGGCTTGAGCGTTGTTAGTCTGATCATAGGCCTGAACTAACACCACCAAGTTTTTCGTATTCGGGTTAGCTTCGTAAGCAGCTTTTGCATCTTCTATGGCATCAGCTGGCCTGCGTTCGAGTAGGCTAATTCTGGCTTTAACACCACGAACAAAAGGAACTAACTGCACATTTTCATTGAAACTTTGAAGCAGTGCTTTACCACCTTCTACATCTCCTGACATTACAAGGAAATAACTCTTCAGGATATCAAACTGAATTGCTTCTCTAACAAGCGTTAGCTTATTCAAAAGCGCTAAACCCTCTGGATATTTGTTTTGGCTATCAAGTAGTAATAGATTGCCAAACACTGCATCGGGATTGTTTGGCGCAATATCAAGCCATGTTTCATAGTGGACTTTGGCTGCATTCATACTGCCATTTTTGAACAGCATCAAGCCTTTTGTCGTCCAGAAAGCCTGAGGTGCTCTGCTATCAGAAGGTATTTCATTCAATACCGATAGGGCCTCATCATCCTTTCCCTGAACCACATACATCTTCGCAATTGTTGTTTTTAGCTGATAGTCTTGTGGCGCATTCTTGGCTTGTTCTAGTGCTGGTTGCATGCCTTCCTGTGCTTTATCCTGCTTACTCATTAGCGAGAAATAAGCTGAGATGGCTGGTTTGTAACTGGGTGTATTTTTAAGTAAGTCGCTGAGTTTATTTAACGCCTCATCAGGCTTGTCGTTGAGAATATCAAGACTAACCAATGACATCTTCACTTTGTTATCAGTAGGAGCTAGCGCGGCGGCCGTCATATACTCGCGTTCGGCAACAGCTAAGTCACCTTGACGCGCTGCTACTTCTCCGGCTAACAGAAAACCACCCGGTTGGTCACTACTTTCTCGTTTCCACTCAGTGGCAAGTTCGCTTGCCTTTTCGAGCTCGTTTGCAGCCAAATACGCAGTTGCAAGCGTGCTTCGAGCAGTCACTGAATCAGGTGATTTTTCCACCGCATTCTCTAAGTCTAAAATGCCTTCAACATTATTTAACTCAAGTTTTAACATACCAAGTCGTGTAAGATCATCTGCTTCTTCGCTGATCCCATCGGCTCGACCGACCACTTCTTTGGCTTTGGTGATATTGCCGCTTTGCAATAACTCATAGCCTGTCTTGGAGAATAAACTCGCATCCTCAGCCGTCAAATTATCTAAGCGGTTTAACACATTAGAAGCTTCTACTGACTTGCCCGTTTGTAGCTGACTTGCCGCTAACACCCGAAGGGCAGGATGGTTATCAGGCAAATCTGAGGCAATTGCTTCAAGGTGCATAGATGACGCCTCATAATCGGCCAAGCGATATGCCGAGTAACCAGCTACCATTCTTACAGTAGGGTCGGTGCGACCATTATTGATTGCTGTTTCAGAAAATCGCTGTGCAGCCTCATAATCTTGTGCCGCAGCTTTAATGACACCTTTGAGTTGGTTAAGCAGAGGATGTTGATCGTTAATTTGTAGTAAGTCATCGACATGCGGCTCGGCTTCTTCGGTTCGGTTTTGTTGCACTAACATTGCTGCCAAGCGAAACTTTGTTTCGATATCTTCTGGCGCGGCTTTTACATATTTGGCATAAACGTCAGCCGCTTTCTCAGGCTCTTCATTAAGCATGTAAAGTCGCGCAGTGATGTTTAGTACGTCTTTGTTTAGAGGAGCCTGCTTTTGCAAAGCTACCGCTTGCGTTAAGGCCTCAACATTCTCTCTTTCAAGAATCAGCTTTAATACTCTCGCCAAACCTCGGTAGGCAGAATCAGTATCTAAATCGACTAACTGGTCGATAAGTACCGTCGCTTTGTCAATTTTGTTTAACTGAATAAGTGACTGAGCTTTGAAGAAACCCACTTCAGCTTTCTGCACGGTCGTTAGGCCAATCAGTTCATGATCAATAACTTCAAGCGCTGAATTTGCTCCTGAACCTTGATAGGCGCGAGCTAGATAAGGAATGACGTCGACGGCTGACATGCCTAACTCTAAAGATTTATTGAGTTCTTTTTCAGCGGCTTCGAATTTATTCTGCAGCAAATAAGCCTTGCCCAACTCGTAGCGCGCAGTGGCCATATCAGGAGCCAGTTGAATCGCATTTTTCAGCTCAACCACAGCAGCATTATAATTCCCTTCCTGTGAGAAATCTGCAGCAGCTTCTAAGTGATCTTCAGTGGTTTTTTTTGCACAGCCCGACAATGCAAATACTAGCGCTAACGATGCAGCCACTCCAGTTAAACCTGAAGAGCGTTTTTTCGGCTCGGACGAACGCTTCAGTGCAGTGTGTTCAGAAGTGGGGGCAAGCTTGGATCGAAATATCATGTTCTTTAACGTCCTTTTAAGTTTTTGCATCGTTTAAATTTGCGTCGATTATAGCGCTTCGAAAAGCCATTAATCTCATTAAGATCCAATATAACGCGTAATGGCTATTGGTTTCTACTTAATTAATACCTTGTAACTCATAAGCTTACGAATAAGCCTATGTAGTGATGGAAACTTATATAAATTTCTTATATACTCCCGCATTACGAAGGCTCTCGCATCCTCTCTGCAACGCCCCTTTTTTCAGTCTATCAGGATACCCGATGACCGACACTGTCGATGTTACATTTAAAGAACTAAATCTGCCAACGCCCATATTACAGGCGTTAGAAAAAGTTGGCTATGAAAAGCCATCTCCAATACAAGCCAAGAGTATTCCACTTTTACTCGAAGGTAGAGACCTTTTGGGCCAAGCTCAAACAGGCACAGGGAAAACAGCTGCATTTGCATTACCAATGCTGTCAAACATTGACCCTGACGATAATTTTACGCAACTATTGGTACTAGCTCCAACGCGAGAGCTTGCTATCCAAGTCGCCGAAGCATTCCAGGTATATGCGAGTTTCTCAAAGAAAATACGTGTATTACCAGTATATGGTGGTCAGTCTTACGATAACCAAATTCGCCAACTTAAGCGCGGAGTTCAGGTTGTCGTAGGTACGCCAGGTCGTATTATTGACCACATCAAACGCAAAACTCTAAAACTAGATAAACTTCGCTTTTTAGTGCTTGATGAAGCCGATGAAATGCTTCGCATGGGCTTTATAGACGACGTCGAACTTATTTTAAGCCATGCTCCGGAAGAACGTCAAACAGCGCTATTTTCGGCAACTATGCCTGAAGTGATCCGCAAAATAACGAAACGTTATTTGAAGAATCCTGAGCATGTTAAAATCGAATCTAAGGTATCAACGGCAAACACTATCAAGCAACGCTACTGTCAAGTGGCAGGGCATCACAAACTTGAAGCGCTTACTCGCATTATGGAAGTCGAAGAGTTCGACGGCATGATCATCTTCGTGAGAACGAAAACAGCCACTGTTGAACTTGCTGATAAACTCACGGCACGCGGTTATGACGTAGAGCCGCTGAATGGCGACATTCCTCAAAACGCTCGTGAGAGAACCGTTGAAAAACTCAAACAAGGCACAATCGATATTCTAGTGGCAACCGACGTTGTTGCTCGAGGGCTTGATGTTGAGCGCGTGAGTCACGTGATTAACTTCGACATTCCCTACGATACAGAATCCTATGTTCACAGAATCGGAAGAACGGGTCGAGCTGGAAGAACCGGTGATGCTATTCTATTCATTTCACACCGCGAAAAGCGCTTGTTATTTGCGATTGAGAAAACTACCAAACAGCGCATTGAGAATATGGAAATCCCATCCATAACACAACTTAATGAATCGCGCTTAGTCAGGTTCAAACAAAGCATCGTCGATGCAATGAAAGATGAGTCCATTGAATCCTACATTCCTATTGTAGAGTCTATTATGGAAGAAACTGAAGCCTCTCCAGATGTAGTAATGGCAGCCCTAGCTAAAGTAGCTCAAGGCGACGAACCATTGCTATTGAAAGAAACCGACCGTCCTGATCTACACAGTAAGCCAACATTCAACGATCGAGACCGTGATCGCGACAGTGGCAGAAGACAAGGTCGAAACGAGAGAAACGAACGAGGCAGAAACGACCGTAGCTCACGTAAACCTCGTGGTAAAAGTACACCAGATGAAGGTATGCAACGCTTCAAAATTGAAGTAGGCCATGCCCATGGTGCGAAGCCCGGTAATATCGTTGGCGCTATCGCTAATGAAGCAAACATCAGCAGTAAAAATATTGGCGCGATAGAAATATACGACAACTTTACTACTGTTGACTTGCCAAAGGGCATGCCAAAAGAAACCAAAGAAACCCTAGCGAAAACTCGAGTAGCAGGCCAAAGGCTGAACCTTCGAGAGTGGTCCGACACACCACCGAAGCGCAAAAAGTAATACTGAAAAGCCACGTTAGTGGCTTTTTTTTCGACTACAATTCTGAGTAAGCTTGCTACACCACATTTGCCGGACTAGAACTTGAGAATTACTTTTTGTTATATCAAGTGATTAAAAGATGCTTTCCTTGCATAAGCAAAAGCGCAATACTACGAACACTAAAACATGCAGGTATAACTATGAAGTACTTTCCAATTTTCGTTGATGCTCAGCACATACATTGTCTTCTCGTTGGCGCTGGGGAAGTAGCTGCTCGAAAATGTGAACTCCTGCTAAAGACTCCAGCAAAGATTACGATTGTCTCGCCGTGGGTAAGTGACACGGTGCAACGCTTGGCTGATGCGTCTGAACAAATCACCTTAATAAATCGTAAATTCGAAGATGATGATATTAACGACAAACAAATGATTTTTGTTGCAACTGATGATGAGGTTGTTAACAAGCATATTCATGACATTGCGCACGCTCGTAAATTATTAGTTAACGTAGTAGATAACACGCCCTTGTGTAAATTTATCACCCCTTCTATTGTTGACCGCTCCCCAATTATTATTGCTATGAGCAGCGGTGGCGTTGCACCCGTTTTATTACGTTACATTCGTCAGAAGCTTGAAAGCGTTATTCCGGCCAACATCAAACTTCTAGGGAATTTCTCAGAGAAATTTCGCAACAAAGTTAAAGAAGGCTTATCCTCAGTCACTGATAGACGTTACTTCTGGGAAGAAGTGCTTGATGGTGATATTGGTGAATCAGTACTACAAGGCAATAATGATCTGGCTGCAGCAAAGCTAGATAAGGCACTTATTGCCTATAAAAATGGCGACAAACCTGCTGGTCAAGTGTATCTAGTAGGAGCGGGCCCTGGAGATCCCGATCTTCTAACTTTTCGCGCTCTACGCCTCATGCAAAAAGCCGACGTTGTTGTTTACGATCGACTTGTTAGCCCAGAAATTTTAGAGTTAGTACGACGTGATGCTGAAAAAATTTATGTTGGCAAAGCGAAAAGCAACCATACAATACCTCAGGAAGAGATTAACGAACTGCTTGCCAAAGAGGCCCTCGCCGGTAATAGAGTTGTTAGGTTAAAAGGCGGTGACCCCTTTATTTTTGGTCGCGGTGGTGAAGAAATCGAAACACTCATTGACCATGGCGTTGATTTTCAAGTTGTACCAGGGATTACTGCGGCTACCGGCGCTGCCAGTTATGCCGGTATTCCTCTAACCCACAGGGATCACGCTCAATCGGTTACCTTTACGACAGGACACCTGCGCGACAATACTATCAACCTAAATTGGCCTGCTTTGGTTCAGCAAAATCACACTTTGGTATTTTACATGGGGCTCACTGGTTTACGCATCATTTGTGATAAACTCGTCGAAAATGGGATGCCTTCGACTATGCCAATTGCGCTGGTGCAAGGCGCCACAAGAAACAATCAAAAGGTCGTTACTGGCACGTTGGCAACAATTGCCGATAACCCTGATACCTTAGCATTGAAACCTCCCACGCTTATAATAGTGGGCACAGTAGTTGAACTGCACGCTACGCTAAACTGGTTTACAGGGAAAGTCAGCCAATAACCTAAGAGCTTATTGACGATGAACAAAAAACTAAGCGTTTTTATAACCCTGGCTGTAAGTATCTTATTTACAGCAGACATAGATGCAAAGCAGACTCGATTTAACAAGTATCAACTTGATGATTCAATTAAGTTTGAATATGAATGGACTACTAGCGAGGGCGAACAACAGTCGTTAGCCTTTTCGTTTAAAAAAGCCACTTTTTCACTCTTACCTGAGTCGGCTCCTGCCTACAACCCCCTTCTCGCCCAAAACTCTGCTCAGCGCGCTCTGCTTTTATATGCAAAAACACTCGACCCTCGTGACGCGCGAGTGTCTATATCTCAATCTGGTAACACCTTAAGCATGAAGGTTACTGGGCGCTCTGAAAAGTTGGTAGAAGAAGTCAACAACATGCTCACCGTCAAACATGATGAGGCACAAGCTGCATATCTTAACGAAAACTACTATGTCGCTTTTCGAGATGATTTAGGGCAAAAAGCGATCAAGCATGATCATAAACGCTATGCCTTAGAGAGCGCTCCTCACCTTGTAGCGATAGTAGAAGCTATCAAAGAAGCACTCATTAATCCAAATGATACGCGGGCATTTGTAAACTACGCTTTGTCTTGGCTACAGGCGATTCCTTACGATACTCTCGAGAACCGAGCTTCCTCAAATGGCTCTGGCTTTGCCGCCCCTCAGCAACTACTGCTGAACAATCGTGGTGATTGTGATAGCAAGTCGACATTATTCTTGGCACTGCTTAAAACATACAATGCAAACGTTAAAAGCACCATGGTATATCTACCGAATCATGCTTTGGTTGGTGTGGCACTTAAACCCCAAAAGCAAGACTTGAGCATCAAAGAAGGCAAGACTAGCTTTGTTTTGGCCGAACCTACTGGCCCTGCTCAATACGCACTTGGTGAGGTTGCACCTGAAAGCGCCATGGGTATTCGTAACCGCCAAACTACATTAGAGCTTTTTTAGCGCTTTACCCATTAATCGGACACACCTAGCAATCTAAAAAGACACTCCAGTAAGAGGTGCCCTAAGTTGGACACACCTATCACTCTGGCCTTGTTGCACAAGCTAGTGTTTAAAAAGGTGTGTCCGCAAAACATCGGCAAAACAAGTTTGCCTCATAAAAGGGTGTGTCCCAAAAACTACACTATCCATTTTTATGCAAGGATGATTTTACTCACAAAGTTGCAGAAAAACGCCATAGCCATTATTGTGCTCAATGAAATGTGCACCGAGCTATTGGTCGCGATTCAGTGACCTAAAAAAGTCATTTGAAAAAACAAACGCTTCATAAGACACACCATCATGAACTATTTCAACATAGAAGAATAAGAATGATTACAACAAGACAGAAACTAAGCACGATATTGCTATCCGGCTTACTCACCTTCTCTTCACTAGCATTGGCTGATGAGCTTGCAAAAAAAGAAGTGGGTGAAGAGAAACCATACGCATCGTGGGATGTGCTTAATCCGCCGATGGAACTAAACAGTATTAGTATTTCAACAAATGAAACTACTTGGTCGAGTCTCGATATAAGTCCCAGTGGAGATAACTTTGTATTCGATATGCTGGGCGATATCTTCATTGCCAGCACAAATGGCGGAGAAGCAAAAGCCCTCACTCAAGACTTCGCTTGGAATATCCACCCAAATATCAGTCCTGATGGCAAAACCGTCGCTTTTATTTCAGACCGAGACGGTTTGTCGAATGTATGGTTAATGGATATCGACGGCAACAATCTACGCCAAGTAACCAAAGAAAAAAATAATCTTATACACTCACCAAAGTGGAGCCCTGACGGAGAATACATCGTTGTTAATAAAGGTATAATGTCGAGCCGAAGCATTCCCGCCGGCGAGATATGGCTTTATCACAAGAGTGGCGGTAGTGGCTTAGCAATCAAAAAACGTGTAAACGGAAAAGCAGACCAAAAGAACATTGCCGACCCAGCTTTCTCGCCTGATGGACGTTATATCTACTACACCAGAGACGTATCGGGTGGTTCAACTTTTTCATATAACCGCGATGCTCTACAAGGTATTTTTGCCATCATTCGCTACGATCGAAGCAACGGCGAAGAAGAGCGCTTCGTCTCTGGCACCGGCGGCGCAGTGGTACCAACACCTTCTCCTGATGGCAAATATCTTGCCTTCATTCGACGTGTGAAACACAAGACCGCCCTATTTTTAAAAAACCTGAAAACTGGCGATGAAGAGCCAATTTTCTTAGACCTTGAGCGCGATATGCAGGAAGGGTTTGGTTCTGAAGGCTACTTTGCCTACTTTGACTGGACGCCTGACTCAAAACAGATCATGTTCTGGACCGGTGGCAAATTTCATAAACTCAATATTCAAAGCAAACAGCTAGACACCCTAGAGCTAAGTGTAAAAACAACACTACAATACGCCGATGCTCTTCGCTTCGACGTAGATGTTGCGCCTGACGAGTTTGAGGTTAAGGCAATACGGTGGGCACAAAAGTCTCCCGACGGCAAGTCGATACTTTACCAAGCTCTAGGTAAACTCTATCTGAAAGATATAAAATCGGGCAAGGTCAAAAGGCTTACCAAGCAAAACAATCACGATGAATACTATCCACGTTATTCAAATGACGGTAAACGTATTGTGTATACAACGTGGAACGATGCAGAACAAGGTAGTATACGAGTTGTATCCGCAAGAGGCGGAAAAGGTAAAGTAGTAAGCTTAGCACCAGGTCATTATATTGAGCCAAGCTTTTCAACCGACGGTAAACTAATAACCTATCGTAAATTTACCGGTGGATACTTGCTTGATCCTAGTAATTCAACGGAACCGGGCATTTACGTTCTTAACATCAAAGACAAGACAACAGAGCGTGTTTCTAAGCGTGGTGTCGAGCCCCACTTCAGCGCTGGTAATGATCGCGTATACTTCACTGAAGCAGTCGGTGGCACTCCCTACCCTGAAACCCAGTTTTCGAGTGTAAACCTGCGTGGCGAAGACAAACGAGTGCATTTATATGGTGCTGATAAGGTTAGCGAATATCGCCTATCTCACGATAAAAAATGGGTCGCCTTTGTTCATCAATACAATACCTTTGTTAGCCCCTTCGCAGACAACGGGCAAAAAATTTCTATTGGCCCTACAATGTCTTCCTTACCAGTTAAACAGTTGTCTGCGCGCTCTGGCAGTTATATGACATGGAGCCCTGACAATAGCTCAGTAAGCTGGTCACATGGTGCACGTTATTTTGAACGCGCACTAAGCGAATCATTTAATTTCGTCAAAGGCGCTGCCGATGAATTACCAGAACCGCTCAACGAAGGTATCGACCTAAGCTTCAAAGAAGCCAGCTTTGCTCCTTCAGGCTACAAAGCAATTGTTGGGGCGAAGGTGGTGACGATGCGTGACGCCGATAACATAGAAGAAATTTTCGAAAACGGGGTTGTGCTGATCAAAGATAACAAGATAGCCGCGGTGGGTGCTAAATCAGATGTCAGCATTCCCAAAGGTGCGCTCATTATTGATGCAACAGGTAAAACGGTGATCCCAGGCTTAATCGATGCCCATGCTCATGGTTCACAAGGTCGCAGCGAAATTATTCCACAGCAAAATTGGACGCAATATTCTAATCTCGCTTTTGGTGTAACAACAATTCATGACCCATCGAACGATACCAGTGAAATAATGGCTGCAGCGGAACTTCAGAAAGCTGGCCAGCGTGTTGCCCCGCGAATTTACTCAACTGGCACCATTTTGTACGGCGCTGAATCATTACGATTCAAGTCTGTCATAAATGATTATGATGATGCGTACTACCATGTACAACGTTTAAAGGACATGGGAGCGATTTCTGTCAAGAGTTACAACCAACCGCGTCGCGACCAACGTCAACAGGTGCTTGTTGCTGCAAAAAATCAAGACATGATGGTTGTGCCGGAGGGCGGCGGCAAATTCCAACAAAATATCTCTATGCTAGTTGATGGTCATACCGGCTTAGAACACTCGATACCAATTGCCAATGGCTATAGCGACCTAACCCAACTGTGGGCAGCAACAAAATTTGGCTACACACCAACTTTTGTCGTCGCTTACGGTGGTTTAACGGGTGAGACGTACTTTTATGACCGCAGCAATGTTTGGGAAAATGAACGATTGATGCGTTATACGCCAAGCTTCATTCTTGACCGTAAGATTCGTCGACCAAAAGCGCCTGATGAACACTACAATCATTATCCTATCGCTGAATATGCCAAAACATTACGTGATAATGGTGTGGGCGTGCACATTGGTGCCCATGGTCAACGCGAAGGCTTGGGAGCACATTGGGAACTCTGGATGATGGAGCATGGCGGATTCTCAGCATTTGAAGCCTTAAGAGGCGGCACAATTGATGGCGCTCGTCACTTGGGCATGGATAAGCAAATCGGTAGCATCGAAGTGGGTAAGCTCGCCGACCTCGTTATTATTGATGGCGATGTGCTAGCGGATTTGAGTCGCAGCGAATATGTTGATTACACAATCATTAATGGGCGAGTGTTTGACGCGGCAACCATGAATGAAATGGGAAGCAAAACCAAGCGCGCTGAATTTTTCTTTGAGAAGGCGAACAATTTATTTATGCCTGAACAAACTCAACGAGAAATGGATGCTAAAGCACACACTTATCATTGGGTACACTAGAGCATAATAAACTCTACTTTATTCATTACATCAAGGGGTGTAAATACTCAATATTTGCACCCTTTTTCATGTTCGGGCCTGTGGTATGGCAGCACAAGGAATATCAAACAGAAACATCAATAAAAATGCAGCCTGCCTGTTTGTATATAAAACAGGCAAGTTAAATAGCAAAAAAATAGAAATGCCTATTTACAGTCTCGCCTATACGATATCAACTGTCACAATGCGCTTCGCTTAGCAGGAAGACGCAAACCCCTGATAATAAGAAATAAAACAAGAGAATATATATTCTCAAATCTCAATACTGCACTTTAAGACACCTTTAAGAAATGAGACAAAATGACCAAATGTCCCATTTCTTAACACTTTTGTCCCAAATTTAAACATCAGTTTTTATCAATACTTGTAGTCTTTAAGGCATCTTTACTAACCGACCAATAAATATGCCTGACTCAGTAACTCATGAAAAAAGAGATGGTTTATTTCGCAAAGCAGCTTTGGAAAATCAAGGTGCCCACAAACTAGGGAATACTATTGCATTACCAAAAGCACACTATTTTTTGTTGACTTTGCTGCTGCTCATCGCCATTTCAATTGCACTGTACCTGCTCTCTAGCCAAAGCTATACGAATAAAGCCACCGTCTATGGATGGTTGGTCAATGAAGAAGCACTAATAGACATATTTCCGCGTGAATCATCAAGCCAAGTTATCGAACTATTGGTTCGAGAGGGTGAATTAGTTAATGAGGGACAAATTCTCGCTCGCTTAATGCGCCCGACAAACAGTTCATACGGACAAGCGATAACAAACACCACTGCGGATTCGCTTGAAAAACAGAAGGGTCTTCTACAGCAAAGGCAGGTGCTTGCGAAAAAGAAGTATCAAGAACAAACAATACAACAGCAACAAAACAAGCAAGCTTTAGAGCAAATGATTAGCATCCATCAAAATAAGCTTAGCAGTCTAGATCTAGTCCTTAACAATCTTGAAGAACAGCTGAACAATACAAAACACTTAGCTGAAAAAGGGCTTATAGCCAAGTCGGTATTAACTCAACATAAAAATGAGTGGCTTAGAGCTAGCCTGCAGAAGGACGATGCCGTATTTCAATTACAAAGCACCGAACAACAATTAAAAGAGATCGCCGCCACACAAAAAGCAGCGGAACTTACCTACCGAGAAAACAGCAGTATCATTCAAAATAGCATTGAACAGAACACACAACAGCAAAACGCCTTCTTATCGGCGCAAAGCTATGAAATAAGAAGCCCTGTTCATGGAGTGATAAGCAATATACAAGCAAGGCAGGGAATGATGCTTGGCTCTAACACTTTGTTAATGCAAGTAAACTCCGGTAACCAACAACTAAAGGCGCTTATATACCTTCCTTCCGACCAAGCTGGCTTTGTGCAGCCTGATCAAGATATACGATTAAAACTAAATGCCTTTCCCTATCAAAAATTTGGCACCCTGCAAGCTCGCTTGGATAAAATATCTCAGCACATCCTATTGCCTAATCAGATAAATAAAGCACCTTTTACTCTTGCAGGCCCTGTGTTCATGGTAGAAGCACAGATACAGTCTACCCATATCAATGCCAACGGCACCGAGGTGCAACTCAGACCAGGTATGCTTTTCCAAGCTGAAATAGTGTTGGCAGAAATGAAACTGTGGGAATGGTTGCTGAATCCTATTTTGAGTTTGAGAGGATCTTGGTAATGTCGCTTGCAGAAAAATTAAAGTTTCACAAGAACAGCTCCGTTTCCTTGGTTATGCAGAGCGAAGCTAGTGAATGTTCACTAGCCTGCTTAACTATGATAGCTAATTATCATGGTAACAAGGTATCAATTGACAGCTTACGCCAAGCGTCTCCTTGCTCTTCTCAAGGAAGTGATTTAAGTGGCCTAATAAATGATGCAGAAACACTTGGCTTATCCAGTCGTGCGCTCAAAGCCGATTTAACTGAACTGAAGGAACTTGCTTTACCTGCGATTTTACATTGGAATTTCAATCACTTTGTAGTGTTGAGTAAAGTACGTAAAGACTATTGTGATATCGTCGACCCCGCTTTTGGACATCGACGTTTAAAAATAGCCCAAGTAGATGAAGCATATACAGGTATAGCTCTGGAGCTCAGAGCGAACGAGAACTTCGATGTTCACAATGATGATAAGCTTAAAGCGCTTAGGCTTCATGACTTCTTTAGAAAAACGAAAAACATCTCACATCATCTGCTTCTACTGTTTACCTTAAGCCTCTGTTTACAGGCTTTCGCCCTTGCTTCGCCCTTTTATATGCAAACCGTTATCGATGAGGTGATTGTGAACGTCGATACCAATCTGTTGATCGTCCTTGCTTTGGCTTTTTGCATATTACTCGGCCTCGACCTTGTGACGTCTTTTTTACGCGAACGTCTTATGCTTCGTTTTAGCTGCTACTTAAATCTGCACATGGCGGCCAGTGTATTTCATCATTTGCTTTGTCTTCCAGTCAGCTATTTCCAAAAACGCCACCTTGGCGATGTGGTAAGTAGATTCGGTGCACTGCAACATGTTCGCGACCTAATTACTTCGGGCATTGTAACAGCGCTTATCGACGGGATAATGGCCTTGCTAATGCTCGTTGTGCTAATGATTTATTCTGTAAAACTAGCACTGATTGTAAGTACAACCTTGAGTTTATACATTTTAATCAGGTGGTTTTTCTTTCAGCCAATGAAGCGCCAGCAAAATGAAATAATCCAAGCAAATGCAAATGAAAGTTCGCATTTCATGCAGAGCATCAGAGCAATTAAAACGCTTAAGTTGAATAATAGCTTAGCTCAGCGTCACGGTCAGTGGTCTAACCTGCTTACTCATGCCATGAATAAACAGATTCGTCTGGCAACGTGGAATATTAATTTCGCTTTGCTTAACAAGCTAATATTCGGACTAGAGAATATATTAATTGTATTTTTAGCGGCACATTTGGTAATCGACAATCTTTTTTCAATTGGCATGCTTTACGCATTTATGAGTTACAAAACTCGATTTATTGCCGCATCGGATAGCCTCGTGAACACATGGCTTGAATTCAAAATGCTAAGCGTACATTTGGCGCGCCTAGCTGATATTTTGCAAAGCAAAACAGAAAAGACAAAAAGTATCGAGAGCAATATTCAACACAGTATTGCAGCAAATGTAGCAAACATTTCACCAACGCAAAAAAACAAAACGCCAAGAGAGTATGCTCTTTCGGTTACAGACTTAAGCTATCGCTACCATCATTCATTACCATGGATATTCTCAAAGCTCAGCTTCACTGTTCAACGCGGTGAAACGCTTGCAATTGTTGGTAAAAGCGGAAGTGGCAAGTCAACCTTACTGCAGTGTTTAATGGGCCTGAATGAACCAAGCAAAGGGTGCATAAATATTTCACTATCGAACGGGTCGATTGAGCAGCTCACTAGCGAAAATAGGCATCTTCAAGGCTTCGCAGCGGTGCTCCAAGACGATCAGCTTCTCACAGGATCTGTTTTAGACAACGTCAGTGATTTTGCTGAAAAAGTTGATATCAATAAAGTCATCAATGCTTGTATCTCGGCTTGTATTCACCAAGACATTATTCAAATGAAGATGCAGTACAACACCTTGGTAGGCGATATGGGGAGTTCACTTAGTGGCGGCCAAAAACAGCGCATCCTCCTCGCACGAGCGTTATATAAAGAACCCTCTTTACTTTTTTTAGATGAGGCGACAAGTCACCTCGATATTGCAAATGAAAAGCAAATAAATCAGCACTTAAGTCGCCTTAATATCACCAAAATCCTGATAGCTCATCGTCCAGAAACAATACGTTCTGCCGATGCGGTGCTTACGCTTAACGATGGCAGTGTAAGTCCAAAGCTAAGCTACGTAGATAAGAAACACAATCCACCCCTTCAACAACAATCATCACAATAAGGAAAATACTGATGAATACCATAAGCATGTTACACAGCCTGTCCAGAAGAGAAAAAGAAATTGCCTTGAAGGTAATCGACGGCCTATCAAATAAAGCAATCGCAAACGAATTGTATATTAGTGAACGTACTGTAAAGTTTCACTGTGCAAATATTTATAAAAAACTGAATATACATAATCGAACATCTCTAATTGCCAATTACTACAGGGACCGCTACAAAGAAGCAGCTTGATAGTCACTGTTTTTAAGCGAATAGTGTCTTGGGCATTTACGAAGCTCACAAGTGCGCTGGGACCTGTTCGTTCAGGTCTGAGCCCTATTGGTCTCGGCATGCATGATTAGTCTTTACTACTGATTTGATAATATAAATCAAGAGTATTGGATGCACCGCTCACGGCCTCTAGATAAAGCTGAGGGAGCAATTGATATTGCACGCGCACCTCACTGATTGACTCAAAGACACCGACACCATAGGTTACTCGGACACCCTTAGCTAACTCACCTGATAGTTCTACTCTTGTATCGTTGCCTTGGCCTGCAGTTTTAAGGTTAAGGTCTTCAACACCCAAAGAACGCCCTAAGCCGCCCAGTCCATTTTCACTTTTTCCTACCCCATAACTCACTAGCGCATTCACTAGCACGGTATTGGAGTCGCTGCTACCACCACTGCTCGAACCAATGTCGGTACCACCGATCAAATAAGATAACTGCCTTGCTTGTTCCATGCTTGGCTCACTGAACAAATCGACTTTCGGTTGCAGCGCGTTACCGCTAACTTGAATGCCAGCAATCACATTATCTGCGGTATTCAAAGGGTTTCTTATCGCTTCAATATCAAATGAAGGTACGTCGGGCTGCCCACTGAAGGTGATATCCCCTTTACGAATCTGTAAGACTTGAGAATAGGCTTCATAATCCCCTTTAAGTATTCTAACTAAGCCATTCACACGGGTATTATCATCATCCACTTTTACATTCAGATTTCCGCTAAGTTGCGCCTTTAGGTCGAGCGCATCGATACGAACTTCACCTTTCTCCAATTCATCTACTTTAATGTTCAGATCCGCGCTCAGAGGCAGTGGCGAGGCGCTTGGCTTTTTCTCCTCATCAATAACGACAATATCGCGATTAGGCGATTTCGCGCTCTTCGGAAGTGTTTTTACTTTCACCTTCGCATAAGGAATATTGATATCACCAGACACCTTGACGAAGTCAGGTTCCAGAGAAATATCAACGTTTGGAGAAACTCGAAAGCGATAACTTTCATACTCAATTCCTAACTCATTGCCTGAAATGTTCGCGTTGATGCTTAATGCATCTGCATAAGTCAGTTTACCGCTGATTCGACCTCGTCCAGTTGCTTGCATATCAGTAGCCTTTGCTCTTTGAGAAAGCGTTTCACTTAATAGAAATGACCCATCGAACTGAGCATCATATTCATCGAACTCAATACGTTGATTCACATCTGAAAGTAACATAGGAAGCTCACTCACTCCGATCGCTCCCCCGTTGAGTTCGACAAAACCATATAATTTAGGCTTCGCCAGTGGTCCATCAAAATCGAGCCGAGAGTTCAGTGTTCCCTTGAGCTCTTGTAGATTCTCAATCAAATTTTCAAGTTCATTTAAGCGCAATTGGGACACACCAATTTGACCTTTATGCCAGTATTGCTGATCAGCTTTACTAAGCTCGCTGGACAGTTCAACGTTACCAAGCGTATCACTGCTCATAAATACGCTAGACTTTAAGGTTTGTGCATCACCACGGGTGTTGATACTGAGTGTATTAATGTTGACGCTACTGCCTTGCGACGACAGCATAGAATCTATTGATTCGATCTTAGCGTCTATCTTCGCTCCTGCCTGCTCGCTCCAGGCAAGATCAACCAAAGCAGTTAAGCCCATATCCGATTTAGCTTTATCTAATTCTGGTAGCAAGCCGAGCAATAGCTCTGTCACATTGTAATGAAGAGTCAATTTGGCCTTCGCTTCACTCGTGGAAGCCTTAAGTTCATCGATGCAAATTGAATCGCTTCGCCCCTTCCAACAGTGAGCGTCGATAGAGAATTCAAAGGGGGAAAGCCCCAACACTATTTCAGGTGCAGACTGAAGCGCTAAGTCTATCGGCTTCGATGACAGTTGACCCTTTTGCCAGCTTCCCCGCCACTGAGTATCACTTTGCAGTTTTTCGATGCTTCCGGAGAAGCTCTGTTCAGTTTTGAAGTCACCCTCTGGTATTGAAAAATTCACATTCTGACGGTCTTCATCACCATCAATTACCAAAGCCACTTTTGGAATAGATATATCACCGCTCGAAATACGGCTTAGAGATATTGCTAGCTTCGAGCGCAACTTATTGTCGAGGTTAATATCCCCGTTCAGTGTAAAATAACCAACTTGATTATTTTCAAATTCGAGACTTTCCCCCCTACCGTCGAACACTATTTGTGGCGCTTCAACGGGCCCTGTAATATTTCCTGATATCAGCGCTTGGCCTGCCAGTTTAGGATATAAAAGCGATGCGTTCGCGATATCAATGTCGAAACTTAACCGAGCTTGGTTATCTTCAATTGCCTCAGCAATTTGCGAGTCCTCAAGCTCAGCTAACTGGCTATTTAAAGTGCCGTCTATGGCACTTGCCACAAGCTTGTTCGCTTTATTTGACAACAGCTGGCCGCTCAACTCAATTGTGTTGTCGCTCGCCTGTTGAAGTAGCAGCTTTTGAATTTGAATCGTTCCGTTCTGCTTTAGCGCCGTGTCTGCCTGTAAACTGAAACTAGTGTCGAACCAGTTACCTTCCAATTTTGAACCTTTAATGCTGCCCCACTGTGTATCTTGCCCAATGCTCAGGTCGTGTGGGATCTTGCCCGATACTTTCCCCGATAGTTCATCACTGAAGTAGGAGACGTCGACACCGTCTAAGCTCATATTGCCCTTAAGATTTAAATGTCGACCTTGATTTTGACCTTCGATAATCGCAGCACCGTGGTAATGCAGTCGGCCGAGAGCACCCTCAATGTTGAGCTTATTGAGGATTGCCAACGCATTTGGATCACTTGGTTTTATAGAGGCATGTAGCGAAATCTTTTGTACACCAAAAAGTTGGTTTGCTTCATTTTTGGTGTAAAAGTCGGCATTTAATGCATAGTTTGTCATGTTTCCTTTAAGGCTCGCATTTAATCCGGACACACCAACTAGTCTTTCCATCTGTTGCTGCAGGCCATCGATTGCCATAGATTCAACAAAACTGAGCGCATTTGGGGACACACCTAAAAATGTGACATTCACATCAAGTGGTAAATTTTTTGAGCTAAAATTTGATGCATAATTAAGTGTTAAGTCAGGTTCTAGCTTGCTTCCAAAGCGCATGGAAAGGCTTGAATTTTTTAAATTCCCTTTTGCCTTAAGCTCGAGAGATTCATTCTGTTGTGAGGCGGATTGTGGCGATATCGACAGTTTAATATCGTGAGCTATGGCTTTACTCAGTTTGAGATCAACGCTAAGTGACGCGTTAAAGTTTTCAAAAAGTGCTGTGTCACTTTTGTCCGCAACACCATTTACATTGACGCTCGCAACAACATGCTGTTTCTGCAATCCAATAGTTGCCCTTAGTGACTCCATACAATAAGTATTTTGTTGAGAGCCCTGCTCTTGCTCCACAGCACAAACATCCAACACTTCGAGGTTTAACAGCTCTGCATTTATCGGAATAAACAGTTGCGGGATTTCAATCGGGTCGTATTTGTACTTAGCTAAATTTTCAATCCATTGCCGATTGCTAGGTGTGTCCAACTTAGGCGTATTTTCCTGAGCTTCGGTATCACTTGGTGAAGGCTTTACAAAGAAGCGCGCAGCACCAAGTCTGAGTCTATCAATGGTTAACACCTTCTCGAACTCAACACTCAAGTCTAGTTCTTGCAGTTTTAACAACTCTATGTTTTGTTGACGTATTTCAACTTCAGCAATTGAAATATTGGGAGCAGAAAATGCAAAGGGTAACTCAATATATGTGTTAGTTGGTGTGTCCGAATTAGCATTTTCAGGCTGTGGGGAAAGCACCACATTGAGTTTTTGAACCGAAAACACTTCAATGCACACATCTGCTTTGAAAAAGCATTCCCATCCTAAGTTAAGCCTTAAATCTTCGATCGTGGCACTGAGCCCTTCCTGCTTATAGCTCACTTTGCTCAGTGACAGTTCGCTAAGTAAACTTCCGCTTTCATAGGAGATTGCCGCACCAAGTTCTGCTTTGTTCACTTGGCTTATTACAAAACGGGTTCCAAATGGCGACAAGACCGCACCAATAAACAAAAGCAAGATGAATAAAAACAGTAAAAATAAAAATGAAAGCTTGGTTAACCAAGACCGATTGGATAAGAATTTGAACATATTATAAACCCGGCCCTATTGAAAAGTGCAAGCGCCACGTTTTCTCTTCTTCGTTAAACCCACGAGCGATGTAGAGCCTAACGGTACCCACAGGTGAGAGCCAATGCGCACCGCTACCTACGCCATATACCAAATCCTCCCCCAGAGCATCACTTGCGCTTCCAGCATCAACAAAAAATGCCGCACGCCACGCTTCGGCTACTTGATAAGCATATTCGGTACTGGCGACACTGAGAAACTTAGCACCAATTAGCTCTGGTTGATTCGTTAACTCATCAATCCTTGATGCACTGATAGTATTCAGTTGAAAGCCCCGAACACTGTTGTCACCGCCGGCAAAAAATCGCAGGCTAGAGGGCACTTGTTCGAAATCTGATGCAAAAATAGCACCCGCATCGGCACGTAAAATAAACCGGTGTTTATCGAAACTCCTAATCCATTTAGTCTGAGCGGTAACTCTTACGAGGTCAATGTCTGACAATAAATCTTGTGAAGCGGCTTCTATTTTTATTTGCTGTCGGTCGCCCCAATTTACAAACAGGTCACCGCGCTTTCTTACACGATTGAAGCTCACACCAGGAAGTAGCAGTTGAGTGCTCTGCTCGATATCTATCCCTTGCGTAAAACGCTCATACTCATAGCGAATAAAGGCAATTTTGTTCCATTCGTTCTCTTCAACAGCCCCAAACTGCCGCTGCAGCGCCAAGCTAAAGGTATCACTCTCTCGTTGGTCCTCGTTCAACTGTTGAAAACCTAATTGAATATTCAAAAAATCGTTCAGCGGGTTCGCCATGGGAATTTGATAAGCGAGTGCCGCCGATTTTCGTGGTGCCGACAAATAGAGTTCAGACGAAAGGGTGTGTCCTCGTAAGTTCACCCACGGACGTTCCCAATTAAAAGTGAGTCGAGGGCCAGAATCAGTCGACGCACCAACGCCAAATTGGTAAGTATCTCTTGGTTTAGTTTTCAACAACACTTCGATAGGAACGAGGTGAGCACTCTTTTGAATGTCACTTGCAGCATCTATGTTCGCCCGTGCCAAAGCGCTTTCATAGTAACCAGTTTGCCGCATTGCTTGAGTGAAATTACCTAACAACTGTTGATTAAAAAAGTCGCCAGTACTGAATGGACGTACTGAGTTTACTAGCTCAATGCCCTTTTTATCACCAATAAATTGGAGTTCTCCAAACCTGTATCGTTGGCCAAATTGGAGTGTCCAAATAATGCTAGCTTGGCTAGTCTTAGAGCGGACTGCCACCTTGTGCTCGGATAGCTCAAAATCAAAATAACCAAAAATGAGCGCAAAAGACCGTACAGAACTTTTGATTCTTTCGTAATCGCCATGATTGAAAACTTTTCCTCTCATTGCTCGCAGTTCGTCTAACAAGCTTTTTATTTGCAATGGGAAGTGGGCTAGGCTGAGAGCCTTTAGGCTTGCCTCATCCATGTTTAGTGTTACATTGTCGACGACAAGCTGTCTTCCGAGGCTTATTTGGACAGTCGCTTTTTGTTCAGAATTACCAAGCAATAGTGAATCAAGCTCAAGAAGTTCAATCGTAGCTTCATAGTACGAGAAAGCCCTTACCGCTGTATTCACTTTGCTTTTCACTTTCGTATCAAACTGTGCGAGTTCAAAGTCATTGGTCGGTAATGTAAGTTCACTTAGGTGTAAGCGAATATTACTTTCAATGTCGGCGTCTACACCTTTTATAAGCCATTCTCCATAAACATGAAGCGGGAGTAAGCAGCAGCAAATAACGACAAAAATACGCACAAATAACCTATTAATTACCAAAGCTAAAATATCAAACTCCTTTACCTTATCCGAACAATACAGTATCACCGACAATATTGACTCACTCCAATGCAAATCGTTTCGTATTTGCAGGTTTGAAACCCGACTTAATAACTGTTTTAGCACCCACCGCGTATTCTGCCTCAAAGTACAGTGCCCTCAAATGTGCCCTTGAGCTATGATTGTTTTGTCTGTAAGGAAACAGACGACACACCAAGGATGGTGATGATCTAGGCTATCTTCAAGACTGGCCTAGATTACTTTACCGCCCTCAGCACAGTCCAAATATTCGGAGACAACATGAGACAATTAACAACACGAGAGTTAAGCAAACAAGAACAAACTACAGTCAGTGGCGGACATCGGGTACCTTATGCAATTAACCCAACTATTCACGATGATCCTTTGGACCAGTGGAGTATGCTTACGAGCCAAATGTTACTTCAGGAACGCAGCATCATTGACAAAATAATAAACACCGACTTAATTCCTTAACCAATAAAACAATCACTCGCTATCGCATACCGAGGCTAGTCTAGAAAAACAAAACCCCAAATACGTGAGTGTTTGGGGTTTTGAATCAAATAATAAAAAACGTTAGGAAAATCAAGGGTTGACTAGACCAGAGATCTTGTATTTACTTACTTCCGAGTTACTCTCGATTTCCCTATTCGTATACGTATAAATAAATACACTTACGCTATATCTTCTATACTACAGTATAAATCTGCTTAAGTCTTCATTTTCTGCTAAATTTTCTAAATGTTGATTGACATACGCGTCATCCACCACCAGTGACTCACCCGCTTTATCGCTCGCTTCAAAAGAAATGTCTTCCATTAAACGCTCGAGAACTGTGTACAAACGTCTCGCACCTATATTTTCAGTTTTTTCATTCACCTGCCACGCAACCTCGGCGATCCTTTGAATACCCGAGCTTGTGAACTCCACATCTACACCTTCTGTTTTGAGAAGCGCTTGGTACTGCTGAGTTAGCGAGGCATTTGGCTCGGTGAGTATTCTCACAAAATCCTCAACTCGAAGTGCTGCTAATTCAACGCGGATTGGAAGTCGTCCTTGCAACTCTGGAATAAGGTCGGATGGCTTAGCCATCTGAAAAGCCCCTGAGGCAATAAACAAAATATGATCTGTTTTAACCATGCCATGTTTTGTCGAAACCGTTGAACCTTCGACTAGGGGCAGAAGGTCGCGCTGAACGCCTTCCCTTGATACATCACCAGAGTGGTTTCCTTCTCTCTTACAAATCTTATCAATCTCATCGATAAACACGATACCATTTTGCTCAAGCGACTCAATTGCATTTTCTTTTAAATCTTCTTGATTAACCAACTTAGCCGACTCTTCTTCAACTAAGAGCTTGAAAGCTTCTTTGATTTTCAGCTTTTTCTTTTTCTTTTGACCGCCAGACAGATTTTGGAACATCCCCTGTAATTGATTTGTCATTTCCTCCATTCCGGGCGGAGCCATTATTTCAACGCCCATTTGTGGCAATGAAACATCAATTTCGATCTCCTTGTCATCTAGCTGACCTTCGCGCAATTTCTTACGAAAAACTTGGCGCGTACCTTTATCAGGATTGCTCTCAGCTTCACCATTAAGACTTTGAGCTGGAGGTAATAAAATATCAAGAATACGATCTTCTGCCGCTTCCTCGGCACGATACTTCACCTTTTTAGATGCTTCCTCTTTGGTCATCTTGACAGCGATATCGGCTAGGTCACGAATAATAGTTTCAACTTCTTTGCCCACATAGCCCACTTCAGTGAACTTGGTCGCTTCAACTTTAATAAAGGGTGCATTCGCAAGCTTCGCCAATCGACGCGCTATTTCAGTTTTACCAACACCTGTCGGACCTATCATCAGAATGTTTTTAGGCGTCACCTCTTGACGAAGTTCAGGGTCAAGCTGCATTCTACGCCAACGATTTCTTAGGGCTATCGACACAGCCTTTTTGGCATCTGCCTGCCCAATAATATGACGGTCTAATGCGTGTACAATCTCTCTAGGAGTCATTTCTGACATAATATTTACCTTAAATTTTGTTAGCTTGCAGGCGACTGAGCACTCTGCATATGGAGCGAGGCTCGTTCAGTAAACGAGCAAACTACTAGTACTCCAGAAGTTCAACTGTATGACTATGATTGGTGAATACGCAGATATCACCAGCAATCGTAAGGCTTTTTTGAGCGATGTCACTGGCGCTAAGCTCAGTATTGCCCAATAACGCGGTTGCAGCAGCTTGGGCAAAGGGTCCTCCGGAACCAATGGCAATGAGGTCTTGCTCTGGTTGGATTACATCTCCGTTACCCGTGATAACCAATGAGGCACTGTGATCAGCAACAGCCAGCAGCGCTTCCAATTTGCGTAGCATGCGGTCTGTTCGCCAATCTTTGGCTAGCTCAACTGCAGCTTTGGTCAGATGACCTTGGTGCATCTCAAGCTTTGATTCGAAACGTTCGAATAAGGTAAAAGCATCTGCGGTGCCCCCTGCAAAACCGGCAAGCACCTTATTGTTATAAAGGCGGCGAACTTTCTTTGCATTACCCTTCATTACCGTGTTGCCAAGAGAGACTTGGCCGTCACCGGCAATAACAACTTGATTGCCGCGGCGAACAGAAACAATAGTGGTCATGTATACTCCTGATAAGATGCTGACAATTTCAGCTAGTAGGGTATATGTGGGGCAAGATACGTTTAATTCAAGAGAGCTTTAGTTTAATCCCAAATTTTCCAAACTTGACAGGTGCGAAGCCCACCTTTTACCAGTTTCCCTCGGTCGAAATCCGCTTTTCGCTTCATATCGTAAGGCCCGATGAAAACGACATGCCATGTTCCATTTGAATTATTGCTCTTCTTCATTTGCGGTTCATAACCAAGCATAGCGATGCTTGCTCGCATATTATTTGCTCGCTCTAGCTCGCGGAAGGAGCCACAACGCACATTCCAAGTTTCGCCAGTATCTGGCATCTCCTCAACATCCACTTCAACTGAATAAGACGGCAGCCCCTCGATGAATTCCCACTCCTCATCTCCTAGTTCCGGAATGGCGGTTGAATCAGTGGTTTCAGTATCACTCGTAGACTTATTCGTAGGCACAGCAATCGCCGAAGATGGAGACTTTACTTCACCTGGCTTTGCATCGATGGCAGACGAAACGGTTTCAGTGTCTACATCATTGTTGGTCGCACCTACATTGCTATTTTTAAGATAAAAAAGCCCGATGACGAATACTACCACCACCAATATAGCCAATAATACTTTGAACCACGGCACAACCTGCTGACTGCGCTTTGGGGGATTTGCTTTCTTTTTCTTCTGGCCTCGGGCCACGTAATCTCTTTGCGCCATACTTTTTGATGAATTCTTTTTGTTGTAATACTAATCCGAGGCAGACTATACAAAATTTTTCGAGAAAAAACGCCTCTATATTTTAATATTCTTATAATGAAAGATGTTCAGCTGAAGTCAGTCGGTAACACATCAATACTCCAGCGCACTTGTTTCGCAATGGGTAGCTGAATAAGCGCTGCGTTGGCTTGTTTTGTTATTTCCTGCAGATATTTTCTTGAGGCTGATTGTATTATAAGGTTAAAACGATAGCGTCCTTGACGTTTCTCTATTGCAGCCGGAAAAGGCCCCAGTACTTTTGCATGTTTGAACTGAGTAAAGGTTTCAGCACAGAGTATTAGAAACTGGTTTGCTAGGCCTTTTTTGTGTGACTCGCTTCGAATGCAAACTTGAAACTCATGTGGTGGTAAACCGGCATGTTTGCGCTCGAGTAAAGCATAGCGAGCAAAGTCAGAATACCCATTGTTTATCAGGTCTTGTAATAAGGGATGTTCTGGGCAATGTGTTTGTAGCCACATCTCTCCAGATTTATCACTCCGCCCAGCTCTTCCTGCTAACTGCGTAATTAGCTGAGCGAGTTTCTCAGGGGCTCGAAAGTCGGCACTAAACAGCGCGCTATCGACATCAAGTATGAGAACAAATGTGACATCTGGAAAATGATGGCCCTTCGATAATATTTGCGTACCCACCAGAATTTGATATTGCTTTTGATTAATTTCTTTCAAAAGACGATCTAGCTTCCCTTTGCCGCGAACAGAGTCGCTGTCGATTCGTATACTATTATATTCGGGGAATAATTCACTCAAGCCTTGTTGAAGCTGCTCAGTGCCGTAGCCGAAGGTGTCCATGTCACTCGCCCCACACTCTCTGCACTGACTCGGTAGGTACCTAACATCGGAGCAACGGTGACACTGAAGATGATGCTGGATTTTATGCACCGTCATGGGGTTATCACAGCGTTCACAGAACTCCACAAAGCCACATTGATGGCACAACAAGGCCGGCGCATAACCGCGCCGATTAACAAACACCATTACCTGATTACCGTTCTCAAGATGCTGCTTCATTTTATCGAGCATGCCTTGCGCTATCCCAAACTGCATCTTTTGACTTTTGACATCCATGAGCCGTTGGCTCGGCATAGAGGCGCTCCCAGCTCGATTGGGTAGACTTAAGAACTTGTATTTTTTCTCCAAGGCGTTGTGTAAGCTTTCCAATGACGGGGTTGCACTGCCGAGCACCAGTGGAATATTCAACTTATTTGCGCGGTACACCGCAATGTCGCGAGCGTGATACTTCAGGTTGTCCTGTTGCTTGAATGACTCATCGTGCTCTTCATCAACAATAATCATTCCGGGGTTTTTCAGTTGTGTAAAAATAGATGAGCGTGTGCCTATCACTATACCAACACTTCCCTCTCGAGCTTGCTGCCATACGCTGAGTCGATCGGAATCATTTAGATTAGAATGTAATACCCCGACCCGAGTGTTGAAGCGTCGCTCAAAGCGCTTCACAGTTTGCGGTGTTAAACCTATTTCGGGCACCAAAATAAGTACCTGCTTTCCGACTTCAAGAAGAGGCTCGATAATTTGTAAATATACTTCGGTTTTACCGCTTCCTGTTACCCCCTCAATTAAGAAAGTATCAAAGCTTGTGCACATGGAAATGGTTGATATTGCGATCGATTGCTCAATATTGGGCACTGGTTTTGTATCGATTTTGAGACTTGACTGCCAAAGTCCTGGTTTTACCGCCTCGTCATATTTTTCAATTAAGCCTTTGTCGAGCAGGGCCTTTATTACACTGGCGCTAAAGCTCTCTTTGAGCTCATGCACACTGCATTTATGGTCAGTAGCTTGCTGCATAGAGGTGTATAGTTCACCTTGCTTGCGTGAACGAGCAACTAACTCACTAGCGTGTAGATGTAATTCCTGATTGCTGGAAAGTCGATAATAAGAAATACTTTGCACCGATGGCCTTGCCTTTCCATCTTGATGCTTTCGTAAGCTTGCTGGAAGCAAAGTGTGCATGACTTCACCAATAGGATGATGATAAAAGTCACTCATCCACTGCGCTAGAGTCATCATGTGCTCACTCAGCACAGGACAATCATCTAAAATACGCTCAACTGCACGCAATTTCTTTAGATTTATATTTAGCTGTGCAGCTTGCTCATCATTTTTAACAGTAACCAAATTCACTACAATACCAAGCACTTTTCGCGGGCCAAAAGGCACTAGCACGCGCGCCCCAATGATATCTGTGGTACTAAGCATTATTTCATAATGAAAGAGTTGATACATTGGCACTGGGATTGCCACTTGAGCTATTTGCAACGGAATTCCTTGGTTTATGTACGTGTTATATGTTAACTGATTTATCGAGCAATGCGCGCAACTTAATGTTAGCAATAAAACCTAGCTGAAACACACTTATTACTTGCCTTAGAGAAAAAACTCACTTATCATGCGCGTCCAAATTTTGCTGGCGGTGGCTACATGACCCCCATCGGCGTATTAATCAATTTCGTTTGGTGTGCAACTTCGGGTTGTATAGCGAGACGGCCTAAACATAAAGGTAAGCCAATGAAAGACGGTATTCATCCACAGTATAACGAAATCAAAGCGACATGTTCTTGCGGCAACGTATTAGAAATTCGTTCAACGCTTAAAAAAGATATCAACTTGGACGTATGTTCAGCTTGTCACCCTTTCTACACTGGTAAGCAACGTAACGTTGATACTGGTGGTCGTGTTGATCGCTTTAAGAAGCGTTTTGGCGCTCTTAGCAAGAAGTAATAAAAGCTTTGGCCGAAAACTGCATTTAGCACTTTCGCATCTAATATCAAAGAGCACTCTCAAGTGCTCTTTTTTTTGCAAACTATTTGAATGTGGCATTGCAGATGTTGGCTTCACTATGCCCTGCTATCGCATCTGTCCTAAGTGCTGCAATCCCCATCAACTACCAGTCTAAAAACTGTAAATTTATTACACTTTTTTCGTATTCTCTTGTATTTTTCCGCGTTATCTACACAAGCTCATTATGCTTCATAAATACTCATTATATTGATTTTATAATAGTCATCGATCTACTCGAAAATAGTACATTAAAATCATGGTCTTACCAGTTTGTAAAAAAGTAGCTTAGTAAAAGTTATATTCTTCCCTCAGCGCTTATTTATGCTACATTTGCACTAGATTCGTAAGTTAAACTGTAAACTTACAAAAGAGTGTAACATCGACCCAAAAAGAAAGGACCCTGCACCTTATGTCAGATTTTCGTCAACAAGCGCTTGATTATCACGAGTTTCCGAAGCCAGGAAAGATCAGTGTAGAGCTTTCAACACCCGCCGATACCGTCAACGACCTTGCGCTGGCATATAGCCCTGGGGTTGCAGAGCCTGTCAGAGAAATTGCAGCGGATCCAAACGCAGCCTATCGATACACGGCAAAGGGCAATATGGTTGCTGTAATTTCAAACGGAACAGCAATTCTGGGCTTGGGAAATCTTGGCCCCCTCGCCTCAAAGCCTGTTATGGAGGGGAAATCACTATTGTTTAAACACTTTGCTGGGCTCGACTCCATTGACATTGAAGTTAAACATAGAACCACTGAAGAGTTTATAAACACCGTCGCCAATATTGCTGATACCTTCGGTGGTATAAACCTTGAAGACATAAAAGCGCCAGAGTGTTTCGAGATTGAACAAGAGCTCATCAAACGATGCAAAATACCAATTTTTCATGATGATCAACATGGAACTGCCATCGTTACCGCTGCAGGCATGTTAAATGCCTTAGAAATTCAAGGTAAAAAAATTGAAGAAGCGATTTTTGTTTGTATGGGCGCTGGTGCAGCAGCCGTTGCTTGCATGGAGCTATTGATAAAGTGTGGCGCTATGCGTGAAAAAATTTACATGCTCGATCGCAAGGGAGTGATTCACACCCGACGAGAAGAGCTAACACCACACAAAATGCTGTTTGCAAACAATACAGATAAACGCAGTTTGGAAGATGTGTTGGAAGGTGCTGATGTATTTTTAGGGTTAAGTGGCCCTGATCTATTGCCACCTGAAGCACTCAAGTTGATGGCACCGAAGCCGGTTGTATTTGCGTGCTCCAATCCAGATCCGGAAATAAGACCTGATTTAGCGCATGCGGTACGTGATGATTTGATCATGGCAACAGGTCGCTCAGACTACCCCAATCAAGTGAACAATGTGTTGTGCTTCCCATTCATCTTCAGAGGGGCGCTTGATGTGCGCGCTGGTGTGATAAACGATGAAATGAAAGTAGCGGCTGTTGAAGCCTTGCGCTCAGTATCGAAAGAGGAAGTACCTGAACAAGTGCTCATAGCGAGCAACAGCAAGAGTTTGAAATTTGGGAAAGACTACATCATTCCAAAACCAATGGATCCTCGCCTATGCAAACGGATCGCGACGGCTGTCGCACAAGCCGCAATCGACTCAGGCGTGGCAAAAATTGAAGAGCTGCCTAAGGATTATTTAGCCAACTTTTAAAGCGATCATAGTGAGTGCTTTATCTGTGTCTATTTTGTTTAGATAAATATATTGAAAAAGCCCCTTATGGCATGTTGTAAATATCAATAACATGACCATTAAGGGGCTTTATATTTTAGGCTGCCGCCGTTGCAGATTCGCTTTTACTACTGGTTTGATTCATGAGTAAGTAGTCGTAAGCCGCTAAAGAAGCTTTTGAACCTTCCCCCATGGCAACAACAATTTGCTTATAGGGCACAGTGGTAACATCACCACATGCGAAAATACCTTCTTCACTCGTTTGGCCTTTCTCATTGATAATAACTTCACCATATTGGGTCAAGTCAACCACCCCTTTTAGCACCTCACTGTTAGGTACCAAGCCAATCTGTACGAACACCCCTTCCAGTGCTTGTTGATGTACTTCTGAGCTTGCGCGATCAATATACTCAATTGCGTTTACTTTGCCATTTGCTGCCAGAATCTCTTTGGTTTGTGCGTTTTTAATGACCGATATATTGTCGCGAGCATTAATTTGGTCAATAAGTACTTGGTCAGCTTTCAGCTCAGGCAAAAATTCAAACACCGTAACGGATTTTACGATACCGGCCAAATCAAGAGCAGCCTCGACGCCTGAGTTGCCACCACCAATAACAGCAACGTCTTTTCCTTTATAGAAAGGGCCATCGCAATGTGGACAGTAGGCCACTCCGTTACCTATATACTCCTTCTCACCCGGCACACCAAGCTCTCTCCAGTTAGCACCTGTGGCAATAATTATCGTTTTTGTTTCAATTACTTCCCCAGAAGTCAGTGTTAACCTTTTGATTTCGCCTTTTTCAATCTTATCAACACGAAGATGCTCGCGCATAGTCACTTCATAATCGTTAAGGTGGTCCATCAATGAATTGGTAAGCTTCGGTCCAGTAGTCTTGGGTACAGATATCAGGTTTTCTATGCCCATGGTGTCTTTGACTTGCCCGCCAAAGCGATCAGCGACAATAGTTACCTTCAAACCTTTCCTAGCAGAATAAATCGCCGCCGCAACACCTGCTGGTCCACCGCCAATTACCGTTACGTCTTGCAGTGCTAGTGTTTCAGCGTCGTTACTTGCCGCATACATTTCCGGTTGTAACTCGCCAAGCTTATCAATAAGTTTAGCGGTATCAATCTGGCCAGTGGCAAATACCTTACCGTTCATAAATACAGTTGGTACGCCTTGAATACCGTTTTCTTCCACTAATTCAGGATATACGCTGCCATCAATCATTTCAGCTTCAATATTGCCATTAAGCAAAGCGAATTGATTCATTGCTTGAACTACGTCTGGACATGCGTGACAACTGAGGCTCACATATACTTGAAACTTCAGTGGGCTTGCCACTTTTTTGATCATCTTTTGTATCGACTCGTCAAGTTTCAATTTTACGCCGCCTGACTGTAATACCGCCAATACAAATGAATTGAACTCGTGACCACCAGGTACACCCGAAAATACGATACCGGTAGATTTTCCATCTACATCTAACCCGAAGGTTACTGGGCTTCGAAAGCGACCTGCATCATCTCTTTCCTCTACAACAATTTTGTCAGATATTGAGGCAAATTGGCTCAACATCTCTTTGAGCTCATTTCTTTTAGCGTGTTCACCAGTTTGCAATACTAGCGTTACAGTTTTTGTCATGTCATTCGTATATTGCTTCAAGGCATTTAAAATATCTGGCGTTAACATAATTTTTCCTCTTTTGTTTTTGCTGTGATGCGTTAATGACGCAAAACAGACTGTGTTTGCTGACGGTTGAAAAGGTGTCAGTCTCTATTATTTCAGGGTGCATTTGGCTAAGCCCTCGGGCTGAGCCTGTCGCTCTTGGTGTTCATAAAATGTGGATGAGCGAACTATCACTAATTATCAGGATATCGCTCGTAACAGAGACTGAAACCCTTTCATGTTAAATTTTTGCTTCTTAGCATAGTTTAATCTCAAGCGTTCCGGATCAGAGTATACAAATACTCTTGCATCGTAAGTGGACTAAGTGGGGGAGCAAAACTCCCCCAATTGTGCGGGCTCGCTTAGATTTTACCGACTAAGTCTAGGCTTGGGGTTAACGTTGCTTGACCTTCTTCCCACGCTGCAGGGCACACTTCGCCGTCGTTGTTAGCAACATACTGCGCTGCTTTCACTTTACGAACCATGTCAGCTGCAGAGCGACCAATACCTAAGTCGTGAATTTCAGCTACTTTGATAACACCTTCTGGGTTTGCCAAGAATGTACCGCGAAGCGCTCGACCTTCTTCTTCGATCATAATATCGAAAGCACGCGTTAGTGCGCCTGTTGAGTCAGCAAGCATTGGATATTTGATTTTACCAATCGCATCGCTCGCATCGTGCCACGCTTTGTGTACGAAATGAGAATCAGTTGATACTGAGTATACTTCAACACCCAAACCCAAAAGCTCTTCGTGCTTAGAAGCCATGTCTTCTAGTTCAGTAGGACATACAAAAGTAAAATCCGCTGGGTAGAAAACGAAGATAGACCATTTGCCTTTTACGTCTTCGCTAGTGATAGTTTTGAACTCACCATCGTGAAAAGCTTCTACTGAAAAGTCAGGGATAGTTTTGTTGATCATAGACATGATGTTTTCCTTTATTAGTAATGATTAAGGTTAAAATTTAAGGCTTACTTGCCTTGCTTGGATGTAAATATAGCGACACTAGTAAAATAATTAAATTGAATAAAAACGATTCTTCTAATTAATTAATCCGATTACCGCTTTTATTTGTCTTAACTCATCGCAATTCGCTCTCTACAGTGTAGTTAGTAAAATCTGCTTCGCTCAATTATTCGCTAAAACAAACATAAATACTGAGCACTTACTTTATTAGATCGGAAAGTGGTCACGAAGGGGGAAAAATCAATGGCGTAAGCACAATAAAATGCCATTTAAGGTGACTTTAGTGAAAACAGTAAGCTCAAAACGAACTTACTATACTTTTTACGAGGACTTGGGTTATATTGACATAACTAACATCAAATCAAGGACGATAAGTTGATTAAAGCCCAATGCACTACTAACGAGGAAGAAAGAATACGTACTCTCGATGAGTATGGTATTCTTGACTCTGATCAAGAGGCTGTCTTCGACAGCATAACCAAAATAGCGACTCAGCTATGCAATGTGCCTATCGCGCTTATCAGTTTGGTTGATCAGCGTCGGCAGTGGTTTAAATCAAAGGTAGGCTTGCCCGCTAGTGAAACTGACCGAGATATCGCGTTTTGTGCACATGCTATACTTCAAGATGATATTTTGGAAATAGAAAATGCACTTGAAGACGAGCGTTTTCACGACAACCCTTTGGTCGTCGGCGAACCGCATATTCGCTTTTATGCTGGCGCTCCCTTAACGGCTCACAATGGCAGTAAACTGGGTACGCTTTGTGTTATCAGCGACAAGCCCCATAAGTTAAGTAACACTCAGCGTGAACTTTTAAAGGTGCTCGCTTTGGACGTGGTATCGAAACTAGAGTTAAAACGCCAAGCCAAAGCACTCAATAATGCTAATCGCGTTCAAAAGCGACTTATCCAGTCATTGGAGCAATCAAACCAAGAACTTGAGGGTATCTCCTATAAAATAGCTAACGAACTCAGTGCTCCCCTTGATCATATCCAACATCAATTAAACTCAGTGATATCGACAATAGAGTCTGAGGGCAGCGCCGATGTCACTAAGCTCAGCGCTTCCAATAAGATGCTCTCGACTTTACAGAAGGTCATTGTTGACATGCTCGACAATGCACGTTTACGAACGAGTTACGAACACCCTGAACCCGTCAACTTACGTGACTTAGTGCATAAATTAGCCTCGCAATTTAAATGGTCGAAAAGCTTCGAGCTGGATGTACAAAATATTGAAGTGAGTGTACCGAAAATACCGCTGTCGACGGTGCTTTCAAATCTTATTACTAACGCTATAAAGCATCACCATCGAGACACAGGCAAAGTCAGTATTACTGCAAGCGATAAGGATGACAGCTATATATTTGTCGTAAGGGATGATGGTCCAGGCTTACCAGCTAATATAGCTCAAAATTCATACCATTTAGCCTCAACCTATAGTCTTCTCTCAAACACTGGATTGGGTTTGGCAACGGTAAATCGAATTGTTGAGCATTATAACGGACACATGGAATTAACAAGCTTAGACAACGGCGGCACACAGGTAAGTATTCAATGGGCTAAGTAGCTACTGTTTGACAAGTAGCTAAACTTTTTAAGCACGTTGCTTAGGACCAATACACCTCAGCGTTCATGGCAACTTTGCGGCTCTTTTCCATGACATTTATCACCGCATTTAATTTTTCATCAATCCAGCCTTGTAATTCTTTACTATCTTCGATGTCGACTTCTTCAAGCGCGCCGCGCAGAAACAACAAGGCTTTGATTTCATCGATACCCTCAATTAGGTCCAACCAAGGTGCACGAAATTTGCCCCTACTTTCGGTGAATAAGTCTGCCAACATAAAACCGTTCATAAGGGTTTGGCGGAGTAAGACTTCTAACGTAATGTATTTCGTAAAATCCATGCCTTTTTTTGGCGGTAGGCTTTGCATAACGGTTTGCCAGCCTTGCGACAACCATCCTCGAGCGTGCTTTAGCACAGCAATGTTGTGACCAGTTGCTTGTGTTTGCCAAGGCCTTTCAATGAGGAGTCTCGAGGCACCCAATTGCACTTGCGAGCTCTCCATAGATGCAAGTAACTGCTCTGGAGATTGAACACTAAGAAGACCTTCTCGGCGACCTTTCAAATAACTCATCAGCGACTGGTTTTTTGGAATGCGTTGGCAAAAAGGGCCTTTTTTCGATCTCAACTTGCGAATGCACTGCAAGTCTTCTTGCCATGACCATTGCTCCGACAGTAAAAGCAATTGCTTATGTAAATTGAGTAGTTCCTGACATTGAAGTACCGGCAGATACAAAGACACGGCTTGCAATAATAATTGAACGCTCTGGGCTATTTCTCTAAGCGCACCATGATGCCCTGTTTGCAAATATACATACTCATGATGTTGCCAGTGCGATAAGCCGCACTCAATCGCTTTGCAGAAGCCGTCCTCCGTGGTGTCTTCCTGTGCTAATGCCAGGAATTTAGGTAGAGCGATAGTTTGCAGGCTAGTTCCATTCATCAATTGATAGCCACGCGCAGCTTTCGTCACGTTACTCAATCTTACTGGTGTCACCTTGCTAATTTCATCGGCCAAATCAAATAAGCTCGACGGCGAGCCACGTTTGAGTTCAATTTCAATCTCACCAATATCAACACTATGTTGTTTGTGTTTCACTTGGCCGGTGTCAAAAACTAGCTCTAGGTGATTTTCGTCGTCTTGTATATCAAAAGTAACGCGATGAAAGTGCGTCGAAAACTGCACAGTGAGTTGGCGATTCACTTCTTCAACATCAATATCGTCTGCCCAAATATTGCGTTCAAAACGCTCTAGGTCAGGTTTAGCCTCGTCCAAATCAACATTGAATTCTGGACGCTGATGCAAGCCCCCTTCCACTTTCCCTTGGGTTTTTATAGTTTGCTCGATATGACCGTCAACCGTTCTTACTCTGCAACCCATCTTTCGCTGCCCTAGAAACTGGTCTGGAGTATCGTAGTAATCATTAAATAAGTCCGAAGCACTTCGAGTGACTCGAGCTTCCAGTTTCGGCAGTATTTGTTGCTCGAAAGTTTGCAATGCGTCTTGATCCGCAACTAGTTTTAATTCAATTTCCATGTTTACTCTTCGATATGCTCACATTGTTGAGCTTTAATTGCCGTGTTGGCATGTCAATATGTGAAATACAATAACGAGCTTAACAATAGGGTGCAATGCTAAATCTCAGCAGTCAGCAAAATTTAGCCTTTATTTCATAAAAACTTGTGTTATACCTTTATAGGCAGTTAAGTATTATGCAATCGCCTTTTTCTTATACGCAAAACGGAGTATCAGCAGCGCCATGTTCACTCGCCAAAGACTCACTCACATCGTAATATTCAGTATATTAGTAGCCGCAAACTTGCTGGCATCAAGCCCCTACGCTTATGCTCAAACGTCCTCCAGTAAAGCGCCCTCAGAGAATAAGCAAGTTCGTTATATATCCGACGAGCTATTCATTTTTTTACATGCTGGCCCAGGGCGCGACTTCCGCATGTTAGGATCAATTACTGCCGGCACCACGGTAAACTTATTGCAAGTTGATAAAGAGGCCGGATATGCTCAAATTCAAGATGAAAGAGATCGTATTGGCTGGGTAGAATCAAAATTTGTGAGCCGAATCCCATCGATTAGAGCTGAGATCGATATGGCAAAAGAACGTGTAAAAGAACAACAGCGAGAAGTTGATGAGGCCGTAGCCAAAATGCGAGAGGCAGAAAATAAACTAGCTGTTTCACAAGAACAGAAACAGAGACTCAATCGACAACTAACAAAAACCCTAGAACAGAAAGCAGAGCTGCAGCGTAGCTTTGAAAAGCGCAGTTCGAAAGAACAAATGCAGTGGTTTACTCGTGGTAGCATATTAGCGTTGATGAGCGTTCTCTTTGGCTTCCTACTCGGCTTCTTTGCACGCAAACGAAACAAAGCAAACCCTCTACTTTAATCACGCTGCAAAGGCACACATGCTCACTTTATTATTTGTTATTAACCTTGCTGGAACCGCTGCATTTGCGGTTTCAGGTGCCTTGCTTGCCGCAAAAAAGAAGATGGATTGGGTGGGCTTTATTTTTATCGCTAATGTCACGGGTATTGGCGGCGGTACATTGAGAGATGTGATCCTCGACGTACCTGTATTTTGGTTAGTCGACTGGTACTACATCATAATTTGCAGTGTGTCTGCCATCGTCACCTACTTCGCAACACAGCAGATATCTCGGAAATCAAAAGCACTGCTTTGGGCAGACGCAATTGGAATGGCCTTGTTCAGTGTTTTAGGCGCTCAAAAAGCGCTGTCGCTTGGCGCTGACCTACCCGTCGCGGTAATTATGGGGGTATTCAGTGCTTGTTTAGGCGGTATCGTCCGTGACGTCATACTGAATGATGTGCCAGTAGTGTTTCAAAAAGAGATTTATATCACCGCCTCATTATGCGGCGCAATTGCATTTTGCGTATGCGATGCAATGCTAAGCATTACTGGTTTTTATGCAGTTGCAATAGGCTGTGTTGTTGCTTTTGTAGTGCGGGCGATAGCTATTCTAACTAACTTATCTATGCCCGCACACAAAGGCCTTCAGTAGGCTAACAACGACGTGACTACTCGTCATCTTCAATCATGGTCATTAATGAAGTATTTCCGCCCGACGCCGTGGTATCGATACTGATGGTTTTTTCGGTTACCAAGCGCTGTATCATACTGTCGTTATATTCTGCTGTGATAACAGGCAATATGGCTCCCTCACGCTCCGCTAGTTTAGCAGAAATATAAGCGCTTCGGTCAGTGTTACTATCAACGACAACACCCGCCAAATCCTCATGCACCAGCAAAGCCTCGAGATGCCTAAGTTTGGCTACTTGAAAGGCGTGCTTGGCCGCACCGGTACTTTCGAGTTTGTCCCGATAGGCGCAAGCCTCTTCATAGAACAAGTCTGATACCACCGAAATCACCGTGTTGCCAGTTGCCAATGCAGTCACAATAGACAAAGTCCAGTACTCGAAGGTAACATCTTTATCAGCGAAGCAAACGAGTATACCGCGAGGCTCTAGATGCAAGGTATTCGACTCACCTGTTGGCCCAGGCAATTGAGTGGGCTGCTTTAGGCGGCGCTCGATGGCAATTAATTGAGTGCGAGCAGACGCTAAGGTTTTATTCAAATCATCGGCCAACTCTTCTACAATCTCAACCGTAGCAATCTTTGCGAGAAGCTGACGCACAAAACTCACTCTGTCGTTCAAGGCCGTTAAACGCCATTTTTTCTCAACCTTGCTTGCCGCGATCATGAGTTGATGAGCTTCTGATTGAGACTGTTCATCACTCAATATAGCTTTGTCATCTTCAAATTTATCTACTTGGGAAGCCTCGGTGGGCGTTGCTTTCTCTTTCATTAAGCGAGGCAGGTAATTCGGTCCACCGGCTTTTGGCCCTGTACCCGACAAACCTCTGCCACCAAAAGGTTGCACACCAACAATAGCGCCGATCATATTGCGATTAATGTATATGTTGCCTGCACGAGATAAACGAGCAAGTTCATTCGCGCGTTCTTCTATACGTGAATGAATACCCATAGTTAGGCCGAAACCTGTGCTATTTATTTGTTCTATCACTTGGTCAATATCTTTGCCTTTGAACCTAATTAGGTGCACGCAGGGCCCAAAAACCTCTCTGGTGAGCACGTTGATATTCTCAATTTCAAAGAAATGCGGAGCGAAGAAATTGCCCTTCGCGTCGGGCAGTTCACATTTGTATAATAGCTTGGCTTTTGTTTTCATTTCTTCAACGTGGCTGTTCAAGGATCGCAAGGCCTTATCATCAATCACAGGGCCGATATCGGCGCAGAGATAAGACGGATCGCCTAGGCTTAACTCCTTCATGGCACCAATGACCATTTCACTCACATCATCAGCAATATCCTCTTGCACAAACAGCACGCGTAAGGCGCTGCAGCGCTGCCCTGCACTTTGAAAACCTGACGCTATAACATCGTCTACTACTTGCTCTGGCAAGGCAGTGGAGTCGACTATCATGCAATTTTGGCCACCTGTCTCTGCAATTAATGGCACTTGTTCTGTGCCTCGTTCAGCCAAAATTTGAGAGATCAAGGTGCCTGTTTGAGTAGACCCTGTGAACATCACGCCTTGTATTCTCTCGTCTGGCAATAATGCTTCACCAACATCTGGCCCACGGGCCACCACCAGGTTTACAGCATCTTTTGGCAAGCCGACAGACTGCATCAATTGCAGTGCGCGTTTGGCAATCAAACTTGTTTGTTCTGCGGGCTTGGCAATAACTGTGTTACCCGTTACTAGTGCCGCAGCTACTTGCCCAAGGAAAATTGCAAGAGGGAAGTTCCACGGGCTAATGCATAAAATCACACCTCTGGGAACGAGTCGATTTTGAGGATCAAGCTTTTGCGCCTCTACCGCATAGTAGCGACAGAAATCTACGGCCTCACGTACTTCGTCTATACTATCTGCCGTGATTTTTCCTGCTTCTTTTATGCATAAGCCAATGAGTTCGTCCATGTGACGTTCGAGAATATCTGCTGTGCGCATCAACAAACCAGCTCTCTCTTGTACCGGAACTTGAGCCCACGAAGTAGCTGCCTTGGCGCTGCATGCTAGCATGTCACGCATCTCGTCTTGGCTGTTGAGATGGTGAAATCCAACCACCTCATCAAGTTTAGCCGGATTACGAACCAAGACAGTTGATGAGCTCTCTTTCACGTCATCTAGCTTTAATGATTTGATGTGCTCAGAAAACCACTTACTCAGGCGTTTCGATAACTCGTGAGTTTGAGCAACATCGTAAATATCAAAGCCTTTAGAATTGTTTCGCTCTGGCTGATACAAATCAATTGGCATAGTAATTTGACGGTTCTCACGAACCTGTAAGCGCTGCGTGCGTTCAACAGGGTCCTCAAGTAATGACTCTACTGGCTGGCTATCGTCTACTATGGCGTTAACAAAAGAAGAATTCGCGCCATTCTCTAGGAGTCTGCGCACTAAATAAGCAAGCAAATCTTCATGTACGCCAACAGGCGCATATACGCGGCATTGAATATTGTCTTTAGTCACCACTTGGTCGTAAAGGGTGTCACCCATGCCATGCAAGCACTGAAATTCAAAACCCTCTTTATCGTCTCCGGCTAACTCAATAATCACTGAAGCCGTATAGGCGTTATGCGTTGCGAACTGAGGATAAATGGTGTCGCGATACGCTAACATTCGATTAGCGCAAGCGTGATAGGAAACATCGGTTGATGTTTTGCGAGTAAATACTGGAAAGTCCTCAAAACCACCCTGTTGAGTATGTTTGATTTCAGTATCCCAGTAAGCTCCTTTCACCAAGCGAACCATCATCTTTCGCCCTACTCTGAGACTCAACTCACGCAACCATTCAATCACAAAAATTGCGCGTTTTTGATAAGCTTGAACGGCTAAACCAAATCCATCCCAGCCACTCAAGTCGTCATCACTATAGACTTTTTCGATAATATCGAGAGAGATATCCAAGCGCTCGGACTCCTCAGCATCAACTGTTAGCCCAATATCGTATTCTTTCGCCATTAAGCATAAAGTTTTCAACTTGGCAGGGATGTCTCGCATCACATTGTCGTAATTGACAAAATCGTAGCGTGGATGAATGGCCGATAGTTTGACTGAAATACCCGGGCTTTTGCGAGGCCCTTTGCCATTTGCAGCTTTGCCAATTACTGTGATTGCATCAACATAAGCTTGGTAATAACGCTCTGCATCCTTCGCCGTGCGAGCGCCTTCGCCCAACATATCATAGCTATACACATAACCTTGGGTTTCTTTTTCTGCAGCACGCTCCACGGCATCTTCAATGCTTTCACCCATAACGAATTGACGGCCCATCACCTTCATTGCAATTTTCATTGCTCTGCGAATCACTGGCTCGCCCAGTCTACCCATCGTTTTCTTGAGCAGGCCAAATTGTTCTGCTTTGCGCTTGTCAGCATAATTCACCATGTTTCCGGTGAATAGCAAGCCCCACGCCGAAGCATTAACGAATAATGAGTCACTATTGCCCAAGTGAGGTGTCCATTCTCCTTTCGACAACTTGTCACGAATCAATTCCTCTTGAGTATGCTTATCGGGCACTCGTAGAAGTGCCTCGGCCAAACACATCAATACTACTCCCTCTGAGGTAGACAGAGAATATTCATTTAATAGTGCATCAACGCCGCCATGCCCTTCTTGCTCGCGACGAATTTGCAGTACCATTGTTCTAGCTCTTTCCCATGCTCTGCTGCGCGCAGCCATATTTACCTCGGCCTCAGGCAGTATATGGTCAATGGCCTCAGACTCACTTATGCGATAAAACTCACGAATTTTCTGACGAATCGGACAAGATGTCTGGGTATTTTCGTTTATTAGCATTGCATGGCTCCACAGGTTAATGAGCGGGTTTGATTTGTGCGTACGATAATCCTAATTGATGTGAAAAACTAGCTTTGTAAACACTTTTTTCACAAGTCTGACGTAAACAGCAAAAAGACCATTAAATTCATAAACTTAAAAATTTTTACTGGTAAACAATTCTTTCCAAAAACAAACAGATAGGAAGAAGGTGCTTTTGTTGATTATCAGCAATAAAATAAAGGACCTGAACGCCATCTCAGTAAGCCTTTAAAAATTGGCTGTTCGAATATAAATCGGCTACTATAAGGGTACTTAACAATGCCTCATAATCACGTTATAAGGAATATTTCATGATCAAAAGCTCTCAAGCTGTCCCGTATTCAAATCAACAGGGAAAAGTGAAAACATGGTTAGCTTTACCCTTGGGCATCGTAGCACTGCTATTCGTCCTTTATTTTTTATTCGCTAATGTTTTACTTAAAAGTTTAGCGCAGAGTGCATTGGGCAATGCGTCAGGTGCTGAGGTCAATATAGACACGGTCGACCATAGTCTTTTTCCTTTTGGATTAACCCTCAATAGAATTCAAGCGACTGATAATGCGCAACCTTCTCGAAATAAAGTAGAAATTACACAAGTCAAAGCTGACGTCGACCTTTTGCCACTACTAAACAGCAAGCTCATTGTTGAGGAATTAATTGTTCAAGATCTTGCGTTCAACACAACAAGAGAAAATCCTGGTGAAGTATATGTGCAGCCTGACCAACAGGCATCGCCTTTTGCCTTTCCTACCTTAGAAGATTTACCCAGTGTTGATGAGGTTTTAGCCAGCTCTCCTCTGCAAACTACTGCGGCTGTTGCACAGGCAAAAGAGGTCGTTGACAAATATCAGAAACCATTGAAAGAGCAATATGATAGCTTGCCCACCAAAGAGCAATTACAAGCCTATAAAGACAGACTAAAAGCCCTAAAAGAAACGGATTATAAAAATCCGGCCAAATTGGCTGGGGCCAAGAAAGAGTTTGACAGTATCAAAGAAGCAATGAAAGCAGACCGAGATAAAATTAGCGCTTTTATGACCTTAGCCAAAGAAGCCAAAGCAGCAAGCGCAGACTCTATTGCCGCGCTGAAGGCAGCCCCTCAAGAAGATTACGCGTTATTACAGGGCCTAGTGGCTGGCGATGAAGGTGCTATTGGTCAGGTCACCCAGCACTTGTTTGGTGATAAAGCAAAAATATACACTCAAGGTATTCTTGCTGCTATCGATATGCTTGCAAACGCAGAAGCTTCGCCTGATGAACCTGTAGAACAACAAGCAGACGATGGTCTGCCTAAGGTTTGGATCAAAAAGGCTGCTGTTAATGTAAAATGGCAAGATGAAAGTATCGAATCGGTATGGGAAAACATCACCAATCAACACGACCTTATAGGTAAAGCAACCGAATTTGTCGTCAACTCTAGTAAAGCGAATAACTGGGAAAATATTGATTTCAGCGGTAACTTTAGTATTGCCCAGGGCAAGGTTAACGCCGTACAAAATTGGGACATACAAGGTCTAGTCTTGGAGGCTGTTGAGCTTGTTCCCGAAGAATCTAAGCAAAAGCTAAATGCATTGCTGGAATCTGGTTTACTTGCTAGTAAAGGTGGCCTGAATATCCAAGATGGCAAGTTATCAGGCTCGTCTCTCTTTGACCTTAGCGCATTGTCACTTAAAGCAAATGGTCAGAATGATCTTACTTCCACCATGGCCGAAATCATTTCAGGACTTAGCGAACTCAATTTGATGACAGACTTCGCTGGCAGCTTAAATAGCCCGAAAGTAAGCGTATCATCTGATTTGGATAAAAAGATGCTCGCGTCACTCACACAAGGCTTAAGCGGGGCTAACTCTGGTAAGCTTGCTGAGTTGAAATCGAAACTGAACGACAAAATTGCAACACAGCTTGGTGATTCAAATGCACAACTGGAATCTGTTGACGCCCTGCTTTCTGCCGCTCAGGGCGACACTGATAGTTTAAACGAATTATTGAAATCACAAATGACTAACGCCCTCGAAGACAAAAAAGACGAGTTGTTAAATAAGCTGGGCGGAAAACTATTTGGTAAAGACTAAAAACAACGGATAACGATAATTATGCATAAGCGCTGGTTCGTCATCATAATGCTTGTATTGCTCACAGCCCTGCAAGCTCGACTTTGGTTTGGTAAAAATAGCATTGCCGACTATCGTAAAATGGACGCTCAAGTACAGGAACTTAAACGTCAAAATGCGAATTTAGAGCAGCGAAACTCCTTACTTAAAGCCGATATAAGTGATTTGCAACTTGGACTTGAATCGATCGAAGAGCGTGCTAGAAATGAGCTTGGGCTAATAAAAGAAGGCGAAACCTTCTACAGAATACTGCCGCAAGAGAAGTAGATTGAATAGCTTGAACAAATATACAGTTGTGCTGCCTGCTGCAGGTGTAGGATCACGAATGCAAGCCGCAGTAGCCAAGCAGTATTTGCTATTAAATGCTAAGCCAGTGATTGAGCATTGTATTGAACAATTACTTCGACATGATGCCATTGAACGAGTAATTGTTGCTTTGCATCCCAATGACAAACATTTTCAAATGCTAGCATGCGCCAACGATCCAAGAGTACACACTGTCGTTGGAGGTAAAGATCGGGTCGATTCAGTTTTAGCTGGGCTAAAAGCCTATGCAGATATCGCTAATGCTGCAACAGATTCACCACATGGCGTCTTAGTGCATGATGCCGCTCGCCCTTGTATTACGCATCAAGAAATTGAGCAATTGCTCATGCACTATGAATCTCTCGTCCGACTTGAAGAGGAAAAGCCGGCTGACACAGCTGAGGCTAATTTTGGAGCCATCTTAGCAACGCCAGTAGTCGATACCATCAAAATGGCGCAAGCTCACGACATATCATTGCGGTCCACCAGTGCTATTGAGAAAACGATTGACCGTAATTTGCTATGGCAAGCACAAACGCCACAAATATTTCCACTGCATGCCTTGATCAACGCTATCGAGACAGGTTTAAAGAATAATCGAGTGATTACTGATGAGGCCTCTGCCATGGAATACCTTGGGGCAACAGTACAACTTGTTGAAGGGCGCTCTAGTAACATCAAAATCACGCGCCCTTGTGATTTATCACTGGCAGAGTTTTACCTTAACTATAACAACAAGGAGACATAGAATGTTCCGTATTGGGCATGGCTATGATGTGCATAAGTTTGGGGGAATGGGCCCTATCACAATTGGTGGTGTCTGTATTGCCCATGAACGTGGTTTAATTGCTCACTCCGATGGTGACGTTGCCTTGCATGCTCTATGTGATGCATTGCTCGGTTCCTTAGCTCTTGGCGATATAGGCCATCACTTTCCTGATAACGATAAGAGCTACGAAAATATCAGCAGTCTTGAATTGCTGCGTCAGGTATATCAGCGCATTAAAGACTTAGGTTACTCCCTTGGTAATGCCGACATCACCATAGAGGCTCAAGCACCTAAAATGGCACCACATATTTCTTTTATGCGCGAAGCAATTTCAGATGCAATGGGTGTCTCAGTGAAAGATATTAGTATTAAAGCGACCACCACCGAAGGCTTAGGCTTTGTTGGTAAAGAAGAGGGCATAGCTTGCCACGCAGTCGTGCTGATATCACCAAGCCGCTAGTTATGTCTAAACTCACTCCTGAATTAGGCACGAAGCATTGGTCTCGTCTTTACGGGCCGTCGCTAGGCAGCGCGCAAATTAAAACTCACCTGCACGACTTTATCGTCGAAGAAGAATTAGGCTTTGAACCTAGCGGTGCTGGAGAACACATCTTTCTATGGGTTGAAAAGAGTAATCTGAACACCGCTTATGTCGCGGAGGAACTTGCAAAATTCAGTGCCTTACCGCTCAGAGCAATTACCTATGCAGGAAGGAAAGACAAGTATGCCCTTACCCGACAATGGTTTGGGGTTCATATTGCCAACAACAAAGAGCCTGATTGGTCAAACTTCCATCTGGATGGCGCACGAATAGTAAAGCTTACTCGGAACGATAGAAAATTGCGGGTTGGCGTTTTGAAAGCGAATCGCTTCGAACTAACTCTGAGAAATGTATCTCTTAATAAAGGGCTTACTGAACAAGACTTGCTAGAGCGCCTGAATAGAATAAAGCTCGAGGGAGCACCTAATTATTACGGTAGTCAACGCTTTGGTGAAATGCGAGTGTCAGTAACAAATGACAATGGTCAGCAGACCGAGCAACAAATGAGATTAGGTGGTAATTTATCTCTTGCGCAGAAAATGATCGCAGGCGAAGCAATTCGTAATCGCAATAAACGCTCGCTAGCCATATCAGCAATTCGCAGTTGGCTATTTAATGAAGTTATTCATCAACGAATTCAGCAACAACAGTTTAATTTGGTGCAACTGGGTGATGCCATGCAGCTAAGCGGTTCAAACAGCTTTTTTATCTTTAACGACCCCAAAGAACTAGAAAACATACAACAGCGCTTGTCTTGTAACGATATCAACATCACTGCACCGCTAGTAGGTGACGGGCAATTACACACAAGCAATGAGGCAAAAACACTCGAAACCAATGTACTAAAAGAGCATACCCAGCTTGCACAGGCGCTTAACAAACTTGGCCTAAAGCAAGAGAGACGAGCAATACGCGTTATGCCTACTGAGTTTGAATGGCATTTCAGCAACACAGAGCTAACGCTTAGTTTTACTTTACCATCGGGTTGTTTTGCAACATCAATTGTACGAGAGCTTTTTGATGTTTAGCACATTGACAGGTGAAGAATATCTGCCCCTAGGCCTATAAATAATGGATGTCGCTTATTTTCATAAGACTGTAGGATTGACATGCGATATCATGCGCCGAAATAGTAAATAATTCCGATGCAACAGTTGCAAACACATAGAAATAATCGAACTCAATAACGAATACTGTCGTTATTACACACGAAAGAGAAGTAGGAAGAAATATGGCATTATCATCACGCAGAGGTTTACAACTCGCTCAATTATTGGAGCAGGAGGGCGTAAGTGACACTAGAGTACTCTCTGCCATTGCCAACATTCCCCGTGAAATTTTTATTCCTGATGCACTCAAACACAAAGCTTATCAAAACACGGCACTGCCCATTGGTCAGGGCCAAACGATATCTCAACCTTATATAGTTGCCAAAATGACGGAGCTTCTCCTACAATCAAGCAATCAGCCGAAAAAAATATTAGAAATTGGCACTGGCTCGGGCTATCAAACTGCGGTACTCGCCGGTATTTTTGCACAAGTATTTTCAGTTGAGCGAATCAAATCATTACAATTTCAAGCAAAGCGTCGAATGAATCAACTCGACTTTCATAACATATCAATGAAGCATGGTGACGGTTGGCAAGGGTGGCCAAGTAAGGCTCCTTTTGACGCGATCATTGTCACTGCCGCTGCTGCTGAATTGCCTACAGCCCTAGTGCAACAACTCAACGATGGCGGTCGACTGATTATTCCTGTAGGCGATGCTGAACAGAGCTTAAAATGCATCGACCGAAAAGGTGAAACATTTAAAGAACGCACTATTGAACCTGTGCGCTTTGTGCCTTTGGTGGCTGGTGATTTGCTATGAAGATATTTGAAAAATGCTACGACCTTTGTCTCACATGGGCAAAACATAAACATGCTGAAAAGTACCTTGCCGGCCTAAGCTGTTCCGAATCGATGTTTTTTCCGATTCCCCCAGATGTAATGCTTGCCCCAATGGCATTAAGCCAACCAAACAAAGCTTGGCGTTTTGCAGCTGTTACCACAATCGCATCGGTTATCGGCGGTGTGTTGGGTTACATTTTAGGGTATTTCGCATTTGAATCACTTATTCAGCCTTTAGTCATTGATATGGGTTATGAAGCAAAGCTAGCTCAAGCAACCCAATGGTTTGAAGACTATGGAGTTTGGGTTGTCTTTTTGGCAGGTTTTTCACCCATACCCTATAAAGTATTCACCATCACTGCGGGTTTCATGCACATGGCATTGCTGCCATTTATCATTGCCTCTACGATAGGGAGAGGACTGCGCTTCTTTTTGGTAGCTGCATTGATGAAATATGGCGGCCCAATGATGGAAGCAAAACTCAAGAAATACATCGAAATTATTGGTTGGGCAACAGTAGTTCTGGCTGTTATTGCTTATTTTCTAATTCGATAAAGACTTAGCAGTTTGGATTAAAATGGATAAGTTTTACTGCGCTTCAATTAGATTATTTATATTTTCTCTAAGTCTTTTGGTGCTACTTTCCTGTAGTGGCCGACATTCGCCTGCACCCGTGCTCACGCTAGACACAAATATCACAAAAAAGAACACGCTCACCGAAATCACTGGGGAAACCTATACGGTACAACGTGGCGATACGCTTTTTGCTGTCGCTTTTTATAGCGGTAATGAGTACCTTGATCTAGCGCGTTTCAACGACTTATCGGCTCCCTATAACATATTTCCAGGTCAGATCTTAAAATTAACGGCTACTCCCCCAAAAAATAACCACAACAAAAACAAGGGTGTAAAGATTAATCCAACGAAGACTTCTGAAACTAAGGTTGACCCTAGTAAAACTAGGGCGTATGGTGTCGTTAAGCAAAATAATCATCGAAAAAAATCAAAAAAAGAAACCTTAACGTCGATTAAACCTTATAACAAACCTGTGTGGGCTTGGCCAGCTAAGGGAAAATCAACGTCAGCAGTGGTTGGTAGCGATGGAACAAACCGTGGGGCAGATATACGGGGTGAGCTAAACTCCCCTATTTATGCCGCAGCCGATGGCAAAGTTGTATATTCAGGTAATGCCCTGAAAGGATACGGAAATCTGATTATTGTTAAACATAGCAATGATCTTATTAGCGCTTACGCGCACAATGATAGGATTTTAGTAGGTGAACAAACTTATGTTAGGCAGGGAGATAAGATTGCAACAATGGGACGCGCCGATAATGGCGAGGTTATGTTGCATTTCGAAATACGCCGCAAAGGTAAGTCACTTGATCCATTCAAATTTTTACCAAGACGTTAATTTTGAGTTTTCGTTGATAGCCCATTTTTCTGTGTTGCTTAAGCAAACATCGATAAATTTGTGCGCCAACTCAATTTCTGCCTTCCTAACAAGGTGCAAATAATGAGCAAGAAAACAAAAAATATCGAAGCAAGTGAAGCCGAAATAGAAATTGATACGCTTGATGATAATGAAGAGCTTGAACTGGATGACGGTCTTAAAGCTGAAGAAGCCGAAGCAAAAAAAGAAAATACCAAAAGCACCGAATTAACTTCAAAGCAACTCGACGCCACTCAGATCTACTTAGGTGAAATTGGCTTCTCTCCTCTTCTCACTGCCGAAGAAGAAATTAAATTTTCGCGTGAAGCATTAAAAGGCAACCTAAAGTCTCGTGAGCGCATGATCGTCAGTAACTTGAGATTGGTGGTCAAAATTGCACGTCGCTATAATAATAGAGGCCTCGCTCTGCTCGATTTGATAGAAGAAGGGAATTTGGGCTTAATTCGAGCCGTTGAGAAATTTGATCCTGAACGAGGTTTTCGCTTTTCTACTTATGCGACTTGGTGGATACGCCAGACCATTGAACGTGCTTTGATGAATCAAACACGTACGATACGTTTACCCATTCATATCGTAAAAGAGCTCAACTTATACTTACGAACGGCTCGCAAGCTTGCTCAAGAATTAGATCATGAGCCTAGTGCCGAGGAAATTGCCGAAGCGGCAGACGCACCGGTTGCCAGCGTTCAGAAGATGCTCAAATTAAATGAGCGCATTAGTTCAGTTGATACACCCATTGGCAGCGACGAGGAAAGTAAAGCACTACTCGACGTTATTGCCGATGAGCAAGAGTCAGGGCCTGAAAGTCGTTTACAAACCAACGACATGAAATTGAATATTGTAAAATGGTTAGAAGAATTGAATCCAAAGCAAAGAGAAGTTCTTGCTCGACGCTTCGGCCTTTTAGGTCATGAGCCTGCTACGTTAGAAGATGTTGGCAGAGAAATCGGTCTTACACGCGAACGAGTACGTCAAATTCAAGTGGAAGCTCTAAAGCGTTTGAAAGATGTTATGCGACATCAAGGTCTTGATATAGAGTCCCTATTTACTTACGAGCCATAAATGTTGCCAGCTTAGCTCAGATAGAGCTTAATCAACACTAAGCTTTACTTGGCATAAATGACAACATCATGCTCACACATTTTACGAACACCCTATGATAGCTTTTATCCGCTTAATAACTTCAGGTATCGTTGCTTTCACGTTTTATGCAGCGTGGGCTTATTATGCAAATAGTTTTGTTACTGAAGATGAAAGCACTTTGCTAAAAGCGGCTCTGGTGCAAGGTGTATATAGCGGTTCCATCACCTTAATTTTTACTTTCTTCCTAGAGTTTTTTTTCCATATTTTCAAGCACAAGTCTTATTGTCTGCCATTCATTGTACCTAACTTAGTTAGCCCACACTTATTCTCTAAGGAATGTGCTACAACTAAAACAATTGAAAACTCACTTGCCGAAATAGAAAAAGCCTGCAAAGGTACTTGTATTCCTGGCATGTTACTTACTCCAGTACCGGCAATAATTACACAAAGCGTTTTAGTCATTGGAATAAATGTTATATTTAACACACCTAACTTGTGGTTAACCGTTGCACCATCAATATTCTTCAGCGCCATCTTTGGCTATATTTACAGTATAGGGTTAACTCGAAAAGCTAGGGCTCAACAAAACTGAGAGCTTCTAAGCGTAGAAGTGAATGAGAGTGTGTCTTAGGTCTTCCGTTCAAGAGTAACAAAGCTATAGTTATAGGGGTTTTTATCGTCCTTAACATGCTCCTCACGCGCGATTTCACGCCACTGGGCATAAGCTTCGTAATCCGGGAAATAAGTATCACCTTCAACGTCTAGGTCGATAAAAGTAAGATATAAACGATCTGCCTTCGCTAACATCAACTCATAAATGCTTCCACCACCAATGATCATAACTTCATCATATTCTTTGGCTTCATGCATTGCGGCGTCCATCGAGTCGACAACACAGGCATCAGGTAACTGATAGCTAGCATTGCGGGTTACCACAATATTCGGCCTGCCGGGGAGCGCTTTACCAATTGACTCGTAGGTTTTTCGCCCCATCAATACTGGCTTACCCATTGTTGTGGCACGAAAATGTTTTAAGTCTGCAGGGAGGTGCCAAGGCATGTCATTATCAGCACCAATAACACGCTTATTAGCCATCGCTGCAATCATTGATATCATCGGTTAATCCTGTTTTCTGGCCAGCGATACTTACTTTTGATAAACAACTTCTACGTCGTAGTCATCGTCATCCCAATCATCGTCATCATCGTTCTGATGCTCTGCAATCACTTTTTCGTGATAGGTATCCCAAGTAAACTGAGGCTCTTCATCGCTTTGAGCACTTTCTTCCTCTGGGGGAAGTTCGTCGATGAAATCCATTATATCTTCGCAAAGAGTATTGACGTTTAACTTTTGGAAAGCTGATATTTGATAATAATCTTCTTCCCAACCAAGCTTAGCGGCAATTTCGCTGCATAACGCATTTGCTTCATCTTCAAGCATCAAATCGACTTTATTAAATACCAACCATCGTGGCTTTGCGGCTAACTTCGGACTATATTTATCAAGTTCATTGATTATGGTTAAGGCATTCTCAACAGGGTCGGAACCATCTGCAGGCATGATGTCGATCATGTGCAAGAGCACTCGGCAGCGCTCTAAGTGGCGCAGAAACTGAATGCCCAAGCCTGCGCCGTCGGAAGCACCCTCAATCAAACCTGGAATATCAGCAATGACAAAACTTGCTTGTGAATCCAAACGCACCACACCGAGATTAGGAACAAGTGTCGTGAATGGATAATCAGCAACCTTTGGTTTTGCTGCAGAAACTGAGCGAATAAAAGTTGATTTACCGGCATTAGGTAAGCCTAACAAACCAACATCGGCAAGTAACATGAGTTCCAGAGAGAGATTACGTATCTCGCCAGGTGTACCATTAGTTTTGATACGAGGCGCGCGGTTGGTGCTGCTTTTAAAGCGTGCATTACCCAAGCCGTGATAACCGCCTTGTGCAACCTTCATGCGTTGACCATGGGCAGTCAAATCACCGAGCAGCTCGCCGGTGTCTTTGTCAGTCGCGCGGGTACCAACAGGCACCTTCAATATAAGATCTTCACCACCTCGACCTGTGCAGTCTGAGCCTTGGCCATTCGTACCTCTTTGGGCTCGATGAAAACGCTCGAATCGATAATCGATGAGCGTGTTAAGGTTTTCATCACCCTCTAAATATACACTACCACCGTCACCGCCGTCGCCACCATCAGGTCCACCTCGAGGAATGTATTTCTCGCGTCTGAATCCAATTACGCCGTTACCGCCGTCTCCAGCTTCAACGCGTATTTCTGCTTCATCAACAAATTTCATATCTTTCTTCTAAACCTTTAAACGATAGTGAGGCACAACGAAAATGCAGTCGTACTCTAGTACTTTTATATTATAGCAGTAAATGCTTAGCATCGTAACTGCCCGAAAAGCCAGCCCTATACACGTCAGTTTGGCATGGAGCTAGTTCGCCAAAAGCACGAACGCTAAGGTCGAGATAGCATTAACGTCGAGATAGCACAGAGAATGTAGTGGGAGTCCTTAGCTCACAAAAATATACAAGCACATGGATGTGCTTGTCTAAGCCCTCATGGATGAGCTCGTAGCGGTTTTTGTGAGCTAAGGACTCCCACTACATTCTCTCTACACTTTCTCCGCACTCTCTCAAATCTCGCTAACCGTGCTTTTGGCTTATTATAGCTCTGGTGTTAACTCTAGCGTATATAACGCTGGCTTTTAGTTTTTGCAAAGCAAAAAAAACCCCGCTAATAGCGGGGTTTCCGATATTCTTATAACCGAATTACTCAGCAACGATGCTTACGTACTTACGGTTTTTCGGGCCCTTGATTTCAAACTGCACTTTACCGTCTGTAAGAGCGAATAAAGTGTGGTCTTTACCAATACCCATATTGTCTCCAGGGTGGAATTTAGTTCCACGCTGACGAACAATAATGTTACCAGCAAGTACTTCTTGACCGCCGTAGCGCTTTACGCCAAGACGTTTACTTTCTGAATCGCGACCGTTTTTGGTACTACCACCAGCCTTTTTATGTGCCATGAGTTAGTGCTCCTATTATGCGTTGATTGCAGTGATTTTCACTTCTGTGAACCACTGACGATGTCCCGTTGTAGAACGACTGTGCTTACGTCTACGGAACTTAACTACTTTAATTTTTTCGCCACGACCGTGAGTAACGATCTCAGCTGTAACTTTACCACCAGCAACATAAGGCGTGCCGATTTTAACGTCGTCGCCATTGCTAACCATCAAGATATTATCGAATTCAATTGACTCACCTGGAGCCACTTCGATTTTTTCAAGACGAACGGTTTGGCCTTCGGCCACACGGTGTTGTTTACCACCACTTTGGAAAACCGCGTACATATATTTCTCCGCTCTGCGCACATGGGCGCTTTAATTCAAAAAACAGGGCGCGAATTGTACGTTAAGGTTAATGATCTATCAAGTGGAAAACTGAATTTATTTGGGCTAATGCGCAATTGCCAACAGAATCCGTGGAAATGACAGATTCTTATACTTAATTTACATCGATTTTGTACACCTTATTGTACTTTAATGTACACTAATGCCAACTATCTTTGTGTTTGATTTAAAGAGTAAAAACGAGTTCTATATGGATTTAGCCAGTATTCAATCGCTTTCTGCATCTGATATGCAAGCCGTCAATCAACTCATACAGCAGCAAGTTGACTCCGATGTTGCTCTGATTAATCAATTAGGCTTTTACATCGTTAACAGCGGTGGCAAGCGCTTACGTCCGTTATTAACAGTATTATCTGCCAGAGCGCTCGGTATTGAGAGTGATGAGCATCACACCTTGGCGGCAATCATCGAGTTTATCCATACTGCTACCCTGCTACACGACGACGTTGTAGATGAATCCACTTTAAGACGGGGTCGTGAAACAGCCAATGCTGTATTTGGTAATCAAGCAAGTGTACTGGTTGGTGACTTCTTATATTCTCGCGCATTTCAGATGATGGTGAGTTTACAGCGTATGCGAGTAATGGATATCCTTTCCGACGCCACCAACAGAATCGCTCAGGGTGAAGTGTTGCAATTGATGAATTGTAACGACCCAGATACAACTGAAGAAAGCTACCTAGAAGTTATTTACAGCAAGACTGCACGATTGTTCGAAGCTGCGACACAACTCGCTGCTGTCTTAACCGACCAAGCGCCCGAAGTGGAAGCGGCAATGCAGAGCTATGGCAAGCATCTTGGTACGGCCTTTCAGCTTATCGATGACGTCCTAGACTACACCGCCGAAGCCGATGAGATGGGAAAAAATGCTGGTGACGATCTCGCTGAAGGTAAACCTACCCTACCCTTATTGCATGCGATGAAAAACACGACTGACAGCGATGCTGCACTTATTCGAGACGCGATAGAAAATGCGAATGGCATGCCACACTTCGACCGCATCTTAAATGCCATGCGCGAAGCGGGCTCATTGGAATATACACGTAAACTCGCTGAAGCAGAGGCCGATTTAGCCAAACAAGCGTTAAATGCTATCCCAAAGAGTAAAGCAAAAGACGCACTTTTGGGGCTAGCTGATCTGGCTGTTAATCGCAGCAGTTAAACAAAATACTTAAAGACCTAAGTCTCGCGTCATATTTTCATTTCGCTCACGATGAACGATGATATTGTCTTCGATACGTATGCCACCAAAAGGCTTGAAGTTGTCTATCACATCCCAGTTGATGTATTTAGACTGCTCTGAGCCTTTTAGTTTGGCGAGTAAGCTATCGATGAAGTACAAACCTGGCTCTATCGTAAATACCTGCCTTGCTTCAACTGTTCTGGTACAGCGAAGGAAAGGGTGCTCTGTTGGTGGTGGGTTCGGGGTACCGCGATCATCCGCACTATGGCCACCAACATCGTGAACCTGCAAACCAAGAAAGTGACCAATCCCATGAGGAAAAAAGGTATGCACGATGCCTTGCTCTTGGCAATCCTGAGCAGCTAAATTCACAATACCAAAGTCCTTCAATATTTGCGCAACACCAGCATGCGCTGCCTTGTGAACATCAATATAGCTTAAGCCTGGTTTCAACATCTCGCCTAATTGCAGGGTAAGCGAATCTACAGCCCTTATTAAGTCTGCAAACTCATGTTGTTTGGCACAATACGTACGGGTGATATCAGCGGCATAACCGTGATAGCTCGCTCCAGCATCAATTAAAAAGGAGCGAAAATCGCTTGGTGCGTGTTTATCGGTTTGCATGTAATGCAAAATGGCGGCGTTCTCATTTAAGGCCACAATATTATTGTAGGGCACTTCATTGTCGCCTTGCGTGGCTGCCAGTAAATAAGCGCTATTAATAGAAAACTCGGCTTGCTGATTAAAAAATGCTGCGCTCGCTGCTTTATGAGCGCCAACTGCAATTCTGTTGGCTTCACGCATACATTGCAGCTCATAATCCGTCTTAAAAGCTCGTTGCCAATGTAAGTAGTTCAACACGCGGTCTGGATTAATAAGGTCAAAGCCTAAAGCCCTTGCGACTTCAATGTATTCACCAACATAGGCGTATTTCTCTCTATCGTAAGGTAGGTGCTTTTCAACCGCATTTGCTTGTTTTAAATACACGATATCAAAATGCTCAACCCAAAAATCAGTAGGTTCAGGCGGTACTTTGTGCCAGAAGTCTTCAGGGCGATAAAATACCAGCTTAGGTCTATCTGTGCCGTTTACTACTAACCAACAACAAGGATTATCAACAACTGGTAACCAAGCTTTGAACTGCGGATTTACTTTATAAGGATAATAATTATCGTCCAAAAACATCACTTTGCCCTGCCCAGAGTGAATGATCAAGCCATCGATGCTCTCGCGCTGTATGGCTTCAAGTGTTCTCTCTTGCAAAATTTGAATATGCTGCGCATATGCGGCGTCGTGACTTAGTTTTGTATTCATATTATCCCTTCTAAAATTACTTAATCAGCCACACTGGTTGGAATGTGCATTTGCACAAATTCACCAAAAACTGATGAAGCGAGACTTTTCGCTTCCGGTTTAGTGCCACTGTCGTTATCTGTTTGTTGATTAATCTCATATAAACGATGCTGATAAATCTGCTTATATGCTAGCACTGCCTTCACGTAATTTCTGGTTTCTTTAAAAGGAATGCTCTCCACCCATAGATCTGCTTCAATCGTTTCCTCTTCCGGCAGCCACTCTTTCACCCTTCGCCAACCGGCATTATAAGATGCGGTGGCTAGCACAGTGTTGTTGTCGACTTTATCCATTAAATAACGCAAATATCGATTACCGAGTTTCGCATTTATGTTGGGATTCATTAAAGAGCGTTTCGAAACCCGCTTTTTCTCAAGATATTTTGCGGTTGACGGTAACACCTGCATTAATCCAAATGCTTTAGCAGTAGATACCGCATCAGTCATGAAAGAGCTTTCTCGGCGCGCGATTGCAAAGGCCCACTCTGGTTCAATTTTATTACGTTTCGCTTCTCTGGTCAGTATGTCTGAATAAGCCATGGGAAAACGCCTGTCGATGTCGTCCAAATAGCCGGTATTTGAAAAAGTAAATATCGCTTGGTCGTGCCACTCCCACTCGGTAGCCAATACTGCTGATGCTAGCTTCTCATCCTCATTAAGTTGCTTTTGTGCAAAGCGCCACTCAATTCGCGCTTCGTGAAAACGTGAGATCTGCTTTAACTCATAAGCTCGCTGCGCACTAGGCATCGCCCTAATCTTATCAACGTGTGCTTTATTCACCAGCAATGGCTTATTTTCCAAGCTTACTGCTTGTTCAAGACGAGCACTTGCTAGGAAGCCATAGTAATGACGCTTATTTGCTAACTGCTTATAAAGTTCATTCGCTCTGGCTTGATTACCTAGGCTCTCATAACTTCTTGCTAGCCAATATTGGTAGTCATTTTTAACTGTGAGCACAGGAGACGATTTCTCAATCAGCTTGATTACACTCAACCAATTTTTATCTTTGAGCAAGGTAGCAAGGTGCCAGCGCAATACCTCGGCGTCTTGCTCAAAAGCCTCAGACTTAACCAGCCACTCTTCGGCTTTTGCATGTTGCGATACTGCCAGAGCAATAGCAAAACGGTTGGTTACATAAGCCTTTTGTTCTGTTGAAAATGAAAACTTCTCAAGTGCCCTATCCCATGCACCCAGTGCTTTTTCTTCATCACGCCAAATGTATCGCCCAAAGCCATAACTTAGGATTTGTGTTTCAATATGCGGATGCTTACCGCTAAACGCGCTTAATTTTGCAACCGTCGCAGGCGAACGGCGAGTTTTATGCCATAAATCACCAAGATAAGCTTGTTCTTCGGGTAACAATTTCGACAGGTAAGGTATTAACGAGTGTTGCCCCCCTCGCGCTGCTTTCGCTATGCGCTCCAACACAAGTGAAGGATTGAGCTGTCCCGCGTTTTTCCACACTTTAAATATCGGGTCGCAGTCCTTAGGTTGCGACCTACCGACATTCCACAACTTTGCAATATCTGCAAACAACTCGCTACTGTCAGCTTCATCTTCTAAGCGATAGCGGATATATCGGCAAGCTAGCTTAGTGTCTGCGACAGGTTCGTAAAATTCCATGAATAAACGTTTACGATTCTTTTTAGCAAGATAACGAAGCCATGGGCGCAGTACTCTGCGCTTTAAGGGCGTGCCGTTGTATTCCTCAAGAAATGCGCGTACTTGCTGTTGTTTTTTTGTAGTCAGATTATGCAGTATTTTTTTTTCTATAAGGTAAGGAACAAGAGGGTAGTCACCTAACTGAGTGAGTAATTTAGCAAACTCCTCATCGCTAGTGTTCCAAATATGTTTTTCGGCTCTGAGAAAACCGGCACGTTGAGCCTCTCGCTGCTCTTCGTCTTGAGAACCGAGCATAGAAAAACTGAGGTCATTATCCAATGAAGAAAGGTTGAGTGGGGCGTTTTGTGCTTTCTCTGTAGAATTTTCATTCGCATCTGCAATATTTCCCAAGAAAATACTGATTATTAGAATAATGTAATAAGCCGATGCGCTGTGCTTCTGCAATGGTATTCCTACAATAATTAGATGTTGTAAATTAGATTACATGAAATAAACAAAAAAATAACTGGTACAATCAGTGGTTGAAAACGTAGTATCCACTACCATATTGATGAACAAGTTGATGATCGTGAATGATGTTCTACTATTTATATCATCGAAATGTTCAATAAGAGTATAAATCACCTATCGGAATAGTGTGGTCTAATCTTAACAATTTTATATTAACAATAAACATTGGCGTGTTGTAAATGTCACAGGAGAATAGAATGATCTTTGAAGGCAAGAGTCTATCAGTAACGCTGACGGACGACTCAATTGCTGAACTCGTGTTTGATGCACAAGGTTCAGTAAATAAATTCGATCGACAAACCGTTCAAGAGCTTGATGAAGCAACACAAGCAATTGCAGCAGAGAGTAATGTCAAAGGTGTGTTAGTTCGCTCTGCAAAATCAACCTTTATCGTGGGCGCCGACATTACCGAGTTCACTCCTTTATTCGAAATGGACGAAGCGGACATCCTCGCTTGGGTCGCAAAAACCTCACAAGTTTTTGATCGCTTCGAAGATCTTCCTGTGCCGACAGTTGTCGCAGTCAATGGCTTCGCGCTTGGCGGTGGCTGTGAAATGGCCTTAGCTGGTGACATTCGCGTTGTAGATACCACTGCGAAAATTGGTCTACCTGAGGTCAAATTAGGTCTTATGCCTGGCTTTGGCGGTACGGTGCGTTTACCGCGCTTAATTGGTGCCGATAATGCTTTGGAATGGATGACAACAGGCCGAGATCGTAATGGTGAAAAAGCACTAAAAGAAGGCGCAGTGGATGCTGTAGTTGCACCAGAAAACTTGCATCAAGCGGCCCGTAAAATGTTACTCAGTGCAATTGAAGGTAAGCTCGATTGGTCTGCTCGCAGAGCCCAAAAGAAAGCGCCGTTAATGCTTAACGCTAATGAAGCAATGATGAGCTTCTCAACCGCAGCGGCAATGGTCGCAGCTCAGGCCGGTCGTCACTATCCAGCACCTCATAAAATGGTTGAAACGGTACAAAAGGCCGCTGGCCTCGATCGCGAAGGCGCACTTAAGCTTGAAAACGAGGGCTTTGTTGCTCTTGCGAAAACCGACGCATGCAAGGCGCAAGTAGGTATTTTCCTAGCTGACCAACTGGTTAAAGCGAAAGGCAAAAAAGTAGCCAAAGGTGCGACTAAAGAAGTCAAACAACACGCCGTATTAGGCGCAGGCATCATGGGTGGCGGTATTGCCTACCAAGGCGCAGTAAAGGGTATTCCTACTATCATGAAGGATATCAATCAGCCTGCACTTGATCTTGGTCTGAAAGAAGCCTCTGGTATTCTTGCTAAAGGCATGAAACGCGGCAAAGTTGACGCTAAGAAGATGGCTTCAACACTGAATAACATTATCCCAACCCTTGATCAGAATGCGATTGCGAATGCCGATTTGATCATAGAAGCTGTTGTAGAAAATCCCAAAATTAAAGCCGCTGTGCTAGCCGACACAGAAAAAACAGTGGCCGATGATGCCATTATTTGTTCTAACACGTCGACGATATCAATTAACCAGTTAGCCGAAAGCTTGGATAAGCCGGAACGCTTCTGTGGTATGCACTTCTTTAATCCTGTGCACAAAATGCCATTGGTTGAAATCATTCGCGGTGAGAAAACCTCCGACGCAACAATCAGTGCCGTTGTTGCTTCAACCTTAAAAATGGGTAAAACCCCTATTGTCGTGAACGATTGCCCGGGCTTTTTAGTGAACCGTGTTTTATTCCCCTACTTTGCAGGCTTCAGTCAACTATTAATTGATGGCGCTGATTTTACTGCTGTTGATAAAGTAATGGAGAAAGTATTCGGTTGGCCAATGGGCCCTGCATTCTTGCTTGATGTTGTTGGCATGGACACAGCTGATCATGCATCTGGCGTAATGTCTGATGGCATCCCAGAGCGTATGCAAAAGATTGAAAATGACCCGGTTACTCTTCTATACAAAGCCGGTCGTTTTGGTCAAAAGAACGGAAAGGGCTTTTATGACTTTTCACTAGACAAGCGCGGTCGTCCAACGAAGAAGGCTTCACCAGAGGCTTATGCTTTATTCGAAGGCCATGTAGCAGCTACTAAAGAGTTCGACAAGGAAGAAATAATTGCTCGGGTTATGATACCGATGGCTAATGAAGCTATTCGTTGCTTGGAAGAGGGTATTGTTGCCAGTGCCGCAGAGGCAGATATGGCCTTGTTGTTTGGATTAGGCTTCCCGCCATTTAGAGGGGGTATTTTCCGTTACATCGAAACTATGGGTCTAGCTAACTTCGTCGCACTTGCCGACAAGTACGCCAGTTTAGGGCCTATCTATCAAATATCAGATGGTGTGCGTGAAATGGCCGCTTCTGGTAAATCTTACTTTTCACAAACAGCATAAGCCACCACTAGGAGATAAAAATGAAAGATGTCGTAGTTATCGATTGTATTCGTACCCCTATGGGTCGTTCTAAAGGTGGTGTATTCAGAAATGTGCGCGCCGAAACACTATCAGCTCATCTAATGACAAAGTTGCTTGAACGCAACCCTGGCGTTGATCCTGCTGAAATAGAAGATATTATTTGGGGTTGTGTTCAACAAACTAAAGAACAAGGCTTCAACGTAGCACGTAATGCTCAGTTACTAACACCAATTCCACGCAGCACTGGTGCTGTAACAGTTAACCGTTTATGCGGCTCGTCTATGCAAGCATTGCACGATGCCACATCAGGTATTATGAGTGGCCGTGGTGATATTTATATGATTGGTGGTGTTGAACATATGGGTCATGTACCTATGGACTTCAATATCGACTTTCATCCTGGCATCGCAAAGCATACCGCAAGAGCCTCTGGCAGCATGGGTATGACGGCAGAGCTATTGGGTCGCCAAAACGGCATCACCCGTGAAATGCAAGATGCCTTTGGTGCTCGCTCTCATCAACGTGCTCATCAAGCAACCGTTGACGGACGATGGAATGAAATTGTACCAATTGAAGGGCATGACAAAGACGGCGTATTAAGCCTAATTGAGCATGACGAAGTTATTCGCCCAGAAACGAGTGTAGAGGGCTTAGCAGGTTTGAGACCTGTGTTCGACCCTGTTAACGGTACAGTCACTGCAGGCACATCTTCGGCATTGTCGGACGGTGCTTCAGCAATGCTTATTATGTCTGCCGACCGAGCAAAAGAGCTGGGCTTAACACCTCGTGCGAAGGTTCGTGCGATGGCTGTTGCCGGTTGTGATGCTGCGATTATGGGCTTTGGTCCTGTGCCAGCAACTCAAAAAGCACTCAAGCGTGCAGGCTTGACCATGGAAGACATTCAAATTGCCGAGTTTAACGAAGCTTTTGCTGCACAGGCATTATCATGCATTAAGCGCTTGGGCTGGCTAGATGAATATGAAGACAAAGTAAACCTGAATGGCGGTGCAATTGCGCTAGGTCATCCTTTAGGTTGTTCTGGATCTCGTATATCAACTACCCTCATTAATTTGATGGAAGCAAACGATAAAGAAATTGGTTTAGCAACGATGTGTATTGGCCTAGGCCAAGGTATAGCAACCATCTTTGAGCGCGTTTAAACCACAAGGTTAGCACCACGAAAAAGGTAGGCCAATGGCCTACCTTTTTTAATATAAACGCATCATCACTCACATACCTAGCTGTTCTCTTTGTAAGTAAAACTAGCAAAATCAGCCACACACTTCTGGCCTGATACATCTTGGCAAGCCATGCCTACAAAGCCGCCTGTGAAATGACAACCATCGCCTCCACCCGCTTCATCGGAGATGATCGTGTAATCGAGGTTTACCGGCAATTTAGTCCAATCTTTGTTGTTCATTGAAAAATGGAAGGTTAATTTATGATGATCCACTTCAGCTTTGAGATACACCTTACCTTCCTTAGGTAACATAAAACGCGTATCTGTTATAAATTCGCCGCAATGACCTTCGCGAAGTGGAAAGTTCAAGCCCATATCGCTCTTACCTAAGCAACTCATTATATCTACGAATCTTTGCCCTTCATCGTCTACCGATACGTAAAGGTAGTGAAACTTGGTGCTATTGTAATAACAAGTTAACCCAGCCATTTGTTGAACATTTTCTGGACTGAACTCCAATTCAGTTTGTGCAGTGTAAGCAAAAGCCTCCTGTCGACGCGCAATCAGAGCCTGCTCGAACAATGAACCAATAGACTCTTTCCCAATCAGTCGCAAGTGACCTTTACGGGCAGTTAAACTCATGAAGCTCTCTGGTGTTGGCGTTCTGAGCCACTGAAAATCGATGTGAAGCTCTTCGCTATCGAAGGTGTAACGTTCAGTTTTTGCTGGCCAAGGGTGTTCTGGTAAATTACTAACCTTTACTTCCATTTCTGGCAAACCATTGCTAGTTGTCGAATTTCCATTGGCTTCTGCATCGACAGCACTTTCGAGGCGCAACCAATCATCGTCACCCCACAAGGTTTTTTGTAGGCCAGTTTCACGACCTAAGGGGCAGCGTCTTTCACCATCAAGCGGACGACCACAAAGATGCACTAGGTACGACTGTCCATCTGGTGCATCAAATAAATCACCATGCCCCGTTCGTTGCAAGCCTAGATCCTGGTGATCCTTTGCCGTAAGCAAATAACCATGGGGGTCTTCTTCATAAGGGCCATCTATATTTTTAGAGCGAGCCATAGTCATGGCGTGAGTATAGAAAGTACCACCCTCTGCCGTTAGCAAATAATAGTAGCCATTGCGTTTAAACATGTGAGGGGCTTCAGTTAACGCTAGCTTGGTGCCTTTGAAGATATTTTTAATCGGTCCTACAAGTTTCTTTTGTTTTTCGCAATATTCTTGCAGTAAGATACCGCCAAATTGATTATTTTCATGGCGATGATCCCAAATCATGTTAATAAACCACTTACGGCCATCATCATCATGAAACAGTGAGGGATCAAAGCCACTAGAGTTCATATATACCGGTTCACTCCATTCACCATCAATAGTTTCACAAGTTGTGTAGTAATTGTGAGCGTCTTTAAAATTACCATTAAAACGCTTAACGTCGGTATATATTAAATGAAACTTTCCGTCATGATGAGTCAAGCATGGCGCCCAAATACCGCATGAATCTGGATTGCCACGCATATCGAGAAGGCTCTTTCTATCTAGCGGACGCTTTACAAGTCGCCAGTTTTTAAGATCTTTTGAATGATGAATTTGTACACCGGGATACCACTCAAAAGTTGAGGTAGCAATGTAAAAATCATCGCCAACGGCAACAACGCTTGGATCTGGATTAAAGCCAGGAAGAATAGGATTTTGAACAGTTGTGTGTGAACTCAAAATAAGTGCCCTGTGTTATATATTGAAAACAAAAAGTGGGAAGTTTTAACGAAAAGGGGAGTTCCGCTAAAACTTCCAAACCGCACGTTCAAACGGCGGTAAATTAATCATTAAAGTCGCGGGTTAGCTTATAGCTTCTCATTAAGAAGAAGATAATAATGCCTGCGATAACTGATGCCAGTGAATATAGAAAAAGTATGCCATTCAATGCCGATTCACTCTGTGCAACATTTGGTTCGTAGCCTGAAAATGCGAGTATCCATCCAATTCCTGCGCCACCTAAAGCAATACCCATTTTTATCATAAGCAGATGACCAGAAAATGCCATCGCCATGCTGTTTTGTCCGAGCTTCTTCACGCCATAGTCAACCGTATCGGGCACGGCAGAGAATAATAAGGGTGTAAAAATCATGTGCACGTAATTAGCTAGGACGGTAAAGACTAAGGCAAGCTCAACCCCCTCGCGTGGAATGAAGAAAAGAACACCATTGCACACCACAATACCAACTGCACAAGCACTCATTAGCTTAGCTTTGCAAAACTTCGCCACTAAGAAGTTAGCACTCAAAGCGCCAAAAATGCCGGCGATCATTCCGCTAGTCATAAACAAGGTGACTTGGTCTTTTTGACCCAAATAGTACTCAACATAATAGGCGGTTGTTCCGCCGCGCATCACCACACTGATCAATATAATTAGGCTTATTGCAGCGATTATGCGCCATTGGTCGTTGCGTAGCATTTGCTGAAAATCACTCCAAATACCTTTCACCCAAGGCTTATTTGAGGGTGGCGGAGGAGCAACTCGCTCTTTTGTTAGGCCAAAACAAGCAAAAAAGCACAGAATGGCAAAAGTGGACAGCACTATCATAGCCATTTGATAACCTAGCTGCTCATCACCTTCACCAAAATACTCTACCAGGGGCAGTACAGAGGCCGTCACTATCGCCCCACCCACCATTGCTAAAGCAAAACGCCAAGACTGAACCGAGGCTCGTTCGGTTGGTGACTCGGTCATCACCCCACCCAAGGCCGAATAGGGAATATTTATCGCGGTATATACCGTCATTAAGGCGGCATAGGTAAGATAAGCATAAATTAACTTACCGTCTTCACTTAACTCTGGTGTGGTGAAGGCTGCGACCGCCAGAGCACCATAAGGCAACGCAAACCAAACAAGATAAGGTCGATATTTCCCCCATCGGGTTTCCGTTCGGTCAGCTATACCACCCATGATTGGGTCGGTGATTGCATCAAATATTCTTACCACTAAAAATAAGGTACCTACTGCAGCCGCCGATATGCCATAAACATCGGTGTAGTAAATAGTTAAAAAACCTATAACAACCTGAAACACAATATTACTGGCAGTGTCTCCTAGTCCGTAACCAAATTTCTCTTTAACGCTGAGGCCTTGCATACTGCTTTCCTTTTTCTATTTTTATGCTTATTTGTTTACATAAACATGCTTTGTTTACTGGGCTTGTGCCAAGTCAATCAAATCGCTTACAAACCATTTTGGTTGATAGTCACGATCAAATAACAAGGGGTAATCTGTACGCCCTTTCATCGGCCAGGTGTTTCTCCAGGTATTTTCATCGGTCACGCCCCAAAGGGTCACTCTGTCGATATGTTCGTGATATTTCAGAAATAGGGTAAATAAATCAATATAAGCTTGCCCCAAGCGCTGACTCGACGACTCAGAAATACTATTGACGTAAGGGTTATATTCGTCCTTAAATTCAAAGTTGAGAGACACATCAGCTCCCATATTCTCCTCATCCGGAAATTTCAGTACGCTGAGATCTAGTTCGGTAATCATCACTTTTAGATTCGCTTTAATGACGCGTTGAATACTAATTTCTAGCTCTTTAAGAGGCGGACTAGTGTCGTAGTGCGCTTGCAAGCCAATACCATCGATTCGTATGCCCTTTTTACGCAGGCGTTGAGCCAAGGCAATAGCGCCATCCATTTTGCTTGCTTTATAAAGGTTGTAGTCGTTGTAATATAATTCTGCATCTGGTGCCGCTTGCGCTGCATACTCAAAAGCTTTATCTATGAAGTCATCCCCGATGATTTGCAGCCACTTAGAGTCTCGTAATGATCCATCTTCATTCAAAGCTTCATTCACTACATCCCAGCCCTTAATATCGTGTCTGTAGCGGCCAGCGACCTCAAAAATATGTGTTCGCATGCGCTTTAGCAGAAGCTCTCGACTTGCAGGCTTACCATTTTCATCTTCAAACACCCAGTCAGGAGTTTGTGAATGCCATACCAACACATGCCCTATAACATCCTGATTAGTCTTAGCTGAATACCTGACGAGCGCATCAGCTCCGTTAAAGGTGAACTCACCTTCTCTCGGTTGAACACTTTCCCACTTCATGTCGTTTTCAGCTGTTAATACAGAGAAATGCTCAGTGACGATAGCTGCACCTCGCGGATTTTGCCCTGTAACATGATCTCGATTAACAGCAGCCCCCACCTGAAAGTATGGTGTATAGCTTTGAGCAAGCGTGTTCGGTACTACCTCGTTGTAGGCGGCTGAGTTTACTTCAGCGCGGTGCGAGCAACTTGACACTAGTAAGACCAACACACAGCTAGATACCACGAGAAAGGCTTTTGCTTGTTTCGTTTGCGCAATACTAGACAAAAGGTTTGTGCGATGTAATAGCATAAATTAACCTGTGGCAATGACTCGTTTCTTTTGGTCATCAAACAGTATTATAGGCCCATAGGTAGGTCAATGAGCTTGTTAACAAGTTATTTACGATTGGCTTTATGTTTTTTCGTTATCTTTATTTGTTATGTTTTGCACTAACAGACCGTTTTTGTGTGTATGGCTCTCGATGCCAAATTGGGATGATATCGTTTTGACCGTCAGTAATACTCAAGCCATTGAAACGAAAGCTAAAAGCCCAAGTCCTCTGTTAGACTATAAGGCCCATAACCGTTTAAATTCGCTGCTTTGTCTCTTTGAAATAGTCACTTTCAAAGCGCTCTTCAGGGTGACTTGAAGTGAGCCATTTTCCATTGCATCTATCGATTCTATGAAGTGCGTATTGACTAGCCAGCTTCGACTCGCCTTAAAAAATACATCGGAATCTAAACGCTCGTGAATAGCACTGATAGGACGATAAACGCATGGCGATGCCTTATCGAAATAAACTTTGGTGTAATTTCCTAAAGCCTCAAAAGCGAAAATCTCGTCTACACTAACAAAATAGCATTCGTCTCTATCTTTAATAAAGATGCGTTTTTCTGGCTTCAGTGTCTCATTTTGGACTCGCGCTTTTGATAACGCCTTTTCCAAACGCTCTTGACGCACGGGCTTTAGCAAATAATCGAGCGCATTGTATTCAAACGATTTAATTGCGTGCTCATTAAATGCAGTGACAAAGATCACTTGAGGAAGGCCTTGGCATTGCTCTAAAACATCGAAACCATCGCCATCGGGCAGGTCAATATCGAGCAATAATAAATCGACAGTGTTTTGCTTTAAGACTTCAAGTGCCTCTTTTACACTAGCTGCCTCAGCAACGAGCTCAACATTACCTATCGCGAGCACTTGCTGCTTGAGTTCCAGTCTTGCCAAGCGGCTGTCATCAACAATTGCAATGCGCACTTATTTATCGTCCTCGCTTTTTTCTAGGGGAAGAATGATAGTCACTATTGCAACATCATTTTCATATGACAATGATAGTGACGGAGATACTGCGCTATTTTTCGGGTACAGCAGCGCTAAACGACGGCGGATGTTTTTTATCCCAATCCCAGAGCTTGATTTCGGCAAGGAGCCTTCATTCGCCCTCGGAATCGGATTGCTAACATGAATATGCAGCGACTTATCTTGCTCAATATTCACTTTCAAAAAGATAGTACCTCCATCGACCAAATTCCCTATGCCATGCTTGATTGCATTTTCAACACACAATTGTAGAAGTAGTTTTGGTATCAATGCGCGCTTAGCCTTACTATTTATATCACTTTCAAAGCTTAAGCGGTCTTCATATTGTATCTTACATAACGCAATATACTCTTCCAGAATCTCAAGTTCTTTCTCAAGGAGTACTTTTGGGCTTTGATGCTGCTCCAATGAATGCTGCTCCAATGAATGCTGTTCCAGCGAATAGCGAAGCATATCTGATAACTGGGCGAGTGAATCTCTGGCCTTTTCAGGTTCTTCTAGGATACTAGCGCGGATATTATTCAAGGTATTAAACAAAAAATGCGGATTTAATTGTTGCGATAAAACCTCTAATTGACTGCTAGCTAATGCTTCTTTCATAGCGTAAAGCTGGCGCACTTTAGTCAACAATAGATAGAGCACCGACCAAAACAAGGATGCGCCAAACATATTATTCCAATTACCCCAAAACATAGTTTTAATAGCGAACCAAAGCATGTCGTCAGGGATAGGAGTGACTAAGCCAAAGGAAATGAAAAGCAATATGCTTAACACCATAAGACTTGCACCAAAACTGGCTCCTAGCGCCGATTGAGTGATGAAGTAGAGAACTTGATAAAAGATGTTTGCAGTATTGAGGAAGCGTTTGAAACCATAACGGCTAAGGTAAGAGTATAGTCCAGTTCCAAATATGAGACTGATCGCAAAATAAATTTCTTGGTCGGCCAGGCCACGAGAGAAATGAATGCTCCCGGTTATAAGCGAGAAGACCGATAGCCAAGCGAAAAACTGATAGTAATGTACATATCTGCTTTGCATTAAATACCCTGTAACGATTGCTCACGAGTTAATAGTTGATGTGCTTTTTGGTCGAAGCTGCTCGCTTGGTTATTTAACATGATCACCGCTCTTGAACCATCTAAATAGAAGCCAATAAAAGTACTAAATCCGCCCGTCATACCATTGTGCCAAGCGTAAGTCTGTCCTTTATCGTCTTTCATTAGCATCCAGCCTAAGCCTTGTTCAAACCTGCCCGCAGTAGGCGTGTAAGAAGTGAAGAGTAAGTTGGCAAGTTCGCTCTGCTGAGTCGGTAATTGCATCATATATTCAGCATATTTAATCATATCGTCAAGGTTTGAAACCACAGCACCAGCGCCAGATGCTGCACCCATTCCCCACCTAGGCACAACTTGGCCACTTGAGTTATGTCCTTGAGCCATGTTATTAGCTTGCTTTGAGTCCGCCTTAACTGAAAGATAGCTATTATCCATTTTTAAGTCCTTGAAGATGTGCTTTTGCATTTCCTTTTCAAGGGTCGTATGTCGATTAATAGCGAGCGCTTCACCCAAAACGGCAAAGGCGAAATTGGAGTATTCGTGGGTGTTTTGCTCAGGTAAATAATTTGGGGCAAGCAAATCCTCCTGCAACATCTTGCGCGTAATATGTGCGAAGGGATTTTGCGGATCTGCATTTTTTTGTAGGCTCGGAGGGTTGCGTTCTAAGCGACTCGTATGAGTCGCCAGCGCTTGCATTGAAATAGCGGATGCATTTTCAAAAAAACGGTCTGTAGTGGTGAGCAGTTCGATTTGGCCTTCAAGCACTTGCTTAGCCAGAAGGTAAGTAGTGAAGGTTTTGCTGATAGAACCGATTTCATATTGGGTTGTCGGTCCATGATTTCCCCAGAATCGCATAGTCGCTTTGCCATTTTCTATCACCGCGACACTACCACCTTTTTCTCCAAACTCAGCAGGTTTAAATTGCAAATGCGCGTTATTATCGTTGACCTTAGTCAATGTCAATGGCAAGGGCATGCCTTGCACGAAGGTACCCACGTAGCCTTGGTCACTTGCAGTGCTGGAAAATTTAGCGCTAATCATGTCTGACGTGAAACTTAGCTTATGCGTATCTATGGAAATTTCATTCACGGGAATACCGAAGCCATTTTGTGATGGACTATCTAAGCTTGCCGAATAGCCATCTTTTATTACTGCTACATGCAATACTAAAGGAAGCTTGCTAGTAGCATTGATTTGCAGGTCACCAATGTACTTGCCTTCAAATGCCATTCTATTCAAATCATCTTCAGATAATTTATGAAGCACCAATGGCATTGATTTCCCTTGCGTAAAGCTACCTTCGAGCTTGTCGCCAATGACCTGACCTTTAAATGTCGCATTTAGACTCTCGTCATAGAATGAAATACTCTGACCTTCAATACTAAAACTGCTGGGATTTCTGTCATGCATTCCTTGATTAGGACTATTGATGGTAAGTTTTTTGTTGCTGTCGCTAATATTTATGCCGATAGCCAGTTTAAGACCTTTCGATATGTTTAATTCGCCTCGCCACATGCCATCAAAGGTGTTGTTTGAGCTAGCGTAGCTTGATGTCACTAACATGGACTGAACGGCAAATAGCAAAACAAGCAGAGATACTATTTTGGTCACTGTTTTCATTTATGTTCCTTTTTCTTCGACTGACACAAACACTCTACCTAAATATTTCGACGACGATATGAAAATATGACGAGCGGTCAATGGAAATGATGAACGGGAACGCCTCTGACAATAAATCGCAAAAGCGCTACAGCAAGGAATGAAACACAGGAAAGTCTTTAAAGCCAAAAAACTTCAAATTACCTATTATCTTAGACTACTCAGAATCCTCTTCGTTGTGGTGTATAACCTCAGCCATTGCGTATATGTAATTACCGTATTGCTCACTATTCGATGATGATGAATGCACTGAGTTAAATGAATACCAAGGCTGTGCGCTCATTACACTCATTACCTGACCGAATATTTTGTCTGTGTCCTGAAAAGCCCTAATTTCGCATAAATTTTGTTTGCACGACACTGACTGCAGTCGTATTTGATCGGATAATTCGTGAGTCAAAAAGAAGTCTGATATTTTTTGTTGCATCTGCACACCCCAATCGTAGTCTTCTTCCATCGCATGAAGCTTTTTAAAGTTTTCGACTACTGTGCCGGAGCTACTAGCGACGACCTCAGCAAAAGGTGAAGGGACTTCCTTTTTTACATCTTCGATAGAAATGGTTTCTCGGCTAAGTCCTTGAGCATCTAACATCGATATTGCATCATTATAGTGCTTTTGTAATCGCTGATATTTTTCCTTAGCTAAAATGCTCTGTTGTGTTATTTCCTCTTTCAATGCTTGGTTTTGTAAAACTAAATCAGCTTTCGAGAGGTCACTTGCGTTTTTTATCAATAAGGTTTTATCAATAATTTCTTCTGTTTGCCCTGTACTTTTGGGCTGCGCTGCTAGTGAAGTTGGCAGTGTATCTGCCGACACTAAACTTTGCGAAGAAATTTCGACGGTTTGACCTTTATACGCAGCAATGTCCTCGGCAACACTCGAGCTACCCAAATGCCACCCAAAACCCAAACATGCTAAAGACGACCCACTCAGTAATAATACTGTCTGTTTATTAACATTTTTCATAATTATCCATAAATATGATTGTAATATTTTATGAGGGAAAAACTTGCACTGGAACCCCATTTAACACCGCATTTCCTGAGAGTTCATCAACCACCATCTCATCCGTCAGGTCATTGACGCTAACTCCTGCATGTTGTTCGGCTACCTGCCAGCGCATTCCTTTTTTGTTGTGTCCCCAGCCATGAGGAATAGAAATCACGCCGGGCATGATTTTGTCGGTAACTTCAGCCGGAATCTCAATCTCTCCTACTCTTGAACGTACTTTAATCAGCTGCTTATTGTCAATACCAAACCGAGCGGCATCTTGGGAATGAATTTGCGCGGTGCAGCGCGACATCCCCTGATTAGTTCCTTTTACCATGCGTTGACTGTTATGAAGCCAAGAGTTATTCGTTTTTAAATGCCTACGCCCGATTAATTGCAAAGTGTTCGGTTGCTGACTTGTCTTCTGGGGCGTTATAAAAAAGGCCTTTTCAACTCTGTCGATGTCGGGCATGAAGTAATCGAAGGCTAGATCGATTCGCTTGTTACTGTGAAAAATCGCCTCTGGAAGCGCAGTTTGTAGTGGGCCAAGATCAATTCCATGAGGCAAGTTTTTTAACAGGTCGATACTTAAAGGCTTTCCTTCATGACGATAACTACCGCTTCGTAACAAATCATCTACTACACCTGTCGGCTCTTTCGCCCACAACGCTTTGTATTTGTCGGTAGCTGCACCATTAAGGGCATCCATTCGTTCGGCTAGGGCTAAATAAATCTGCCAATCAGTACGAGAATCGGGCGAGGGTTCGAAGATGGGGGAAGAGAACTTAGTACTGTTTCTTACCGCAAAGTTATGAAAAATAATGTCATAGTGATCACGTTCAAGTGAAGTGACTGGCGGCAATATGATATCAGCGTGACGAGTCGTTTCGGTAATGAAAAAGTCTATCGCAACAACGAATTCCAAAGATTCAAATGCCCGATCAAGTTGCCCACCGTTTGGCGTTGTAAGCACAGGATTACCAGCGCCAACAACCATTGCTTTTATTTGCCCCTCCCCCTCGGTCAATATTTCTTCTGCTAACGCAGAAACCGGAAACTCACCGGAAAACGCCGGTAACTTCCTAACGCGAGTGCTGTATGCGCCAATCGAACCTCTACCGGAATGAGGCAGTAAGTCGGCCGCAGGTTGCGTAAACATCATGCCGCCTTGCGAATCCAAATTACCAGTGAGCATATTAAACAGCATAATCAGATACTGAGTAAGGGTACCAAAGGCTTGAACGCTTGCGCCCATGCGTCCATAACAAACGGCGGATTCTGCAGCGCAAAAGTCTTCGACTAGTTGTTCTATTTGCTGAGCACTCATGCCGGTATGTGTTGCAACGCGAGAGGCAGGGTAATTGGCAACGTGATCCCTAAGCGTGGCGAGTTCTGGTGCGTAGTCAAGAAGTTTACCGGGCTTGTCTAACTGTTTTACGAATACAGTATGAATCATCGCAAGCAGCAGGAGCTCATCTGTACCTGGCTTGATGAAATGATGTTCGCTGCTAATGTCCGCAGTTTCTGACTTTTTCGGGTCGATTACGACTACCTTACCACCTCTTTTTTGAACTGCTTTTAAACGACGTTTAATGTGCGGGACGGTCATTATACTGCCATTTGAGGCAAGCGGATTACCGCCAATCACCATAAAATAGTGAGTGTGATCGATATCGGGAATTGGAATTTGCGACTGATGGCCAAATAACATCCGGCTAACAATGTGATGAGGCAGTTGATCAACTGACGTCGCTGAATAACGATTGTGTGAACGCAACGCTCTATAAAAATAAGGGCCAAACAATATTGCCCCCATATTATGCGCATTGGGATTGCCCAAATATGTACCTACCGATTCAACACCATACTTTTGTTGCACCTTAAAAAGACTTTCTGCAACTTTATCAAAGGCATCATCCCACTCAAGTTCTACCCAACCTTCGGCTGTTTTTTGAAGTGGTTTTTTAATACGATCTGGATCGTCATATAAATCTTTAAGTGCCATCGCCTTGGGACAAACATGACCTTCACTAAATGGGTTTTTCTTATCGCCAGCAATATTGACTATTTCACGCCCTTTGGTAGTCACTTCAATTCCACACATAGCTTCGCATAGAGTACATGTTGAATAGTGTTTTCTTTCGCTTGTCATGAGTTGCTCTTTGTTAACGATTTGTTATATGGTAAAGCTAGCGCCAAACGTGGTTATATTCAAGCATCACTGTGATTTATGCTGGATATGAGAGCTAACTTTCATTGCTTGCATTCACTACTCATTCTGGTAAATTATGCGATCAAATCTTAAACAAATTTCTTATTTAATACGCAAGGAAGTGTCATGCGCAAAATAAACGGTGCTCAGTCAAATAAATCAAAGATTACTTCATTTGGGGTATTAGTCGGGTTAGTAACACTGTTAACGGTACAAGTAAGCACTCTGGCCCAAGCGCAAACTGCGACTGAAGCGAATTCTACCTTTAAAAGAGCGACTCCATTGGAGCGCACACCACCAAGCTACCCTGAAGATGCTTCCGAAGAGGGCATCGAGGGTTGGGTTCGCTTTAGTTACAATATTAATGAAAACGGCAAAGTTGAAAGAGGCGATGTTCGTCTTATTGGCAGCTCGGGAGTTCGTAGCTTTGAAGCTGAAGCGCTCATAGCGTTAAGAAGTTGGGATTACAATCCAGCTACTCTTGACGGTGAGCCGGTTTCATCAGGGAATTTAACAATCAGGTTGGACTTTTCTTTCGAAGAAGAGAGTCAGATTTCGCTGGAACCGCTCAGAGAAGATTTCAAAGAGCGTTACGATATTATGAAGCAGGCTGTTACGGACAGAAACTTCATAGATGCCAGACAATACTTACTTGAATTGGAAGCAGTAGGTTTACGTGGCTTGGAAGAGCACCGCCTTTATCATTTACTGCTAGCCGATTACGCGAGTGCGACGAGTAACAGAACACTTAAATTTTTCGCTCTGAACGGTATCTTCACGCAGTTTACCAAAAGCGGTGAGATTGGCATGTTTAAAACATACGCCTTTAAAAATATGTTCTCGGCAGCAAGAAGAGTGGGTGATTACCAGAAAGCTATCGATGTATTCAACAAACTAAAGAGAAGCGAATTCAATAATCAACTTCTACAAGAGTTGCAACCCGAGCGTGATCGCATCATCGAACATATCGCTAACAAAGAGCCAATAAAATTCGCCGGTATTACAAAAGGCAATCAGTATTGGTTCCGTGAGCTAAGCTACAAGACTGTTAACTTGGTGTCGTTACAGGGCGGAATTGAAGAGAGCATTATCCGCTGTCAACGAGGTGAAGTGGAAGTAGAATTCGCACGCGATAGACCTATCGATATTCCTAGCGACTGGGGAAAATGTTCCTTGCTCATCCAAGGCGACGATAACACTTACTTCACTTTTGTCGAGACCGCTAGGTAGTAACTTTCTACTAGCCCTAAGTAAGAGCTTAGGGCTAGGCCATTTTATTTTTCTTAGGGCGTTTGGCTTTTAAGGCTTTTAGAGGGATGTCTTGCAGCTTCTCAGAAGGCTCGAAACCCTTTATTATTTCACGCGGTATAACTTCACCAATCAAGCTTTGAATATCACTGATTGGCTTCTTATCTTCTATAGTAGCAAAGCTGTATGCATGACCACTAGCGCCGGCTCGGCCAGTCCTGCCAATTCTGTGGACATAGTCTTCGGCAACGTTGGGTAAATCAAAATTAACAATTTGTGGTAACTCACTTATATCGATTCCGCGTGCGGCTATATCAGTTGCAGCTAACACTTGAATATCATTACTTTTAAATTCAGAAAGGGCTCGGGTTCGTGCGCCCTGACTTTTGTTACCGTGGATAGCAGAGGCACTGATATTCTTTTTGTTGAGATGTTTAGCCAAACGATCTGCGCCGTGCTTCGTGCGACAAAACACTAGCACTTGTTGCCAGTTATTTTTCTGAATAAGATGGCTTAACAAGGCATTCTTCTTCGCTTTATCAACAGGAATGAGTACCTGCTCAACCGCCTTAGCTGTGCTATTTTTAGGATTAACCGAAATCTCAACAGGATTGTTTACTATTCGTTTCGCTAAGGCTCTTATGTCGTCAGAAAATGTCGCCGAAAATAGTAAGTTCTGGCGCTTCTTAGGCAATAAGGCCAATATTTTCTTTATGTCATGAATAAAGCCCATGTCCAACATTCTGTCCGCTTCATCTAATACCAAAATTTCTAGCTGTGTAAACTTGACTGCATTTTGTTGATATAAGTCCATCAAGCGGCCAGGCGTTGCAACCAAAATATCAACACCTTTGCGGAGCTTCATCATTTGCGGGTTAATTTTTACTCCGCCAAATACAACTTGCGTCTTAATGTCTGTGTGTTTTCCGTAAAAGCTGATGTTATCTGCAATTTGTGCTGCGAGCTCTCGAGTTGGCGTTAGGATAAGCGCTTTAACGTGATTAGGTTTTGCTTTGGTGTTTTGTTGCTGGCCCTGATTATTAATGCCTTTTTCGAACATACTCAGGATCGGCAAGGTAAAAGCGGCAGTTTTACCAGTACCGGTTTGCGCTGCAGCCATCACATCTTTGCCTGACAGCACAGCAGGGATACCTTCCTTTTGAATAGGAGAAGGTTCAGTGTAACCCTTTTGTGATACAGCGTTAAGAATAGACTCAGATAAGCCTAAAGATGAAAATGACATATGGTAACTCTCTAAAAGTAGATGTAAGTAATAGGTGATAAAAATATACGTTTAGTGTATTCACCTAGGGTGATCAGAAATAACGCAAAGCGGCTTTCGTATCGAATGATTCAGCATGTTTGATGCTATATTTTGGCAGAGGGTACAGCAGAACGATAAAGGCCGCAAATTTATGCGGCCTGTTTAGCAATAATAATTATATGAAAGCCTTTATTTTAGAGCTTTTCAACCTTGTAACCTTTCGCTTCTAGCATGGCAAAAACACTGTCTTTGCCGGCAAGATGCGCTGCCCCTACCAGCACAAACTCTGTTGGTGCATCGTTAAGCATCTCGACTACCTTCGGCATCCAGTTGTTGTTGCGATCAACTAGGAGGTCTTTGTGAACCTGAGGAAAATCGGCAGCCATTGGCGCAACCATCGACTCATCCATTCCTGTTAAGTCACCCGATTTCCATGTCGATAACATAGTATCGATCATTGATGGCAAGTTTTTCACTTCATCAAGGGTATAATTAATCAGCGCATTTTCATCATCCCCCCCCATGTTCACAATAAAATTTAACTGTTGGTCAGTCGACTCAAACCATTCAATAGCTTTGCCGTCTTCTTTTGCTTTTACCGCATAAAATTTATCAACACCTTCTTGCGTCAAACCATTAGCTTGATACTCCATCACAGTAACTGTTAAAGCAACCATCGAAGGCTTTAAAGGGTGAAAATTCGTGATTGGCATACCACGTTCGTCCATGTAAGCTTTAAGACGTGCATAAGTTTCGTCATTTAGGCGTGTTTGCAAGGTCGTACCATCATTCAACATTACTTGGCTAACCATACGTTGCTGAAAGGCAGGTGATTCTAGCCCTTCAATGTCGGTCTCAAAAACCAGTTTATCTGATGCCGCATAAGCTTTGTCAAACTCAGCAGGTAGCGGGAAGTTTTCAGGTTTTAAGATGTGCACAGTACCGCCAAAGTAAGTCACGTTTTTTCCGTTTGTAACCTTCCACACAGACGCAGCTTGTGCTGATAGCGAACTCATTGATAACGCAGCGATGGCTGCAATCGCAAATTTATTGAGTAACTTCATATGATCTCATCCTTAAAATTATGATAACGAAAATGTTCAGAAGAAGTGTACTGCTAATAATTTTTGGATAACAGTAAAATATTAATATTCAGTCTCGTTTTACCGCTCAAATTGCAACATTGTGTGTCTGTGCTCGTGCTTGGACACTGAATGACACATTTTTGAGATACAAGCGACAAGTATTTGTACTATTATCGAGTCTTACTACGTGAGCTCAAAAGGTCAACATGTTGCAAAAACACATCGGATTCTTGCTAACTCTAATAGCAACCCTTCTATTTTTCCCTGGCATATTAATGCCAATGTTCTCCCTCAATATGGAGCTTGCTGGCGCCCTATCTGGTGCCTCGATGGGCGCAGAACTTGTTAACAAAGAACTATCAATTATCGGCACAGTTGCTGAGCTATTGCACGAGAGCCGATACCTTGTAGCCTTATTAATTTTTGCATTTTCGGTGTTGATTCCGATTTTTAAAACTAGCATTGTGTTCATTGTTTATTTTTCCAAAAACCTTCAGTTTCAGAAAAAATTAGCGCGCTTTGTCGCAAGTATTGGAAAGTGGTCGATGGCTGATGTTTTTGTAGTTGCTATTTTCCTTGCTGTTATGTCAACTAACCATGCACAAAGTAAAGAGGAATACGAGCTCAGCTTCTTGGGCATGTCGGTAGCATTTGAAATCAGTACGCAAACTCTGTCGAATGTCGGGCTTGGGTTTTACTACTTTGTTGCTTACTGCCTACTCTCATTGCTCGGAAGCCATTTGCTCTTGTCAGCTATTCAAAAGCCTCGTAGTAAGTAAAATCACTAAGCTGTCACAGGCTTGGATTGACAATTGTTATCGAGTTGTTAACATCCTTATACGCTAGTTCTTCTTGAGCAAGAGATGACCGATATCAGATTAGACCCACATCACCTGCGCGCTTTTACTCAAAAGTCTGATATTCTCGGCCTAGTACTTATTAGTGCTAACTGGTCGCTTATCGCGTTAGCATTCTACCTCCCTGTATTATTGCCTTACTGGCCCGCTTACTTACTCAGTGTAATTTTACTCGCTAACCGTCAGCTTGGCATCGCCATTTTAATGCACGACGCCTCTCACTATATGCTAATGAAAAGTCGCTTTCTCAACTTGTGGCTGGGGCGCTTATTATGCGGGGCGCCAGTCTTGGCAAATTTAGATAGCTACAGACGCTACCATCTTGAGCACCATAAATTAGCGGGAAGCGAGCACGATCCCGATTATCCAAATTATAAAGACTATCCGATAACGCGACCGAGTCTTTTGCGTAAAATATTACGCGATCTTCTTGGAATTACCGCAATTAAGATGCTAATAGCGTTGATCCACATGAACGCTGGCATACGCAAATACGATATGGTTTTTAAATCCGACTCAAATACTCAGCCAGACAAAAAACTGAGTATGATGACAATACTTCGCAATCTAATATCAGCCTTCTGGCAACCTGTATTAGTAAATTGTTTATTGTTCGGGGTTTTATTTACCTTAGGGCATGGACAGCTATATTTATTGTGGCTCATCGCTTTTTTCACCTTCTATCAACTTTTTGCGCGCTTCCGCAACGCTGCCGAGCACGCTAGTGTTCCGAATTTATTGGATAAAAATCCATTCAAACATGCTCGCACTACTAAAGTTTCTTGGTGGGAAAGGCTGAGCTTTGCACCCAATTACGTAAACTACCACGTGGAGCACCATTTGCGACCAAACATTCCTTGTTATCGCCTTCCTGCATTCCACAGTCACTTAAGAGGCTTAGGGTTTTACGACAATGTTAATATTGCGAATGGTTATAACAGCATTTTTTCTATACTCATCAAAAAATAGGCCCCCTGCTTATTCAACAGAGGACCCACATTAAGTATGTGCTATTGAAAAGTACTCATTAGCCAACGGTCGACTAACATGAGATTAAGGAAGCACTAGCTCATCGTCTTTTATATCAGCTTCAATCACTTCCCCATATTTTTGAACTTGCTCTTTTATTGCTTCCGCTTTCCCGATAATAACAAATTGAAGGTTTTCTTTAGGAAAGTACTCTTGAATAATTTTTTTGCTCTTTTCAACACTTAGCTCATTCACTTGTTGTGAAAAAGTATTGATAAAGGACTCATCAAAGTCATACACAAACATTTGTCCTAATAAAAAAGCAAGCTGTGAAGCAGTTTCATACCGAGGGGGAAATTGACCTTTCACATAGGCTTTAGCCGACTCAAGTGTGTCACTGTCTATACCCGCCTTCCACAGTTTTTCGTAGGTTTTTAAGGCAAGATCGATGGCTTCAGTAGTCGTTTCAGTGCGGGTAAAGGTTGATATCAAAAAGGTGCCAGCATCTTTATTCGATGAAAACCTACTTCTAGCACCATAGGTAAGACCGCTGTTAACTCTTAGCTCGTCATTCAGCCAGCTCGTGAATCTTCCACCTAAGATAGTATTGATTACAGAGACAGCAACAAAGTCTTTATTGCTACGCTTGATTCCTTTACCGCCGATATAGAAGGTACTTTCGGTCGCATCCTCTTTGTTAACCAATAAAACACGCGCTTTATTCAAGTTAGCAACTTTGACCATTAATGTATTTGCTGTAGGGCTTTTGCTGGCACTAGTGGCCGACTGAGACCACGTAGCGAATAGCTTCTTGAGCTCCTTAAGCATTTGCGCAGAATCAAAGTCACCCGCAACTACGATTGCAGTATTCTCGGGGCGGTACCATTGTTGGTGAAAGGCTTTTACATCACTTAAGGTAATGCCGCTTACCGAGCTCACTGAACCAGACACTGAGTTTGCATAGGGATGACTGCCATAAACTAACGCATTGAAGAATGTACCTATTTTTGCTCTGGGGCTCTCTTTTTGGCGCTCTAAACCAGCCAAGTAACGTGTTTTTAATTGTGTAAATTCGCTCTCGCGTAATGCTGGCGCGGTGATAACATCTTTCAGTAATGGCATGACCACTGATGCATCTTTACTTGCTAAGGAAGCCGATACAAAACTATATTCCAAAGACGCACCCGAATTGGTGTTTGTACCAATAAAGTCGAGGGTTTCTTGAAATGCTTCACGCTCAAGTGCTTGGGTACCGAGTAACAAGTTACTGGCCGTGATTTCTGCCAAACCAGCTTTGCTATCATTTACCGCACCCACCTTCACCATAGCAACAACTTCAATGAGAGGAACCTCGTCTTGCTCCATCAAATAAATAGTTAAGCCGTTATCCAACACCGTTTTTTGATAGGCTGGTAGCGTAAACTCAGCCGCCGAAACTTGCAACGATGCGCATAGCAATGCAGCGCTTGTCAGCATAGCTAGACTAGCTTTGTGTAGATTCTTATAGATCGTTTTCATTGCTATCCTCCTTGGCATCTAATATTCCCACGGTGCGGTTGGCTTTTCGCAAATATTTTGTTGCCACTCGCTGCACGTCTTCTTTTGTCACTTTGTTAAGTTCGTCGGGTAAATCAAAAAGCGCCCTGTAGTCGCCAAAATAAAATTCATAGCTGCCGATAGTGTTAGATTTTCCGTTAATCGTTGACATCTCACGATAGAAATCAACCAACTGGCGATTTTTTATCTTTTGTAATTCTTGGTCACTTACGCCGTTTTTCATTACTTCGTTTATTTCTTTAATCAAACCTTGTTCCAATGCTTGAGCACTAACCCCCGGCGCGGCTACGGCATAAAAATAGAAGAGGTTGGGATCAATCGATTCAGAACTAAAAGCGAATACTTGGGCAGCAAGCTCTTTTTCAAATACTAAGGATTTAGTTAAACGAGAAGAATCGCCGTCGGCGAGAATGCCCGCCAATACTTGTAAGGCATAATAGTCCTCATGCTTTGTTTCTGGTACGTGATAGGCAAACATTATATTTGGGCTAGTTACCGAAGGCTTGTGCACATAAACACGACGCTCTCCTACTTGCTCAGGCTCAACTGTATGCACTTCACGAGGCGGTTCTTGCGCGGGAATAGGTTCAAAGTACTGCTTAGCCAATCGCTTCACATCATCAAACTTAACGGCCCCTGAAATCACAACGATCGCATTATTCGGCGCATAATAGGTTTTGTGGAAGTCTTGAAGATCTTTCAACTTCCAATTGGCAATATCTGACTCATGCCCTATCACCGACCATGAATAAGGGTGAGCTCTGAAGGCTGTCGCTTTTACTTGCTCGCTCAACATTCGATAGTTTGAGTTTTCTAATCCTGTAGAACGTTCAGAGGTAACCACGCCACGCTCACTTTCAACTACTTCTGGGTCGATATCTAAGTGTTGAATGCGGTCGGCCTCAAGATCGAACATAAGTTCAAGCGCGTCAGCAGGAAACCAATCAGTATATACCGTAGAGTTTTCCGTGGTGTAAGCATTATTTGCACCGCCAGCAGCCTCTAGGGTGCGGTCGAACATTTTAGGGCCGTACTTTTTAGACCCATTAAACATCATGTGCTCAAAGAAATGGGAAAGACCTGTAATGCCAGGGTATTCATTACGTGAGCCAACTTTCCAAAATAAGTACATATTTGCATTTGGAATTGAGTCATCTTCCAAAACAATTATCTTCATACCGTTTTTTAAGGTGAATTGTTTAATATCTTCTGCCTTCGTGACTGCTTGAGATTCAGCAGGCAACAACGCAGTAGTAGCCAGCATTGCTGCTGTGAGCAATACCACTAATAGCTTATTCATGCGCATAAACTCCTTGTTATTTTTATATTTCCACTCGCAAAGTGAAAACTAGCCAAAGCATCATAGTGAGGCGAGGCTGAATGTACAAGATAGAATTTAATTGCTTTGTTACGGAGTGTTGCGGATTTACCCTTACATAAAAAAGGCCGCTCTTCTCTCGAGAGCGGCCAATTACTTTCCAGGGAGGAAATAAAACGCTAGTACATTAGAATCTTAATGATGCGCTAAAGCGAACATAACGAGGCGTTTGCCAGTTAGTTGCTTGTCCGAAGTTAGGGTTTTGATCTGGAATACCTGCAGAAAGTGCGGTATCTGCACCTTCATCATCAAATATTTCGTCAACTTCAGTTACGCCATCGCTGTTGAGGATATTAAAAATATCAGCTCTTAAGGTTAGGTCGTAATCTTCGTTAATAGGTATGTCATAAGACGCTGTTACGTCAATAGATGTAATACTAGGTGTCGTTCCTCTTGAACCACGAGGAGACAACTCACCACCTGCATAGAATGACTCAGAACCGTATTCACGTGCAAACTCGTCCGTTGGGTGATATCCAAATGCATTCTGCGGGCGACCGGTTGACCATCTTAGGTTAACACCTACGTTCAGCTCTTCCGTTACTTGGTAAGAACCAAAAACTTTTAGACTATGACGTCTATCATTTGGTAAGTCACCGTAAGCACCGTCTAACAAGCCAGGTTGATCGAACAATGTTGTCAAACCAGCATCATCTTGACCATTATCTGAACGAATGTAACCTTCATTGTTACCCCAACTATGTGACCAAGTATAAGTCGCATCTAAGAACCAAACACCGTCCCAAGCTTTCGTTGCGTTAATATCAATTGCACCATACTTACGAATTGATTCAGGGTAATTCAAATCAGATGCTGGGATCGTATAAGTATCTAGTGGTAACGGGCCATCACTGTTTGCATCAGGGTCGGTTGTAATCGTGAGATCTGTACCTGGATTTGTTAACACATAGTAGTGGAACCCAGTACACTCAGTACAAGACGAACCAAACTCTCTCTCTAAGTACTGATTAAAACCAAAATCAATTGCCACATCTTCAATCGTCGTTGCAAGCTCTCTATAAGTCGCCTGCACACCTAAGCTCCAATCTTCATTCAATTTAAACTTGTAACCAAGAATAAATTCATCAGAGTACATAGGGTCTAGACTTGCATCCACAATTTCATCTGGAGCTGGTACGTCACCATTTGCAAATACTTGATCTGCTTGCGTTTGCGCACCGTCAAAATTAGGAATTTCTAGCGTAGGATCAGCAAAGCCAGTAAATTCTCTAAACTCGTGAATAAAGGTTTCAGCACCTGATAAACGAATATTCGTATTAGCTGCAACAGGAAGATAGTAGCGACCGTAGCTTGCCCAAACTTTTGAATCACCGTCACCCGTTAGGTCATACACAGCCCCTAAACGTAAAGCCCAGTTATTATCAAGTTTTACGAAGGTATCGCCAGCACCGTTTTTATTCTCGAAACTGTCATTACGGATACCTGCATTAATCACTAAATTATCAGTTGCCTGCCATGCATCTTGCACATAATAAGCGAAGTTTTTAAGCTCAAACTCACCACCAGCGCTATAGTTTCTGCGTCGCACTTGATAAGGAGTAGGGTTAGCTGGGTCAGTCTCATCGTCTACGTATATAAGATAATATACGCCACCAGAGTTGATTGTATTGGCGTTTGCAGTAAGCGTTTCTGAATCGATACCGAAACGGAAGCTATGGTCGCCCACATAATAGTCAGCGTCCAGACGGAAAACTTCGCGCTTATCATCGCCCACTTCTACCGTAAAGTTAGCGAAATCACCACCACGTACGAAGTTACCTGTGCTGTCAAAGCGTCTGAATATAGCTGGGTTGGCATCTAAGTCACTCGATATTGTCCTATCTGTTTCATTGATGCCATATAACGCAGAGATTGAGAAATCTTCATTGATAATACCAGTGTACTTCGCAATTAAGTTGGTACCACCTTCATTTATGGTGCCCGTAGCTGGCGCTGGTGTTGTTAAATCAACACCATCGAGAGTTTGCGTTCTCTTCGTTTTGATTGTGCTTTTATCTGAAAAAGCAGTTAATTCAATAATGTTTGAATCGTTGATATACCAATCTAACTTGGCAGCCCAAAATGCGTCTTCATCAGTTTGGTTAGTTACTTGCTGACGAATACCATCACCGGTTTGAGTCTGTGCACCGTTGAAGTCAAAAACATCTGAACGTGGATTATACAAAGCATAGAAGAATAAGGTATCTTCAACAATTGCGCCACTGGCCCAGATGTTCATTTCTGCAAACTCATTTTCATCTTCTGAATTATCAATCTGAAGTAAGCTTTCACCCGGTAAGGAGTTTGATGGTTTGTCTTCTCTTAACGCATCTGGTTCCCAAAAAACGTTAACACCCCATTTAAATTCATTTGAACCACTCTTGGTTTTAGCGTTAATTACTGAGCCAGTAACACGACCATACTCAGCTGAGTAGCCACCCGTTTTTATTTCAAAGCTTTCATACATTTCAAACGGAGGATTACTTGAACCAACACCGGTTCTAAAGTTGGTGATATTTAGACCATTAATGTAATAGGCGTTTTCTGCTGCTGAAGCGCCACCAATTGATGGTACATTACCGAACGCAGAATCGCCTTGCGTTGCACCAGGAGTTAACAAAGCCACGCCTGTGAGGTCTCGAGGAACCGGCACCTTTTCAAGCGTAAACTGGTCAACAGTAATTCCCGTAGAGCTAGTAGTAACGTCTACTAAACTTATTCTTGAACCAACTACTTCTAAACGCTCAACGTTGTCTAGGGTCATTGTTAAGTCGACATTAACTGATCCGCTTAAGCCAACAAAGATATCTTCCTGTACTACGTCTGTGTACCCATCTTTTGATGCTGTTAAAATATATTGACCTGCTGGCAATAGTGGAAAGCGAAAATCGCCGTCATCACTAGTGAGTTGTCGTACAAGTCCTGTTTCGACATTTTCAATTTTAAGAGTTACCCCTTCAACCCGCTCTCCTGCATCAGTTATAGTCGTTCCCGCAACGTTTTTAGCTATTGCAGGTGCACTTGCGCCTAGGCAAAGTGCTACAGCTATAGCTACCGTTTTTTTGTTAAATTTAAGCATTCAAAAGCTCCAATGTGCCTTGTTATTATATTCCTGTGTGATAGGTGTAAGAGAACGATATTGTTATTGATCTATTCTCATAGGGTCAGAAAACCATATGAGCTGAATTGGTTCAATTCATATGCGACGAAGATCACAAAAAGGTCACGGAAGCTTGATCCAGATCAATTAAAACCATATTAGAAGAAGAAAAGCTGTAAATATCAGCTACATCGAACAATGTGCTAGAGCAGAATAATCATGATTAGAACAGACGGTACGAGAACGCTTATCAAACTATTGAGTAGTGATTAGGTGGTGATTTTTGATATTAATGGAATATAAATACAATAAAACTATTGAGTAGTAGCTGCTGGCTGTTGCTGATTTTTATTGATTATTGCTAATTTTTGCTGATTAGGGAGACTGGCTGATTGGGATGTTACGAGGAGAATAACGAGGCGATGCAGGCGCATCACCTCATAAGAAACTTAGATCGTTTCAACGTTTGCAGCTTGCAAACCTTTTTGACCTTCTTCAACTTCGAAAGACACTTTTTGGCCTTCTGGAAGAGTCTTATAACCTTCAGCAACAATAGCTCTGAAATGAACGAAAACGTCCTTTCCGCCATTATCTTGTGTTAGAAAACCATAACCTTTATCAGCGTTAAACCACTTAACTGTGCCTGTAACTTTAGACATGTAAACCTCAAATATATATAAATTAATCGCGCAAATAGCTGCGCATTTCGAATTTCTGACAAGATGACTTACTGAGATTCTTTACTAACAAATGGGAAAACGTCTAACAAAAGGTCACGGGCGTGAACAAAGAGGTTTATATCACTTACAGTATCAAACTAAATAACTTTCTTTCCAGAAACACGGTAAGTGTAGCACAAAAAACGCCATTGCAAATTTTTATTCACCTTATTTGCTAATTAATTGAACAAAACATGACAATGGCATTTTATAGAATTTTAATGGAAGCGCTTACGGACGAAGCGCTCTTTCCCCACGAGCAAGACCACACACACCCGTTCTCGCTGATTCGGTAATATCGGCACTCTGCGACATAACATCAGAGAAAGCATCGAGCTTATCGCTGGTACCTGTAATTTCAATAGTATAGTTAGTCGCAGTTACATCTAATATTCTCGCTCTGAAGATGTCTACATTACGCTTAACCTCGGAACGAGAAAGTTCAGTGCGGGTAGCTACTTTTATGAGCATTAACTCACGCTCAATATGCGGGCCTTCCGTCAGTTCAGTGACTTTTAGTACATCAATGAGCTTATTTACTTGCTTAGTTATCTGCTCTATGACTTTATCATTGCCCTGAGTAATGATAGTGAGCCTAGATAAACTCTCATCATCAGTTGGCGCAACACAGAGCGAGTCAACATTGAAGCCACGTTGTGAAAACACACCGACAATTCGTGAAAGTGCGCCTGGGGCATTTTCCATTAATACTGAAATGATTCTTCTCATTATGTACGCTCCGTTTTACTCAAGCGCATATCATCCATGGCTCCGTATTTAATTTGCATTGGATACACGTGTTCGTTTTGATCAACGGCAATATCCATAAACACCAAACCTTTTGTTGCAAAGCACTTTTGCATTGCACCATCAAGCTCATCTAAAGTGTCGACCTTAATACCGGTGTGGCCATAAGCTTCTGCTAAGGCAACGAAATCGGGCATGGAATCCATATAAGAGTGTGAATGGCGGCCTTTATAGTTCATGTCTTGCCATTGCCTTACCATACCCAATGCTCGGTTGTTCAGTGAGATAATTTTCACGGGTAAACCATATTGCAAACAGGTAGACAACTCTTGGATATTCATTTGAATGCTGCCATCGCCCGTTACCACTACTGACACTGCATCAGGGTGCGCGAATTGCACGCCCATTGCAGCGGGTAAACCAAAGCCCATAGTGCCCAAGCCACCAGAATTGATCCAGCGGCGTGGTTTAGCAAAAGGATAATACAAAGCAGCGAACATTTGATGCTGACCAACGTCGGAGCTTACATAGGCGTCCCCGTTAGTATGTTCATATAATGATTCAATGACTTTTTGTGGTTTGATGGTTTGTGTTGACTGATCGTAATCAAGACATTTCTTATCACGCCACTCATTTACCTGAACCCACCAATCTGCCAACTTTTCTTCCTGACCACTGAAGTCAATGTCGGCCAGAAGCGTGAGCATTTGAAGCAGCACCTTGTCTACTGAGCCAACCACAGGAACATGCGCATTGACTATTTTAGAAATAGATGCGGGGTCGATATCAACATGAATGATATTCGCGTGCGGGCAGAACTTATCAACATTATTCGTTACCCTATCATCGAAACGAGCGCCTAGCGCCACAATACAGTCTGCGTTATGCATGGCTTTATTCGCTTCCAAAGTACCGTGCATACCAAGCATACCAATGAATTGCGGATGCACTGATGAAAACGCTCCCAAGCCCATCAGGGTGCTACAAACAGGAGCATGAAGAAGCTCAGCAAGCTGCGTCACATAAGGGGCTGCCTCTGCTGCAATAGCACCGCCCCCCACATAAAGAACGGGGCGTTGAGCCTCCTTCATCAAATTAACGGCTTTCTTTATTTGTTTACTGTGGCCTTTCAACGTTGGGTTGTAAGAGCGCATAGTCACATCGGAAGGAAACACATAAGGGTGTTCGTTCTGCACATTGACAATGTCTTTTGGAAGGTCAACAACCACTGGGCCTGGTCTACCTGTGTTAGCAATATAGAAAGCCTTTGCTATCGCCATGGGTATATCTTCTGGTTTTTTCACTAAAAAGCTGTGTTTAACCACCGGACGAGAAACACCTACCATGTCACACTCTTGGAAAGCGTCTTCGCCAATGTGCATAGAAGGCACCTGCCCAGAAAGAACAACCATAGGAATGCTGTCCATAAATGCTGTCGCGATGCCCGTAATGGTATTTGTTGCACCAGGTCCTGAAGTAACGAGGACGGCTCCGGTTTTACCCGTTGCTCGTGCATAACCATCGGCCATGTGTGCTGCAGCTTGTTCATGACGCACCAATACATGCTCAACATCTTCTTGCGCATAAAGGGCATCATAAATATCAAGAACGGCACCACCGGGGTAACCAAAGAGGTGCGTTACACCAACATCTTTTAAGGCTTCTACAACCATTGCAGCGCCCGACATCATTTTCACAGGACTTTCTCCTCAATAAAGCTTTTATTTCTCGCGTATACAAGCAATATATCTCAGCAAGTAAACAGATAAAACCTATATTTCAAAAAAAGTGAAAAGATTATCCCAATATAAAGATATTTTAGGATAAAAATACCAATAATAGCTGTTAATATTTTGTTAAACCTTAATTTCATCCTAAAATATATACATTCACGCACTTTTTATCCTGTTTAAATATACGAACAAATAAAAACACAAAGCTCAACCTCGGGCGCATCAGAACTAACTTGTTTGAATAGCTCGTTGCAACTCAAACTAAAAAAAATACTTCCACTCCTGAACATTTATAAAAACTAGCGTAAACTAGTGGACTTACCAGTTAACAGTGTATTTATAAGGATGGTGTGAAATGGCTCAGTCAAACTATTTATTGAAGTTGCAAGACAAAGTGCTGAAGTATCCCTTCGGCAAGAAAATATTCAGTCGAATGTTTGCCTCTCAGGCGCCCTATTTCAAATCGATTAAGCCACACATTGTTACACTGGAAGAAAATTTCTGTCAGGTACTTATTCCAAAACGCAAGGCTGTTCATAATCATATTGGTACCGTTCATGCCATTGCTATATGTAATGGCTTAGAAATGGCGATGGGCGCTATGACCGAGGCATCGTTACCAAAACATTTACGCTGGTTGCCCAAAGGCATGGACGTGAACTACCTTGCGAAATCAACAACTGATATTACCTGTGAAGCTAAAATCGACCCTGCCAAATGGCAAGAGGGAGATGTATCTGTAGAGGTGAGAGCTCTGGATTCAAAAGGAACCGTAGTGGTAGATGGTGAGATTCGCTTATGGGTATCACTCAAGCCACAAAAATAAAAGCTTTCTGAGTTAGCTTGATACAAAAAAGGTACTACCACTACCGATAGTACCTTCCTCCAAAAGCAACAGAGAATCCTAGTTACCCCAGATTTCCGTAACGAATTCAGGGCGATCAATATAGGGGTTTCTGTTTCCCTGATAAGTTTGAGCCGCTTCGTTTCGATCGCGCTCTTTTTGACTCACAGGATCTGCCTGATGCCAAGCTTTTAGCATATTAAGAAACCAGCTTTCAAACACTTGATTACTAGAGCCGTTTAGCACCGCATTAGCCGAACTAGAGTTAGATTGCCATGTGCCAATCTGGTCTTGGTAACGGGTAGCCATATAAAAATACGCACGTGCTAAGTCTCCTTTAAACTCATCGATAGGTTCAAACACCGTTCCTGAATAACCAAGTCCGCTTCGGGCACTGCCCACTTTTGAGCCGTTCAGCGATGTAAATGTTGCCGAAGAAACTTCGCCATAAGGAAAGCTACTTCTTTTTGAGTTCACAAAACCATCGCTGGCAAATATATGATGTACATCGGAGTTCATAGGCTCAATTGCGCCACCAAACCAGCTTCTTGGAAATGAATGTTCGCGGTTGTAGCAACCCCCTTCGCCTTGATAATTGCCACACTGGTTACTTACCGGAGTGAAAGTGTATGGGTCGTTACTGCTTGGACGTTCGGAATAAATGTCGAGTATCGAACCGTCATTTTCGTAATATGTGTCGGTTTCATAGCTGCTGTAGAAGCCCCACAGAGCGCCATAACCTTGGGTAGCATGACCTTTTATTATATTAAATAGTTCGGTTTTTAATGCATAAGAACTGAGCCCGTCTGTACTTGCATAGTAAGCACCGGTATTACCAGAGCCACCAGAGCCGGACGAAAGAGTGAAGTTTGTGCTTTCAACTCGCCCAAATGCACCACCACTAGCAAGTGTTTGACTATTAAAGGTGAGTGAGTAACTTCCTGTACCATATGAGCAACATATACCATCTCCGTAGCTGTCATTTATGGTAAGAGTGTAATCACCATCTTCTAGGCACAGTGCTTCCGAATAGCTGGTATTGCTTGCAAAACCCGAACCGGAAGCGACAACAGAAGCTTGCGCATCGGTAATTTTCCAACTGGTTTCGGCTCCATAATTATCGGTAAGAAGACTAAAGTTGCCTTCGTTTGCGGTACATCCCACTGGAGGCGGAGCAATAGTCGCTTCAGGCTTAAAGTTATCAACATAAACAATTTCTGAACCATCGAAGCCTGATGTATCATAGAAACGCAATCCAATACTTATCGGCCCGCTCGAACTCGGCGTGTACCGGTAACTCAGTTGCTGCCATTGATTGCGTAGTGAGTTGTTAGAATACCCTCTGTAGCCCGCAACATATAAACGTGCTCGCACATTACCTTCGGTGTGCCTAATCCATACGCTAACGTCAATTGCTTGCCCTGCAACGCCATCAATACTTTGCCTGAAATCAGTTGAAGCTTGAGAGGCTGTGTTAACTCTAATTAAAGCCGAGCTATTGCCTGATTGCACTTGACTAGTTGAACGGGCAACGCTTATTCCTGAATCAATGGTTGTCCAGCCATCAGGGCTATTCCCCGACCAGGATTCAAAATTGGCGTTTTCAATATCGGCATGAGCACTAAAACTGACAGCGATTAAGCCTAGTAACAAAGATCCTATTTTTATCATTGTGTTGGTCTCGTGTGTTGTTTATGTACATTAGCATTGTAATTTGACTGAGTGTGGCACGTGGTTACAGATAGATACTCATGGCCTCTTTCATTAACTATATGAGCATTGATCATGTTGCTTGGTCAAGTAATCTTCAGTATTTATCATAAGAATAGGCAATGAGCCTACACCCTATGTTCTACAAGGCCTCAAAAGCTAAACTAAAGTCTACATTTCAGTATATTTTTGTGCATTACAAGTAGACTTTTTAGCATTCGGTGTTATACGAGCGTTGTAAACCCACAACGGGCAAGCAGCCTAACTTTTTTTGCCAAGCCTCCGAATAAAGAAATCTTGTCTGCTAAATCTCCTCTAAAAATGCACATTTGCCATCAAATGTCTGTGCTAAGTTTAGGTCCAAGTTCTTTCATAAGGACTCGTCAATGTATAGGAACGACATTCTTTCTCACGCACGATGGCGACACTAATTCAGAAGGTAAATAAAATGCTAAATGACAAAAAAATTCATCTATCGCTAATGTGCGTTGGAGTACTCATGGCTCTTAGCGCATGCGGCGATGGTTCATCAGAGAGTGAATTGATTAATGACACGACTGAAAACGATATAAGCCAACCTGATACGAGCGGTTGTGACAAGCCCGCAACTCAGCTATCAAGTGCATTTCTTGAATTTGTGGCAGCACCCAATATCACAGTTGCTTTGTCCGAAGATGGTTGTTCAGTCACTTTTGAAGCAACGGGCAAACCTGATCATAGCTCTTCATATTGGGACTCTGCCAATGCAAGCGGATTGTACGTTGCTCCCGAAGATGTAGATTTGTTCAATCAAAAAAGATCGCCTGGTGATATAGAAGACTATACTATCGACTTCACACTCACCGTTGATGTATCCCCTACTCTCGCGGACAATAGCTCAGCGACTCCTTTAGGTGCTATAGGCATTGCCATAAGCGGCGCCCCTATCTTCAATGACTCAGAAGGAAACGGTGATGTATCATTTGGCGTAATTCAAGGCTTTGATCGCAATGGAGCTCATACAGGTCCGCAAACTTATCACTATCATTTAGAGCCAAAGGCTATTTCTTACGACGACGATAGCCTTGTAGGAGTAATAGCAGACGGATTCTTGATATTTGGTAGAAGGTGTTATTCCACTGCTGACTACCCTACAGATTTGGATGAGTCTAATGGTCACATATCCAATACCTTATATACGGGCGGTGCTCCGGAAGATGCTGAGTATCACTATCATATATCCAGCGAACAGTACCTAAATGGTGAAAATTACCTCATATTCCCTGGAAATTTCCAAGGCACGCCGAGTAATGTTAACTAGATATAAAGTATTGATCGCGCTGTCATGCAGCATGCTCATCTTAGGAGCAGTAATATATTTATCAATCATGGTACCGGCCCCTGCTACCTTGTATGTAGATAAGTCTGCTATTACGTTCAACGAAAGAGGGCAACGTTTATATAAGAAACAGCCCTTTTCCGGCACAGTGTACAGTCACCATAGCAACGGTGACATAGCAACCGAAGATCAATTTGTGAATGGCCGGCGTGAGGGTTTTGCCAGAAAATGGTTCGTTGGCGGCATATTGGGCTACGAATCATTTTATTTGTCGAACGCCAGAGACGGCGTAAGCAGAACATGGTGGTTTGACGGAACGCCTCGCTCAGAATTTTTTTACGTAAATGGCAAACCAGAGGGAACTGCTTGGCAATGGTATCGTTCTGGAAACAAATTTAAGAAATTTCACTATAAGGATGGAAAGCCCTCTGGCTTACAGCAAGCTTGGCGCGAGAACGGTAAGCTTGTATCAAACTTTGAATACAAAAACGGACGGATTTATGGACTTAAAAAAGCAAATAGTTGTGTGGGTCTGGAAGATGAACAAATTTCTTTCGACTATTACAAAGTGCAAGCTAGTATTTCTCGTTAGCGCTGCTTTACTTTACTCAACGGCAAATGCTTCTGAGTCACTGCCCTACTACGATAGCGAGGAATTTAGCCCGCATTGGCTGCAAAGTGACGACAAAAGCCTTGCAAACTTTCATCGCATCCCTGCATTCAGTTTTACGAATCAAAATGGTCTCGAAATTAGCCAAGAAACAGTAGAAGACAAGATATATGTTGCAGGTTTTTTCTTCAGTACGTGTCCGGGAATATGCCCTATGGTCAGATCAAAATTGAGCGAAGTGCAAGACGCCTTCTTAGATGACCCTGAACTTCTTATCATTCAACATTCAATAAGACCAAGCACAGATTCCGTGGCCTTACTTAAAAGCTATGCTGAAGAAAATGGCATAGTCAGCGGTAAATGGCATTTACTTACTGGTGATAAAGACAAGATCTATTCGTTGGCTAAAGGCGCCTATTTTGCAAGCGAAGACCTCGGGAACATTCAAAATACGAATGATTTTTTGCATACAGAAAGCTTATTACTTATTGATAAAAATAGGTATATACGTGGCGTATACAATGGCCTAAATAGCGCATCAGTGAGCTACTTAATTGCCGACATTAAAACGCTTAAAGCGGAGCAATAACTAACTTATATCTATTGCTTCATGAAGGTCCAGCTATTTATACTTGCAAAAGTAAAGGTGGCTGGCCCGTAGTCGTTGCCGCTGCTGCCAAATTGTTTGATCGACACGCTAATAGTGCCTTTCACATACTGTTTTCCGGTTATCATACCCATGCTTTTCATCATCTCTTGTTGTTCTTTTTCATCTTCATCTAGCGCGATATCTTCCACATGAGTAATAGTGAACGACGCAGACTCAAGCAAATAAGGAGGTCGATTATCCTTAGCTGATGATGAATTGTTAGCGAATAAAGGCAGATCTGGTGGCATCACCATTTCAAAGGATGAGCTACTATCAAAGTCATGTAGGAAAGGCATGATGGCAGGCAGTGTTTTTTGTTCAGTGCTTAACAACGCAAAAGGCGCTAGTGTGTAGGTTCCAATTGCAAACTTGGGGGCATCACCCGTAACTTCTGCGTCTAAAGTAAAGTACTTAATACCTGCATTATTTAACTGTTCATTGTCTTGCAAGGTAACAGATACACTCATGGCGTTAGGATTGTTTATATCTCCACGGTTTTTACCTTCCACCGCGATTTCACAATCAAACTCATCAATATTGGTTGATTCAGTAACATTCACTTTTCCACTTAAGCAATATTCCGGATAAGGCTCTTGGTAGTCGTCGCCATCTTCGTTTTCATCATTGTCTTGATAATTGTCAGTATAGGCTCTGTCATCAAGCTCGTCATAACTATCAAGCTGATTTGATGCGCTATTTTCTGAAGGGCCGCTGCAGGCACTGAACAAAAATATGATACCTACCGTTAATAATAATTTAATCGAAATCGACCTTGATGCTTTGTTTTCCATGCTTTCCATTTCCTAATACAAGATTTAGTAGATGAGCGTAATGTAGCGCAATAGATTTGTTTAGGAAATAAGCAAATATCAAAAAAGACGACAGCAAGCTTAAAAATGTCTTGGTAGTAGCAGTTAACAAAGAAGCAAACTACACCAGCGTTTTGTATGAAGATGAATTTGTATAAAGAAGAAGAGGTATAGATACAAAAAAGCACAGTAAATACTGTGCTTTTTTTGAATTTGGAGCGGGAAACGAGATTCGAACTCGCGACCCCGACCTTGGCAAGGTCGTGCTCTACCAGCTGAGCTATTCCCGCAATCTGGAGGCGCATTTTACAAAAATATCAGGGCAGTGCAAGTGTAATTTGCATTTAATTTGATATTTATGCATTTTCGCACATTAAGTGCTTATATCTTAAACACTGTATCCCGATAATACTTCATTTCATCGATAGACTCTATGATGTCATCGAGTGCTAAGTGTACCCCCTTCTTTTTAAATCCTTTTAATACGTCGGGCTTCCAGCGTGCAGTGAGTTCTTTAACGGTGCTCACATCAATATTTCGATAATGAAAATAGTCTTCGAGTTCAGGCATATATTTTACGAGAAAGCGGCGATCTTGACCTATTGAATTTCCACACAAAGGTGACTTTCCTTTAGGAACATACTCTTTTAAAAATGCAATTGTTGCTTTTGCAGCAGCGTCAACGTCGTATTCGCTGTTTCTGCAACGCTCTGTTAAGCCCGTTGCACCGTGAGTTTTTACGCACCACTCGTCCATATTATCAAGCACTTCGCTAGGCTGATGCACTGCTATGACAGGCCCTTGAGCAAGAATATTCAACTCTTTATCAGTCACTATAGTAGCAATTTCCATTACCACACAACTTTCAGGGTCTAATCCCGTCATTTCCATATCAATCCAAACTAAGTTCTCTTCATTAAATGACATGCACACCTCGTTTAATATTAAATGCAATGAAAATATAACGTAAAAAAGGTAACATGCGTACAAGGAATTCCCTAATTAGTATGCAAATTTAAGGTAATCGTGGCTAAAAAACCGAAGCTTTCAGATCGTCAAAAACGTCAAGTCAAAGAAAATCGTGAGAAACGCCTGGCGAATAAGGGCCATACTCACGACGATAAGCACTTGGGCGAAGAACAAAAAGGCCGCGTAATTGGTCGCTTTGGTAAGCATGCGAACGTAGAGTCTTTAGTTGATGGCGAAATACATAAATGCCATATCCGTCGCACAATTCAGTCGGTAGTGTGTGGCGACAACGTGATTTTTCGACCGAGTTTATCTAGTGAAGAACGCGACCGAGGCGTTATAGAAGTAGTGCTTGATCGTATGTCTACCCTCACCCGCCCCGATTTTTATGACGGCGTAAAGCCTATTGCTGCGAACATCGATCAAATCATTGTAGTCAATGCAATTGTGCCGCAACTTTCAGCGCATATCATTGATCGTTATTTGGTGGCATGCGAAGACGTCGATATACAGGCCGTTGTTGTTATCAACAAAATGGAATTGCTCAGCGATGAAGACCGTGAGTACGTGGCTGAAGTAGTCGATGTTTATGAGGACATTGGCTACCGCGTAGTTTATACCAGCTGCGCAACCCAAGAAGGTATTGCCGAGTTAGCCACACTATTAAAAGACAAGATCAGTGTGTTTGTCGGACAAAGTGGCGTAGGAAAATCAAGTATCATAAATCAACTATTGCCCGATGCGCAGGAAGTTGTAGGGGATATTTCCGAAAACTCAGGTCTAGGCCAACACACAACCACTGCCGCTAAGCTACTTCACTTCGAGCAAGGTGGTGATTTAATTGATTCTCCCGGAGTACGTGAGTTCGGGCTATGGCACTTGCCCGTCGAAAAAGTAAGTACTGGCTTTATTGAGTTTCGTCACTATTTGGGTGGTTGTAAATTCACTGATTGTAAGCATGGGAGCGACCCTGGCTGCCTTATCAGGCAAGCTGTGATTGAAGGCAAAATCACCGAAGACCGTTACGAAAGCTATCACAAAATCATTGACTCTTTAGACGAGAACAGACCCTCTTATTCGAAAGGGTAATTGTTCATAAGAAGTTAATGGCTTACTTGCCAATGCTTTAAATGTACAATGGCGAAGAATTCATAATGGAGAAATCCCAGTGTTAGATTGGTTTAAAGTTCGCATTCAATATATTTTGCCTAAACATCCCATTTCAAGAGCAGTTGGGTGGTTGGCTGCGGCTGAAGCTGGTGTGATTACCCAGTTTTTTATCAAGATCTTTATCAAAGCCTTCAACGTTGATATGGACGAGGCAAAGCATAGCAATCCATCATATTACAAAACATTCAATGCTTTCTTCACGCGAGAATTGAAAAATGATATTCGCCCTATCAATGACGACAAAAACGAGTTATGTCATAGTGTTGACGGCCGAGTAAGCCAGTTTGGCAAGATAATTGGTGATGATATTTTCCAAGCTAAAGGCCACAACTACAGCCTGACCTCATTATTGGGCGGTAAGCCAGAGTTGGCAGCAGCGTTTAAAGGTGGTGACTTTGCCACTATCTATCTCTCGCCTAAAGACTACCACCGCATTCATATGCCGATAGAAGGCAAGCTTACCGACATGTTGCATGTGCCTGGTGAACTGTTTTCAGTCAACCCGTTGACAGCTCAGAATGTTCCCGGTCTATTCGCCAGAAACGAACGTGTCGTTACCTTGTTTGATACGCCGGTAGGTAAGCTTGCTATTGTGTTAGTTGGTGCAACCATCGTGGCTAGCATTGAAACTGTGTGGGCGGGTAATATTACTCCACCAGAGAGTAAAATCGTTCAGCATTGGCAATATGAAGGCGAAGACATCAACCTTGCTAAGGGCGAAGAAATGGGGCTGTTTAAATTGGGCTCAACTATCGTGGTGTGTTTCGAACCTGGTGCTATTGAATTTGCCGATCTGCAGGCTGGGCAAATAACCCGCCTTGGCCAGCCATTCGCTCATGTCAGTGGCAGTAAAAATGAAGAAGTTAATTCAAGTGAAACAGTCTAGTTTTGATGGATCCCGTCAAAAAGAGCCTAATTTCATTACATGTAACGGTAATGCTATTAGGCGGTACTGCGCTATTTTCTAAACTAATCCCACTCAATGCAATAGACATTACTTTTGGACGTTCATTCTTTGCCTGTGTCGTGCTATTTATCGTTGCTAAGCTTATGGGAGAAGGCTGGCGCTTAAATAATCGTCGTGATTACCTTATCGCTTTTAGCTTAGGCATCATCATGGCTGTGCATTGGGTTACCTACTTCATGGCTATGCAGTATTCCAGTGTGTCTGTGGGTATTATCGCCCTATTTACCTTTCCGGTAATTACCGTGCTGCTTGAGCCCTATTTTGAAAAAATACGTTTGGTATGGCAGGACATCGCAAGTGCTATTGTCGTTCTCGTAGGAATCATTCTAATCGTGCCCGACGCTTCACTTGATAATGATGTAACCCTAGGGGTTATTATTGGAGTATTTTCAGCATTTTTGTACGCTATTCGAAATTTATTGCATCGCACTTATTTTTCACATTATTCTGGTGCTAAAGCAATGGCATGGCAAACACTGATTATCTGCCCCACCTTATTGTTTTTTGTCTCTGACGACTTGGGTAAAATCGATATAAACACGCTTTGGTTGCTACTCACACTTGGTATATTTTTTACCGCTGTGCCCCACGCCATGGTGGCCAGTGCTCTCAAACACTTGCGTGCAAAAACGTTCTCGCTGGTTGCTTGCATGCAACCCTTTTATGCAGTGATATTTGCTATGGTCCTCATTAATGAACAGCCGAATTGGCAAACTATTGTGGGCGGTTTGCTAGTCATTTCGGCTGCTGTATACGAAACTATCAATACGCATAGAGAAAACCAAAAAGTAAAAACATGCTCGTAATTGCTCATAGAGGATTTAGCTCTTCTTACACCGAAAACACCCTAGTAGCCTTTACTCAAGCGCTATTACTTGACATCGATGCGATAGAACTTGATGTGCACCAAGTTGGCCATGAGTTTATGGTATTTCACGACCCCTACGTAGATAAACTCACGAACGGTACAGGGCGTATTTTTGATAAAAGCTTAGAAGAGGTAAGGTCGCTATTAGTAAAAGAGCGCGACCCTATACCCACTCTTAGCGAAATAGCAGCCCTTGTTGGTGAACAAGTAACACTCAACATTGAATTGAAAACACTCAACGATGTTGACGATTTTGTGGCTTATGTGGCAAAGCTAATCGACTCATATCGCTGTAAAGTGGTTATTTCATCCTTCGATCATCGTGCGTTGAAAGCAACAAAATCTGGTCTAAATAAAAGTCAATATCGACGTCAGCAAGCTTTTATCCAGTATGGCGCATTAGTCGGTCATTGCCCTCTTGACTTGGCGCAATATGCTGAGCAGATGGGAATGGATATCGCTGCGATTGACTGGAATGTGCTCAGTGCAGACTTTGTGGATGATGCACATGCACGTGGTCTAAAAGTCTGGTCTTACACAGTAAATCATTTAGAGACTCTTAATGAACTATTAGAAATGGGGGTAGATGGAATATTTACCGACCGGCCAGATTGGGCTCGTGAGATCATAAGCGCTAATAAATGAGCTAGGCTTGACTAAGGCAAGCCTTAAATCACTTCTTAGTATGGCAGTCAGATTCGCAATTTTGGCAGCTTTTACACAAACGTAAGTTTGTGACGTGCGCAACAATAATGAGAAAGGCACCGACCGCAATAGTGAATGGTTCGAATTCGTGCCCGAAGATATCTTTATTCCAATAGATTAAACCACCTAGCGCCAAACTGTATAGGGGATAAAGTTGACGATGATATTTATGAAAGCCTACAAACAAGGCAGCAAAGCCTACCAAAATCGAGAAGCTTAATATTGAACGCTCGAACCATTGCTCAGCAAATATACTACTAGCAACTAGTGGCGCAATTGGCAGTAGAAGTGGTATCAACAAGCAATGCAAAGCACACAAGCTAGATACCCAAATACCTAGTTTATCTAGGATAACGTTAGATGTTTTCTTGTCTGCTTCGACTTGAGACACTTCGTTGTCATTCAAGTTATTGTCGATAACCTGTGGTTTTATGTCAGCAACTTTGCTGTTCATTGTGCTATTTACTCTTTAACTTATACCGCCCACTCAGAATACCCGAGCTATCATCGTTATAATATAACATTTAATCCAAGAGTAGTAAAAGCGTTAAATCGATACTTGCGTATTTATGCTTTTTATTCCGGAGCAACGGCATCTGTATTTCGATCTATTTCTCTCGCTAAACGCGGTTTTTTCAAGGCAGGAACTTGCTTAATCCCAAGGTATTCTGTCATGGTAATTAATTCAATATCTTCAGGAAGCGATGCTAATTTGTTTTTCAGAAACTCAACCGTTACCGGGTAAGGGTGAGCGATACCAATAACAGAACCATTTCGTTTTGCTTTGCGAATAAGTAAATCGAATTGCTTTTCTAGAAAATCCTCATTCGCATAATGATCGAGAAAGACATGACGAGTAGCACTTGCGACACCATGTTGTTGCGCTATTTTTCTGGCTTTGGAAAACTTCGTTGTTCTGCTGTCAACAAAATATAAATTATTATTATCTAGTACTTCCATTACCGCATTCATTTGCAAGGTTATTTGAGTCAATTTACTGCCCATGTGATTGTTTACCCCAACAGCATGAGGAACCGACTCCAAGGCCATGAGCAAGGCCATTTCAACTTGAGCAGGGTACATTGAAGATACAATGGCTCCTTCGCCTAAACGCTCACCATGAAGAGACTCCATAGGCATGTGCAACATGACCTCGCGGCCTTGCTGGTGAGAATAATTGGAAAACTCTGTCGAAAATGGCGTGTGTGGCAGAATCGAAAAGGTGACTTTTTCTGAGAGAGCAAAAGCATCGGCATCAGAACGCTTGTTTCCGATATCGTCAATGATGATGGCAATCCTGGCCTTTTTGTATGTTTTACCGCTGTCCTGCCTTGCTTCCGCATTCAGAGGCGCATTTATGGCGAATGCACTTTGCGAAAATAGACAAACCAGAGCCAAAAACATGACTACTTTGTTTTTTATTAGCACAATTTTCTTCACTTTCGGTTCACAACGACTCTCTTTAACACTATCCAAGCCTTTAAAAGCTCACTCAATATGCAAGAGAACAGAACGTTAGTTGTTTATTCTTTTTGTTAGTCGTTGATAGAATACCAACAGCTAGCAAGAAATGCACCTGAAATAAGAGCATTACTTTTCAAAGTACTCACACAGAGCCTGATAAACAGATCTCTTGTTTTTATCGCTGTCAAAACTTAGTATAGATTTCGCCTTTTCAACAAGAGAAACACATCATGGCAAGTCCAGAGCAGATGCTACAAACTATGATTGCTAATTTGCCCGAAAAAACAGGGAAAGCTCTCGATGAGTGGCTTGTGCTATGTTGCCAGCGAAACTACTCCAAACATGGTGAATATCTTAAATGGTTAAAGACCGAGCATGGTGTGAGTCATGGTTTCGCTAACCTTATTTCCAGCAAAGCACTTGACGCTAAAAACGGTGAACCAAAAGACGATCCTTTAACTCTTCAATACAGCGGTGCCAAAGCGGCCTTGAAACCTATCTATGATCAACTTATTACCCATATCACTAATTTGGGTAGCGACGTTGATATTGCCGTCAAAAAATCTTACGTTAGCCTTAGAAGAAATAAGCAGTTTGCGATTATTCAAGCCTCGACAAAAACTCGAGTTGACCTCGGGCTGCAGCTTCCGGAACTTGAAAGCAAAGGGAGACTTGAAACATCTGGCAGCTTCAACAAAATGGTGTCGCACCGCATAAGACTCGAAAGTTTAGACGATATTGACTGTGAACTTATTGATTATTTGGAACTCTCATACGATAGAAATTAAAGCTTCTATCTATTATCGATACATCTACTGTTTGCTTAGTGCTGAGTTTATTTGGTGTAGGTTAAAGCGACTTAACATTAACAGGACGATTATGTTTACCAAGCTCTCTTTATCCAATATCGCCATGGCCACCAGCTTGGTCTTCTTTACTCCACTTGTGCAAGCAGACAATATTGATAGCGCGCTCTCAAACGCAGATCAAGAAATAGCCAATAACCCAAGCAAATCTTCTTCAACACAAGTGTCTCAACAACGCTCGCTTGCAGCCGCCAAGGCCTTGTACTCTGACGGAGAATTTAAACAGGCTATTCGCTTGCTCGAGAGTATCGATAGTTCAGCAGAAGTCTTCGGTGAAATGATAATAAATTATGCCCAATTTGATTTAGATGAAGCAGAAGATCTTGCCGAAGACGCAATCAGCGCTTATCCAGATAATGCTAGGCTCTTTTATCTTCGCGGTGTTGTGATGGGAAGCCAAGCACAAGACTCAATTTTTAGTGCCTTAGGGTACGCCGAAAAAGCGCTTAATAGCTTTATCAAAGCCAATGAATTAGCACCCAATGATATTCAATATAAACGAGCACTGATGAGTTTTTATATGGCTGCTCCTTCAATCGCCGGTGGTGATACTGAACTAGGGAAGCATCAGCTGAGCGAAATAAAGAAATTAGATGCATTAGAAGGTGCTATCGCTGAAGTTAGTTTCTACCAAATGAGCGACGATATAGAACAAGCTAAGAAAGTTCTAGCTCAAGCAATGCAAAGTTATCCCAAAGAAATTAGCTTTCCATTCCAGCTTGGCGCCATAGAGGCACAAAGCGAAAACTATGAACAAGCAATGAGCTTGTTCAAACAAGCTGCGAATATGCGATTACCACCTTATAGTACTGATGAAGAAACAGGCGATATAAACAAAGACTATCGAAGAAATGCTGCCGCACATCTTAATGCACTATATCAAGTAGGTAGAACTGCGGTGGTATCGGAGTCAAACGCGAAAGAGGGGATTGCTGCGATGGGACGGCTTGCTGCGGCTATAGAAACGAGCAAACTGCCGCCAAGTGATTTACCCAACATGCAATGGGCTGCAGCGAGGCTAGCCGAACTTTACATACAGGTCGGCGACAAACAAGCAGCAAAGTCAGAGCTTGCAAGCATTGTCATTGGCGACGATGACAAGCTAGAAAAGCAGGTTAAAAAACTCAAAAAAGCGCTTCCGTGAGGTAAAAGATAAGCCAATTAATCGCTGGAGGCTTAAGCGATTTATTAACCAAAATCGTTCGATCTAGCTAGGCTAAATTTAAACGAGGTTCCCTTCCCTAACTCGCTACTTACCTCTAGCTTGGAATCAAGTAAATCCATTAACTTTTGGCAAATCGCCAAACCAAGACCAGCATGAATAGAACTATCGTCACCAGTATTTGAGGCTTGATAGCGCGCTTTGAAAATATGATTAAGTTCCCTCTCGCTGATCCCCACACCACTGTCTTTCACTTCTATGACCAAATTCCCATCGAGCTCAACTACCCCTATATGTATACTACCACCTTCTGGAGTGTGTCTAATAGCGTTCTCTATAAGGTTTGTAAGCACTCGCTCTAATTTACCTATATCGGCATTAACATATCCATTTTTTTGGTCACATTGCACATTTAGGGTCACCCCTTTACTTTGCGCGTTTATACTGAATTTTGCAGCAACGTCATGCAGCAGTTCTGCCAGCATAAAGTGCTCTTTTTTGAGAGTAACATGCCCACCTTCCAAATAGGCTAGTTCGAATATTTGATCAATCAACCGTTTTAAGTTGAACAGATTTTTTTCACAAATTTTAATGAAGCGTTTTCGCTCATCTGCGCTGATGCTATCGCCTTTTAAAGATAAGGTTTCAACATACCCTTGCAAGTTCGCTAGCGGTGTTCTCAAATCATGCGACAAGTCTGCAAGCATGATTCTGCGTTCATTGTCAGTCTGTTTTAATTGCTTCATTTGATCATCGATATGTCTTAGCATATCGTTGAAAGAAAAGCCTAGACGTTGCACTTCATTCCTACTTTCATTTCTCCAAGGCCGCAGTTTTACACCGGATCCGTCAAGATCAAAACCACTGGCTCTGAAGGTATCCATGTCATCACTGAGAATTTTTAGTGGTGCAGTAAAAAACTTAAATAGAAGTAAAAGTGCAAAGAGTAAGAAGAGTGTTCCTGCAACCATGATCATGATGAACATTTGCACGCCCTCACTGCGCTTCATATTTTCAGCTATCGAGTCGTAACGCGCCCCACCAATGATCACATACAAGTAGCCTTGAAGCTGAGATTCGTTGTAAACCGGCGCAACAGAAAATATCTTTTGCTTACCGTTAGACTTTGGGTCGTCACCGCGAACAGGCAATGTCGGGTTCGGTTTTAGCATCGATAACAAAGGAGACAGTGACACTTTTTCAAGTACAACTTCTCCCTTTTCAGCCGAGTAGGTTTTTATATTGCCTTGCGTATCAAGAAAATAAAATTCAAAGTTAGGCCCCAAAACCATAAGTGTGTGAAAGAGATTACTCAAAGATTCATAATCATGTACACCAGTTTTTAATAATGGGTTATCCGACACCAAGTGAGATGCTAAGTCGATGTGCAGCAGTTGTTCACTCTCATCTTTCATTGAGTCTTGAAGATGGCTAGAGGCGATTACAAACACACTCATAATTATCAAGAACACAATGACTAAGGACACCGACAGGCGCTGATAGAAACAAAGCTTAGGGTGCCACATTCAACTTGCCTTCTGTGCAGATTTCGCAACTTTGTGTTGATTGTTAAATTTGTAACCCACGCCCCACACTGTTTGCACATATTCAGGCTCGGTGGCATCACTTTCCACTTTTGATCGTAGACGATTAATGTGTGAATTAACGGTATGCTCGTAACCAGAGTGTTGGTAGCCCCAAACAGATTCTAAGAGTTGGGTGCGAGAGAAAACCTGATTAGGATGCAGCATGAGGTGGAAAAGAAGTTCAAACTCGGTAGCAGTTAAGTCTAGGAGGTCTTCGTTTTTTGTCACAATACGTGTTTGTTGATTTATTTTCAGCTCGCCGCTCACGATAATATTACTTTGCGAGCTGGGTTGCTGCTGATTTGCCTCTTGTAGAAGGTGTACCTTTCGAATTTGTGAACGCACTCGAGCTTGAAGTTCGCGCACACTGAAAGGCTTAGTCATGTAATCGTCGGCACCAAGCTCCAAACCTAGCACGCGGTCGGTCTCTGAGTCCTTTGCAGTGAGCATAATAATCGCTTGTTCTGGCTTTTGGTCACGCACTTTTCGACAAATATCTAAGCCGCTCATATTTGGAAGCATAACGTCGAGTAACATCAGGCAATAGCTGTTTTTGATAGCGGCTTCGTATCCCGCAGCGCCATCTGGGAAGTGATCAATTTCCAAGCCTAACTCGCTCAAGTTAACCTGTATCAGCGTAGCTATGTCTAGGTCATCTTCAACGACAAGTACTCTTTCAGCCATAATGCTCTCCTGTTCGGTTGATAGTTTGTATCGAGTGCATAAAGCAAAAAGCTCGAATCTAAATACTAGACCGAGCTTAGCGAGAAAATATCTCAAAAGTATCACAAAAAAGAAAAGTTTCTGTGCGCAAAGAGCCTATATTTAACCCCTTAGATACAAGCTTCGTGTTAGCAGACTATATCGCAGCTGCAAGCTCTGCTCCTTGTCGAATAGCTCGCTTAGCGTCAAGCTCAGCAGCAACGCTAGCCCCGCCGATAATATGCAATTTCAAACCGGCACTTATCAATTCATCCTCGAGCTCTCTGAGTGGCTCTTGCCCAGCGCAAACTATAATATTGTCGACCTCAAGCGTCATCGGTTTATCGGCAATAGTGATATGCAGACCGGCGTCATCAATTTTGTCGTAACTTACGCCATTCATCATTTGTACTTTATGATTCACCAAAGAATTACGATGAATCCAGCCGGTTGTTTTGCCTAAACCTTTGCCAACCTTCGACGTTTTCCGTTGTAACAAAAATACCTCACGTGGTGGTTCTGCTAGCTTTTTGTCTATCAACGCTCCAGGTTGCTCAAAACGCTTATCTATGCCCCAATGTTCTAGCCATTTATCAAGGTTAGTCGTTAAATTCTCCTGCTCAACAAGGTACTCTGATACGTCGAAGCCTATACCACCAGCACCTATCACCGCGACACGCTTGCCAACCTCTTTATGGTCGCGTAACACTTCAATATAACTGAGTACACTAGGGTGATCACTTCCCTCTATGTTAAGGGCTCGCGGTTTAATACCTGTTGCCATCACCACTTCTTCGAAATGTTGGTTTTTAAGAAGGCTTGCATCAACCCGAGTGTTCAAATGAAGGCTAACGCCCGTAAGTTCTATTTTTCGAGAATAAAAGCGCAATGTCTCGTAAAACTCTTCTTTGCCCGGTATTTGTTTAGCATAGTTAAATTGGCCTCCAATTTCGGCGGCCTGTTCGAACAAATGCACCTCGTGACCTCGCTCTGCGGCATAAGTAGCGAAAGCTAAACCTGCAGGACCCGCGCCAATTACTGCGAGCTTCTTAGGCTTAGCAACGGTTTTAAAAATAAGCTCGGTTTCATAACAAGCCTGAGGATTGACTAGACAACTTGCTCGTTTCTGTTCGAAAGCATGATCTAGGCAGGCTTGATTGCACGCTATGCAGGTATTTATTAAATCAGATTTATTCTGCTTTGCTTTTTCAACAAAATCAGGATCAGCAAGGAAAGGCCGTGCCATCGACACCATATCCGCATCGCCATTTGCCAAAACCGACTCGGCAACTTCGGGAGTGTTGATTCGATTCGTAGTAATAAGCGGCAGCGATACTTCAGCCTTCATCCTTTTTGTTATCCATGTAAAAGCAGCTCTAGGAACCGAGGTAGCGATGGTAGGCACTCTGGCTTCGTGCCAGCCGATTCCGGTATTAATTAAGGTAGCCCCAGCTTTTTCAATCTCTTTGGCAAGATACACAACCTCTTCCCACGGTGCCCCGCCCTCAACCAAATCAAGCATACTCAAGCGATAGATAATGATAAAATTAGGGCCAACACGAAGGCGTGTTTGCTTCACCACCTCGACAGCTAGCCGCGCCCTATTTTCTAAACTACCACCCCATTCGTCGGTCCTAAAATTGGTACGTTCACAAAAAAACTGATTAATTAAATAGCCTTCTGAGCCCATAATTTCGACGCCATCATAACCTGCACTTTTTGCATAATTGGCACACTCTGCATAGTCTTTGATGGTGCTTCGAATGCCTCTTGCTGATAAAGCGCGTGGCTTAAACGGAGAAATCGGTGCTTTCACGGGGCTGGCCGACACGGCTAGCGGATGATAACCATAGCGCCCAGAATGCAATATTTGCATACAAATTTTACCGCCTTCAGCATGCACCGCATCCGTTATTACTTGGTGTTTCTTTGCATGTTTATTACTGCTCATCCGGCCTGCAAATGGCGCCACCCAACCTGCCCTATTAGGCGCTATACCGCCGGTTACAATCAGACCCACTCCGCCTTTCGCTCTAGCCGCATAAAAGGCTGCTAGCTTTTCGAAACCGCCTTTTTCTTCTTCTAAACCTAGGTGCATTGACCCCATAAGTGTTCGATTTCGCAGTGTTGTAAAACCGAGATCGAGGGGCTCAAGTAAATGGGGAAATGGCGAAGTTGCTGTCATGGTTTATCCTATACAATAATTATTTTTGTTTTTACAGGTTGTATAAATTCATTACGCTTGAAATCTTAGCTTAGAGCACTTTAGCTCGAAGTGCTATGATAGAAACATTCGAATCCGATCATTAACACAATTTAAAAATGAGTATCGAGCAAATTCGACGTAGCGTAAATTTGTCTACCAAGCAGAGTTTGAGCAAAGTTGAGATTATTCAAAGCCTTTGGAGTGGGTATGGCGAAATAGCACGTTACCAAATTAGTGGTGCTAGTAATACGTCCTCACTGATCGTAAAGCAAATCTGCTCCGATAAAAAAACCCAACACCCTCGACAATGGGACGGAAACCTTTCCCATCAGCGCAAACTATCGTCCTATAAAAATGAAGCTTTTTTCTATGCTCATTACAGCCAGCTCACCAACAAAAAATGCAGAGTGCCTCACTTTCTGGGTGAGTGGCAGTTAGCCACGCAGAACAAAAACGAAACAAACAGTGGCATTATTATGGAAGACCTCGATGCCTCTGGTTTTACTTTAAGAACCCTGCAAGCGGATATGCAACTGATAAAGCTTGGCTTAGCTTGGCTGGCTCACTTTCATGCTTTATTTTTGCGTCAAAACAATTCGCAGGAAAATAACGGCGTACACAAGGGCTTGTGGCCTATTGGCAGCTACTGGCATTTGGCCACACGACCCGATGAACTGAGCGCCATGCAAGCCAGTGAGTTGAAAGAACAAGCTGTAGCGATAGACGAAAAATTAAATTCAACAAAGTACCAAACCTTAGTGCATGGCGACGCCAAAATTGCCAACTTTTGTATTAAAGCCGATCTCAGTGAGCTCGCCATGGTCGACTTTCAGTATGTAGGCAGTGGCGCCGGCATCAAAGATATTATCTACTTTTTAGGCAGTTGCATGAACGAAAAGGCGCTAAAAGACGAAGCCGACAACATGAGTGACTATTACTTCACTGCACTCCATCACGCCCTTATAGAATATAATAAGCCACTCGATGTAGTAGAGGAATGGCGAGCACTCTTGCCGTATGCTTGGGCTGATTTCGAACGTTTTTTAGCTGGTTGGTCGCCTGAGCACCATAAGCTAACGGCCTATAGCTCAGAACAAACACAAAAGGCTTTGAGGCTCTTAGAGAAATAAGGAAAGGTTGTTTAGCTTGTTCATCTAGGCACGCCTAGAATCAAGCAATGTTTGGAAGTACCGCAGCTTCGGTAATACTCTTAGGCATTTCGGTTGCGAGTAGCCTTTTCCAGAGCTTGGTGTTGTTAGCTAAGCTAATTTGTTCATCAAGAATAGCGCCCAGGTGGGTTTTAGTTGTTAATGGATTAGCCAGCACTACCCTAAACACCGTGATCGCCTCTCCTTTGTATGGTTCAACTTCAATTCGTGTGCGTGATACGAAAGACTTTCCAGCTTCACGTTGTTGCTTTTGAACACTTACCGTTAGACTGTTTAATTGTTCGTTTAATCTCAAATAATCAGTCTGAGCGAGAGTGTGCATCTGACTAAGATGGGCGGGACGTAGACGATAGGTAAGTAAGGATAAAATCGGAGAGGTTACAAGCTCAAAGTCAGGATGGTCCTCAATCATTTGTGCAAACTCTTTGGCTAATTCAATACTTTTATTAATGAGTAATTCGTAGCCTCTGCGACCAAGAATATGTAATGACGAATACACCATCATTGCCATACCGTTGCGCGAACCTTCAAGTGTGGTTGCTCCTAAGTCCTTAGAGCCTTCACGCAAAATATACTGGGCATTGTGACGCACAGCGTTACTGTGTTTTGGGTCTTTGAACAAGGCCATGCCAGCACCCATGGGCACATACATCTGCTTATGAGCGTCGATAGTTACCGAATCCGCTTTCTCGATACCTGCTAACTTATGACGATATTGTTCGGAAAACAGTGTTGCTCCGCCCCATGCAGCATCAACATGAAACCAACAGCCAAGCTCTTTGGCTACGTCGGCAAGCTCATCAAGGGGATCGACGTGGCCAGTTTCAGTAGTACCCGCTACACCAACAATGGCGAGCAATTTATTCCCTTGCTCTTGATATTTCTGGCCTAAGGCTAATGCGTCTTTGGGCTCCAAGCACTGCGAGGCATTGTGAACAGTTAGCATGTTATCGCGACCAATACCCAGTACATCAACCGTCTTGCTTAAAGAATAATGCCCTCGACTAGAAGACATTATACCTATGTTGTTATAGCTATAATGCCGATAAGCCGCCGCAAGCCCTTCTTTGGCTACCCCACGAAAGCGCCCATCGGCGCACAAGAGTTGATTTCTCGCGACCCATAGAGCGGTTATGTTAGCAATTGTTCCACCTGAACAAAATGAGCCCAAAGAGTCATTTGCGCTATGCAAGTATTCCTCGTAAAAGGCGTCACTTTGCTGGTAAATCAAATTGTGCATCATACCTAGCGTTTGGCGTTCTAGCGGTGTAAAGGCTTTTGATGTTTCGATTTTAACTAGGTTTTGATTTAAACCAACCAATAGTTTCGCGAGAGATAGGTGGAAATAAGGCAAGGCCGAGGTCATGTGCCCGATAAAGGTCGGAGCGTAAGTGTTCACCGAATGCGCGACAAGTTTGTTTAATAGTGATTCAGCATGACTAGACACGAATTCTGGGCTATCAGGCACCGTAGCATCTCGGAAGTCTTTTTCGATCTCTTCCAATGACGTTTTTTTGGTAACTACGTGTTGAGAAAGGAAATCAGAGATGTTGTCTGATAAATGCCTTTCTATCTTTGCTAGCGTAGAATCAGTGTGTTCCGGTTTCGTAAAAACCCGAAACAAATGATCTAAACTAACATCTGCCTTTGCCAAGCTGTAACCCTCATTGAAATCTAAGAAGCGAATCGTAACCCACTTCTACGCATTTACCAAGATTATGGATGCTCAAAAAAGTAATAATAGTATGAAATTTCATCGCTTGTATAAATAAGACTCAAGACAGAGCCGAAATTGCTGATATATAGTGTAGAAACGGCAAATTATCTAAGGTATATCGATGTCTCAGGCGCAAATGCAACTCCCAGCGACAGGGCTTGAATTTAAAATGGAACGCGTCGTTCCATTTTTCCAACCCATTATGAATCTGGCGAGTAATCGTGTATGGCGATACGAGTGCCTTGCGCGCTTATTAGGCGACAACGAACACATTTTTTTGCCAAGTGAGTTTCTGAACATAGTCGAGAAAGAAAACTGCAACGCCGAATTAACGCATCATATTTACGAAGAAAGCCGAAGTTATTGCAAGCAACGCAATATGGCTTGGAGCATTAACTTAGCCGACTCAGATCTTGATGATGAAAGCGTTGTTGCTTGGCTTATACATCAACATCAAGATTCTTCTAGCGAATTGTTCGGTATTGAAATTAGTCATCACTCCCTACAAGCACATCTGCCCGTGATTGGATTATTGCGCCAAAAGTGCCCGACCCTTGGCATTAGTGTAGATGGCGTCATTCAACTCTCGGAATCACTCGTAAAAGCCATGAGTTTAGATTTAAACGCGGTGAAGTTAGATGGTGATTTGGTCAAATCACTCTCTGGCAGTGTGCGCGATGTTAACTCAGAGGATGATAGCGGCGATAAGAAAGAGAAACAGCAATTTTTGCTTCAGGAATTAATAGCGGCATGCAACAAAACTAATACCCGTCTGGTAGCAGAGCATATCGAAAGCCAAGAAACACTCGATGCAGTGACTCGTCTGGGCATTAAATTTGGCCAAGGCTTCTATTTATCATCACCAGAAGGGCGAGTTTGAAGTTGCCAACAAAGCTGTCCCGACTCACTGTATTTTCTTTCAAAAGGCGTAATAGGACTGCCACTAACTTGATGAATGTCTGATTCTACGCCATATTCCAACAAAGCAAGTTGAAACTCTTCTAAATATAAACGCCAATTGCTGCGCAACTCGATGTGCTTACTGCACGCAAGAATAAAAGGAAATGCTGGGCTGGCATGCCATCGCTTTTGTACCTGCGACTTTTTTGGGTAAGGATTGGGATAGAACAGACACTGCTTTGCTATGCGCCACTGACTGTGACTCGCTTGATGCTGCGCCATTAAGCGCCAAAAATCATTGAGGTCTGCTTGAATGATCATTAGGTTGTCGATAGGCTTTTTTTGTGAGTTCTGCCTTTGTAAATAATGAGTATGCTTTGCTAGCCTCGCCCCCGACTTATCAATACCAATCACTTTTGCATTGGGGAATTGTTGCGCCAAAGCCAGCGAGCTTTCCCCTACTCCACAGCATGCATCGATAATAACGTCACCACTAAACAAAGCTGTGTTCTCTGCATGACCAAGGCCTGTCGCATTGAGCCAGCTTAGGGTTGCGTCAAAAGCCTGTTGAGTATGCTCCGCAACAGGTTTCTTAAAATCGCTGTCTCGATACTTGCGAACTATCGTCGTCAAGTCATCATGCACGTCTTGTTGATTCGTCGTTATCTCACGCGGGCTTGCCTTCATTAAGCTCGAATACCCGTGCCTTTGGCAAGCAAACGATAAGCCACGGCAAATAAAATCACGTTGGCGACAACAAGAATACCCAAGGCGCTGATATGATTCACATCGGCCTGGCCTAAAAACCCATATCTGAATGCGTTAACCATGTGGAAAATCGGGTTGACTTGTATAAGCCCTTGCCAAAAATCATTGAAAACAGACTCAAGCATTGATGCTGAGTAGAAAACGCCACCTAAATAGGTTAACGGCGTGAGTACGAAGGTTGGAATGATACTTATATCATCAAAACTTTTCGCAAAAATACCGTTTATTAAGCCTGCGGTTGCAAACAGCACCGAGGTTAGTAGCAAGGTCGTAATCAACACCCCATAATGAGCTATTTCGATGTCGACAAAAAACATTGATACACCAGTAACCATCACACCGATAATTGCCGCACGCGCAACGCCTCCGCCAACAAAACCCATAATAACAACCCATGTTGGTACTGGGGCAACTAGCAACTCCTCCACATTACGCTGAAACTTAGCGCTAAAAAAAGACGAAGAGACATTTGAATAAGAGTTGGTAATAATTGCCATCATGATCAAACCAGGAACAATAAACTCCATGTAGCTGAAGTCGCCTTCTAAAGTAATTCGGCTACCTATCATTTTACCAAAAATAACAAAATACAGTGACATAGTGATTGCGGGCGGCACTAGCGTTTGCACCCAGATGCGCAGAAAACGAGTGCATTCTTTAATCCAGATTGTAGATAGCGCGGTTAAATTGCGATTACTCATCAGCCTCTCCTTTTGCTTGATTAGCTTCTACCAAACGCACAAATAACTCTTCCAATCGATTGGATTTATTTCGCATACTCATTACTTGCACATTTTGTTTTGATAACTCTTCGAAAACCGGGTTCAAACCGCTAGCTTTTGGCACATCAACCTCTAATGTTTGGTCGTCGCTTGCTCTGCATTCAAAATTATCAATGCTGATTTGATTCGCCCCCGCGGCAATATCAAATACAAAAGTTTCTACGTTAAGAGTTGCCAACAACGCTTTCATACTGGTGTTTTCTACAATGCGGCCTTTATCAATAATCGCAATATTTCGGCAAAGCATTTCAGCCTCTTCCAAATAGTGTGTCGTAAGAATAATCGTGATCCCCTGCTGGTTAATCTCCTTGAGGAAGATCCACATTGAGCGGCGGACCTCGATGTCTACTCCCGCGGTGGGTTCATCGAGGATCAGCATCCGTGGTTCATGCATGAGTGCCCGCGCAATCATCAAGCGTCGTTTCATACCGCCTGATAAGGTGCGAGCCGCGTCGTTGCGTTTTTCCCATAAGTCGAGTTGCTTGAGGTACTTTTCAGCGCGTTGCTTTGCAATAGAGCGCGGCACACCATAATAGCCAGCTTGATTGATAACGATTTGCAGCAAGGTTTCGAATTGATTGAAATTAAACTCTTGAGGAACCAATCCAATACAACTTTTTGCATTAACGATATCACTCGCAAGGTCGTGACCGAAAATTGCAACACTGCCTTCAGATTTATTTACTAAAGAACTAATGATACCGATAGTTGTAGATTTACCCGCACCATTGGGCCCGAGAAGAGCGAAGAAATCGCCTTCATCGACGCTTAAATCGATTCCTTTAAGGGCTTGAACGCCACCTTTATAGGTTTTGGCCAAGCCTTTGATATCTAATGCTTTCATTATGCCTCTTTTAGAGTTTACTAGCTTCTGCGACCCTAGCCCGATGTCAAGCTTGGTTGAATGCTTATATCAAAACAATGACGCGATTATGCCAAAATTTAGGGGCACTTGCTCAATCAAATGCGCACTCCTTATGCTAAAACTACATAATTGCGAAAATATTGGTGTAATATTGTACAAATATGAGACGAAGCTGGTGATTTTAATACATGGAGGAAGTATGAACGAGTACAAGATGTCAAACTATCTAAGATCTTTGAGGAACATCACTATTTGCCTGTGCGCTTGTGCAGTTAGCCCTACAGCACTCGCTGATTACCCTATCCCCGTGGTGAGTTCGGGCACTATTGAGCGCCTGTCCGATTTGAAAATATCACAGATTCCATCGCGTCACATTGATGTGTGGCTACCTGATGGATACTCTAGCGAACAAAAATATGATGTTCTTTACATGCATGATGCTGCCATGCTGTTCGACGCCAACATTACCTGGAATAAGCAAGAGTGGATGGTAGACGAAGTTGCGTCAACGTTGATGAAAGAAGCAAAAGTGCGACCCTTCATCGTTGTTGCGATTCCCAATGGTGGCTCAAAACGTCATGTTGAGTTTTTCCCTCAAACCCCTTACGAGCGTCTAGATGACGAATACAAGAAAAGTCTTACAACGCTAGAATACAACAACGCCCCACTATTTGATGGTGAAGTCTATTCCGATCGTTATTTGGCCTTCCTTCTCAAAGAACTTATTCCACAAATCGAGGGGCGTTATTCGGTAAACAAAGGGCCACAACATCGCTATTTGGCCGGTTCAAGCATGGGCGGTCTTATCTCTTGGTATGCAATGATGAAGTACCCTAATGAGTTTGCAGGAGCAGCATGCATATCGACACATTGGCTCGGAGACTTTGGTCAAGATGACTTAGCGTTCAACGAATTTAAACGCTACATGGATGAACGACTGCCAGCGCTTGAGCAGCAAAAGCTATATTTTGATTATGGTGATCAAACGCTCGACCAATATTACCCACGCTTACAAAGACAAATTGATGCTGTAATGACCAAACACTATGGTTCCAATAGTGACAAAAAGGCAAAATGGACCTCTAATTTTCATCAAGGCGAAAATCATAGCGAAGCTTCTTGGTCAAAGCGCTTGCACGAACCTCTATTATTCCTTTTCAGTACTCAATGAGGAGAGCGAGTCGCTGATGGATAGCAATTTTTACCGAAACTAGATGAGCTTGAATCAATCAAACGAAGTGACTACTCTACTTCCTTATAAAAACAAGCCCAACATGGAAAAAGGAATCTCAATTATGTCAAAACAAAAAAAACAACTACTCAAGTTTTGCTTAATATCGTGGACGTCGATTGCTAGCTTTTCAAGCATTGGTCAACCTCAAGTACTGTCAGAGCGTCTTTTAGCGTGTGCGGAAGAAACCGACTCATTACAGCGCTTGGTATGCTATGACAGTCTTGCTACAGAGGCTAAAAAAACGAGGATTGATAAGCAAGTCCAAAACAAACCAAGTATGCCACCTCAAGCGTCAACGCCCCCACAGGTCGAAGATGAAACTGCAGATTTTGGGAAACCACCTGTGTCGATTAAAGAGAGTTACTTGGAGGACGGAGAGCTTGTATCGTCGATAAAGAGTAGCGCTGTTGCCGCAAATAAGCGCTTTCGGATCACCCTAGAAAACGGACAACTTTGGGAAGTATTAGACAGTGGCAAACCTGGCCTACCGAGAGTCAACGACGAAATTATTATTCGAAGCGGTGCATTTGGCTCCTTTTACATGCGAAAGAGTGGCGTGAACAGAAGTTTTAAGGTGAAGCGCATTCTCAACTAAAAATGTTGTGCAAGGTGGGAGTCTGCGAACGTGATAAATGATTTGGCGCAGACTTTTGTTCAATAAAGCATCAAAGCTAACTTTTTATTACAATTAAATAGCTATTATTTTTTGCATTCGTAAGTTTAATTTTACGGTTTCCTGCTTGGATGCTTATTACATCTATCAAAATACACATTTAATACACTTTTACTAACGCCCACTTATCTGCTATTTTTCTGTAGTGTCACAATTTGTTTCAAAACGTGTCACACCACAAACTAGGGAATAATAAAAATGAGACTTGACCTCTCGATCAAGTTCGGAGAATAACATGCAAAAATCAAGAATAGCAAAAACGGTAGAACGCATCCTGTTTGGGACAATGCTTTCTAGCGCTGCCTTAATTGGCGTTGCTGCAAATGCTCAGGAAGCATTAGATGATGGCGAAGATGTCATAGTAACGAAAGTAGAGCGCATTAAAGTAACAGGCTCGCGTATAGGCCGTACTGAAGTGAGCGAAGCTGCTCCTATATTCACCTTCGACAGTGATGAATTAAATGTACGAGGCTTCACCAACGTAGCCGACTTATTAACACAATCACCTTTGTTTGGTGGAAACCAAACCCCATTAGGCGGTCAAAATGGTTTTACTGCTGGTCAAAACAGCGTAAACCTTTTCGATTTGGGTACTCAGCGTACTCTAACATTGGTAAATGGTCGTCGTTTGGTAACCGGAACCTCTGCTGCATTGGGCGGTTCGGAAGTTGATTTAAATACAATCCCTGCGGCTCTAGTAGAGAGAATTGAGATAGTTCCTCTTACTGGTGCAGCAATATACGGTGCCGATGCTATCGCTGGTACTGTGAACGTTATATTGAAAGACGATTACGAAGGCTTTGAAGTTACCGCTCAATATGGTAACAACGACAATTCAAACGCTCAAAGCTTCCAAATCAGTACCCTTGGTGGTGGTAACTTCGCTAATGGTCGCGGTAACATCGTATTTGGTGTTGAATACACTGATGACGAAGGCCTACTAGACTGTGATCAAGATTTTCTTTGTAACGGAAGTAACGACTTAGATAACGCTCGCGGTCGTTTTGTCGACTTAGACGGCGACGGGCAGCCAGATGACATCAATGGTGATGGCGTTGTTGATAGCTCTGATACAACATCACTTCAGTTTTCACACCCAGACCTACAACTTCAGTTATTCACTGAGTATGGTGGTGTAACACCGGGTGGCGGCTTCTTGCCTGACCGCGGTTTAGGTTCATTTGCTGACGGTAACTTCTACCAGTTTACCCGTGATGGCGACCTAACAACCTGTCAACCTGGCGAGCCTGTTGTTCGTAGCTTGCTGACACAAGGTGCTGATACTTGTAGTAACGACTTCTTTGACAGTGTGAATCAGATTCGGTCACCTGTTAGTCGATTCAATACCTTTGCGGCATTTTCTTTCGACATCACTGATGACATTACCTTCAAACAAGACCTATTGTATGCAAATACCGAAGGTAGCGAGTTAGTTAACCAAGGTGGTTTCCAAACTGGGTTCTTCGGCGGAACATCTGCTGCAATTGATATTAATATCAATAACCCATTACTTTCTGAGCAAGCCCGTAATACCTTATTAACCGCTGGCTTACCTGGTGACACCTTTTCAATCCACCGCTTCAATAATGATTTGGTAGGTTTAGGTGCAAACTCTAACGAGACTCAGACTTGGCGTGTTTCAAATATCTTAGAGGGAACTTTTGAACTAGCTGATCGTGACTGGTTCTGGGATGCAGCAGTAATCGTTGGTCGTTCTGATATTGAAGTTAGAACTACCGGCATTGTTGATGGACGTTTCCTTAATGCGGTAGATGCTCGCCGTGTTGACGACGATTTGCTTGAGCAAATTCGTATTCAAGATCCGGATGATGCTACTGATGATTTGGCTGACCTCGACGCAGCTCTTGCTCAACTGCAAGGTTCTAACTCTGCATTTACGGGTGGTTTTGGTCGTGGTGACATCATTTGTGGAGCTTATGCTGACTTAGCAGCGGGTACACTTACCGGTTTTAATGACCGTGCAACTGGCTCAGGCTTAGTTGACGAGGACCTACCTTTCCTAGACGGTTGTGTACCGTTAAGTTTGTTTGGGGAAAATGCATCTACCGAAGCTCTTGAGTTCATTACTGGTGGACAACAGATCAGCAGCTCGAGCAATAAACAAGTGGTATATACCTTCAACATCGGATCTACCATTGTTGATCTACCAGGTGGACCACTCGACTTCGTAGTTGGTTACGAAGCTCGCATTGAAGACCAATCGTTTACGCCAGGTGTTGGCCAACGTGTTCCTATTACGCGTTCAAGTATCTCTCAGCCAATTTCTGGTGGATTTGATACTTCTGAGTTCTATGCTGAAATCAACGCTCCTATCGTGTCTGCAGACATGGACATTCCATTGGTTAAAGATTTGGAGCTAACCGCAGCATTCAGAAGCCAAGAGTTCAATACTGACGCTCCTCGAGGCTTCTCTGACCGTTCAACGGACAAAGACGTATACTCACTGAGCTTACGTTGGTCTATTGTTGATGATGTAGCTTTGCGTAGTACCTTTGCAACAGGTTTCAGAAACCCATCAATCAATGAACTATTCTTACCGTTGTCACAGACTTTCATCTCTGGTGATGATCCTTGTGACGCTCGTTCAGTGTCTTTAGGTCCAAATCCAACAGTGCGTCGTGCAAACTGTGAGTCTATTGGTATCGATACTAGTACGTTCACGTCTAGCATTCAGGACGGTACTATCTCTGGTGGTAGAGTCTTGGGTAACCCTGATTTGATCCCTGAAGAGAGTGAAGCCCTTTCTGTAGGTCTAATTATTACACCTACTGCGATTGATAACTTATCAATTACGATTGATTACTACGACCTAGAAATCAATGATGCGATCAACCAAGTTTCTTTTGAAGACTTGGCCTCGACTTGTTTCGACTCCAATGACTTCCCGAATGAAGCTGCTTGTAGCACTTTCACTCGTGATGAAAACTTCCAAATCACATCAGCAACAAACCGTTCAGAAAACGTGGCTGTTTCAACCTTTGAATCAGTTGCTTTCAACGTTTTCTATAAGTTCGACGTAAACGAAGCTGTTAACCTATTTGGCGGTAACAATGATTCTTACTTAGGTGAGTTGTCTATCCGTTCACAGGCACAGCACAACATCACTAACGAGTTCCAAGCAACACCGAGCTCTGAAGTAGAAGAAGATGTTGGTGATTTTGCTGATCCAGATTGGATTGGTACTTTCGATACTAACTACACGTATAACGATCTTCGCATTAACTGGCGTATGCGCTGGCAGAGTTCAGTACTGATTGATTCACTAGAGCAGACTTTATATGCTCCAGCATCAGCTACTGAAACTTTCACTGGTTCGCTAGACAATGGTGACGAAGTAGAAGTATACCGTGCTACAGCATTAACTAACGAGACTGACGCTCGCTTCATTCATGACTTAAGTATTGGTTATGTCGTTGCCGAGAATACACTTATTCAAGCCAACTTCTTGAATGTGTTAAATCGTCGTCCAGACCAAGCTGGTCGTATCGCTGACGCGGTTGGTCACTTTGGTGTTGATGAAGAACTAGGTAGAAGATTCTCAATCAGAATCAACCACAAGTTCTAAGATAAGCTTCACAATTTATAAGACGGGCAATTGCCCGTCTTTTTTTTGCTAGTTAATTAACAGATGTACCCAAATACTTGCGGCATAACCCAGAGCAATTGCAGGCATCCATTTCAAATGCCCGAAAAAAGTATAATGCCCTCTAGCTTGGCCCATTAAAGCTACCCCTGCGGCAGAACCAATACTCAACAAGCTTCCGCCTACACCTGCAGTTAATGTAACTAATAACCACTGCGTTTCTGACATTTCAGGACTCATGCTTAATACGGCAAACATCACGGGAATATTATCAACAATGGCTGATAAAACCCCCACTAATATATTAGCGTTCAGCGCACCAAGTTGACCATACATAAATTCTGATGTTAAGCCCAAATACCCCATGAATCCAAGGCCACCAACTGCCATAATCACACCGTAGAAGAAAAATAGTGTGTCCCACTCTGCCTGCGCTATTTTATTGAATATATCGAATTTTCCATAGCTTGCATGGGGTGTAGATCCTGGTGAGCTATCGGGCTCTTGCTCCCAATTTAAAGACTGCTTTTTCAAAAAGAAGGCGTAAATTTTTAGATAAGCGAAACCTGTCATCATGCCGTAGACTGGCGGCATGTGAAGCATTAAATGAAAACTGATTGCCGTTACAATGGTTGCCAAAAATAAGCCAACAATCACCAAGCCACCCGTTTTGATTTTGATGCTAGTCGCACTCATATTGTCAACAATAGGCTTACCTGTGGGTAATGCGAAGCTAATAATAACGGCTGGTATGACAAAGTTCACCACAGAGGGTAAGAACAGATTAAAGAAAGTCCAAAATTCAATAATCCCCTTTTGCCATACCATGAGTGTCGTGATGTCGCCGAATGGACTGAACGCACCACCGGCATTGGCTGCTACTACAATATTAATACATGCCAAACCAATGAATTTTGGTTCATCTTTACCAACAGCCATTATCACCGCGCACATAACCAGTGCTGTGGTAAGGTTATCAGCTATAGGCGAGATGAAAAATGCTAAGACTCCAGTTAACCAAAACAGAGCTCGATAACTCAGACCTTTTTTCACAAGCACATCGCGTAAAGCATCAAAAACGCCACGCTCTAGCATGGCATTAATATAAGTCATAGCCACTAGTAAAAAGAAAAACAATTCGGCGTACTCTAAAAAGTTATGTCGAATAGCCTCTTCAACAAGAGTGTGTTCAGCCTCCCCGGTATAAGCAATAGCAATAAGTATCCAAATGATGCCGGCGGCCAACAAAACCGGCTTTGACTTACGAAGATGTAATTGTTCTTCAAGTATCACAAACACATATGCGATAACGAAAATTGCAATGGCAATGAAGCCCAATGGGGATAGCGTAAGATCGATCCAGCTACCGACCGATGCAGAGGTTGATGATGCAACAGCAAATGGGCTGATTAATGTGAGAAAGAGTGTGCATAGAAGAAATGCACAAACCGAACGGGCTTGCATAAATGTCTCCGGAATAAAAGTAGGGCAAGTTATAGTACTTAACTAATGAGCTAAGCGTGAAGTCGTTAGAACACCATTCGACCACGTTCTGTTGGCTATAGTTATCAACGACAAAGCGCGCGGAGTTTAATATAAATCGACAATATTGGCTTGATCTAAATTCAGTTATTTCTATATTGATCAACTACAATTAGCACAAACAATCAGGATAGGGTGATTAAGTGACAAACGAAAAATTTGTAGATCCAAGACTGCAAGCCAAAGAGGCGCTATTTCAACAGTTGCATTTAAGCACATTCGACACGATGAGCTACGCTCAGGCTATTTTTGATGAAGTAAATAACCAAGGTTTCGACATTGATGCTGAAAATGAGAGCTTTCAGCAACTTTTGCGAGATTACGAAGTGACAAAGGCAGTAGCTTCAATTAGCGATTCACCACTAGAGGCCTTGTGCGAGCGTTCGGATGCGATAATAAAAAACAAACAAAAGGCCTTTGCCAGCACGGCTCAACTTTTAGCAGCAGCTACGAATACCCTAAATCATTGGCGCATTTTGAGTGAAGTACCGGAAGACTTACGAAATGTCGATGAGGTAAGCGCCACCCTGAAAGCTAATTATCAAGGGCACTTAAATGCTTGGAATAACATCCTGGCTGAACTATGACCTCAAGAGGCATAGTAGTCACTAAGCCTCTTGAGTTTTAACACTGGCGCACGTATTCGCTGTGTATCATTGAGTATTGAAACGTTTACTTAAAACATTATCAAGAGAAAATCGACCAGCCCCCGAAATCGCGATAGAAATCGATATAGCTAACAACGCCAGTGCAAATTCGTAACCGTTGTTTGACATAAACAGACCATTTTCAAAATGTACCGCAAAGATGGCAACCAACATAGTAATAGAAAGAACAGCGCCGTTGGCTCTTGTTAGCAAACCGAGTAATAAGAATATACCACCAAAAAACTCTGCACTACCTGCCATAAGAGCCATTAGGTAACCAGGCTCTAAGCCAATAGATGCCATCCATTGCCCAGTGCCTTCAAGACCATATCCGCCGAAAACACCAAATAGTTTCTGAGCACCGTGAGCAATAAAAATAATACCGGCAACCAAGCGAAGGGCTAGCGGCGCAAGAGCTGTCGAGCTAACAAAGGCGTGAGTCGTAAGTGGGTTTTTCATTTTATTTCCTTAGAGTAATTTATCAATTAACTTGCTAGCAACGACATATTGCTAACGCTTGATTGATAAGATACTCCAATTAAATAAAAAGAATATTAGTATAAATAGAGTAAACCTTTCTATTTATTAGAATCAATATTTAGGAACTACTGTCTTCAGTATCCTTACTCATTAAACGTTGCTCTCTTCTGCGCCACATTACTTTAGCCAGTTGCTTCATACTTACATTGGTGTCACTTTCGTCAACAATCTGCACGCCTAGAAGGCTCTCGAGTAGATCTTCCAACGTTAAAATGCCTTCCAAGCCACCGTATTCGTCAACAACCAACACCATGTGTACTCTCGACTTCAAGAACTGATCGAAGGTGCTTGATAAAGGCATATCACTTAGCACTGTCGGAAGAGAATTACTCATCTCGGAAAGTGTCTTTTCATTTTCACCATAAGCTTTAGCAATTAAAATATCAGACTTCAACACAAAACCACTGATATTTTCCCGATGTTCGTCTTCGTATACAGGGATCCTAGAGAACTCAATCGGCATTTTTTCTTCCATGAATTGGTTAACTGTCATCGATTCTGGCGCCGAAAAGACCACGGTGCGATGTGTCATTGCATCTTTAACGCTGAGCTCATGTAATTGAAGTAAGTTCTTTAAAAAGCGGGACTCTTGCTTAGCAAGTTGACCTTCTTGACCTGATAACTCGGCCATTGCGAGTAGCTCACTGCGACTAAGCCCCTTTAGAGGACTTTCTTCGGTAAAACCACTGGTGAGCTTTTGAGACATTTTTACAAAGGGATATAAAACAATAATAAGATATTTTAGGAAGTGCGCGGTAACAGGAGCAAGTTGACGCCAAAAGGTTGCTCCAAGGGTTTTCGGAATAATTTCAGAAAAAACCAAAATAAGGAAAGTAAGCACAGCAGAAATCACACCTAGGTAGGCATCACCAAAGACGGCCGCTGCTTGAGCGCCGGCACCGGCTGCGCCCATAGTATGTGCTATCGTGTTAAGCGTAAGTATGGCACTTAAGGGCTTATTAATATCGCCGGTTAATTTAGCGAGCAACGGGCCCGATGCTTTTTTCTCTTTTTCCAGCAATGAAATATAGGCTTGTGAGACACTTAAAATAACAGCTTCGGCAATGGAACATATAAATGAAAAACCGAGCGCAATAAGCACATAAACAATCAACAAAAACATAAGCGAAGTAAGAATTCTGTAATAAAAAAAACTGATTGTAGCACTTAATTCAAATTAGTCATTTTATTATAGCTGCCTTCGGCATTGTAGCTAAGTATTATGCCGCTTAACACGAGCTTAACAGCCCTCGGATTGCACTATAATTCTTGGCGCGGAGCCGTCCTGGTCGTTTATGTAAACAACCCCACATAAATCATTATAGCTATAACCCTCGGGAAATATTTTTGTTATCAAACCTGTACTTGTTAAACCACCAGGTGCGGTGCGTTGGTTACCCAACCCGCACCATATATCAGTACAAGTAATATTAGCATTCGTAAATGTGATGGCGTCGAGGTTAACTAAGAATTTTACTGCAAAATTTAAATTTGCTAGTGGATAACCGGAATTAGTACGTATTGTTACAGTGCCTATATCTGCCGTTCCATCTTGACCAGGTTCAGCATTTTGATTAATAACCGAAGAGGCGTAAACCAGATCAGAAGTTGCTTTTAAATCCGAAGCCAATCGAATCAACTGTGCCTGTCGTGCGTCATCAGTAAAGCTAAGGAATTTTGGTGTAACAATAACAGCAAGAATCCCCAAAACAACAATCACTAAAATCAGCTCAACAAGCGTAAAACCATGGTTTGCGCGACGTGAGGATCTCTTCTCTTGCTTATGGTTCATTACACTAGTCTTCTCTGTATTATTCTTCATCGTGTTAATCTTAAGTATCGTAGCTTGCTGCAATATAAATTTACAATACTACTATCAACACCAATCTCAGTGGTTCCAGCAATAACTGAGCGTGCGTATATGAGATTTGCACTGCTGCTTAAATCAGTCGCTAGTTTGCTAAGTTGAGCTTGTCGAGCGTCGTCACTTAAGTCTAGAAATCGCGGGGCTGCAACGACACTTAAGACAGCCAAAATCACGATTACGATGACTAGCTCAACTAAAGTAAAGCCGCTTAGCGACTTATTGTTTTTCATGTATTTGCCAAATAAAAGAGTGGGTCCGAACAGTTTTCGCAAAAGTAGATGATAGACTAATCAGTTTTAGTGTAGCGTCTGAAGTATTTGACTTTGGTATGCTAGTGAATACGCAATAAAAAGCACCTATTCACAACAATGAATAGGTGCTTTTAGTTAGTATTGAAATCGTGTTTTTGCGCTTTTAAAAGTCTCTTACTTCAACAGAGTTTCCATTAAAAACAAAACGGTTTACTTTGCCACACTCAGCAACATGGTTGTTTGAAGCATACGGTGTATTCGCTTGATTAATATCAGACTCCCAACCTTGACCATTTTTAACAAAGGCCTTAATTTCAAAAAAGCCGTTGTAAGTATCATCACAAACCATGTCGACATCTAACATCCATTGATTTGCACCCCAAATATTGAGCGACTCTTCACCATAACCGTCGGTAATCACTCGACGAATTTGTCCCCAAGAAGCAGGCCATGAATCTATTGTCCAGTCTAGGGCAGTACCGCGAGCACCGCTATCTTGACCACTTTCTAAACCATACCAGTCGAGATATTTATCGTTTAACTTCCATGGGGCAGTTGTGGTGTTGCGCTCATTGCGATGTTTAATACGAATTGCACATTCGAAGTTAGAGGCGTTACAGTTTTTACCAAGTGTGGCAGCAAAACCATGATCGATACCACCGCGAATGAACATATCTTGCCCAACGGCAGTTTCTTGCTCAATGAATATCACAGTACGTTCATATTCTACAATCACGTCATCTATTATCTTCTGGTTGTGAGTAATTGCGAAGGCGTCGTAACTTGCTACGTTGGCTGAAATTCTACTATTTCCATTCACCGTAATGATTTCACCCGTACAGGAGCGTTTATCTGGCGTTAGCTCACCTTTAAGCACATTGCAATAGCGCCCCGCTTCCATGCTAGTTTGTAGGCTAGCATTTAACGGAAAACTCTCTTTGTTGATAGCAACAAAGCCTTTGTCTTTGCGTCCAAAAGCAATTTGATTTGAGCTATTGTCCCACCAATTTGTCGTGACAAATTCGTCGGAAGTTGCATCTCTAAATTTTGATGCCCCTGCGATATACGACCAACGATGCTCACATTTCCAGTCATTTCCAAAGCACTGCAAGTTACCGTTATTGTGTACATTCACACCTGGCGCACCGGCGTCAGTATTACCGAAATACTCATAACTGGACATTACTTTTGGATAGCCATAGGGATATGTCAACATAAAGACGTTTGCCAAATCATAAAGACGCCCATCTTCAAAAGTGATGACATTACCGCCACCGCCATGCCCACGCTGATTGTCATGATTATCAACAAATACCACGGCCAAATAGCTCGGCATTAAGCCCCAAGCTTCACCAAAGTTGCTCAGCCAAGCTAGCTTTCCTTGACGGAAGACGTTGCCAATTTCAACACTGTATTTAAATTCAGTGACCTTACCGTTAGCAAAATACTCAGGCGCTCCTATTGCTTCGCCGCCTTGATCAATAACTTCTTGAAAAATAAGTGGCTGACCATTTACTTTTGAGAGAATGGCAGAAATATCGCCAGTTGGCATGTGCTTTGATGCATCTAATCTGAAACCAGCAACTCCAATATTTACCAAGTCGCTCAGAAAACCCGCGATGGTATCTTGAACATAAGGCGCATCGGTATCGAGGTCAGCTAAACCAACGAGTTCACAGTTTTGAACTTGAAAGCGATTGTTGTAACTTGATATCGGGCAAGACGTGTGAAAATCTTGAGGTGAGTAGTTTGGGTAGTTTTTATTCCCAAAGGTGTTGCCAGCTGTGCCTGTGCCACTTCCTGCAGCCATGTGGTTAATTACCGCGTCAACATAGATTTTAACACCTACTGCATCACAGCGCTGCACCATGTCTATAAACTCGGCTCGTGTTCCACCACGACTCTCAAGCACATAACTAACAGGCTGATAGCGAGCCCACCATTCACTATTGGTAATATGCTCATTCGGCGGTGATACCTGCACAGCAGCATAACCATTTTTGCTAAGGAAAGTTTCACATTCAGTCGCAATATCCTTCCAGTTCCATTCGAATAAATGCACGAAGGTTGCAGGTGCCGCAACCGCGGATGCTGAGAAAAGGCTCGCCGACAGTGCGACCGAGGTGATAAGTTTGTGTAATTTCATTTATTTGTGTCCTAATTTGAACACGATTAGACAAGCATTAAGTTATGGAGACAACTAAACTAGTTACCGAGTCATACGTGTTGTTTTTCACTGTATTTATTCACGTTAGTAGCAACTACTCAAAAAGCAACATGTAAACAAATTGATAATTTAATGTAAAAATAAATCACGCGAACAATAAGATGGAAAATAGGTTTTGGCTATATGAATACGTATGTAAGTTTGCTTTTTTCGTTTTTTTGCCGCTATTTTATTGAATAATAATATGCGAATAATCAGACGTTTAGTCTGTTTTAGCAAACATTATATGTAGAGGGTGAGGGATAGATCCTCAAGATGCTAACATGGAGGAAGTTGTTAATGTAAATCGTTCTTAATGACGATGACGAGCTCTGAGGGCAAAAACAACAAGAAAAATAACCAAGCCCAACGTTACGGCCAAAGCACTACCACTTACAGAGGGTATTTTTGACATTATATTGAAATCAAAAAACTCAGAAATAACAGACAAATAAAAACCAGCCAAACAAACAACTAGTGCTCGAGTGAAGTTCTTAGTAGTAAATAGTGTCATCTCGTAACCCTTCCAATTTTAATAGCTGTGAATAATCAGCAGCTGAATACTATTGATATTATTATTTTGAGTGCTTTATCTATAGCTTCTTGATAAGCAGTGAGATATTTATACCGAATATAATTTTAGCAATCAATACCTATGTATAGAAATTTAGACGGTAAATATACAACAACCCTGTAAGTCAATATCGTACAGGCGTAATATCGATTAGCTGACGCAGATTCGCAACACCGAAAGCCAATAAAACTGGTCTTTTTTTAAACAAAAAAACATTCGAAAGCTTCCTCCTCTGTAAGTGTAAAACTCGTTTATGACCTTACACTTCATCATTTATTTACGCTAATCGAAAAAGAATGGCGACAGAAGAGACAAGTTGTAAAAGCATTAACTTACGTTGAAAAATGAAAACAGGGCTGAAGCAGCCTAAATACTATTAGCTTTGAAGAACTTAGCTGTATTTCATGGCAATCTCAGCAATGTAAAGCAAGTGATGCTTTCACTACACTGGGTTTCAGCGTACAATTGTAAGCTCAAACTACTCATTGTTAAAAGTTGATAAGATTCTGTCCTCCAAAATGAAAGATATACCGAAAGTTAAATTAGCACATTACAGCAAGCTAGAAGAATCACTCAATTCACTGAGCCATTTTGTTGGGTTCATACTGGCGATAGTTGGTACCGTGGCGATGCTGTTTAAAAGTAACAATGGCCTAGAGATGTTGGCATCGTCAATATTCGGTGCTTCGATGATACTGCTATTCGGTGCTTCGACTTTGTATCATTGGGTAAGTAAGCCCCAGGTCAAACCCATCCTAAAACGTGCTGACCACATTGCGATTTACTTGTTGATTGCGGGCACTTATACCCCTTTCTTAATGATTGCGATTGAGGGCTGGGTATCGCTAGCTAGCATGATCACTATTTGGTCAATCGCCTTATTAGGAGTCGGATTTAAGGCCATATTCAAAGATAAATATCCGAAATTAGCGGTGAGTACCTATGCTATTATGGGGTGGTTAGCCTTAGTTATTATAGTGCCAATTTATAACGCAGTTCCCTTTACTGGATTTCTATTTTTGTTCATTGGGGGCTTGGCCTATTCTTTTGGTATTCCCTTTTATATGGCTAAGCATAAACATTACACCCACGCTATTTGGCATGTTTTTGTATTACTCGGTGCAGCAAGTCATTTCTTGGCTATCTATGCCTATGTATTAGGGCAAAGTACAGTGTAAGCTTCTACCCATCCAACATACGTTTTTTGGTGCTGGTCGTAGGCTTAGCATTGATCGGGTCGTCAGGCCAAAAATGACGCGGATATCGCCCCTTCATTTCTTTTTGTACTTCAAGATAGCTGCCTTGAAAAAATCCGACAATATTATCAGTTGTCTGGATCGGGCGCTGCGCCGGAGATAGGAGTTCAAACGTGATTGCTAAACTTCCTTTTAAGATAGTCGGTTGTGTTTTTAATCCATACATTTCCTGTATGCGGACCGACACGACGGCCTTACCATTGTCTCTATAGTCGATGGCTACTTTGCGCCGGGTAGGTATCTGATAGAAAGCGGGTACTTGCTCATCCAAGATAGTTTGTTGTGGATAGGTCAACAAGGTTTTCAAATATTGCAAAAACGCTAGCTGACTAAAGCCCTTCCAAGTAGTCACTTCAGCTAAATAAGGCACAAGCCAATCGTCTAGAGTATTGTGTAAAAAGTTATCACTTAAGCTTGGAAAGCTAGTATCTATCTTACTCAATAATCTGACGCGTGCTAACCAAGCGGTAGCTTTGTCATTTAAAGGCAAGGCGGCTACACCATTTTCCTTAAATTTTTTTTGAAGCAGCTGTTTCCATATAGGTGATAGTTTGTCTGATGATGGCTTTGGGCTTGCTTGTCGACTTAAGATGATGTCTCCAAAGCGTCTTATATTTTGCGCCACGATTGCTTGCTTTGTATCATCCCAAAAAACCTCTTCACTGTTGCTAAACATGTGGGAAAAATAAATGTCTAATGAAGCAAGTGTTATCGATTCGGCAAGTCTGATAACAGCACCGTTAGCACTGGCTGTTGACTGTGCTTGCAGTGTTGCCACAGCTAACCATTCAGATTGCGCAATGTCGTCGTGTTCTTGCACATGCGCACCACTGCCATTAGCTAGAAAATAGACTGCGTTAGCTCTTTGCTTCGCCAACCAAAGAGGATTGGCAAATGCGACGACTATGCCAGCATCGTGCAAGGGCCAGTCTTGCGATTTGAGACTGTTGAGGTTTATTTTGCTTATCTCAGCCAATTTTTTTTGCCATAGTGAAATCATTTTCCAGAGGGGATGATGACTATTCTGAAGTAAAAAGCGTAATCGCAGAGACAACTCGACCGATTCAACACCGCGCTCGGAAAGTAAAGGATCTTTATTTTCAAGCAGAGCTGCGATGGCACAGGCCATGCTTTGATGACTTACGCTCATCTCTGTGCTGCGCAGCAGCATTACAGCGATATTGGGATTAGTACCCAGGGCATGCACTTGTTTACCCAATTTAGTCACCGCTAATGCGTGCGATGAGGGTGCTTGCAGTGAGGATGCTTGCAATGAGGACATTACCAAGCCCAAAGACACTAAATGATCTTCTGCCTGAGCTAGTTGTGCAAACGAGGGCTTATCAATGAGAGCAAGTTCATTCATACTGGCTCCCCAAATGGATGACTCCAACACCAAGCTGTCGAGAGCGCTATAAAGTATTTCAGGTGTTGATTGCATTGCTAGTCGACTATGTAACTCTTTCGACCATAAACGATATGCAGTGCCAGGCATTAATCGTCCAGCACGCCCCGCCCGCTGTGTCGCAGAGGCTTGGGATATTGGCTGAGTAGTGAGTTGAGTAAGACCTTTACGAAGATCGAAAATTGCCTTTTTTTCTATACCACTATCAACAACAACTTCAATACCCTCAATAGTCAGGCTGGTTTCGGCAATATTGGTGGCCAAGACTATTTTTCGCTTTCCAGAGTTGGCAGGAGAAAGCGCTTTATCTTGCTTATCCTTTGTTAATTCCGAAAACAAACAATGCACTTCTGGAGCAATATTCGGCTTATCGTCGAAGTACAGCGATAGCTCTTGAGCTACTTTATGGATTTCGTATTTCCCTGGCAGAAAAACAAGAATGTCCTTGCTGTGAGCAAGATAAACAGTACTTACTATCTTACTCACTTGTTTTGTTAAGCTAAGCCTCTTATCTCGAGTATGATACACATATTCGATAGGAAAAGTACGACCTTGAGATTGCAGTGCTAAAGCATTAGGCATGAGTTTTTGTATCGCTTCACTATCGAGCGTAGCCGACATAACTAGTAGTCGAAGGTCTTCGCGCAGCGCTTGCTGAACTTCCAAACACAGTGCCAAAGAGAAGTCGGCATGTATGCTACGCTCATGGAATTCGTCAAAAATAACTAAACCGACATCTCTTAATTCGGGATCGGCCTGAAGCATTCGGGTTAGTATGCCCTCGGTGACGATTTCCAATTGGGTTTCAGCTGACACTGCGCTTTCACCACGAATACGATACCCTACTCGTCTTCCCACTTTTTCATTTAATTGTTGAGCCAAAAAAAATGCAATTGACCTAGCTGCTATCCTTCGTGGTTGCAGCATCACAATTTTCTTCCCTTTGATAACTTGCTGTTGAATTAAATGCAAAGGGAGTGCTGTGGACTTTCCAGCGCCTGGTGGGGCCGCAACAATACAGTCGCCTTTAGTTAACTGCTCAGTAAGCGCATCAAAAATATCGACTATCGGAAGCATGTGGGCCTGTTTGGTAAATTAAGAAATGGACGATTAAACACAACTTTAGCGCAGTGTTTGTTAGTGTTGTAAGAGCATACAATGATGCATAGTTGAAGTAAAAGCCAAGGATGGCTGAACAATGAAAATATGTCGCCAGAGTAACATGCGAGGGTTGACCTTAGTTGAAGCCATGATTGTACTAGCAATACTTAGTATTATAAGCACAGTGGGCATACCAAGCTTTATAAAAATGATTACACATGCCAGAGTAACTTCAGACTTGAATGAAATAAACAGTTTAATGCGGTTTGCGCGTTTTAAAGCAATAGATGAAGAAAGGCTAGTTGTGTTGTGCCCTGCTGCAGACTATCAGCAATGTGGTAGTGACTGGAATGTGCCTAAGATCGTATTTTTTGATCTTAATTATAATGACTACAGAGATCCAGACGAAGCCATATTGATTAGCAGTGAAGCGGTAGAAAAAACCTTGAGGATGAGCAGTAATCGCAGAATGATCAAGTTTTACGAAAGTGGCGTCACTGCAAGCCCAGCAAGTATTAAAATATGTACTGATGAGGGAGACTTAGAATTTACCCGGCAACTGACACTCAGTTTGCAGGGAAAAATAAAGTTAAGTAAAGACCGCAATAGAGATGGTATTCACGAGGGAAGCTCAGGAGCAGCTTTGAATTGCTCAGTTTAAGCTGCAGACTAAAAAAAAGGCGCTCAATGAGCGCCTTCTTATTATCTTCGAAAAGATATTAGTCTAGGATTTTAGCTACTACGCCAGCACCTACAGTACGGCCACCTTCACGGATTGCGAAGCGTAAACCTTCGTCCATCGCGATTGGTGCAATCAGTTCTACGTGGAACTTCAAGTTATCACCAGGCATTACCATTTCTACGCCTTCAGGAAGCTCTACTGCACCTGTTACGTCAGTTGTACGGAAGTAGAACTGTGGACGGTAACCTTTAAAGAAAGGAGTATGACGGCCACCTTCGTCTTTGCTTAGTACATATACTTCAGCTT